>CAVQJD010000001.1:0-29617 GCA_963712695.1 uncultured Gammaproteobacteria bacterium
GCATGAAAATATAGAGTGCTGTCATTCCGGCAATCATGCCTGACCTCCTTCGACCCGCTGCCGGGTAAGTTCGTGCTGGATTTTCCCGTCACGGGTCAATACGCTGGCCGCGACAATTTCATCTTCCCAGTCCGGCCTGATTTCACCATCGCGGACAATGAGCGAAAGAAAATTGGAAAGGTTCTTGGCGTACATCTCGCTGGCGTGGACCGGCATCATGGCCGGTACGTTGAGTGGTCCGTAGATCATGACCATTTCATGACCAAAGGATTCGCCGGGAATGGTCAGCTCGCAGTTGCCGCCACTGTAGGCAGCCAGATCGATGATGACTGCGCCGGGCTTCATTTGCTCTACCATGGCGGTGGTAATGATCTTCGGCGCCGGCCGGCCGGGCACGCCGGCCGTGGAGATGATGGCGTCGGCCTGCGCGACATGTTGTGCGAGCACTTCCATTTCCTGGCGCTTCTCTTCCTCGGACAGTTCGCGGGCGTAACCTCCTTCACCGACTGCGCTGACCTTTACGTCGACGAATTTGGCACCCAGCGACTCGACCTGTTCACGCGTTTCCGGACGCACGTCGTAGGCCTCCACCATGGCGCCAAGCCGTTTTGCTGTTGCGATGGCCTGCAGGCCGGCCACGCCAACACCGATAATGAGCACCTTGGCCGGCCGGATGGTGCCGGCGGCCGTGGTCAGCATGGGGAAGAAACGTGCCGTGCGGTTCGCGGCCATCAGTGCCGCCTTGTAGCCGCCAATCGAGGCCTGGGAGGACAGGGCATCCATGTTCTGGGCGCGCGAGATGCGCGGAATCAGTTCCATGGCGAACCCCGTGATCTTGTGGTCGCGGAGAGCGCGGATGCGGTCATCGTATTCGTGCGGATGCAGGAATCCGATCACCGTGGTCCCTTCGCGCAGCAATGCAATGTCTTGCGGGATCAGCGGATCGACCGTCAAAACGATATCCGCCTCCCTGAGCAATGTGGCCCGATCCGCAATGATCTCGACGGAGGTGTAGTCATGGTCTCGGTAATAGGCAGCGGCGCCTGCGCCGGCCTGGATGCGGATGTGCAGGCCTTGCTTGGCCAGGTTTTCTGCGACGGTGGGAACGAGGGCGACGCGACGCTCACCGGGGGTAATTTCATGGGGCACGGCAATTCGTATCGGCATAGCGATCTCCGATGCGACTTGTCGTGCCTGCGGCCCGGGGCAAGTTACATTTCAGGTTGTTTAAGGGTGCCGGTCAGCAGTGTATGAATGTGCTGCTTCCCGACAGGTTTGGGAATATTAACCCAAATAAAATCCGAAATAAAGTGCTGCGTTTCACAATTACTAAAACCCGTTTGCGGTGCCTGAAAGGGTGTGGAATCAGGCGTTTGCCCGCTTCCACGCAGCGAAACCAGTATCGGCACTGCCACCTTGCACTTTAGGAACCGACGACGTTGCTGACCTTCGGACCTGGCGAAACAATGGCGAGATATGTCACTTGATCAGACCTTCCTTGATCAGGCGCCCATGCCCATATTGATGTAGCCGGTCGGGCAGACCTCGGCGCAGATGTGGCAGCCGATGCAGCGATCGTAATCGGTATACACGTAGCGCCCCATGGTCGCGTGTTCTTTCGGCGTACGCTTGACGGCGTCCTGGGGACAGTAGATCACGCAGTTATCGCATTCGAAGCACATGCCGCAGCTCATGCACCGCTCGGCCTCGGCCTGCGTCTGGGTCTCGTCCAGGCCGCGAAAGCGTTCCTCGAAATGGCCCAGCACCTGGTCGGCGCCGACGCCTGTCTCGATGCGCTGGTTGCGTGGCGTGAACGGGAAATGTCCGAGATAGAGCATCTCGTGCGGAATGATTTCGGCCTGGGAGCGGTCCTCGTAGTTGTGTACCGCGTAGGATGCGCTGTCGGTGCCCCAGTCCTGGATATGCGGGTATTCTGCCGGCGCCAGATTGGTTTCGCGCAGCTTCTCGAGCAGATTGAAATGATGCACATCAACTTTCGGACGGCGGCCGGCTTCGGCCTTGCGCAGGTAGCGGTCAATACTGTCGACCGTGACGGCGGCCTGGCCGATGGCGGTGGTCAGCAGGTGCGGGCGCACGATATCACCGCAGGCGAAATAGCCCGGCTTGTCCGGTAGCTGAAAGAACGGGTCGGCGTCGATCAGGCCGCGTCCGTTGTCGAACTGCTCCAGGCCGGTCAGGTCGCCGGACTGGCCCACGGCGGGTACGACCAGGTCGCACTCGATGTCAAATTCCGAGCCGGCCTTTTCGACCATCTTGCCGCTGCTCCAGTCGACCTCGATGACGCGCAGCGCCCTGGCGCGCCCGCCATCGTCCAGCACCAGTTTCACCGGCGCCAGGTTGCCGCGCAGCTCGATACCCTCTTTTTTCGCCGTGACGCGTTCATGCTCGGCTGCCGGCATGTTTTCGATCGGGCGCCGGTAGATCAGCATGACCTCGGAGCCCTCGCGGCTGGCGGTGGCGGCCACGTCATGCGCGGTATGGTTGTGGATGACCGCTTCAGGACGGTCATTTTCGTGGTGGGTGCTGATATGGCCGAGGCGGCGCGCCACCGAGACCACATCCATGGCGGTGTCACCACCGCCGATCACCACGACCTTCTTCGCGGTGAAATGCATGCGGCCCTCGTTGAAAGCGGACAGGAAGGCCACGCCGCTCACGCAGTTGGGTGCCTCCCCGCCGGGGATGTTCAGGGCGCGGCCCTGCTGTGCGCCGATGGCAAGTACGATGGCGTCATAATCCTGCTCAAGCTGTTCGAAGCTGATGTCGCGGCCGACGCGGGTGTTCATGTGCACATCGACACCCATAGCGAGGATGCGCCGAATTTCCCCGTCCATCACGTCGCGCGGCATGCGGTAGCCCGGGATGCCGTAGCGGGTCATGCCGCCGAGTTCCGCACGTTCGTCGAAAATAGCCGCGCCGTGGCCCAGCCGGCGCAGCTGGTAGGCGGCCGCCAGGCCCGCCACGCCGCCACCGATAATGGCGATGCGCTTGCCGGTTTCCTGTGCCGGGCGGCTGAAGGCAAGTTTTGCGGCCAGCGCATGGTCACCGATGAATTGCTCGACCGCGTTGATGCCGACGAAGTCCTCCACTTCATTGCGGTTACAGCCTTCCTGGCAGGGTGCCGGACAGACCCGGCCCATGATGGCAGGGAACGGGTTGGCATCGGTCGAACGGCGGAAGGCGTACTCCTGCCAGGTCATCCCGGCCGGTGGCTTTTCAATGCCGCGCACGATCTGCAGCCAGCCGCGGATGTCCTCACCGGACGGGCAGCTGCCCTGGCAGGGCGGGGTCCGGTGGACATAGGTAGGGCACTTGTAGGACGTGTCCTCGTTGAAGATGTCGTCGCTCCAGCGCTTCCAGGTGTGGTCGTTGTCGGCGTAGCGGCGAAAGGTCAGCTTCTCTGCCATGGTGTGTATGCCCCCGGTAGTCTTATTAGGTGCCAGTTAAACTGTAAGGATTAATTTGCGAATACTACACCATGATAGCGTGGCTGCTGCCGGTGCGAGGCCTGTCTGGTGCACATTTATTGAACATGTTAGGCTTCTGCGGAGTCAAAAATAAAATTGAATAGTAGGGTCAGAGGGTTGCGGCCGGCAGCCGCCGGACGCTGCCCACCCGGGTGGCGATATGTTTGACTTGAGTCATCAGGTATTGCGAACCGATGTGTCGGGTATGCCGCTGGAATGGATCGGCTACCAGGATGCGGTGCGTCTCTACCACCTCGAGCAGGTGGCTTATACCTGCGGGACATTGCTTTACAGAGTGCATGGCGGGATCTGCGCCAGAACCGGCCGGCAGAGTGTGATCGAGGTCAATTCCATCATCGCCACGCATGGCCGCAATCGCGAGCTGCTCAAGCTGCGCACGGCCTACGTCCCCCCGCTTAATAACCCGGCACTTTTCCGCCGCGATTCCAGCCTGTGTCTCTACTGTGGCGAGACCTTCCATATCCGCGACCTGTCGCGTGACCACGTCACGCCGGTCATCCAGGGCGGGCACGATACCTGGAACAATGTCGTCACCGCTTGCCGGCGCTGCAACAACCACAAGGCAGGACGCACGCCGGAGCAGGCCGGTATGCAGCTGCTGGCCGTTCCGTTCATACCGACGCATGCCGAGTACATCTACCTGCAGGGCCGGCGCGTGCTGGCCGACCAGATGGAATTCCTGCGTGCGCACTTTCCGCGCAGTAGTCCGCTACACGACCGGCTGGCACTGAGCGGCTGACGGCGCGTGTCCGGCAGTCAGCGGTGTGCCTACCTGGTCGACGCCAGCATCTATATCTTCCGCGCGTACTATTCCGTTCCCGATTCGCTGACCAATGCAGGCGACGAGCCGATCAACGCCTTGCATGGCTTTGCCGGATTCCTCGGCGGGCTGCTCGATGAAGTCAGACCCGAACATCTTGCCGTGGTGTTCGATGAAAGCCTCACCACGTCGTTCCGCAACGAGATCTATCCGCTCTACAAGGCCAATCGCGAGACACCACCGGCGGAGCTGAAACGGCAGTTTGCATTCTGTCGTACGCTGGTTGATGCGCTCGGTATTGCGACGTTTTCCAGTGACCGCTTCGAGGCCGACGACCTGATCGGCACGCTGGCCGCGCGCCTGCGCAAGCAGGACTTTACCATCGCGATTCTGAGCGCTGACAAGGACCTTGCGCAGCTGCTTGCTCCGGGCGACCTGCTATGGGACTACGCGCGCAAGCGCAAGCATCATTATGAAAATATAATCGACTGGCTGGGCGTGCATGCCGGGCAGGTTGCAGACTGGCTGGCGTTGACCGGTGATGCCGTGGACAACATTCCCGGCATTCCCGGTATCGGCACCAGGACTGCCGCAGCGCTGCTGGGGGAGTTCGGATCGCTGGATGCGCTGTTTGATGGGCTGGAGCGCGTGGCGGGGATGAAACTGCGTGGCGCTGCGCGTGTACAGCGCCTGCTCGAGGAGCACCGGGACGTGGCATTGCTCTCGCGCCGGCTGACCTGTATCGCAACCGACCCGGACCTGAAGGCGGGAATGCAGGATGTGCAGCGGCGCAAGGTGTATGCAGCGGACGTTAACCGTGCATGCGAACAGCTTGGCCTCGGGGGCATGACCACGGCGCGGTTAACGCGAACGCTATTGTAGGAGCGGACATGGTCCGCGAACAGCCACGGCATAACCGTTGTGGCAAGATAAGGAATTAACATGTCTGTCTGGGAAAACATCGCACACGACATCGCTGCGGCGACAGGTGTTGATGCGCCATTGCAGCAGCTGGGCGCCATCGGCGGTGGCTGTATCAACGAGGCAAGTCACATCAGCTTTGGCGATACCGACTACTTCGTGAAGCTCAATAGTGCGCGCCAGGCGGATATGTTTGCCGCCGAGGCGGCCGGGCTCGAGGCGCTGCGCCAGTGCCGTGATCTGAAGGTTCCCGCGCCGGTTTGCCATGGCAGCGACGCACAATCGGCCTGGCTGGTGCTGGAATACCTCCCACTTGGCGGGCATGGCAATGCACGTGCACTGGGCGAAGGTCTTGCCGCCATGCATCGCATCACGCAGGACCGCTACGGCTGGAACCGCGACAACACCATTGGTTCAACACCTCAGGTCAACTCACCGGGTGATGATTGGATTAAATTCTGGCGCGAGCAGCGCCTGCGTTTTCAGCTCGAGCTGGCTGCGCGGCATGGTCACAGTGGGCGCTTGCAATCACGGGGTGAACAGTTGCTGGAAACCTTTCATGACCTGTTCGACGGCTACACCCCGGTGGCTTCGTTGCTGCATGGTGATCTGTGGTCCGGCAACCATGCCTACACCCGGTCCGGTGATCCGGCTATCTTTGACCCGGCTGTGTACTACGGTGACCGCGAGACCGATATCGCCATGACCGAACTGTTCGGAGGCTTCGGCGCCGGCTTCTATTCGGCCTATGAACATGCCTGGCCACTGGATCCCGGCTATCGTACGCGCAAAACGCTGTACAACCTCTACCACATTCTCAACCACCTCAACCTGTTCGGAGACGGCTACCTTGGCCAGGCGCAGGGCATGATAGACAGCCTGCTAAGTGAATTGCGATAGCAACGTCTGGTGCCGGCGTGCTGTTCTGGGCATATAACACACCAGTAATTACTGATGGCATTGATACCAGTAACGATGGGTTACCTGACCGGCAGTGGACCTGCAGGGATAACAGGAACGGCAAAAATTCCGGATGGGATAACTGGTCTCTGCTGGCTATGATTCGGATGGCGACGGCCGTTTCAATATCGAATATGACTATGACTACTTCGACGAGGTGAAATAGCCGGTTGCAGGCACGCCGGGTGAATGGCGCCGCGGCTGTATTGTGTCAGCCTCAGGCCTGCCACGGTCTGAGACGCATTCGGTCGGTATTCTTCATGATTTTCATTGTATTGTTCCGCCAATTGCACTATTTAGCCACGGCGGGGGCGGGGTTTGATCTTGACTGGTTGCCGGCCACCACGGTAAGGATTTGCAAGAGGCCGGCGCGACCCGCTAAAGTCTTCACATAGAATGATTCACCCGACTGCTGTTTTCCGATATCGCGTCTGACGCCGGTTTACTGCCGTCCGCCCCGCAAGTTATCCGTTACGATAAAGCGGTCGGGCCACGACCATGACAAACCTGTATATGCAATATTACCTCTCTCCCCGTCATCTGCTGCCGGTACTGGCTTTACTTACAGGCGCCTGTGTCTCGCTGGTGGTCGTGGCCGATGCCATGCCGTCCACACCCGATATGGCGCAGATGCGGGCATGGATAGAGCAAATGAAAAGCGCCTCGCGCGGTCCGTTCACACGTATTCGCTGGTTCTGTGACGACGGCAGTGTGCTGCCTCCGACCGAGGGTGCCTGCACTGAGCATGGCGGCGGGGTACAGCACGGCGAGTGGAATGAGCGCACCCGCGCCATTCGCGATCAGGGTTATCTCGTCGCCAACCTCCTGACGGAACTGAATACCTTCAACTTCGTCGGTGCCTATCCGCGACTCGACGATTTGCGTCAGATCCTGCTGGAGCAATTCCTGATCCAGAACGACGATGGCTGGGTATTCCGTCGGGCGCGTTTCTATCGCGGTGCCCTGCAGGTCGAGGACGAACGTGCCGCCGCGCGCGTATTGCTGCTGGGCATGGTTCAGGATCCTGACTGGCAGGATCCGGCGCGTTACCTGCTCTTGCGCGAGGCCGTACGCCTGTTGCCGGCTGGTGCGGAACCACCTACCGCCGCTACCGTGCGCCAGCTTGCTATCGAGATCGCCGAGGCCGATCCGGATTTCCAGACACTGCGTGTCAAGCTGCATGGCCTGCCGGATGCCAGCGACCCGCAACGCGTGCGCGATTATGCCGCGAGCAAAGGGTTGCGGGAACTGTCTGAACAGTACCGTCGCCTGGCTTCAGAACTCGATACCCTCTATGCGCCGCGCACTGCCATACTGCAGCTCGAGCAGCTGATTTCGGAAAGCGGCAGCAAGTCACTGATGGCACTGCTGCGTGAGATCATCGCCAGCCTGCGTGCTGCCAGGGATATGCAGGATCGTATGCGCATCGCCGCAGAAGCAGCGCTGCGGCTGCGCAAGTTGCTGCCATCGTCGCAGTACAGCCCACCCAACCTCCTGCGCCTTGTACAGGCAAATATTGCCCTGGAGCAGGAAGTCTATGCCGTCGCCAATCAACTGCTGGAGCAGAACCCCGGGGTCGATCGTTATACGCGCCTGGAATGGCTACGCAGTCTGTCAGTGTCACTGCTCGCCAGCGGCTTTCTGTCCGAGCGCCAGTGGGGCGCCCTGGATGAGCGCATCAGTACTCTCGAGGCAAGCGACGAGCCCGATGCCGGCGAGTATGCGAGCGCCCTGCGCTACCTGGCGCGCGTGCCGCAATGGGCGCAGCGGGCACTGGAATTCCAGTTCGGGCCGACCATTGAGCGCTGGCTCGATCTGACGCCGCTGGCGGTACACTACGTGCCCGATCGATTGCGCGGCAGCCCGCTGCTCGCCTACACGCGGGTGCTGGATGTCCTGGTGCAGGATGCTGACCAGTTGGTCGGTACTACCCAGTACCTGTTCGAGCGCAAGCTGGCCGGCGGCCTGCGCGCGCTGAATCCAGGCCTGAGCCGCGGCCTGTTGCTTGCCGCTCCGCCGGCAGGCCAGGATTTTCGCAAGGACGGCATCTATTTATTGCCATCGACCACGCCGGAACTGCCGCCGATTGCCGGTATCCTCACCCGCGGCGAAGGCAGCTCGCTGTCGCATGTGCAACTGCTGGCGCGCAACCTCGGCATCCCGAATGTTGTCGTGGACGACCGGGTGCTTGCGGAACTCCAATTGCATATCGGTGATCGCATCGTGCTGGCGGTCAGTCCGCGTGGCACGGTGCAGATCAGTGCCGACGGTCCGCACTGGGACGACATCTTCGGCCGCGAGCAGCTTGCTGCAGCGGTTGTGATCCGGCCGGAGCTGCAGAAACTCGACCTCACAGTAGTGGATCCGCTGCCGCTGGACGCAATACGCGCCACGGATTCCGGGCGCATTGTTGGCCCCAAGGCAGCGAACCTCGGCGAACTGCTGCATCATTATCCGCAGGCGGTGAATCCCGGCATGGTCATACCCTTCGGGGTGTTCCGTGCCTTGCTGAACCAGCCGATCGAGGCGGGTGGACCGTCTGTATTCGACTGGCTGCGTGCGGAATATGCACGACTGCGTGCATTACCGGACCAGGACCAGCGTCAGGCAGGGACGCGCCAGTTACTGGAGCGGTTGCGCCAGTGGATTACCACTGCCGAGCCGGGCGCGGTATTCCGCGAGCAGCTGCGCACGGCCATGCAGAAGGTGTTCGGCGATGCCGACTCGGTCGGCGTATTCGTGCGCAGCGATACCAATGTCGAGGATTTGCCCGGTTTTACGGGTGCTGGCCTGAATCTTACCGTGCCCAACGTGGTCGGCTTTGATGCTGTCGTTCAGGCCATACTGCAGGTGTGGGCCTCACCGTTCACAGAGCGCGCCTATGCCTGGCGTCAGGCGCACATGGATCAGCCGGAGCATGTTTATCCGGCTGTGCTGCTGCTCAAGACCTTCGCCTCGGAGAAATCCGGTGTGCTGGTGACGGCAGATGTGGAAAACGGCGATCGTCAGTGGCTGTCGATCGCGGTCAGCGAAGGCGTGGGCGGTGCGGTCGAAGGACAGGCGGCGGAGGAACTGCGTGTGCGCCGTGCGAGCGGCGAGGTGCGCCTGCTGGCACAGGCCACGGCACCGCTGCGCGCCGAGCCAAAACCTGGCGGTGGCATGCGCAAGGTGCCGGCCAGCGGTCGTGCGCAGGTGCTGGAGCCGGGCGAGATCGAAAAACTGCGCACGCTGGCAGATGATGTGGAGCGGCGGTTTCCGATGCAGGTCACCCAGGACGGGCAGCCTGCGCCGGCGGATATTGAGTTCGGTTTTCGCGATGGCAGGCTCGCCCTGTTCCAGATCCGTCCGTTCGTGGAAAGTCAGCGTGCCAGGCGCAGCCGGTATCTGATCGACATCGACCGCAGTGTCACCAGCGGGAAGCACGGCGTTGTCGACCTGCATCAGCCACCACCGGTTCCCGTCACGGACTAGAATCTGGAGATGGAAGAGTGCGTGTGCTGATGACGGTCATGATGCCGGAATGGACCTTGATGTACAGGCTGCTGGCAGGCGCTGTCTGCTGGCAAGCTGTGCTGGGCAAACCTGGGCGTATCCCATCGATGGTTATGCGCAGACGGGTATCGCCCGGCTGGAAGGCTACCGCCTCGCAGCGGAAGGCAAGGTGGCGGGCAACCGCTTGCAGCCGGGTGCACTGCTCAACACTGACCAGGTCCAGCTCCGCCTGCAGCAGCACACGGAATTCCAGCTGCCTGCAGCCGATCCCGACCTGTCGCGCAAGATTGTCGCGTTGCTCGGCGCCGAGGCAAAGAACTACAGCGTCAGCGTGCTTGATCTCAGCAACCCGGAACATCCCGTGTACGCCGAGCATAACGCGCTTGCCCGCCGCAATCCCGGCAGTGTCGGCAAGCTGATGGTGGCACTGGCGCTGTTCCAGGCACTGGCTGATATCTACCCGGACGACATCGCGGCGCGCACGCGCGTGCTGAGGGATACACAGGTTACGGCCGACGATTTCATCCGCACCGATCACCACGATGTGCCGTTCTGGAAGCCGGAACTCAATCGCATGCCACGACGCCCGTTGCGCCCGGGCGATACCGGCAACCTGTGGACTTATCTGGACTGGGCGCTGTCGGCGAGTTCCAATGCGGCCGCCAGCATGGTGATCAAGCACTTGCTGCTGCTGCGCCATTTCGGCGCCGCCTATCCGGTGCCGGCGGAGCAGGAAGCGGCGTTTTTCCGCGATGCCAGCCGCAAGGAGCTCGGTGAATTACTGGTGGACAGCCTGCTGACGCCGCTGACGCGCAACGGTCTGGACGTGGACAACCTGCGCCAGGGCAGTTTTTTTACAGCAGAAGGCAAGCGCCGCGTGCCGGGCACCAACAGTATCTGCACCACGCGCGAGCTGATGCACTACCTGCTGCTGCTGGAGCGTGGTCGGCTGGTTGATACCTGGTCGAGCCTGCAGATCAAGCGACTGATCTATATCACCCAGCGGCGTATTCGCTATGCCTCGTCGCCGGCACTGAACGATGCGGCGCTGTATTTCAAGTCGGGATCACTGTACCGCTGCAAGGACGAGGAAGGCTTCGTCTGCAAGAAGTATCAGGGGAACGGGGACAATCTGATGAACTCGGTGGCCATTGTGGAATCACCGGCGGGCGAGCCGCGGATGTACTACATGGTTGCGCTGACTTCGAACGTGCTGAGGAAGAACTCGGCAGTCGAGCACCAGACGTTCGCTACTCGGCTGCACCGGCTGCTGCAAGGCTGGCGGTCTGCACCGGCTGCTGCAGAATGATCCCGTCGAGTTCGCAGATCAGGTCCTTCAGCCATTCACCGCCCTTCGGACTTTGCGCCAGTGCAACGGCGATATAGGGACGGCCCTCGTGCTCGACGATGGCACTGTCGGCATGCCAGTTGCGCCAGCTGCCGGACTTGCGGTAGATCTGCGCATCCGGGAAGTCGGCCTCCAGCCCCTTGACGAATTTGTGGTGAATACCCGGATCACCCAGGATGGCCTTCATTTCCCTGGAGAGCTCCGGGGAAACCAGCCGACCGGTTTCCAGCAGGTAATAGAAGCGGGCGACCTGAAGGGCGGTGGCGCCGTGCGAGAGGTTGTGCAGGGGGTCACGCATGGGCCACACCCTGCGCGTATTCCTTGCCGACCCACAGGCCGCCGTTGTGGTCCTTGTCGTAAAGGCGATATTTCGGCGAACGACAGCACCTTGTTGATATACTCGCGTCCCACCTTGTGAATCAGGGTTGTGGCCGCACTGTTGGAAGAGTAGCGGATCATGTGAGTCATCAGCTGATGTGTGTCGTCATCCAGCTGCAGGTTTCCTTCATGCACGCGCTCGAAGGCCGCCAGCAGGATGGCGATCTTCGGCAGGCTTGCCGCATAGACCATGTCATCGCCGTTGACCTGGGCAAGTCGTGGATGATCGGGATCGGTGACATCGACCAGTGTCACGGCGAGGTTGCCGCTACGCACGGCGGAGTCAAGATTCAGTCGTTTGAGGCGTTTTTCGAGCTGAGCCTGCAGTTCCGAATTCCCGGCCTCACGTAGCACAGGATAGGGTCGTTGAGCTGAAACTGCTTGAAATGAAAAAAGTAATACCAGGGTAAGTCCAACCGCTTTCAGTAGTCCCGACAGCATCAATGACCTCCTGACCCCAGACAAATGGGAAACATCATAACCGATAAATGAATTAAGGCAATGTCCATGCCATATCCTCGCACTATTTACATCGGCCGTTGTGTGCTGCTGTTCACAAATTTCTTTCTTATTATTACGGCGCTGTATCACCTGAAGCCGGCGAGCCGGTCACTGTTTATCAGTGCACTGGGCAGCAAAAACCTGCCCTATGTATGGATCGCCACAGCCATCGCGCTGGCCCTGATCATCAGCCTCTATCATCGTCTGGTCGCGCGTCATTCACGCATCAATGTTGTGCTCGGCTCCTGTGCCATCATCATCGCCTGTCTGCTGTTTTTCTATCCGCAGCTGAACAGTGGCGGTTTCGTGGAGGCATTCGCGTTTTATATCTTTGTCGATATGCTGAGCGTGATCCTGGTTGAACAGTTCTGGAGTCTTACCAATACCATCTACGACACTGCAGCCGGCAAGCGCTGGTATGGACTTATCGCGACTGGCGGGCTGCTTGGTGGCGTCGCCGGTGGCAGCCTGTCGAGCGTGCTCATCACGAAATTTCAACTTGACACCACCGACCTGCTGCTGGTTGCTGCCGGCATCATCGGTTTGCTCATGCTCCTGACCCTGCTCATGGGACGACTCGGTCTGTATACCGAGCATGCCGGGGTGCGCAATCACAACGACAAAACCAGCGGGCACTGGCGCTCAATTCTCAGGCATCGCTATCTGTTCCTGATAGCCCTGATTCTGCTGCTGGCACAGATGGTCGAACCACTGGTGGAATTCCAGTTCATGAAGGTTGTGGAAGCGAGCATTGCTGACCGCGAGGCGCGCACCGCCTACCTGGGTGGTTTCTTCAGCCTCCTGAGCGCCGTTGCCATTGGTATCAATCTGTTCATCACACCGCTTGTACACCGCTGGTTTGGTGCGCTTGGCGGGCTGTTCGTCCAGCCATTGGCCGTGATCGCAGGCAGCTTCTGGTATATGTCGCAGGCCACACTACAGGCCGGCGCCTTTCTGAAAATATCCGATCGTGGTCTGTCATACTCCATCAACCGTGCCTCCAAGGAACTGCTGTATGTGCCAATCGATCCGCTGCTCATCTTTCAGGCCAAGGCCTGGATCGACATGTTCGGCTACCGTCTGTTCAAGGTGCTGGGCTCGGTACTTATCCTGCTCCTGACGCAATGGCTGCCATGGCGGATAAGTGCAGCTGAGCTGAGCTGGCTGGTGCTGGGTGTGTGCATTGCGTGGCTGGTGACGCTGCTGCGTCTGGGCGGTGAATATAGGCAAATCATGGCCAGGGTTACGGCAGCCAAGGCGGTAGCGAGCCGGCTTGCCATGTGACACATGGCTAACTAATTTGTTTTGCAGCATTAATTTACGGTAACCGGGAAAATGAGTAAAACTGCGAATCCGCTCGACAATCAAAAAATACAGCTGCAGGTGCGTAACGCCAGGATGGAGGACATCCCGCAGATTGCGACGATGTCGACGCGTGTCTACAGCGAGACCGGCATGTATGGTCATTCAGAGCCGATGCTGACGGGCCAGCTTAATCATTTCCCCGCCGGACAGTTCGTGGTGACAGCGGGCGACAGGATTGTGGGCTATTGCGCCACCCTGCGGGTCAGCGAAAAGGACTGCATGAAGCCGCACACCTGGGGGGAAGTCACCGGTAATGGCTATGCATCTACCCATAATCCGACGGGCGAATGGCTGTATGGCATGGAAGTATGTGTTGATCCTGATTTCAGGGGCTATCGCATTGGCCAGCGTCTGTACAACGCACGCAAACGACTGGCACAGGACCTGGGTCTGAAGGGGATTGTATTCGCCGGGCGCCTGCCGACACTGGAGCGGCGTATCAAGCGCTTCGGTTCGGTGGAGGCCTACGTGCAGGCGGTGCAGGAGAAAGCCCAGCGTGACCCGGTACTGTCCTTCCAGTTGCGCAACGGGTTCGAGGTCATCGGAATCATCCCGCACTATCTGGACGCAGACCGGCAATCGCTGGGCTATGGTATCCATATGGTGTGGCGTAACCCGAAATCCCGCCACGGTGAGGACAGGCAACAGGAAAAATCCTATGGCGGTCGCCTGCCGGACAGCGTGCGGGTAGGCGCGGTGCAGTACAAGCAGCGTCGGGTGCAGTCCTTCGAAGAATTTATCAGTATGGTGCGCTATTTCGTCGATGTCGTTGCAGATTACAAGGGAGACTTCGTGGTTTTCCCCGAGCTGTTCAGCCTGCAACTGTTATCCATGGAATCACAGCAGCTGAACCCGGCAGAGGCCATCGAATCACTCACCAAGTACACACCACAGTTTACCGAGGCAATGCGCGATCTCGCACTGCGCTACAACATCAATATCATCGGTGGCTCACACCCGACACGAATGCCAAACGGGCGGGTGGAAAATATCTGCTACGTATTCCTGCGGGATGGCAGTATCCACCGGCAGGCAAAAATACATCCCACTCCTAATGAAGCGTGGTGGTGGAATATCGAGGGTGGCAGCGAGCTGGATGTGATCCAGACCGATTGCGGGCCGATCGGTGTGCTGATCTGCTACGACGCGGAATTCCCGGAACTGGCACGCCATCTGACTGACCAGGGCGCGCAAATCCTGTTCGTGCCATTCTGCACTGACGAGCGCCAAAGCTACCTGCGGGTGCGTTATTGCTGCCAGTCACGTGCTGTGGAAAACCAGGTTTACGTGGTCATGGCGGGTAACTGCGGTAACCTGCCCAATGTGGCGAATATGGACATCCAGTACGCGCAAAGCTGCATCCTTACCCCATGCGACCTGCCATTTGCACGTGATGGTATCGCGGCAGATACCACACCGAATACGGAAATGGTGGCGATAGCCGACCTGCGCCCGGAGACCCTGCTTACCGCGCGTAACAGTGGCACAGTTCAGAACCTGCACGACCGACGCCATGATCTCTACCACGTGTTCTGGAAAGGAGAATGAGGCGGGGCGCGCCGGGTCAATGTCCTTCTGTCAGGTATATCACAGGCAATACATTCGGACCCGATGACCCGATAGAACAGTATCGCTACCGCGACCGGTTTGCAGGTCCGGCAATTCCCTGTCGGTTCACCGGTTCGCGTGCTGCTGCCGCTTGCCGTACAATTATTCCTGCTTCATCCCGGGTGCCATGTAACATGAGTGACAATAACTATCTCAAGGATCTGGTTTTACTGCGTAATGATCCTTCCAAGGTGCCGGCGATTCTCGAGGCTGCGCTGCGCGGGGAAGTGGATGCGCAATATGCACTGGGTCTGGTTTATGCAGAAGGGCGTGGTGTTCCCATAGATATGGCTCAGGCCCACTACTGGTTATCGCAGGCAGTGGACCAGGGTGACAGGGATGCTGAACTGTTGCGCAACATCATCGGCAGCCAGATGACCGACGATGAGTATGAGGCGGCCAAAAGGCTGCGTTCAGGAGCCGGCCTGCGGCTGGTGAAGCAGGACGACTAGCGTTCTCCATGTCCGACTGAAGAATGCAGCTTGCGCCTGAGACTGGTTTTACAAACCGGCGTGTTTGCGGTTGCCCTGCTTGCGTTATTTCTTCCTGAACAGTGTAAACAGCCCACCGTCGAACAGATCGTCGCCGATTGTCACGACATCCTTTATACTTTTCCGGTCGAGTTCGGCCCGGGTGAGGATTCAATGAATGCTGTTCAAAAAAACGTCGAGGTGCGTGAAATGGAGCTGGAGGACTTGCCAGCCGTCTATGCGCTGGGCGAGTCCGTGTTCACGGCAGACAAATGGCCCAGCCTCTACCGGACCTGGGATGAATACGAAGCTGTTGGACTGTTCCATTCCGACGGCGAGTTTTGCCTGGTCGCCGAATACCATGACTCGCTGGTGGGTTTCGCGCTGGGATCGCTCATCGACAAGCGCAACAGCGCCTGGAGCTATGGCTACCTCACCTGGCTGGCGGTCGATCCGGAGCTGAAGCGCAGCGGGATTGCCAGCCAGCTGATCGAGGGAATCACCGAGGCCTTCATCCGTGCGGGCGCGCGCATGATGATCGTCGATACTGATGCGGAGAATAAGGCGGCCATCAAACTGTTTCGCAAGCATGATTTCCTGAGCGAGGACAGACATATCTACCTCAGCAAGAACCTGACTTACCATCCCGACTACCAGCGACTGCGTACACAGAAACAGGCGGCCCGTCGCAGCAGGAAGCAGGATGACTAGCCGGCTGGAAGATATTCTCGCACTGATCGACGAGGCACAGCTGGTGACGCTGCTGACGGATGCGGTCGAGCAATACAGTCCGTCCTATGCCGAGGAGCCGGCCATGGAGGTTTTCGCCGAGCGCCTCAGTGAGTGCGGCGTGCGTTACATGCGCCAGCCGCTGCCGCCGGGCGGTGGTCCGGTGGCGGATACACGTGCCAATCTGATCATCGAGCTGGGACCGCAACCAGCCGCCCTGATGTGGGTCGGTCACGTCGATACCGTGCCGCTCATCGACGAGGAGGAACAGCGCCTGCACCGCGAAGGCGACATCCTGCATGGTCTCGGCACCGCAGACATGAAATCGGGTTGTGCGGCCATCGTCGAGGCGGTGATCGCGGTGGTCAAATCGAAGGTGGAATTCAAACATGGCCTGATCGTGGCGCTGGTGGTTGGCGAGGAAGAATACGGTGACGGTTCCGAGGTGCTGCTCGACTGGCGCACCGCGCCGCTCACCGTGATCGGCGAGCCGACCGGGCTGATACCGTGCGTGGACCATTACGGTTATTACGAGTGCCGCATGACGGTGCAGGGTGCACGCGCACATGCCGCGTTACCGGAAATGGGTGCCAGTGCCATCCATGCCATGCTGGCCTGGATGCAGCAGATCATGGAAGCGGGTGGCGAGACCAGCTATGGGCTCACTATCAACCCGCGCGAGATCCGCGGCGGTGCCGGCCTGTTCATGGTGGCGCAGGAATGCGAGGCGGCCATCGACATCCATGCACCGCCAGGCGTCGACCACGCGATCATCGACCGGCTGATCGAGCAGGCGCGTGACAAGGCGCAGGCCACCCATCCGCGCTGCGAGCTGGATTTCGAGAACCTGTACTGGGCGACCGGCTATGCCAACGCGCCGGACGATCCGCTGCTCGACCCGGTGCGCCATGCCTTTCATGCCACCGGGCTGGACTGGGTGCCAGCGGCATTCCGTTCTCATTCCGATGGAAGCCTGTTCCACCAGAAAGGCTCGGTGCCGGTGATCTGCGGGCCCGGGCGGCTGGAAGTGGCACATACGCGCCATGAACATGTCTCACTGCAGGAAACCTGTAACGCGGCGCGTTTATACGCGGCGCTGATCCACGCTGCGTGCGTTGACTGAGCAGCCGATCCGGCAATCGAGGCAAAGCATACTCGATATTCCTGTCACAGGTGTCTGTAAACAGACTCGACTGAAATCCCGGCTACTCATACAAATGTGATCGAGACCTGGAACAGGCGCTCGACATCGATGACCTTGCGTTTGTCTGCAAGGAACAGGATGACGTGATCCTGCGGTTCTATGACAGTTTCCCGGTGCGGAAATACCAGTTTGTCTGCGCGAACAATGGCGCCGATGGTCGTGCCATCGGGTAGCGGCAGTTCTTCGATGCGGCGCCCGACCACCTGCGATGTGCCCCGGTCTCCGTGTGTAACAATCTCAATGGCTTCCGCGGCACCGCGTCGCAGTGAATGCACGGCGACCACGTCGCCGCGCCGGATGTGGGCCAGTAGCGCACCGATGGTGACCTGTGCGGGCGAGAGGGCGATGTCCACGGCCGTGCCCTGGGCAAGGTCCACATAGCTCGTGCGATTGATGATGGAGACCACCTTGCGTGCGCCGAGTTGCTTGGCAAGCATGGCTGACAGGATGTTCGCCTCATCGTCATTGGTTACGGCGCAGAACAGGTCGGTATCCTCGATATCCTCATGCTTGAGCAGTTCCTGGTCGGCGGCATCGCCATGCAACACGACAGCACGGTGCAGGGACTCGGCCAGTACACGACAGCGCGCGATATCCAGCTCGATGAGCTTGACGTGATAATCACGCTCGATAGACTCCGCCAGACGCTGGCCGATGTTACCACCCCCGGCGATGATGATGCGGCGGTTACGTTTGTCGGAGCGGCGAAATGCTGCCACAACCGCCGGGATATCACGGGGCGCGGCCAGGAAGAAGATCTCGTCGCCGGCCTCGATCACCGTATCACCCTCGGGAATGATGGCACGTTCACGCCGGAAGACTGCAGCAACACGGGTTTCCACGGCAGGCATTTTTTCCGGCAGGGCGCGCAGTTCCTGTCCGATCAGTGCACCACCATGATGGGCCTTTACGGCCACAAGCTGGGCCTTGCCGTCAGCAAAGTCGAGGATCTGCAGGACGCCGGGCGATGCGATCAGGTGCTGGATGAAGGTGGTAACCAGCTGCTCCGGGCTGATAATGAAATTGATCGGCACAGCATCCGGCGAAAACAGCTTTGGGTGAGCCAGGTAGTTGCGGGAACGCACGCGCGCCAGGCGCAGCGGCGTATGAAACAGGGAATGGGCGACCTGGCACGCGATCATGTTGATCTCGTCGCTGTTGGTGACGGCCAGTATCATGTCTGCATCCTCAATACCGGCCTGCAGCAGCACATCGGGGTGAGAGGCCTGGCCCGTTACGGTGCGGATGTCGCAGCGCTCCTGGAGCGCCGTCAGCAGATGTGCGTTCTGATCGACTACGGTGATGTCATTGGCCTCGCTCGCGAGTGCATGTGCGACGGTGCTGCCGACCTGGCCGGCCCCAAGGATGACGATTTTCATGCTGATTCCGTATTCACAGTCATGCTTAATGTCGCCAGTAGGCCGGCAGGAACAGGATCAGCAGTGTGAAGACTTCCAGTCGTCCCACGAGCATGCCGAAGATGCCCAGCCACTTGACCACCGGGCTGACGGAAGCGAAGTTGTTCGCCACCTCGCCCAGACCGGGCCCCAGCAAATTGATGGTGGCTACCGTGGCACCGAAGGCCGAATCGAGGTCCAGTCCGGCTGCCATCATCGCAACGGTAAGCAGCAGCGAAGTGACGATATACAGGACATAGAAACCCCAAACGGACAGGACCACATTTTCCGATACCGGCCGGTTACCCAGCTTGACCAGATACACGGCCTGGGGATGCGCCAGCTGCTCCAGCTGACGCAGGCCCAGCTTGGCAAGCAGCATGATGCGCAGGACCTTGATTCCGCCCGCCGTCGATCCTGCACATCCCCCCGTGAACGAGAGTATGATCAGGATAAGCGGGATGTGCAGTGGCCACTCGGCAAAGGTGACGGTACCGAAGCCGGTGCTGGAAAGGATCGATGCTACCTGAAAGGCCGCGTAGCGCAGCGATTCCCAGGTGCCGCTATAGGCACCGGCCCAGTACAGACTCGCCGCTACGAATAAGGTCGATAGCAGGAATATCAGGCCATAAGCGCGCACTTCCGGGTCGATGCCGTAGGGCGCAATCGACAATCGTCGCCAGGCCAGGAAATGGATGGCGAAATTCACGCCGCCGGCCAGCATGAAAACGATGGCAATAGACTCGATCAGCGGGCTGTTGTAATAGCCGAGGCTGGCGTCGTGGGTCGAGAAGCCGCCTGTTGCAACGGTTGCGAATGCGTGTCCCACCGCATCGAACAGCGTCATACCGGCGACCCAGAACGCCAGGGTGCAGGCCAGTGTCAGGGTGAAATAGATAATCCACAGCACGCGCGCGGTTTCCGCGATGCGGGGTGTGATCTTTTCCTGCTTCGACACTCCCGAGGCCTCGGCCCGATACAGAGACATGCCGCCTACGCCCAGCAGCGGCAGGATGGCGACAGCCAGGACGATGATGCCCATGCCACCGAGCCACTGTATTTGTTGGCGGTGATACAGAATGGAAGGTGGCAGGTTGTCCAGCCCGACGATGACTGTGGCGCCAGTGGTTGTGAATCCCGAGATGGATTCGAAAATGGCATCGGTAATACCGAGATGCAGCCCAAGGATGAATGGCAGAGAGCCGATGATACCCAGTATCACCCAGAACAGGGCGACGAAGAGAAAGCCGTCCCGCACCGACAGCTCGCTCTGCTGGTGGATATTTGGCAGCCATAGCGCCAGTCCGGTCGCGGTAGTTATAAGCAGGGATGCAGCGAACAGTGACCACTGACCGTCCTGGTACACCAGGGCGATGCCGAGCGAGGGCAGAAAACCCAGGCTGTAGAGTATGAGCAGTATTCCGAACAGTCGGGTTATCGCGCGCCAGTGCATTGGGCAGAAAATTCCGTAAAAGGTCGAGATCGGGACGGCAATGTCTGCCAGTTCACGTCATTTCAAACGCTTGCCACAGGCTTTAGAGCAAAAGCCAAATGCCAGCGGTCGGGGCATTCTCCTCCATCTTATGGATATGTGGTATCTGGAAAATCATAGCTGTGGCTGTAGACCGGCGTCGAGGTTAAGAGTATATAAATTTTAAGCACAATCAGCGCGGTAGACTGATAAAAAGTGATTAATGCCAGTATTTCTATCCAGAGTTTCAGGTCAGTGGTCACGCTGGAAAGCATCCGGCTGGTGGCGGATCCGTGATGTCCTGAAGCGGCATCGGGTAGCCTGCAGACACTGCGCGCATCATCCCGATGACCGTCTGTGGATCAGCGCCGGTGAAGTGATGGCATGCCTCGATATCTTCATACCCGTGGTGCTGTCATATTTATGCTATCTGTAGACGGGTAGTGCGCGTGCGGGCTGTGTCAATCGTGATATTGCGCGCTCAGTTCATGCACGGCGCTGATCAGGACGCCGGCATGCTCCGGGTCGACATCCGGATTGATGCCGTGGCCCAGGTTGAAGACATGCCCCGAGCCGCGGCCGAACGCGGCCAGCACACCAGCGACGCGTTCGCGAATGATCTCGGGTGGTGCATACAGCACGGCCGGGTCGAGATTGCCCTGCAGCGCCACGCGGTCGCCGACGCGTTTGCGGGCGAGGGTGAGATCGGTTGACCAGTCGATGCCGAGGGCGTCGGCGCCGGTGTCTGCCATCTGTTCCAGCCACTGGCAGCCGCCCTTGGTGAACAGGATGACAGGGACCGTGCGGCCTTCGGCCTCGCGCGTCAGACCGTCCACGATCTGCTGCATGTAACGCAGTGAGAAGTCAAGGTAGTCTACCGGCGTCAGGACACCGCCCCAGGTGTCGAAGATCATGACCGCCTGTGCACCGGCGGCGATCTGCGCGTTGAGGTAGTCGGTGACGGATGCGGCGATGGTGTCAAGCAGCTGATGCATCAGCTGCGGTGCGCCGTAGAGCATGCCCTTTACCTGCGAGAAGGTCTTGGTGGTGCCACCTTCGACCATATAGGTGGCCAGCGTCCATGGACTGCCGGAAAAACCGATCAGCGGAATGCGGCCATTCAGCGTGCGCCGGATCAGCCGTACCGCATCCATAACATAGCGCAGTTCGGACTCCGGGTCGGGTTTGCCCAGCGCGTCGATGTCGGCCGCGCTGCGCACCGGTTTTTTGAAGCGCGGCCCTTCGCCTTCCTCGAAGTACAGGCCCAGACCCATGGCATCCGGGATAGTGAGGATGTCGGAAAACAGGATGGCGGCATCGAGCGGAAAGCGGTCTACAGGCTGCATGGTCACTTCGCAGGCCAGTTCCGGATTGGTGCACAGGTCCATGAAACTACCTGCCTGCTTGCGCACCTTGCGGTATTCCGGGAGGTAGCGTCCCGCCTGGCGCATCATCCAGATAGGCGTGACATCAACAGGCTCGCGCAGCAAGGCGCGGAGAAAACGGTCATTTTGTAGTGGTTGCATTGGAGTCATTTTATGTGGATTTGCTTGTTTGCGTAACCTGATAATCGGTTTTGCCCTTCTCTTTGGGTACTTTCTCTTGCGTGCCCGAGAGAAAGTACCCAAAGAGAAGGGCACCCGCTGCCCGCGCCGGCTAACGCCGGTACCCTGCGGTACTCGGCGCGGGCAATGGGGCTGGTGTTGGCAGCGTCAAGCCCTGTCAGGCGTAGCCGAGCATCGCAGCCAGTTTGGGATCAAGCGAGCCGCCCAGTCGAGCTGGACTTGCTAGCCGGCAGGCGCGGCAAATCCTGCGAATTCGGCGAGCGCCCAAACTGGCGAGAAGCGCAGGGAACCCGAAACATCATCGCAGATGACGTTTCGGGCAAGCCTCCGGGTCCGCCTTTCTTTCAGGTACTTTTATTTGGCGGAGCAAAGAAAAGTACCTCGCCCCGGCGGGGCGAGATCGTCGATTTATCGGGGCAGTTCCGAACTGCCCGTTAAATACTCGTCGATCGCCCGCGCGCATTGCCGTCCCTCGCGGATCGCCCATACTACCAGTGACTGGCCGCGGCGCATGTCACCGGCGGCAAACACCTTGTCGATGGAAGTGCAGTAGGCTTTATCGCCTTCGGTACTGCCCCTGACGTTGCCGTGCGGATCCAGCTCGATACCGAGCTCCTGCAGCATGCCATCGTGCACCGGGTGAACAAAGCCCATCGCCAGCAGCACCAGGTCAGCCTTGAGCTGGAAGTCGCTGCCCGGTATTTCCTGCATCTGCCAGCGTCCCTCGGCGTCCTGCAGCCAGTCCAGGCGTACGCAGTTGATTGCAGTGACCTTGCCATCCATGCCTTCCAGGGACCGGGTCGCTACCGACCAGTCACGCACAGCGCCTTCCTTCTGTGATGTGGAGGTGCGCAATTTATTCGGCCAGTTCGGCCAGGTCAAACCCTTGTTCACCTTCTCGGGTGGTTTCGGCATGATCTCAAGCTGGGTCACGGACAGTGCGCCCTGCCGGAACGAGGTGCCAATGCAGTCGGAACCGGTGTCGCCACCTCCAATGACAATGACATGCTTGTGTTTTGCTGTGAGCGACAGCTGCGGATCGATGCTGTCGCCAGCGTTGCGCTTGTTCTGCTGGGGCAGGAACTGCATGGCGAAATGTACGCCGTCAAGGTCACGCCCTGGGACGTCGAGATCGCGGGGGTATTCCGAGCCGCCGGTGAGTGCTACTGCATCGAAGCTATTCAGCAGCTCGCTGGCCGGTGTGGTGACGCCAATATGAGCATTGGTATGGAAGGTAACGCCTTCGGCCTCCATCTGCGCCATGCGCCGGTCGATGATGTGTTTTTCCATCTTGAAATCGGGAATGCCATAGCGCAAAAGACCACCGACACGGTCACTTTTCTCGAATACCTCGACGTCGTGACCGGCGCGTGCAAGTTGCTGTGCACAGGCCAGCCCGGCCGGCCCGGAGCCGACGATAGCAACCCTTTTGCCGGTTTTATGTGCGGCCGGCTGTGGCTGTATCCAGCCCTCTTGCCAGCCCTTGTCGACGATCGCACATTCGATCGACTTGATGGTGACCGGGTTGTCGTCAATGTTCAGTGTGCAGGCTTCTTCGCACGGTGCCGGGCAGATACGCCCGGTGAACTCGGGGAAATTGTTGGTTGATTGCAGCACGTTCAGCGCTTCATGCCAGTTGCCGTGGTAGACCAGGTCATTCCAGTCCGGAATGATATTGTTGACCGGGCAACCCTGGTGGCAGAACGGTATGCCGCAATCCATGCAGCGTGCGCCCTGCTTGCTGATTTCCTCGTCCTTCAGCGGGATAAAGAATTCGCGGAAATGCTGCACACGATCGGCGGCCGGTGCATAGGCCTGGTCATGGCGTGGATACTCAAGGAAACCGGTCGGCTTACCCATGCTCAGCGCCTCCCGCCGGCAGCCTGTTCGGTCGTTTGCTGTGTGGCGTGCATTTCCTCCAGTGCACGTCGATAGTCGACCGGCATGACCTTGATGAACTTGGGTAAATAATCATTCCAGTTTTCCAGTATCTTTCGACCACGCGCACTGTCCGTGTAATGTACGTGACGCATGATCAGGCGGTTCAGGCGCAGGGCGTCGTAATGGGCCATATCGCGGTCGATTTCGACCAGTCCGTGCGTCTCGAGATCGCCGCCCTGGTGATCCAGTTGCTCCAGGGCCGTATCTTCGGCGGGGATCGGTTCGAGATCGACCATGGCAAGGTTGCAGCGTTGTTCGAAGTCGCCGCGTTCGTCGAGTACGTAGGCGATACCACCGCTCATGCCTGCCGCGAAATTGCGCCCGGATTCGCCCAGCACAACCACGATGCCACCAGTCATGTATTCGCAGCCGTGGTCGCCAACGCCTTCCACGACGGCGATGGCGCCGGAATTGCGTACCGCAAAGCGCTCGCCGGCTACACCGCGGAAATAGCATTCGCCGCTGATGGCGCCGTACAGCACGGTATTACCAACGATAATGTTTTCTTCTGCAACGATTGGTGATTCTGCCGGCGGGTAAATAGCACCTACTGATGCCCGCCCCCAAAAAAAAAAAACCTGTTAATTGCTGTTCACGTTTTTGATGACATTTTTGCCTCGAATTTTGTTATCCTCATCAGCGGCACCCTTATTATCGGTTTCGTTTACCGCATGATCATGGCATACAGGCAATCGAAAAATTCCGATAGTGATTGAAAATGGGTCCGAAAATAGGTAGAAGAATTAACAAGAGATGGCCTTGCGTTTTGGCCTGATGGTATAAAAGGGGATATAATCTTGACTTCTAAAAGTCATCTTGCAGATTCATCTGAGTCAGTTTCTCCGATATCATTACCCCAACCAAGTAATGGCCTTTGTAAGGTTTTTCGGTGGCTTTTGTCACATGCTTTATTTCAGACTCGAATACTACTGAAGGCTCCGTTTCATCTTCCACACGATATCGCATATTCAATATTTGACCAACTTTGAGATGCTTCAAAATAGCCGACCCCTCATTAAACAGATAGATGTTTTGATGCTATCATCGTGTCAAGGTGGGACGGGCACAGCTTGATTGAGGAATTGGTGTGACCCGGGTAAATCGAACCAGCCAATGTTCATTTACCAGCCTGAACAAAATTTCTCACGCAAATTTAACAGGTTATAAAATAAAATCCGTTTGGTAGAGGGAGAAAGAAATGGCAAAGGTCAGCATTATTAAAGCAACATATTCAGATCCGGGGATTGAAACCCTCCTTGCGCCCCTCGGGGGGATGGAGCAGTTTGTAAAAAAAAACGAGAAAGTCCTCCTCAAGGTCAATCTATTGTCCGCCAAAGATCCGGAAAAGGCCGTGACCACGCACCCTGAATTTATAAGGGCTGTGGCTAAGGCTGTTAGAGAGGCAGGCGGAGAACCGTATATTGGAGATTCCCCTGCAGGACCCTTTAGCAAAAGATATCTTGGCAAAGCCTATCGGCGTTCAGGAATCGAAAAATTGGCAGCAGAAGAAAAGATTCCTCTGAACTTTGATACAGGCGTCAAGAAACTTGATATCCCCAATGGCAAACGATTGCAAAGGTCTTCCATCTGTAATTATGTGCTAAATGCCGATAAGGTCATTGCGCTGCCGAAACTTAAAACCCACTCCTTTCAGTATATGACACTGGCCTGCAAGATTATGTATGGCGTCGTTCCCGGTCTTACCAAGGCAAAATACCATGCTCAGTTCCCAAGAAGAGTCAGTTTTGCGGACATGATGCTGGATATTCTTACTATCATAAAGCCACACCTATATATCATGGACGGCATAATGGGAATGCAGGGCCAGGGACCTGGAAGCGGAGATCCCGTAAAACTGGATCTGGTTCTTGCATCAACTGATTGTGTGGCCATGGACATTTCTGTATGCAAAATTTTGGGCATCGAGCCCGTAGGCATACCGGCACTTAAAAGGGCTAAAGTTCGCGGTTTGTGGCCTGAGAGGATTGACTATCCGATCCGGGCACCCGGGGATGTTGCCTATAAAGGATTCAGACTACCAAACACGGCCGACCATCTATTGACCCGGCAAAAAACCTCCCAGACAACGCCCCGTTATTACGGATAAATGCACAGCAGTGGGGATTGCGAAAGCATTTGCCCTAAAGATGCAGTCAAGGTGCAAGGCCAGATGGCAGAGGTAACCTATTCAAAGTGCATCAGGTGTTTCTGCTGCCATGAGGTCTGTCCGGAAGACGCCATCATGTCGCGCAGTGTGAAGCTAAGTTGAAATGTCGAGAGCTTTCAGCCGAATACCATACCTTGGGGTCGACCATTCTCGTTTGCAATTCAATGTATCTGTTTGATGTTCGACATTTCGAACAATAGACAGCCCTAAAAATCGTATGATATTCGAAACTTATCTTCAATAATGTTTAATAAAAAAGACCCTACTTTTTGTCATCTGGTGGAGAGCCGTAAATTGAAGAAAGAAAGAAGGAATGAACCCTATTCATCGCATTCCCGATTTATTTGGATGGGGATTGCTCTTAGCGCAGTCTTCTGGATGTTAGAGGCGGCCGTGCATGTGCTCGTGTTCCATGATGTGGGCTTTTTTGAAGAGGTTTTCAGTCCAGAACCCCATGAGGTCTGGATGCGCTTTACGATTGTGGCCATGTTTATCGGGTTTGGGATTTATTCCCAATGGATCGTCACTGCCCGCTGGCGTGCCGAAAGGGCAGCGATACGCGTCAATACGGAACTTACGCAGATTTTTGATACGGCGGCCGGTGCCATGCGAGTCGTTGATAGGGACTTTAATATGCTTCGCGTGAATGAGACCTTTTCGGCGCTTTCGGGCATGCGAAGGGAGAGGCAGTCGGGCAAGAAATGCTATGAGGTGTTTTGGGGTCCTTTATGTCATACCAGGTATTGTCCGTTGAACCGCATTCTCGATAATGTGGATTACGTGGCATGTGATTCGGAAAAGGTGCGAAAAGATGGCGTTAAAATCCCCTGCATAGTTACCGCGACACCCTTTAGGCGGCCTGATGGAGAACTCATTGGCATTGTTGAGGATTTTAAAGATATTTCAGAACGAAAAAAATCTGAGCAGGAACTCATGCAGTGGCACCAACGGTTGCGTGACTTAGCGTCACACCTCCAGGTTGTCCGGGAAGATGAGAGGGCCCTGATTGCTCGCGAGATTCACGACGAGTTGGGCCAGGCATTGACAGCCCTTAAAATGGACGTTCATTGGTTACGTCACCGGTTACCCGGAAAAACAATCGTTGATTGACAAGACCAATGTCATGTCAAAGCTCATCGACAGAACTGTTAAATCAGTGAGAAGGATTTATGCAGAATTGAGACCAGGATTGCTGGATGATTTCGGTCTTTCGGCAGCCATAGAATGGGAGGCTGGAGAATTCTCAAAAGGACGGACATTGATGTAAATCCTATCTGATCCTGAAGACATGGTTTTACCTCAGGGGCTTTCTACGGCAATTTTTCGCATATTTCAGGAAACGCTCACCAATATTACACGCCACGCAAATGCGACGAAGGTCCAGGTCATACTTACGAAGAACGCGGACAGGTTGGAGATGCGTGTCAGCGACAATGGCAAAGGGATTGAAGACCAGGAAATCCTGGAGCCCAAATCATTCGGGATTATCGGGATGCGGGAACGGGTGCATTATTTGGCCGGCAACTTTAGCATCAGCGGCAGCAGTAACGGGACCACTGTGGAGGTGACCATTCCTATCGACTCAAAAGGAGACGTTGATGATAAAAATACTCATCGCGGATGACCATGCCATCGTTCGTGAAGGCCTGAAACAGATTGTGGCGGATACTTCCGATATGGTTGTTGCCGGGGAAGCGGTGGATGGCCAGGAAGTTTTGGAGCAGGTCCGAAAAGAGGATTGGGACCTGATTCTATTGGATATTTCCATGCCCGGCAGGGGCGGAATTGATATCTTGAAGGAGTTGAAGATTGAAAAGCCCAAACTCCCCGTTCTCGTACTCAGCATGTACCCTGAAGAACAGTATGCAATTCGTGCATTGAAGGCGGGGGCATCCGGATATTTGACAAAAGAGAGCGCTCCAGAGGAGTTAATTGAGGCCATACGAAAAGTGTCCCAAGGGGGTAAATACATCAGCGCATCCCTCGCTGAAAGCCTGGCATTCCATTAGGGGGGAATTCCGAGAAGCCGCTCCAGGAAACCCTTTCCAATCGCGAATATCAGGTTATGCTCATGCTTGCCTCGGGGAAAACCGTAAAGAGATTGCAAACGATCTGTCACTCAGTGTTAAAACCATTAGCACCAATCGTGTGCGTGCCCTGAGAAAGATGGGAATGAAAAACAACGCCGAAATAACCTATTATGCCATAAAACATGAGCTGGTGGAATAGGGTCTTGCCAAGAGCTACCCGAGTTGCCTTCAAGACTGCTTGTTTGTAGGACAAACACTGACAGCGGGAAAGGCAAAAATCCTACAAAAAAAAGGGCTTCCGTCCGATTCACATGGGCTTTGCACGTGTTATAATGTGAATCATCGAATAAGTTCCGTAGTGGCTTATCAATAACCTTTAACATATTTACAGGAGAAAAAAATGGATCTACGAAAAGCGAAACCCCTTTGTTTACCCGTATTGTTTTGTATGGCCCTTGCTCTGGTTTTTTTCCAGGCGCCTGCTAAATGTTATGGCTTTGACATCGAGATTGATGTGTCTCCGAATGTCCTCAACATTCAGAGTCAAAGCACTCTTGTCACTGTTCATACCGACATCGCCTATAATCTAGTGGTTGGAGCGACTGTATTTCTCAACGATGTTGCAATCGATTGGTGGAAATCTGATGATCGGGGTAACTTTGTTGCCAAGTTCGATTCAGATGAAATAAAAACATTGGAAGGACTGATCATAGGCGACTATAATACACTGACATTAAATGGGTTCACTACCGGTGGAGAGGCATTTATAGGAACGCAGGATATCATGGTCATAGACAAAATCCCAGCAGGAGCAGGGAAGGAATAGGTGGATCGTTACTCCCTTTCTGTTCGGTGGTGGTTTTAAAAAGTATTAAATAATGAATAACAAGGGAAGGCAGGGTCATGTATCCCTGCCTTTTTTATATCTTCAGTTTTTACTCTTAATAGCCCATACTGAAGTTGTGCTTTCCAACAAAGCTGAATTTTCTGAAGGGTTAAAAACTTTGTGATATCCAAGATCGCTGCTCGAAAGGCTGAGTTGATGCACCTGTTATAAATCTGAAATTATAACAGATGGTTAAACTTAGTGATAGCCAAAAGATATCTTGAAGCGAGCCATCGTTATTCGTCAACTCATTCCTTCTATTCACCCCTCAAAATAAAGCTATAAATGCCTCCGAAATCTCAAATCTTCATATTAGCAGAATTTATATGAAAATGATGGATAGATAGAAGGTCAACGGAACTAATTGAACGTCTCGGAATTTCTATAACTTATTGGAAGTATGCCGCTATAACGAGAAAATCAATACAATTTTATTCGTTTTGATTCTCTAAAGCCACAATTCCAATCTTCCAGAACCCATTATTCCATCATTCCAATTGCGGAGCGAAGCGGAGCTAAGTTCAATCATCATTTCCAGTTCACCCGCGGTTCATTTCGCAACGGCAAGCGCTGATATTTGAGCGTGGCATAGCCCACCATTACCGCACCAAATGCCCGGTGATCCGAGGGCAAGTCCAGGGCTTCAAACAGCGGGGGGCATGCATTGACGGCCGAGTAAAAATAGCCGCCCCAGCATGATCCCAGTCCCAACGTTGGTGCAAATAACTCAAGGTAGCTTAAAGCCAGGGCGCCGTCCTCGGCACCGAAGCCGTAATCTTTATCAGCAATACGTAGTTGTCAAGTAGGCTGCACAAACATAGCTTTTTCGAGAGAGAGAGAAAAAAAAAAAAAAAAAAAAAAAAAAAAAAAAAAAAAAAAAAAAAAAAAAAAAAAAAAAAAAAAAAATTTTTAAAA
>CAVQJD010000002.1:0-124231 GCA_963712695.1 uncultured Gammaproteobacteria bacterium
TGCTTGCCGACCGGGGCCACGCTGCTCGCCTTCAGGTCCGAGTTCACCGGCCTCTTCTGCGTAGCGCACCTCGCTGCCGACTTCCAGGTGTCGAAGCCGCCCAGCACGCTGTTGCCGTCGAAGTAGATCACCCGCCGTCCGGGGTGCCGATTGCCGGTAGCTTCTTGTGGATGCAGGCTCATCAACGTGGCCGCCCGGCGGTGGCTCGCGCTGCTTGATCCGTCCGCACCGTACATGACGTGGTCTTCAGCTGGCGCTGCATCGCGTTGAAGGCATCGCGGATGGCCACGTACACGTATCCTGGTGCGAGTGGTCTCGTGGTGATGCCGCTGCGTCACCACCAGCTCGCCGTCCGGCATCGTAAGGCGACGCGTACCTGAAACAGCCGGCCCTGGTGATGATGGGCGTGCGGTGCTTCCACCATGACCCGGCAGCTCATGATGTGGTCGTAGAGAGACTGTTGAGCTTGTCGACCTTTTCACGGATTCTCGTTTCTACCGCCTCGCTGGGTTCCATGTCGCGGAAGGTAATCTGTAACGGGATTTGCATAACGGTTTCCTCCTGTAGCAGGCGCGGATTGGTTGTTGTGTCAGTGCTCACGATGCCAGATCATTTCGCCGTTCCTGAAACCCTGTTTGACCCGGTGCAGCGGGATGCTGTGCAGTTCCCCTTCCCGGTCGTACAGGTCGAAGGCGAAATGATCACCCGGCTCGAAGAAGATCTCGCGCATCGGCACGCGGATGATGCGGTCCTCCACCCGGTCATGGTAGCCGATCTCGAAGTCGGCTGCGCCGAATGCCTTGTCCCAGCGAATGCGGTTGAGCAGCTCGTGGATAGGCATCATGCCGCTCGCCGTCCCGTCGTGCCGGCCGCCGCGCGCCGGTCATACCTTGTCCTGGTAGCAGCTGCCTTCGCGGATCCACACGCCACGCCCTTCGCAGCGCAGCAGGTCATCGCCGCTGCAGACATAGCTGCCTATGGCAAAGATTCTGCATTGAAGTAACAGACGCCTGTCTCCAGTTCGAGATCCAGCGAAAGTTCATCGGCGTCCGACTCGTCGAGATCGGCTGTTTCAGTTCCGGGTCCGGGCGCCGACTTTCGGGGCATGTTTGGTGGCATCGGTCATGGTTTCATCCTTCGGGTTATTGGCAGTAGTCTGATCGCTGGTATCATTCAAGCACCGGAATGGCCTGATTGACAATGAGTACGGTCAAAAACAGTGCACTCTGGCGGTCAGCAGGTCCTGGCTTGATTGATTTCACGGTATTTTGGTGTATCAATGCAGCCTGTTCCATTGCGACAGCGACGTTGCGCCGGAGAGAGGACCAGACATGTTGAAACCCACAGACGACGAACTGCATGAGGCACTGGCCGAGGCAGTGCGCCTGCGCGAAAAAAATGCAGACACTCACCATATGGCCAGGTCATTGCAATATCTCGCGCATCGCGTACACCATCTGGAGGCGGTTTTCGAAGCCGCCAGGAACTCATATCCAGTTCGGGCAGGCAGAGGGGGCGCATGCGGTCCTGGTCAATGCCATCGAGGCGGCCAGGGGGAGGAACTGCATGACCGGGAACAGCAGGACGAGACGCTGGGGCTTTAGTTACCCGGCGCCGTCACACCGTTACAGGACAATCGTAGGGTGCGCTATGCGCACCATTGCCGGTGCGTGAAACGTACCCTGCACCAAACCAGGCACTGGTCCATTCGGAAAAAAGGGCTGCCCGCGGCAGCCCTGTTGCGTGATGCGTGCCGCACCAGGTTTTCTAGCCCGCATTTGTCACCGGGCGGCGGTAATCTGAAATAATGAGCTGAAACTATAAAGCTAATACCCCGACGGCATCTAACAGTATGTCAGTGGCCGGCGCCTATCCCGGCCCTGGCTGGTTCTCGTGCACCCGTACTTGCGATGTACAGGGAGGTACAAGTGTCGCGAGAGACAGGATGTCGGGAGCGACCTCTTCACGAAAGTGGCAGCTACGGCTGCCACTTTCGTTCCAGAGCGGCGTCCGGACACACGAGCCCTGCGCCAGCCTGGCCCAGGCCAGCCTCTCGACCGCTACGCGGTCTCACCTTCTCCGGGATCCCGATGAGAAATGCGGGCCAGCAGGCTGTTGAAAACAGCCTGCTGGCCCGGCGCAGGGATGCGCGGCATCTTTCAACGGCGCTAAGCCGTTGAAAGATGGAGCGAGGCGCGAGTGTGTATCGCGCCGAAGCGAATTGAAAAAGTCCAGGATGGACTTTTTCAACATCCTGCTAGTGGTGTCCGGATACCCTGCAACTGTTGTCTACGCGCGGTGTAGTGACCAGGGCGCCGGTCTTGCGGTCGATGGCATAGCATTCACCGCCGGCGAGCTCCGCGTCCGTCAGGCCGATGAAGCCACCGTCGGTGTAGACGCGCTGGCCATCGGGGCTGCGTATCCAGTCGATGAAGGCGTTGCCGAGCCGCTTGTGTTTGGCGGTGGACAGCAGCGCGACCGAGTAGGAGACCGGGGGGTTCACGACTTCAGCCGGATCGGCGGCGGCGATGTTCACCCCGTCGACAGGTACCGGGTTACCCGAGTTCTGCGCATAGGTCACCTCGGTGATCCACAGCGGTCCTGTGAAGGACTCGCCGCTGCGCACACGCTCCGGCGTTTCGACGTGATGCACACGGGTTTCATGGGTATTCGCCTTGTTCAGCACCGCGAATTCACAGAAGCGCAATTTGCCTGCGTAAGGGCCATCGGCATAGTTACAATTCGAGTTCTGTGCCAGATTGAAGTTGGTACTGATGCCGGTGCGGGTATCCGCTGGTGAACCGATTTGCGGCGTCGCGACAGCGGCGAGAGCGATATCGAGCGCTGTCGTGTAGGCCCCGCCAGGGACGTCGTTGTCACGGATATACTGGTCCATGCGCTGGTACATGCTGTTGATGGCGGTGTGGATGCCTTCGTTGATGTGATCGACCTGGGAGACCGGCACATTCGGATCCAGCAGGTCCATGACAATGTCAAAGATCTTGTCATAGTGATCGTCGCTGCTCAGACCGGCACCGGAATTATTGGTCCCCGGAACGCCTATATTCCAAGGATTGGTTTCCGTGACCAGCAGGTCCAGCTTGTTCTTGATGTAGGGCTTGGCCTCGCTGACAAAGCCGCTGGCCGCCAGGTCCCGCATCAGGTTGTAGTTGGTGCTGGCAAAGACATCGAATTCCACCTGGATGCTGAACGGCAGGAAGTTGCGCTCGGGCTCGTTCGGGTCGATATTGCCGAGCAGCATGCAGCCGCTCTTGATCTGGTCGCGGATCTGTCCCGGCGGAATGAGCTGGATGTAATAATCCGCGCGTCCCTCGGCACGCAGATCCTGCAGGGTGTAGCTGGCCTGGTTGGCGGGGATGGTCGGGTCCAGTCCGCGCGCGAGATTGAAGTCACGCATCACCTGGTCGAACACAACCCACTGGTTGCCGGCCATGCCAAGCAGCAGTTCCGCCCGTTCGGGGTTGCCGTGGAACTCGGTGGTGCGGTCCGCGCCCAGCGAGGCGCAGTTGCCGGTGTAGGGGAACTTCTGGTCTTCAGCGGCGCGTACAGGAGCCTGCAGGGCGAGCAGCAGGGTGCCAGCGGCAGCCGGCAGGAATCGACCGAGGTTGCTTCGTTGCTTGTATATGTTCATTATCATTACCTCCTCACTGTTACAGAATGTATTTACAGCCAGTCACTCAAAACGCCCCTGGTCCGGGCAATGTTCATTTGCCTGTCTGTCTCTTCCGGAATAAGACCGCATCGGGTGGCTGCTCCGCAGCATAAATTATCTCGTCCCATTCTGACTGGATGCCGGTAAGCCGCCGCTCTGCCTGCACGCGCCGGTCTTTCTGCACCAGTTCGCCTTTCGAGTCATTGACGGGGAAACGGGTCTTTGCCTTGCTTCGCCGGCGGTCGTGTGGACTGCGTTCATACATATTCTCTCCTTGTCTGATTTTACTGAGCGGCTGATCCTGAATCCTCGGTTACTGCATCTGCCCTGCAGGTGCGTGTTTCGGTCATTGATTGCCAGTGATCGTGCCAATTCCTGATGTTCGTAGGATCGGGAGGGAGGCTGCAGGACCCGTCGGCAGCGACAGACGGGCCCTGCAACACATGCCAGGCGTAACTGGCCGTCTGCTTGCGACTACTCGACGACCTCCCGCTTCAGCCAGGCCGGACCGGCACCCTGGGTGGGTTGTACGATACCCGGGCCGCCGTACTCCGAGGCGGGCACGCCATCGACAGCATTCACCCGGCCCAGGCTGTGACTCCCGTTCAGCAGAATCGGGTTGCCGGGCAGGTAGCGGCGCAGGGCGTCGACCGGGTGCGCGAAGTCATTCGGCGCCACCTTGAGGAACAGCGGTCCCGTCCTGCAGTCGGGGTTGTCGTTACAAAAGCGCACCGGGTCCCAGATGTTTGCCGTGTTCACGGGGTCCACCACGCTGAACTTGGCGTCATCGCTGACATCCAGCTGGCAGTTTCTGATGATCGTGCCGCCCGGGCCCTTGAACGTAGCCGCGACAGCAGGGTCGCAGTGCTCCTGCGTGCCCTGGATGAAGCGGACGTTGGTCGCGCCGGTGGTGCGGCACACCTCGTCGACGGGGTTACCGTGCGGATAGCACGAGGCCAGCGTGTAGGTCTTGCTGTCGTCGAACTTCTGGCCGTTGATCTTCAGGCCGGTGATGCGCTTGCCCTCGCTGATAGTGCGCGGGAAATCGTCAGAGAGTCGTACGTCGAAGTGCATGTTGTGGGTGAAGCCAAGGAACCAGCCGCCGCGCTGGCGGTAGGGATTCGGGTCGAATACGTTGCTGAGAACGCCCTCCCAGTGCTGCTTGAGGCGCCCGCCGGTGAACTCGGCCAGCGCGACCGCGGCGCCGATCGGGTAGTAGTCGTACAGGTCCTCGAGCGTGATGTCGCCGTTGGCATAGGTCTGCACCGGAGACCGGGCATCGGAGAGCGGTTCGCCGTCGCCGAGGATCACGATATCGAAGCGGAAGCCGTTGGTGGTCGACAGGGAATTGTCATCGTCGAGCGGATGCGTCGTCGGATGAGGGCTGCTTTGTGTCACGGACTGTGCCAGGTCCAGGAAGGCATCGACCATGACATTGTTCGAGACGTCCTCGAGCACGTTCCAGCGCTGGATGGTCTCCTGGGTGTAGCCAACCACCTTGTCCATGGGGTCGCACACGGTGTGGCCGGAACCGAACGGGAAGGCGTTGGTGCCGAAGGTGTGGCATTTCAGGTCCGGGCCGGACACGAAGGTCTTGCGGAACTCGTCCACGTACGCCTCGACATCTTCATCCTCCGCGACGCCGGAGTCCGCCTCCATCAGGTCCCAGCTCCAGTCCTGGATATGTCCGTTGTTGACTTTCACATCCAGCCGGCCGAGAAAGCTGTCCTCGCCCGCCTCGGTGACCAGACTGATGCGGTTGCCGTGATCGATGACGATGGCCTCCGGGGTGCGCTCGTGGGTGTGGCCGCTGAACATCACACCGATGTCGGGGAATTCCTTGACCAGCTGCACGTTCTTGGCCAGGCCCAGTTCCGACAGCACCACGATCAGCTCGGCACCGTCGGCCTTGGCGTTGGCGATCGCCACCGGCAGTTCCTTGTAGCCCATGGTGAAGCGGAAGCTGGTGTTGAATGCCTGGGCCTGCTGCGGCACCACGTCGCTGGTGATACCGATGACGCCCACCATCACATCGCCGACCTGTTTCACGATATAGCCGGGATGCACCGGGGACCCCAGGTTCTGGGCGGGATTGGTTGCCCCCGTATATTCGTTGTAGCTGTAGAGGTTGATGGCCACGGTCGGGAAGGTGGCCCGGGTGACATGGCAGTCAGTGTAATTCACAACGATGGCGCCCGGCGTGTTGCATTTCTGGTTTTCTCGACCGAAGGGATACGCGTCGGTACCCGTCATGCCGTCCATCCAGGCGATGGTGGTACGGTTGTTGGGTGCCAGCCAGAACGCCTTCCCGGCTAAGTTGTCCGGATCATCAACGTTGGCCGGCAGCTTGACGAAACGCTGCTTGTAGACCCGCGGCCCGTAGCCGAAGTCCCAGTTGCCCGGGGTGAAGGCATCGATGCCCAGGCTGTTCAGCCAGGGCATGAGCGCATCGCCCAGTGAGAAGGTGGCCTCGGTGCTGCCGTGGGTGGTGTCGCCGATGGCCAGCAGCAGGTTGTTCGGGTTCTCGGCACGGACCTGCTTGATCAGCGTGGTCAGCTTGGCCAGGCCGCCGCTGTGCGGGTCCTTGCGGTCGTCCGGAAAGATCTCGGCATGCGGATGAATATGCCCGTGCACATCCTGCAGCTGCATCAGCGTGATGGTCTTGTCCTTGGCCCACACGGACGGGCTGCCTGCACACAGTGCAAGCACGCTTCCTGCAATACAGGAAACGAGAACGTTATTACGTTTGGTCATTGGATTGCTCCTCGTATATATAGTTGTGTATGCCGCACAGGTGGTCTTTTTTCTGCGCCTGGTCCTGGTGATGGACCTGCATTGCCCCCGGCTGCTTTCGTCATGCGAGTGACTGCACAGCAGCGTTATTGCAGACTAACGGGACGCGGCGGGACTGCGAATAGGGAAAATCCTTATAGTCGTTGAGCGGAACACTCAAGAAGTATTTCAACAGATGCCAATATGCTTGCCTGTCTGCGCACCACAGGCGGGCGTGTCGGCAACCACGTTTTGCCAGAGTGAGGTCTTGCTAGGGACTGATTACACCCAGCCGGATGGCCAGGCGGGTCAGGCCGGCGATGTTGGTAATGCCGAGCTTGGTCTTGATGCTGGTGACGTGATGGCCGACGGTCTTGGGGCTGAGGTTCAGCAACTCGGCGATGTCGTTGACGGACTTGCTTTCCGCGACCAGCCGGAACACCTCGAACTCCCGCGGGCTCAGCCCGGATATCAGCTCGGTTTCTGCCGAGGGTTTGCGCTTTACCAGGTGAGGCATCATCTCCTGCCCGATATACATCTCTCGGGCAGCCACCTTGCGTACCGCCTCGATCATCACCTGCGAGGCACTGCGCTTGGAGATATAACCCAGCACGCCCATGTCCAGCGCCCGGTTGAGCATGATCTCGTTCTCGTGAACGCTGAAGACGAGTATGCGTGCCGCGTTGTCATGCGCCAGGATCCGGCGGCTGGTCTCCAGTCCGCCCATCCCCGGCATGGTCAGGTCCATGACCACCACGTCCGGATGGTGCTCGCAATAACTGCTGTAGGCGGCCTCGCCGCAGGTCGCCTCGGCAACGACCTCGAGGTCCGGCGTGCTTTCCAGCAACCGCCGGTAACCGGCGCGGACCACTTCATGGTCGTCGGCCAGCAGTATCCTGATCCGATTCATGGCATTCATGATGCGTCTGCTTCACTCGCAGTCAAGGGCAGGTTGACCGTCACCGTGGTACCTGCCCCTGGCGCCGAGACTACCCTGAAGGTGCCAGCCAGCCCTTCCACGCGTTCACGCATGCCGATCAGACCCAGGCCGCCGCCGCGTGTAGCGGGATCAAAGCCCTTGCCATCATCCTGCACCACCAGCCGAATGGATTCCGTGGCCCCGGCGTCTGCCTCCGTGCCGGTCCGGTGCAGCTGGATGTAAATACTGTGCGCGGACGCGTGCTTCGCGATATTGGTGAAGCACTCCTGGACGATACGGTAGAGCGTCATGTTGAGCTGCTCGCCTAGCTCGGCCAGGTCTCCCTCGATTTTCAGGCTACAGGCAGTGCCCGGTTGTCTGGACTGCCAGGCATCGACTTCTCCCCGGAGTGTTTCTGCCAGACCCAGGTCATCGAGCATGGCCGGGCGCAGCCGTTGCATCATCGAATGCACCACTTCATAGATGCGCGAAGATACGTTCTGAATCGCGATCGCACTGGTGACCAGGCGATCGTCACAGGTAACGGCACGGTCACGGATGATCTTCGCGTCGGCCTGGATCGCGGTAATACACTGGCCGAGTTCATCATGCAGTTCACGTGCGAGGTGGCGGCGTTCGCTTTCCTGCACTGCCAGTGACTTTCGTATGAGAGAGCGGTTTTCCCGTAACAGTGCGCGGCTGTCCTCTTCAGCGCGCTTGCGTTCCACTATCTCTGTTTCCAGCGTCCGGTTGCTGCGGGAGAGTTCAGCGGTGCGCGCGACCACCTGACGCTTCACCAGGATGTTCAGCGACAGGCTGAACAGGATAATGGCCAGCAGCAGGGCCAGCCAGTACCAGTACTGCCGGATGACATCGATGAGCGTGAACTTTCCTGAGCGTGCGTAGGGGCCGATCTCCAGTGCCCTGAACAGGTCGTGAACCGGCTGGTAGTTCAGCGGCACAGTCCAGCCGGCGTAGTCACCACTGCGGGCGGCCGGATGTTGCTCCGGCATCTGCAGCAAGGCGACCACCACCTCGCTGGCCAGCGCTTCCGGTGTGCTGCGGGTCTTTGCAAAGGCCCATTCCGGATAGAGTCGGGTACTGTGGAGGAACGGGAAACCATCAGCTACCTGCGGGTTGAGCACGCGGAATGTGGACAGGTCGATGACGCCCTGGTTGGCCAGGCCTTCGAGAATATCGGTGCGCACGGTCCCGGCATCCACCCGGCCGTCACGCACATCGAATACGATGTTGTCCTGGGGGAAGCCGGCGAAGCGGAGTTCCCTGAAGTCGCGAAACGGGTCGATACCGGCTTCCTTGAGTTCCCGCCAGGCCATCTGGAACCCGCCAAAGGCGCCCTCGTCGACCGCGGCAAACACCTTGCCACGCAGATCACGCAGCACGCGGATATCGTCGCGGTCGGCACGGGTGAAGATGACCGCGCCAAAGGTTTTGGAAAGCTTGCCCTGGCGGATATTCTTCAGGGTCGCGATGCGCGTGATGCCGAACTGTGCCTCGAGTTCGACGTAGTTGCCTGGATTGGTCAGGATGAAATCCAGCTCATTCCGCTCCAGGGCGGCCGGCAGACTGTGCAGGTCGATGGGTACCAGACGGAAATCGTAGCCCATGATCCTGGAACCGATGTAGTCAACCGTGGGGGTCCACATTTGTATCGCGGTCTCGTTGCCCCGGTGCGCCAGTACGCCGACCGTGACTTCCGGGTTACCGGCAATGGCGGCATACGGGAGCAGCCAGGCAACCAGCCAGGCAATCAGCCTGTCGGCAAACGGTGTGCTATTCATCTCCCCCCGCAAGACCTGCATTCCCCAATAGGATTATTTTCCGGGCCGCAGTCTTTGTTTGCATGAAGTGGCGCTGCGCCTCTCTTGTACTGTTCAGGCAGCAATCGCACCTGACCCGAAAGGCATGGGCTGGATCTGCCTTATATTGCCTCGCCCCCTTTTGTAATACATTACTCATGCATATCCGGATCCCGTGCCGCCTGTGCTGGCGAGATCATTTTTTCCGTTACAGGAAAGCGTGAAACCCCGGCATCTGCTGAATGCACCCGGTATTCATGTTTCGGATGCAACGCGTTATGCCGGCCTATTGATGAAAGTCGCGATCGGCAAATGGGTCGGTCCGCAGATGGATGTCGTGGTGGATCGGTGGCAGCGTGCGCAGGTAGGTGGCCAGCGCTTGCCGGTCCGATTCGGTCAGCGACAGGCTGCTGGTGGCCAGCACCTCCGACATCAGCGGGCCGGTGTAACTGCCGTCGGGTCGCCGGCCGGTGCTCAGAAAATCGTGGTGCTGCCCCGGCGTCCAGCGGCCGATACCGGTGCCCTGGTCCATGGTGATATTGGGTACCGGGCGATTTTCGGGGCCGCGCGGGGTGCCGGCCAGGTGCCTGTCACGGTGCAGGCCACCGAGCAGGTCGCGCGGGGTGTGGCATTCGCCGCAATGGCCCAGCGCCATGGCCAGGTAGGCGCCGCGGTTCCATTGTGCCGATTGCGCCGGGTCGTCTGCGTACTCACCCGGTATAAAGCGGCCCGGTTTCCAGTCGCGCACCAGCCTGCGCGAGAACACATACCAGGGCAGCTGGTGCGGCCGGTTTGCGCGCGCAATGGGTGGCTGACTCATGAGATAGGCATACATTGCCTGTCGATCAGCGGGGCGGATGCGCGTATAGGAGGTATAGGGAAAGGCCGGGAAATACTCCTCGCCGCCGGGACTGATGCCTTCGCCCAGCGCACGCTGGAAGTCGGCTTCGCTCCAGGCGCCGATGCCATGCTCCCGGTCGGGCGTGATATTGGGCGGATAAAAGGTGCCGAACGGGGTGTCCAGCGGCCGGCCGCCGGCCAGTGGCAGGTCATGGGTATGACAGGAGGTGCAGCCGGCGACGCCGAACAGGTAGTGGCCGCGTTCCACCTGGGTGTCGTCGGCTGTTACCCCGGCTGCGGCGCAGCACAGCAGCCCGGCCAGCAGGTAGCGCAGGAAGCCGGGCACTCGGTTGTGGTGTACGGTGCGCCCTCGCCAGGACGGCATGAGGTAGTCATTCGGATTTTGCATGTTGTTTATGCCGGTGATGTCGTGATTGGCCCCATTCTGCCATGCCCATCCCGACAGGTCATGCCGGCTGGCGGTTTTTTTGGCCATACTCATGACAGGATCGCCGGCCCCGTCCGGGCGGTGTGCAAGCCACCCGGCTGTGGCTATAATGCAGCAGTTTTCTGCATGCCCCGTCCTGTTGACCCCGGGCCGCACCCGCAACTTCCTGTATGCAGGCCATCCAGATCCTGCCCGACGCGATGCGACAGATTAAGCACTACATGATTCCGGCCCTGCTGGGCCTGCTGGTGATGGTCGCACTGGCCGGCTTGCGGCTGCCAGCGCAGCAGGCGTTGCCGGACATTCCCGAACTGGTGGTCGGGGAGTTCTCCCAACCGGTGCAGGAACAGATCCTCGCCGCGCGGGCACGCCTGCTGGAAGCCCCGCAGGATGCACAACGCAATCTCCAGCTGGGCAGGATTCTGCATGCCTACAAGCTGCTGCCGCCGGCCATCCGCTGCTACCAGCGCGCCCGGCTGTTACAGCCCGACGATGCCGATATCGCCTACCTGCTGGGGATTGCCCTGGTCCAGGCCGGCGATGATGCCGGCGCCACCGACAACCTGCGTGCTGCGCTGACGCTGAATCCGGACTATGCACCGGCGCGTCTGCGGCTGGGCGAAGTCCTGTTCAAGGCCGGCGCATATGCAGAGGCGCGTACGCTGTTCGAGGCCCTGCTGTTGCAGCAGCCGGATTCCGCCTGGGGCCATCACCGGCTGGCGCAGGTGCTGGCCGCGCTCGATGATCAGGCGGGTGCGATCGACAGCTACCGTCGTGCCATCGAACGCTACGAGGACTTCGGCCCGGCGCATTATGCACTGGCGCTGGCCTACCGCGACCGCGGCGAAACCGAACTTGCGCAGACGCACATGGCGCATTATCGTGCCAGCCCGGAGCAGACGCCGCCACATGTCGATGCGCTGCTCGAGGCACTGGATGCACTCGATATCAGTGCCACGGCGCATGTGCGCCGCGCCAGGCGTCTGGAACAGTCGGGGCAGGACATGGCGGCACTTCAGGAACTGCAACAGGCAGTCACGGTTGAGCCGCAATCGGTCGAGGCCCACAGCCAGCTGGTCCGGATGTATCACCGTTTCAATGACGTCGAGCACGCCGCACAGCATTACCGGGCGGTGACGGCCATCTCCCCGAATGCCGTGATGGCCAATCTCGAGTACGGCAGCCTGCTGGCCGAACAGGGCCATTTCGCGGAGGCTGCCGCTGTCTTCGAAAAGGTGCTGACGGCAAACCCGGATCACACGGGAGCGCACACGCTGCTGGCCCAGGCACGTGAAGAGTTGCTGCAGCCGGAGGAGGCCGAGCGGCACTACCGCCTGGCACTCGAGAGTGATCCAAACAACCGCCGCGCCGCCCTGCTGCTGGGACGGCTGCTTGTGCAGGCGGGCAGGAACACCGAGGCAGATCCTTTACTGCAGCTGGCCGGGCAGGGTGGGGAGCGTGACAGTGCGTTCTACCTGCAGCGCGTCGCACAGGTCTATCATGAGGCCGGCCAGCGCGAACGTGCGCTGACTGTGCTGGAGCAGGCGCGTGCCCAGGCTGCCGCGCTGGGACAGCAACGTCAGCTGAATGAGATCATGCAGACACAGACGCAGTGGCAGACACCATGACCAGGGGATGCGCTGTCTCCGGCTGTCGCTGGCTGATGGTGTTCGGCGTATTGCTGGCCGGTTGTGACGGTGGAGAGTCGCAACAGGCGCAGACAGCAGCGCCGGCGGCATCCACGGCTGTGCCATTCGAAGAGGTGGCCGCCGCTACCGGTCTGGTATTCACGCATTTCAACGGTGCCACCGGCGCCTACTACCAGCCCGAGGTGTTCGGTCCGGGCGTGGCCGTGCTGGACTACGATAACGACGGCGACCTGGATGTCTACCTGCCGCAGGCCGCCCTGCTGGACCCGGGGCAGTCAGCGGACGCTGCGCTGTTCCCGCTGCCGCCTGGCCAGCCGCCTGGTGACCGGCTGTTCCGCAACGAGCTGGTCCCGGGCGGGGCGCTGCGCTTCACCGATGTCACCGCGGACGCCGGGCTCGGCCACGCGGGCTATGCGCAGGGCGTGGCGTCCGGCGACTACGACAACGACGGCTATACCGATTTCTACGTGACCGGCTTCGGATCCAACGTGCTCTATCACAACGACGGCAACGGCGGTTTCACCGACGTGACCGCCACGGCCGGTGTCGATGATCCGCGCTGGAGCACCAGTGCCGCCTTCCTCGACTACGACCGCGACGGCGACCTGGACCTGTTCGTCGCGAACTACGTGCGCTTCACCGTGGCAGGCAACAAGCAGTGCGCGCGGCGCGGACGGCAAGCTCGATTACTGCGGGCCGCAGTCCTACGAGACCGGTGCGCGACCGCCTGTTCCGCAATCGAGGGTGACGGCCGCTTCACCGATGTCAGCGATGCGGCCGGGCTGGGCGTGGCCTTCGGTCCCGGTCTGGGCGTGACCTGCGCGGACTTCAACGCCGACGGCTGGCTCGACATCTACGTCGCCAACGACGGCGACGCCAACCAGCTGTGGATCAACCGCCACGACGGCAGCTTCGAGAACGACCGCGCTGCATGGCCGGCGTGGCCGTCAACGCCTACGGCAAGGCGGAGGCCAGCATGGGCGTGATCGCCGGCGATTTCGACGGCGACGGCGACGAGGACCTGTTCATGACCCACCTCGACCGCGAGACCAATACGCTCTACGTCAACGACGGCAGCGGCAATTTCCTCGACGCCACCGATGCGCACCGGCTGGGGCGCATCGAGCCTGGCCTATACCGGTTTCGGCACGGCGTGGTTCGACTACGACAACGACGGCGATCTCGACCTGTTCGTCGCCAACGGCGCGGTCAAGATCGAGGAATCGTTGCGTGGCCAGCCCTTCCCCTACCAGGAGCGCAACCAGCTCATCCGCAACGATGGTGCGGATGGCTTCAGCGACATGACCGAACAGGCCGGTGCAGCACTGGCACTGGTTGATGTCAGTCGTGGCGCTGCCTTTGGCGACATCGACAACGACGGTGCCATCGATATCGTGGTGGCGAACAACAACGGACCGGTTCGCCTGTTGCGCAACACATCCGGTACCGGTAACCACTGGCTGACCGTTACCCTGCAGGGAACCCGTTCCAACCGGGCCGGCCTGGGTGCGCGCGTTGCCTTGCTACGGGCAGGCCGGCCGCCGCTGTGGCGGCGCGCCCATACCGATGGCAGCTATCTCAGCGCCAATGATCCGCGCGTGCATTTCGGGCTCGGCCCGGAAAGTGATATTCAGGCGCTTGGCGTGATATGGCCGGATGGCTCGCGCGAACTCTGGAAGGACATCAAGGTCGATACTTTTCTCACGATCAGGGAAGGCAGTGGCACGGCGTGGGCCGGGGAAGGTGGCTAACCGGCTGGCTGCACGTCCCGATCCAGGAATGGTTCCACATGCGAAGTACGCAGACCGGGTAAATATCGGGAGATGGGAGATCCAGGCATAAATATGGTGGCCCGCAAGGCCGTTCTCCGGTTGCATGGTCTGAATAGTCGTGGAATATGCGTGCTGTGAGTATATTATGTCGTGTCGATCCCGGCCCGATCGCACGGAAATGGCTGCAACTGTGCCGAACCTCTGGCAAGCCGAACCCCGCACGCTATGCCGGGGCGCGGCGGCCATCACAGGCCGGTGTCAGTAGCACCCGCAGGAGTATCCAGGAGACACGGTCACAGTATCTGCCATGCCACTATGATCACAAAAGCACGAACCAGTCCATCCCGCCCGCTGCCTGACAGTGAAAAGATAACGGACCCGGTGCGGGTGGCGCGGCTGCTCGAACGGATGGCAAGACAGCATGTACTGCTAACTGTCGAGATACCCGGCCAGCCCGAGCGCTACACCAGCAGCATCGTGAATGTCGACGGGCCAAACGTCCTGCTGGACGAACTGCTGCCAACCTCCGGCCATCAGTTGCTGCTAGCGAAACGCACACTCCAGGTCATGGGGAAGCTGGATGGTATCGATATCCGGTTCATTGCCACACTGGAGCGTGTCGATGATCGGGATAACATGATTACCTATTACATGAATCTGCCAAAACAACTCGAATACCGGCAACGCCGCCTCGATTTCAGGGCGCATATCCCGATGGCTCAGACACTGCGCGTCATAATCGACAGCAACGACGGTGCAGTGATCGAGGGCGTGTTGCATGATTTATCGCATGGCGGTGCAGGCATGGTTTTCACTGAGGCCATGCCGGTCGTGGAGCCAGGCCTGTTGCATGAATGTGCTATCGAATTGCCCGATGCCACCTGGCTGTACTGTGCCGTCGAGTTGCGTCACTCGAAAAATATCCCGTTACGTGACCAGCAGCTGGTCGGTGCCCGCTTTGCCGACCTCAGTACTGCGCAGTCACGGCTTGTCGGTCAGTGCATCAATGCACTGCAACGGGAGTACCTCAGGAAACGCGTAGCAGATTGAACGGCTCACAGTGATCACCCGGCTTGAACCGAATGTCGTGTGCCGGGCTGTTTCACGAATGCACTCTAACTTGTAAGGTGCGCTGTGCGCACCATTGCCGGTGCGTGCAACGCACCCTGCATTTGAGCTCTGCCGGTGATTTCTCCTGCAGGACTAATACGAAAGTATTAATTAGCATTTTGTGATAGACAGGGTTTGGGTGTATTTTCTGGCATGCCTCGCGGCCGGCATGGTCGGTTTGCAGGGTTGTCTGGCGATTTCCAACGACTACAGAAAAACCAGGGGGAATGTTATGGATATGCCAATACAACAAATGCCTGATATCGAAACGCACACCGTTGAAATTGTTGTGCATGTAAAAGAAGACCTCGAGGAGAAACAACAGCAGCAGGTGGTGTCCGCACTGGAAAAAACAACAGGAATCATCGGGGCTGAGTTTTGCCCGTTGCGTAACCATCTTGTGATTGCAAAATACGACAAGGATATATTTTCGTCGCAGGATGTCTTGCAAAGCTTCCGCACGCTCAATCTGGATGTCAGGCTTATCGGCCCCATTTAACTGCTCAGGGGAAACTGGCTGCCAGTGACTCGCCTGCGGCCGTTCGGTGTTTACCGGTGTGTTGCCGGCTCAGACGAGTTGATCGATTCCTGCAGAACAAGACAAGCGAGATACATATGAACCTGATCGAAAGGCAGAAGGGTAGTCGTCGTCTCGAGCTGCCCATTGAATTTCCAATAAGAGATTGTCAGGACATGCTGGTGATTCATGATCGCAGACGATTGTCTGATCGTCGCAAGAAGAAATGCGGCCTGGAGGATCTGAAGGTCATCCTCTCGAAGATGGTCAGCAGCTAGCTGGCAATACAGCTTAACATTCAGCATTCCTCGCGGGCGGCCTTCGGGCCGCCTGTTCGTTCAGGGCACAGCAGCGAGAGGCCGCCGCGGGACCATTACGCTGCGAACAGCCGGTTTACTACCGGGCATGACGGGGTTCGCTTTGATCATGCTATTCAGCAAGCAACAGTTTTCATGCGCTGTCAGTCGTGATTTAACCGCTTGTTTGCGTTATAACTATAAACAGACAATCAGAGCCGGGGCCTGGTTTATTCGACACCTGGCTTGTTGCTGGAGGATGGCTGTCTTCCGAATCGATAATGCCGGAATAAAATGACAATTTGCCTTAACTGGCATTCCGTACCCGAGGAATCAGCGCATGTTCACAAAGTCCAGTCCACCTGTTGCCATCTTCATTGTCTTGTCAGTGCTCTTTCAGGTCTGCACGCATGCCGGTGCTGCGGCAAGACAGTCGAACCTCATGAAGGTAGCAACAAGTGAAACCGCGCTTACAGATATCGATCTTCTCCTGGAAAAACTGGATGCAGCCATAAGCGAAAAAGACGATGGCAAAGTGGCTCGGATAAGAGAGGAACTTGTTGAGAGCGGGTCAACGGCTGTTGTTAAAGTGTGTCAGGTCCTGCGCGAAATCAAGTCGGTTGATGAAAGCACAGTGATGCCTGGCCTGGTAAGCGCGCAGGTGTTAACCAGGCTGTCGCAAACTGACCCGTCAACCATGGAATTGTCGATTCCCTGCATGTTCACGGCGGCATCGAGGTTGAACAAGCTGAGTCCATACATTGTGGGCTATGTCAGCAATCTGTCGGGCCCGGCGAGTATTCCATACATGCTTGATTTTCTGGTGAATGAGAACAGGAATCCGCCGTCTTACGATGAGAATTCAATGATCGCGCAGGGACTTGTCACCACGACGCTGGTTAACATGATAGTCGTGCGGCCGGAAAATACCGACAGCATCGTCGATACACTTGAATCCAGGATCAGCAAGTCCAAAGATGATGAGCTGTTGCTCGCTGCCGTGGTTCTCGTCAATCTGGCGCCATACACCAATCGGGTCTTCGACATACTGGAGTCTGCGCATGCTGGAGTACAGGACCCGATCATGCGCGATAAACTGGGCGCTATTATCAGCAGGGCAAAAAGCAACGAATAGTTACTGGCCGTCACGGTAGCGGGTGTTATAGCGTGCATGCAGTGCATCGCGCCGTGCGCCCGGCCGGCCGCTGGTGGGGAGTGGTGCCAGCGTCGTGCCGTGCGCAGTGTACAGATCCATGTCCTTGGTCCAGCCGTTCGCCTCGACCACGAAGCGGCGGCTCCATCCGGCCGGCAGGTCCGGCAGCCCGGCCGCAAATTCCAGATGCACCTCCTCACCGGGGCCGATGATGGCCGTTGCATCATCCTGCGTGGCAAGCAGTTCCGTGACCGTGCCAGGCGCGGTGTAGTACCCGGCCTGGTGTCGCGTATCCCAGAGTGGACTGCGTTGTGCATAGTTATAGTATGGCTGGCGCTGTGGCCCGGAGCTGCGGCGTGCAAAGCCGGTTTCAGCCAGGCGTGCCTGCACCAGTGGCAATGTCATACGGCGTGCCTCTGGCAGCGGCTCGGCCTGCACGACTGCCACCCGGTCCCAGTAGATTTCCTGGTTGGTGGTCAGGCGTAATGCACGGGTGCCCTGTGGCAGGCCGGCAAGCGCTACCGACATGCGACGAGGCATGCCGGCCGGGTAGCCAAATTCCCTGAGTACGGTCTGCCACTGTCCGTCGGCAGTGCGTGCCTCGAGTGTCGGCGCCCGGTAGTCGGCCTGTGCCTGCCAGGCGGCGAACATCGTCTGCGAATAGGGGTACTCAACCCAGCCGTCGATCATCAGCACCGCTTGTTTGCCATCGAGTGGGGTGGAAAATTCCAGGGTCAGCACCTGCTCGTTTGCCAGCCGGCCGATGAAGCGACGGTCCAGCGTGCCGACCGGCGCGGCCTGCAGGTCGGCATGCTCGATCAGGTGCGTGACATCGCTACCGTCAGTTGTCGTTGCGCGCACCGGCAGTTGTTCCTGTCTGAAATAGCGGGCTGCGCCGCTCGCTTCCGGTCCGGCAGTGGCCATGCGTTCGTCCAGCACCAGGTCCCAGTGCGGCGGCAGGTCATAGGCCACCAGGCGTACGGCATCGAGGTAGGCCGCTTCCTCCATGGGCTCGCCGATCTTCAACACATAAAGCCCGTCACGAGGCGCAAGCAGACCAGCGGGCAGCAGGAAGTTTTCGCGCGGGCGCGGCGGCGCATACACACCGGGGGCGATGAAGTAGCCCAGCCCGCCCACGCCGAGCAGGTCGCTGACAAACGCATGGTGCGTGCCGTCCCAGGCAAACAGTACCGGGCAGCTGGACAGCTGGCGCTGGGTTTCAACGAGGCCATGCAGCTCGCCCGCTGCCAGATCCAGCTCGGTTTGCAGCACCCCGTCCGGCCAGGTCAGTGACACGAAATCGAGTTGTGTTGCACCGCCCAGTCCGGTGACTACCGGCTGCAGGTCCTGGCCGGGTGCGGAATGTCGCCGCCAGTTGTCGGTCAGTATCCAGCGACTGCCGCTGCGCAGGGCCAGCCGCGTGCCGATGCCCGAGGCATTGGAACGCATGGCCGCACCGCCGTCATCGCGTCCTGCCGGCGCAAGACCGACAAACGCGTAGCGACCTTCTCCCGGCGGCCACACCTGCAGCGCGTGGTCTGCATTCAGCGCAGCAACGGCCGGACCGTGTGCGATGTCGCTAACCACGCTGGCCCAGGTCTCCAGTGCGGGGCTGTCGGGTGCTGTGAACAGTGGCGCAAGGCCATCGGTCTGCAATGCATAGACTCCCCAGCCGGTACCCTTCGTCAGCAGCAGTTCACCGTATCCGTCACCGTCGAAGTCGCGCAGTTCCAGCTGAGGGTGGTTGGCGGAGGGCAGCGTGCCGAGTAGTGTCTGTGTCCAGGGACCGGTTGCGGTCACGTCCCAGCGCAGCACCTGGCCGTCCGCGGTCAGCGCATACAGCTCCGGCCAGCCGTCGGCATCGTTGTCGTCGCTGACCAGTGCGGCCATGGGTGTGTTGATGAACGTATCCAGTTCGCTGGCGGGGCGGTAGTTCCAGCCGAGTTCATTGATGAACACCGCGTGCGGCGGTGTGGCATGCAGGGTGATGATATCGGTGTCACGGTCATTGTCGATATCCAGCAGCAGGACCTGGCGCGTGTCGGGTCGGTCACCGGACAGGCCGCGCTCCACGGCCAGCGCCCGAAACGTGCCATCGAGATTGTTGTTGAGCAGTTCGTCGGGTCCGTCACTGTTGACCAGGAACAGATCCAGGTCGCCGTCATGGTCGGCATCGAACAAGGCGCCGTCGACGGTGTCGTAGTCACCGTTGCCGGTCTGCGTCGTGTCGGTAACGTTCTGCCAGCCACCATGGTCTGTCTGTTGCCATAGCTGGTTCAATCCGCGCCGGCACAGGTAGACATCGATATGACCGTCGTTATCGACATCGCCCCATAACGCCGTGTTCACGTCCGCTACGGCGGCCAGCGGATGGCTGTCTGCTGCGGTGAATGTGCCGTCGTTGCGACCCAGCAGTACCGTGTTGTACGCGCCGGCAGAATCGGCGCGACCGGCCAGGAACAGGTCGGACAGGCCGTCGGCGTCGATATCGGCCACAGTCAGGTTCGCAGTGCCGCCAGTTGCAGCCAGTAGCCGTGGCGTGTCTGGTTCGGCAAACAGCGTTCCCGCCGGGCGCAGCGGCGCCGCTGCCGCGGGCGTGCCAAGTGCGATGGCCTCGCATTTCGGGCCCATGCGTGTGTACTTGAATTCGATCAGCTGTGCACGCGGATTACTGGCGAGTTGCTGGTAGAGCTCGAGGTTACGGGCAGCGTCTTCGGGCTGACCCTGCTGGCGGTACAGTTGTGCCAGCGCGTAGTAGGCGCTGCGCAGGTAGGGATCGGTGTCCGGCACTCGGCGGTACCAGTCCAGCGCAGCGACGTTGTCGCCGCGCTGCTGCAATGACTGCGCCAGGAAGTAGGCCGCGTAGGCGTCGTGCGGATCGGCCGTCAGTACCGCGCGCAGATGCTGTGCGGCGCGTTCCAGTTCACCGCGCCGGAATTCCAGCAGTCCGGCACAGTAATCTGCCTGCAGCTCAATGGCCTGCGTGTCTGCCAGCGCATCGAAGCGGGCCAGGGCATCTGCCTCGTCACCCTCGAGCTGGCGGTTCATCAGCGCCACGGCAACATTGAACCGGAATATGTCCTGCTGCGGATATTGCGCTGACAGCTGCCGGAATATGTCCAGGGCGGCAGCATAATCGTAGCGCCCCATCAGGCCAACACCGCGGTTGTTGAGCTGGATGGCCGCTGCATCCGGCACGAGCGGCGGGGCTTCCTGTGTGGCACGTTCGCAGCCGGCCAGCGCCAGCAGCAGGCAACTGGGCAGCAGCCAGACCCGTAAGCGCAGATGGATGGCTGCGTTCATCGCGCTGGAAGACAATGACATGTGCGGAAGGCACGTCGCATGCTGGTATTTTTCCCTGGTGTTGCCTGATGCCGGGGTTGCGAATGGCAATATCCCGTCCCGTCGCTGTGCAGGAAAAGTGTACCCGATCCGGTGCCGGATAGGTGCGACATGCCGTTCCTGATACGCGTCCGGTACTGCCTGACCGGTGTTCCGGGCAATCTGCCAGCCGCCGGTGCGGCAACACCCGGCGCCATTTGTTCTACACTCTGGAGTGTGAGCCAGGCGTGCTGTTCAGCGCGGGAGGTGACTATGAGTGAGGACATTCGCAACGGCTGGCACCGGCTGTCGAACGGTTATGACATCGAGTTCCGGCATGGCATACCGGTCCGGCTGTCCGACAACGGGAGTGCGGCGCCGGATTCCGAGTCGCAGTTGTACGCGGAAATCGCGGCCCTGGCCGGCCTGCCGGTTGTGCGCGCTACCTGGGTTGCCGGCGAGCGGCCGGGGGAGCGGGAAGCGCCGCTGTTCGTGGATGATCGTGAGTTAACCGAGGTGCTGCGCCGGCTGGCACGGTCATCTGCCGCCCTGTTTGTGGACCGTTACCACAAGGCTGTGGACGAGGGTGATGTCGACTGGGACCGGCTGGAATACCTCAAGGACTTCAATGCCGCGCTGGCCCATTGCCAGCTGGCACCGGATGCGGTGGACCAGGAGGCCTGCTTCGATGACTACGCAGAGGCCATGCACCTGGAGGCACGTCGGCTGGCGCGCGAGCGGACAGCTCCGCCCGTGGAGCCGGAGTGAAGCCGGTGTCAACGGACAGCGCAGTGGACAGTGCATTTGCCGAGCGTATTCTCGATGCGGCACAGGCCCGGCGGGCAGCACTGGCAGCGGCTGGAAGCCCGTCAGGGTAATTATGTTGCTGGATCTTCCACTGATTGAGTGGATAACACATCAGTTCAGACGAGACGCATTATCAGACCTGCAGGGTCGAATTCATTCGACCATTCACGCACCAGCTGTTGGCCGAATGAATTAGGCCCTGCAACGGTAATCTACCCACTCGATTCGGGGAAGAGCCATTTTATTTTTCCGTGTTCTTCCGTGGATTCCGTGGCCATTATATTTTTCACGTCTCACGTCTCACGTCTCACTGCTCTATGGCGCCTTGCACATGCTGCAGGAACGCCGCGGCATTCATGGATACTATCAGCCGTGAATTGCTAATCTCGTTGCCACTCTTTTCGAAGACTGCTGGCCGAATGAATTCGGCCCTGCAACGGTAATCTACCCACTCGATGGGGGAAGCGCCATGTTGCTGAAGCCGCCAGCTACTGCCTGCACGGCCTTATGAATTCGTACCGGGCTTCGTATTGAACAGCGCGCCGATGCTGTCCAGCGGCAGCGGAAACACGATGGTTGAACTTTTTCGCCGGCGATGTCGGTCAGCGTTTGCAGATAGCGCAGCTGCAGCGATTGCGGCTGCTGACCCAGGATTCTCGCCGGCCTCGACCAGTTCTTCCGCGGCCTGCAATTCGCCTTCGGCGTGGATGATCTTGGCGCGCCGTTCGCGCTCGGCCTCCGCCTGGCGGGCGATGGCGCGGATCATGCTCTCGTCGAGGTCGACATGCTTGATTTCGACATTGGAGACCTTGATGCCCCAGGCGTCGGTCTGCGATCGAGGATGGTCTGGATATCGGCGTTGAGCTTGTCGCGCTCGGCCAGCATGTCATCGAGCTCGTGCTGGCCGAGCACCGAGCGCAGCGTGGTCTGCGCCAGCTGGCTGGTGGCGTCCAGGTAATCCTCGACCTGGATGATGGCCTTCTCCGGATCGATCACGCGAAAGTAGAGCACGGCGTTGACCTTGACCGAGACGTTGTCGCGCGAGATCACGTCCTGGGTCGGCACGTCCATGACGACCGTGCGCAGGTCGACCCGCACCATCTGCTGGATGACGGGAATGACGATGATCAGCCCGGGCCCCTTGACCTTCCAGAAGCGGCCCAGCATGAAAGATCACGCCGCGCTCGTACTCGCGCAACACCCGAAACGTGTAAAGCAGCAGCGCAATGACCAGCCACCAGATGCGCCAAAGATACCTGGAATACGCCATATCAAGCCTCCTCGTTGATGTGCCGCGACCTCGAGCGTCAGTCCGTCGATGGCGATCACCCGCAGCCGGTCACCGCGCTGCACCGGCTTTGCGGCACCGTGCGCGCCAGGTCTCGCCGTGCACCCGAATACGGCCTGTCCATCCTGAAAATCTTCCAGTGCCTCGCCGGTGCACCGCAGCATTTCTTCCTGGCCGCTCACCACGGGTCGCTGGCGTGCCTTGATAGCGGCGCCGATGATCAACAGGAAAAAACCCGCGCTGATGATGGCCAGTGCCAGGATCAATGGCAGGGGACACGGCATAACCCGGTACCTTCTTCGTCGAACAGGATGATCGAACCGATGACGAAGGCGATCACGCCGCCGATACCGAGCGCGCCGAAGCTGGGCACGAACGCCTCGGCGACCATGAAGACGATGCCCAGCAGCCATCAGCGCCAGCCCGGCGTAGTTCACCGGCAGCACCTGGAAGGCAAACAGCGCCAGCAGCAGGCAGATCGCGCCGATCACGCCGGGCAGGATCGTAGCCCGGGTTGGCAGAACTCGAAGAACAGACCGTAGATCCCGATCAGCATCAGGATATAGGCGATGTTCGGGTCGGTGATCACGCTCAGCAACCGGCTGCGCCAGTCCGGGTCGACGGTCTGCAACGATGAGCGCTCGGGTATCCAGTACCCGGTCGATTCCGGACACGTTCACCGTGCGGCCATGCAGCTGCTGCAGCAGGTCCTGCATATCCGCGGCGACCAGGTCGATCGACACCCAGCTGCAGGGCCTCCTCGGCCGGCAGGCTGACCGCCTCGCGCACCGCGCGTTCGGCCCACTCGACGTTGCGGCCGCGCAGTTGTGCGAGGCTGCGGATGTAGGCGCCGGCGTCGTTGATCACCTTGCGCTCATGGCGTCGCTGCTGGCTGTCGCCTGCTCGTCGGCGCCTTGTCCTGCTGTTTTTTCCAGCAGATCGCCCGGGTCCGGCAATGCCGCCGATCTGCACCGGCGTGGCCGCACCCAGGTTGGTGCCGGGTGCCATGGCCGCGACGTGGCTGGCATACAGGATGTAGGTGCCGGCGCTGGCGGCGCGCGCCCCGCCGGGCGCCACGTAGCGACGACCGGTACCGGCGGACGCCAGAATGTCCTGGATGATGTCGCGCATGGCGGTGTCGAGGCCGCCCGGGGTATCGAGGCGCAGGATGACCAGGCCGGCATTGCGTTCGCGCGCCTTGACCAGGCCGCGTCGGATATAGTCGGCGGTGGCCGGGCCGATGGCGCCATTGACTTCCAGCACGATGGCCACCCGCTCGATTGCCGCCGGATACCACACCGGCGCAAGTGCCAGGGCGAACAGCAGCAGGACAGGGATAGTGTGGCTATGCTTCGGATGTCTCATGGTAACCTGACCTTAGCACACTGCCGGAAGTTCAGCAGGGGCGGGTTTCGATTTGCAACAGGCCCGCCTGGTTGTATATAACCCGTAGGGTGGAGGGTGCTTTTTTATCACTGCTTCGGTATGACCCACCTGGTCCTGCATTCACTGCGGATGGCTTGCGGAGATGGCGCATGAAAAAACTGAAACACGAAGCGGAACTGGTCAAGGAGGCCGTGCGTGCCGGCATGAAATATGGCGAGGAGCGGGGCGCGGTCAAATTCGAGCCGACGGATTCGCTCAACGAGCGCATCGAGTATATCTACCGCCTGCTGGTGCACGACAAGATCATCGCGCCCATGCCGGAAGAGCAGGTGTCGCAGCAGTCGATGCGCCACCGCCTGGCCATGTGGGTGGTTCGGCAATTGCCGAAGGACCACCCACTGCTGAAATAGCCGCCTGTTATCGGGTTCGCGGCATCCGTGCACAGTGTCTATAAATATCAATGGCCACGGAATCCACGGAAGAACACGGAAAGATTCCTGTCTGCAACGTTTGGACTCGTGGCATGCAGGGTCTGGCCTGGCGTTCCCTGTTACAAGGATATCAATGGCCACGGAATCCACGGAAGAACACGGAAAGATTCCTGTCTGTAACGTTTGGACTCGTGGCATGCAGGGTCTGGTAGAAACTTCACGCAACACGCAAGATTTCTGGACAACGTCCGGCTTATATACGGAGTGCAATACGGTGCGATTCCTGATTATAGAAGACGATGTGGCACTGGCCGCCAGCCTGCAGTCACGGCTGCGGGCCGAAGGCTTTGCCGTGGATGTGGCAGAGAACGGGATCGATGGCGAACACATGGGCCGGGAGGAAGCTTACGATGCCATTATCCTTGATCTGGGCCTGCCAGGACGCCCGGGCCTGGAGGTCCTCCAGCACTGGCGTGCCGAGGCGAATGAAACACCCGTCATAATCCTGACTGCGCGCGATGCCTGGCACGAGAAGGTGGACGGCTTCAAGGCCGGTGCCGACGATTATCTTGCCAAGCCCTTTCACGTCGAGGAACTGCTGGCGCGGCTGCAGGCCGTGGTGCGGCGCAGCGTGACCCACTCAACCGGTACCCTGTCGGCCTGCGGCCTGACGCTCGACGAGGAGCGCAAGTCCTGCAGAAATGCTGACGGCATCGAAATCGAGCTGACCGCGACAGAATTCCGCCTGCTGCGCTACTTCATGATGCATCAGGGCAAGGTGCTGTCCAAGACGCGCCTGGCCGAGCATATCTACGAGTTCGACGACGAGCGTGACAGTAATGTCATCGAGGTATACATCACGCGCCTGCGCGGCAAGATCGGCAAGGACCTCATTACGACCCGGCGTGGCCAGGGTTATGTGCTCGGTGATCCCTGCCCGTGACATCCATCCAGAGCCGCCTGACACTGTGGTTGCTGGCCAGCGTAGTGCTGCTGTTCGGGCTGCACTGGCTGGTCACGAGCCAGTTTGCCGTCTATTTCACCAAGGACTATATCGCCTTGCGGCTCGCGCACGATGCCGAGGCGCTGGTGTCCGGGATCAGTTTCGATGCGGCTGGAATTCCTGATCTGAATCCTGACTATGTCGCGCCGATCTACCTGCGTTCCGGTTCGGGTCACTATTTTCAGGTGAGCTCGGGCGGGTTCAGTCTGAAGTCGGGATCACTCGGCAGCACGAACTTCGGCTTCCGGATCGAGGACCAGCCGCAAAAGACCCTGTTGCGCATCAGGGGACCGGACAACCAGCCATTACTGGTATGGGTCGTGCACTATGAGCGGGACGGGAACCCGTTCAGTCTGGCGATAGCGGAAGAACTCACCGCCCTGAACAGGCACATCAACCGCGTCCGTCTGCGCTTCGGCATCCTGTCGCTGCTGCTGGTGGCGCTGATGATCTTTGCGCAACGCACCATTGTGCGAGTCAGTCTGAAGCCGCTGGACACCATGCGTCATGCGACCCGCCAGCTCGAGCATGGCATTATCGAACGTTTGCCGGAGGACGTGCCGGTCGAAGTCAGGCCGCTGGTGATCGAGATCAACCGTCTTGCTCAACTGATGCAGCAGCGTCTGGTGCGCTCGAGACATGCCCTGGGGAATCTGGCGCATGCCCTTAAGACGCCGCTGGCCGTGCTCAGGCAATACACCGAGCAGTGTGCAGACCGGCTGGGCGGCGAGTGCCTGGAGCAAATGCACAACTCACTGGCCATGATCCAGTCCATTATCGACCGTGAACTCAAACGTGCGCGCCTGGCCGGTCCGGCATCCGGTGGCCAGCTGTGCCATCTGAACAGGGAACTCCCCGATATCGTTGGCCTGCTGCAAAAGGTCCACGCCGACAAGCAGCTGAAGTTCGAGCTGATGCTGGGCAAGGGCGAACTGCGCTTCGGTGATCGCGAGGACATGCTCGAACTGCTGGGCAATCTGCTGGAAAATGCCGCCAAGTGGGGCCGGCACCGGGTCAGGGTCACGGCGACATACGACGCCGGACTGGCGCTGGAGGTCGCGGATGACGGGCCGGGTATCGATGACTCCATGCGCCAGGCGTTGCTGCAGCGCGGTGTACGCCTGGATGAGTCGACCAGCGGCCACGGGCTGGGACTGTCGATTATCAAGGAGATCGTCGACCAGTATGGCGGCACGCTGGAACTGGCGCGCTCGGCCATGCTGGGCGGTCTCGAAGTAAAGGTGTTTCTGCCGGAACGATCTGAGACTTCTCAGCCGGCCGGCGGGTAGCCATCTCCCCTCTGCGACAACTGGTCGCGGTTAGTGCTCCGGATGTTCAGCTTGGTTTCAGCTTTAGCGCCTACAGTGATCACCATGATCAACCACTCATGGAGGTTAACCATGATATTCGATATGGCAACACTGGCAGGTATGGTTTCGAGCCTGATTATGCTGGTTGTGCTGGCGGTAGTCAGCGCCAGATAACCCGCGACCCGGGTTCTGTCGAAACCTTGCCAATACCGGCAATCAAACGATCAGGAGATTCATGATGAAACGTACAAGACTTGTAACGACCACGGCAGCCATGCTGCTTGCGGTTGCGGCAGGCTCAGGTTTTGCCGCCGACCCGGAGATACCCGCAGCTGGACCGATGCCGTTTGAGAGTATGGATAGCGACCATAACGGCTTTGCCAGTCAGGAGGAATACCGGCACGCCCAAAGCGTGCGCCTGCAACAGCGCAGCGAGGAGCAGGCGCGTTATCAGTACCGCAATATGGACAAGGCACCGGGCTATGCGGATATAGACCCCGACCATACTGGCCGGGTCAGTCGCGAGGGATTCCAGGCTCATCCGCAACAGCGCCAGCAGGAACGCGAGGAACGTCACCAGCAACACATGCTGTTGCAGCAGGAGCGCATGCAACAGCCGGGTGGCGGCATGAGACCGGGTGGTGGTATGAACCCGGGTGGTGGCATGGGTGGCGGAAAACACTGACAGTATCTGTCATACCATGTGGGAAAAAGCCGGGATCTTCCCGGCTTTTTTTCGGGTCGAGACGGGATAATATGGTCGGCGTATGGCGGCTATGATCAATCCGGGCGAATTAATCCGCACGCTTGAATTAATAGACGACGCCGCAGCGAGTGCTTGTTGCACGCGCCTGCACGGTGGGGTGATCGGGCACCTGTCCTGACTGACCGTCCGGCGCATGTACATGACTGATTCATCCGGCCGCACCAGAAAAGTGCAGGTTGTGTCTCAATAGAATATCCTAACTAACTGTTGCATAAGATATCCCTGCATAGTAAATTAGTAATCGATTAATTACTTATTAATTATCCAGGAGGCGATTATGTCATTCGATGCCTTGACTCTGACGGGTATGCTTCTGCTGGTTACGTTCCTTGTAGTATTGGTCTACATCTGTAACCGGCAAGGCATGACCTGTAACGACCGTTCCCGGCACAATGACGAAGGTGAACGGGAGCTTACTCGGCGTAAGCGCTCCTGACGTCGCCGTCAGCTCGCTTTCAATTCAAGGAGTCTGCTATGAGCAGAAGCATTCAACGGGCGATCAGGGTGCTTGCGCTGGTGTGTCCACTGACGGCCGCTGCCGCCGAGCTGGAGACGGCGCGCGTGGAGTACGTCACGGTGCCTGATGAAATACGGCTGGATGGCCGGGTCGAGGCGGTCAATCAGGCCACGGTCGCGGCGCAGACCTCCGGGCGCGTTATCGAAATCAATTTCGACATTGATGACTACGTACCCAAGGGCGAGATCATCGTGCGCCTCAATGACACCGAGCAGCAGGCACGCCTGTCCAGGGCAAGAAGCGGTCTTCAGGAAGTGCAGGCCCGCTTTGACAAGGCCGCCGATGATCAGCGCCGCAAGCAGGTCCTGTACCAGAAACAGGCTGTGAGCAAGTCTGCACTCGAAGCGGCGGAGGCCGAGTTCAAGGCTGCACAGGCGGCACAGGCTGCGGCGCGCGCGCAAGTGACCGAGGCCGGTGAGCAGGTCGAGCACACCCTGATCCGGGCGCCCTACAGCGGCATTGTCGTCGAGCGTCATATCGAGACCGGCGAACTGGTACAACCCGGCACCTTGCTGATGACGGGACTGTCGCTGGATTCGCTGCGGGTTACGACGCACGTACCGGAAAGCCTGATCGCGACCCTGCGCCGCTTCCAGCGCGCCAGTGTGATCCTGCCGGATGCCGTCAACGGGCGCGTCGCCGCTGAACAGCTCACCATCTCGCCACGCGCCGATGCAAATACACACAGCTTTGAAGTCCGCCTGCAACTGCCGGCCCTGAATACGCCGCTGTACCCGGGCATGTCGGTCAAGGTGGCGGTCACCAGCGGCGAGGCTGAACGGCTGCTGATACCCGGGCCGGCACTGGTCTACCGCAGCGAGGTGGCCGGCGTCTATGTGGTCGATGACCAGGGTATTCATTTCCGCCAGGTGCGTCCGGGCGCACGCTATGAGGGCGAACGTCGCGAGGTGCTGAGTGGTCTGGCGGCGGGCGAACGGGTTGCCCTCGACCCGGTACGTGCGGTGACCCTGCTGAAGAATGCACCGGCCGGTCAGCCCCATGAGTGAGCGCCTGGGTTTCTCGGGCGGGCTGGCGCGCCGCTTCCTGCAGAGCGAGATCACGCCGTTGCTGGCGCTGGTCGGCCTGCTGCTGGGCGCCTTTGCGCTGTTGATTACGCCGCGCGAGGAAGAACCTCAGATCAATGTTACCTTTGCGAACGTCTTCATCCCGTATCCCGGCGCCAGTGCGCGCGAGGTCGAGCACCTGGTGACCACCTCTGCCGAGCAGGTGCTGTCCGAGATCGAGGGCGTCAAGCATATCTACTCCGTGTCGCGGCGCGGCATGGCGGCACTGACCGTGGAATTCCAGGTCGGTGAACCGCGTACCGATGCCATCGTGCGGCTCTACAACGCCATCTATTCCAACCAGGACTGGCTGCCGCCCAACGCCGGGATCGGCCAGCCGATCGTCAAGCCCAAGGGCATCGATGACGTACCGATCGTCACGTTGACGCTATGGACGGATGATCCCGCTCGTGGCGGCTACGAACTCACGCAGGTGGCGCATGCCCTGGAGGCCGAACTCAAGCGCGTGGCCGGTACCCGTGACGTGTATACCATCGGCGGTGTGCCGCGCGTGGTGCGCGTGGAGATCGATCCGGCACGGCTGGAGGCATACCGTATCGGACTGGAAGAACTGCGTCTGGCGCTGGGCGCTGCCAACAGTTCCGCCGACGCGGGCGTGCTGGTCAGGGAGAATCGCGAGATCCCGGTGCAGGCCGGCACCTTTCTGGTCGAACCGGACGAGGTCGGCGAGCTGGTGGTCGGGGTCAACGACGGCCAGCCGGTGTACCTGCGCGATGTCGCCGACATCCGCTTCGGCGCGGACACGCCCGACCAGTATGTCTGGCTCGGCACCGGCGCAGCGGCCGATCCGCAGGCATACGCCGGGCAGGGTGAATTTCCGGCAGTCACGCTGGCGGTCGCGAAAAAACCCGGCACCAATGCCGTGCGCATCGCGGAACAGGTAATCGAGCGCTTCACGGCAGTGGAGGGTATCTTCGTGCCGGAGGGCGTGCATGCAACCGTCACACGCAACTACGGCGCCACCGCCGACCAGAAGGCGAAGACGCTGATCAAGAAGCTGGTGTTTGCAACGGCCTCGGTTGTCGCGCTGGTGCTGTTTACGCTGGGCTGGCGTGAGGCAATCGTGGTCGGTTCGGCCGTGGTCGTCACCCTGGCGATTACGCTGTTTGCCTCCTGGGCCTGGGGCTTCACCCTGAACCGCGTGTCGCTGTTCGCGCTGATCTTTTCCATCGGCATCCTGGTCGACGATGCCATCGTAGTGGTGGAAAATATCCATCGACACATGCAACTCGGTGGCAAGGACTTCATCGAGTCGATCCCGCTGGCCGTCGATGAGGTGGGCGGACCGACCATCCTCGCCACGCTGACCGTTATCGCCGCGCTGCTGCCGATGGCCTTCGTCACCGGCCTGATGGGGCCATACATGAGCCCGATCCCGATCAATGCCAGCCTTGGTATGCTCATTTCACTGCTGGTGGCGCTGGTCATTACCCCCTGGCTGGCAGCGAAACTGCTGTCTCATGCCCCACATCACACCGAGCCGCAGGGCGGGCGCCTGCAGCGCGTGCTGGATGCAGTCATGACACCCTTGCTGCACGGGCGTGCGGGGCGGCCGGCGCGCTGGTTGCTGGCAGGTGGCCTGGTGGTGCTGATCCTTGCCTCACTGGGGCTGGCCGCGGCCAAACTGGTGGTGCTCAAGATGCTGCCGTTCGACAACAAATCGGAGCTGCAGGTCGTGGTCGATATGCCGGAAGGCACCGGCCTGGAGCAGACCACGCGCCTGCTGGGCGAAATGGGGCGTTACATTGCGACTGTCCCGGAGGTGACTGATTACCAGGTTTACGCCGGTACCGCCGGGCCGATCAGCTTCAATGGCCTGGTGCGCCAGTATGACCTGCGACGTGCCGCAAACCTGGGTGATATCCAGGTGAACCTGGTCGACAAGCACCACCGCAAGCGCAGGAGTCACGACATCGCGCGTGCCATGCGTGCACCGCTTGCAGAACTGGCGCGTCCCTATGACGCCAGCGTCAAGCTTGTCGAAGTGCCGCCCGGACCGCCGGTGCTGGCGCCGCTGGTGGCGGAAATCTACGGTCTCGACTACGCCGGGCAGCTGGAAGTTGCACGCCAGGTACGCACGGTGTTCGAGGCGACACCCGCTATCGTCGACGTCGATACCAGTGTCGAGGCGGATGCGCCGCAGTGGATTGTGCATATCGACCGTGCCCGGGCCGCCCTGCACGGCATCAGCCAGCAGGCGATCACGGCGGCGCTGGCCACTGCGCTGGGAGGCAGCGACGCCAGTTACCTGCACCGCGAGGATGCCAAGTATGCCATCCCCCTGCGCCTGCAATTACCGGCCAGCGAGCGCGCCGGACCGGAGTCCGCGCTGGCGCTCCGGCTGCGTGCAGCCGATGGCAACCTGGTGCCGCTGTCCGAGCTGGTGGACACCGAGCTGGCCACGCGCGAGCAGTCTATCTATCACAAGGACCTGCAACCGGTGGTGTACGTGACCGGCGACATGGCGGGTCCGCTGGATAGCCCGTTGTATGGCATGCAGCGTATTGCCAGGCAGCTCGGCGCAACCGGCGTCGCGGCTGCGCCCGAGCTCGGGCAGTTCCTGGTCGGTGCGCCGGACAATCTCTATCGCTATTCGCTCAAGTGGAACGGTGAATGGCAGACCACCTATGAAACCTTTCGTGACATGGGCATTGCCTACACCGTCGGCCTGCTGCTGATCTATCTGCTGGTGGTCGCACAGTTTCGGTCCTACCTGGTACCGCTCATCATCATGATCCCGATTCCACTCACGGTCATCGGCGTCATGCCGGGGCATGCCCTGCTGGGTGCGCAGTTCACTGCCACGTCCATGATCGGCATGATCGCGCTGGCCGGCATCATCGTGCGCAACTCGATCCTGCTGGTGGACTTCATCAATGAGGAAGTGCAGGCCGGTACGCCGTTCGATCGCGCCGTGATCCACGCAGGTGTGGCGCGTACCAAGCCCATCGTGCTAACCGCGCTGGCCGCCATCCTCGGTGGATTCTTCATCCTCGACGATCCGATTTTCAACGGCCTGGCGATTACGCTCATATTCGGCTTGCTGGTATCGACGCTGCTGACGCTGGTCGTGATTCCGGTGATGTACTATGCGTTCATGTATCGGCGGTTCGGGACGTCGGCGGACAGGCAGGTAGCGACTGCATGATGCATGGCACGGGCCTGCTGGTGCCGGCCGGCTGGCAGGATTCAACGATGCAGAACTCCTGCGCCTGGTGGGTGAGGCTGTTGTCCACAATCATGGTTTGCGTGTCGGACTGCTGGCCCTCAGTGAACGGGTCAATCTGCACCTCGGGCTGGGTGGTGATTTCCGGCTCGCGAAATAATGGCGTCGTTGACGCTATCACTCCTGCGGGTGTGTCTATTCGGGGCAGGAGCGCTTCTCAAGCGCGATGTTGTTCTGTCCGCTGTTACGGGACGGCACTGTCGATCAGAATTTCCAGGCTGCCCGATGCGCTGGTACTGACAGGTGATTTGGTACCTTGCAGGTCGCCACTTTGCGGCATTGCATTTCCCGAGCGTGAAATCCGCGCACCGACGCTGACCGGGTCAAAACCTGACAGCACCATCGCCGGTGACATGGCCATGGAATCATCCAGTGTCACGGTGACCGGTAAATCCTTAACCTGTTTGCGCACGATGGCCAGGGGCATGCGTGGACCATTGACGGCGCGGGCAAAGATGAACACGGTGTCATCCGGAAGCGTCCGGTCGCGCAGTGCCGGGTCCAGGGCTACTGTTACCTGAAATGAAATAGCAGTCGTCGCGGCAGCCTGTGTTGCAGGCGCAGTTGCGGCGTTCGATTGAGCGACCTGAACCGGTTGCGGGGTGGCACTGGGCAGTCCGGCTCGCTGACGGACCTGCTCGATCTGTCCGGTAATGATTTTCCAGTCCTCGCTTTGTGGCTGCATCTGGCTGGCCGCCTGTTCCCAGTAGCCGATTGCACCGGCGCTGTCACCGGACTGGTTCTTCCAGTGTCCGGCCAGCCAGAGTGCCTTGAGGTTGGTCGGTTCCAGCGCCAGCGCCCGGGTCAGCATCTTGCCAGTCTCGTCGTTGAAGCGGCCGTCGTTCGTGGCTGCCAGCGCGTCGGCAAAGTCCGCCAGTACGTCTGCGTTATCACCGCCGCCAAGACGCATGATATTGCGGTAGGCGGGTACAGCTTCCTGGTAGCGGTTCAGTACGCTGTAGCTTTTTGCCAGCATCATCCAGCCCTTGAGGTCATCCGGCTGGCTTTCCAGGCGGCTTGCAAGTTTGCTCACCATCTCATCGACTGACATTTGCGCAGGTGCCTGTTGCTGCGCCTGCCGGGCCATTTCGGCCTGGCGGGCCGGCGGGTACTGTTGCAGAAGTGCGATAATCTGTTCGCTGCCGATGGCCTTGTAGAGCAGGGTGGCGCCGGCCGGTACGGCAATGGCGATGAGCAAGGCAGCCCAGCTGCCATTGCGGACGGGTTTGCCGGTATCGCTGCTGCCGGCCAGGTCATGCAACAGTTCCCGTTCCAGATCCGCGCGGGCGGCATCGTACTGTGCCTGTTCGATCCGTCCGGATTCCAGGTCCATGTCGAGTTCTGCCAGCCGCGCGCGGGTGACTTCCGCATTGAGCGCGTCGCTGTCGACTGTATGCAGGGCGCGATTGCGCAATAGCGGAGTTACGACGAACAGCAGGGCCAGCAGCGACATGCAAGCCACCAGGCTCCAGAACATGGTCATGACTGTGGCCCCTCGCCTGACTTGCCGGTGTGCAGCGCCTGTTCGAGGCGCTTGCGATCCGTGTCGCTGATTTCCTGCTGTGGCGCCTGTTGCTGGCGTCGCAGTGAGCGCAGCAGCAACGCCGCGGCCAGCAGCAGAAGCACAAACGGTCCGAACCAGATCAGCCAGGTAGAGGGCTTGACCGGCGGGTTGTACAGCACGAAATCGCCATAGCGCGTCACCAGGAATTCCACGATTTGTTTGTCGCTCTTGCCTTCCTGCACCATGTTGTAGACTTCGGCGCGCAGGTCGTGGGCCAGTTCGGCATCGGAGTCGGCCAGCGACTGGTTCTGGCACACCAGGCAGCGCAGTTGCTCGATCAGTCCCTTGAAGTGTTCTTCCTCTTCAGTGGTGGCGAACTTGAACGACTCCAGCGTGGCCGTGGCCTGCAGGTTGCCGCACAGCAGCAGGCCGAGTGTCAGCGCGGCGAATAGCTTGTGTATCATTCCGAGGCTTCCAGTTTGGCGATCAGGGGCAGTATTTCGTTTGCCAGTACAGGCGCGGTCAGTGGCCCGATGTGCTTGTGGCGGATGATGCCCTGCTTGTCCATGATAAAGGTTTCCGGCGCGCCGTAGACGCCCCAGTCGATGCCCGTGCGACCGTCGGCGTCAAAGGCATTGGCGATATAGGGATTGCCGAGCTGCATCAGCCAGCGCTGCGCATCCGCGCGATTGTCCTTGTAGTTGAGCCCGTAGATGGCGACCTTGCTGGTACGTGCAAATTCCAGCAGCGACTGGTGCTCTGCCCGGCATGAGGTGCACCAGGTCGCCCAGACATTCAGTACACTGACCTTGCCCTTCAGATCGGCATCGCTGATGGTCGCATCCGGATCGTCCAGGCGCGGCAGCGAGAAGGCGGGCATGGGTTTACCGATGAGCGGCGAGGGCACGATCTTCGGATCAAGGCTGAGTCCACGGTACAGCAGCCCGGCGAGCAGCGCGAACATAAGCAGCGGGACCAGGTAACGCAGGTAACGTGCCATCAGCTGTTCGCTTCCTGTGTCAGTCTCTTGCCGGATGCGCGAACGGCCTGTACAACCTGGCGACGAACCGGGATTCGATAGCGCCGGTCGAGTGCGGCAAACATGCCGCCGATGGCGATCATCAGACCGCCGAGCCAGATCCAGCGTACCAGCGGCTTGTAGTAGATTCGCAGGCTCCAGTCGCCGCCGCCCAGTCCTTCACCCAGCGAGACATAGATATCGCGCATCAGGCCGGCATCGATACCGGCCTCGGTCATGGGTTTGGTCTGTACCGTGTAGGTACGCTTCTCGGGAGCGAGCCGGGTGACTTCCTTGCCATCGCGACTGACCAGAATGTTGCCCTGGTCGGCACGGTAATTCGGACCCTGCACGGTCTGCACACCATCGAAGCGGAAGGTGTAACCGGCCATCTCGAGCGACTGGCCAGGTGTCATACGCACATCCTTTTCGACATCGAACTGGGTGACAAACGTAACACCGATAATGAACACGGCAACACCCAGGTGAGCGATGACCATGCCGAAGTAACTGCCGTTGCCACGTGCCGCGGGGTTTTTAAGCAGCGCCTGCAGGCTGGCCAGATTGCGATAACGCTGGCGCAGGCTAAGCACGAGTGATGATAGCAACCAGACAGAGAGCAGTACGGCCAGACCGGCCCAGATCGACCCCTCGTGCAGGATCGGCAATGCAACCAGCACACCGGCGGCGAGAGTCACCAGTACTGCCAGGCGGAACGTGCGCAGCAGTTCGGCAGCCGTATGGTGCTTCCAGCGGGTCAGCGGACCCAGTCCCATCAGGACGATCATGAACGGGGTGAAGATCGTGAACATGGCTGTGAACCACGGAAAACCGACCGATATCTTGCCCCAGCCAAAGGCGTCATAAACAAGTGGAGCGAGAGTGCCGAGCAGGATAAAGGCCGTGATCACAACTAGCAGCAGGTTGTTACCCAGCAGCAGCGTTTCCCGCGACAGCATGGAAAAACGTCCGCCACTGGTGACGTCCGGTGCTCGCCAGGCATACAGCATGAGCGAGCCGCCGATGACGATGCACAGGAACACCAGGATAAACAGACCGCGCGCCGGATCGGCGGCGAACGAGTGCACCGAGGTCAGCACGCCGGAGCGGACCAGGAAAGTACCCAGCAGGCTCAGCGAAAAGGCGAGTAATGACAGCAGCACCGTCCAGCGTTTGAACGCACCGCGCTTTTCGGTAACCGCCAGCGAATGGATCAGTGCAGTCGCGGCCAGCCAGGGCATGAACGAGGCATTTTCGACCGGGTCCCAGAACCACCAGCCCCCCCAACCCAGCTCGTAATAGGCCCACCAGCTGCCGAGCGTGATGCCGATGGTCAGGAACACCCAGGCAACCGTCGTCCAGGGTCGTGACCAGCGTGCCCAGGTGGCGTCGAGCTTGCCGCCGATCAGGGCGGCGATGGCAAAACTGAACGCAACCGACATGCCGACGTAACCCATGTACAGCATGGGTGGATGGATGGCCAGTCCAAAGTCCTGCAGCAGCGGATTGAGGTCGCCGCCCTCGAGCGGTACCGGGAACACGCGCTCAAACGGGTTGGAAGTGAACAGCAGGAAAGACAGAAAGCCGATGCTGATCATGCCCATGACGGAGAGCACGCGCGCCAGTACTTCGGCGGGCAGGTTGCGGGTCAGCGAGGCCACCGCGACTGTCCAGCTGCTTAGTATCAGTGCCCACAGCAGCAGCGACCCCTCGTGTGCGCCCCACACAGCGGATATCTTGTAAATGGTGGGCAGCAGCGTGTTGCCGTGTTGTGCCACATAGGCGACCGAGAAATCGTTGCTCAGAAAGGCGTTGACCAGACAGGCAAAAGAAATGCCGGTAAAAACAAACTGCCCCCAGGCGACCGGCTTTGCCATGGACACCCAGCGCGGCGTCCGTGCGAGGCTGCCGGCCATGGGGAATATGGCCAGTACGATCGACAGGCACAGGGCCAGGATGAGGGCGAAGTGACCGAGTTCAGGGATCATGTTTACACCTGCTGCGTATCATGCCCTCTCCCTCAGGGAGAGGGGTGGGGAGAGGGGATCAGACTGCTTCAGTTGACTGATTTTCGATCCCCTCATCCTGGCCTTCTCGGCAACTGCTCCATGCATTGCTCTGCCTCCTGCATCCATGCAGTCGTCCCGGTGTACCCAAAAAGCGGGCATAAAGGAGAAGGAATGGTTTGTTCCAGCTAGTGAAAGAGAGTGCATTTTCAATGTTTGCTCAATCTGCCTTTACTGTAGCGCCTCTGCTGCCTTCCTCATGCGCGGTCTTCAGGGCATCGGCGACTTCCGGCGGCATGTAATTCTCGTCGTGCTTGGCCAGCACTTCGTCGGCGACGAACATCCGGCCGCCCTGCAGGCGACCATGCGCCACGATACCCTGACCCTCACGGAACAGGTCGGGCAGGATGCCGGTGTACTGCACCGTTATGGTTTCGGCGTTGTCGGTGATGTCGAAGGTCACGGTCAGTCCGTCGTCCTGGCGTTTGACACTGCCATTGGTGACCAGTCCGCCGACACGGATCAGGTGCCCGGCTGGCGCCTCGCCCGCAACAACCTTGCTGGGTGTATAGAAATACATCAGGTTCTCGTTGAAGGCCTTGAGGGCGAAGCCGGCGGCGATGCCGACGCCAACGACCATCAGGCCGACAAGCATGAGGCGTTGTTTGCGCTTGGGTGTCATGATTCTCTCCGCGCGCGCCTGGCGGCGCGTGCAATCTCGTTCAGCAATTTTCTGCGTTGGCGTATCGGTACCACGATATTGATCAGCAGGATCAGCAGCGTGAGCCCATAGGATGACCATACGTAGAACGCATAGCCACCCATGTGCAGGAATTCAGTAAGATTCATTTCGCCTCCACAAGTTCCCTGACCCAGCCGGCGCTGCGTTCGCGCTCGAGTAGCTCGCAGCGGGCGCGCATCAGCAGCACGAAGGCGTAGTACAGTTTGAATGCCAGTGCCATCAGCAGCAGCGGGATGAGCATACTGATGTGAATCGACGGCTTGTCGAACTTGGTCACAGTCGGGCCCTGGTGCAGGGTGTTCCACCATTCCACCGAGTAGTGAATGATCGGTATGTTGATGACGCCGACCAGCGCCAGGATGGCCACGGCGCGTGCAGCGGTGCGCCGGTCCTCTATCGCTCCATGCAGGGCAATCACGCCCAGGTAGAGAAACAGCAGGATCAGCTCCGAGGTGAGTCGCGCATCCCAGACCCAAAAGGTGCCCCACATCGGTTTGCCCCAAAGGGAGCCGGTCACCAGCGCGATAAAGGTGAACCACGCGCCAATCGGTGCGCTGCTGATGGCGATGACCTCGGCCAGCTTCATGCGCCAGACCAGGCCGATGGCGCCGGTAGCGGCCATGACCATGTAGATGAACAGCGACATCCAGGCCGCCGGCACATGGATGAACATGATGCGATAACTCTCGCCCTGCTGGTAATCGGGTGGTGCCACGATCAGGCCATAATAGAGTCCCGCCAGTACCAGCAGCAGGCAGGCACCGGCCAGCCATGGGATCAGGGCACCGGCGATGCGGTAGAAGTATTTGGGTGAAGCCAGCTTGTGAAAGAAATTATTAAACATATCAACTCAGGCTGATGCGCAATGCCGCCGCCGTTGCGAACGGTGACAGGCTTAGTGAGAGTACCAGTAACGCCGCAATCAGTGACAGGTGGGCGGTGACCGGGAGGCCGGCCGCCGCAGTATCCACGGCGCTGGAGGCGAATATCAGTAATGGTACGTACAAGGGTAGCACGAGTAAGGACAGGATCATCCCTCCCTTGCGCAGACCCACGGTAAGGGCTACACCCACGGCGCCGATCAGGCTCAGGACCGGGGTGCCGAGCAGCAGGGTGATGAACAGAATCTTGATACCCGCGGCTGGCAGTCCCAGAAACACCCCAAGCAGTGGGGAAATGAGCAGCAGCGGCAGGCCGGTGATCAGCCAGTGTGCCAGCACCTTGGCCAGCACCAGCAGTGACACGGGGTGCGAGCTGAGCAAGTACTGTTCGAGTGTGCCGTCTTCGAAATCAGAGCGAAACACGCCGTCCAGCGACAGCAGTGCCGCCAGCAGGGCCGCCACCCAGATTACACCCGGGCCTACCGCCTGCAGCAGGTTGGGGTTGGCGCCGATGCCGAGCGGGAACAGGCTGGTAACCAGCATGAAGAACAGCAGTGGATTGATCATTTCCGCGCGGTGCCGCATGGCCAGGATCAGGTCGCGCCGGATCAGCAGGGTGAAGGCGCGTGTCAGCGAGTGGTGTTTCATGCGGACAGGTTGATGCGATGTACTGTCGTGCGGTGCAGGTTGACGGCGTGGTGGGAGGTTACGGCCAGCATGCCGCCGTGTTGTGTGTGCAAGTCCAGTAATTCCTCGATGACCTGGATGCCGTGCACATCCAGCGAGGTGAACGGCTCGTCCAGTATCCACAGCGTGGCATCGGTAACCAGCAGACGCGCCAGCGCCAGGCGGCGTTGCTGACCTGCGGACAGGTTGCGCGTGGGTACATCCTCGAAACCGTACAGATCAACGCGCGCGAGTGCCGCCTCGAAAGAGGTTTCACTGGGCCGGCCCAGGGCGCGCGCCATGGCAAGATTTTCCATCGGCGTCAGGTCTAGCTTGATGCCGTCACGGTGTCCCACATAGGCCGTATGCTGGTGATAGTCCGCGCCGAGTCGCTGGATATCGGTACCGCACCAGGCAATCATGCCGGCATCGGGCAGACGGATGCCGCACAGAATGCGCAGTAGCGAGGTCTTGCCACTGCCGTTGCGACCTTCAAGCAGCAGTGCCTGACCGGGTTCAAGACGGAACTCCAGGTTCCGGAACAGGGTGCGGTCATCGCGCACACACTCCAGTTCCCGAGCCTCGAGAAAAAACGCTTTGCTGCCGGTATTGGTCACGAGTTCTACAGGTCGATGCCGGAATTTTTATAAAGTGGGGGCGAAATCATACTATCGCCGGTCAGCATTGCACCACATTAAATCACTGCCAATGTGAATGGATGCCGCAGAAATCGCCATTGCCCGCCTGTTTGGCTACTCACTGGTTACTCGGCAGTGACTGAATAGTTACTGGGCAGGACGCAGGACTCCGTCGCCCGGGAGTCAGTGCGCGGCCGGAAGTGCTGCCTGCAGCTGCCGGGCCAGCCGCCCCGGCAGTGAAAAAATGGTGGCCACCGGCCGCGGCGCGACCAGTGGCGGGCGACCCCTCAGCGACAGTTACAGGCCCGGAGTGGGGCTGCGATCCTCACGGTCTGGGTCGATTCCCGGCGTGTGCAATCGGGGCAATTGCCGGCAGCCATATTGCCCGGAGGTTCGTCTTCATGCCGGCTGGTGTTGCCGTTATGCCGCCTGGCTCCTGGCTACCGGACTTAACCTGATCCGATCATCTGTCTAATGTCAGGTACTTCCGAAAGCGATGCTGGCCGTCATTAAGCTGACGATTCCCGCTGTTTGTTCAGGTAAATGATTGAATATTAGTATTTTAATGGCGCTATTTAAGCGTATGATCCGGCTCCGATATTGCAATTGATCAGAATCTAGTTGGTGTCATTTCTGTCAGGTGCTAGACTAACGATAACCAAAAACCTGACAAAAATGGCGTTTGCTGAAGGTTGCAAGGAGGGCGGCCTGCAAAGCGCGGGGGGCACAATAATGGACGAACAAGTTAAATCAGCACCGGTTGAATTGCAGTCACTGGTTGAAACTCACAGCAAACCTTTCGTAGTGATCGATTCCGGGTACCGGATACTCGCGGTCAACAGCGCGTATGAAAAGACCTTTGGTATCCTGCCCGGCCAGGCTGTCGGCAAGTACTGTTACCAGGTCAGTCACAGGCGTACCAAGCCCTGTGGCGAGTCAGGCGAAGATTGTCCGCATGCCAAAGTGTACTTCAGAGATACATCAACCTCCTGCCTGCATAACCACTTCGATCAAAGTGGCCGGACTTGCCAGGTCCGCATATCTGCTTTTCCCCTGCATGGCAGTAACGGTGAATTCTACATGGGTGAGCTGATCGAGGAGCTCAATGCGCCGGATGAACGGCGCAAGAACGGCAAGCGCATGGTCGGCAAAAGCCGGCCATTCATGGCCTGTATCGATCAATTGAAGGTTGCAGCGGCGGCTCAGGCGCCGGTTCTGTTGCAGGGCGAAACCGGGACCGGCAAGGAGCTCGCGGCCAAGTATATTCACATGCACTCGCCGCGCCGTGAACAGCCGTTTCTCACCGTTGACTGCACGGTGCTGACCGAGACCCTGTTCGAGTCGGAAGTGTTTGGTCATGCGCGCGGAGCCTTCACCGGCAGTGTTGGTGAGCATATTGGCCTGTTCGAGCAGGCCAATGGCGGCACACTGTTTCTTGATGAGGTTGGTGAGTTGCCCTTGTCGCAACAGGCCAAACTGTTGCGCGCTCTGGAAGCGGGACATTTCCGCCGTGTTGGCGGTCGCCGCTTGCGCAGCAGTGACGTACGCATCATCTGTGCCACCAACAGGCATTTATGGGATGGTGTGAAGGCCGGCACCTTCAGGGAGGATCTGTACTACCGGATTGCCTGCCTGGCCATCCGTTTGCCGCCACTGCGGGAGCGGCTCGATGATATCGAAGTGCTGGCGTCGAATCTGCTGGAGAATATCAGCGAGACAATGAAAAAGAAATTCATGCTGCAATCCGGCGCAATAAAGCCCCTCAGGGACTATGACTACCCAGGCAATGTTCGTGAACTGCGCAATATCCTGTTCGTCGCCGCATCGCGCAGTCAGGATGTTGATATCGGTGCCGGGCTGATTGCCGAGGTGCTCGGTGAACATGCACATATCAGGCACCAGCTGGCACCCGAAACGGAGTTGAAGCCCAGATTGGATGCGGCTGATCCCGCTGGCGGCGGGTTGGCTTCGCTGCAGGAGATTGAGGCGCGGCATATCGCGGTGCTGTTGCGTAAACATAATAACAGTCGCAAACAGGTTGCCGCCGCGCTGGGTATCAGTGAGCGTACGCTGTACCGGAAGCTCAGGCGTTATGCGCTGAGCTGACAGCCGGCTGTATCCGTAGGACTCCCACGATTCTGTCAGCGCCTTGCATCCAGAGCCGTCCACAAACGGTAGGATGAAAAGACTTGCTGTGTTGTGTCCATCGTGCGGTAGTTACCATTACCGCGTTACCGTGATTTATTCATGCATTTTTATCAGGGTAATGATGTCGGTATGACGAGATATGTGACCGAGCCGCTGAGAATTATGGCGGTGCTGTCAAGACAGAATCACTTCGCATGCCGCCTGGCATGACGTTGTCAGCTTTATCAATACCAGAAATTTTAGAGACTTGAAGCCACTGATTCATGGTCGGGCTTTTCTGGCATGCCCTTTGCTCAAAAGAAAAAAACCCTATAAAATATTTGGGAAATAATTCACAAATATTGTCCTTCCTCTATGTTATTTTTACCCTGGCTTCATGTTCAATGCCACGCACAACCACCACACAAGCAGAAGCTGGCTCATATCAGCCGTATTCGAAACGCCCTGGTTTGTCATGAGTGTTTCGTGGTCTTGGTAATAATATGGAGGAGTCATCATGACTAACCGGGAAAACTCAACAACCAGAAATATTCAGCTGGGAATGCTCTATATCCTGGCAACGATCCTGTTCGGACTGGCTGGCATGACGACCACCCGGGCAGATGATGATCATAATGACAGAGTTCGCAGCAGCACTCTGACCATCAGCAGGGCAGTATGGGACGCTGGTGAACAGCGGCTCAGAATAGAAGGTGACAAGAACCGCCGCGCAACTGTCACAGTTGTGAATGCCTTCGATGTCACGCAGGTCATCGGCAGCGACAACGACACCGACGACCGCGACTGGCGGGTACGCGTGCGCAGCCCCAATCCCGTGCCCTGCCGCGTGCGCGCGACATCCTCCGACGGCCAGATCGTCGAGCGCGATGTGAGCCGGGCACCGGCCAATTGCGCACCGAGGGACAACAATCAGCAGCAGGTCTGCAATATCGCAGTTGCCCCGACGACACTCGCCTTCGGCGATGTAACCGTCGGTAACGTCCCGATATTGACTACCACGGTCAGCAACAGTGGTACCGCCGCCTGTACCGGTACCCTGGCGCTTACCGGCAGCAACGATTTCGCTACGACTGCCCCGGCCATCTTCAGCGTAGCCCCCGGCGGCTCCCAGAGTATCCCGGTGAGCTATACGCCCGGCACGACCGGGGCTGACACCGGCAACCTGGCGGTCAGTAGCAATGATCTGAACAACGCCATCATCAGCGTGTCTCTCACCGGCAACGGCGTGCAGCAGCAGGTGCAGGAATGCAACATCACGGTCAGCCCGACAACGCTCGCCTTCGGTGACATAACGGTGGGTAACACCCCGACATTGAGCACGACGGTGAGCAACAGTGGCACGGCCGCCTGTAACGTCAATCTCGTACGTAGCGGCAGCAGCGATTTTGCCATCAGCTCGGCGGCCAGCTTCAGCGTGGCTCCCGGCGGCTCAGCCAGCGTCTCGGTGAGCTACACGCCTGGCCAGGCCGGTACCGACACGGGTACTGTGGCAGTCAACAGCAACGATCCCGACACCGCGACCGTCAGCGTGTCTCTCACCGGCAACGGCGTGCAGCAGCAGGTGCAGGAATGCAACATCACGGTCAGCCCGACAACGCTCGCCTTCGGTGACATAACGGTGGGTAACACCCCGACATTGAGCACGACGGTGAGCAACAGTGGCGCGGCCGCCTGTAACGTCAATCTCGTACGTAGCGGCAGCAGCGATTTTGCCATCAGCTCGGCGGCCAGCTTCAGCGTGGCTCCCGGCGGCTCAGCCAGCGTCTCGGTGAGCTACACGCCTGGCCAGGCCGGTACCGACACGGGTACTGTGGCAGTCAACAGCAACGATCCCGACACCGCGACCGTTAGCGTGTCCCTCACCGGCAACGGCGTGCAGCAGCAGGTACAGTGCAACCCCGCTTTCACGGGAACCTCGATCAACTCCACCAGCCAGTCCGGCTGTCCGGATGTGCCGGTGTACTGAACAGCCCCCGGTGCTGAATAGTAACTTCCGGGTACTGGCCATCAACGACCTCGGCATGCACTGCGGCGACCTGGATACGCGTATCTCCAGCATCCTGCCGCCGTTCCAGGTACTGCTGGGTCAGGTCATACAGCGCGGCACCATCCCGACCCTGAACCCTGCGGGTGTGGCCCTGGAGTACTCCGCGGCCTCTAACCCCAACGATCCGATCCTTGGACAGTCGGGTGTGGTGCGCGGCCTGAAGGACGACGGCAGCACCTACAAGACCAACTTCTGGAATGCGGTTGCCAATGGTGCCTATGACGCGTTCTATCCGGGCGGACTGGGCATTACCCCGCTGGCAAGCGGCGGATTCCCGGTCACGGTGGATGTGGGTCTGCCGGTGCCCAATGTGGAAGAGCTCTACATCGGAGCCGATGGCATCGTCGATCAGCCGGGTGGCAGCAGCGATGGCACCCTGACGGCGGTGCAGCACGCGATGCCCGGTCTCACCGCGCCGTACCTGCTCAACTCCCCGCAAACGGTCAATGAGCACTATGGCAACAAGCCGTTCTTCATCAATTTCCCGTTCGGCTATGTGGCGGCGGGCGTGAACTGGTACGAGGGCGCCGGCATCCCGTTTGCGGCCTACGATGACATCGGTCGCGAAAACGCCTATCCGCTCGTGCGCGTCGAGGCCAAACAGGGCAACACCACGGTGGCCACAGTGGATACCGTGTTGCCGATCTCGGGTGAGGCCAGCTGCACCAACTGCCACTCGGATCCGACCGACGTGCAGAACAGCCGCACCAGCGCGCCGACCGACGCGCTCGCCAGCGCCGGTCTGCCGGTAGCGACCAGTCTGGACGATCCGGACCAGAATCTGCCGACGGATGTGAGTGTCGAGTATGCAGCGGACATTAACATCCTGCGCCTGCACGACCTCCGGCACGGTGCGAAATATGTGGACACCGCGGGTGCCTCCACACCGTGTACGATTAATGCGGCGAACCCGAGCGGCAACGCCAATTGTCTGATCAACCAGGCACTGGGTGGCAAGCCGGCGGTCTGTCAGGTGTGTCACTACACTCCGGCGCTGGATCTGGCGCAGGTCGGTCCGGTGGCCGGCCCTCCCGGGTCGGACGCCAACGGGCGTAACCAGCTGGCGCATTCGAGCAACTCCAACGTGATGCACAGCCACCATGGCAGCTTCACCAGCCTGTTCCCGCCGATGCCGGCACCAATCCAGCTGGCCAATGGCACCATCACCAACCAGGGCGAGCGCCTGGCGGTGCTGGAGGATACCTGCTACCAGTGCCACCCGGGCACCAACGTGCAGTGTCTGCGCGGAGCGATGTTCAACGGCGGCATGCTGTGCAACGACTGTCACGGCAGCATGTTGCAGGTCGGGGACGACTTCTCCAGGAACGTCTCGCCGGGCAATCCAGGCGCCTTCGAACTGACCGGCAACTTCTATACCGACCCGGCGCAGCCGCGCGTGCCCTGGGCCAACGAGCCGGGTTGCGGTTCCTGCCACACCGGTGACGCGAGCAACAACCTGGCCGGGTCGAACGGTACGCTGGTTAACAGCCGCGATACCAATGACAATCTGGACGGTATCCGCCTGCGTCAGGCTTACCGCACGGGTGACGTGAAGGCCACGCCCATCGTGCCCACTAACAAGCGCTTTGCCGAGCCGGCAGTACCAGACAATTTTGGTAACTTCAATAATCCGGGTGCGGGCAATCCGCAACTCTACCGGGTCTCCACGGGCCACGGTGGTGTGATGTGTGAAGGCTGTCATGGCGCGACCCATGCGGAATGGCCGAACGGTAATCCGAACGCCAATGACAATATCACTGCGAGTCAGTTGCAGGGACATGTCGGTACCATCGCCGACTGCACCACCTGCCACTCCTCAAGTCCAGGCAACAACCTGAACGGGCCGCACGGGCTGCACCGCATTGCCTTCGACAGCACACCATGGTCGAGCAGTGGTGTGCACTCAGGCCCTGGCGATAACTTTAGCAACTGTGCAACCTGTCATGGTGGCACCAGCCGCAACAACAGCTGCGGTACGGTGCTCTCGCGTGCCCTTGCCACTCGCACTTTCAGCGGGCGTACGATACAGGCTGGTGAGCCTGTGGGCTGCGCCGTATGTCACAGCGGCAGCTTCTGGGACAACACCTGCGTGAACCAGTAGTCCGCTAACAGGGCGGCAGGGATGCCGCCATGCGCTGAAGGCCCCGCTGGACAACCTGCGGGGCCTTTTTGCCTACGGCACACAAGGTTGCAGGGCCTTGTCTCATGGGATAGAGGATGCTCTACCGCGGCGGGCAGCGCCCGGTTGCGAGTTTTGTGCTACAAAGGGATTGCATTCAACCCGGAATGATCGCGCATGATAACCCGAACAAGCCGACGATCTGTGCTTCGTGCTGTCGCAGAGATGGCTCTGCTGCTATCGCTGCTAGGGTTTTCCCCGTTCCCCGCGGCTGCCGGTGAGTTGTCCGAAGTGCCTGCTGTCCCGTCACCCGGACTCAGCCTGCCCGACCTCGCGGGTCAGCCGCGCAGCCTGAACGAGTTCGCGGGCAAGGTGCTGCTGGTGACGTTCTGGGCGAGCTGGTGCAGGCCCTGCATCGAGGAGTTGCCGGGCATCCAGCGGCTCGCCGAAGCGCTACGGGGAAAGCCCTTCGCCGTGATCGGCGTGAACGTTGGTGAAGGGGAGCGACGGGTGCAAGCGACGGTGAAGCGGCAGGGCATGGAATTCCCCATCCTGCTGGACAGGAACAGCACTGCATTCACGAGCTGGGGCGCCAATGTCCTGCCCACGGCCTACGTCCTGGACGGCCGTGGCAGGATTCGCTACATCGGGCGCGGTCCCGTTGAGTGGGACCGGCATGACATCGTCGCCGCTCTGGAGCAGCTGGCAACGGAAGCAGGGCCGGAAATGACAGAACCGACCTTCTCACCAGGTGGTGAAAGACAGGCTGGACTCTGACCGTACGGCCTGACACGTCATCGCCTCGGACGTGTATCGAACACTGACAGTGAACCGGTGGCTGGATCGTGCCCGTTCGACCTGCGTACCTGAACAGTTGCGCAGCGCTGCATGTTTCCATCCCGGACGTTCCGCCTGGTGAAGGTGTATTGACTCCAGTGGCAGGCCAGGTCCACGTGCCCTGGCCGATATTATTTCTCGTTACCAAGTGCGCTGCGCAACTCGTCGATGTTTTCCTGCAGACGCTGCATCGCGAGGGTATTTCGCTGTTGTACCAGTTGCGGGACAATTGTGATCACTTTCTGTCCTGTGGGTGTAATGTAGAAGGCATTCATGGCCTTCAGTTCGTCCTCGGTGAATGTCTGCATATACATCTCGGCCAGATCATCCCGGATGGCATTCCAGCCTATATATTTATCCAGAAATGCCATCAGGATTTCCTGTTTTGCCGCCAGGCCGGGGTCCTGCCGAAGTTGTAATTCCGCTACTGACGTGACACTTTCATTGATCTTCTGCTCCATGTGCGTCAGCCGAAACAGAGTTTCGACTGCCTGGCGATGGCTGCTGTTCTCGGCCGCTTGCGGGGCCTGGCACGCAAGCACTGCAGCCAGCAGCAGGCCGGTGAAGATATGGCGGATTTTCATTGTGTGTTCTCCTCTTCCTGTAACAGTTGCCTGATTATGAACATCGTTTCATCGCTGTTCCATTGGGGTGCGCCCTGCACCTGGTAACGGGGGCGTCCGTTCCTGTCCAGCACAAACGTGGTCGGCAGGACTGTCAGATCCCACGCCTGGAACAGATCCTTGCCTGCATCCAGCAGCACGGGCAGGTCGAAGTTGACCAGTCTGACAAATTTCCACACCTTGAATTTCGGTTCCCCCACGTTGATGGCCAGAATTTCGAAGGGTTCGTTACCCAGCGTCTGCTTGAGCCGCTTGAGATCGGGCATTTCATAGATACAGGACGGACACCAGCTGGCCCAGAAATTCACCAGTACCACCTTGCCGTGGTAATCCTCCAGGGCATGAGGCTGGTCTTGCAGGTCGGGCAGGGTGAAAACGGGGGCTGGTGCATTACCCTCCAGCGGGGCAAGTTCATGCCCGGCCAGCGTCGGTGCCATCCAGAAGAGATATACCGTTAGTACTATCGATACTCGTTTCATTATCGGAATTCTTGAAAATTTTCAGATAAATTATACATCTGTGCACGCGCTCGTGGGTGGTTTCTGGATCTTCATCAGGCTTGGAAACTGCCTCTATCCGGACTGTCGTAACATAATCAGCGCATACATGATGGTTTGCTTATATAATAATTTATTCCGAATTTCGGATTCGTTCTGGCACAGGCATGAGTAGGCTATTGCGGTGCTGGCGTAATTTTTCAACATCTCATAAAACGGAGTGGCTACCATGAAGAAGACAATCCAGATTGCTGTGATCGGCGCAACCCTGCTGGTCGCGAATACCGCTGTGCAGGCAGCTGATGCTGAAACCATTTACAACACGAAGTGCATGGCCTGTCATGCGACCGGTGCGGCCGGTGCGCCGAAGCTTGGCGACAAGGAAGCCTGGGCACCGCGTATCGCCACGGGTATTGATGCGCTGCTGGCCAATGCCACCAACGGCAAGAATGCCATGCCGCCGAAGGGCGCATGCATGGACTGTACCGCGGATGATCTGAAGGCTGTGATCGAGTACATGGTCTCGCAGAGCCAGTAACCGTTGCCGTTCCCGGGGAGCCCGTCGCAAATTCGCATCGGGCTCCCCGGGCGGGTTTAGCAACAAACATCCGCAGTTACCAATGAGCAGGGTGCATGCGTATACCCTGTTCGGTACCTAAAACGCACCCTGCGCAAGAATGAATTCCTCTGCATCGATCCCGGTGCACAGCATGTACCCTGTAAAAATCTGTTTTTTTCCGTGTTCTTCCGCGTGATTCCGTGGCCATTAATCAACTCGCCTGAAACAGGGTGCATTCCGTAACTCCTTCCCGGTGCATGAAGCGCACCCTGCGCCAAACACGCTTTCGGTGCGTAAAACACACCCTACATCCTGTATTCTCGATGGGGTGCAGGGTGCACTCTGTGCACCATTTCCGCTAGATCATGATGCGGTCATAGGTCCAGTACAGGCCAACTGCCGCGATGGCGACTGATCCAGTGACCACGACCGCCTGTCGGTACCAGGCACGATTGGAGAACCACAGACCGACGGCGAGAAAGGCCAGTGTAATGATGGCCAGTTGCCCGAGTTCGACACCCACATTGAAACTGAACAGTGCGGTGAAAAAAGCATCGTCGGGCATGCCGAAGTCCTTCAGCATGCTGGCGAAGCCCATGCCGTGTAGCAGGCCGAAGCCGAATACCAGCACCAGGCGGCCTCTGTGCAGAGTGCGTGCGAAGATGTTCTCGATGCCGATCCAGGCGATCGAGAGTGCAATCAATGGTTCCACGATGTAGGCGGGCAGACTGAAAATTCCACTCATCGAGAGGCCCAGGGTAATGGTGTGGGCGACGGTAAACATGGTGACCTGCAAAAGCAGCGGGCGCAGCTGCACGCTGAGCAGGAAGATACCCAGGATAAACAGAATGTGATCCAGCCCCCGGGGCAGGATATGATCGAATCCCGCCATCAGATAGGTCGCGATCACGGACGTGACCGGCTGTTGCGTAAACACCTCGGTCAGCGAGAACGGTTCGCTCGGTTCATCCTTGCGCAGCCACTGCCAGTCCGACCAGTGCCACTTCTCTCTGGCTTCGTCGACCTGGCGTACGCGTACCGCGTTGTCACCGAACGCCTGCGGGTAGTACCAGCGCACGCTCTGCACGCTGCGCACTATTTCGCCCTCCAGGTAGATCACGCTGATGCGCGGCACCTTGGTGTAACCTGGCTCGGGTATGGCTACCCGCGTTACATTGAGCGGGGCGGGTTGGTCGTCGAACAGCAGTTTGACCTGCTGGATGAAGCGCTGCCTGAACGGTGTGAAGGCGGCCTGCAGCTCGTCGGCCTGCATCACCCGCAGCGCATCGTAGGCCTCGGCGTTCGGCGCCTCCTGGGTATTACGATAACGGCTGTTGATGCCTGTGAGCAGGGCCTCGATGCTGGCCCTGATTTCCACCCGGTAGGTGCCGTTGGCATTGATACTGATTTCGATCAACGCCGGTTTGACGACATCTGCCCGTGCAGTGGTCAGGCCGGTCAGCAACAGACTGCAGAGCAGCAGGAACACGCATCGCCGGTGCCAGCATGTTACGAACCGGACTTCGTGGTGTGGCTTCATGCGATCACCGGGTGCGGCAGGTGCGCGTGCCGGAACGCGAATATAAGCATGCTGTAAAACACTGAAATTACATGATTCATTTGTAATTATCACTTTCGCTGTTCTATTATCAACACCCTATGTTGCAGGGTTAACATGCGAACACAGGGCTGGTCAGGAGGGGAGGCCGGCGCTGGTACGTATTCGAGCTATAGCGTGCATGGTAATGCGTGTGTCTTCCAAACGAAAACAATCCAGGTGACCTATGCCTCCATTTGACCGTCGCGAGTTTCTCAAGCTTCTGGGTATTGGTGCTGTTGCATCGACCGGACTGATTTCATGCAGCAAGTCCGACAACGGGGCAGTACCCCCGGCATCGGCACCGGCCGCCGCCGTGGATCCACTGGATGGGTTCTATGACCTGCCCATGCAGGGAAATGCCCGCATCCTGCACATCACCGATGTGCACGGACAACTGAAACCCGTTTATTTCCGCGAACCGAATGTGAACCTCGGTATGGGCGATGCCTACGGGCGTCCGCCGCATATTGTGGGCAGGAAGTTTCTCGACTACATGGGTCTGGCAGCCGATACGCCCGAGGCCTATGCCTTTACCTACCTGAATTTTGACAACGGCGCACTCAAGTACGGACGGACCGGCGGCTATGCCCATATCAAAACGCTGCTCGACCGGCTGCGGGAACAGGCCGGCGGCAGGGAAAATACATTGACCCTCGATGGCGGCGACCTGTGGCAGGGTTCGGGTACCTCGCTGTGGACGCGTGGCGTTGATATGGTCGAGGCCTCGAATATCCTGGGCCTGGACGTCATGGTGGGTCACTGGGAATTCACCTACCGCGAGGCCGAGGTGCTCAACAACGTGGCGCTGTTCAAGGGCGATTTCATCGGCCAGAACGTCCGGGTCAAGGAAGACGCGCTGTTCGGTGACGAGTACACAAAAATGGTCGAGAAGTATGACGGCCGCGGACTCTACGACGAGGAAGCCGGGTATGCCTTCCGGCCCTACGTGATCAAGAACATCGGCGGCGCGCGCATCTGTGTAGTTGGCCAGGCCTTCCCGCGCACCGCCAACGCCAACCCGCAGGAATTCTTCCCGGACTGGTCGTTCGGCCTGCGCGAGGATGACATGATCACGCTGGTCGAGGGTATCCGCGCGGACGAAAACCCGGACGCCATCGTGCTGCTGTCACACAATGGCATGGATGTCGACGTCAAGATGGCAGAACGCGTGCCCGGTCTGCACGCGGTATTCGGCGGTCATACGCATGACGGTATTCCAAAACCGATCGAGGTGAAGAACGTCGAGGGCCATACCTGCCTGGTGACCAATGCCGGTTCCAATGGCAAGTTCGTCGGCGTGATGGACTTCGATATCCAGGATGGTACTCTCAAGGGCATGCATTACAGGATGCTGCCGGTCATCTCCGACCTGCTGCCGGCTGACAAGGAGATGGAGGCGTACATCAACCAGATGCGCCAGACGAAGTATGACGAGAAGATCGTCGAAAGCCGTTCCAGCAAGCTGTTTTTCAACAAGGATCGGGTCGGCAAGACCTTTGAGGAAATCCTCGGCGAGAAACTGGCCATTGCCGACCGTCTGCTGTACCGGCGCGGCAACTTCATGGGTACCTGGGACCAGGTGCTGTGCAATGCACTGCGTCATGAATTCGGGGCGGATGTCGCCATGTCTGCCGGTGTGCGCTGGGGGACCACGACCCTGAAAGGCGAATGGATCACCATGGAAGACGTCATGACCCAGTGTTCGATGACCTATGGCGAAACCTACGTGACCGAAATGACCGGCCATGATCTGTTGAACATTCTTGAGCAGGTTGCTGATAATCTGTTTGACCCGGATCCCTACCTGCAGTCGGGCGGTGACATGGTACGGGTCGGCGGCCTCGATTACACCATCGAGCCGGCCAAGCCCCTGTATGAACGGATTACCGACGCCAGGCTGGACAACGGTCACCTCATCGAGGCAGACAGGATCTACAAGGTGGCAGGCTGGGCTTCGGTGAACAATACCCCGAACGGCCGTTTGATGTGGGACGTGGTGCGTGACTACATTATTGCCACCAAGGGGGCTGATGATGTGCTGACATTACCCAAGATCAATCACCCGAAGCTGATTGGCGTTGCTGCCGATCCGGGCATCGCCGACTACCCCGGTGAAGTCGCCTGAGCAACACGGCTGCTGGCATCGAAAAGGCCCCGCATGCGGGGCCTTTTCTTATCTGTCATTTGCAGGGCCGAATTCATTCGGCCAACAAGCTTGCCATCAGAAGGAATGCATCTCGTCTACATTGATGTGTTACACACTCATTCAGGGGCAGATCCGATTTTAGTAACCTGCGGTGAAACAGGTGCTTGGCTTGTTTGAGATAAAAAAAGCCCGGCGTGTGCCGGGCTTTTGAATATTGCCAGAGCTGGTCTTACTTGCGTGAGCCCGGGCCGTTGATCTCCAGGCCGTTGCTCATATAAGTATGGAAGTACTCCAGTGCGGTGTACTCCGGACCCTGGGCCGCGTAGGGCTTGGCACGCACCTGCTTGTTGCAGCCATCGTAACGGCGATGCAGCGTACCCAGCTCGCCCCACGCTGAACGGTAGACCGGGAAGTGGGTGACGTGACCGAGTGCAGGGCTCAGCAGGTCGGCGCGGATATTGTTGCCCGCGTTGTAGACGTGACAGTCGGCGCAGGCCATGTTCATCTGGCCACGCTTGGCATAGAACTGCTGCTTGCCCTCCTCGTAGATTGCCTGGGCGCGCGGATCATCGGGAACCTCCACATTGATGATCTTGCCCCGTGAGGTGTAGTGCATGTAGGCCGAGATATCCGCGATATCACCTTTCTTCCAGCCCAGTGGTTTCTCGCCATTGGCCTCGCGGCAGGTATTGATCGCCGCTTCCAGAGTGATGACCTTGCCGGATGCCTTGTCGAAGAACGGGTAGCGGTTGGCGATGCCTTCGCCACCTTTGTCAAAGCAGCTGGCGTAGGTCTTGCCGTTGGCAAACGGCGTGTTGAACAGTTCCTTGCCCTTTTCAAGACTCAGCTCATAGGGCGGGAACTCCTCGATTTCTTCCCACTGGGCACGGGAATCCTTATCGAGTGCATACACGCCATTGATGTAATCACTGAAAGGCACTTTCGGGAAGCGTTTCTCATAGAAATTTCTGAAGGTTTTCAGATCTTCTTCGGGTGTGGCCTGTGCCGGTGCCGTAACAGCGGTGAGCAGGCCCAGTACCAGTGTTGCAGTCAGGAGTTTTTTCATTGAATGTTTCCCCTACAGTTCAAAATAAGTTGTCCGCTCGACGGGCTGCTACTTGATATCGGTCTCGTCGGAATCCTTTTCGCCCTTGTTGTCGACCCAGCTCAGCCCGACCTTGTCACCGGCCGCGCCACCCTTGAAGCTGAATGAGAGATAAGGGTTCTTGGAGATGGCAGCGCCCCAGCTTGCAGTCATCACATTGTTGCCATTGTGGGTGCAGACGACTTCCTGAATGAAGTGTGCCGGAATCTTCTCGCCCGTCTTGGCGTCCTTCTGGAGGCCGGTTTCCATCGGGTGGCTGATGAGTGCCTTGACCGTGGTAACACCGTCCTTTGCACTGGCTCTGAGTTTGATGCTTGACATGATTGATCCTCTTTATAGCTGATTCTGTGTGGGTGAATGAGGCAGCGCTTAACCGCCACAACCACCGATGGTGACCTTGACTTCCTTGCCCGTGCTGTAGAGCTTGCCGCCTGATTTGGCGATCGCGATGACACTGGAAGTCTTGCCCATCTTGATGCGGGTCGAGATGTCGGGAATGGCCGCTGCGCCCAGGGCGAAGGAGGCGACCATGGGAGTCTGGTTCTTTTCGGCGAGGATGGTGATCGATTCGACGTCGGCCATGTCGGTGGACACCGTTATCGGCACAACGGCGCCATTCTCGGCGATATCCGGTGCCTTGATCTTGATCTTGTCACTGGCGGTGAGGTCTGCGCTGCCGAACAGACCGGTCAGGGCGGAGTTGACGTCTTTCGCATCGAAGGCCTCTTTGGCCCAGGCGGCGAGCGAGGCGCGAGGGATGAGCAGGCCGGCACTGGCTGCTACACCGAGTGCACCGGTAGCCAGTGTGCCTTTAAGGAATATTCTGCGTTTCATGCTTGTCACGGGAGCTTCTCCTGATATGTAGACTATTAGAGTGTGTATACGTAATCAACGACCTGGTCAATCTGCTCTTCGGTGAGCATCTTGAACCGACCAAAAGGCGGCATGATCGTGTTCGGGTTGTTGACGGTCGAGTCCCAGATCTGCGCACGCAGTTTGGCCTTGTCCGGGAAGCGCAGCTTCATACTGATCAGCGGCGGGCCGATGTTGCCGGCCAGTTCACCGTCGTCCATGGCATGGCAGGCCAGGCAGTTACCCAGTTTGCGATCGAATGCCACTTCCTTGCCTTTGGCAATCGCTGCCTCGTCTGCACTCGCGGTGGAGAACGGTGCTGATAAGAGTGTGCCTGTGATTACTGCAACTGAACATGCTGATAAGAGTATCTTCGTAGCGGTTTGCCGCATGTCTTCATCTCCTGGATTCATAGTGTAAATCTTGAGGACTTGCTTCAGACGTCCTTACAGTCCACGTGGATGTGCCTTCTCGTAGTTATACTGGGCGACTGCATTGTCCGCTTCATCTTTTGCCTTGTTGGCAAGCTTGATGGCCACGGCATTATCACCCTTGTCGGCTGCCTCCTGTGCCTGTTTGGCAAAATCTTCTGTTGCACTCCAGATCCAGTTATTGGCCTTGGCTGCCTTGATGGCATCATTCGCAGCGGCGATGGCCGCGGTAGCTTCAGGACTGGCCATGGTTGATGAGCCTGTTTTTGCAGACTGTTCTGCACAGCCGCTGACCAGCCACAACGACAGTACCGCAGTCGACAATAGCCTGAGAGGGAAGCGTATCTTCATTGAATCACTCCAATTGGGTTAACGAGGACAAACTTGAGTAGAAGATTTAGATTGATTTTATGTACTAGAAGCAAACCTAGCACCCCCTATCAGGCAGGTCAAGCCATTGTTTCTTCTTGTATTAGTATTACTGATTATTCTAATTCTTCGGTTTTCAGCATCTCTTTCAAGCGGGCGGCCCTGGCCTGAATCATGGCAGCCTGGTAATCGCTGAGACCTGTGGTTCGCTCGGCAAGTTCCAGCTGCTCGATGGCCTTTTTTGTATAGCCGTTCAGATAATAATACTGTGCCATGGCGGTATGGGTTTGTACCGGGTGGTTGGCTATACCTGCAGCCTGAGCCAGTAACTTGTAAAGCTGCGTGTTGTCCGAACGGGTACTGGCATCGGATAGCAGGTCATAGGCCTTGTCAGCCTGTGCGCTGGCAAGCAGCGAGCCAGCGTAGGGCAGTATCACGGTCAATTCACCCGGGTAAAGTTTTAGTGTGTCCTGGTAGATGGCCTGGGCTTTGTCGAAGTCTTGCAACTTGTCCAGTATTCCGCACAGCGCCAGGCGGTAGGCAATGCGATCCGGATCGGCCATGTAAAGCGGCTCCAGGACGCTGATTGCATCACGGTGACGTTCGTTGGCCGACAGCAACAGGGCATATTCATAGCGTTCGGTAGCTGTATCACCGCCGGATTTGCCATGATAGCGCTGAAAATCGGCCAGCACCTGACTGGGATTCGGGTAGGTCTTTACCCGCAGACGTGCGCGCAACAACTGGAAGTCGAGGTCATCCGCTACCTTTATGTTCCTGAACGTCGCGGCACGCGTCTCGGCTTCGGCGATGCGGTTGGTAGTGACTGGATGCGTACTGAGAAACTCGGGGGGTTGCGTCCCGTACAGTTTGGAGTTCTTCTGCAGGCGCTCGAAAAAACGGCTCATACCGTGCGGGTCGTAGCTGGAGTCGGCGAGCGTCTGGATACCCACCCGGTCGGCCTCCTGCTCATTCGCGCGGGTGAAATTGATTTGATGCTGCAGACTGGCTGCCGATGCGGCGGTAAGGGCGGCGGCCCCGGCCTGGCCATTCTGCGTACCGATGAGGATGGCCGCCAGGATGGCGGCCGTGGTCGGCAGACTGAGTTTGTCGGCAGACTCGAATGCACGTGCCAGGTGTCGCTGGGTCACATGTGCGATTTCGTGCGCGAGCACGGCGGCCAGCTCGCTTTCCGTTTCCGCGGCCAGGAACAGCCCTACATTCACACCGATGTAACCGGCCGGTCCGGCAAAGGCATTGATGCGTTCATCGTTAACCATGAAAAAGTTGAAACTATGGCCAGGGTTTTCGCTGTGCATGGCCAGTCGCCGACCCAGGTTCTGCAGGTAGCTGGTGGTTTCCGCATCGTCAAGGATCAGGTCTGACTGGCGTAATTCGCGCATGAAAGCAGCACCCAACGCCTGGTCCTGCTGCGGGCTGTAGATGCGCCCCCCCGCCTCGCCCAGACTGGGCAGGTCATCGAAGCTGGATTGTGCGAGGACGAATGAACAATGCAGCGCCAGCAACAGCGTTGCCAATCGTTTGGCTAAGCGTTTCATGTAGAACAGGTTTAACCTCATAATGATTCTGTGAGACAGGGAATCCCAGGAGGGGTTCAGTTATTTTACTCCCCTGGCGAGGGCCTCCCCCCGTCGGGGTCTTGCCTTCCGGGGCGTGTTGGCATAAGTTATCGTCCCTATTCTATTATCATAATCAACGATCCGCGCTGCCGGGTCTATAAAGAAGGGTAACTAACAGGAGAGACGCAATGGCGGATTTTGATGATGAACTGGATGCAACCGGGCTGAACTGCCCGCTCCCGATTTTACGCGCCAAGAAGGCCCTGAATGGCATGGAGAGTGGCAAGGTGCTGCGCATCATTGCTACCGACCCGGGTTCCGTAAAGGACTTCGAGGCCTTTGCCAAGCAGACCGGTAACGAGCTGATGTCTTCGACGGAAGAGGGCGGCAAGTTCATGTTCCTGATGCGCAAGGGCTGATAGCCTGAGTTTCGGAACAACGCAATAAAAACCCCGGCTCAAGGCCGGGGTTTTTATTGCCTGCAGGGATGCTGGGAGCGTTGCGGATCCTTTCTCCTAGAACTTCCAGTTTGCCTGGACACTGATGATGTCGACCGAGGCGTCGTATTCGCCGGTAATCCGATGCAAGCCTTCAACAAGCGGTGCGGCCAGTGAACTGTAGGCATCGGTGCTGTTGATGTTGGTATCATCGATAAACAGGTGGGCGTAGCCGAAGTCGAAGCTCAGCTCCCTGGAATGTTTGTAGCCGGCACCTACAGTCAGCCAGGTGCGGTCTTCATCGGGCAGGGCGGCCGGGCGGAATTCGGGGCCGGGTACCGGGGTTTCGTCAAAGGCCAGGCCGCCGCGGAACGTCCAGCGGTCATCGTGCCTGTAGCTGGCGCCGATGGCGTAGCGGAAGGTATCTTCCCACTTCAGCGGGATGGTGCCGGTAGTGCCGCTACCGGAGCGCAGGACCAGTGCGTCAATGCCACTCCATTTCGTCCACATGATGTCCGCCATGATGGCCCACTTTGGATCCAGTTCATGGTAGGCGCTCAGCAGCAGTGTATTGGGCAGGGATACGTCTGATTCCGCGCTGTTGCTGGGTGCTACCAGGCTGGTGGAGTTGAAGTCGCCGTCAAGTTCGACATCTACATTGGACCGGTAGGCAAAACCGAAACGGGTATGGTCGGTCGGTTCGAGCAGCAGGCCAATGTTCCAGCCAAAGCCCCAGTCATCGATGTCGTATTTGCCGATCCCGTCAGGTGCCCCGGCACCTACAAAGAATGAGTCGTCGATAGCGAGTTTGTATTTGAGGTTGGCGTACATGGCACTGACACCTGCACCAAGCGTCACGTGGTCATCGACCTTGTATGACAGGGTCGGATTCAGGTTGACTGTAAGGATTTCCGCGTTCGTGCTGGAATAACGACCGACCCAGCCGCTGCCGTATTCGGTCTCCAGGCCAAACGGAACATTGACGGTCAAGCCGAAATTCCAGCGGTCGTTCAGTTCCTGCGCATAGGCGAAGTGTGGCACGTAGCCTGTAACGCCAGCATCGGTGTCATTATCCGGACCGGGCAGGATAGGAGCGCCGGGCGTAATCGGGACTGCACCACCGCCGTATATTGGATTGTAGGCAGCCGAACCGTTGAAATCGGTTTGCGGTATGACTACGTGCAGGCCGCCGGATATCTGCCTGCCTTCCAGGCGCGACATACTGGCCGGGTTGAAGAATATTGTCGAGGCATCCTCGGCAATCGAACCGGCGCCGGCATAGGCGGTGCCCATGCTGCTGACGCTTTGTTCAATCAGTGCAAAACCACTGGCAAAGACGGTGGTCGTCGTCACTGCCAGCAGTCCGGCGATACCGAATGCGCAACGGCGACGAGCAACAGGGTGGTACATAGCCATCTTTATCTCCTTTCCAGGTTGGGTAGCGTTGGGGGAGAACGGCTCTGTCTTGAAACTCGCACCGGATCTGGTGACTGCCATGCCAGATTGTTGCCCATCCCCCAATGTGTTGCATACACTACTTCACATGGTGTTAATAGACAACACATTCTGTTGACATCTTCATAACCCTTTGTCAAAGTTGCCGGAGTCAGCGTGCGCAGCTGTAGCTGAATAACAACAAATCGGATTGTGCAGGCGGTACACACACCCATCCAAGGAGCATATACATGAAGAATACCCGAGGAATATTCCGTGCAATGGCATTCGTCAGTGGCATGGTCTGCGCATCGGCAGCGTCAGCCACGGTTGGCTATTTTGCGCTGGGATATGGTGCCAAGGCCATGGGGCTGGCCGGCGCCGTGGTCTCCAACCCGCAGGATACTGCGGTTATCGCGGTAAACCCGGCAGGTTTGACCGAGCTAGGAAAACGTTTCGACGGCGGTCTGCGCTTCTTCAATCCCAACCGCGAGGCGGTATTGAACACGTCGGTAGTTGGCGCAAACTTTGATGTGGGTGATGAGAGTAGGCGTAACCTGTTCATAATCCCCAACTTCGGTTTCAATCTTCAGTTCAGGGACAATCTCTGGTTCGGCTTCAATAACTACGGCAATGGCGGCCTGAATTCCACCTACGACAATAATATTTATGATGAGGCATTCGCTGTTCTCAATGCGCCTAACCCCGCTCTTGTGCCTCCGGGAGTAACAACAGGACTGCCTGACACAGGCACCCTGGGTGTGGCTCTGGACCAGGCGATTTATGCCCCGGCTCTGGCGATGAAGATCAATTCACAGCATTCAGTGGGCGCCGCCTTGCTGATCGGTGTACAACGTTTCAGTGCCCGTGGCCTGGGCAACTTCCAGTGCTTCACTAACTCGGTTGCAACCAATCCGGCCAATGCAGCTGGCTGTGCGGTTGGTCTTCCCGCTTTTCCATCCAGCAAGCTGACCGGCAACAACAGTGACTGGGCCTATGGCGCTGGCGTGCGGGTTGGCTGGCTGGGTGAGGTGCATCCGAACGTCACCCTGGGGGCCGCGTACTCAAGCAAGGTCTACATGACCGAATTCGATGATTATGCAGAGCTCTTTGCCGAGCAGGGTGACCTCGATATCCCCGCCAATTTCACCCTGGGTGCCACCTTCAAGGCGACCCCGAAACTGAAGCTCTCCGTGGATTACCAGCGTATTCTCTATGAAGGGGTCAATTCGATTTCGAATCCCGGTCCTGTCTTTAACCCTTTGGCAGGGCAACCGACGCCGCCGAGTTTTGACGTGAATATTCCTGGCGGTGGGCCCAATGCTGAATGGCTCGGGCGGGACGATGGTATGGGTTTCGGTTGGCAAGACATCAACATCTACCGGCTGGCGGCAGAGTATACCTACAGTAACCAGTGGACCTTCCGTGCCGGGGTGGCGGTTAATGACCAACCGATTCCGAGCAGTGAGCTACTGTTCAACATCCTGGCGCCGGCCGTCATCGAGAGGCATGCCACACTCGGTTTTACCTACAATCCTGACAAGAAGAGCGAATGGAGCTTTGCCTACATGCGGGCTTTCAGTGAGGAAGTTTCCTCATCCCAGACGGCATTCGGAGTCCCGGGTTCTATCAAAATGGACCAGCACTCGATTGACCTGGGGTATTCCTACAAGTTCTGACCCGTTTCTCAACGGTTCGGCAGCAAGGCCGCGTTATCGCGGCCTTGCTGTTTGTGAAGTGCATTGCTCAACTGACTGTCGTCAAGCACTGCGTTTGCGGGCACAATAGTTCGCATGAGCACACGCTATTACGCCGCGGCCTGTCAGATCGACTTTGCCTGTCCGGCGACGCACGAGGAAATTGCCGGACGCACCTTGCATATGTGCCGGATGGTGGAGCAGACCATCACCGGTTATCAACCCTTTCATGACGTGCGCCTGCTGGCATTTCCCGAGTTCGCCCATGCCGCACCGATTTATGACAGCGTGGCGAAATTGCGCGACCGTCTGGCCGTACCCCTGCCCAATGAGCACACCGACCACTACCACCGCCTGTGCCGGGAGTACGGCTGTTACATACAGACCGGCACGTTCCTGGAGGCGGACCCCGATTACCCCGAAGCCGTCTTCAATACCACCGTGCTGGTCGGACCCGAAGGTGTGCTGTCGAAATACCGCAAGGTGAATCCATGGATTCCCTGGGAACTGCATGCGAGTCCGCATGATCTGGCGGGATATCAGGACGAACCGTTTCCCGTGGTCGACACCGAGCTGGGCCGGCTCGGCGTTGCCATCTGTTACGACTGGCTGTTTCCGGAAGCCATCCGCCAGATCGCGTTCAACGGCGCGGAGGTCATTATCCGGGTGTCGGCCTACATGGACCCGTGGGGCGCCACACCACCGATGGACTGGTGGACGTTGTTCAACCGCGCACGCGCCGCCGAGAACACAGCCTATGTGGTGGCCGCCAACCAGGGCGCCAGCCTCGAGCATTACCCGCCGTTCTCCTGGCCGGGTGGCAGCATGATCGTGGACTACGATGGTCGCATTCTGGCTCAGGCGGATGCCGGTCCCGGCGAGAAAGTGGTGGTGGCGCCAGTCGATATTGACGCGTTGCGACACGAGCGCGAACGGCGGATCGGGCATGACATGCGCGCGCACCTGCGCAGCGCGATGTATCCCTACCTGCAGCAGGATTATCTGGCGCCAGCTGCAGAGCACCCGTTGACAGCTGAGGACATCCGCGCGCGCATCAAACAGGGCAAGCAGCGGACCTGAGAGTGTTTACTCAATGGCCACGGAATCACACGGAACAACACGGAAAAATAAATGCAGGTGTAGGGTGCGTTTTACGCACCAGTGGCTGACGTAATGAGACGTGAGACAATTAAAAAAGAATAGCCACGGCATCCACAGCAAGCCCAGGTGCCCGGTATGTTCTAGCGCCGGCAGTCCGGATTCTTGCCCTGCTGTTTCGCGCGCTGCTGCAGTTGCTGGGCCGCCGGGATGCGCCGGGTGAGGTCGCTGATGCGGGTGCTGTGCGACGGGTGGGTCGACAGGAACGCCGGCGGCTGCCCCTGGTTGGCACGGCTCATGTTCATCCAGAGCTGGGTGCTCTCACGCGGGTCAAAGCCGGCCTTCGCCATCAGGTCCAGCCCCAGCATGTCGGCCTCGCTTTCCTGCAGCCGGCTGTAGGGTAACAGTACACCGTATTGCGCACCGACACCCAGCAGCCCCATCAGTGTCTGCCCGGTGCCACTGGTCGGATTTGCAACGGCATTGATCAGACCGATGCCCTGTTCGACGGCAAATTTCTGCGAGACGCGTTCGTTGGAATGCTGCGCCTGCACGTGCGCCACCTCGTGACCGATTACGGTCGCCAGCTGGTGCTGGTTGGTGGCGACCTTGAGCAGGCCGGTATTGACGCCGATCTTTCCGCCCGGGAGTGCGAATGCGTTAGCGCTGTCATCCTCGAATACGACGACTTCCCAGCTGCCACCGACCTCGCGGGTGATGGCATTGGCCACGCATTGCACGAACTGGTTGGCCTTGCGGTCCTTGGATGCCGGCGTCTCGCCCTTGATGCTGGTGAAGGCCTGCAGACCCATCTGGTTCATCTGACTGTCCGGCATCAGCACCAGCTGGCTCCTGCCGGTTGGAGAGGTCGTGCAGGCGCCCAGCACCAGCAGGCCGGCAAACAGCAATATGAAACGTTTTTTATACATAAGAGGTTCCTGATCTGCCTGCCGGGATTATAAACCGCTTTGCCGCTCGCTTGCAGCGACCCCCGCGGGCCAGCCCGCCTGTAACACCCGCATGCGGGATGTGGGCGCCACAGGCGGGTTACGGGGCCGGCGAGCGCCTGACAAGCAGTTCCTGCAGGCGTAACTTCCAGCCGTTCATGCGCTTGCCGTACTCGAACAGCAACAGACCGGTAAGGATAGTGGTGGTCCCGATCCAGACTTCTGCCTGGATGGCCTCACCATTCAGCATGTTGCCGAGCACAAGCGCAATCACCGGTGTTATCAGCGTAATCAATGCAACCCGGGTCGCCTCGACATTGTGCAGCACATAGTAGTACATGGCGAAGCCGAGTACTGATCCGACCGTGCCCAGGTAGGCTATCGACAGGGCGGTGCGCAGTGGCACATGGGTCGGCAGCGGCTCTCCGGTGTAAGCGTACATCAGGAGCAACAAGGGAGCCGTGATCGCCAGGCCTCCGATGGTGGTCGCCAGTGCAGGGATGTCGGCTCCGATGTGCTTGATGGCAATGGCGCTGGCCGAGTAGGCCAGTACGGACAGCAACATGCCTGCCATCCCCAGTGCAGCGCCGGGACCGAGCGAACGACTACCGATCAGCATAATGGCCAGGCCTCCGATACCCAGCAACAGGCCCGTAATGCGAGCCGGAGACAGGGCGTTTTCACGCAGCCAGACATGCGCCATGACGCCGGTCATAATCGGGGCGATGCCGAACAGCACCGAGATCCAGCCGGATGGAATGTAGCGCGCGGACCAGTAGACCAGCGTCATTGCGCAGAACATTCCGAGACCGGCCGCCAGGTAGGTGCGTCGCGCTGCGATATGCCAGGGCAGGCTGATCCTGAACAGCAGCGCCACCATTAGACCGGTCAGTACGCCGATGCACATGCGGGTGGTGACTCCGAACAGCCAGCCGACATCATCGCCACTCCACTGGATAGCCAGTGGCGTTGTCGACCAGATCAGTATCACTCCAATGTATGCAGCCGGGATAGACACGGAAATCTCCTTTAGATGTTGACTGTTAAAACAAAAAAGGCCGCAGGGTTCGCACCGTGCGGCCTTCGGATTTTGCTGTTTCACCGGTCTGCTAGAGTTTTGCAATCCCCGTTTCGCCACACCCGCGTACGGCCGCCAGCCACAGTGGCAGTCGGCGAACACGCTTTGCGTCGTGATGGATGGAAAGTTTGATCATGAGGCCGAGTCTTTCAGAGCTGCAGGTACCTGTCAAGTCCGGTGATAGCCTGTTATTTCGGTTGCTTGACGAGCACGCGCAGCTTTTCTATTTCGCTGTCCCGGAGCGAGAAAGAAAAGTTGCCATTCTGATTGCGCTGGGCAAGCTGCAGTCGATTACCGCTGATCGCGGTCAAGCGGTATTCCTTCTCAACGACATTTTTGCGCGTCACCTTGACGGTCGAGCCTATGTATTTGTGCGCTTCGGAGACATCGATCGGCATATAGGCCAGGCGATAGTTCGAGTCGTCGCGGGATTTCACTTTCTTGCGTATGTCCTGGTAGGGGACATCCTCGACCGGCGCGACAGGTTCCGGCTGTTCTGCAAGCGATGCGGCATCCAGGGCCTCCCTGACCAGTTGCTCGCGCGCAAACTCCGCTGCACTCATGTTGCGTATCTCCAGCCCGGATCTTTCCGCGAATGCCAGGTTGGCCTTGAGAAAGTTGCTGGCATCGCGACTGGCCAGCTTGTTCACCTGCATGCCCTGCTGGACGCGTACGCCGGTCTGCAGGAGTTCCCAGCCACCCCAGGCGCTGAACAGGTACAGGACCAGGGCCAGGGTCACGAGGAACGCAATGGCATAGACCGTCAAGGGTTTTTTGACATCTTTCCAGTACTTGTGGCCGAACGCGGCCGCACCCAGCGGCGAAAACAGCAGGACGGCAAAACCCCAGCCGGCATGCTTGCCAAAGGCGCGGATAGTGAGCCAGAGCAGCGCGACCAGGGTGATGATGGCGGATACCTGGGCTGTCAAATCGATCGTGTTCATTTAATAAAACCGGCTGGATTCCAGGGGGCGGACATTTACCTTTAGTGTTCGACAGAACCGGGAACAAGCTTTAGCGTTCCCGTCCCTGGACGGGGTTCGCGTTAAGCGGGTCGTGAAACGGGGTAAATCGGTCTGCCGCAGAGCCGTGTTCGGGGTGTCCGGTACGCCGGTCCTTTGATTCTGTCAGTAATGTGGGGGGGGCGGTTCGGCTTCCGGGTTACCCGGGTAGCTTGCAGCCAGCCCCCTGAGTTGTTCCTTGAGGTGTTCGAGCGTATTTGCCTGGGTACGCATCTGCAGTTCCTGCTGCAGCAGGGCATGGGTCATTTCGTCGAGCGCGGCCTCGAAATGCATCAGGCGGACCTCTAGGGCCTCTATGCGCTGCTCCAGTTCAGTCGTCGACATGGCCGTGGTTGCCTGTATGGGTTGCTGTGCCTGTCACGCAGGCCTTACAGGTTAACGCGGACCGCACGGGAGGCGCGTGTTGCCTTGTCCAGTGCGGCCTCGACGGTTTCAGCGCGCGCCAGTGCCACACCCATGCGCCGGTGACCGGCGACATCCGGCTTGCCGAACAGGCGCAGCTGGGTATCGGGTTCCTCGAGCGCCACCTCGAGGTTGGCAAACTCAAGCTGGGTCGAGGTGCCTTCCACCAGGATGACGCTGGATGCCGATGCGCCATGCTGGCGAATATTGGGAACCGGCAGGCCGAGGATGGCACGTGCATGCAGCGCGAACTGGGACAGGTCCTGCGAGATCATGGTGACCATGCCGGTGTCGTGCGGCCTGGGCGACACCTCGCTGAATATCACCGTGTCGCCCTTGATGAACAGTTCCACGCCGAAGATGCCGCGACCGCCGAGTGCAGCGGTGATCCTGCCCGCGATGTCGCGTGCCTGTGCCAGGGCGCGTTCGCTCATTGCCTGTGGTTGCCAGGACTGGCGATAATCCCCGTCGATCTGCACGTGTCCGATCGGCTCGCAGAAGCTGGTCCCGCCGGCATGACGCACGGTCAGCTGCGTGATCTCGTAGTCGAAATCAACCAAGCCTTCCACGATAACCTTGCCGGCACCGCTGCGCCCACCGGCCTGGGCATGGTTCCAGGCCGCATCGATCTCGGCTGGCAGCAGCACGGTGCTCTGACCCTTGCCGGAGGAACTCATGATGGGTTTGACCACGCAGGGCAGGCCGATCTCGGCCAGCGCCGCATCGAATTCCGCACGTGTGGCGGCAAAGCGGTAAGGTGACGTTGCCAGGCCGAGTTCCTCGGCTGCCAGGCGCCGGATGCCCTCGCGATTCATGGTCAGGCGTGCCGCGCGTGCGGTTGGAATCACGGTGAAGCCCTCTGTTTCGAGTTCCACCAGCGTGTCGGTGGCTATGGCTTCGATTTCGGGAACGATGTAGTGCGGCCGCTCCTGTTCGATGACGGCACGCAGCGCCTTGCCATCGAGCATGGAAAGAGTGTGGCTGCGATGGGCGACCTGCATGGCCGGTGCGTTGGCATAGCGATCGACGACGATGACCTCGACGCCGAACCGCTGCAGCTCGATGACGACTTCCTTGCCCAGTTCACCGCCGCCGCAAAACAGCACACGCGTGGCGGTTGGGGAGAGCGGGGTACCTATCGTGGTCATGCAGTGCATCCTGTTGCCGTTTATCCGGTGTGCAGATGATACCTGACCTGGCCATGCGACGCGCAACAGGCACACAGCGCGGTCTTGCCGCGCTGAACGGCCAGAGAGGCATTGCCGACGGAGTAAGGTCGACGTCGTCAGGCAGCCTGCGGCAGCGCGACCTCGCGCAGGATAGCCTGCTTGCGCGCCAGCACGGCATTGCAAAGTTCCGCGTAGTCGGCACCCACGGCTTCGAACAATGTCTGCACATCGATTCCGGTGGCAAGGAAGACACGGGCGAGATCGGCAATGCGCTGCGGGATCCGTTCCAGGCACGCATGCCGCTCTGCAGGCTGCATGCGTGCCAGTTCCGCGCGCAGGCGATTGACGCCGAAAGCGATGTGGTTGAGTTCATCCTGTAGCGGGATACGCAGGGATTCCTGCGTGCCGGGGTCTGTCAGCGGGACGATGTGCTCGACAGCGTCGCTGCCAAGGGCCTCCACGCAGAGGTACATGTCGATGAGAAAGTCGATCCACTCAAGCGCGCGGAAATGCGCGAGAATGGCCTGTTCCTGGGCAGCGCTGAGCACCGGCGTCCGGTCGGTTCCGAACTGTTCCATCCATTCCTGCTGAATGGCGACATGCCGTGATTCGTCACCGACCTGCCGGGCGAGACCCAGTCGCGCGGCATCATCCGGCGCACTGGCGATGCGCTCGGCGCAGGCCAGCATGATCAGCCTGTCCACCTGCGTGTATAACACCAGCAATTGCCCCATGGCGCTGCGGTAGTCAGGGCGGGTCGGGGAATACTTCTGTTTCATGGCAGTTTCCTCCAGTAATGGTTTATCGTTGCAGGAGCGCAGGCAGGTGTGAACTATCGTGGCGGATTTCCTGACAAACCACCTCGATTCCTGCTGGTCAGGCAATAGACGGGTAAGATATGCGAATGACAAGGCGAGTATAGACATCGGCCGCTGTTTTACCAGAATGGGCCAGAGGCAAGCGCAATGTTCACCGGACGACAGACAAAATGGATCAGCATGCTGCTGTTGCCCGTGCTTGCTGCGGGCGCAGATGCTGCTGTCGCGGCGTCCAGTTGCCGGCAGTGGCACCCGGTTCGGGAGACGGGTGAGGGCACGATATTTCACCGTTGCCGGCCCGGGACGTCAGTGGATGAGGTCATGATAGAGACGGAGTTCCGGACTGCGCCGGAACGCCTGTTCAGACTGGTCAATGACTACAGCGCATTCGTGGACTTCATCCCGGACGTGGCCGAGAGTCGTGTGCTGGAGACCGCCGGCACGGTCCAGTGGGTCTTTCACCGTCTGCACTTTACCGGGCCAGTGGCAGATCGAACCTATATCCTGCAAAGCAGGAGCGAGGTGACGGGAGCGCCGCCCGTCGCCTGGCATGTCGAATGGGCATTGTCGGATCGTGCTTTTCCGCAGGTCGATCTTTCCGCGGGCGTCCAGCCGGACAGCCTGTCCGGGTTCTGGGAGATTACGGCCAGCGAGCACCCGGCAGTCACCAAAGCACGCTATGCTGTATATTCCGATCCAGGGGGGCATGTGCCGGTCTGGCTGGTAACGCGGATGACGGACCGCTACGTGCAGCAGGTGGTTACCGCCATTCGACGCCGACTCGAGGAGTAGCATGGCAGTGTGTTTTCGACGCTACAGTCTGTTGCTGGTGTCGCTGCTGTTAACGGCAACGGCGAGTGCCGGTGTGCGCCATACGGTCAACCCAGACAATGGGCTGCGCGGCTGGGATTTTACCGATGGCGATATCCAGATCGAGCTGATCCAGCGCCTGCCGGACCAGACCCGTGCGCTGCTCATGAACCACGCGTTCTCGCGCGAGGTGATCGAGCAGCTGGCATTGAGTTGTATGTTCCAGACTATCATCCGCAATACCGGGCGCTCGGGCAACGGGCAGCCGGTCGTCATCGACCTCACGCAGTGGCATCTGCGCCATGCCGGGAAAACGCGTGGCATCCTGCTCAAGGAACCGTTGCTGGCGTCATGGACCGATGCTGATGCGAGCGCGGCAGCGAAGCTGGTGGTGCGCTGGGGCATGTTTCCGACACAGCAGGAGTTCCTGCCGAGCGACTATAACTGGGGGCTGACGGCGTTCGGGATTCCGCCGGGATCGGAATTCGATCTCGAGGTGAGCTGGACCGAGGGTGTTACGCCACATACCGCGACGATCGAGGCTGTCGTGTGCGCGCCGGATGTAGACAAACTGAAATGATGCCCGTGTCCTGTCTGCGAACCGTCATCCTGCTGTTGCTACTGCTGGCGCTCGAGGCGCAGGCCGGCCAGCAGCTCACGCCGGTGCCCGGCAAGGTATTGGCGCCCGATTTCGCCCTCGAGGATACCGGGGGTCGGCTGCACCGCCTGTCGGATTATCGCGGCAAGACGGTGATCATCAATTTCTGGACAACCTGGTGTCCACCCTGTCGCGAGGAGATTCCCTCCATGAACCGTGCCTGGCATGCCCTTAAAGACGAGGGTGTGGAGATACTCGCCATCAACATGGGCGAGGACGAGGACACGGTTTTCGTGTTCACCGCGGACTACCCGGCGGATTTTCCGCTGCTGCTGGACCACAGCGGCGAGGTAATCGCGCAGTGGCCGGTCAAGGGACTACCGACCACTTATGTTATCGCGCCGGACGGCACCATCGCCTACCGGGCCATAGGCGGGCGCGAGTGGGACGAGGCCGGATTCCTGGAACTGATCCGGGGGCTTGCGCAACAAACGGAGCAATAGTCTGGCGGATGGCTCAGCACCTGCCCGGTTGCCGCCACTGGCGCGCAATCCAGTAATCGAGGCTGAACCAGCGGCCGGCACCGGTGAAGAACAGGGCCAGCAGCATGATGAAATAGGTGGCGGCGAACTCGATACCGTTTTTCAGGATGGTGATACTGCCCGCCGAGGTCAGCCTCTCGTAGTTGCCGTGTTCGCGCAGGATTTCACGTACCTCCTCTTTGCGGATGGTGCCCTCCTCAATCAGATCGCTGCGCCACTCCCAGGGCACCTGCAGCTCGGTCTCCGGCAGCGCATGCCAGCCGTTGTCCCAGTGCGCGGTGGTGGCGGCCACCACCATGGTGAACATCAGGGGCAGGGCGAACCAGCGCACGGCCAGCCCGGCAAGCAGGGCGATGCCGCCCAGCAATTCGGTCAGCGCTGCGACATAGACCATGATCTCCGGGGCCGGTATGCCCAGCGAGGCGAAGTACGGGCCCAGGTGCTCGGCGTGTGCCAGCTTGTTGGACCCGGCCATGATGAAGATCGGTGCGAGATAGATGCGCAGCGCCAGCGGGGCGAGAAAGTCGAGGCCGCGTGTGCGATCCAGCAGGTCCTGCAGGCAGTTCAGTAATCCGGTCATGGCTCACCCCATTGCGTGCCGATCGGTAGTGAGTGGGTACCCCTTCAGCTGTGCACAGGCCGGGTACCCGGCACAATAGCCTTGTTGCGCAGGTTTTCCAGAATATCGAGGCCACCGCTGATCACGATATCCGGTTGCGGGTGTGACATCTCGGTGGCGATTTCACTCAGTAACTGCCGGCCCGTCGCGCCGCTGTTTGCGTCAAGCAGTTCCAGCAGCCGCTTGGTGACCGGATTGATTTCCATGAAGCCGACCTCATCCTCCCGGTCACGGTAGACGACCAGGTATGTCGGTTGTCCGCCGGATGCGTCGGGCAGGAAATCAGGACCAATCCGGTGTACCGGATAATCGTAGGCCAGGTGCCATACCAGTGGTGACAGCACCGGGACCGAGTCGAGCAGGTCGCCGGCTGGATCGATGACATCCTGGTCGATGGTTTCCTCGGCCACGGATACCGCAAGTTCGACCCACTCGTAGTGGGCGAGTTCGTAGAGGAAGGGAAAGTCATCCGGGTGTGGTTGCCGTTCCTCGCGCAACCAGCTCAGGAATTCACGCGGGATTTCCAGGAACAGCGGGCTGTGCGAGCGGTGGCTGGAAAAAAACGCGCGCGCCATGGCGTGCCAGGCCGTGTCATCGTGAATCCTGCGCAGTACCGGGAAGGTTCCGCTCAGAAAGCTTTCCACATTGTTGTAGAACAGTTCGCGGTAAATCGCCATGCGCCGGTCCTCGACATCGGAGGGTGCAGGGCGGTGTTCCGGGTCGCGGATGTGCGCGGCGAATTCGTATTGCCGGCGTACAAATTCAGGCTGATTTACCACGCGTGACCTCCTGCACGGCACGTCCTGCCCATTTCGACTGCAAGGCGGAGATCTTGCCGACCTCGCCAAGCAGTTCCGGCAGGGGCGGAATATTGAAATCGCGTTCCAGCAGGGTCGGCACCACGCCGCAGTGGGCGTAGGCCTTCTCCAGCAGATCCCAGACCGGGTCGATGACCGGCGCGCCGTGGCTGTCCACTTTCAGGTCATCGGCCTCGTCGAAGTGACCGGCCACGTGAAAATACACCACCCGATCGGCAGGCAGCGCGGTAAGGAAGGTTTCCGCATCGTAGCGGTGATTAATGCTGTTGACGTAGATGTTGTTGACGTCCAGTAGCAGGTCGCAGTCGGCCTCGGCCAGTACCGCATTGATGAAGTCGATTTCTTCCATCTCCTTGCCGGGCGCCGCGTAGTAGGAAATGTTTTCCATGGCGATGCGCCTCTCCAGGATGTCCTGGACGCGGCGAATCCGGCCGGCAACGTAGTGCACGGCTTGCTCCGTGAACGGAATCGGCATCAGGTCATAGAGATGACCGTCGTCGCTGCAGTAGCTCAGGTGTTCCGTGTAACAACGGATACCATGCATGTCGAGCAGGCGCTTGACGCGATGCAGGAAGGTTTCATCCAGCGCTGCGGGACTGCCGATGGACAGTGACAGTCCATGCGCAACAAACGGGTAGCGTTCGGTGAAATAGCGAAACTGCTTGCCGAATTTGCCGCCGACACCGATCCAGTTTTCCGGGGCGATCTCGAAAAAATCCACGCCATCCGGCGGATTGGCCTGCAGCGGACCCAGCAGGGTCCGCCGCAGGCCAAGTCCGGAACCGGTGACAGGGTAGCGTGAGCTAATCACAGGGTATCAGTGCTTGATCACCGGTTGAGTTTTTTACCTGGCTCACTGTCCCTCGCCGCCGGGCTTCATCATCTTCTCGCCGCACTTGCCTTCACCGCATTTACCTTCCTTCATCATTTTCATGGCGGCAGCTTGCTCATCAGCATCGAGCATACCATTGCCATTGGTGTCCATCTTGCCGAACATGGCATCGTGACCTTGCATGAATTCATCCTTGGTAACATTTCCATCACCATCGGCATCCATGCCCTTCATACCGCACTTGCCTTCCTGCATCTTCATCTTCTCGCCGCACTTGCCTTCACCGCACTTGCCTTCGCCGCACTTGCCTTCCATGCTCTTCGCATGGCTATCAGCGACCATGTAACCGCTGGACAGGTCAGACATGGCAAACGGGTTTTGCGCGGCACTGGCAGCACCGGTGCCCGCCAGTGAGGTAACGAGCGCTGCGCCTATGGCAACGGCCAGCGGTTTCAGAGTTGTTTTCTGGGACATTGGTTTTTCTCCACGTTTGGTAGTTGGATGGAACGGTTGTTCCGGTTGATTGCGGTCGTTTGCCACGACCATACTCTTGTCAGTGCCTGTGACCCTGTAGCATACGAAAAGTTTCTGAGAATCGTTAGCATTAGTGCAGCCACAGCCGCCAGGACGTATCAGTCACAGCTGTTAGTGTACGACCTGATTATCACAAAAGTATCCATTCCAGATACTTACAGTGACCGGCTGTTATTCTTCCTGATTCTTCGCCTTGTATTCACACAGGTCGGCGATGGTGCAGGACTGGCAGCGTGGCTTGCGGGCGATGCAGGTGTAGCGGCCGAGCAGGATCAGCCAGTGGTGCGCATCGTGCATGAATTCCTCCGGCACCACCCGCAGCAGGCGCTCCTCGACTTCGCGCACGTTCTTGCCCGGGGCAATGCCGGTCCGGTTGGCGACCCGGAAGATGTGCGTGTCGACGGCGATGGTGGGATGCCCGAAGGCGGTGTTCAGCACCACGTTGGCGGTCTTGCGCCCGACCCCGGGCAGCGCCTCCAGCGCGGCCCGGTCTTCCGGTACCTTGCCGCCATGCTGGTCCACCAGGATCCGGCAGGCCTTGATGATGTTACTGGCCTTGGTGTTGAACAGGCCGATGGTCTTTACGTAGTCGCGCAGCCCGGCTTCGCCGAGCTCCAGCATCGCGGCCGGTGTCTTTACCTTTTTGAACAGCGGGGCGGTGGCCTTGTTGACACCGGTGTCGGTCGCCTGTGCCGACAGGATCACCGCCACCAGCAACTGGAACGGGTTGCCGTAATGCAGTTCGGTGGTCGGATGGGGATTGGCGGCACGCAGTCGCTCGAAGATGTCGTGGCGCTGCTGAGCGTTCACGCGGCGCCGGCCGCCTGCGGGGCCGGGACGGCGACGCTGGCAGCCTTGCGCGCGCGCCTGGCGTTGATGATGTTCATGCCTGCAATCAGCAGGCCCAGGCCCATGAACGCGCCGGGCGGCAGGATCGCCAGCAGGAAACCGCGGTAGTCATCGATCACGGTGAGGGTCCAGCCGCGTGCGGCCTCGCCGAACATCAGGTGCGCCTGGGCCAACAGTGTGCCCTGGCCGACCAGTTCGCGCAGGCTGCCCAGTACAACCAGCACCAGCGGTGAAGCCCAGGCCCATGGCCAGCCCGTCCAGCAACGCACGGTCGACGCTTGCGCGAGGCGAACGCTTCGGCGCGGCCGATGATGGAGCAGTTGGTGACGATCAGCGGGATGAAAATACCCAGGATCTTGTACAGTTCGTGCAGCCAGGCATTCATGGCCAGTTCGATGACGGTGACAAACGAGGCGATCACCAGCACGAACACCGGCATGCGGATTTCCGGGCGCACCAGGTTGCGGATCAGCGACACGGTGACGTTCGAGCAGGCCAGGACCAGGGTGGTGGCCAGGCCCAGGCCCAGGCCGTTGACCGCGGTGGTGGTGACGGCCAGCAGCGGGCACAGGCCGAGCAGCTGCACCAGCCCCGGGTTGTTGTGCCAGAGGCCGTCCTGGATGATTCTTGCGATAACCCGGTTCGTTCATGGTTGCTCCGCTGTATCAGGTATCGCAAACAGGGCATCGCGGTGTGCGCGATAGTATAACAGGGCCGCTTGCACGGCCTTGACCACGGCGCGCGGTGTGATGGTGGCGCCGGTGAACTGGTCGAAGATGCCACCGTCCTTGCGCACCGCCCACTGGCCGCGGAGGCGGATTGTCCGGCGAGCGGCCGTTGAAGCCGAGGATCCAGTCCGAGCGTTCTTCGTCGATGTCGTCGCCCAGGCCGGGCGTTTCGCGGTGCGCTACCACGCGCACACCGGCCACGCGGCCATCATGATTGATGCCGACCAGCAGGTAGATGGAGCCGCTGTAACCGTCCGGCGCGATGGCGTTCATCACCACGGCGACCGGCTGCCCCTGCCGGCGCGCGCGGTACACGCGCAGTGGCCGGTCGGCAAGTTCCCCGGCGGGCAGTTCGATGCTGTCGTCCAGCAGGCTGTTGTCGTAGGCGTCCGGCGGTATCAGCTGGCTCAGCTTGCGCAGCAGCGTCTCGCGCTCGTTGGCGGCGATCCGTTCGCGGGTACCTTCGTAGGTGGCCGCCACCATGGCGGTGCCGATGACGGCGAACAGCAGCAGGATGGCTGCGGTGATGCCGATCTGGCGAACATTCATTGCGCTGGTCCGTCGCGGTGGCCGAACACGCGCGGTCGTGTGTAATGGTCGATGGTCGGTGCTGCCAGGTTCATCAGCAGCACGGCAAAGGCGATGCCCTCCGGGTAGCCGCCCCAGGTGCGGATGATCCAGGTGATGACGCCGATGCCGAGCCCGAACCAGATACGTCCCAGCGGCGTGGTGCAGGCCGACACCGGGTCCGTCGCGATAAAAAAGGCTCCCAGCATGGCCGCGCCGCTGAACAGGTGAAACAGCGGGGTGGCGTAGAGTTCCGGGTTGACGAGGTGGAAGATCCCCGCCATACCGGCCAGCCCGGCCAGCATGGCTGCCGGGATCTGCCACTGGATGACTTTCCTCTGCAGCAGCCAGAGACCCCCGGCGAGATAGCCGAGATTGACCCACTCCCAGCCGAAGCCGGCAATGACACCGAACAGCGGTTCCTTGCCCAGGTCGGTCAGGGTGGCGCCCAGGCCGAGCTGCATGCGCACGGTGTCCATGGGTGTTGCCATGGTGATGGCGTCGATAGCGATACCGGCCGGTGGTGCGCCGGTGAAAATCATCGCCAGGGTCGTGGCCAGGTCCGGCGCACTGCCGGCCGCCGGCCACAGGGTCAGTTCCAGCGGGAACGACACCAGCAGCACCACATAGCCGGCCATGGCCGGGTTGAACGGGTTGTAGCCCAGCCCGCCATAGAGCTGCTTGGCGACCACGATGGCGAACGCGGTGCCGACCACCGCGATCCACCACGGTGCCAGCGGCGCCAGTGCCAGTGCCAGCAGGACTCCGGTCAGCAGGGCACTGCCATCCAGCAGCGTGGCGGTGACCGGCCGTGCGCGCAGTACGAGCATGAATGCCTCGGCGCAAACGGCCGTGATGGCGGCGATGAGCATGTTGACCGGCACCCCCCAGCCGAACAGCCAGGTCATACAGGCGGCCCCCGGCAGCAGTGCCAGCAACACGCGCTGCATGATGATGTTGACGCTGTTTGCTACCGGCAGGTGCGGTGAACTCCAGGTGTTGAATTCCATCAGTCCTTGTCCTGTGGCGATGCGGCCCGCTCGCGGCGCCGTTGTTCGACGGCCTCGATCTGGCGCTGCTGTTCGGGCGTCAGATTATCGATATTACGGGGTGTCGTCGTGGTCTGTTCCTTTTTCTGTCTGACGCGTTCCAGCGCGGCCTGGATCGCCGCCTGGCGCGCCTCGTCGCCGGCGCTCTTCTCGGTCACTGCCTGTTTCTTACGCGCGAGCTTTTCCTCGCGCTCGTGCCTGATGCGTTCCAGCCGCTGCAGACGTGCCTCGTGACGCGTGCGCGCGATGTCCGCCTTCTTCTTCTGTATCTCCTGTTCCCAGATTGCAGACTTGGCATGGCGATAGTACTGCACCAGCGGTATATGGCTGGGGCAGACATGCGCGCAGCAGCCGCATTCGATGCAGTCGAACAGCCCGTAGTCCTGCGCCGCATCGTGGTTGCCGCTGCGTGCAAACCAGTACAGCTCCTGTGGCAGCAGGTTGGCCGGGCAGACTTCGGTGCACCGGCTGCAGCGGATGCAGGGCAGTGCCGGCGGCGGGGCGGGCATGCTCCGGGCGGTGACCGCGAGCACACAGTTGGTGGTCTTGATGACCGGCACGGCGTCCGTATTTACGGCATAGCCCATCATTGGCCCGCCGATCAGCAGACGCTCGATATGATCGGTGTAACCACCTGCAGCCGCGATGAGCTGGCTGACCGGCGTACCGATCAGCACATCCAGATTCCGGGCGTTGTGCACGCCGTCGCCGGTGACCGTAACGATGCGCGACAGCAGCGGCTGCCCGTTCATCACGGCATCGTACACGGCCGCTGCGGTACCGACGTTCTGGACGATGATGCCGATGTCAGCCGGGAAACCCTGACTCGGGACTTCGCGATCGGTCAGCACCTTGATCAGCTGGCGTTCGCCGCCGGTCGGATAGAGGGTCGGCACGTTGACCACGCGGATACCGGTCGTGTTGTGTGCGCCGAGTGCGGCGCGCAATGCCTGTTCTGCCTGCGGCATGTTGTCTTCCACTGCGATGACGCAGGCAGCCGGTTGCACGATGTGTTGCAGGATGCGTACGCCCTCGATCACTGCCTGCGCCCGCTCACGCTGCAGGCCGTCATCGCAGGCGATGCAGGGTTCGCACTCGACGCCGTTGATCACCAGCAGCTCGATGGCCTCGCGCCGCGCCAGCTTGGCGCGCGTCGGGAAGCCCGCGCCGCCGAGCCCGACGATACCGGCGCTGCGGATACGCTCCAGCAGGGTGTCGACGTCCGTGTTGGGATAATCCAGTGCGGGTGGCATATCCGGGTTCGGGGTGTCCTTGCCGTCGGTTGCGATGACAATGCAGGGTGCCGGCAGGCCGGACGGGTGCGGCACCGGTCGCGGTTCAATTGCCACTACAATACCGGAGGTGGATGCATGCACCGGTGCACTGATGACGCCGACGGCACGTGCTACGCACTGGCCCCGGTACACGGTGTCGCCGGGGCTGATGAGGCACTCGGCCGGTTCGCCGATGTGCTGGGCCAGCGGCAGGATGAGCTGCTCCGGTATGCCGACCGGCTGGATCGGGTGGCCGGAGGCTGCCTCGCGGCAACCTTCCAGTTGCAGACCGCCATGAAAATGAAAACGCTGTGTGAATTCCGGATCGATCGCCGGCTGTGCTCTGCGCGACAGTTCAGCCATGCCGTGCCACCTGCATCCCGGGCTCTGCCGGCAGTGGCCAGGACCAGTTGCGCTGATTCTTCGCGACCGGCACGATGTGGATGCACTCGACCGGGCAGGGCGGGATGCACAGGTTGCAACCGGTGCATTCGCTCTTGATCACGGTGTGCATCTGTTTCGGTGCGCCGAGGATGGCGTCGACCGGGCAGGCCTGGATACACAGTGTGCAGCCGATGCATACCTGTTCGTCGATCTCCACGACCGTCTTGTCCTTGTGTTCACCGTGTTCCGGATTGAGTGGCTTGGGGTCCACCCCGAGCAGGCCGGCCAGCGCCTGGATGGTTGCCTCGCCACCCGGCGGGCACTGGTTGATTTCCGCCTCACCGGCGGCGATGGCCTCGGCATACGGCCGGCAGCCGGCATAGGTGCACTGACCACACTGGGTCTGCGGCAGCAGCGCGTCGATCTGGTCGACGATCGGATCGCTGTCGACGTGGAAGCGGATCGCGGAATAGCCGAGTACCAGTCCGATCACGATGGCGAGTATTCCCAATGCTATGAGTGCGCTCAACATGGTGCGTGCCGCCCGGGGCCTGTCTCTCAGCCCTTGATGAGTCCGGAAAAGCCCATGAATGCCAGCGACATCAGCCCGGCGGTGACCAGTGCAATCGCCGAGCCACGGAACGGCACCGGCACGTCAGCGGCCGCGACGCGCTCGCGGATGGAGGAAAACAGGATCAGCACCAGCGAAAATCCGAGCGCTGCGCCGAAACCGTAAACAGCAGACTCGATAAAGTTGAGCTGCTGCTGCACGTTCAGCAGCGCCACGCCGAGCACGGCGCAGTTGGTGGTGATCAGCGGCAGGAAAATACCCAGGACCTTGTAGAGCAGCGGACTGGTCTTGTGCACCACCATCTCGGTGAACTGCACGACGGCGGCAATCACCAGGATGAAGGTGATGGTGCGCAGGTATTCCAGGCCCAGCGGCGCGAGCAGGTATTCATTGGCGAGATAACTGCAGATCGAGGACAGCGTCAGTACGAAAGTGGTGGCCAGCGCCATGCCGGTCGCGGTGTCGACGTTGCGCGATACGCCCATGAACGGACACAGGCCGAGGAATTTCACCAGTACGAAATTGTTGACCAGCACGGTGCTGACCAGGATCAGTGCGAGTTCGATCATAATGTTCGGGCTGTTAGCTTTTGCTAATAGCTAGCAGCTAACAGCTGCAAAATCCTCATTTCACCCGCATCCCCGGCTGGGCGCCGCTGTCCGGGTGCAGGATGAACAGGTCCTTGCCGCCCGGGCCGGCGGCCAGCACCATGCCCTCCGAGACGCCGAAGCGCATCTTGCGCGGTGCCAGATTGGCGACCATCACGGTGAGCCGGCCTTCCAGGTCAGTCGGGTCGTAGGCGGACTTGATGCCCGCGAATACGTTGCGCTGTTCCCCGCCCAGGTCGAGGGTCAGTTGCAACAGCTTGTCAGCGCCTTCGACCGGTGCGGCCTTCGCGATGCGCGCGACGCGCAGGTCGAGTTTCGCGAAGTCTTCGTACTGGATGGTCTCGGCGATCGGGTCCGCCGCCAGCAGTCCGCCGGGCGCGGGCGCAGCCGTGACGGCAAGATGTTCCCTGGAGTCTTCCAGCATGGCGTCGATCTTCTCCTGTTCGACGCGCGTCATCAACGGCGTGAAAGGTTTGATGGTATGGGCGGTCAGCGGGGTTGCAATGCTGTCCCAGTGCTCGATCGGGATAGCCAGAAACGTTTCCACGCGCTGCGCCATAACCGGGAGGATTGGCTGCAGGTAGGTCATCAGCACACGGAACAGATTAAGCCCGGTGCTGCATACGTCCTGCACGGCCTGTTCCTGACCGGCTTCTTTGGCCAGTACCCAGGGCTTGTGGGTGTCGATGTACTGGTTGGCCCGGTCGGCCAGTGCCATGATGCGCCGTACGGCCTGGCTGAACTCGCGCTGTTCGTAGTGTGAGGCGATCGCTGCGCCTTCCGCGACGAACTCCGCGTAGAGTTCAGGTTCACTGCAGCGTTCCGCCAGCCTGTCGGCGAAGCGCTTGTTGATGAAGCCGGCGCAGCGGCTGGCGATGTTCACCACCTTGCCGACCAGGTCGCTGTTGACGCGCGCGATGAAATCCTCGAGATTGAGATCGATGTCATCGACCCCGCTGCCCAGCTTGGCGGCGAAGTAATAGCGCAGGTATTCCGGGTCCAGGTGGTCGAGGTAGGTGCGCGCCTTGATAAAGGTGCCGCGCGACTTGGACATCTTCTGGCCGTTGACGGTGAGGAAACCGTGCGCGAAGACCGCCGTCGGCGTGCGCAAACCGGCGCCGCTCAGCATGGCCGGCCAGAACAGGGTATGGAAGCGCAGGATGTCCTTGCCGATGAAGTGATACAGCTCGGTGGTTGCGTCCGGCTTCCACCAGTCGTCGAAGTCCAGCCCGCGCTGGTCGCACAGGTTTTTGAAGCTCGCCATGTAGCCGATCGGGGCGTCCAGCCAGACGTAGAAGTACTTGCCGGGCGCGTCCGGAATTTCGAAACCGAAGTAGGGTGCATCGCGCGAGATGTCCCAGTCCTGCAGGCCGGTCTCGAACCATTCGTTCAGCTTGTTGGCGACTTCCGGCTGCAGGTGGCCGGCCGGTACGCAGTCGCGCAGCATGTCCTCGAAATCCGCCAGCTGGAAAAAGTAGTGTTCGGAATCCTTTTCCACCGGCGTGGCGCCGCGACAGCACCGAGCGCGGGTTTTTCAGTTCGGTCGGCATCATAGGTGGCGCCGCAGGCCTCGCAGTTGTCGCCGTACTGGTCAGGCGTCCCGCAGCGCGGGCAGTCGCCCTTGATAAAGCGGTCCGGCAGGAACATCTGCTGTTCCGGGTCGTAAGCCTGGCTGATGGTGCGGCGGGCGATATGGCCGGCGTCGCGCAGTTTCAGGTAGATTTGCTCGGCCAGCGCGCGGTTTTCGTCCGAATGGGTGCTGTAGTAGTTGTCGAAGCCGACCTCGAAATCGGCAAAATCGGCCTGGTGTTCGCCGGCGATACGCTCGATCAGTTCCTCCGGCGTGATGCCTTCCTGCCGGGCGCGCAGCATGATCGGGGTGCCGTGGGCATCGTCGGCGCAGACATAGCAGGCACTCGTGGCCGTGCAGTTTCTGGAAGCGCACCCAGATATCGGTCTGGATGTATTCCACCAGGTGCCCGATGTGAATCGGGCCGTTGGCGTAGGGCAGGGCGCTGGTGACCAGCAGGGTGCGAATTTCCTGACTCATGCTCGGGTATGCGGCCTGGTTCGTTTAAACCATTGGTAATAGGCGGGTTAGTATGCCATAGACCCGCCGCGCCCGTGGTATCCCGTATGGGTAGCACCGGGGACGCCCCTCGCTGGTTGGTGTACAATCGCCGGTCAATTTTCACCCACACAGACTGGCGGGTGTGCTGACTTACCCGGGAGTAAACAATGGCCGCAGCAAGCAAAGACCAGATAGAAGCCAAACTGGCTACCTACGTGGATCCTTACCTCGAGCGGGATCTGGTATCCACCAAGTGCATCAAGGATATTACGATCAGCGGGGACACCGCGACGGTGAAGGTCGTGCTGGGTTTTCCGGCCGCCGGCTACCATGACGAGCTGGCCGCGAAGCTGAAGGCGCTGGCCGAGTCGGTGGATGGGATCAATACCGCCATCATCGAGGTGTCGAGCAAGATCGCCGCGCATTCCGCCCAGAAGGGTGTCAAGCACATCGAGGGCATCAGCAATATCATTGCCGTGGCCTCCGGCAAGGGCGGCGTTGGCAAGTCCACCACGGCGGTAAACCTGGCGCTGGCGCTGTCGGCCGAAGGCGCCAGGGTCGGCATTCTGGACGCGGACATTTACGGCCCCAGCCAGCCGCGCATGCTCGGCGTGCACGGCAAGCCGGAGTCACTGGATGGCAAGACGCTGGAACCGATGAACAGCTACCATCTGCAGGCCATGTCGATCGGCTTTCTGGTCGATGAAGAGACGCCGATGATCTGGCGTGGCCCGATGGTCACCCAGGCCCTGCGAGCAATTGCTGAACGACACCAACTGGAAGGATCTCGACTACCTGATCATCGACCTGCCGCCGGGCACCGGCGATATCCAGCTGACCCTGGCCCAGCAGGTGCCGGTCAGCGGCGCGGTCATCGTCACCACGCCGCAGGATATCGCACTGCTGGATGCGCGCAAGGGACTGAAGATGTTCGAGAAGGTCGAGGTGCCGGTGCTGGGCGTCGTGGAGAACATGAGTATCCACATCTGCAGCCAAGTGCGGTCACGAGGAGCATATCTTCGGTGAAGGCGGCGGTGTCCGCATGTCCGAGCAGAACGACGTCGATTTCCTCGGTGCGCTGCCGCTCGACATGCGCATTCGCGAGGAAACCGACTCCGGCAAGCCGACCGTGGTCGCCGAGCCGGACGGCCGCATCGCGCAGATCTACCGCGAGATCGCGCGGCGCACCGGCGGCGAAGCTGTCGCTGAAGACCAAGGATTACGCGGCGCGCTTCCCGCAGATCGTGATCTCCAACGACTAGGAATCTACTCAGGCGGCGCGATACGGCGTTGAAAACCGGCCCGGAATGCTCATGTATTCATTCATACACTCTGCTTCCTCGCCGGTTTTGGCCTTGTCTCGCATCCGCCTGAGCGATTCTGGATCCGTGTAACTTTCGTTCAACCTGTTACTGCATAGCAAACAATGTCCATCAAATCCGACAAGTGGATCCGCCGCATGGCGCAGGAACACGGCATGATCGAGCCGTTCGAGGCGGGCCAGGTGCGCGAGAACGGCAACGGCAGCCGCATCGTCTCCTACGGCACGTCGAGCTACGGCTACGACATCCGCTGCTCGGACGAATTCAAGATCTTCACCAATATCAACTCGGCGATCGTCGATCCCAAGAACTTCGATGCGAACAGCTTCGTCGATGTGAAATCCGACGTGTGCATCATTCCGCCGAACTCGTTTGCACTGGCACGCACGGTGGAATACTTTCGCATCCCGCGCAATGTGCTGACCATCTGCCTCGGCAAGTCCACCTACGCCCGCTGCGGCATCATTGTCAACGTCACCCCGTTCGAGCCGGAATGGGAAGGACATGTCACACTGGAATTCTCCAACACGACACCGTTGCCCGCCAAGATCTACGCCAATGAAGGTGTGGCCCAGGTGCTGTTTCTCGAGTCCGATGAGGTTTGCGAGACATCCTACAAAGACCGCGGCGGCAAGTATCAGGGCCAGACCGGTGTCACATTGCCGAAGACCTGATTAGCAATAAGGGGGGCAGCACCCTTCCACCAGAATATGTGTTACCTGTGGTGCAGTGGGCGCTGCTCCCTTGGTTATGCAGATTCAGTCGATCCACGCGGTTTCTTTTTCCGCGCCTTCTTTTTGCCGCTGACTTTGCTCTTCATTCGGTCTTTCCTGGGCGCCTGGTCCCTGTCTTTTGACTTGCCGCGCCTGGCCACCAGGAAGGCGGGCAGGTTTTCCTCTGTCACACGGGAGATTCTTAACTGCTGGCCAGCGACCCGGACCTTCTTCAGGATGCTGAATACATCCCTTGGCATGCCTTTGGGTAAATCGACCAGGCTGTAGTCGGCATGGATGTCGATACGGCCGATGTGTTTGCTGTCCAGTCCGGCTTCATTGGCGATGGCGCCGACGATGTTGGCGGGCTTGACGTCATGGTCATGGCCCACTTCGATTCGGTAACGTTCCATATCCGCTGCGGGCAGTGCCGCTTTTCCCGGGCTGTGTTCGCGTTCCTTGCGCGGCTTCCTGTCTTCGCGGTCCTTCGGGCGGCTGCTTTCAGCCTTGCGCGGCCTGCTGTCCGCACTGTCCGGAGTGCGTCCGCCTGCTGCCTTGCGGGGTTCGCCTGGCGCTTTGTCCCATGAGCGGGTGCTGTCCGTCTTGCGTTGCGGCTTGCTCTGCAGCAGCAGGGGCATGTCACCCTGCAGCAGCTGCGCCAGTGCAGCGGCAATTTCCAGTGCCGGCACGTTATGTTCCTGCTGGTATTGTTCAATCAGCTCGGAAAATAACCCTGAATCCTCGGTCGCCAGGGTGTCGGTAATGCGCTGCTTGAAGCGGGCGATGCGCTTGTCGTTGATCAGTTCGGTGGAAGGCAGCTCCATGATGTCGATCTTCTTGCGCGTCGCCTTTTCGATCGCGCCCAGCAGGCGCTTCTCGCGCGGTGCGACAAACAGAATGGCATCGCCGGTCCGTCCGGCGCGGCCGGTGCGGCCGATGCGGTGCACATAGGCCTCGGTGTCGTAGGGGATATCATAGTTGATCACGTGGCTGATGCGCTGCACATCGAGACCGCGTGCAGCGACGTCCGTGGCGACGATGATGTCCAGCTTGCCATTCTTCAACTGCTCGATGGTGCGTTCGCGCTGGTTCTGCGGGATATCACCATTGAGGGCCGCCGAGGCGTAGCCGCGTGCCTCCAGTTTCTCCGATAGCTCGACTGTCGCAGTCTTGGTGCGCACGAACACCAGCATGGCGTCGAAAGACTCGGCCTCGAGGATGCGGGTCAGGGCATCCAGCTTGTGCAGTCCGCTGACCAGCCAGTAGCGCTGGCGGATGGTCTCGGCCGTGGTGGTCTTCACCTTGACAGTGATTTCCGCAGGATCTTTCAGATGGCGTTTGGCGATGCGACGGATTAGCTCCGGCATGGTGGCCGAAAACAGGGCAATCTGTCTTTCCGGGCGGCGTTTGTTCCAGAATCCACTCCACATCATCGATAAAACCCATGCGCAGCATTTCATCGGCCTCATCCAGCACCAGTGTGCGCAGCATGTCGAGCTTGAGGGTGCCACGGCGCATGTGGTCCATCACCCGACCGGGCGTGCCGACCACCACATGCACACCACGTTGCAGGGCCGGATCTGTACACGATAATCCTGGCCACCGTAAATCGGCAGGACATGAAAACCCTGCATATGCCTGGCGTATTTCTGGAACGCCTCGGCCACCTGGAGTGCCAGCTCGCGGGTCGGCGCCAGCACCAGCACCTGCGGCTCTTTTTGCTTAATTCCAGGTTGTTGAGAAGGGGCAGCGCAAACGCCGCCGTTTTACCGGTGCCGGTCTGTGCCTGGCCCACCAAATCCCTGCCTGCGAGCAACAGCGGTATCGTTTGCGCCTGGATAGGCGAAGGGGTTTCATAGCCCACTTCGTCCAGTATCCTGAGAATGGGTTTGTTCAGCGCCAGTTGATTGAACGCGGTTACCGTGTCGGTGGTCATGTGTCGTACCTGAGAAAATGGCGAAAGTGCAAAGCGTCAGGACCCGGGCGGAGTACCCCGATTGCCCGGGTCCAGCGAAAATCCGGTTTAATCAGAAGGGCTGCGTAGTGTAACGGTTTGTCTGTTCAGTGGCATGTCTTTTTGCAGGTAATTCCCCGGTTCGGACAGGGTAGGTACCCGGTATCGGCAGGCGCCGGTGAGATTCCTGCACAAGGTATTCGGATGATGCACGTTTTCGCGGGCCGGCCCCGCGCTGTGGCCGCAGCTGCCAAACGGGGTTGATCCTGCATAATCAGCAACCCCTGCCGGGCGGGTTCGCTATACTGCTGCCGGCTAACTATCACCACACTCCGGCAGCGCATAGAAAACATATGAAATATTTCCTGGGCCTGCTGATCGTGATCCTGATCGCGGTCGGCCTGCTGTTCATCAAGGGCAACGAACACCCTGGCGACGAGATCGTGACCGGTCTGCCCTGGCAGATCGACCGGCTGCCGGGCGGTAACACACGCGTTTTCGATATCACGCTTGGGCAGACCACGCTGGGCGAGGCCATGCAGCGACTGGGCGACGTCATGGAGCTGGCGATTATCGCGGCGCCGCACGAGACCGGTGCGCTGGAGGCCTATTACAGCCACTACGCGGCCGGCCCGATCACGGGCAGCCTGATCCTGGTGCTGGATGTCGCCGAAGATGCGTTGTTGGGCTTGCGCACCCGGGCATTACAGGACGGTGGTACCCGCAGGTACCTCCTGCACCCCGATGATCTCCCGGCTGCCTACCTGGCGCCGGTCAAGACCGTTACATTCCAGCCCAGCGTCAACCTGGACGAGGCCATTGCGCAGGACCGGTTCGGTGCTCCCGGCGAGGTTATCCAGGACACCGCTGAACAGAAGCATATGCTCTATCCGGACAAGGGGCTGGACCTCATCCTCAATGAGGACGGCAAGGATCTCCTGCAGTACCTGTCACCGCTTGAGTTCAGCGCACACCGGGCGCGCCTGGTGCAGGCGGCCGCAGTCGGTCAGTAGTTCCCCGATTGAAGCGGTTCGCGAGTTCACCGCATTCTGCGTGGCGTATTATGTGCCTTGCTCGATGCGGTGCCCGGACTCGCCGTTTCCCGGCAGGATTGAGCGGGTGATAATCACCGGTATGCCACCTTCCAGGCAGCTCACAATGTCGTGCCAGGATACCAGCGGAAACCGCGAGTCACACCGGTGTTTTTCTGAACTGTCGTTGAACTCTGGTCGTTCAGCACCTACGCTTGATGCTACACCCGACCCGGCAGGGTCGCTGCTGACAGACAACCACCTGCGAGGAATTTGTTATGCGTAATCTGCTCCTTATCCTGCTCTTTACCTTCGGCCTGGCCTGTGCCGCATCCGCCGAGGTCGTTACCCTGTCGCACGACGGTGTGACACTCAACGCCAATCTGGAACAGGCCGGGGCGAGCTGGCCGGACGGCCCCGTGGTGCTGATGACACATGGCACGCTCGGGCACCGCGGCATGGAAATCATGGCAGGCCTGCAGGAACTGTTTACCGAGCGCGGCATCAGCTCGCTGGCGATCAATCTCGGCCTCGGCCTGGATAACCGCGCGGCATCAATGTATGACTGCGCCACACCGCACACACACAAACATAGCGATGCGGTTGGCGAGATCGGGGCATGGCTGGGCTGGCTGAAAGCGCAGGGCGCCAAGCAGGTCGCGCTGCTTGGTCATTCGCGCGGCGGCAACCAGACCGCGCGCTTCGCCGTTGCCAGTGACGACCCGGTCATCAGCGCAGTGTTTCTGATCGCACCGCAGACCTGGGACCTGGACAGTGAAACGCAGGGCTACAGGAAGCGCTACGACACCGATCTGTCATCGCTGCTGGCAAAGGCCGGGCAGATGGTGGCGGCCGGCAAGGGCGCCGAGCTGATGGACAACATCGATTTCCTCTATTGCGAGAATACCCGTGCCAGCGCCGAGTCTTTCCTGTCCTATTATGCGCCGGACGAGAACATGGACACACCGCGGCTGATTTCCCGGATCAGGGCGCCGGTCACGGTATTCGCCGGCACCGAGGACACAGTGGTCAAGGGACTGGTCGACAAGGTAGAACCGATTGTGGACAGTGAGCGCGTGACGCTGGTGGTCATCGACGGCGCAGACCATTTCTTCCGCGATCTCTACGCTGAGGATATTGCCGATGCCATTGCAGAGACGCTGGGTGTCGAATAGGGCAATCCATCCGCGTAACCAGCGATTGGCCGTGTTGTCACTGCGTACGGGAATCCTGCGAATGCAGGGTGTGTTTCACGCACGATAAATGGTGCACAGTGTGCACCCTGCGCTCAGGGGCCTCCGCAGGGTGCGTTACACGCACTAAAAAAGCGGCGGGTGTGTTGCACCCCGGCGTTCATGCAGGTCAATCACTAACCCTGTACGCGCCGGCTGCCGGCAAGCGGTGCCGTAGACCTGTTCCTTGCGCCCGCCGGTGCTGCCGGCTGGTGACTCCAGTCACTCCTGCCTGAGAAAAATCGCGACTGACAGGTGTGACGGCTCCCCAACCAGCTGTGCTGTAATCTGACAGCGCATTCCAGCGAATTACTTGCGCAATGTCCAGTAACGTCCCGCCGGGGTGTCCACGCCCTGCAGTCCGAAGCGGCGGTCGGCGCGCTGGCCGGTTTGCAAAAGCGCGAAAATGTCTTCCATGATGCGCCGGTCTTCCGCGAAATAGGAATGTCCCAGCAGGCCGCCGCTGACCTCGCTGGCGTCGATGGTTTCCACGCCGTCCACAACGATCAGGCCATCGCCCGACTCGCCGGCACGCGAATAGCCGTGAAAGGCCTTGGAGGCAAGCAGCGCGCGGTCATTCGACGAGGCGTACAGGGTGATGTGAATGCCGGTGCGCGCCAGGCGCGGGGCCATGTCGATGCGGAATACTTCCGCATCGATGTCGGGTGCGATCATGATGATATCGCGGAACAGCAGCATGTCACTTTCCAGACGGTCGCTGGCAAGTGATGTCATGGCACGGCCGATGATGCGGTTGCCCATGCTGTGACCGACCAGGTAGATGTTCTTGACCGGGACGTAGTCGAGCAGTTCGCCCATCAGGCGGACGAAATCCGCCTGCGCCCATTCGGCATTGGTCTCGTCTACCGTGTAGCCGGTCAGGCTGCCCTGCGATGGCCAGCTGAACAGTACGATCGGGCCCGAAAATTTCAGGTCGCTGGCGAACTGCGCCACCCGCTTGCTGACGTCCGGGAATTCCTCGTTGTAGCCGTGTACGAAGATCATGAGTTTACTGTCCGTACTGGCTGCGATGGCTTTCTCGAGACGGCTGCTGAATTCGTCACGCGTCAGCGACAATACCTGCAGCAAGCGAATGTGCTTCTGCTCGTCGGGCGTCGTTTGCAACATGAGCAGCGAGGGTTCTTCATGTCGGCCCATGACGTGGCCGGGCGGGATACCGATGGTGGAAATGCCGTAGCTCAGGTCGCCGCGCGCGCCGCTGAAATACAGGCCGCCTTCGCCGGCCGGCGCCCGGTTGGTCACGAAAAACAGTTCCACCTCGTGCGGCTGTGCGTCCTCATGCGCGGTGAACGGGCGCGTCAAGCCGGTCAGTCCACAGCCGCCCAGCAGGGGCAGCGTTGCCAGTGCGAGGACGAGGATGCTCAGGGTAAGTCGTAGTTTTTTCATGGGCTTATAATCAATGTAGTTGTAACAGGTGAAGTGGGCCTCGGCGTGTCTGAAAAAAGGATCTGACGTGCCGGGGTGCCCTGGCGAGATTGGTTACTGTTTGTGGCTTGATGTCCTCAGCGAGGGGCTGAAGCTTTCCAGGTCACTCTGGTATTCGGAATCGTCTTTCTCGCGCTGCCAGATGCGAACCGGCAGGTAATTCAGTTCCGGTGCACACCAGATGAAGGTCTCGCGCTTGGTGTCCTCGCGCACCCGGGTGACCTTGACCGTCTCGAATGTGCCGGCCGGCGTTTCCACGGCTTCACTGCCAACCACCCTGAAGCGGAATGCCTTGAGCTTGCCGCCATCGGCGATGTTGAAGGTTATGTCGGTCTTGCCTGCAGCGAGTGCATGCATCATGCCGAGCTGCGAGACCAGCTTGTCGAGCGTGCCGGCGGGAATATCCATTTCCCACTTGCTGTCCTCGACATCGTTCTGCACGCGCATGGCCTGCCAGTCGAATGTCAGGTTGGCCTCGCGTTCCTTGCGGCCGCCGGTGCGCTGGTAGGTGTAATGATCGGGCCGGATACCGGCCTGCGTGAGCTTGCCGTGGCTGGTCTCATACAGTTTATCCTTGAGAAACCAGGCGACCCAGCGTACCGGCCAGCTGCGCGACTTGTAGGTGTAGCTGCCGTTGGCACCGGTCGAGAGTTCGATGGTGGAGTTGCCTATTTTCATCGAGCCGCGCGTGAGTTCGTAGCTGGCCTTGAACTCGGGCAGCACGACGCTGGCCTGTGCACTGGCGGCCAGTAGCGTTGTCGCGAGCATCAGGGCCGGGGCGAGGGTTCGATTCAGCATGGTAGCGGATTCTCCCTGGCGAGATCTTTCGGTTGTGTCAAATGATCGCCATCGAAGACGATGTGACCATTTTCGTCCAGAAAAATTCGGCCGCTGGCAAACCACTGGATCGCCAGCGGATACATCCGGTGTTCCTGCGCCAGCACGCGGTCGGCGAGGGCCGCGGGGGTGTCACCGTCAAGCACCGGTACACGGGCCTGCAGCAGCACCGGGCCACCGTCCATTTCGGCGCTGACGAAGTGCACGCTGGCGCCGTGTTCGGTGAGTCCGGCTTCAAGCGCACGCCGGTGGGTGTCCAGCCCGGGCAGCGCCGGCAACAACGCGGGATGAATATTCAGCATGCGGCCATGATAGTGCGCCACGAAGCCGGCTGTCAGCAGGCGCATGAAACCGGCCAGCACCACCAGGCCTGGATGACAGGCGTCGATGCGTGTCTGCAGGACGTGTTCGAACGCCATCCGATCGGCAAAGGCGCTGTGATCCACGACCTCGGCGGGTATGCCGGCGGCCTCTGCAATATGCAGTCCGGCGGCGCCCGGCCGGTTGCTGATTACGGCGCGGATATCGACGCTCAGCGCACCGCTGGCGGCGCAGCCGATAATGGATTCGAGATTGCTGCCGCGTCCGGAAATCAGAATGACAATCGGCAGACGTGTTTTTGCCGTGGTCGTCATGGACATGCAGTCAGGGCAGCAGCCGACAGCAGCATCAGCGGGTCAGTCGTACCCCGGGCGCAGTATCGCCTGCCTCGATGTACCCGATTCGACGCGCGTCCTCGCCCTGCTCGTTGAGATGCGCGATGACGGCATCGCAGTCGCCGTCCGCGACACAGACCACCATGCCGATGCCGCAGTTGAAGGTGCGGTACATCTCCTGCGGCTCGACATTGCCGTAGCGCTGCAGCCAGTCGAAGATCGCGGCGGGTTGCCAGGTTCCGGTATCGATGACGGCGCGCGTGCCAGCGGGCAGCACACGCGGCACATTGTCGAGCAGGCCGCCGCCGGTGATATGCGCCAGTGCGTGTACATTAAAACGCTGGCAGAGCGAGAGCAGCGGCTTGACGTAGATGCGGGTCGGCGTCAGCAGCCAATCGGCCAGGCTGCGCCCGGCCAGGGTGTCGCTCAGTTTGCTGTTGCTGACCTCCAGGATTTTACGGATCAGTGAATAGCCGTTGGAGTGCGGCCCCGAGGAGGCAATACCGATCACGGCGTCGCCGACCGTGACGTGGCTGCCGTCGATGAGGGCGGATTTTTCCACGATGCCGACGCAGAAGCCGGCCAGGTCGTAGTCGCCATGGACATACATGCCGGGCATTTCCGCGGTCTCGCCACCGACCAGTGCTGCGCCGGCCTGTTCGCAGCCGCTGGCAATACCGTTGATGACGGCGGTGGCGACATCCAGCTCGAGTTTGCCGGTTGCGTAATAGTCGAGGAAGAACAGGGGTTCGGCACCCGGTCACCACGACGTCATTGACACACATGGCGACCAGATCGATGCCAATAGTGTCGTGGATGCCGGCCTCGATGGCCAGTTTGAGCTTGGTGCCGACACCATCGGTGCCGGAGACCAGCACCGGTGCGTTGAAGCGCTCCATCGGCAGCTCGAACAGGGCACCGAAACCGCCCAGTCCGGCCAGAACCCCGGGGCGCCGGGTTTTCGCCACTGCGGGTTTGATGCGCTCGACAAGTTCCTCGCCGGCGTCGATATCGACACCTGCTGCGCGATAGCTCAGAGCATGCGTCGGGTTGCCGGTGGTGCCGGATTTATCTTGAACACTCACGTGCGGACTCCAGTGGGCGGGGTGAAAGCAGGGGCGCTATGGTAGCGGTCGGCTGTAACGGCTGTAAACCCGCTTGCGGCCTCCGATATGGCCAAACCCGACGGATAACCGTATGCTGTGCATCCACTGGCGAAGCTGTTACTGGTAACGTATGGATAAGTCTAGACAAAGAGCACCGTTGCTCGTGCTGCTGCTGTGTCTGTCGTGGTTGACGCCGCTGGCGGCATCGGACCTGTTTGAGGCCGAGGTGGTCGTCAGCGACCAGACGCCCGCTGTGCGGCGTAGCGCCTTGCAGGGCGCACTGCGTGAGGTCCTGGTGCGGGTGTCGGGGCAACAGAGTGTGCTGACCAGCGAGCCGGTGCAGGAACTGCTCGGCAATCCCGAGCAGCTTGTGCAGCAGTATCGCTACTTTACTGAACAGCAGCAGGAGCCGCCGCAGCTGAAACTGTGGGTACGTTTTGATGGCGACACCATTCGTCAGGCCGTGCAGCAGCAGGGGCTGGCCTACTGGGGTGGGGAGCGGCCGGATACGCTGGTGTGGCTCGCAGTCGAGGATCGCGGGCACCGCTATGTGGTCGCTGCGGACGATACCAGCGATGTGCGACGCGCGCTCGAAACGGCCGCGCGTCAGCGCGGCGTACCGGTGCTGTTTCCGCTGATGGATCTGGAAGAGCAGACCGAGGTGCATTTTTCGGTGATCTGGGGCGGCTTCTTCGACAAGGTGCTGGCGGCCTCGACGCGCTACAACCCGCAGTCGGTGTTGATCGGCCGGCTCAATCGCAGCCCGTCAGGCGGCTGGACCTCGCGCTGGGAACTGCAGGTGGGCGGCCGTCCGAACAGCTGGTCTGACAGTAACCAGCAGCTCGATGCGCTCGCGCGGCAGGGCATTGACGACGTCGCGGACATACTGGCCAGGCAACTATCGGTTGCCGCACCGGGCGCCAGCAGCACGGCTGGTGTATCGATACGGGTGGAAGGTGTCGAGACACTGGCGGCTTATGCGCGCATCAGCAATTACCTTGCCACGCTGACCTCGGTGCGCAGTGTGCAGGTCAGTGAGGTGACAGCTACGGCGGTGCGCTATTCCCTGCAACTTGGCGGCAGCGAGGACAGCCTGAGGCGGACCATCGCCATCGGTACCGTGCTGGAGCCAGCGCCGGACGGCATCCCCGGGAATTACCGGTTGCGTCAATGAAACCACGCGATATACCGAATCTCATTACGGTATTCCGCTTCCTGCTGGTCATGCCGGTTGTCTGGTTGCTGGTCAATGACCGGTTTTCCATGGCGCTGGTGGTGTTTGGCGTGGCGGGTTTCTCCGACGCACTGGATGGTTTCCTGGCCAAGCGTTACCAGTGGAGCAGCCGTCTCGGCTCACTGCTCGACCCGCTGGCCGACAAGCTGTTACTGATCGCGTCATTTATCACGCTGGGCTGGCTGGGCTGGATACCGCTGTGGCTGGTGCTGCTGGTGTGTGTGCGTGACCTGGTGATCGTTGCCGGCGCGGTCAGTTACCATTTTCTGATCGAACCACTGACGGCGGAACCGAGCCTGATCAGCAAGCTCAACACGCTTGCGCAGATCCTGCTGGTGCTGGCGGTGATGGTCAATATCGATATCTATACCTTGCCTGAATTATGGCTGGATGTGCTGCTCTACAGTGTGCTCGCATCCACGCTGTGGAGCGGTTTCGACTATGTATGGACCTGGAGTCGCAAGGCGCTGGACAAGCGTAACGAGGCCTGACACGGACTGAGTAAGCCGGGTCGGATGCCAGCAGCATGAACAATCCACAGTTGCCGCTTGGCCTCGCGCTACGTCATGACGCGCGTTTCGAGTGTTTTTTCGGCGCCCGCAACGCCGAGCTCGTGACTGCCCTGCAACAGGCTGCAAGCGGCGCGGGTGAAGCCTTCATCTATATTGCCGGCGCAGATGGACTGGGCAAGACCCATTTGCTGCAGGCCGCCTGCCGGCATGCCACACAAGCCGGACGCAGCAGTACCTACCTGCCACTCGACGCGCGGTCGGACCTGGCGCCTGAGGTGCTGGCGGGGCTGGAACAAATGGACCTGGTATGTCTGGATGAGATCCATTCGATTGCCGGTGATATGGCATGGGAACGCGGCGTGTTCGACCTGTTCAACCGCCTGCGCGAGGCCGGCGCGACGCTGGTGGTTGCGGGGCAGCAGCGGCCGGATCGTGCCGGCTTCATGCTGCCTGATCTTGCCTCCCGCCTGACCTGGGGCGTGACCTACATACTCAAGCCGCTGGCGGAGGGGGAGGTGCTGGCCGCGCTCGACTGGCGCGCGCGCAGCCGCGGCCTGGAACTGCCGGTCGGAACGGCACGCTTCCTGATCAAGCGCCTGCCGCGTGATCTGTCCTCGGCATTCGACCTGCTGGATCGTCTCGACAAGGCCTCGATGGTCGAGCAGCGGCGGCTGACGGTGCCGTTTGTCAAGGCGGTGCTGGGACTCGACCAGGAAAGTTGAATGCGATGGTGGAATCGTTCACGGACAACGTTCGCTCCCTGAGGGGCGTCTGGTGACGCAGGAACGCTTCCCGGGCGCGATACGTTAATTCCAGTTTAACGCGTACTTTCCTTATGCTTCGTGGCCTTGATGTAGCTGATGCCAGCGACAAACCACACGCTGGTCAGCACGATTTCCAGCAACCCGAGCGGGCGGGTGACGGACGAATGCCAGGCTTCGATGACGCCATGCGTGAAGTAGAGCAGGGCGAGAAAACAGCTCCAGGCAATGGTATAGCGGCGTGCATGCAACAGGCCGCGCAAGGGAAACAGCAGCGGGGTGACCAGCAGCAAGAGCACCAGCGTCACCGGAAAATGAATGGACGGCGCGAGCCAGGCATACCAGGCAACCAGCAGCGCGAAAGTACCGAAATAGCCGGTCAGTGTGAACATATAAAGCAGACGCTTGCCGGGCATCAGCGGGCAGGCCTGACGTGACCTGTGAACATCATTGCCCGCACAGCGCAAGGGCAGCACCGGCCAGGCGCCGGCCGAGTGCCACACACAACGCCTTCTCTTCCTCACTCAGGGGTCGCTTGCTGTCGGTGCCGGCGGTGTGACTGGGTCCGTACGGCGTGCCACCGCTGGTGGTGGTCAGCAGTTCGGTTTCGGAATAGGGCAGGCCCATAATCAGCATGCCGTGATGCAGCAACGGCAGCATCATGGCCAGCAAGGTGGTTTCCTGGCCGCCATGCAGGCTGGAGGTCGAGGTGAACACGGCGGCGGGTTTGCCGGCCAGCGCACCGGACAACCACAGGCTGCTGGTCGAGTCGATGAAATACTTGAGCGGTGCTGCCATGTTACCGAAACGGGTCGGACTGCCAAGCGCGAGCCCGCTGCATTCCTGCAGGTCATCCAGCGTGGCATAGGGCGGCCCCTCGGCAGGGATTTCGTCTGCCGTGGCTTCGCATACCGTGGAGACCGGTGGCACGGTGCGGATACGTGCCATGCAGTTGTCGACCGCGTCGATGCCGCGCGCGATATGACGTGCCATTTCCGCGGTGGCACCGTAGCGGCTGTAATAGAGGACAAGTATTTCGTGCATGTGTTGACTATCCTGTTTGATCGGTTTTGTCGACGTCAAGGTGCCGTGAATGCCGGACTCTGCCCGTTGCCTGCCAGACAGCGCCTGCCAAGGGTATGTCGTCCTCGCTGGCATTGAACTGGCCACGGCAGCACACGGTAAAACACGGAATATCCTCAATCAATACACGTGTCTTCTGTGTGTTTCCGTGGCCGTTCAAAAGGATCGATCTTGTGAAGTATATGCCATTCGACTGGCAGTCTGACTGATGCGGGTTTCAGGTCATCGTTTGCACGCCGGATACCGCGCAGGGGTTTCCTCCGCGAGCGAGATGTCGTTTTTGATCACGGCGTTGCTACAGCATCTGGTGCGGGTCGGTGTTAGCCCCTGACGACCGGAATATTGGCGATGCGCATGCGCCATTCGCGCGGCCCGCTTTCATGTACCGAGTGGCCGTGCGCATCGACGGCTACGGTGACCGGCATGTCCTCGACCTCGAATTCATATACCGCTTCCATGCCCAGTTCCGGGAACGCAACGACCCGGGCCGCGCGGATCGCCTTGGAGACCAGGTAGGCGGCCCCGCCGGTGGCGATCAGGTAGACGGCGCCATGCCGTGCGATGGAGGCGATGGCCTGCGGTCCGCGTTCCGCCTTGCCGATCATGCCCAGCAGGCCGGTCTTCTCCAGCAGGGTATCGGTGAACTTGTCCATGCGCGTGGCGGTCGTGGGGCCGGCCGGTCCGACCACCTCGTCCCCGACCGGGTCGACCGGTCCGACGTAGTAGATGAAACGGCCGTTGAAATCCAGCCCCTGCGGTAAAGCCTCGTTGCGAGCAATGAGATCGACGATACGCTTGTGCGCCGCGTCGCGCCCGGTGAGGAATTTACCGGTCAGCAACAGGGTCTCACCCGGCTGCCAGTCGCGGATATCTGCGCGCGTCAGCTTGTCGAGCTGTACACGCCGGCTCTTGCCGGCGTGGTCCTGCGTGATCTGTGGCCAGTCATCCAGGCGCGGCGGTGCCAGCTGGGCCGGGCCGCTGCCATCCAGGGTGAAGTGGATATGACGGGTCGCCGCGCAGTTCGGGATCAGCGCGACGGGCTTGGACGCGGCATGCGTCGGGTAGTCCTTCAGTTTCACGTCCAGCACGGTAGTGAGACCACCGAGTCCCTGTGCGCCGATGCCGAGCGCGTTGACTTTGTCAAAGATTTCCAGGCGCAGTTCCTCGAGCCGGTTCTGCGCACCGCGCGCCTGCAGTTCGTGAATGGTGATCGGCTCGAGGATCGCTTCCTTGGCCAGCAGCATGGCCTTTTCGGCGGTGCCGCCGATGCCAATACCCAGGATGCCCGGCGGGCACCAGCCGGCACCCATGGTCGGCACCTGCGCCAGTACCCATTCGACGATATCGTCGCTGGGATTGAGAATTGCGAAGCGCGACTTGTTTTCCGAGCCGCCGCCCTTGGCGGCTACGGTGACTTCCAGCGTGTTGCCCGGCACCACATCCTTGTGGATCACGGCCGGTGTGTTGTCTCCGGTATTGTGGCGCGCACCGGCCGGGTCACTGACGATGGAGCCGCGCAGCGGGTTGCCGGGGTCGAGATAGGCGCGTCGTACCGCGGCGTTGACCATATCGTCGATGCTGCTGTCGGTGTCCCAGCGCACGTCCATGCCGATTTTCAGGAATACGTTGACGATGCCGGTGTCCTGGCAGATCGGTCGATGGCCCTCGGCGCACAGGCGCGAGTTGATCAGGATCTGGGCCATGGCGTCGCGCGCGGCCGGTGCCTGTTCGCGCTGCCAGGCGGCGTGCATGGCCTTGATGAAATCGGGAGGATGGTAATAGGAGATGTACTGCAGCGCATCGCGGATGCTGTCGGTAAAGTCCTGTTTGCTGATGGTATTCACGTGTATACGGTAACGGAACCCGGCTCCTGTTTGCGAGTCACAATTGTAGCCTGTTTGGGTAAATACGGGTTAATTGCCCGCAACCATCACGCCGCAGGGTATAATTTCCGCCAGAGTGTATTTCAGGAGTCAAGTATGCGTTTGTTCATAATGATTGCCGCACTGTTCGCCAACATGGCGTTGGCCAGCGACGTGGTCGATTTCACCCTGCCGGGTCTGGATGGCAAACCGGTGTCGCTATCGGATTATCGCGGCAAGTGGGTAGTCGTGAATTACTGGGCTACCTGGTGTCCACCCTGTCTGGAAGAGATACCGGACCTGGTTGACCTGCACGAGCAAAACAGCGAGCGCCTGGTGGTGCTGGGCGTGAACTACGAAGAGGTCAACGAGGAATACCTCAGGGGGTTCGTCGAGAGTCACATGATGTCCTACCCGGTCATGCGCATGGATCCACTGCCGGTAACCCCGCTGGGGCCGGTGTTGGGTCTCCCTACCACTTACATCATTACCCCGGAAGGCGAGCGCGCGGCACGCCAGGAAGGACCGGTGACGCGTGCGGCCATCGAGCAATACATCGATCGCAAGGAGGCCGAGCGCGGCAAACAGGCGGCCCTTTCGGGTTCCGCCGTTGACAGGGTTGTTGTTACACCCTAGGCAGACGGCCGTGATCTGCCGGCGCTGCATCGTGTCCGGGCGCGTGCAGGGGGTATTTTTCCGTGCCAGTACGCGGGACCAGGCACTGGCCCTGGGTATCCGTGGCCATGCACGCAATCTGCCTGATGGCCGGGTCGAGGTGCTGGTCTGTGGAGAGGATCAGGCTGTATCAACACTCTGTACCTGGTTGCGCACGGGTCCGCCACAGGCACAGGTTTCCGATGTGCAGTGTTCGGTCATCGATGCGGTCGTGCCCGCAGGCTTCACAACCGGCTAGCCCGATCGGACACCCTCCGCAAGGACCTGTTCACCCTGCCATGCGGGTCAATTCGTTGGTAAAGGTGCGCGGATCGAGAATGGTATCTGCGGGCGGTCGCGAATGATCGGTTAGCGGGTAATCAAGTGTGTAGTGCAGGCCGCGACTTTCCTTGCGTAGCTGTGCAGAACGGATGATCAGTGTCGCGACCTGCGCCAGGTTGCGCAGCTCGATCAGGTCGCTGGAGACGGTGAAGTTGCTGTAGTAATCATGTATTTCATGCTGCAGCAGGTCTGCCCGGCGCCAGGCGCGCTCGAGGCGCTTGTTGGTACGCACGATGCCTACGTAGTTCCACATGCAGCGGCGCAGCTCGTCCCAGTTGTGCATGACCACAACTTCCTCGTCGGAATCCCGCACGCGCGATTCGTCCCAGGCCGGCAGTGGTGGCGGTTCCATCGTATCGGCCAGGGTGTCGGCAATGTGCGTGGCAGCGGCTGCGGCGAACACCAGGCACTCCAGCAGCGAGTTACTGGCCATGCGATTGGCGCCATGCAGGCCGGTACAGGCGACTTCGCCGATCGCATACAGCCCCGGCAGGTCGGTGCGGCCATGCAGGTCGGTAACAACGCCGCCGCAGGTGTAGTGTGCCGCCGGTACCACCGGGATCGGTTCCAGCGTCATGTCATAGCCGAGCTCGCGGCAGCGCGCATACACATTGGGGAAATGTTCCTTTATGAACGGGGCCGGCTTGTGGCTGATGTCCAGCAGCACGTGCTCGATACCCAGGCGCTTCATTTCGTGGTCAATGGCGCGCGCCACGATGTCGCGTGGTGCCAGGTTGCCACGCTCGTCGAAGCGTTCCATGAAGGGCGTGCCATCGGGCAGCAACAGGCGTCCGCCTTCACCGCGCACGGCCTCCGTGACCAGGAAGGACTTGGCCTGCGGGTGGTACAGGCAGGTGGGATGGAACTGATTGAACTCCATATTCGCGACCCGGCAGCCGGCGCGCCAGGCCATGGCAATGCCGTCACCGCTGGAGGTGTCGGGATTACTGGTGTACAGATAGACCTTGCTGGCACCGCCGGTCGCCAGTACCACGTTGCGTGCGGCGAACGCCTCGACATGGCGTGCGTTGATCTCAAGCACGTAGGCGCCGAGGCAGCGACAGTCAGCAAGCCCGAGCTTGGCGCCGGTGATGAGGTCGATGGCGATGTGATGTTCGAACAGGGTGATGTTCGGGCGTTTGCGGGTTTCGTCGACCAGTGTGGTTTCCATGGCGCGGCCGGTCGCATCAGCCGCATGCAGCACCCGGCGCGTCGAGTGCCCGCCCTCACGCGTGAGGTGAAAGGTAACCGGCTCGCCGTCCTCGCCATGCCGGGTGAAAGGTACGCCGAGTTCGACCAGCCAGTCGATCGCCATCGGTGCGTGTTCGATGGTGTAGCGCACCACGTCCGGCTTGTTCAGGCCGGCGCCGGCATCGAGAGTATCGGCGATGTGGGATTCGAAGGTGTCGGCTGGATCGGTGACTGCGGAAATCCCGCCCTGGGCGTAGAGGGTAGAGCCTTCTTCGATGCGGCTCTTGGCGAGCACTGCAACCCGCATCGTATCGGGCAGGCGTAGCGCGAGGCTGAGTCCCGCCGCGCCACTACCGATAATCAGGACATCGAACTGGTGGGTATCAGGCATGCTGGATCGGTCCTGGACAGGTTCAGTCAATATTCGTTATCAGGACAGGTTACCGTCAAGAGAACGTGTACAATTCGCGGGCAGTATTGGATGCAATCTGCGGTTCCAAATGGAACTGCCTGATTCCCATACACTAACATGAACTATCCAGAATCCGGGTTGTCGATGTGATAGTGCCGGGTTGACGGGAGACGGCCCGGATGGGCGAAAGAAGCATAGATCAGGCACTGGTAGAGCGGGTGCAGCAGGGCGACAAGCGGGCGTTTGATATTCTGGTTCTCAAATACCAGAACAAAATCATACAGTTGGCATATCGTTATGTGCATGATCACGATGAGGCGCTGGATGTTGCCCAGGAGTCCTTCATCAAGGCCTACAAGTCGCTGGACAACTTCCGCGGTGACAGTGCATTTTTCACCTGGATCTACCGGATCGCGATCAATACGGCCAAGAACCACCTGGTGGCCAGCGGGCGACGACCGCCGAGGTCCGATCTTGATGCCCAGGAAGCGGAACAATACGACGGCGCAGAAGGTCTGAGGGAATATGACACACCCGAGCATGTGCTGATGCGTGATGAGCTCAAGGCGACCATCGCCAGCGCTATCAACGATTTACCGGATGACTTGCGAACGGCAATCACCCTGCGCGAACTGGAAGGTATGAGTTACGAGGAAATCGCGCAGGCCATGGACTGTCCGATCGGCACGGTGCGGTCAAGGATATTCCGGGCGCGGGATGCGATCGACGCGAGATTGAAACCATTACTGAGTTGATAAGGACAGGTTGAATGCCATGAAAGCCACACTGAATGAACAGCTCTCGGCACTGGTCGATGACGAACTGGCTGAGGCCGAACAGGCCCTGCTGCTCGGGCAGCTGGCGCGGGACGCCGGTTTGCGGGACCAGCTGGCGCGTTACCAGGTCATCAGCGATGCCCTGCGCAGCAACTTGCCACATCGGGTCGATACCGGTTTTTACCAGCGTGTCCACACCGCCCTGGCGCAGGAGGCGGAAATTCATACCGCCCCATATCACGTCAGGACCCTGTTCAAACCACTTGCCGGCCTGGCACTGGCAGCCTCGGTGGCTGTCGTTGCCGTCCTGTCACTGCAATCGGTCCGCGAGCAGGACACGGGGGGAGCGCCGGCCATTGCCAGTGCCCCGGGCGTGAATGATTACATCCGTGCCGAAAACACCCTGCCACCGGTCGCGCCGCGCAACAGCGCGCGCGGGCTGGATGTCTACCTGGTCAATCACAACGAGTACGCGGTCAACCGGGGCATGCAGGGCATGCTTCCCTATGTGCGCATCGTGGGTCAGGACCTGCAGCCCGACCGCAACGAGGACACTGAACAGTAAATGACTCTAGCGCAGGTCTGGTGGCACAGCGGAGGTCCCGGGAAATGAAGCCGTGAAGGGATTGCTGATAGTACTGCTGGCCGCGTCTAGCCAGGCGTTTGCCCAGGACGACGCCCGTGAATGGCTGGACGAGATGTCCAGCGCGCTGCAGACGCTCGATTATGACGGCACCTTCGTCTACCTGCACGACAACAAACTGGAGGCCATGCGCATCATCCACCGTATGGATGCCGGCGGGCAGCGCGAGCGCCTGGTATCGCTGACCGGCAGTGCGCGCGAAGTGCTGCGCGATGACAAGTCGGTTACCTGCATCATGCCGGACAACCGTATGGTGATGGTCGGACAGAGCCGGCCGCGTCAGCCGTTTCCGGTTGTTCCCAGGGACCTGGATAGCGTTGCGCCGTATTATGCGCTGGAGGACGTCGGCGATGACCGCATGGCCGGTTATGATGCACGCGTGATAGCGATTACCCCGCGTGATACATTTCGCTACGGCTACCGTTTCTGGATCGACAAGAATACCCGCATGCTGCTCAAATCGGACCTGACCGGCGTAGACGGCAAGCCCATCGAGCAGGTCATGTTTACCCGGCTGTTAATTGGTCCCGATATCCCGGTCGAAGACTTGCAGCCGTCATTGAACGGTGACGGTTATGTCTGGCACCGTCAGGAAGATATTCGAATGTCTGCAGGTGACAGCGTAGCGGGAGATCCGGGCTGGACCGTGGGCAGCTTGCCCGATGGTTTCAGGCTGTCCAGCTTTCAGCACAAGCGCATGCGCGAGGGGCGCGGGGACGCCGGGCACATGGTATTTACGGATGGCCTGGCAACCGTATCAGTCTATGTCGAGAAATCGCCCGCCGAACAGCCCGGGTTTGTCGGTCTGTCCGGCATGGGTGCCATGAATGTCTACCGGATCATGCGCGATGACAGCCAGATTACCGCAGTGGGTGAGGTGCCGGCCGCGACCGTGGAACTGATCGCGAACTCGCTTAGACGCAATGCAGACGCTGTGCATGATTGAAGAAACCGGACAGGTTGTCGATGTGCAGGGTGAATTTGCCTGGGTCGCGAGCGAACGTCGCAGCAGTTGTGGCGGATGCGCGTCGCGTGAAGGCTGCGGTACAGGCGTCATTGCACGGGCCTTCGGTAACCGCACGGTGACGCTGAAGGTACTCAATCTTATCGACGCCAGGATCGGAGACCGTGTCGTGATCGGTATCGCGGAAACCGGGCTGGTGCGTGGCGCGCTTGCGGTCTATGCACTGCCGCTGGTTACCCTGTTCAGTGGAGCAATTTGCGGTCACCTTCTGGCAAACGGCAGCGACCTGGCGGCGATCACCGGTGCTGCGGCCGGGCTGGCAGCCGGGTTGGCCTGGCTGGCGCACTTCAGCCGGCGCACCCGGGTCGATGCCACTTACCAGCCGGTGGTGCTGCGAACGCAGCGAGGCAGCAGGACCTGACTACAACTACCGGATTATCAATTGATTTACCTGGCTACAGGTATGGAGAAAATATGCTGACTCTAAAAAGATATGCAGGCTTCGTGTTGTCGGCAATGCTGTTCTGCCTTGTCGGTACACAAACCGCGCAGGCCGAGCATCTGCCGTCCTTTGCGGGGCTGATCAAGGATGCCAGCCCGGCCGTGGTGAACATCAGTACCACGCAAAAAGTCACGTCCGGCATGCCGCGCTTGCCGGAAGGGTTCGAGATTCCGGACTTGCCGGAGGGCAGTCCGTTTGGTGAGCTGTTCAAGTACTTTTTCGATCAGGAAAACATTGGTGAGCCGAACTATCACGATGCGAAATCGCTGGGTTCCGGATTTGTTATTTCCGCTGACGGCTATATCCTGACCAATTACCATGTCGTTAACGAGGCGGATGAAATCATCGTGCGCCTGAGCGACCGCCGTGAACTGAAGGCCGAGGTGATCGGCGAAGACAAGCGCAGCGATATCGCGCTGGTGAAAATCGAAGCCAGCGACCTGCCGGTCGTAAAAATAGGCAAGTCGCAGGACCTGGAAGTGGGCGAATGGGTGCTGGCAATCGGTTCCCCGTTCGGTTTCGACCTGTCGGCCACGGCCGGTATCGTCAGTGCCAAGGGACGCAGCTTGCCGAGCGAGAATTACGTCCCCTTTATCCAGACCGACGTGGCCATCAACCCGGGTAACTCCGGCGGTCCGCTGTTCAACCAGAACGGCGAGGTGGTCGGCGTGAACTCGCAGATCTACAGCCGCACCGGAGGCTACATGGGGCTGTCGTTCGCGATTCCGATCGAGGTGGCCATGGATGTCGTGGAGCAGCTCAAGACCAAGGGTCACGTCAGCCGCGGCTGGCTCGGGGTGCTGATCCAGGATGTGACGCTGGACCTGGCCGAGTCCTTTGGCATGAAGAAGCCGCGCGGCGCGCTGGTTGCCAAGGTGCTTCCCGACAGCCCTGCCCAGGACGCCGGCATCAAGGTCGGTGATGTCATCGTGAAATTCAACAACCGCGAGGTAATCAATTCCGCCAACCTGCCACCTATCGTCGGCAGCAGTCAGGTCGGTGTGAAGTTGCCGGTCGAGGTCGTGCGTGACGCGCAGAGCCGGACCATCAATGTCACACTCGGCGAACTGCCGGATGATGGTGAGGAGCTCGCCCGGGGCTCCACGCCGGAGACTGCACAGGCCAACCGGCTTGGTATTGTTGTGACGGCCCTGACTGAAGAGCAGGCAGCCGAGTACGGCATCAGCTCCGGCGTGGTGGTAGCGCAGGTAACCAATGGTGTGGCGGCACGTGGCGGTGTGCGCAAGGGAGACATCATCCTGAGCGTGGACAACAAACCGGTACAGGACGTCAAGCAGTTCAACGCCATGATTGACGGGCTGAAGCCCGGCAAGACCATCGCGGTGCTGGTGCAGCGCGAAGGCAGCCCGACCTTCCTGGCGCTCCGTGTGCCGGGGGACAACTAACCGGACGGCCCCCGCAGGCTCATGCCGTGCCAGCTCACAGTGTATGTGCGCCGGGGCTGTCATTTGTGTACCGACATGACGCAGGCGCTGGAGCGCCTGCGTCATGAGCTGGACTTCACCTATACCACGGTCGACATCGAGCGTGAGCCTGACCTGGTCGGCCGCTATGGCACCCGGGTGCCGGTCCTGGCCGCAGGCGGGCACGAGATCTGTTACTACTTTCTGGAAGAGGACCGGCTGCGCAGCCACTGTCAGCAACACCCTGAATCACCGTGAGTGACTTGCAATCGGGTTGCTGTATAATCCCGAACCTTTCCAGCAATCAGTAACTTGTGGTATACGCCAGCGTGTTTCCTGATGCTCTCCTCAGCGGCGCCGACAGCGTTTCGGCTGCTGCATGCAAAATTCGATGACCGACAGCCAGCACATCCGCAACTTTTCCATTATTGCCCACATCGATCATGGCAAATCGACGCTGGCGGACCGCTTTATCCAGATCTGCGGTGGGCTGACCGAGCGCGAAATGGAGAACCAGGTGCTCGACTCGATGGACCTGGAACGCGAGCGCGGGATCACTATCAAGGCACAAAGTGTGTCGCTGAAATACAAGGCGCGTTCCGGCGAGGTATATGAACTGAATCTGATCGATACGCCCGGACACGTGGATTTTGCCTACGAGGTTTCGCGCTCACTGGCGGCCTGTGAAGGGGCGCTCCTCGTGGTGGATGCAGCACAGGGCGTGGAAGCACAGAGCGTAGCGAACTGCTACACCGCCATCGATCTGAATCTCGAGGTGGTACCGGTGCTCAACAAGATCGATCTGCCGGCTGCCGAGCCGGAGCGCGTGATCGGCGAAATCGAGGAGATTATCGGCATCGAGGCAACCGATGCAGTGCGTTGCAGTGCCAAGACCGGCGAAGGTGTGATCGATGTGCTGGAAGAAATCGTGCGCCGCGTTCCGCCGCCGCGCGGTAATGCCGAGGAACCGCTCAAGGCCCTGATCATTGATTCCTGGTTCGATAACTACGTGGGTGTGATCTCGCTGATCCGCGTGATGGATGGTCGCATGTCCAGGCGTGACAAGATCCGCGTCATGTCGACCGGCCGCAATTTCCAGATCGAGCGGCTCGGTGTATTCACGCCCAAGCAGGAAGATCGCCCATTGCTGGAGGCGGGTGACGTCGGCTTCGTGATTGCCGGTATCAAGGACATTGACGGCGCACCGGTGGGTGATACGTTAACACTTGCCGGCAACCCGGCCACGAGCGCGCTGCCCGGTTTCAAGATGATACAGCCTAACGTGTTCGCGGGGCTTTATCCGGTCAGCTCGGACGATTACGAGGACCTGCGGGACGCCCTGCAGAAACTGCGGCTCAACGATGCGGCACTGCATTACGAGCCGGAGACTTCCGATGCGCTGGGCTTCGGTTTCCGCTGCGGATTTCTCGGTATGCTGCACATGGAAATTGTGCAGGAACGGCTTGAACGTGAATATGATCTCGACCTGATCACCACGGCGCCCACGGTAATCTATGAGGTGCTCGACACAAAAGGCGAACTGCTGAAGATCGATAACCCGGCCAGCCTGCCGCCGGTCAACCAGATCGGTGAAATACGCGAACCGATTATACTCGCCAGCATCCTGCTGCCGCAGGAATACGTAGGCAACGTCATCAACCTGTGTATCGAGAAACGCGGTGTGCAGCGTGACATGCAGTACCTTGGCAACCAGGTGTCCCTGAACTACGAACTGCCGCTGAGTGAGGTCGTGCTGGATTTCTTCGACCGGCTCAAGTCAGTCAGCCGCGGCTATGCGTCTTTCGATTATCATTTCCTGCGTTTCCAGGTGGCACCGCTGGTCAAGCTCGATATCATGATCAACGGCGAACGGGTCGACGCCCTGTCGGTGATTGTGCACCGTGACCTGGCACAGACGCGCGGGCGCCAGCTGGCGTCGCGCATGAAGGAGCTGATTCCGCGCCAGATGTATGATGTAGCCATCCAGTCAGCCATTGGTGGCCAGATCATCGCACGCACGAATGTGAAGGCATTACGCAAGAATGTCACGGCAAAGTGCTATGGTGGCGACATTACCCGCAAGCGCAAGTTGCTGGAAAAACAAAAGGCGGGCAAGAAGCGCATGAAACAGTTCGGCAAGGTGGAAATACCGCAGGCCGCCTTCCTGGCTGTGCTGCGCGTGGATAATGAATGATCACGATACCTGTAAATGCATATAATGGTGAAACTATGAACAAGGTATGGAAGAAAGACCGATGACTTTTGATTTTCCGACATTGCTGGTTGGCGCGACCCTGTTCACAGGTGTTGCCTGGGCACTGGATGCCCTGTTGCTGGCACCGCGCAGGCGGCGGCAGGCGGCAGCGCTGGTCGCGAGTGGCAGGGCGGAGGAATCCGACGAGGTTCGGGCAGCACTCAAGGAGCCGACACTGGTCGAGTATTGCAAGTCATTCTTTCCGGTCATCCTCGCGGTACTGCTGCTGCGTTCGTTCCTGGTCGAGCCGTTTCGTATACCGTCCGGCTCGATGATGCCGACACTGCTGGTCGGCGATTTCATTCTGGTCAACAAGTTTGCCTACGGCATACGCCTGCCGGTGGTGGATACCAAGGTCATCGAGATTGGCGAACCCGAGCGCGGCGACGTGGTGGTGTTCCGCTATCCCAAGGACCCCTCGGTCGACTATATCAAGCGGGTCGTCGGTCTGCCCGGTGACCGGGTTGGTTATTACAACAAGGTCGTTTACATTAATGGCGAAGCGGTCGGCCAGGTACCCGCCGGGGTCTATATCGGCAGTGGCTCCGGCGTGAGTATGTCTGGCGCCAGCAGGCGCCGGGAACAACTCAATGACATTCAGCATGACATCCTGGTTATGCCGCGCACGCCGGGCCTGGAAGGCGAGTTCGTGGTCGGTGATAGCGAATATTTCGTGATGGGAGACAACCGCGACAACAGCAACGATAGCCGTTACTGGGGTACGGTTCCGGAACGCAACCTGGTCGGCAAGGCGTTTCGCATCTGGATGAACTGGGACAGCGCGGGCGGTGGTGTCGACCTGCAACGGATCGGCAACAGGATTCAATAGGGAAAACACGAGGGATATTATGCGTTCAATGACTCGACAGAAGGGTATGACCGGAATCGGCTGGCTGATCGTGCTCGGCCTGATCGGCTTTTTCGTGCTGCTTGCCCTCAAGATGGTGCCGTCCTACCTCGAATACTACAAGATCGTGTCAACACTGGAATCGGTCACGGAAGAGTCGGGTTTCGATTCCCCCGTTGAGATCAGGAGATTGATCGAGCGCCGTTTCGATATCAGTTTTGTCAGCACGATCACGCCCAAGGATGTGGCAATCAAGTCGGCAGGCCAGAACTACAGTGTCAGGGCCAAGTATGACGTCAAGGTGCACCTGTTCGGTAATGTGTATGTGTTGATGGCCTTCGACAAGCAGGTGATGGCGCGCAAGCTTTGATACGTTCACCGGACCGGCTGGAACAGCACCTCGGGTATAAATTCACGGATGCCTCACTGCTGCTGCAGGCGCTGACTCATCGCAGCGCCGGCAGCGGCAACAACGAACGCCTGGAATTCCTTGGCGACGCCATACTCGGGCACGGTCATCGCCGGGGAACTCTATCGACCGCTTTCCCGGGGCTAGCGAAGGCCGTCTCAGCCGCCTGCGCGCCTGCACTGGTGCGGCGCTGAGTCGCTGGCGGATATGGCCCGGACCCTGGAAATCGGCCAGTACCTGAAACTGGGACCCGGTGAGCGCAAGAGTGGCGGGCATCGCCGCGATTCCATCATGTCGGATGCTGCTCGAGGCGGTGTTCGGCGCCATTTACCTCGACAGTGACTTTGCCACTTGCAGGCGCTGTATTCTTGCACTGTTCGACAGCGCGGCTGGCGGGACTCACCGAGACGGCAGTGCTCAAGGACCCCAAGACGCGCCTGCAGGAATTCCTGCAGGCCAGACGCCGGCCGCTGCCGGCGTATGACGTGATCGAAGTCGGCGGTGAGGCGCACGCGCAGCTGTTCCGGGTGCAGTGCCGGGTGGACGGCAGCGAGCCGGCGATCGGCGCGGCAGCAGCCGCCGGCAGGCGGAACAGGATGCCGCCGCGCAGCTGCTCGAGCAGCTGGAAGTGCCGACTGACCAATGGAAGAAAATTTTCATTGCGGTTACATCGCACTGGTCGGCCGGCCCAACGTCGGCAAGTCGACCTTGCTGAACCGCATACTGGGACAGAAGATCAGTATCACGTCACAGCGTCCCGCAGACTACCCGCCACCGCATCTCGGCATCAAGACGCTGGCACACGCCCAGCTGATTTACGTGGACACCCCCGGCATCCACGACTACAGCGGGCGCGCCATGAACCGTCATATGAACCGCACGGCGACGCCCGGCCTGCGGGATGTGGATGTCGTGGTGTTCGTCGTCGAGGGCCTGCGCTGGACAGCCCGACGACGACCTGGTTCTGGACGAACTTGCGGATCTCGACCGCCCGGTGATCCTCGCAGTCAACAAGGTGGATGTGCTGGCCAGTCGCGAAACCTCTGCTGCCGGGGCTGCGAGGCGCTGTCTGACAGGCACGTCTTTGCCGAAATTATTCCGATGTCGGCCGCAAAGGCAGTAATGTGGCGGCGCTGGAGATCGGCCATCGAGGAACTGTTGCCCCGGGCGCCGCCATTTTTTCCCGAAGACCAGGTCACTGACCGCCTGAGCGCTTTCTGGTGGCCGAACGCATCCGCGAAAAACTGTTTCGCAAGCTGACCCAAGAACTGCCCTATGGTCTGACCGTGGAAGTGGAGGCATTCCGCCGTGAGCGCTAGGATCACCCTGCATATCCACGCCCTGATCTGGGTGGAGCGTCAGAGCCAGAAGAGTATCGTCATCGGGACGCCAGGGGGCGGTGCTGCAGCGAGGTCGGTCAGCAGGCGCGCCGGGATATCGAGAAAATCTGGCGAGCAAGGTTAACCTGAAGCTGTGGGTGAAGGTAAAGGAAGGCTGGGCGGATGACGAACGGGCGCTGCGCAGCCTCGGTTATTCTGAGGACGGTTAATGCCGGTTCGGCCGGGTATGCGCGGTCTGCCGCGTCGCACGATTGCAGGGGGCAATTGCGGGTAGCCACATGATTACCTACGTCCGACAGGCTCCTGGCATGAGCAACCGCTGCCTGGTCGTGCTCGAACCGGCCTACGTCCTGCATCATTATCCCTACCGTGATTCCAGCCTGCTGCTGGAGGTGTTCACCCGCATCATGGCCGGGTGGGTCTGGTCGCGCGCGGCGCCCGTTCGGCGCGGGCGACGCTGGCACGACCAGCTGCAGGGCTGCGTCCCCTGCTGCTGTCATGGAGCCTGCGTGGCGAGCTCGGCACACTGACCGACGTCGATACGCGAGGCGTGAACTGGCGCTTGGACCGGCCGGCAGGTACTGTGTGCGTAGCTATCTCAATGAGTTGCTGCTGCGCCTGCTGACGCGCCATGATCCCCACCCGGCGAATGTTTCGATGCCTACGAGCAGGCGCTTGCAGGGCTGGTGGACATGAGGAAGCAGGCATTGCGCTGTTTCGAGAAGGACCTGTTGACGGGGCTGGGCTATGGCCTGTTACTGGACCACGATGTGCAGAGCGGGGCGCCGGTAGAGGCTGCGGGGTGCTACGAATACCTGCTGGAGCGCGGCCCGGTACGCCGTGAGCGGCCGGCCGGTGACGGAATTTTTCTGCAGGGCTCGAGTCTGCTGGCGCTGCATAACGGGGCCTTGACCGATACACGGGCGTGTCGGGAAGTAAAGGCGCTGATGCGCGCGGCAGTGGACCTGTATGTCGGTGCGCGGCCGTTGAAAACCCGCGTGGTACTGCGACAGCTGGCGTCACTGGCGCGCCCCGCTGCACACGCCGGTGATGCGCCCGGTGGTTCGTCTGGAACCTGATAACGGAGGTCTTTTGTAGCATGCACCTGGGTGTCAATATCGATCATGTCGCGAGCATCCGGCAGGCGCGTGGTACGCCGTATCCCGATCCGGTGGAAGCGGCGCGGGTGGCTGAGCAGGCGGGCGCAGACAGCATCACGCTGCATCTGCGTGAAGACCGGCGCCATATCCAGGAGCGGGACGTGATCGCGGTGAAGGACGTCATCACTACCCGCATGAACCTGGAGATGGCGGTCACCGACGAGATGCTGGCATTTGCCTGCAGTATCCGGCCTGCGGATTGCTGCCTGGTACCGGAACGGCGCGAGGAACTGACCACGGAGGGCGGCCTGGATGTGGCGGGACAGCTGCCGCGCCTGCGTGATGCCTGTACACAGCTGGCCGAGGCCGGTATTCGCGTGTCGCTGTTCATCGACGCGGTTCCTGAGCAGGTTGCGGCGGCGGCCGAGAGCGGCGCACCGTGCATGGAAATACACACCGGCCATTTTGCCGATGCCGCGGATGCGCGGACCGCAGCGGGCGAGCTGGCGCGCATCGAGGCTGCCGTGCAACAGGGTGTCGCCGCGGGTCTGACGGTGCATGCCGGTCACGGTCTGCACTATGGCAATGTGCAACGGATTGCGGCGTTGCCCGGGGTGCGCGAACTGAATATCGGCCATGCAATCATTGCCCGCGCAGTGTTTACCGGGCTGGCAGCGGCGGTCGCTGAAATGAAGGCGCTGATGCTGCAGGCACGCAGGTAATTGTCCGCACGCCTGGCCGGAATCATTGCGGGTGCGTCCGATAGCCGCTGTTGTGCAGGGTATTGTCGATGGTCTGCATGGCGTGGTGAAAGCAGTACTGGATGCTGCGGGCATCATCCGTTTTCAGGGCCGTGCGTAATTGCCTGAGCCCCTGTTCCAGGTCGTCCACATCGCAATAGGCGGTGGCACCCAGGAGCTGGTGGACGTTCTCGCGCAAGCGCCGGTAATTTCCGGCCGTGAATGATTCGGCCATCAGCTTTCTGTGCTCCGGCAGTTCGAGCAGCAGCTGGGCAAACAACTCGCGCGGGAATTCACTTGCCAGCGCTTCGATATGCAGGTCTTCGATCGATGCTTCGGGTGGCTTCCCTGCCAGTGCCTCACTGTCCCGCGCTGGCGTCCGCAAGCCGCTGCGGCTGCCGGGATGTCGCCAGGTATCGAGCAGGTCGCGGGTCAGGCTGATCAGTACGGCATAAAGGCTCTTCATAAGGCTCCCGGTAGCGCGGCGCCGTCTGCGCGCCGGGGATGCTAAGGCATTCCCGGCTGGCTGGCCATCTGTGCATGTAGGCAGTTGCGGACAATGCCTGTCTGAATTCCCCGGTTCTTCGGTATACTGTCTGCCTCCAGAGAGGGTGGCTAACTGATGGATTTTCCGACCATTGAGGCAACAATCGGCAATACGCCGCTGGTGCGTTTGCAACGGCTGCCGGGCGAGATGAGCAACACGGTGCTGGTGAAACTCGAGGGCAACAACCCGGCCGGGTCGGTCAAGGACCGTCCGGCGCTGAGCATGATCCGCCACGCCGAGTTGCGCGGTGAAATCAGGCCGGGCGATACCCTGATCGAGGCCACCAGCGGCAACACCGGCATTGCCCTGGCCATGGCCGCGGCGATCAGGGGTTACCGCATGGTGCTGATCATGCCGGAACATATGAGTGTGGAACGGCGTGCGGTGATGAGGGCGTTTGGCGCCGAGATCGTGCTGGTGAGCAAGGCAGCCAGCATGGAAGGCGCGCGCGACCTGGCCACAGAGATGGCGGCGCGCGGCGAGGGCAAGGTGCTTGACCAGTTTTCCAATCCCGACAATCCACGCGCGCATTACGAAGGCACCGGCCCCGAGATCTGGCGCGACACCGGGGGCAGGGTGACCCATTTTGTCAGCGCCATGGGTACCACCGGGACCATCATGGGGACCTCGCGCTACCTCAAGGAACAGAATCCGGTCATTGAAATCGTTGGCGTCACGCCTGCCGAGGGCTCCGCGATACCCGGTATACGGCGCTGGCCGGAGGCGTATCTGCCCGCCATCTTCAACGCAGCCAATGTGGACCGCACCATCGAGGTGACACAGGCTGATGCCGAGGCCACCACGCTGGCACTGGCCGCGCGTGAAGGCATTTTTGCCGGCATCTCGTCCGGCGGTGCGGTGGCCGCCGCTCTGTCGCTGGCGCGGCAGGTCGAAAACGCCATTATCGTTGTCATCATCTGCGACCGCGGTGACCGTTACCTGTCGACCGGGGTGTTTCCCGACTGAATGCCCATGCCCGTACCACGGGTCATTACCGGTTTACTGTCGGGCGTGGGTCTGCTGGCAGTGGCGAGTTTCACCGGCCTGGCCTTCGACGAGGCAGGGATCACGCTGGGCAGTGTGTCCGGAACCGGCTGGTCGGCCGAGGATGTTGCGCTGCATACCGGCTGGTCACAGTCTGGTCAGACCAGCGTATTGCTGACTGCCGCGCGTGCCGAACTGCCGGCGCCGCTCGGGACCGTGACCGGCGTCAAACTGACCTGTCCTTCGCTCCAGCTCGACGCTGAAACGATCCACTGCCCGGCCGGCACCCTGGAAGGACAATCCGCCGGGCTGGGCCGTCAACAGATTGAAGCCAGCTTTCGGTACCGGAACAGCGATGGCCGGCTCCAGGTCCGGCTAGGCGGCATCCGCTACGCGGGAGGGCGGCTCACAGTAGCCGCCGTATATACGGCCGCTGACTGGACGCTGGATGTCGAGGGCAGCCGCCTGTCACTGCAACAGGTATCGGCACAGGCTGTGCGGTCGGGTTACTCACTCCCGGTACTCGAGGGTGACGGCCAGATCGCATTGACGGCGCATTTACGTGGCACCGGGGGTGAGGTTGCCGCGGCGGATGTACAGGCGCGTGTAACAGGCACGGGGTTCTCCAATGCCGCGGGCAGCATAGCCGGCGAGGCTGTGGATCTCGGCATCGACCTGCAGGCCCGCTCGTTTTCCTCTGGCTGGCACCTGCAGGTGACTGTACGTGGAGAGCACGGCGGATACTACGTAGAGCCGGTCTATCTCGCGGTGCCTGACCGCCCGGTGCAGGCCACGGCAAAACTGGACTGGCTGACCCGGCGCAAGGTGCTGGTCGTGCATGAATTCGACTACCGTCATCCCGGATGCGTCCAGCTCGCCGGCGTGGGGCGTATCAGTTTTGCGGCAGAGACGCAGGTAACAGAGCTTGTGCTCGATATCCGTGAGGCCGCGCTGGGACCCCTGTACACAAGTTACCTGCAGCCCTGGCTGACCGGCACGCCGGCAGGGCGCCTGACAGCGTCCGGTGTGCTGTCCGGGCGCCTGGTGGTGCGTGATAACGCGCCCGTCGCGTCACAGCTGACGCTGCAGAACGTGAACGTGACTGACCAGGACGACCTGTTCGGATTCACAGAACTGTCCGGCAAGCTGGACTGGTCGGATACGCAGAACCCCGAATACTCGGAATTGTCCTGGCAGCGTGGCCACATCTACCGTATTGCACTGGGCGCGGTGCAGATCGAGGCAGAGTCGGTTGGCAACACCGTGCGGCTGGTACGTCCGGCAAGTATTCCGGTGCTGGATGGCGTACTGCAGATCGATTCCTTCGACCTGGCCTATGTCGCCGGACGGTCCCTGCACTGGCAGGTGGATGGCCTGCTCACTCCCGTGTCCATGAAACAACTGACCGGTGCGCTGGGCTGGCCGGAATTCGGCGGCATGCTGTCGGGCGTGATTCCCTCGGTCAGATACGAGAATGGCCAGCTGGCAGTCGGCGGTGTGTTGCTGGTGCGGGTCTTTGATGGTGTGGTGACACTGCGCAACCTGCAGCTGGACAGTCCGCTGGGGCTGGTGCCACGCCTGCAGGTGGATGCACGCGTCGAGGACATCGACCTGGAACATCTCACGAGCACCTTCTCGTTTGGTCGCATCGAGGGCCGCCTGGGTGGTCAGGTCGAGGGCCTGCGTATGGAATCCTGGCGGCCGGTGGCGTTCGACGCGGTATTTGCCACACCCGAGAACGACAGGTCACGGCATCGCATCAGTCAGAAGGCCGTCGACAATATTGCCAATATCGGCGGTGGCGGCGTGGGCGGTGCGGTGTCGCGCAGCTTCCTGCGCTTCCTGGAGGATTTCCCGTATGACCGGCTCGGTATCCGTTGCCGGCTGGAGAATGGTGTATGCGAGATGGGTGGGGTGGCGCCGGCGGAGCAGGGTTACTATCTGGTCAAGGGACGTTTCATTCCGCCGCGTCTGGATGTGGTCGGCTATGCGAACCGGGTCGACTGGAACAAACTGGTTGCGCAGATAATTTCGGTCACCGGCGCGCAGAAGATTGTCGTAGAATAACGGGGTGAGCGGTGCCGCGTTAACCTGCGGGCGGGAACTCCGTTAATCACTATCAAGACTGTCTGAACCTACCTGCAAGAGGTCAAGCCATGAGAGTACTGCGTTTTCCGATGTCCCTGTTTCTGCTGCTGTTCGTCAGCGCCTGTGTGACCATCAACGTGTATTTCCCGGCCGAGGCGGCCGAAAAGGCGGCAGACCGGATTATCCTGGATGTCTACGGGGCTACCCCGCCGCAGGCGCCTCAGGCACCTCAGACACCGCAGCAACAGCCTGCACAGCCGCAATCGATGCTCGAAATGCCCGGTTTGCCGGCGCGGGCTGTACTGATCGTGCTGGACTGGCTGGTGCACCCTGCGCATGCCGAGGCTGATCTCTCGATTAACACCCCGGCGATCCGTCAGCTGACGGCAAGTATGGAAGCCCGTCATCGAAGTCTGGCACCTTACTACGCTTCCGGGGCGGTCGGCATGACGCATGATGGCCAGATCGAAGTGCGCGACCAGAAGCTGGTACCACTGGCGGAACGCAACACGGTGCGCAACCTGGTGGCCGAAGAAAACCGCGATCGCACTTCACTGTATGCCGAAATGGCCCGGGCTAATGGTCACCCGGAATGGGAGGGCGAGATCCGCGCGACATTTGCCCGTCGCTGGGTGGACAACGCGCGTGGAGGCTGGTGGTACATGGATGCCAGTGGCGCCTGGAAGCAGAAATAGTATCCCTGTAAAGGCGCCACAGAGGACACAGAGCTTATTCTTTCACAGAGATTTCATTTCCTCCGTGCTCTTTGTGTGCTTTGCGGCAAAAAATTTTCTTCCCCATGAATATTTTCGTATTCGATATCGAGACCGTGCCGGACGTCGCTGCCGGCCGGCGCCTGTACGACCTCGATGGTCTGGATGACAAGGACGTCGGCCGGGCAATGTTTCACAAGCGCGCCGAGGAAACCGGGGGCTCCGAATTCCTGCGCCACCACCTGCATCGTATCGTCGCTATCTCGGTGGTATTGCGCACCCCGGACCGGTTCAAGGTCTGGACGCTTGGCGATGTCGACGCACCTGAAGCGGAATTACTGCAGCGTTTTTTCGACGGTATTGACCGTTTCACGCCGACGCTGGTGTCCTGGAATGGCTCCGGTTTCGATCTGCCCGTCATTCATTACCGCAGCCTGCTGCATGGTGTTGCGGCACCACGCTACTGGGATACGGGCGGCGGTGACCGGGATTTCAAGTGGAACAACTACATCAGCCGCTATCATGAGCGCCACACTGACCTGATGGACGTGCTGGCAGGCTACCAGCCGCGTGCCACTGCCAAACTGGATGAAATCGCGACCCTGCTGGGTTTTCCCGGCAAGATGGGTATGAGCGGTGCACATGTCTGGGACAGTTACCTGGCCGGTGACCTCGAAGGCATTCGCAATTATTGTGAAACCGATGTCCTGAATACCTACCTGGTGTTCCAGCGTTTTGAGCTGATTCGTGGCCACCTGAGTGCGGACCAGTATCACAAGGTCTGTGATGAAGTGCGCCAGGAACTGGCGGCTCAGGACAAACCGCACCTGCAGGAATTTCTGGCGAACTGGCCGGATCCTGATTACGTCAAATGAGTTCGCACAAAGACACCTGGAATAAGCATCAGACGCAAAGTACAGACAAGGGTTAGATACTATATCTTCAGACTCCCGTCAGACGCCGCCGAGCATCGCAGCCAAATCCTGCGAGTACGGCGAGCGCTCAAGCTGGCCAGAAGCACAGGGCACCGGGTAACACATCAATTTAGACGAGACGCATTCCTGCTGATGGCAAGGTTGTTAGCCGAATGAGTTCGGCCCTGCAACGGGAATCTACCCACTCGATTTGGGGGGGAGCCTTATGAGTAAACGCACCCGCAAGCCGCGCCTGCCTGCTCCGGTCGACCAGGTCATGATCGAATCACTCGCTCACGATGGACGCGGGGTAACGCATCTCGACGGCAAGGCCGTGTTTATCGAGGGTGCGCTGCCGGGTGAACAGGTGGGTTTCGAGTATCTGGCTTCACACCGGAACTTCGATGAGGGCAGGATCACCGCTATTCACCAGGCATCGGCGGATCGGGTCACTCCGCGTTGCCCGCATTTTGGTGTCTGCGGCGGCTGCAGCCTGCAGCATATGGAAGCCGGTGCGCAGATACGTGCCAAGCAGCAGGTGCTGCTGGATAGCCTGCAGCGTATCGGTGGCGTGGTCCCGGAAATCATACTGCCACCCCTGACCGGACCGGTCTGGGGTTATCGCAACAAGGCTCGTCTGGGTGTCAAGTATGTTATCAAGAAGGGCCGGGTACTGGTTGGCTTTCGCGAACGGCGCGCACCCTATATTGCCGACCTGTCGCGTTGTGAAGTGCTGCACCCGTCAGTCGGTGAGCAGATCGAACAGCTGGCCGCGCTGCTGGGTGAGCTGGATGGCCGCGCACGCATTCCACAAATCGAGGTTGCCGTGAGTGACACGGTAACGGCCCTGGTGTTCCGTAACCTCGATCCACTGAGTGTGGCTGACCAGACACGCCTGCAGGCGTTTGCGAACGAACAGCGCATGCATGTCTACCTGCAACCGGCTGGTCCGGACAGTGTGCATGCCCTGATGCCTGCCGACTCGGTGCTGTCATACAGTTTGCCGGAGCAGGGGCTCGATCTGCGTTTCCGGCCCGTTGATTTCACCCAGGTAAACAGCGTCATCAACCGCCAGATGGTCGCACGCGTCCTGGAGATGCTGGCGCTGGAGCGTTCCGACACCGTGCTCGACCTGTTCTGTGGCCTGGGCAATTTCACGCTGCCGATGGCGCGACTGGCAGGCACGGTAACCGGTGTGGAAGGGGAGGCTGGCCTGGTTGGCCGCGCACGCGACAATGCCCTGCTTAACAGGCTGGACAATGTCAGCTTCCATGTCGCTGATCTGGCGCAGGACCAGCGCCATGCCACATGGGCAGGCGGTGGCTACAGCAAGGTATTGCTGGACCCGCCACGCAGCGGTGCGGCCGGAGTGCTGGATGTGCTGGGCAATATCCATCCGCAGCGCCTGGTCTATGTATCCTGTCATCCAGGGTCACTGGCGCGTGATGCGGGCACCCTGGTCAGAACCTACGGTTACCGGCTGTGCGCCGCGGGCGTGATGGACATGTTTCCACATACCGCGCACGTGGAATCGATTGCACTGTTCGAATCCAGCTGAATCCACGTCTGGCACAATACCCGGCAAGACCTCATTCCAGGTGCAGCGGGTCCGTGCAGAATGCCAGCGGGTCTCTGGCATGAGCGATAAACAGCATGACACCGGCGATGTGTGCCATGTCCATGTGGCGGCCGGCCGGCGCGTTTTCCACCTCCGTCAATCGGACGTGGATGCGATTGGCTCCGGGCGATAGTGTCAGCACCCGGTTGAAGCGGTCGGCATGCTCCTGGTTATGCCCGGCATCATGGATGCGCAGTGTCATTTCAAACGTGGCTGACTGCATGGAGAATATATCGAGGACAAGATAATCGTAGCCACGCCAGTCCGGATGCGGTTCAGTGACCGAGTACCCGGCATAGACTACCGGTTCCAGGTGCAGTCTGGTCCGTTGTCCGGCATCCGCTGCCGCGCAGACTGACGGGTCGACGACCGGATCGCTGCGGGCGTGGCTGAGTTGAATGAAGGGCTGCGCCCAGCGTGCAGACAGGTCAACGATGACGGGAAAAGTCTGCTCGCGCTGGTGGTATGCCCAGGCCAGCGAAGCTAGCGGATAAGCACTCGTGATACACAGGCCGGCCGCCAGGGCCAGTAATCCCGTGCGTAACGCGCTCGAGTGCAGGGCCTGTCCCGGCTGCGCCAGGTGCGGGTCGAAGCCGGCACATATGGCGAGTGCAATCAGTATCCCGGCCAGGTCGCGCAGTACGTCCACGGCGTCTGCATCGCCACCACTCACCAGCTGCACGATTTCGACAGCACCGCCGCTCAGCAAGCTTATGGCAGCAGCTGCCAGGTAACCACGCGCAGGCCTGTTCCGGCCAGCCGGTACTGCAGTTACATAGCTGCACAGGGCAAGCAGGGCAAGTACGCCGAAGAGCAGGGTATGGCCAGTGTTTTGCAGTTCACGCCAGAGCAGGGTGTGGCCAGGCAGCTGCCAGAAGGTAACGAATAGGAGCAGGATTGCAAAGGCCGGCACTGACAACAACAGTCTGCAGCGTGGCCAGGACGTAGCTGTCGTCGCGCCATTGTTCATTGAGTTGGTCTGCACAGGCCGATGCTGGATGCCAGGTTGCCGACCCGGAATCGCTACTGGCGATACCAGATTTTGCGGAGCGCCTTGAACACGCGTTGCGGATACCAGTGCTTGCCGACACTGCCGTTGTAGCGGGCCAGGGCCTTGTGCATATTGCCTTTTTCGCGATCCAGGTAAATGCTGAGAATGGTACATCCGAAGCGCAGGTTGGTAGCGATATCAAACAGGTTGTCGTTCGGGTGTCCAATCTCGTCCAGCCAGAACGGCATGATCTGCATCATGCCCTGGGCGCCGGCAGTGGAGATCGCAAAGCGGTCGAAATTGCTTTCCACCGTAATCAGCGCCAGCACCAGTTCCGGGTCCAGCTTGGCGCGGCGCGCCTCGTAGTGCACGTGCTTGAGGATGTGCAGACGTTCCTGCGGGTCGTCGATGCGGGATGCCAGCCGGTTTGACATGTCGGTAAGCCAGACCTCGGCATCGAAGCGGTCGATAAAACTGTCGCTGGATTCGATCGCCTCGCTCAGCAGCTGGCGCATTTCTGCATTCGGACGTTCCTGGGTAGCTGACCAGGCAGGTACCGTATGCAGTAACAGGCCGGCCAGACAGGCGGCAAGCAGATGGCGGGTTGTTTGCGGCAAGTGCGGCTGCATTCCCGTGTAACGGCTCACGCTGCTGGCAGCTGATCCCGCAGGAACCCGACGATCCCGCTGCTCGCGATGTCACGGCTCTCGCTGTCGCGTCGGGATTTGTATTCCAGCATGCCAAGATCGAGGTTTTTCTCACCCACCACAATACGGTGCGGAATGCCGATGAGTTCCATGTCAGAGAACATAACGCCGGGGCGTACCGGGCGGTCATCGAGCAAAACCTCGAAGCCCGCTTCCAGCAACTCCTCATAGAGTGCTTCAGCCGCTTCGCGTACCCGTTGTGACTTCTTCATGTTCATCGGCAGCAGCGCGACCTGAAACGGTGCGATCGCCGCCGGCCAGATGATGCCCTGCTCGTCGTGGTTCTGTTCGATGGCGGCCGCGACAATGCGCGAAACACCGATGCCGTAGCAGCCCATAACCATGGGGACTTCCTTACCCTGTTCATCCAGCACGGTGGCATTCATTGCCTCGCTGTATTTCGTGCCGAGCTGGAAGATGTGGCCGACCTCGATGCCACGCGCGATGACCAGCATGCCCTTGCCGTCGGGGCTGGGATCACCGGCCACAACATTACGCAGGTCGACGGATTCCGGTAGTGGTAGGTCCCGGCCCCAGTTCACGCCACGCAGATGCTGGCCGTCGGTATTGGCGCCGCAGACGAAATCGGCCAGCTGCGCCGCGGCATGATCGACCAGAACCGGAATGTTCAATCCGACCGGACCCAGTGATCCGCTCGGGCAGCCCGTCGTCGCGAGGATCTGCGCATCGCTGGCGAACTCCAGTGGCACCTGAATGGCCGGTAGTTTTTCCGCCTTTATGGCGTTTAACTCATGGTCGCCGCGCAGCACCAGTGCGACCACGTCGTTGTTGCTGCCTTTGACCACCAGGGTCTTGACGCACTGGTCGGGCCTGACGCCCAGGAACGCGCAAACCTCGGCGATAGTGTGCTGCCCGGGTGTTGCGACATGCTCCAGTACTGCTTGCGCAGCCGGCACCGGTTCCGTGGCCTTTGGCGCCGGTACGGTCTCGACGTTACCGGCGAAGTCGCTGTCGGTGGAAAACGCGATAGCGTCTTCGCCGGAATCCGCCAGCACATGAAATTCCTGCGACAGGCTGCCGCCGATGGCGCCGCTGTCGGCGCGGACGGCGCGGAATTTCAGGCCGGTGCGGGTAAAAATACGCGAGTAGGTCTCGTACATGAGTTGATAGGTTTCCGACAGCGACCCCTGGTCAGCATGGAAGGAGTAGGCATCCTTCATGAGGAATTCACGCGCGCGCATGACACCGAAGCGCGGACGGATCTCATCGCGGAACTTGGTCTGGATCTGGTAGTAGTTGACCGGCAGCTGCTTGTAGCTGCGCAGTTCGCGGCGGGCGATGTCGGTAATGACTTCCTCATGGGTGGGCCCGAAACAGAATTCACGCTGGTGGCGGTCGGTGAGTCGCAACAGTTCCGGCCCGTACTTGTCCCAGCGTCCGGATTCCTGCCAGAGTTCGGCTGGTTGCACTGCCGGCATGAGTAGTTCCAGTGCGCCGGCAGCGTCCATTTCCTCGCGGACGATCGACTCGACCTTGCGCAGTACGCGCAGACCGAGTGGCAGCCAGCTGTAAACGCCGGCGGCCTGCTTGCGCAACATGCCGGCGCGCAACATGAGCTGGTGGCTTATGACCTCGGCATCGGCCGGGGTCTCTTTCAGGGTGGAGAGCGGGAACTGGGACAGGCGCATGATAACTGGAGTGTATGGTTTGACAGGTTGCCGATTGTAGCGGTCCTGCCGGTATTGTACAGGCTAACGGTCATTGGCGAGCTGGGGTGGAACCGGCAGCACATTGACATCCTCACGGTAGTCAAGCATTTCGTAGGCGGTGCCTGCCGGTGGTTGGGTATCGGTTACCTGCCACTCGCCGCGCTCGTTGCGCCACTTGTAGAGGCGCTCGGTCTTCAGGCTTGAGCCTGCGAGCGGCAGCAGGTCTGTCAGACCCCTGGTTGTGTCCGGGTGTGTGTAGAACCAGAAGCCGGCGCCAGCGGCCAGGATCGCAAGCAGCCAGGCCAGACGCATCAGAAGGTACTGCTATTCCAGCCCCACATCTTGCGGGGTGCATCGCTGAATTCGATGTAGATCCGCTCCGGGTCGACGCCGGTTTCACCGGCAACCAGTTCACACAGGGACCGGGACGCGTCCGCCGTGTCCGATTCCGGCAGTCCGATGCTCTTGAGTTCCAGGTATGCCAGGGGGGCGTCGGTGCCGGCGAACAGCATGGCAGGATTGTGCTCGATCGAGGTCATGACATAGCGTTCCGGTTTACCCAGCTGTGCGGCGACCAGCGCCGAGGCCTTTGCGGCCAGACTTTTTGCCTGCGCGGGTGCCAGAACAGTGTTGACCTGGATCTTGAGAAACGGCATTACTTGGTTTCTTTCTTGCAGAACTGTTCGATCTGCTTGTTGGCCTCGGTGATACGTGTCGTGCGCTCCTGCTCACTCATGTTGACATATTCCCCCTCTTCGTTCCGATAGCGGAGGTGTCCTCCCATGTTGAGCTGAGCGAGATTGTTGCGTGCAATAGTACAGTTTTGCTCGGAAATCTTGGCCACCTCGGCCTCATATTTAGCCAGGGCCTCTGCATCGGTTTGAGCCTGCGACTTGCCAGAGGTGGATGCTTCACCCGGAGTTTTCGTTTCAGTCTTGGCATCAACCATGCCGGGGTGCTCGGCGGTCTGAATCAGGACATACTCGATGCCGGGGGGTGGTTGCATCTGGGTATACTGAACCTCATTGTTTTCATTGAACCATTTGTACACGTCCGCGCTGGCTGGAGATTCCAGCAGCCACAGACAGCCCGCCAGCATGAGGGCATGGATGGGGTTACGTGACAGAGCAGGCAAGTGGGCAAGAGTCATGGCTAAGTCCCTGTAATATAAATCTGTACGGATACTATGGTTAATTTGGTGTCAGGACAAGTCAAACAGGTCACACATTTCATGTCTGACAGTCCGGCACCCGGGTAGTATCGGCAGAGCCGGGAATCCCTTGACCTTTACTTTGATTATCAGTACTTTTCCTGATTCACACAGGTGGTTGTTTTGCCCGTCAAACGGGCTTTTTTTACGCAATCACTAATGGATGCAGCAGGTGTCGGGAGTAGCAGGTGGAATTGACGGGTGCGGAAATATTTGTGCGTTCACTGCGCGATGAGGGTATCGAGTTTGTCTTCGGATACCCGGGCGGCGCGGTACTGCATATCTATGATGCGCTGTATGCGCAGGACAAGGTCAAACACATCCTGGTACGTCACGAGCAGGCTGCTACCCATGCCGCGGATGGCTATGCGCGATCGACCGGCAGGCCTGGCGTGGTACTGGTAACCTCGGGACCGGGTGCGACCAACGCGGTAACCGGCATCGCCACCGCCTACATGGATTCGATTCCCTTGGTGGTGTTCACCGGCCAGGTGCCGACCCACCTGATCGGTAACGATGCCTTCCAGGAGGCAGACAACATCGGCATCACGCGGCCCTGCGTGAAACACAATTTCCTGGTCAAGGACGTCACGAAACTCGCCGAGACCATCAAGAAGGCCTTCTACGTTGCAACCACCGGCCGACCGGGCCCCGTGGTGGTTGATATTCCCAAGGACATCACCGCGCAAAAGACCGAGTACCACTATCCGGACAGCGTGCATATGCGCTCGTACAACCCGGTGCACGTGGGTCATATCGGCCAGATCAAGCGTGCCGTCAACCTGATGCTGGGTGCCAGGCGGCCCATGATCTACACCGGTGGCGGTGTCATTCTCAGTAATGCTGCGGAATCTCTCACCAGGCTGGCGCGTGAACTCAATTTCCCGGTTACCAACACCCTGATGGGACTCGGTGGGTATCCGGCGACGGACAGACAGTTCGTTGGCATGCTGGGTATGCACGGTACCTACGAGGCCAATATGGCCATGCATCATTGCGATGTCCTGATCGCGATTGGTGCGCGTTTCGATGATCGTGTGACAGGTAATATCGAGAAATTCTGTCCGCACGCCAAGATTATCCATATCGACATCGATCCGGCGAGCATCTCCAAGAACGTCAAGGTGGATATCCCCATCGTGGGAAGTGTCGACAATGTACTCAAGACCATGCTCAGCGAGCTGGGGAATAGTGGTCAGCGGCCGGATGCGACGGTGCTGGCAGCCTGGTGGCAGCAGATCGATGAGTGGCGCTCGCGCGACTGTCTCAAGTACGACCATGATAGCGAGTTCATCAAGCCGCAGTACGTCGTCGAGATGCTCTACAAGGTGACCGGCGGCGATGCCTTCATTACCTCCGACGTGGGTCAGCATCAGATGTGGGCGGCGCAGTTCTACCTGTTCGACAAGCCGCGGCGCTGGATCAATTCAGGCGGCCTGGGCACCATGGGTTTCGGTCTGCCGGCAGCCATGGGTGTGCAGCTTGCTTACCCCGATAGCACGGTAGCCTGCGTTACCGGCGAGGGCAGTATCCAGATGTGTATCCAGGAACTCTCCACCTGCCGGCAATATTCGTTGCCGATCAAGATCATCAACCTGAACAACGGCTACCTGGGTATGGTCCGACAGTGGCAGGAATTCTTCTATCAGAAGCGCTACGCCATGTCCTACATGGAATCGCTGCCGGACTTTGTGAAGCTGGCAGAGAGTTACGGACACCTGGGCATCCAGGTGAAAAAACCTGGTGATGTCGAGGGCGCACTGATCGAGGCGATGCGGCAGAAGGACAGGCTGGTATTCCTGGATTTCCTGACCGACAGGGAAGAGAATGTCTATCCGATGATTCCGGCCGGCGGCGGTCAGAACGAAATGATCCTGATCTGAGATGCGCCACATCATTTCAATCCTGATGGAAAACGAAGCCGGTGCACTGTCCCGTGTGGCCGGGCTGTTTTCCGCGCGCGGCTACAATATCGAATCGCTGGCTGTTGCACCGACCGAGGATCCATCGCTGTCGCGCATGACGCTGGTCACCAGCGGTACTGACGAAATCATCGAGCAAATCACCAAGCAGCTCAACAAGCTGATTGATGTAGTCAAGCTGATGGATATGACCGAAGGCCCGCACATCGAGCGCGAGATGATGCTGATCAAGGTCAAGGCGCAGGGCGAGAAGCGCAACGAACTCAAGCGAATGTCCGATATCTTCCGTGGACGGATCATCGACGTTACCGCGGAAAATTACACCATCGAGATGACCGGGGCAGGCGACAAGCTGGATGCCTTTGTGCAGGCACTGGATCCGGGCCTGATCATCGAGGTAGTGCGCTCCGGGATTTCAGGTATCGGGCGCGGTGATCGTTCACTCAAACTCTGAACGAGTGCTGAAGCAATTTTTTCAATCACACACGATGTCACACCTGATATCGTCGACAGGCAACAAGACAGGTAATAATCATGAATATCTACTACGACAAAGACGCTGACCTTTCCATTATTCGCGGATTGAAAGTTGCCATCATCGGTTACGGTTCGCAGGGCCATGCCCACGCCAATAACCTGAAGGATTCCGGCGTCGAAGTGACCGTGGGGCTGCGTCCGGGCTCGATATCCGAGGCCAAGGCGAAAAAGTCCGGCATCACTGTCAAGCCGCTGGATGTGGCCGTCAAGGGTGCAGATGTGGTCATGGTCCTGGCACCGGACGAGCACCAGGCGCGTCTGTACCGCGACGTCATCGCGCCGAATATCAAACAGGGTGCAGCGCTGGCGTTCGCGCACGGTTTCAATATTCACTACCAGCAGATTGAACCGCGCGCCGATCTCGACGTGATCATGATTGCACCGAAGGGACCCGGTCACCTGGTACGTTCAACCTACAAGGCCGGTGCCGGCGTGCCGAGCCTGATCGCGGTATACCAGGATGCCAGCGGCCGTTCCAGGGACATAGCGCTTTCCTATGCCTCGGCTAATGGCGGTGGCCGGGCCGGCATCATCGAGACCAGTTTCAAGGAAGAAACCGAGACCGACCTGTTCGGCGAGCAGGCAGTCCTGTGTGGCGGCGCTACCGCGCTGGTTCAGGCCGGTTTCGAGACGCTGACGGAGGCCGGCTATGCGCCGGAGATGGCGTATTTCGAGTGTCTGCACGAGCTCAAGCTGATCGTCGACCTGATGTACGAGGGCGGTATCGCAAACATGCGCTACTCGATTTCGAACACGGCCGAATATGGCGATCTGACACGTGGGCCGCGCGTGGTAACGGCCGAGACCAAGCGCGAGATGCGGCGTATCCTCGACGAGATTCAGAACGGTGAATTTGCGCGTGAGTTCATTCTGGAAAACCAGGCCGGGGCTGCAACACTCAAAGCCAAGCGCCGGTTGGGTCGCGAGCACCCGATCGAGGTGGTGGGTGCCAGGTTGCGCGGGATGATGTCCTGGATCAATGAAGGCAAAATTGTCGATCAGAGCGTCAACTAGTCCGGTCCGTTTCAGCCAGACGCAGCCTTATCATCCGGACAGACTGAACGTGAACCGCAACACCCTTATTTCCCGCCAGGGGCTGGTGCCGTTGCTGGCTGTGGTACTGGCGGCAATACTGGTGCTGCACTTCATCGGTGGGGGCGAGTCGCTGGCTTTCTGGGTGCTGGCGCTGCTGGTGCTCGTGCTGTTCCGTGATCCGGAGCGGGATGTTCCATCCATACCGCTGTCTGTGCTCAGTCCCGCGGATGGCCACGTCGTCTCGATCGAGAAAACCGGGGATTCCTGACCTGAGTCGCCCCAGTCTTAAAGTCTGCATCGACATGAATGCCTACGGCGTTTATACCACGCGCAGTTCCATCGCCGGCAAGGTGCTGGAGCCGCCGAATAACCTGGACTGACAACAGCAGCCACATGGCGTATGGCTGCAAACAGACGAGGGGGATGATGTTGTGCTGGTCATGAAAGATACGAACGTTGAAGATAAGCCACGCTGCTATATCCGTTTCGGTGATCGTATCGGACAGGGCAAGCGC
>CAVQJD010000003.1:0-10198 GCA_963712695.1 uncultured Gammaproteobacteria bacterium
CGAGTGAAAATCAACAAGCGCAAATTCGGCCAAAGAGATAACGGCCAATTGTCTGGCCGTTTCCCGGGGGCAAAAATATATCTGCCAGTTCGCTTTTCACAGATACCGTACCTCGAGTTCGCTGCTGCCGGAATGCCGGTCTCAAATCGTCTCTATTCGAATTCTCCACCTGGAACTGAATCCCGGCACCTGATGATATTATTGCCAAGAAGAATCACCACACCGAACCAGCTAAACGGGTTTGAGATAATGCGGGAATTTTCGGAAATTACGCGCTGAGGAGGTCGGTCTAAGGGCATGAATCCGCCCACTTATTCAACGCAGGTCGCTGAATTCTTGTTAGATCGCCTCTGCCCCGCAGAGACGCGGGACAGAGACCAGACTGCTTGGCGGAGAGAGAGGGATTACCCGGGCCATACGGCCCTCGCCCCTGCGGGGCCGCCGTCACTGGCGCTCCGGCGTTCTCTCGCACCTGCGGCGCTCGAGTCGAACTCGCTGGTTTATGGTCAAGGCTGATCGAGGGTTCGAATTCCGAGCACGACGCATTCATAAGAAAGGGGGCTGGAAGCCCCCTTTCTTATTGATATGGCGGAGAGAGAGGGATTACTCGGGCCATACGGCCCTCGCCCCTGCGGGGCCGCCGTCGCTGACGCTCCGACGTTCTCTCGCGCCTGCGGCGCTCGAGTCGAACCCGACTCTTTATATAATCGAGGGTTCGAACCCCTCTGCTGACAATCAAAAAGGCCCCGAATGGGGCCTTTTTGATTATTGGCGGAGAGAGAGGGATTCGAACCCTCGATACGGGATTACCGTATACACACTTTCCAGGCGTGCTCCTTCAACCACTCGGACACCTCTCCGGAATCAATTACTGCTGATCATTTCAACACTTAACTGCAAATCTGATCGACGGAACACGCCAGCGTGCTCGTTATTCGCCCGCTGCGCGGACTCACCCCTGCGGGGCCGCCGTCGCTGACGCTCCGACGTTCTCTCGGCGATGCCTCGAGTCAACCACTCGGACACCTCTCCGGAATCAATTACTGCTGATCATTTCAACACTTAACTGCAAATCTGATCGACGGAACACGCGGGCGTGAGCCGAACAGGCGCGGAAGAGTAAACCAGAACCCCATGTCGTTCAAATGGATTCCGGATGAGCGTTGCCAGGCACAGGCTCATCGAATCCGCCAGCGCCCGGCATCCCCCCTGCCCCGGATTGCCTGGATTGCCCGTGAAAGGCCAGCCGCTCTCTCCACGATAGCCCGGGCAGGCCTGTCAGGTCATGCCAGCTGCGCGCGGCAATTCAGCCCGGATACGCTCACGTGGCAGGCAACCGGGGTCACGACTCGACAGGAATTCCGACAGTCGCGCAACAGACAAGGAGATCGCAATATTAGTTATTTCAACAAGATACGAACTGATAAATGTCAAATTGTAAGGAATTGTTGACTAATTAGCATATTAGACTATTCTAATGCTATACCGAATTACCCGGAGGTAATGACGATGAGCCATAACTTTAGACGTTACATGCTGTTGCTGGGCATGCTGGCGCTCGGCTGGCTACCCGTTATCGGAGCAGCCGCTGATGATCCCGAGCTGTGCGCGCCATTCAAGGACAGCAAGGTGGATACCACGCTGGTGTCGACCATGCTGAAGGCAGCCAAAGACGGCTACCTGTATCGGATCCAGAAAGACTCCTCGCAGGTGGGCTTCTGTGTCGACAGCGAGTTCAAGCGCGTGGAGGCGGCCTTTAACGATTTCAGTGGCGGCCTGGCTTTGACGCCCGCCGAGTGGATTGCGCATGACCAGCAGGCGATGGTCGTGATCCGGACCGCCAGTCTGGATACCCGCGGTTCGATCGTAGAGAGCCTGATCAAGAGCGAACGTTTCTTCGACGTGGAGAAGTACCCGGAAATCCTGTTCGTGAGCCGCAGCTTCGAGTGGCTGGGCGCGGACAAGGCGAAGATCCATGGCGACCTGAGTGTGCATGGTGTCACCCGGCCGGTGGTGCTGGATGTCACGCTGATTCCGGCGGAGAAACAGCAAGGTACCGCCGAGGAGAGCATCCTGGTCAAGGCCTCAACCGTGATCAACCGTTCCGACTTCGGCATGGACAGCCTGTCCAGGCTGGTGAGTGACCAGGTTGAGCTGTGCATGAGCGTTGAGGTCCTGCGTTACCGCGGCTGATCGGCAGCGGCAAACGGCAAACGGCAAACGGCAAACGGCAAGTACTGTAACCCGGGTTACCGCTCGAATATCGCCCGTCCTGCAGGAAAGCGCACGGCGGGCGTTTTTATTTACAGACGCCCGGAACCGGACATGATATCAGCGTCGCCGTCTACGCCACGTCGGTGCTGGCAGCAAAACAAGTCGACAGGGCCGCCTCGCGTATCTGCGCACCGACATCAACGGGTTTTCTCCAGCCATTCTTTCCTGTTTTCCGCGATGTGAAACAGCGCTGCCACCACATGGCGGTCGTAACGGCTATCCGCGCCTGCCATCAGCTCGCTGACCGCCTGCTGTATCGAAAGGCCCTCGCGGTAGGCACGGGGACTGGTCAGGGCAACGAACACATTGGCGACCGAAAGGATTTTGCCTGTCAGACTCATTTGCTCTGCATGCAAGCCGTGCGGATAGCCGCTGCCATCGAGCAACTCCTGTTTTTGCGCAATGGTGTCCAGTACCGGACCTTCAAAATCAAGATTCTCAAGCAACGTCAGTCCGTGCTGGACATGCATCTGCAATAACTCGTGTTCCGCATCAGTCAAAGGCTTTGTTTTGACCAGGATCTCGCGCGGAATCATGATCTTGCCCAGGTTGGCCAGGGTCGCCGCCAGCTCCAGCGTCTGGCGCTCTTTCCTGCCGAGCCTTAATTCGCGACCAATGGCATTGGTCACCTCCACCATGCGCTGTGAGTGGTGTGCAGACCAGGGATCGTGCATATCGACCACGTGAACCAGCGTGGAAACCAGGTTCTGCATCAGACTGGAGTGACGCTGCTGGGCCTCTTGCAACTGGGTAATATCAGTCAGCACCAGCAGCAAGGGATGCTCGTGGCGCCCGATCCGTTCAACGGGTATGAATCCCGTACGGTAACTTCGGCTTCGACCACCGATTGGCAGCCTGATGACCCGCCAGACGTTTTTTGCAGTGCTACGCGCTGCCTGTATGCCCTGCTCCAGTTCTGCAGTCACTGCCGACCCGAGTGCGGCGCCCAGAGGCTTGCCGATAAGATCGGGCAGTACGGCGCCCGCAGTCTCCGCCGTTACCTGGTTGGCGAACAGAACCCGCTCATCCTGGCTGAGCAGGAGCGTGAGCGTATCGATATTGTCGGTTACAGCGTGTAAAAGCTCAGTCTGTTTCTGGAGTTTCAGTGCCTTTTCGCGTAACTCATGGGCCTGCTGCTGGGCACGGACACTGCTGCCGTGCCGCCAGGCCGCAACCGCCATAGCGGCAACCGACAACAGCAGCAGCGACAATGCGGTGATCAGAAAGCGTCGATGTTCGTTCGACTCTTTCATTGCCTGCCCGGCATCGACCTGCTGCACCAGGATCCAGGGGGCGGACTCCAGTCGTCTGCTCACCTGAAGCACCGGCTCGCCCCGGTAATTGGTGTAACTCCCGTAGCTGCCCGGCGTTGTTACCGCATTGACCGCGCCCAGGTTGGCACGGTCCATGCGCACACTGCGGCGAGTGGGCCTGGTACCGTCCTTGCCGGGAGAGAGGTAAACCACCAGATTGTCGCGCTGCTCGAGCAACAAGGCCTCGCTTGCCTCGGCAAAGGAAGCACCCTGATGTAACAGCGGCATCAATTCGACATCGGCATTCCGTATCCCGACCAGCACACCGATCGGTTCCGGCCGGCTGGAATTTGCGCCGAGCACCGCAGGCACCGGTACTGCGAAGGCGATGACCGCATGGTCCTGGCTGTCCAGTCGCAATTCGCTGATTTGATGGCGGCCACTGCTCAGCGCGGCTTCAGCCGCCTGGCGCTCGGCCTTGCCGATCTCCGGCATGCCTGGCGTGGATACAACCGGCAGCAGTTTGTTGTTCAACAAGGCGAGACCGGTCGTCTGTGTCTGCGGCAAATCAGCTGGAATGCGCGGTGTATCACCGGAAAAATAGCCATCGCGCTCCGCCGTCGCCAGCATCAGATTGCGCAGATAGGATAGCTGTGCAGGTTCAGCGTCTGGCGTCTCGCGCTGCGGTGGTTGTAGTATTTGCCAGAGATAAAGCTGGAGTGATGCATTGTCGGCAAGCTCCTGCAGCTCACCAAAACGCAAGTGTATCCAGCGTTCGATGGCATCCGTGCGAGTGTCTGCCACCAGGTCGAGGCGCGATTCCCAGTGCTGCAGATCCCGTTCGTGTTCCTGACTGATATAGAGATTGATCAGGTAGGCACCCAAAACAATCAGCAATAGCAAAATGACGATGCCGGCAGCCATCGAAGGCGCTTTCGCCGGGCTGGTATGCCGCTGCATTTTCATTGCGGGAGATGCAGCCACCAGCCATTCTCGTTGATGGAGTAAACCGGGTGGTAATGGATGATATCGTGATGAGACACGACCTCGCTGATCTGGTTGTCGAGAATGGCAATGTCCTCACCGCGTGTTACGGCAAGCACCGCGTGGGGGATGCGCAAATTGGTATCCTGCAGCACCACGATTCGTGCATCGTCGGCCGGGTAATCCAGCCATCGCAGCGAGAACAGTTTGGTAATGGCGTAATCTTCGCAATCGCCACCCCGCTGCAGAAACTCGCGTGCAACGGCCCAATAGTCTTCTATGCCGTAATTATTGATATCCAGCACATAGCGTTTGTGGTTGGCGTAGCGATTAACACGCTCGAGTTGCTGATCACGCGGCAGTTTGCGAATGCTGTCGAGAAACGCCTGCCACTGGTTGAGATGGCAGCGGTTGATCTGTTTCTCCTGACAATCACCCTCCGGCACATCTTCCCGAAGATGCCGTTCAAGCGCCTGTATCCACTGTGCAAAGACGCGTATATTCTCCTGCTCTGCCTGATTGAAGCCGAACAGGTCACCGGGAAAGGCAAACACGGGCACCGGCAACACCAACAGCAGCCCGCCAATCAATGCAAGTGAAGCCCGATATCGAGAGGAGCAATTCAATTGAGTGGAAACCGAATGTCTTTTAGAATGGGCCGCCGCATTGGCGTGGTAAAGGTACCCGGGCAAAGACCATGATTCAAGAAATACTTGGAACAAGCAGCAGCACACGCGTACGGTCCATAGCGAGAGCCGCATTGGCTTCTGTCTGTACTCTGGCCGCACTGACAGCGCCCATGCAAACTGTTGCCGAAGACCTGCAGGACCAGTTCAGCACAGCACTGCAGGCCATTGAGGAAGACAGGCTGAGAACGGCACGTGAGTTGCTCGACGCCATACTGACCGGTAATCCCAGCATGCACCGGGCGCGGCTGGAGCTTGCACGCGCCTATTTCCTGTCCCTGGATTATGTGGCAGCGCGGGAGCAGGCGCAGCAAGTCCTGGACGATCCCAACACACCGCCATCGGTGCGCACTACCGTGCTGGCGTTTATGGCTCAGATCGACGCGGACGAAAAACAGCTGGCTGTTCGTCATACCTGGACGCCTTCGATCTACCTGGGCCTCATGCACGACAGCAATGTCAATGTTGGTCCGAACCAGGATGTGATCCAGATAGGCGGCACCCCGTTTGCGGTTACCCGGAAGCAGGCGGACCTGGCCTTCGTCGTCAATCCGGGCCTGGCGCACACCTATAACCCCGGGAAACGCTTTCAGGCGGGCGAGCACACCGGTTATTTTCTCTGGCAGAGTTCCGCCAGCGTCTATTATCGCGGGTACTTTGACGAGACTGATTTCAATCTGAGCCTGTTGACACTGCGCACAGGCCCTGCCTGGGTGGTTCCTCGCCACTGGCGTGCTGCCATCGGATTGCAGGCAGACCAGATCTGGCTGGGCGACGGACGTCTGGCGCTGTTCAGCAGCCTTAATCCGTCCATCATCTGGCAGATCGGTGATTCGACCGAGTTTGGCCTGGAAGGCGTCCTGACTCGCCGTGACTATAACAAGGACATCGACGGCGAGCGCGAAGGCTGGTACCAGTGGGCTGGCGCAACACTGGGTCAGTACTTTTTCGACAAGAAACTGGCGATCAAGGGGGGTGCCGGCTATTTCCGGTTCGATACCGACGACAGCGCAGAGCGTTTTGCTAATGAAGGTCCCGATCTGTTTCTCGGTGGCGTTGTGCAGGCCTGGGAGAATGGCTCGGTGATCGCGAAGGTCGGATACCGGAACTATGATTTCAAGGGACTCGAACCCGGGTTCCCGAACCCGCGTGACGAGGATGAATGGCGCTACACCCTGGGTTTCCAGCATAACTTCAAATCGGGCGCGCTAAACAACTGGGCGTTGATCGGCAACTGGACGCACACCGAAAACGATTCCAACGTGCCGATCTACGACTACAGCCGGGATCAGATCAGCCTTGGCTTGTCGCGAAAATTCTAACCCTGCCCAGCGCTTCGCCGCATGCAGTGTGTGTACCCATCGTCGGTTGTCAGGATATTTGACAGCCCACCCGGATGGCGAATAGGCTTTCTAATTCTTTAAAAACAATTAGTTAAATTAACATGGTGATTTGAAACGGGGCTTTAACGTCATATTACATTACATAATTACGCCACGATCTTTAGAGGTAACGCTATCTAACTGAAATACATGTTAATTATTTTATGGAACAATCCTTGCAATCAATCTGTATGGCAATGGATTGCTCTTCAATTATTCTGAGGGACCACACACCATGCAATTCCGCCCTGAAATCCTCGCCTTGCTGGGCTGCGCCCTGTTCTGCAATAGCGCCTTTGCCGGCGGCATGGCACTCAAGGATCGCGATTGCGCAGAAATTCTCAAACGCTGGGCGGCAGACCCGAATTCCGTACCTCAGAGTCTGGTAGACGCCTGTCAGGAAAAGCTCGTGGAGGCGCTCCCTGATATGAATCCGGCAGCGGGCCGTCCCGTTGATCCCTGCGCTGATCCCAATGCCGCGAATTCCATCTATTGCTGGGGCCCCTGGGCGTCACTGGCACCGGCAGCCGGTGGCGTTGTAGCGCCGATCAAGCTGGCGCAGGGCGACCCCAATCTCAGACCCGACGAGTTTACCCGGGATACCGCAGGTGACGGGGTAACCCTGCCCCTGGGTTCCTGCACGCCCGGGGCAGCCTGTGGGTTCGCGACCATCGCGCCCGGACTGGACCCGCAACCGGACGATAACAGCGTTTCAACTGTGGTTCCTTATGCCATGGATCCGGATGCCAGTCAGTTCGTCGTCGATCCGGGCAGTAGTAACGAACTGGTGTCTATCGCCAACCTCGCAGCGCGAGGATGTGCCCGGGCCGAAAACCGCGGTCAACGGTGATCGGACGGACATCGAGTCGAAACATGTGTCCAGGGTCAATCCGATACTGACGGCAACATTACCGGGCAGGGGATATCTGGAAACACGGTAGTATCACCAACCCGGACGCGGACAATGCAAATGCCGGCGTGTTTGCCTGGGGTATCGCCAGTAGCCAGGCCACGCTCGATGCGCTGAATGCCGGTCAGGTGACGGCCAGCTTCGCCGGCAACATGTCGACGATACCAGGACCTGGCCAACATGACCGTGAATTTCGGGAGCCAGCCCAACTGGGCGGGCAACTGGCAAATCCGGCTTACGCCTTCGACGGGGGCGGCCCAGTTCAGGCGTCGATCTGGTATCGGACCCCGGCCAGTTCAGCGCAATGTCAAATCGGCGTTACGTGCAGGGGGCGCTGGTGGGTGGCGCGGCAATCAGTCTGTCGCCCATGCATGGATGTAATTTGGATAGGGTGTCGGCAACGAAGGTCAGGGATGTGGGTTGCTGCGTCAAATGCAGTAGAATACGTATTCTAATGGTCACGTTTTGCTCCAGCATCAATTACCAAATGTTTGCAACCCGGGGAACACCATGCATACAAGAAAACCGGATTGTAAGGCATTGCTGCTTGATTCTGTCGCCGGTGGTCCGTGGCGGTTGCGCATCAGTCTCCCTGGCCCCGTCGACACAACGGTGGGCTAGGGAGTAATTCACCGTGGATCTGGTTATGGATGGAACCGTGCGACCTCACTGCATCCAGGTTACATCCGGCTCGATGCTTATCAGCTACGATTCGGCCATTCTGACACTGAGCAGTTTCACGGCCGCGCGACAGGATCCGTGGAGACAATTGGAATTCAGCTGGTGCAACCGTGCTACCAGTTCGCACATTTTCGGTTCATTACCAGTCCCGACAGGGCAGTATCGGCAGCTATCGTTTCTGTCGAATTGTCACTCGCCAGCTGAGATCGTTAAACTTGCTGACGCCAACCTTCGGCAGGCTGGGTCAACGCGAATCCACGGATGCCAAGTTCGTACCGACACGTCGCGGCACATCCAGTTACCATCGTCCCCCTGCCCGGTGCACTCTGGCTGATGCTCAGTGGCCTGGGCCTGCTGGGACTGGCGCGCCGCAAGATCTGAGCGCCTAGGCGGACATTCTTCCTGTCCGGCAGCCAACTCATGAGAGTTAAATCATCCCCGCTACGGCGGGGATATTTTTTTCGTCCACATTGTTTGCAGTCGCCTGCCTGCTGTGCCTCTCGTTGATTGTTGCCAGCCGCGCTGTCGCCGCCGGCGGGATACTACCGGTTAGCGCGGTACAGCGTGCGCAACTCGACCTGCTCCATGGCGCCGAAAAGGAAGGACTCGAGCCAGCCGACTATGCAGCGGATGAACTGGAACGGCTGACCAATCGGCCCGGAGAGTTGGCCAACCGGGAATTTTCCCGACGACTGGCGGAGGCGTTTACGAGCACTACAGCCGCGACCTGTCACAGGGGCGCCTCGATCCTGCGCTGGACCCGGGCTGGCACCTCTCACGTCAACCTCAGTATATAAATGACCCGCTGCCGGTTTTCGACACAGCTGCCGAAGTGGAGGCGTTCAACACGGCACTGCCGCCGCCCCACCCGCACCACCGGCGGTTGCGCGACACGCTGCAACAGCTGCTCGACATCCGCACCGCAGGCGGCTGGCCACTGATTCCCGACGGAAGTGAATTGCACAACGGCATTCGCGACGGGCGAGTGATCGTGTTGCGCAATCGCTTGCGCATCAGCGGTCATTACACTGCAGAGATGCAGGCCGATCCACTGTACTTCGACGCCGGGCTCGACGCGGCCGTGCGCCGGTTTCAGACAGAACATGAGCTCTGGATCGATGGCGTCGTCGGCGCTCGCACACGCGATGCGCTCAATGTCCCCGTAGAGAAACGCATCGAACAGCTCAAGATCACCCTGGAACGCTGGCGCTGGTTGCCACGCAACCTCGGCGAGCGCTACGTCTGGGTCAACATCGTGGCAGCGGAGTTGCAGCTTATCGAACACCACGATCCACTGCTTTCCATGCGCGCCATCGTGGGTCGTGCCTATCGGCAGACGCCCAGCCTGCAGGGCCATATCGATCTGCTTACCTTCAACCCTGCCTGGTCGATTCCCCATAGCATCGCAGTGGAGGATCTGTTACCGCAACAGAAAGCAGACAGGACATTTCTGGGCAGAAACCGGATTCGGGTATTTTCCGTGCAGGACGGACGCGAAGTGGATATGCAGGCCATCGACTGGTCGCGCCTGACGCCACGCAATTTTGCTTACACGCTCAGGCAGGACGCCGGACCGGACAACAGCCTGGGACGCCTGAAGTTCTCATTTGAGAATCCGTACGATATCTACCTGCACGATACACCGAATAAACTCCTCTTCCGGCTGCCAGGCCGAACCTTCAGCTCCGGCTGTGTCCGTATCGAAGAACCCGAGCTGCTGGCGGCATATCTACTGGCATTGGAGCAGCCCCCGGATCGTCAGGCGATACGTGCCGTACTCGATGCCGGCAAGACGCACAGCGTCGCGCTGGAAGATACGCTAGCGGTCTATCTGGTCTATCTGAATGTCTGGGTTGATGAGGAAGGCGGTGTGCATTTCGGCAACGACCCCTATGGTCGCGATCAGCCACTTCAATCCGCCTGGTACCGCCCGGTTCCGGACAAGGGACAGGCATTGAGTGACTCCCGTTAAAGGACCCTGTTCGACGAGGTAACGCCTGTCGGCGCTTCCTGCTGCAAGCGCATGCT
>CAVQJD010000004.1:0-98243 GCA_963712695.1 uncultured Gammaproteobacteria bacterium
AGGAGGCATTGCCGGGGCGGTCGGCACGGCTCTCCTGTATCCCGTGGATACCGCCAAGACGTGAGTGTTGTATAGTATAGTGTGCGTTGAATAGAGTCATATATGTTGTGATATACTCATTTTGATTGCTTACCACCACTATCTCTACTATTAGTCTGTTACAATGCAATCCAACACGCTACCAGAGTGTTCGACACGCTCTCATGGACTTGATTTTCAATGGGTCTGCTGGTGGTGTGGAAACGAATTCCATGGTGGGAACCTTGCAGCCAGTGGCCACTCATGTCCAGCGGCGTGTCATGAGTGAGTTATAAATAGTGTTGCATGAAATATATATATCATATCGAATCACATTTTTCACTCACACCATCATTCAGACATTGAAAAGGCATATCGCGGTGTCTTGCCTGCCACACTGGGTGCCATTCCCAGTTCGGCACTCTACTTTGGAGCCTACGAACTGTGCAAAACTTATATTGGTAGAGTCACACACAATGATTCAACAACATCTTGTTTGCAACAACGATTAGTGACACATTCACTGGCAGCTGCATCGGGCAATGCGCTATCCAGTTTGGTGTTTGTTCCCAAGGAATTTCTCAAGCAACAATTGCAACTCTATCCCTCCAAGAGATTGTGGGGTGTCATCTCAGCTTCTCTTTCCGAGCACGGAGTGCGCGGATTGTATCGTGGCTATCAGGCCACGCTTTTGCGCAATGTTCCCAGCGCCATGTTGCGATTTGCACTCTACGAAGAGTTTCGACAATTGTGTATCCACAAGGATAATTCACATGATAATGATTATTTTGAGCCGCTTGCATTTGTGGGAGGCGCCTTGGCGGGCGCCATGGCCAGTGGATTCATGACGCCCGTGGATGTCATTAAAACGAGAATCACGACGCAGACCGTGCCCACGCGTGGGTTTGTGGACGCGGCGCAGTACATTGTGCGACAGCACGGTGTCCGTGGCTTATATGCGGGAGCCAGGTCGCGAATGGTGTGGAGTGGCGCCTTTTCGGCCATTGGCTTTGGTACCTTTGAAGCGTGCAAGTCTGTACTGGGCGTGTCTACCAGAAACAAGAATACGAGTGATACAAGTGTTACTGCAAGAAGAAGAGAACAAGGCAAGAAGCAACGACACAAGTTGCAACGCAGATAACTAGAACAATACAGAGTACTACTATAATGCGAATAGAAACATCAAATACAATCATTCCGCATGTTGTCTAGATAGCGTTACGACAACATGTCAATATTCAGTTCAGACTTTTGTCTGTCCACATATATTACAAGGCGGCACTCGCCAGAGACGCTGACAGCTCTGAAGAAGACTTTGTTATAGTCACAGTCTTGTCACGCTTGTTGTTGTTCTGTTGTTACCTGGAAAGCGATTCTTTAACCAAGTCCACAGTTTCCCAGGTGATGTCCATATGGATAATCGCGATTTCGATAGTCGTCGTTGCAATGGCTCAATAAAGGAATACGTGATGGACAGTCGAATCAATTCCACAACACCCCGAAATGGCCGCAGCACAGGTTGATCATCACCTCCACCATCGTATTCCAACGCCAGCGTCGACGCTGCTTGCGTCGCTGCTTCGGCATCCACACGACACCTCGCCTTACTCACAGACGCGGCCGCCGCAAAGAGCGCCGACAAGGTCGGAAACACCATGACAATTGCCATTTCCGCAATAGTATTGATCGGACCACCCGCTGCCGCCAGAGATTCCAAAAAGGGCAATTCGACAATGGCGGCCGTTCCGGCCGCACACAGGGACGCCAGCGCACTCGTGAATGGCAAAATGGCCGCCGACCGAGCACCCTGATTGGCGTACGTATCGCACACGGCGGCACTTCGCGCCTTTAATGCCACGGCATCCGTGCCTCTCCCCAAACTGTATTCGGCCTGTGCCAGAAACCACGCCGCCTGAGCGGCCGCCAAGGCGGCCACCACGACTGTCTTTGTGGGAAGCGCGCCCGGTACCAACGACCCCATGAGCGGCGCCGGCAAGACACTAAAGGCAAAGGTTTGCCACTTGACACGAGACGTGTCGGATTTGCGCTGCACCTGTTCGGTGGCACTGAGCCACGTGCGTCCTACCAATTTGGATTTGGAAAAGCGACGATTGCCCACATTGATTGCTGTTTGTACATAGGACCGAGTCTCTTGCAAGGCCAAACTGGCCACTGCCGCTGCCAATACCGCCACCAGTGGACAACACAAGTACACTTCGGTAATGAGTTGCAAATTTTCGAGAATGCCCAAATTGTCCAAGAGCACGGGCACCAACAGGGAAATACTGGCAGCAGACGCTCCAATACCGACACAGAGTGGAATGACAGCCTTGGAACGTTCGGCATTGGCCAAGAGTCCCTCGGCTTCGGCCGCACACTGAATACTGGCCGCCGCCACCTCCTTGCCATCTGCGACAGCCACCTTGCCAACAAACTCGGCACCAATTCCAATACTAGCAGCGACTAAAGTGAAAGAAGAAATGAATGAATAGTAGTGGGAAAGTGAGAATGCAACATTCACACTCGTACACTACCATCTCACTACTACAACAAGTACAGTACAACAATAGTTCACATTACTCACACGCCGCTGCCGAGGGAGCCAGAAACTCGGTAATGTGTCCTCCCATGAGCAGTGGACCCGAACCAGCCGCAATGACACTAAGACTGAGCATGGTGAGTTCCAAGGGCGACAATTGTGCCTTTTGTCCCGTCCAATTGTCCAGCAGTTGCACTGTAGAAAAAGAGTGTGTGTGAGTAACACATTATAGTACACAATGTTATACATTCACTTCACAGTATAGATACTCAACTGTCTCGTTCCAGATTGGCAAGTGCCGTCCACACTTGTTGATCGGCCTGTGGAATGAGTGCTTCTGGAGACGCGGCCGACATTACCGATCCTCCCAGTCCTTGAACGCCATTTTTCTTCTTTTTTTGGCGAACCACCAGACTGCCCGCATAGCCTTCGACGGCGGGCTGGACAATGCTAGTGGCAGCCACGCCACTGGCCAAGCTCTGGACGCTGTCTAGAGAAATCTCACCAATGGGTCGAGAGATGCGTTGTGGAAATGCAGAGATTGTAGTTGTCATGTATAATAGCAGCAGCAACACGAGTGTCCACGAGTAATTCTTCATGCTGACGGACGTGAACTGATTTGTTGTGTAGTGAGTACAAAAAGAAGCGAAAATGCAGGATACAGGAGGACCGTGGTTGAGCTTTTTCGTCTGCTTGGATTGGATTGAATACGCTATCCAAAGAACACGCGTTTGTCAGCAACAACCTCGGTAGAGAAGAAGAGAAACGTGGTGTACTAGTGCTGTGCGTTGAAGCTGATCAGAAGTTGTTGTTCTTGTGCACAACAAAAAGAGCCGACCACCAACACGTCATCGTCAGTGCGTATGCGTTTTTCATGGTCGACTGACAGACAGTGCTAGCTAGAAAGATCGCATTCTCGAAAGATTTAGCACCACACGTACGTACTCGAGTACTCCCGAACGCAAAAATCTTTTTGCACTCCCAAGCGTTCGACTTTGTGCTTGTATGTTACGTAATAGTCATTGTTACAGTGGGCGAACGATTGGGATTGCGCTTGTGGTTGGATGCGCGATGGAAAAAATCTTTTGTGTCGACCGACACGCCCATCATCATGACACTTCGGAGCTCTTGTCAGTCATTCACCGCTTCACACTAACTCCTCGACATTGCACAACGCAACACACTACACTGCAACGCATCACACACAGAGTCCTCACCATGCCAATGATTCGTCTCCTCCCGTTTCTTGTCGTCGTGTGCTTGACGTCAAAAAGACCCGCTGCTGCGTTTGGTAAGTCGCTGTACAACATTGCCGCGAGCCGCGTGCTGCCATCGATATACTGTATGTCTTTTTCTAACACACTGCTCACATCATTGTTGTTAGTTCCACAACACTCTCCATCCAGCAATCCACAGGCCAAACTCAATTTCCAAAAGTGGTTGCCCACCTTGTGGTCCTTGCCGGACTTTAGCCCCGTTGCGGCAGGAGGTTGGTATCATGTCGAGACGCTTTGCGCAGATCCCAAACAAGAATTGGCGGACTACATTATGCAAGAAAGTGATACTACTACTTCTACTACATTGAATGCACTGGTGGGACTCTTGCAAGCTCAAGGTCGTGGCTATGATAGTGGACTGGTAGATGGCGAGTGGATTTCCGTACTATCGCAACAGGGCGATCGGAGTCCTCGGTTTCAAAAGTTGGTGCAAAAAGGAGAAACCAAAGAATCGGGTGCGCTGTCCACCTTTAATGTGGCAGAGGGCAAGTTCTATGGCAGTGTGAAGGTCTTGGGCAAGGGCAATCTGCAGTCGACAGTCAAGGTGCGTGTAAAGTTAGTTATTTGAGAGTTGAGATTGTGTTGCAATCGTTACTCATTCCTTCTCCTTATTACTTCTCCCTCTCTCTCTCTATTTCTAGTTTTCTCCCATCCCAGACGGCTACACTCTCACAGATGACAAAATTGTCTTGAGACGCATTTCCTGTGACATTGTCGGTGCCTCGTGGAAATTTTGGAAATTCCCTCGCATTCCACTTCCTCTGCGAGTAAAGGGAGGATATTTGGATTTTGTCTATTTGGACAATGACTTGAGAATTACCAGGGGCAATCGCGGCGGTCTCTTTGTCCACATGCGACCCGAGTATTTACACCTACAACAGCAACTGCAACAGCAGCGTGGAATGAATATATAAATACAGAATAGCGAGAGAATGAAAATGGTTGCAGTAGTATAAAGAGGTGTGGACAAACAAAATGTAGTAGGATTGTAGATGAATTCTCTGTACAAGCCGCGAATGTACTACTTGTGCAAAGCAAGACGTTGCTCTCTTTGAAACGTCCACTGTCCGTGGTCGTAAGGTCTGAGCGCGAACGCTCGCTCTGTTGGAATAATGCTGTTTCCGTTACTCGTAGCTAAATAATTCTCTACTCTACAATTTCCTAAGACTGTCATTCGAATATTGAATATCTTCAAAGCTGAATAACTAAATACAAACCTCTCTTGGTTCGCGCCTTGCGCAACTCCCTCCCTCCAACACGCACACTCCTTCGTCCACACCACACCACCAACACAGCGCATTCATTGCCACTCTACTCTTCGCAGCAATGCTCATCTCTTCCACTTCCACCACTGCAAACAACTCGGCAGCCACTGTGGCTGCCGCCGTTGCCACCGCTGTTGTTGCCGTGCAGCTCTTGACGCCTGCCGATCCCATTGGACGTTGCGTCGTGTTTTTCAAACAGCTTCGTGGACATGTACGTAGAAATCAGTACTGACTGTACAGCACGTGGTGGTCGTGCCAATGCTACCGAATACTCACAAAATCATTCATTTCCACATTATTTTTGCAGGAATCACGATTGACGTCTTCTTCGAATGTCGATGACGGCATTGATGCCTACAACAAGTTGCATCACAGTGATTCGGTGGAAGAACGCAATGCCCAGTACAAGTCATCTGGTCAATGCCTATTACGATCTGGCGACTGTCTTTTACGAATGGGGTTGGGGCACCAGTCGTTTCATTTTAGTGAGCGCCTGGTGTGCACGAAAGTTTTGCCGAATCGATTCGTCGTCACGAATACCAACTTGCCGCTCAAGTTGGAGGTGCACAACGACGGCAACGAGTAGTCAGGATTCTGGATGTGGGTTGTGGCATTGGCGGACCGATGCGCAACATTGCCAGATTTTTGCAGTGCCGTATTACCGGACTCACGCTCAATCCCTATCAAGTGGAGCGTGGCAATGAACTCTCCCAAAAGGATGTTACCGTTGCACACTTGTGCTAAATCTGACTCAAGGCGACTTTATGCAACATGCCCTTTGCCAACGACAGTTTGATGCGGCCTATGCCATTGAAGCCACGTGTCATGCCCCGGATCGGGTCGGAGTCTACAGCGAAATTTATCGAGTCCTCAAACCGGGCGCAATCTTTGCCTGTTACGAGTGGTGCATGACGGATCTCTACGAATCCGGCAATCCAGGAGCACGAACGTATTAAGAAACAGATTGAAGAAGGCGATGGACTTGCCGGATATTTGTCACACGAGCGTGTGTTTGCAAGCCTTGCAACAAGCGGGCTTTGAAGTCTTACTGAGGCGTGATGTGGCGGATCCTGTCTACAAGACCCAAGGCTATGATCCGTGGATGTTGCCGTTGATGCCAAGTTGGAATCCATTTTCGCAACGGTTTCAATTCAATTGGTTGGGGTATCGCATGACCAATGCCGCAATTTACTGATGGAATTATCTGAGATTGGCACCCAAGGGGACTGTGAAGACGCAGCGCATGTTGCAGCAGGGTGGCTTTGGACTTGGCGGCAGGAGGAGACACTGGAATCTTTACGCCAATGTATCTCATGGTCGGGACGTGTGCCACTGGATAAGAATGAAACGAGTGGACAGTGAAAATGAGAGTAATTAGTTAGGGAGTCAGTGAATGTGAATATAAAAGAATGGCATCGGTCCCCGTCGAACTCTTCACCCTCCGCTCCTTGCGTGGTCTCTCCTCTACGGAACCGTCTTCACCATCATGGACACGTTTCGTCGGGTGAGGGCAGCGTTCTTTCGCTTGCCTTTTATTGCAAAACCAGACGCCTGCGAGCTAATGTACCGTCGTAGGCCGACATGCTCATAGAATTCACGCGCGATCTTATCACCGTCCTCCAACGTACCACGGCACATGGCCATTGCCGCCTCCACTGAGCGGCTCGGCTTGCCGCCAGGCGACAGTATCCAAAGACCAGGAATCGGCTCGTGTTTTAGCACTTCTTGTCGATATAGGGACGATCCTTTGCGAAGTAAAATCTCCATCCATTAGGAAACCCGAAAGCAGGTTTCGCCTTTTGATTGACTGATATTTCGAAGCACATCTGACCGTTCCAAAAGTCATAGAAAGCACCAATTAGGACAAACAAACATTTGGGGTTGGGCGTACCAGTGGAATTGAAGGATACAATGAGACTCACCTTCTGAAAACACGGTCGAGCCGATCTACAGTTAAAGCACTGTCGACAGTCATCCTTTGTGCAATTTTCACACGCTCCACAGCTTTCTGCGCTATTATCACCTTCTTGTGACGATGACATTGATGACGACGGTTCCAAAGACCTTGAGGCGGCGTTGGCGTCTCCTTGCGTCGTTGTTGCGACTGGGTACCATCCCAATGTGGGCATACAACTTCTCCGGCAAGACATCGTTCAACAAAGCAGGGCATTGCTATTTTGGCCCGTTCCGCAGAGAAGTATTGCCTTCCACTGGGGGAGATTATTTTGAGGCCTTCCATTACTGCTCTGTACTTATGACTTGGTCCACCAGCGGGTCGATCACAAATTTCCACCCGACAGGAAATCTTGCCGATGGTGGCATTGGCTGGGCTTTCGATCGTAGAGAAATACTGCAGCACATCTTCGTCGTCAAGACAGGATTAGTAGAAGACGGTGAGCGATTTCAAAGGAATGGAAAACAAGCCCGACTCTGTCCTAGCACTGCACACACACCTTTTGGATGCAAACTTGACGCTGTGAAAGCGAACGACGATTCGATACACACGCTGCACATCGTCCACAATCAGTCTTCGTGCAGTGGACACATTTGCCGCACCTACGTTTGAGCAACTCTTGCAGCGTCATTGGTGACACTTGCGAAGCCAGAGCACTGCCGTTGCCTGATGCTGCCGTTGCTTTGCTCTTCGATCCAGAGGACGTAGAAGTGACGTCCCGCTTGATGCCCACGTGTTCATAAAAGATAGCCACTGCGTGCGGATTTTCAACTAGGACACTCGGATCAAACGACGCTGCAGCTTCCGCAGAACGAAAGAACTTCGTACTGTTTGGATAGAACATAGTCAGGCCGGGCACGTACAGCTTGTTTTTGTTGGGATTCGGCATGTCTTCCGCAAAAATGTAGGTCCACCCGCTCGGGAAGCCCACAGCAGCCTGTTTTTTGACCTCATTGCCAAGTTTGAGGCACATCTATATCCAAGAAGAATCAAGTAAGCACTTTCAACCCATGCATACCTGTAATATTTCCAAGCCAGCAACATACCTTCTGAAGACACACTTGACGCAAGTTTTCAGACTTTCCTGCCTTGTTTCGTCTGCATGTATCGCACGATTGGCAGTCTGGCTTCTGACAAAGTGCGCATTCCTTGCATCTACGAAAATAAAGCTGACGCGGACCGAAAGATGGCACCCCCCTTTGTGTCTCGCCTTGTTCTTGTTGTCCATACGTATCACCATCATCATCGCTTTCATTGGAACTCGGCGGTGGCGGCGGCTCTTCTCCATAGATTTCGCAAAATTTTGCCTCCGTTACGAAATTCCTTCGAGAGGCATACTCGATGAAGTCTCCATCGTCAAACTGGAGCTATATCATAGCGAGACAGTGTTTCCTTGAATGAGATACCGTCATAAACACCAATTTATTCGCATAACCAGTGGACTTACCGAGTAGTGAGCATCATGAGAATTGTTCTTGCGCTTGATGGCTGGATCGTAGCCCAGTAATATTGCCCATTTTCCCATGCGGCGTATACACGTGAACCGACCTCCGTCCCCATCTTCTTTGTCGTTTTTCCAAGATATCGGAACCACCATGTTCGGTGATAGCCGCACGCTCGCTCTTGTTCTTCTTTGGTGGCTGTCCCTTCTTCTTATTAAGAGTGTCTCTTCTTTTTCACTGAGCGCAGTGCTCAACTCGTCCGAATCATCTTGCGAGGCAAGGGCACTCAAGACGCCTTCTGAATCATCCTTGCTGTCATCTCCAGTCATGACACTTGCATCCTCTGCATCACCATTTGCTGAGGGTGGACACTTCTTGTCAGGGCCCACGTCAGAGTCATCCAGATCTGAGCTAACTCCGTCAATATCCCACGGTCCATCATGTGTCATCACTGTGGCTCTTGGCTGCGGCTTGCGGTCTCCATCCGGGATGGATTTTCCATCGTCTTCACCCGTATCAGCACTGTCGCTCACTTGGGCTGCGAGCTTGCGATTTCTTCCTGGATAGACTCTTTGGTTCCCCTTGATGCAACTCAGAAACCAGCGACTCGTCAACTTCATCACTGCAATGGAGCATCCAATCCTTACTAGCTGGCCCCATCTTGCTGTATCCAACGACCTTGACTTCGTCATCACTGTCAATGCAAATCACGTCTTGCTTATCGCTGGACTCTTCAGATTCCACGCAGACAGTTTCGTTCTGACGATCTGAGTGGACGCTGGTCGGATATTGCTCTACATCAGAGTCGTCGTGGGCATCCAATTTCGGGTTGCGCCACCAAAACCTGCGCTGCCCTTGCTCTTGTTTGAGATCTCATGCTCTGGAGATGCACTCCTTGCCTCCTTTGCGTCACTCGATGAGCTAGAGTCGGACGACGGCACATTCAAATCAACCACCAATTGAGAGCCGCCCTTTCGCGATGACGCCGCAGCGTGCGTTGCGCTGCTCCCTCCTGTGTTTGTTATGCATGGCAGAAAAAGAACTTTTGTGGCAGGGGTCCCGTTTGAAGTAGACCCGGGCATGAGCTCTTGGTCGTACAGGTTGCTGGACTGGCCTTTCTCTATTATTCTCTCTAAAAGAGACTTGACTCTCTATGATATCATTCTCTCGGCGATTCCGATCCGCTCTGCATTGATTGATCATTGATAAAAAGAGACGAGAGTTGGAAGCAAAAAAAAGATCCACCCTCCACCCGCCGAAAAGCCGCGCGGAGTGCGTGCTGTCAGTTCTGTCAATCATTCGATTTGGATTATCAAAAAACAAAAACAAATAATAATGTTGGTTGACATTCAATCATAATATTTTATTTGTATCTGTATATAACTTATGTTGTGTCCTTCAATTTTTTGGCGATATGTACTACTCGTATTATTATTTTATGAAACTTTGCGTCCTTCTCCTGCCTCAGATGCCTTCATCACCAGGATACCGGTACGGTATGTGGGTTTATCAATGTTTAGAGTCGATTGGAGACGTAAAGGTTCGGGATCCTTTGAAGCAGTGTCAGTGATGAGGCACGGAACCTATCATAGAGACTAATTGATCAGATGGCGATCCCTGGCCTGGATCGGGCTCGTGGAAAAAAACACTCTCAAGCGTTCGCCTTCTCGGCCTTCTGTGTAGGACGTTGAACTACCTGCGAAAATTAACACGCTGGGGAGTCTCTTTTACAGTACGAATGAGCGAAGAAAAAGTGCGGTGTTTGCTGATGAGAATAATTCACGTTTTTTCTCAGAAGAGACCTTTGTTGTCGCCGACGCTAACGACTCGCTCTCAGCCGTACTACTCTTTACCCCCTCAACGACAAGAGGGATGAATACCACCAAGAGTGCGAAAAAGATATCGTGGCGATGCCCGGACGAACTGAGCAGCTTTCAGGAGACGAGCTATTCGAGCAACGAGAAGAAGAGAAAGAGAAACATCTGGCCAGTTGAGGATACAGCCAAGAATAAGACGACAGAGAATGTAGGCGTGGATGGTTGCAAAATGTCGCTAAAGGACAGCATAGCATGGGGAAACAATGAGGCAGACGCAAATCTCAAGCCAAAGAATGATTCCCATAATGAAACTACGTTTCCGCAATGTCGTGACAACGAACGGCCTCACCAGATCTTTGTGGTGAATTTGAACGGCAAGACTAGTACTCTCAACGTGAACCCGTCCGACACTGTATCCGACATTAAAGCCAAGATTGAGAAAAAGGAAGGGGTCCCGCCGAATGAACAACGCCTTGAATTTGGTGGAAAGCATCTTGATGATGATTGTAGCACCGTCGGCGACTATAACATTGAGGATGAGTCTACCTTGTACTTGAATATACCGGTAGCGTCTGTCATCAAAGCAATCTTTGTCAAGACATTGAGCGGCAAGACAATCGAGCTTGATGTTGACCTATCTGAAACTATCTATAACATCAAGACCAAGATTCAAGAACAAGAGGGCATTCATCCAGATGAACAACGTCTAATATTCGCTGGGAAGCGGCTTGAGGACGGCAGAACTCTTGCTGACTATGACATCGAGGACGGGTCGACTTTGTATTTAGTCGTGCGTCTGCAAAGAAAACAGATTTTTGTCAAGACACTGACAGGCCAGACAATCACGCTTGACGTTGACCCATCTGAAACTATCAACAATGTCAAGACAAAGATTCAAGGACAAGAGGAGATTCAACCCAATGAACAACATTTGATATTCGCTGGGGGGCAGCTCGAGGACGGCAGAACTCTTGCTGACTATAACATCAAGTACGGGTCGATCTTGTATTTAGTCGTGCGACTACAAGGGAAACAGATCTTTGTCAAGACATTGACCGGCAAGACAATCGACCTTGACGTTGACCCATCTGAAACTATCTCTAACGTCATGGCCAAGATTCAAGATAAAGAGGGCATTCATCCCGATTCACAACGTCTAATGTTCGCCGGGTGGCAGCTCGAGGACGACAGGACTCTTGCTGACTATAACATCAGGTGCGGGTCGACATTACATTTAGTCATGCGACTACAAGGGAAACAGATCTTTGTCAAGACATTGACCGGCAAGACAATCTCGCTTGACGTTGACCCATCTGAAACCATCGACAATATCAAGACCAAGATTCAAGAACAAGAGGGCATTCGACCCAATGAACAACGTCTGATGTTTGCCTGGGGGCAGCTCAAAGACAGCAGAACTCTTGCTGACTATAACATCGAGTACGGGTCGACCTTGTATTTAGTTGTGCGACTACGAGGGAAACAGATTTTTATCAAGACATTGACCGGCAAGACAATCTCGCTTAATGTTGACCCATCTGAAACTATCTCTAACGTCATGGCCAAGATTCAAGAACAAGAGGGCATTCCTCCCGATGAACAATGTCTGATGTTTCTTGGGGGGCAGCTCGAGGACGGCAGAACTCTTGCTGACTATAACATCGAGTACGGGTCGACCTTGCATTTAGTCATGCGACTACAGAGGAAACAGATCTTTGTCAAGACATTGACTGGCAAGACAATCGAGCTTGACGTTGACCCATCTGAAACTATCTCTAACGTCATGGCCAAGATTCAAGATAAAGAGGGTATTCAACCCGATGAGCAACGTCTAATATTCGCCGGGAGGCAGCTCGAGGACGGCAGAACTCTTGCTGACTATAACATCAAGTACGGGTCGACCTTGCATTTAGTCATGCGACTACAGAGGAGCCAGATTTTTGTCAAGACATTACCCAGCCAGACAATCGGGCTTGACGTTGACCCATCTGAGACTATCTATAACATCAAGACCAAGATACAAGGACAAGAGGGCATACATCCCGATGAACAACATCTAATGTTTGCTTGGAGGCAGCTCGAGGACGGCAGAACTCTTGCTGACTATAACATCGAGTATGGGTCGATCTTGTATTTATTCATGTCACCACAGAGGAAACAGATCTTTGTCAAGACATTGACCGGAAAGACAATCGACCTTGACGTTGACCCATCTGAAACTATCTATAACATCAAGACCAAAATTCAAGAACAAGAGGGCATCATTCCTCCCGATCCACAACGTCTCATATTCGCTGGGAGGCAGCTTGAGGACGACAGAACTCTTGCTGACTATAACATCGAGTACGGGTCCACCTTACATTTAGTCATGCAACTACAGAGGATAAAGATCTCAGTCAAGACATTGACCGGCAAGACAATTGAGCTTGACGTTGACCCATCTGAAACTATCTCCAATGTCAAGACCAAGATTCAAGAACAAGAGGGCATTCAATCCAAGAAACAACGTCTGATGTTTGCTTGGAGGCAGCTCGAGGACGGCAGAACTCTTGCTGACTATAGCATCGAGTATGGGTCGATCTTGCGCATGCTCCCGCTTCTGGTCAAACCAATCCTTGTCAAGACTGTCACTGGTAAGAAAATCCCGCTTTGCGTTGAGTCCTCTGACACAATCGCTGACGTTAAGGTCAAGATCTACGAACAAGAGGGCTTTGATCCTCTTGAGCAACGTCTTTCTTTTGGCGGGAAGAGTCTCGAAAATGCTAGCACTCTCTGTGAATGCTGTATTCAAAATAATGCTGTCTTGGACCTGTTTATACATTTTCAGCTCCAAAGCAACGAGCTCAAGCAGATATTTGTCGAAATTGTGTCGATTGGCCGGCTTATTTCTCTTGACGTTCACCCGGCTGACACTATTGCGAGTGTGAAAACCAGGATTCAAGAATCAACGGGCATTCCTGCCGATAAGCAGCATCTAATCTTTGCAGAAAGGGAGCTTGTCGATGGTCATGCCCTCAGCGAATGCCAACTTCCGAATCGGTCCATCTTGCGATTGCTTGCTGGCACAAAGTATTTAAGAGATTTGAACATGGACGTGAAATCAATCTCTACTCATACCGCCACCAGTACCCGACGCTGACCGGCACTGAAGTTACTGCCTCCTTCGGACACTGTAACTGGCAGTGACTTGACAGCTGATGACCATTGACCTTTGCAGAGCATCTTTCGGATGGTTGTTCAGCTACCAGCGAAAAGGATCCCGGTTGGCCTTTATGGCTAGTGGAATCATATGCAATGGCTGTCACCGTTGGTAGGACCGACGTACTTTTCTGGTGTGCTTTGACTGAGCCACCACGTCAAAAGAGTTTTAGTGTTGCGCATTCAAATGGTTTACTTGAGAAAGACGGTGCACAAGCTGTCTCTCTAAACTATTCAATTGATGAATTAGCGCCCGAGCAAGTATGAGGAAGAGAGAGTCACTTGCTTTCCTCCTCGAATTCCAGTCACCAGGGTGGGCAGTCAGTCAGCGAAGTGGCACTTTGTCCTTCTACTGTGGTGCCTCACCAGGATGGGCGATGAAACTTCGTCCTTCTCTTGCCTCACCAGAGTGGGCAGTGAAAGTTGTTCTTCATTGCTACAGTATCGAGAACCTAACTTCGTATTTTATTGTTGCTGGCGTCAATCGCCTATCGCGTGCAGGTAGTCGACCTTTTCTTGTACCATGTGAATGAGCATAACGGCCGACAACTCTTGTTTCTTGGCAGCTTCATCTAGCATGCGAGTTGGCAGCTTCTAGCATGCGAGTTGGAATCCATTTTCGCAGCGCTTTCAATTCAATTGGTTGGGGTATCGTATTGCGAATGCGGCAGTTTGCATGATGGAATTTCTGAGATTGGCCCCCAAGGGGACTGTGAAAACGCAGCGCATGTTGTAGCAGGGCGGCTTTGGACTTGCAGCCGGAGGCGAGACTGGAATCTTTACGCCAATGTACCTCATGGTGGGATGTGTACGCTGGATAGGAATGAAAAAAGTGGACAGTAGAATGAAAGGAGAGTAGATAGTGAGTAGTTTGTGAATATAAATGAATGGTATCATGCCTAGAGTGTAGTGCTAGAACTGGCGATGCGAATGGCCGGACGACATCAAAAAAGGTGTTCGAGTGGCACATATCAAGGCGTAAAGGGTCGCTCTGAATAGTTGTTACGACGGTACCTATTCCAAAGAAAAACCATGCAACTCCTCAAAGAGGAGACGAAAAATTCGCTTAAATCATGCCTATGCATTTACAGTAGTGTTGCTGTTCTCTCCTTAACCAAACAAAACCCATTCCTAGCAAGACCTAAATATTTTGGTAGAGCTTGATTTTTCACGCTTTGTTCTTTTACCCGCAAGCTTCACGTCTTTGCATTTTGCTTGTTTGTTGCCTGGGCGGCTAGGCCGCATGTATCTAATATCGTCACTCCATATCGTATGCATAGGTCCCAGAGCTATTGTTATCATCAGTTTCACAGTATTGCAGCATGACCTCAAATTCTGGGACTGGAACTAGGTAACAAATACGACGGTCTGCTTCATCTGCACGGCTTAGAATTCCAATCACGTCACCGTGCTCGTTTAGACACGGACCGCCCGAATGGCCGATAAAGGTTGTGGAGTGAATCTTGATTTCTCGCCGAGGCACGAGCACAGAATCAGACCACCGTACGGGCGAGAGACCCGGACCGACTCCTTGCGTGCTCGAATGATTCATATCAGCCATGATGTAACCAGGAGTAAAGTCAGCTTCATAATTGATGTGGTTACCAGGTTGAAAAATCCCATGACCATCTTGATTGAAACCAAAAGAGAATACATTATTGCCGACGGAAAAGTCCTTCGTAATTTCAAGGGCCTGCAAGCGTTCCAGGTGCATGTCACCCTCGATAATACTTCTTGTCTTGTTTGGATCACCGTTCAATATTTTGGCATGAATCCGCAAGATACACGCATCCGCATCCTTGCCATCTTTGGCTATGATTTTAGCCATGTACCGATGGACGGCTTTGTATCCATCCGGCGAGATGATGCCAATCACAACATCCTTCAAGTTATTGTGAGTGTTCATAACAACAGAGTCTGATCGTCTCTTCAAATCGAGCAGCACGTGAGCTGCAGTGACAATCAAGCCTTTTTCCGCATTCGCAATAAAGCCAGATCCAATATGGATGAACTGCTTCGTCTGTGGATTCCACAGACCGACCCAAACAACGCTCCGTTTTGCGCTCTCTACACGAGGCGGAAATGCTCGGAAACGTTCGTCTTGATTCTCCTTCGGGGCCGACTGGATCAATGTCGTCGTCGGTGGAGGTGGTGGATGGATTGCTCTTGAGCGGCTTTCGCCTCGGTCAGGTACTGCGATTTCCAGCCAGTAGCCGTACCGTTCGTTTACAAAACGCAGATTCTTCTGAAGCTTTCGAAAGCGTTTGTTGATGGATGGACTTTCCGGGTTCAAAGCCAAGGGCGGGTCGCCCAAAGCTTGGTATGCTTCCTCGTCGCCCTTGGAATACCACCCCAGGCCCCGTTCACCTGTTGTGGTGTTGACCATGTTGAAAAGGCAATTGGCGCGATCCATGGGAAGAAAATGAATCAAAATCTGATTCAATCGACGATCTTTGAACGTAGCATAGATTTGCCGATAGGCTTCTGTTTCGGTTTCGAACTGCGACTGGCCTACGTCGCAGACTTGGTATAGGAGCATCAGGGCCGTTTTCCTACAGCGGTTGAGTTCTTCGGCCCCTTTCTCGTTTTGCGAAAGTTTCAGGGCCCACGTTTTCGCCCATTCTTCTCGAGCGTCTTCAGCGTTTGCCGATGGATAGTCGGCCAGGTATTCCCGCTGAGATGCGCGCGCAAGACGGATGCATTCTTGAAAATGGGCGTCGGTTTCGTAAAAATCGCAGCACTCCTTAAGGGTCCGCAGCGCTTTGATCTGTTTTCGCAGCTCTGTGTGAATCCAGAGCGTCAAAACTGCTTCTTGTTGTCGACCCTCCATCTTTTTTCGACGGTGTCGGGACGTTACAATGCAACAACAGCGTGTTAAAGCAACCAGAGGGTTCTCTACACGTCTATGTAGGACACACAGCTAGAGCAATCACAACTTGCGTTGTTACATTCAGTTTGCGAACAACAATGAGAGGAGGAGCACCTGCTAGGAACCTAGGGCTTCAATTTTAGCGGGGTGCGGGGGCCCCCGCAAATTATTGGTCCCCCGCCAGCCCCATTTTCGAGCTATTAGGGCTTCTACGGCCTGGAGAACCAATTCGCGTGATATTTGCTGCAGCTACAGGTGAAAACCCGGCAACAGGCAACAACCGCATTCAGGAATAGATGTAGTGCACGCGGCGGCTGATGCCGCTGAGTAACTCGTAGGAAATCGTACCGGCTGCCGCGGCAATGTCGTCGACCGGCAGCCCCTCACCCCACAGGGTCACCGCGTCGCCGACGCGCGCCTCCGGCTGCTCGCGCAGGTCGATGCCGATCATATCCATGGAAACGCGACCGGCCAGGTGCCGCACGCCGCCCGTTCACCAGTACCGGCGTACCTGCGGGTGCATGACGCGGGTAGCCATCACCATAACCGATCGCAGCAATGCCGATAGCCATATCCTGCGGACAGACCCAGTCGCCGCCATAGCCAATGGCATCGCCCTTGCGACGCTGCGCGACGGCGATCAGTGCACTGGTCAGCGACATGACCGGCTTGAGGTCGAGTTCAGCGGCGGAACGGGTGCTGACCGGTGATGAGCCATACAGCATGATACCGGGACGCACCCAGTCGGCATGCGTGGCCGGCCATGCCAGCACGGCAGCCGAATTGGCCAGCGTACGCACGCCAGCCCGTGCCTCCAGCGCAGCCTGGAAAACCGCGGTCTGGGTCAGCGTGCTGTCCGCATCCGTTTCATCGGCCCGTGCGAAATGGGTCAGGTAACGCACGGTGCCGATCCGTGGCACGGCGTGCAGTCGCGCCAGCGCACTGTCGAGCTGGTCCGGCGCAAAACCCAGCCGATGCATGCCGCTATCGATTTTCAGCCAGACATCGACAGGCCGGGACAACCGCCCCTGTTCAAGCAATGCAAGCTGGTGTGTGTTGTGTATCACCAGGTCCAGCCGATAACCGCACAGCAGCGGGATATCATCCGCCGAGAACAGACCCTCCATCAGCACGATGCGCCGGTCACAGCCAGCCTCGCGCAGTCTGACCGCCTCTTCCAGCCCGACCACGCCGAAGGCGTCGGCTGCGTCCAGCGCCTGCGCTACGCGCACCAGTCCGTGACCGTAGGCATTGGCCTTGATGACGGCGATGATCCGGCTGGCGGGCGCCGCACGACGCACACGGGAAAAATTATGCTGCAGCGCGCCGAGATCGATGTGCGCGCACGCGGGGCGAGTCATGCCTACCCGTTACCCGCGTAATAGGTGTCGCGCGCATGATTCTCGAAGCGCGTGAACTGGCCGCGGAAGGTCAGCATGCACTTGCCGATCGGACCATTGCGCTGCTTGCCGATGATGATCTCGGCCAGCCCCTTGTGCGGACTGTCCTCGTGGTAGACCTCGTCGCGGTAGATGAACATAATGACATCGGCATCCTGCTCGATGGCGCCGGACTCGCGCAGGTCGGACATGACCGGGCGACGGTCGGTGCGTTGCTCCAGGCTGCGATTGAGCTGTGACAGGGCGATGACGGGTATATGAAGTTCCTTGGCCAGGGCCTTGAGGTTGCGCGAGATTTCGGAAATTTCCGTGGCGCGGTTCTCGCGCGAATTGGACACCTGCATGAGCTGCAGGTAGTCGATAACGATCAGCCCGAGGTTGTGCTCGCGCTTCAGGCGGCGGGCGCGGGCACGCAGTTCCACCGGCGACAGTGCCGGCGTGTCGTCAATGAAGATCGGCGCCGAGTCCAGCAGGCTGACCGCCGAGGTCAGGCGTGGCCAGTCGTCATCGTCCAGCTTGCCAGTACGGATCTTGTGCTGGTCGATGTGCCCGAGCGATGACATCATGCGCAACGCGAGGTGCTCGCCGGGCATTTCCATACTGAAGATACCCACTGGCACCTGGTGCTTGATGGCCGCATTTTCGGCGAAGTTCACCGCCAGCGTGGTCTTGCCCATCGAGGGACGGCCGGCCACGATAATCAGGTCGGCCGGCTGCAGGCCAGCGGTCATGTTGTCGAGGTCGGTAAATCCGGTGGACACCCCGGTGATGTGATCTTCCTGCTGCGACAGCATGTCGATGCGGTCCACGGCAGTGGCCAGCAGGGTACGGATATTGGTGAAACCGCGCTTGCCACGCTTGCCCTGTTCGGCAATCTCGAACACCAGTTTCTCGGCATTATCCAGCAAGGCGCTGGAATCGCGCCCATCCGGCATGAAGCCGCTGGCAGCGATGCAGTTGCCGACCTCGATGAGCTGCCGCATCACGGAATTTTCCCGAACAATATCGGCATAGGCCTTGATGTTCGCGGCACTCGGCGTGTTTTGTGCCAGCTTGCCAAGCGCCATCAGGCCACCGACTTCATCCAGCAGATTGTTCTGGTCCAGCCATTCGGACAGGGTGACGGCGTCCAGCGGATTATTCTTTTCTGCGAGCTGCGCGATGGCACGAAAGATCAGGCGATGATCGCGGCGATAGAAGTCCTGCTCGCTGACAGAGTCGGCCACCGTGTCCCAGGCGTTGTTGTCCAGCATGAGCCCGCCCAGTACCGCCTGTTCGGCCTGCAGCGAATGCGGTGGTACTTTAAGTGCGTTCGTATCGGTATGAATAATGTCTGCGGAGCGGAGTGTTTCAGCCATGTGATTTAATTATCGCTGTGGGGTATTTGACAATAGTCGGCTGTATAAATATCACAAACACACTGGGATGACACCATTGTGTTACAGCGGCAATTGTGCCTCTTCAGATACGGTGTGAACGCAACAAATCAGGCGCACGCGGGCACCTGTATGGTAGCTGTTCAGTTACAGGAAGTTGCAGCCGAAAGGCAGCGTGGTGTTTATTATTCCGGTGTAATGCTCAGTTTTATTGTTGCATTGACATCCGAATGCAGGTGCAACTGCACTTCGTATTCACCGACCTGACGGAACACGCCATTGGGCAGGCGCACTTCATGGCGATCGACTTCGACACCCCTGGCCCTGATGGCGTCGGCAATATCCGGAGTGCCGACCGAACCGAACAGTTTGCCTTCATCACCGGCGTGGGCGGCAATCGTGATACGCATGCCTTCCAGTTGCTCGCAACGCATCTGCGCGGCGGCCAATCCCTCGGCAGCCGACTTTTCCAGTTCCGCGCGCATGGCCTCGAAGGCGGCGATGTTCGCCGGCGTGGCCGGTTTGGCCTTACCCGTCGGCACCAGGTAGTTTCTGCCATATCCCGGCTTCACCCTGACCCTGTCGCCCATGGCACCGAGATTCTCGATCTTTTCAAGCAGAATGATATCCATGTTCCCAAACCTCTGAATGTAGTGTTGTCATTTCCCGTTGCTCCCGCCGCGAGAATAACGGCGACGGAAGTCAATCCAGGTATCCAGCAATCCGCCGCCTGCAAGCACCAGACCGGCCTGCGGCAGCAACGCCAGCGCCACGTATACCGCAACCAGCCAGCCGGTGCCGCGTCCGGCCTGTTTGACCAGACTGTGAATCACGGCCAGGCCAATGAGCAGATACGGCACCAGCATGACCATGGCCAGCTGCGCAGCCAGTTCACCCGGCCAGTCCGGCACAAAGCGTGCCAGCACCATCATGCCGAGCGTCAACAGCCCCGCCAGAGTGCCCAGCCGCAGCGCGCAGAATTCCTCGCGGAACGCACCGGGGCGTACCAGCAGCGACTGCCACCAGCGCGCCAGCAACAGGCTGCCGACAACACCGGTAATCAATGACGCCACAACCGCACCGGTCATCAGGGCGGCAAGCTGCGCTACCAGTTTACCGTCGCCAAGCGACTGCACCTGGATGCCGGAGTCGCTCAACGACTTTTCGAATTCCTGCAACCGGTCCACCCACCACGGCACCGGGTCGCCGAAATAGCCATAGACCGCCAGCAGCAGGCAGCCACCGAACAATACCGCCGCCAGTAATGCACGTCCCAGCGACCGGGTGTACCGCAGCACCAGCGCAAGCAGCCAGCAGGGGACCCAGAGCAGCACTATGAGCAGCAGGTCCAGCACCACGATCGCATGCAGGCCGATGAGCTGGTAAAACAGCAGCGTCGCCGCGCCTGCCAGTAACAGTACCTGCAGACCGGCTACTACACCGATGTGCAGTGTCACCAGCGCAACAGCCGCCGCCGCCAGGTAACTCAGTACCGTGGTGAAAGGCACCAGCAGATACGTCAGCGCCCCTGCAACCGCGGTGATCAGTACGGCCTGCCAGCGCCCCTGGACAATGAATTCAGCCAGACGCTTCATGAAACGGGTTACCGGTTGGAGCCCCCGGAACCCGGCACAGCTCCTGCGCTAGTGCGCATCCGTGTACGGCAGCAGGGACAGGTAGCGCGCACGCTTGATCGCAGTCGACAGCTGGCGCTGGTACTTTGCCTTGGTGCCGGTAATACGGCTGGGCACGATCTTGCCGGTCTCGGTGACATACTGCTTCAGGACGGCAAGATCCTTGTAATCAATTTCCTTGGTGTCTTCTGCGGTGAAACGGCAGAACTTGCGGCGGCGGTAAAAACGGGCCATGGTAATACCTCTTCAGATTCGGTAGCGGTGCGTTAAAGCGTTGCGGCGGCTTCGTCGGCGCCCTCGTTATCCAGCGCTGAGCTGCCGGTTTCGAGCTCATCACTGTCATCGCCCGCATCAGCATCATCGCGTGTATCGCGCTCGCGTCGTTCGTCCGGCTTCTTGATCAACAGGGACGGTTCGGTGATCGCCTCCTTGCGGGTGATCACCAGATTGCGAATAACGGCATCGTTGAACCGGAAGGAACTGTTCAGTTCTTCCAGCACGGGCGTGCTGCACTCGATGTTCATGAGCACGTAGTGTGCCTTGTGCAGTTTCTGGATCGGATAGGCCAGCTGGCGGCGGCCCCAGTCTTCCAGGCGGTGAATCTTGCCACCGTCACTCTCGATCGTCGCGCGATAGCGCTCGATCATGGCAGGTACCTGTTCGCTCTGGTCAGGGTGGACCAGAAACACGACTTCATAATGTCTCATCTAAAGACCCCTTGTGGCTTGGCAGCCTGCAGTCGTCGCTGCAGGCAAGGAGTTGGTTTTTCAGCTGATATCAGCCGTTTGTAAAGAGCGCGCATTCTAAGGAAAGCCGCCGGCCGTGTAAAGTCCGCATCCGTCCGGCGTGCCTGCACCCGCAGACAGGACCTGCCTGCGTACTGCCTGCGCAAGGACAACTGCCTTGTCTTTGGGAGAAGAGTGTATCTATTTGTTTCATATGTTTTTTAATTCCATGCGACGCTGGCGCACGGCCTCGAACAACAGCACCCCTGCCGCCACCGAAACATTCAGGCTCGATACCGTGCCAGCCATGGGGATGGCCATTTCGAAATCGCACAGTTCCCGGGTCAGCCGGCGCATGCCACTGCCCTCGCCGCCCAGCACCAGCGCCAGGGGACCACGCAGATCGGTGTCGTACAGCGATTGCGGCGCGTTGTCACTGGCACCATAGATCCAGATACCCGTCTCACGCAGCACGCGCAGGCTGCGTGCCAGGTTGGTGACAGTGAAAATCGGCATGGATTGCACGGCACCGCAGGCGACCTTGTGCACGACCGGTGTGATGCCCGCGGCACGGTCCCTGGGCAGGATCACGGCGTGCACGCCCGCGGCATCCGCGCTGCGCAGACAGGCGCCCAGGTTATGCGGATCCTGCACCCCGTCCAGCACCAGCACCAAGGCCGGTCCATCGAGAGTGGCCAGAAAATCCGGCAGCGCCTGTTCATCCATCTCGCAGCTGCCACCCTGCACCGTGGCGACCACGCCCTGGTGATTCTTCCCCGGCAGCAGGCGCTCGAGTGCCTGGCGCCCTACCCGCTCGACCGGGATACCGGCGTCGCTTGCACGCACCAGCAGGTCCGCACAGCGCCGGTCGGCGCCTTCCACGACAGCCAGCGCGCTGACCGACGCCGGGCGCACACGCAGCAGTGCCGCCACGGCATGGATCCCGTACACGTACCCCGGTGCGCTCACTCGGATGACCTCATGATGGCTCCTGATCCGGTTTGATTATTCAGCAAGTCCATGACCGGGGGAAACCGGGAGCAGTTTCTTTCAGGCTCCGCTCACTTGCGTGACTTGCGGCGCAAGCCCGAGCTGCGGCGCGCCTTGCCCGGCTTGCCGCGTACCGGCTTGCTCTCGTCGAGTTCGAAATCGATCTTGCGATCGTCGAGATTGACCTGCACCACCTTGACGTCGACCTCGTCGCCGAGCCGGAAAATACGCCGGGTACGCTCGCCGATCAGCCAGTGCCGGGTCGGCTCGTAATGATAGTAGTCGTTGCCGAGTGCGGTGACGTGCACCAGCCCTTCCACGTAGATGTCCTTGAGTTCCACGAAAATCCCGAACGAGGTCGTGGTGCTGATAATGCCGGAAAAGGTCTCGCCGATCTTGTCGAGCATGTACTCGCACTTCAGCCAGTCGACCGCATCACGCGTCGCCTCGTCGGCGCGCCGCTCGGTCGCCGAGCAATGCTCGCCGAGGTCGAGCATGGCACCGGCATTGTAGTGAAAGGCTTTTGCCTTCTTGCCGGCCAGCACATGACGGATGGCACGGTGCACGAGCAGATCAGGGTAACGGCGGATCGGCGAGGTATAGTGGACATAGTGTTCGTGCGCCAGCCCGAAATGGCCGATGTTCACCGGACTGTACTCGGCACGCGGCATGGAACGCAGCAGCACGGTATTGATGAGGTGCTCGTCCGGACGCCCCTGCACCTGCTCCAGCAATGCGGAATAATCACGTGCCACAGGCTTGGCTCCGCCGCGCAGCCCCAGGCCCAGTTCGTTGAGGAAATCCTGCAAATCGGCGATTTTTTCGGCAGACGGCGTGGCATGCACACGGTACAGGGTGGGCATGTTGTGCCGTTCCAGCAGGCGTGCCGCGGCAACGTTGGCGGCAATCATGCACTCCTCGATGACCTTGTGCGCATCGTTGCGCACCAGCGGCACGATACGCTCGATCTTGCGCTCTGCACCGAACACGATGCGCGTCTCGGTGGTTTCGAAGTCGATCGCGCCGCGCCCGGTACGTGCAGCGCGTAATGCCTGGTAGAGTCGGTACAGCTCGTCGAGATGTGGCAGCAGGGCGGCGCGCTGCGTACGCACTGTTTCGTCATGGTCGACCATGATGGCGGCCGCCTCGTCATAGGTCAGCCGGGCGTGCGAGCGCATAAGACCGTCGAAAAAGCGCGAGCGCAGCAGGCTGCCGTCGCGCTTGATGATCATCTCGCTGACCAGGCACAGGCGGTCAACGTCCGGGTTTAGCGAACACAGTCCGTTGGACAGGATTTCCGGCAGCATCGGAATGACACGCTCAGGAAAGTACACCGAGTTGCCGCGCTCCAGCGCCTCGGCATCCAGGGCCGTATCGGGGTGGACATAGTGCGACACATCGGCGATCGCAACCAGCAGACGCCAGCCACCGGATGTACGCTCACAAAACACCGCATCGTCGAAGTCGCGCGCATCGACTCCGTCGATGGTGACCAGTGGCAATTCGCGCAGGTCCTCGCGTCCGTACTTCGCCGCTTCCGGCACCTCCTCGCCGAGCCCGGCGATTTCCTGTTCCACGGCCGGCGGCCAGGTCAGCGGCACGTCGTGACTGCGGATGGCGATATCGATTTCCATGCCCGGCGCCATGTGATCGCCCAGCACCTCGATCACCCGTCCGACCGGTGGCGCGCGCTTGCTTGGCTGCTCGATGATTTCGACGGTGACGATCTGGCCGTGTGTCGCACCACCGGTCTCGCCGGCAGGCACGGCTACCTCCTGCGGCAGACGCTTGCTGTCGGGACTGACAAACGTGACACCACGCTCGTTGTAAAAGCGCCCCACGAGCTTGTGGGTATTGCGCCTGAGCACCTCGACTACCGAACCCTCGCGCCGTCCACGCTGGTCCAGGCCGGTGATACGCACCAGCGCGCGGTCGCCGTGAAACAGCGCGCGCATCTGGCGCGCCGACAGGAACACATCATCGCCGGCATCGTCGGGGACCAGGAAACCAAAGCCGTCCTGGTGACCGATGACACGACCGGCAACCAGGTCAAGACGGTCCGCCAGCGCGTAGCAGTCGCGCCTGTTGCGCACCAGCTGGCCGTCGCGCGACATGGCATTCAGGCGCCGACGCAACGCCTCCAGCCCATCCTCGGTGTCAATGGCGAGCAGCGCGGCGAGCTCCTCCCGGCTGACCGGGTGGTCGACGTCGTTGATGACCTCGAGAATGTGCTCGCGGCTGGCAATCGGGCGCTCGTAACGCGCCGCCTCGCGATCCTGGTGCGGGTCGCGCTGGCGCCCGCCGGAATTCCTGTTACTCGGTTTTCTTGGCATCTTGGGGTTACTCGGGTAGTGGTTCATGCGCCAGCCGGCACGGGCAAATTGACAAGATAAAAAGCAGGCGGTAGAGTTCGCGGCTCTCCAGGCAGCTTCAGGCTGTTTTACATCACGCCGAGGTGGTGAAATTGGTAGACACGCTAGCTTCAGGTGCTAGTGGGGGAAACCCCGTGGAGGTTCAAGTCCTCTCCTCGGCACCACTTCATTACAACTCCTTTTCCCAGACAAGCGCCCCTGCGCTCACTCGTAAGGATTCTGCAGAATAATTGTTTCCTCGCGGTCCGGCCCGGTCGAAATGATGGCGATCGGCGTCTCGCACAGCGCCTCGATCTTCTTCAGATAGGCCTGGGCGGTAACCGGCAGGTCCTGCATTCGCTTCGCACCGATGGTCGACTCCGACCAGCCCGGCAGCTCGATGTATTCCGGCTCGCAGCGCTCGAGCAGGTCGGCGCCCGCCGGCGGCACGTCGATGCTGTTGCCGTCGAGCCGGTACGACACACACACCTTCAGTGTCTCGAGGCCGTCCAGTACATCCAGCTTGGTGATGCACATGCCGGACACGCTGTTGATTTCCAGCGAACGCCGCAGTGCCACGGTATCCAGCCAGCCGCAGCGACGCTTGCGCCCGGTGGTGGCGCCGAATTCATGGCCTTTCTCGCCGAGGTGATCACCTGCTGCATCGAACAGCTCGGTGGGGAAAGGTCCGGCACCGACGCGTGTGGTATAGGCCTTGACGATGCCCAGTACATAGTCGAGGTGACGCGGACCAACGCCGCTGCCACTGGCCGCGCCGCCGGCCGTCGTGGTCGACGAGGTGACATAGGGATAGGTGCCATGATCGATATCCAGCAGGGCGCCCTGCGCGCCCTCGAACATGATATTGCGGCCCTCTCTGCGCAGGCGGTGCAGTAGCCCGGGAATATCCGCGACCATGGGCCGGATCTTTTCGGCCTGCATCAGTGCTTCATCGAGCACCTGCCGGTAGTCGACGGGTTGCGTCCTGAAGTAGTGCACCAGCGCGTGATTGTGATACTCCATTACCTCGCGCAGGTGCTCGGTGAAGTGCGCGACATCAAACATCTCGCCAAGCCGTATACCGCGCCGCGACACCTTGTCCTCGTAAGCCGGCCCGATACCGCGCCCGGTGGTGCCGATGGCTTTATTGCCACGCGCCTGCTCGCGCGCCTGGTCCAGCGCAATGTGGTAGGGCAGGATCAGCGGGCAGGATTCGCTGATCTTCAGGCGTGCGCTTGCCGGCACGCCGGCCGCCTCCAGCATGGCGAGTTCCTCGAGCAAGGCAGCGGGCGAAAGCACCACGCCGTTGCCGATCAGACACAGGACGTTGTCGCGCAGAATACCGGACGGGATCAGGTGCAGGACGGTTTTCCTGCCATCGATCACCAGGGTGTGACCCGCATTGTGCCCACCCTGGAAACGCACCACCGCAGCAGCCCTGTCGGTCAGCAGGTCGACAACCTTGCCCTTGCCCTCGTCTCCCCACTGGGTCCCTATGACGACTACATTCTTGCCCATTACATGTCTCGCTCTGAAAAATGATCGGTAAATTCCTGCCGCAGGAAACGCGCGCAGCGGTGCTCCGCCACAGCTGTCGACGTGTCATGCAAAACCAGCGCCGTGCCGCGTGCCTGCAGCGGTACAGTGCAATGCTTCATTCGAGCGGGCGGACCACCCAGTTGCCGGCTTCCCGCACGAGTTGCCGCGCGCAACCCATTTCGCGTGCCGTACCGATCTGACCGGGCAAGGCCATCACCACCCGCTCGCCCTGGCCGCGCAGTGCCGCCACCGCGGCGTCGAGCCGGTCGTCAGCGTCCGCCGGGGCGAATATTGAACCCGGGCGGCTATCGAAGTCACGCGGACTTAGATCCATCAGGGTTTTCAGGTCGGTGCTGAAGCCGGTCGCCGGACGGGCACGCCCGAACACCTCGCCGATCGCATCGTAGCGTCCGCCGCGTGCAATCTCCTGCCCACAGCCGGGCACGAACACCGCGAATACCATGCCGGTCTGGTAGCGGTAGCCACGCAATTCGGCCAGGTCGAAGTCGATCTGTACGTCACCACCGCGTTGCTGCAGACGATCCGCAATGGCACGCAGGTTCTCCAGCGCCTGGATCACCTGCGTACCGGCGCCGTCAAGCACCTCGCGTGCACCATACAGTACGTCCCAGCCGCCATTGAGGCCAGCCAGTGCCGCCAGCCGTTCGCGCGGACCCGCATCACGCACGGTCTGATCCAGCATCTCACCGATCTCGGCAACCGCCTTGCGTTGCAGCGCTTCGAACAACTCGGTTTCCTGTGTGGCATTCAGCCCCGCATCCTGTGCCAGGCCACGAAAAATACCGACATGCCCGAGATTGACATGCACGTCCGGGATCTCCAGCAATGCCAGGGTCTCCAGCACCAGCATCAGTATTTCGACATCGCTCTCGATGCCGGCATGGCCGAACAGCTCCGCACCCACCTGCAGCGGACTGCGTGAACTGCCGAATCCGTCGCTGCGCGTGTGCAGCACGGTCCCCATATAGCACAGTCGTGTCGGTGCATTGCGCCGCAGCGGATGGGCATCGATGCGTGCGGCCTGAGGCGTCATGTCGGCACGAACCCCCATCATGCGCCCGCTCACCAGGTCGGTGACCTTGAAGGTCTGCAGATCGAGGTCATTGCCGGCCCCGGTCAGCAGGGATTCGAGATACTCGATCAGCGGCGGCATGATCAGTGCGTAGCCCCAGCACGCAAACAGGTCGAGCAGCTCACGCCGGGCACACTCCAGACGCCACGCCTCGGGCGGCAGCACTTCCTCGATGCCTTCGGGCAGCAACCACTGGTCCTTGCGACTCATCTTTGTTTCCTGTGTTTTCTGGCCCGCGTTCCAGCTGTGCAGCGCGGGCTAGCGCACCAGGTAGAGCAGGATGATCCCGCCCAGCATGCTGGCCAGTCCAACCATGCGCAGGGTGCGGTCATCGAGCTGTGATGCGGTCTCCAGCATGCGCCGCAGGTAGCGCGGATTGAGAAACGGAACCATACCTTCGATCACCAGCACCAGCGCCAGCGCCGCCAGTAAATCAGCCCAGTTCAGCTCCAGCATTCAAAAAGCCCCGGGGTCCGTCCGGGGCATCCTGTCGCAGGCACGTCTCAGTCAGCCTGGTCGCCGCGGGCACTGTTAAAATACTTGAAGAACTCGGAATCCGGCTCCAGCACCAGCACGTCCTGCGTACTCGACAGCGCCGTCCGATAGGCATTCATGCTGCGGTAGAAATCGTAGAATTCGCGGTTCTTGCCGAAGGCCTTGCCGTAGATTTCCGTGGCCCTGGCATCGCCCTCGCCGCGGATCTTCTCGGCATCGCGCTGCGCCTCGGCGAGCAGCACCGTGCGATCCCTTTCGGAGACGGCACGAATGCCCTTGGCCGACTCCTCGCCCTGGGCGCGCAGGTCCTTGGCGATACGTTCACGCTCGGTGCGCATGCGCTCGTATACCGAGTTGCGCACGTCCTCCGGCAGCTCGATCTGCTTGATACGGGTATCCACGATAACGATACCGAATGCCGCGATCTGCTCATTGGCTGTATCGGTCAGATTATCCGTCATCCGGGCACGATCCTCGGCCACCACCTGCTGGATAGTGCGCTGGTCGAACTCCAGCTGCAGGCCATTCTTGATGATCTGCAACAGGCGCAGACTGGCCTGGCGCTCGTCACCCATGAACGAGGTGTAGTAGGCAGCAGGATTGAGGATGCGCCACTTGACGAAGAAATCCACGGTGACGTTTTTCTTCTCGCCGGTCAGAAAGCGCTCCGGGCGTGTGTCAAGCGTCAGGATGCGCTTGTCGAACTTGCGCACGTTGTTGACAGGCCACGGCGCCTTGAAATGCAGGCCAGGCTCGTAGGACGAGTCGACGACTTTACCCAACTGGAATTTGATGGCGTATTCGCGTTCATCGACGATGAAGACACAACTCAGGCCGACCAGTGCGGCCAGTACGATTACGACTATCAGTGAACGGACCATGGCTATCGTCCTCCCTCGCTGCGCGAGCTGCTGCGCAGACGGATGTCGGTCTGCTCGCCGGACGGCGATTTGCTGTTGTACGACGCACCCTCATCCGGCGAATTCAGATAACTGCCGCGCGACTCCATCAGCTTGTCGAGCGGTATGTACATCAGGTTGTTGCCGTCCTTGACCCCCATGACCACCTTGCTGGTATTCGCCAGCACGTATTCCATGGTCTCGAGGTACAGGCGCTTGCGGGTCACAGCGGGCTCCTTCTCGTATTCAGTCAGCGTCTGCAGGAAACGGCTGGACTCACCCTCCGCCTTGGCGATGACCTGCTCGCGGTAGGCATTGGCCGCCTCGCGCAGGCGCGTGGCATCACCGCGCGCCTTGGGCAGGATATCCAGTGAGTAGGCCTCGGCCTGGTTTCGATAGCGCACCTGGTCCTCGCGCGCCTTGATGGCATCCTCGAACGCGCCCTGCACCTCTTCCGGCGGCTGCGGGTCCTGCAGGTTGACACTGGTCAGAATCAGGCCGGTCTGGTACCTGTCGAGCGTCTCCTGGGTAAGTTCCTTGGTCTGGCGCACGATCTCGCCACGGCCGCCGCTGAAAAACTCGTCCATGGTGCTGGATCCGATGACCTCGCGCAGCGCACTTTCACTCGCCTCCTGCAGGGTGAAGTCCGGATCGCGCACCCGGAACAGGTAATCCTTGGCGTCCTTGACCTGGTACTGCACGGCCAGCTCGACCTGGATGATGTTCTCGTCCTTGGTCAGCATTTTCGCCCGGTGGCTGACCGTGCGCAGCCGGTCCACGTCGACCACGTCGACAGTATCAATACCGCGCGGATACCAGTGCGGCCCCGGCCCGTTGATAGCGTAAAACTTGCCCAGCCGCAACGCCACGCCGCGCTCGGCAGGTTCAATGATGTATATACCGGACAGCGCCCAGGCCACCAGCGCCAGCACCAGTATCAGGCTGAAGTTAAACGGCTTGCCGGTTCCGGCAGCGCGTCCGGACTTGCCGCCGAAAAACCTGTTCATGCGTTCGCGCAGCTTGCGCGCCACCTCATCGAGATCCGGCGGCCCGTCTTTGTCACCACCGCCACCCCACGGGTCACGCTTGCCACCACCCGGTTCATTCCAAGCCATAACTTCGCTCCAGTCAGCAAAAATGCGCCCTGCATGAATGGCATGCATGCGCGTATTCAGTGTGCAAGTTTAAGAAGCTTGCGCGGTGCCCGCAACAATTGCGGTGGAATCAGCACTGTGGAAATCGCAGTTCCCGCCCGATTCGCGCAGCAACCGGTCAATATTGCGCTGCGCCATGCAGATTTCCAGCCACCAGTCGCCCTGCTCATCCACGCGCTCGGACAGCACCTGACCGATATTATACAGCGAGGAACGCACAGCACCGGACGCCGCCGGCATATGCAGCCAGCCATGCACCTGACGGCCCTGAAAATGCCCGCTCAGCGCTTCTGACAGCAGGTCCAGGCCCGCACCGGTCACCGCCGACACCCACACCCGGTCGGGCAATCCGTCCGCACCGGACTCGAGATGCGGTTCGATATCCGACAGGTCGATCTTGTTGTAGACCCTGATCTGCGGTATGTCCGCGGCACCGATCTCGGCAAGCACCGCGTTGACCTGCCCGATATGCGCGAGCTTCTCTTCATCCTGCGCATCCACAATGTGCAGCAGCAGGTCCGCTCGGCGCGTTTCCTCGAGTGTGGCACGAAACGCAGCCACCAGGTCATGCGGCAGATGCCGGATGAAGCCCACGGTATCCGCGAGCACCAGCGGCCCGACACCCGGCACCTCGATGCGCCGCAGGGTGGGATCCAGCGTGGCAAAGAGCTGGTCAGCCGCGTAGGCATCTGCACCGCTGAGTGCGTTGAACAGCGTGGACTTGCCGGCGTTGGTATAGCCGACCAGCGAAATAGTTGGTATCTCGGCACGCGCCCGCGCGCGGCGCCCCTGATCACGCTGTCGTTCCACTTTCTCAAGGCGCCGGTTGATCATCTTGATGCGCGTGTTGATCATGCGCCGGTCGGACTCAAGCTGTGTTTCACCCGGACCGCGCAGACCGATACCGCCTTTCTGCCGTTCCAGGTGCGTCCAGCCACGCACCAGCCGGGTCGACAGGTGACGCAGCTGCGCGAGTTCCACCTGCAGCTTGCCTTCGAAAGAGCGGGCACGTTGTGCGAAGATATCCAGGATGAGTCCGGTGCGACCCAGCACCCGGCATGACAGCATGCGTTCGAGGTTACGTTCCTGACTGGGACTGAGCGTGTGGTTGAAAATCACCACGTCGGCCTCGTGCTCGCGCACTGCGGCAAGGATTTCCTCAGCCTTGCCCTGGCCTATAAACAGACGCGGATCGGGCACCGCACGGGTCGCCGTGATGGTCGCGGCCGGTGACGCGCCTGCAGACCTCACCAGCTCGGTGAATTCCTGCAGATCTTCCTGACCGGGACCTTCAGGAAAATACACATGGACCAGTACGGCCCGCTCACCAGTCTCAGGGCGTTCGAACAAACAACCGCACCGTCATGAAAAACCGCGTCTAGGCATTACCCGGTTCCGGGTCAGTCGGCTCATCGGTGCCGGCGATGCGCACATTGCGCGCTGGCACTACTGTAGAAATGGCATGCTTGTAAACCATTTGGCTGACCGCGTTCTTCAGGAGCACAACAAACTGGTCAAATGATTCTATCTGGCCCTGTAACTTGATGCCGTTGACCAGATAGATTGATACCGGGACTCGCTCTTTGCGCAGTGCGTTCAAGAATGGATCCTGCAAAGATTGTCCTCTATTCATGTCGTTATCTCCTTTTTGTTGTGCTGCCAGCCAGCTATGGCCACCAGGCCGCTAATTTCGCGTGAATATTAGTGTATCAGGCTCCGTAAATCCATGATCCCGATCATACCTGTTTTCCTGCCCGATCACAGGCTTGATTCGCCATTTCGCAGCCATTCGGCCACCCGGGCAAAAATCCGCATGGAGGTATCCGGCGACTCGGCCGTGAAACACTCCGCATCCCGCTCCCCGCGCAACCAGGTGAGCTGCCGTTTGGCATACTGACGGGTGACCACGATGATTTTCCTGACCATCTCCTCGTGCGTCATGGCGCCATGTAAATGCTGCCACATCTGGCGGTAACCGACTGCACGCAATGCCGGAAGTTCAGGTGCCAGATCCCCGCGCGCCATCAGGTGGCGGACCTCGGCCTCGAATCCGGCTGCGAGCATGGCATCCAGCCGGGTGGCGATCCGCGCCTGCAGCAAGGTGCGGTCAGCAGGCACCAGGGCCAGTTTAAGCAGCCGGCAGGTCAACGCCTCAGCACGCCCCCCGGCCAGCAGCTCGCTCATGGTTTTACCTGCTATTTCATACACTTCGAGCGCCCTTAGGATCCGCTGCGGATCGTTGGCGTGGAGCCGCCCCGCGCTGACCGGGTCGACAACAGACAGCCGGCGGTACAGGGTGTCCAGCCCCTCCTGCTGCAGGGTGGTCAGCAGCCTGGCGCGTATCTCCGGATCGGACGCCGGCAATCTGGAAAGACCCTGCTGCAGGGCACGAAAATACAGAAAGGTTCCGCCGACCAGCAGCGGCACACGTCCCCGGGCATGGATTTCGGCCAGTGCGGCCAGCGCATCGCCCCGAAACTCCGCCGCCGAGTAGGGCTGCGACGGGTCGCGGATATCGATCAGGCGGTGCGGCGCCTGAGTCAGGATGTCCGGCCCCGGCTTGGCGGTCCCGATATCCATACCACGGTACACCAGTGCGGAATCGACACTGATGATCTCCAGCGGGAATCGGCGCACCAGCTCGACCGCCAGCCCGGTCTTGCCCGAGGCGGTCGGCCCCATGAGGAAGATGGCCGGCGGGAGTGATTGCTCAGACATCGAAAAAAATTATCTCGCGCACGACTGCATGGATGTAGTCGTGCGCGAGAAATTAATCACCTGCCGCGCAGGAACAGCCTGTCGAGTTCCGCCATGCCCAGCTGCACCCAGGTCGGACGACCGTGATTGCACTGGCCGCTGCGCTCGGTGCGCTCCATGTCTCGCAACAGGGCGTTCATTTCGTCCAGCGTGAGACGCCGGTTGGCGCGCACTGACCCGTGGCAGGCCATGGTAGACAGCAGTTCGTTAACGGATTCCTGAACACGCCGGCTGCTGCCATGCTCGAGCATGTCTGCCAGCACATCGCGCACCAGCGCGCCAATGTCGGCGCTGTGCAGCAGTGCCGGTATGGCACGCACCACCACCTGCTCGCGCCCGAGGCGGTCGATATCGAGCCCCAGTTCCCGGAACGCCTCCTGCTGCGCCTCGCAGACATCGGCCTCGCGCGCACTCACGTCCAGCCGCAGCGGCACCAGCAATGGCTGCGAGCGGATACCCTCCCCGGTCTGGGCCTGCTTGAGCTGTTCGTAGGTGATGCGCTCATGGGCCGCGTGCATGTCGACCACTACCAGACCCTGTACGTTCTGCGCCAGGATGTATACACCGTGTAACTGCGCCAGTGCAAAACCCAGCGGAAATTGATCGGTCACGGCCGTCTTCGCCGGGTCAGCCACCACCGCTTGGGACGCGGGCGGATGCAAGGCCGCATAAAGACTCACCTGCTCGCGCACATCGAGGCGCAAGCCATGCTGCGCCGGCCGGGTAGCGGGTGCACTGTCGAGCCGTAGCGCCGAAAGCGGGCGTGCCGGCTGCGGCACCGGCTGTTCTGCCGACGGGCGCACCTGCGCCAGCACCTCGTGCAGCGTGCGAAACAGGAAGTCATGCACCAGCCGGCTGTCACGGAAACGCACCTCGTGCTTGGTCGGATGCGCATTGACATCCACCGCGGCCGGATCGATTGCCAGGAACAGTACATAGGCCGGATGGCGACCGTGAAACAGCACGTCCTGGTAGGCCTGGCGTAGCGCATGCGTGACCAGCTTGTCGCGCACCATGCGGTTGTTGACGTAGAAATACTGCAGATCCGGCTGGCTGCGGGAGAAGGCCGGCAATGCGACCCAGCCGCGCAGCGCCAGCCCGGCCGCGGTATGTTCGACATGGATGGCCTGTTCCATGAAGGCTTTGCCGCACAGGTCGGCGACGCGCCGTTCCTGCTGCTCACGGCTGAGTGCGGCCGGCAGGTGCAGGACCGCACGCTGGTTGTGCTGCAGGCTGAACGCTACCGGAAAACTACTCAGCGCAATTCGGTGCACGACTGTCTCGATATGCTTGTACTCGGTCGTGTCGGTACGCATGAACTTGCGCCGTGCGGGGGTATTGAAAAACAGGTCGCGCACATCCACCGTGGTGCCGCGCGGGTGTGCCACCGGCACTGCCGTCAGCAGCGTGTCGGAACCATCGCCCTGCACCGTCCAGCCCGATTCCGACCCTGCACTGCAGGAACTCATCTGCAGCCGGGATACCGAGGCGATGCTGGGCAGCGCCTCGCCACGGAAACCGAGACTGCCGATACGCTCCAGGTCTTCAAGCGACGCAATCTTGCTGGTCGCATGTCGCGACAGCGCCAGCGACAACTCTTCGCGCGGAATGCCGCTGCCGTCATCGCGCACCCGGATACGCTGCCGGCCGCCGTTCTCGATATCGATGTCGATACGGTGCGCGCCGGCATCGAGGCTGTTTTCCAGTAATTCCTTGACGACCGAGGCCGGTCGCTCGATGACTTCACCGGCGGCAATCTGGTTAACCAGTCGGGATGGCAGGACCTGTATAGGCATGACGGCATGATACTGTGGCGGATCAAGCCACGGATCATACCGTCAGGGGAGCCGGCAGAGTAGCCCGTCAGCTGTCCTGGGTGGGTGGAATACGCAGGGTATCGCCGATACGCAGGGTATCGGACTTGAGGCTGTTGTAGCCGCGCAGCTCATTAAGGGAGACGCTGAACTGCTGGGCAATATCGCTCAGCGTGTCACCACGCTTGACTACATACTGGCGCGTGGCATTCTTGCGCGCGACCAGCGTGCCGGGCGGCGGGTGCTTGCCGAAATAATCACGGATGCCGCGTAGCATGGCGTTCGCCAGCTGCTGCTGGTGCTTCGCATCACGCAGCTTTTTCTCCTCGGCAGGATTGGAAATAAACGCCGTCTCGACCAGGATCGAGGGAATATCCGGCGATTTCAGTACGACGAAGCCGGCCTGCTGCACACTCGATTTATGTGTCTTGCTGATCCGCGTCAGCTCGCCCAGCATATTATCCGCGACCGAGAAACTGGCCTCGAGTGTCGCCGTTTGCGACAGGTCCAGCAACACCTCGCGCAGCAGGTCGTCCTTGTCGTCCAGGCTCACGCCACCAACCAGGTCGGCCGCATTTTCCCGCGCCGCCAGCACCCGCGCCATTTCCGACGAGGCGCCGCGCCGCGACAGCACGTAAACGGAGGAACCGGAAGCACGGTGATCCTTGAAGCCGTCGGCGTGGATCGAGATGAACAGGTCGGCCTTGTGCTTGCGTGCCTTGTCGATGCGCTGGCGCAGTCCCACGTAATAATCGCCCTCGCGTATCAGCACCGGGCGCATGCCAGGCTCCTTCTCCACCAGACTGGCCAGCCGCCTGGCGATGGCCAGTACCACGTCCTTTTCCCGCGTCTTGCTCCGGCCGACCGCACCCGGATCGTCACCGCCATGACCGGCATCGATTGCGATCACCAGATCACGCGCTTGCGCAGGCGGACTGACCACAGTCTTGTTCACGCCCGGCTTCGCAGGCGCCATAGCCGCGCTTGTCGCGGCGGCGGACACGGCCTCGGGATAAAGATCGATGACCAGGCGATGGCCATACTGTCCGCTCGGGGTCAGGGCAAAGCTGGTCGGCTTGGCTGCCTGGGTGAGATCGAGCACGATACGCAGGGTATCCGGTGTGTTTTTAGCCGCGCGGATGCCCTTCACCACACCGCCAGACGCCTGAATTGCTGCAGGCGCCTGCGCCGCCGGCACATCGACTACCAGCCGGTGGGGATCAGGCAGGGTGAACAGACGGTGGCTCACCGGTCCGCTGGTATCGAACACCACCCGGGTATGATCAGGCGCCGCCCACAGCCGCACGCTGAGAAAGTCCGCGCCAGCGAAAGCAACACCTTGTCCTGCAAGCAGAAATATCAAACCTGTGAGGAGATTTCGCACGCTATTCGGCACCCCTATACCCTGACTATTTTGGGGGGATTCTAGCCATAATCAGGGGAAGAATGCAACAAATATTCTTTATTCTCCTCAAGATAGCGCTTAAACCTATGCGTCAAGAAGAGATCACGTAGCTAAGGAGCTAAATCACAACGACTCGAATAAATCCAATATATGCCGTCCGCAGGCGCTGGCAGACACCAGATCCACGCTTCGACCTCCATTCGCGCTGCTGATGCGGACGATCAGATCCGGGGCCGGCAGATGGCCCGCACCCCGTTGCGGCCATTCGATCAGCAACAGCGCCGGTGCTGCCAGCATGTCACGCAGACCCAGCCACTCGAGCTCCTCGGGATCGGCCAACCGGTACAGGTCCAGGTGATAGACCATCCCCTCTGGAAGCCGGTAGGGTTCGACCAGCGTGTAGGTTGGGCTGCGCACCCTGCCCGGATGACCCCGCCCGCGGAGGATGCCGCGTGCCAGCGTGGTCTTCCCCGCACCCAGGTCACCCTCGAGATAGACGATTCCGCTGTCCAGCACGCTGGCCAGCCGCCCCCCGAGCGCGGCCATGGCCGCGGCATCGGCCACAGCAATGGTCAGGCCTGACACGCAGCAATCACGGTACGCAAGGCGCCGATCACATCACGTGCGAGCAAACCGCGTTCGCCCGTACGTGCGGCAAGGTCGGCGGCACGTGCATGCAGACAGACACCGGAAATGGCCGCTTCCGGCAACGCCATTCCCTGGGCCAGCAAGGCGCCGAGCACACCGCTGAGCACGTCGCCCATTCCGCCTGTAGCCATGCCGGGATTGCCTGCCGCGCACACCAAGGGCTGCCGGCCCGGCGCATGCACGATGCTGCCAGCGCCCTTAAGCACAGTCACACCACCGTAGCGCTCGCTGATTGCCTGCGCCGCGCTAAAACGGTCGGCCTGCACGGCGCGGCTGTCCAGACCGGCCAGGCGCGCGGCTTCGCCCGGATGCGGGGTCAGAATGCTGTGCGCACACTCGACCGGGTCCTGCGCCAGCAGGTTGAGGGCATCGGCATCGACCACGCGCGGCTGTCGCGCAGTCAGTACACATGCCAGCAGGGCCTGCGCCCAGGACGAGCGACCCAGGCCCGGACCGATCACGATGACGGTTGCCTTTGCCAGCAACGGTTGCAGGCTGCGCACATCGACCACGCCATGACACATCAATTCCGGACACACGGCACTGATCCAGGGGGCATGCTCGGGGCGCGTGGCTACACTCACCAGCCCGGCACCGCTGCGCAATGCTGCTTCGCCGGCCAGGCGTGCGGCCCCGGCCATGCCGTGATCGCCGCCGATCACCAGCACGTGCCCGAAGTCGCCTTTGTGTGCAGTGCGCGCACGCGGCATGGACAGCAGACCGCCGGACGGCCCGTGTCGCAACAGTGCCGCCGGCGTGACCTGCAGGCGCAGGCTGTCAGGAATATCGAGGTCAGCGTAAACGATTTCACCGCACAGCGCCGGCCCCTGCCCTGTATACAGGCCTGGCTTGTGACCGATGAAGGTTACCGTCAACTGCGCCTGGATAGCCGTATCTGCCACATGCCCGCTGTCGGCGTGCAGTGCACTGGGAATATCCATGGCCACGACCGGCGCGGCCGCGGCATTGACGGCGTCGATCACCCCGATCCAGTGTGCGTCGAGACGGCCCGCGAAGCCGGTACCCAGCAGGGCGTCAACGATAACGTCGGCATCCGTCAGCGCTGTGGAAGCGAACGGTTCCACATTGCCACCGGCCTCGATATATGCAGCGCGTGCTGTCAGGGCGTCGCCGCGGATGCGCTGCTCATCGCCCACTTGCAGCACGCGCACACGGCGGCCGTCCTCCCGGGCCAGCCTGGCCAGTACGAAGCCATCACCGCCGTTGTTGCCGGCTCCGCACAGCACGACCAGCGTGCGTGCCTGTGGCCAGCGCCTGCGCAAGGCCGTCCAGGCGGCGCTGGCGGCCCGGTTCATCAGGGTGTAGCCGGGAATGCCGGCCGCCTCGATCGCCAGCCGGTCGAGCTCACGCATCTGTGCCGCACGGTAGAGCGGAATGTCGGCGGGTGTCGGTATCTCAGCAGTCATGGCTTTTGCCTTGCAATTACCCGGAATAGCGGCAACATACTCTGAAGCCGGCCGCCAGATCCAGTCCTCATGAATCCCCCTCCCGCAGCAGACAGGATGATTGATTACACCGCGCTGGCCGCGCAGATCCGGCGCTGGGCCGGCGAACTCGGCTTCCAGCAGGCCGGCATCAGCGACATCGAGCTGGCCGCGGACGAATTACGCCTGCTCGAGTGGCTGCGTGCCGGGCATCACGGCGAAATGGACTATATGGCGCGCCACGGCACACGGCGTTGCCGCCCGGCCGACCTGGTGCCAGGCACACTGCGGGTCATTACGCTGCGCATGGATTACTGGCCAGCAACGGCGCTCGCGGCCGATGCGGTGCTCGGCGACGCGGCATCCGGCTATGTGTCGCGCTATGCGCTTGGACGTGACTATCACAAGGTCATCAGGCCGCGCCTGCAGCGGCTGGCCGACCGCATCAGCGCTGTGACTGGCCCGTTCGGCTACCGCGCCTTCACCGACAGTGCACCGGTGCTGGAAAAGCCGCTGGCGCGCAATGCCGGCCTGGGCTGGATCGGCAAGCACACCAACCTGATCAACGAGCGCGCCGGCTCCTGGTTCTTCCTCGGCGAATTGTACACCGACCTGCCACTGCCCGTGGATCAGCGCGCGGGCAACCACTGCGGCGCTTGCCATGCCTGCATCGATGCCTGTCCGACCGGGGCAATCATCGCGCCATACACACTGGACGCACGGCGCTGCATTTCCTACCTGACCATCGAACTGCGTGGACCGATCCCGGAGCCGTTGCGTCCGCTGATCGGCAACCGCATCTATGGCTGTGACGACTGCCAGCTGGTCTGCCCGTGGAACCGCTTTGCCCTGCCGACCGGCGAAAGCGACTTTCAGCCGCGGCAGGCGCTCGACGGCAGCACGCTGGTGCAGTTATTCGACTGGAGCGCGCAGGATTTCGACGCGCGCACCCGCGGCAGCGCGATCCGCCGCATCGGTCATGTCTGCTGGCTGCGCAATATTGCAGTGGCACTGGGCAATGCACCCGGCACAGCGGCGGTCATCGCCGCCCTGGAACACCGCAAGGCACACCCTTCCGAACTGGTGCGCGAGCATGTCGAGTGGGCCCTGCGCCGGCACGGCGCGTAATGGCGGCGCCCGCTGTCGTCTCAGCCGCGGCGCCGGCGCGCGCGGGAAAACAGGGCCGCGAGCAACAAACCGGGCAATAGGGGGTCGACCCGGCCTGCACCACCCAGGCTGCAACCGCCACCACTGCCGGTCGGGCCTGCGGTTACCACACCCGGTACGTTCACGACCCGGTTGTCGCTGGCCAGCGTCTCGACGGTGGGCGGACTGTTCTGGTACAGCGTCTTGAATTCGTTGACCCGCATGGTATTGCTGCTCAGACCATGCACGAAGCCGGGACGAATCGTCTGATACAGCAGCTCCGCCTCGACGGTGTATTGCCCGTCCACGCCCAGCGGGACGCGGTAGTGCACGGTATCGGAGCCACTGCCCTCCACCCCGGCCGCACGATTGAAATCGGTGTCGTTCACGGTACCGACCGGCAGCGTCTGCGGCTCGATCGCATTCGCCCGGGCCGTGGTGAAGCCTTCCGGCAGCAGGCGGTTGTCCTTCAGATAACTGTCGGCGTACAACACGATGTAGGTAATGTCGGCATTGGTATCACCGAGCACGGCCTCGTACACCGCGACCTGTGACGCGTTGTCGATGACATCGCGGTGCGGCTCGTAGCAGGCACTGCTGTCGAAACCCGCCGGTTTGACCGGCGCCAGGCAGGCTGCCGCCAGGTGCGCGGCATCGGTGGCGATGCGGCCGTTCGCATCGAACGCACCCGACTCGAAAATGACCTGGTTGGCCGGATTCCTGACCGTCAGGTGTACCCACGCCCGCCGGCTTGGAAACCCGGTCGGAAACTTGTGACCGGTGTGATTCGTGATGCGCACATCGATACCCAGTTCGTTGTTGGCAATGTTCGTGGCACTGATCGCCAGGTCGGCCGTTTCCGTCTGCAGCAGGTTGCGGGTCGCGGCGATCTGGGCGTCAAACCCGGCCACGCTGGTACTGGTGTCGATACCCAGCGCCACGCGGTTGTCACGTAGCAGTTCGAGCAGGTAGGCGTTGCCGCCGGCCAGTGTGTGGGTGGGGAACGGGCTGCGCTCCGGCCACTGTTCGTTGACCGTGCCATTGGGTCGCACAGCGATGCGGGTGCTGTACAGGCCGGGATCCGGGTCGGGCATGTGGCAGCCCTGGCATTCCTGCGCCTGGGCTGCGCCCGTGGTGTAAACGCTGTTCTGCCATTCGAGGAACGCGCCCTGCTCCAGGAACTCATTGCCCGTGGTATTGCCGGTTGCAATATCCACCACCGGTGTGAACAGGGTGTGGCAGGTGGCACAGTGCCCGGAACCGGTCATCTGCTGACCGAATTGCGGTGTATAGCCACTGTTGGTCTGCATCAGATTTCCGCCAGCCGGATTCTGATAGGGTCCGTAGATGGTCATCGCATCCACATCACCGGCCTCCGGGATCTCGTAACCGCCGGAGAAGGACGCCGCCGTACCGAGGCCGGCATCCCTGACCTGGTGACAGAGCGTGCAGCTGATGCCTTCGCGCGCGGGGTCCTGCGCCTCGGCCGTCGTCAGCCGGTAGCAGCCATCGGGCAGCGAACAGCTGGGATCCGATGTCAGGTCGACGTTGGCCATGTGGGCATGCGTGTGCGCCATGGGCGCATGGCAGGTCAGGCACTTGTCCTCGATAAACCCGGCCAGTGCCGGCAGCACGGCAGCCTCGTCTTCCACCGCAGCACGGTAATAGGGATCATCGAGTGCATGCGCCATGACGCTGTGTCGCCACTGGGTTGGCGGACTGACATCCGTCCCGGTGTCAGACAATGGATAACGCATGACGGGTGATACATTCATGTCCTGGTCGGTGCTGGCCGTGTGACAGCGGGCACAGTTGGACGCCGCACTGAATACCCCGAGCGTACCCCAGTCCGGGTCGAATGGCGCAGCCAGCACGTCTCCGTTACAAGCCGCCAGCAGGGTCAGCATCGCTGTGAACAGGCGCATCATGGTCCTCGCTCCGGGAAAATCATCGAACGGTCAAGTTTTCCAGACGCCTTGCGCTATTGCATTGACAATGGTCAGAAAAGGAGTTGCTCGCGGCACCCGGATGGGTGCCCATCACAAACGCGAGACAATAGATTGACGATTGGGTTGGCGCCGGCATCTTGCACCGTGGACAAACGCCGGGCCGGACGCCGATTGTCTGCGTGCCTGGTGAACAGGCGCATAGGTACGGCACCTGGTGTCGCCGTTACGTCGGCGGGTTCTTCAGTTGCAGCCCGTAATCATACAGGCGGTTCTTCGAGACACCGGTGATGCTGGCCGCCAGGGCCGCGGCCTGACTGAGTGGCAGTTGCCCGAGCAGGACCTCGAGGGTGTGGCGTGCGGCGTCATCGAGCTGTTCCGGATCCGTCGCCGCACCCTGTACCAGCACCACGAACTCACCCTTCTGCTGATCCGCATCGGAAGCCAGCCGCTCGCACAGCGCGGCGAGCGTACCCTCCAGTATGGTTTCGTAGGTCTTGGTCAATTCGCGTGCCACCACTGCCGGGCGGGCCGCACCCAGGCAGTCCACCATGTCGGCCAGGCAGGCCAGGATGCGATGGCTGGATTCATAAAACACCAGTGTGACAGCCTGTCCGCGCAGTGCCTGCAAACGCTGTCGGCGCGCCGCCTGCCGATGCGGCAGAAAACCCTCGAACAGGAAGTGATCCGTGGGCAGTCCGGACACGGATAAAGCCGCTACCAGCGCCGATGGCCCGGGAATTGGCACCACGCGCACACCGGCCTGACGGGCCGCGCGCACCAGCACGAAACCGGGATCGCTGATCAGCGGCGTTCCGGCATCTGAAACCAGGGCAATACTCTCCCCGGCCGCGAGTCGGGTCAGCAACCGCCCGCTGAACTCACGTTCGTTGTGCTCGTGCAGAGCCTGCATCGGCGTGGCGATACCATGGTGGGCGAACAGTTTCCGGGTGTGCCGGGTATCCTCGGCCGCCACCACTGCAACCGACTTCAGGGTATCGACAGCACGCATCGACAGGTCCTGCAGGTTGCCGATCGGCGTGGCAACGACAAACAGCACTCCTTTTTCTGACGAGTCACGGGTCATGGCGCGCCATCCTAGCAGAGATCGCTTCAGTCAATGTGCCGGGCCGGTAAAAAGTGGACGTCACAGCCGCTTTTCAGTAGAGTCGGCCGCAACCAGGAGCCGGTCCGAATCATCATGTCCCCACAACAAAACGCCACAACCGTCCATACGCGCAAATCCTTGTTATGCAGCGCCCGCTATGCTCTTGCTGATTTTACTTACGTCTGTGCTTGCCGGGTCGCTTGTTTGCAGCGGCCCCGTCAAGCGTGCAGGCATCCGGTAATACCCCTGATTTGACATGACTGTACTCATACCCGCCTTGCGTTACTGCCTGCTTGCCGGGCTGCTCGCCGTGCTGCTGACCGGGTGCGGCGGCATGCCCGCACTCGTCACACCCGGTACCGACCGCTTGCAGACACAGGCGACGGCACTCGAGGCAGCCGGCGACTATCAGGGCGCGGCACAGGTCTACCTGCAGGCCGCAGCCGCTGCGGGTGTCCCGGAAAAATACCACCTGCAATTACTTGCCGCGGGCAGCCTGATCCGGGGCAATGACCTGGCACGCGCCACGACATTGCTGGACGAGCTTACGGCTGTGGCACTGACCGGTGAACTGCAGCAGCACTACGATATCCGGCGTGCGGCACTGGAACTGGCCAGGCAGCACCCCGAGCAGGCACTCGCTCTGCTGCAGGTCGTGCCGTCCAGCGCCACGCTGCGTGTCGAATACCACGAGCTGCGCGCCGAGGCGCTGCTGCAGAATTCGCAGTTCTTTCCCAGTGCCCAGGAACGCATTCTGCTCGATACCCTGCTGACCGATCCCGAAGCGCAGCTGGTGAACCAGCGCGCGCTCTGGGATGCGCTCAACAGTCTGACCGACAGCGAGTTGCAGCAACTGCGCAAGGCACCACCGCCCGACCCGCTGAGCGGCTGGATGGAACTGGTCGAACTCACCCGCCTCTACCTGCAGCAGCCGGAAGCACTGGCCGAAGTCATCCCGCACTGGGAACAGCGCTACCCTGGACATCCGGCCAGCCGGCAGTTCACCGCCAGGTTGCTGGATACCATGCGCACCGCCGGACAACCGCCGGATCAGGTGGCGATCCTGCTACCCCTGCAAGGCTCGCTTGCCGAGGTCGCCGGCGCCATACGCGACGGCATACTGGCTGCCTATTACGATGCACCCGAGGGCAGCAGACACCCGGTATTGCGTATGTATGACAGTGGCGACACCGCGCAACAGGCAATTGCGGCCTACCAGCAGGCAGTCGCCGACGGTGCACGCTTTGTCATAGGCCCGCTGCGCAAGGAATCGGTCGAGGCGCTGGCCGGGTTGCAGCCGCTGCCCACACCGGTGCTGGGACTGAACCAGAGCGAAGACCTGACTCTCGCAAATCCCGGCCTGTACCAGTTCGGGCTGGCACCGGAAGACGAAGCACGGGAAGCGGCGCGCCTGGCATGGCGCAACGGTCTGACACGGAGCGTAGCGCTGTTGCCGGACAATGACTGGGGTGAGCGGGTCTACAGTGCATTCACCACTGAATGGCAGGCACTGGGCGGCACTATCCTGGAATCCGGTCACTATAAAGACAGCGAGGCCGACCACGGCAAGGTAATCAGTGCGCTGCTGAACCTCGATACCAGCAAGGCACGATACCAGCAGCTGACCCGGGTGCTGGGTACACGCCTGGAATTCGAACCGCGGCGCCGCCAGGATGTGGATTTCGTGTTCCTGATCGCCTCTCCCAGGCAGGCGCGCCTGATCCGCCCGCAACTGAGTTTTTACCATGCCTCGGCACTACCCGTGTACGCCACCTCGCGGGTCTATACCGGGATTCCTGACCAGGCCCGGGACAGCGATATGAACGGCATCATCTTCTGCGACATGCCATGGACACTGGAGAGCCGCGAAAACTGGTCGCACCTGCAGGGTTCGGTTGCAGAATTCTGGCCGGACAGCAGCAGTCGCTATGCCCGCCTTGTCGCGCTGGGTATTGATGCCTACCGCATCATTCCCTACCTTGGCGAACTCGGCAACAACATGCCCGGCGCCTACCATGGTGTTACCGGCAACCTCTCGCTGGGCGAGCACGGCCGACTCAATCGCACGCTGCGCTGCGCCCGGTTTCAGGACGGGATCCCGGTATTGCTTGAGCAGACTGCCGGCAGCAGCACGACTGACAACGGCAGTATGCGTTGAACAGCGGGACGGCGACCCGCGGCAGGGATGCAGAGCATCAGGCCCTGCAGCACCTGCAGTCACGCGGACTGACACTGCTGCAGTGCAACTACCGCAGCCGGCTGGGCGAGATCGATCTCATCATGCAGGACCGGGACAGCGTGGTATTCATTGAGGTACGATACCGCCGCCAGTCACGCTTCGGCTCCGCGGCAGAAAGCGTGGACCGGCGTAAACAGTCCCGTATCATTGCCTGTGCACAACACTATCTGCAGACGCATCCGCAAACCGCCAGACTGTGCTGCCGCTTCGATGTCGTCACCCTCAGCGGCAACGACAGTCTCGACTGGATCAGGAATGCATTCAGCGCATGAGGACGCTACCCGGGGGAACCACCGGTCAGGCAAATGGTCGCATGGCCAGCAACAACCAATAACCGCAGCATCGAGAGGAGATTCTCATACATGAAACCCGTCAGCATCCTGCTCCTGATCAGCCTTGCCGTCACCTCATTCTACGGCTGTGCCCCTGTGGTAGTGGGTGGCGCCGCGGCCGGTGGTGCCGCGCTGCACAGCCGCCGCACCGTCGGCACCTTCGTTGAGGATGAAGGCATCGAGACCAAGGCCCGTCTCGCCATCCTGGAGAACAGGGAACTGAACAGCCAGATCCACATCAACATCATCAGCGTCAACGGTGTGGCCCTGATGGTGGGCCAGGCACCGACCGAGTCGCTCCGGCAACAGGCACAGGACATCGTGGCCAGCGTCGAAAAGGTACGCATCGTCCATAATGAAATGAGCATCGCCGCACCGAACTCGTTCACAACCCGCTCCAGCGACTCGTTGATCACCGCCAAGGTCAAAACCGCGTTCTTCAACATCAAGGGCATCGAGGGCTTCGACCCGACCCACACCAAGGTGGTGACCGAGGACGGCATCGTCTATCTGATGGGCCTGCTCTACCGTCGCGAGGCGGATGCCGTGAGTGATCAGGCACGCCAGGTCGACGGTGTGCAAAAGGTCGTCAAGGTGTTCGAATATCTGGACTAGGTCGTTACTGCAGCACCCGCCGCAGCGGGTGCTGCGGCAGACTGGTCCGGGCCTGCGGCTAGCGCCGCTTCTCCGCCCAGGACCCGTTCCTCCCATTGAACGACAGAACCCGGTTCGAGGTAACGATGACGGCCGAGGTGTCTTCCGCTTCGGCACTGACCACCTGTTCCCCGGCCGACCGGCGGTTGTGCGACCAGCCACTCGGCCAGATACCTACGCCGGCAAAACGCTGATTGGTGATAACAATGGCGACGCCCTTGGCCACGATACGTTGCTCGACCACTTCCTTGGCACTGATATCGAGGTCGAAGAATTGACCGGTTTCGGCGTTTACCGCTATCACGCGCCTGTCTTCCGTCACCAGGAATATGGCCTTGCCAACCTCGTCGCCGGGTACGCCGGTGGCGCCGGCCAGCAGCAGGACACCGATCAAGCGGCACAGGGCTGTTCTGGCAGGTCTGGATAGTTGCACTGGATTCTCCCGCAGGGTTGTCCGCTACAGTATAGGCTGTCGGTCACTCAGCGTCAGGCAGGAGTGCCACATGCCACGACTGGATGGTGACCCCTTGCCCGCATCTGTATATATAATAGCGTCCCGTCTCCGCTGACGAGCAGACCCGATGAAGAACCCCACCAGCCAGATCACCGTGTGCGCGCTGTACCGATTCGTCCGCCTGGATGATTATCGGGACCTGCGTGCGCCCCTGCTACAGGTGATGGAACGACACACTATAAGCGGCACGCTCCTGCTGGCACGGGAAGGCATCAACGGCACGGTCGCAGGTACGCAAACGGCTATCGATTCCCTGCTCGACTGGCTGCAGCTCGACCCGCGTCTGGCCGGCATCGAGCACAAGCAATCCGTGACCGACCAGGCGCCGTTCAAGCGCAGCTGTGTGAAACTCAAAAAGGAAATCGTCACCATGGGTGTCGAGGACATCGATCCGAACCAGGTGGTCGGCACCTACGTGAGCCCGTCTGCTTGGAATGAGCTGATCAGCGATCCCGACGTGCTGCTGGTGGATACGCGCAATGATTACGAGGTGCGCGTCGGCACCTTTCGCAATGCCGTCAACCCGGGCACCGCCACATTTCGCGAATTTCCCGAATTCGTGCACAAACAGCTCGATCCGTCACGCCACCGCAAGGTGGCGATGTTCTGCACCGGCGGTATCCGCTGTGAAAAGTCCACTGCCTACCTGAAGCAGCTGGGCTTCAGCGAGGTCTATCACCTGCAGGGCGGGATCCTCAAATACCTGGAGCAGATACCGGCACAGGACTCGCTCTGGCAGGGTGAATGCTTCGTATTCGACGAGCGCGTCACGGTTGACCATAGCCTGCAGAAAGGCAGTTACGAACAGTGCCATGCCTGTCGCATGCCGATCTCTGCCAGCGACATGTCAAGTATCGCCTATGTTCAGGGTGTAAGCTGCCCTTACTGTGCCGACCGGCTGACCCCGCAACAGCGTTCGCGTTTCACCGAACGTGAAAAACAGGCGCGGCTGGCCAGCGCGCGCGGCGAGCACCACATGGGCTCCGCAGCAAGGTTGACCATGCAGGATAACCGTGCCATCAAGCAGCTTAACAAGGACCGCCAGCGGCACAGTTCTGCCGCGCGAAACGTACGCCATCGCTGAAGCCACGGGTCGGGTGCGGGATTGATAAAAACCGTCTCGCTCCAGATTGCGTCCTGAGGCGAGATAACCTTTTACCTTGTACGCGCGCTACCGTTTCTTCCGGCCGACGTGCTTTTTCAGGCGTACCTTGCGCTTGATCTGGCGCGGTGTCAGTTTGTTTCTGCGTCCCTGGTAGGGATTTGCACCGGTCTTGAATTCTATCCGTATCGGCGTCCCCGACAGCTGCATGGCGGCGCGGAAGGTGTTGACGAGATAACGCTTGTAGGCCGCGGGCACTGCGGCGGTCTGGTTGCCGTGTATCACGATCACGGGCGGGTTGCGACCGCCCTGATGCGCGTAGCGCAATTTGATACGCCGGCCGTGCACCAGCGGCGGCTGGTGTTCCTGCACGGCCCGCTCCAGGATACGGGTCAATTCGGGTGTTGCCAGTTCGCGCATCGCTGCAGCATGGGCCTGCCTGATCTGTGGAAACAGCTCACCCACCCCGGTACCGTGCTTCGCGGAAATGAATGTGGTGGTGGCGAAATCCAGGAACGGCAGTCGCCGGTCCAGCTGGTCGCGGATACTTTCGCGGGCATGACTGTCCAGACCATCCCATTTGTTGACTGCGACGATCAGGGCACGTCCCTTCTCGGCAATGTAACCGGCGAGGCTGGCATCCTGTTCGCTGATCTGCCGCTGCGCATCCAGCACCAGGATCACCACGTGCGCTGCATCGATGGCTTGCAGCGTCTTGATGACGCTGAACTTCTCGATGGTTTCCTGTACACGCGCCCGGCGCCGCACACCGGCAGTGTCGATCAGGGTGTAGTCTACATCGTCACGCCGCAGGGGGATGAAGATGCTGTCGCGCGTGGTGCCCGGCATATCGAATACCAGCACACGCTCCTCGCCCAGCATGCGGTTGATCAGGGTGGATTTACCCGCATTCGGACGGCCGACCACAGCGACGCGTATGCTGTCGCCGTTCTCCTCAGTTACCTCGGCATCCGCCGCGGTGGAAGGTAAACAGGCCAGGGCCTGCTCCATCAGCGTACTGACGCCGCGCCCGTGGCTGGCGGCAATCGGCAGCGGCGCGCCCAGTCCGAGTGCATGAAATTCAGCCAGCACAGACGGCACGTCGAGGCCATCGGTCTTGTTGACGACCAGCATGCAACGCTTGCCGGTGCGGCGCAGTGCAACGGCCAGCGTCTCGTCCAGCGCGGTCAGTCCGTCACGCGCATCGACCATGAACAACACCAGGTCAGCCTCGGCAACGGCCTGCCAGGCCTGACGGGCCATCAACCCTTCCAGGTCATCGCTGTCACCGGCGAGACCACCGGTATCGATGACAATGCAGGGTCGATCGCCAAGCTGTCCGTCGCCGTACTGGCGATCACGCGTCAGGCCGGGAAAATCGGCAACCAGTGCATCCCGGCTTCGGGTTATACGATTGAACAGGGTCGACTTGCCGACGTTCGGGCGACCAACGAGTGCGATAACCGGTAACATTGCGCGGGTATGGAAACCTGGTATCTCTTGATGTGACCGCTTGCTATCCGGCTGGATGCTGACAGCCACTATTTTTCTTTCAGGGTATAGGCAACCAGTTTGCCGGAATTTCCGAACACGTACAGCGTGTCGTTACTTGCCAGCGGCGTGGCCCGGATACCCGCACTGTCCACCTCGATGCGCGCGACGATGCGCCCGTCAGAGCGCGACAGCAGGTGCAGGTAACCGAAAGTGTCGGCGACGGCGACATAGTCGTCGAACGGCTGTGGCGCGGTCAGGCCGCGCCAGGCCAGACTGTCCAGTTTCCATGCCGAGGCACCCGTGTTGCGCGACAGTGCCCATACGTTGCTCCTGTCGTCGGTGACATACACCTGTGAGAAGTCCACGCCGAGTCCGGCGCTGGATGACATATCACGTTCCCAGCCAACATTGCCGCTGCGCAATTCCAGCATGGCGACACGGCCCTGGTAGGTGGTGACGAACACTGCACCGCCGACAATGACGGGATTACCGTCGATGTCGACGATGCGCTCGATTTCCGAGCGCCCTTGCGGGATAGCGATGCTTTTTTCCCAGAGCAGCAACCCCTGATCGGCACTGAATGCGACCAGTTTGCCGTTTGAAAAGCCGGCCACCACCAGCCCCAGTGCTACCGCCGGCGTGCTGGTACCGCGCAGGGTAAGCACCGGCACCGTTCGGTCGTTGATCCACAGCTGTCTGCCGTCCGCGCTATCCAGCCCGGCAATACTGCCGTCGCTGGTCTGCACGATGACCTTGTCGAGATCGATCCTGGGCACCGATAGCACTTCGCTGCTGACCTCGACCCTCCAGCGTACGCTGCCGTCTTCGGCGTCGAGTGCAATGACTTCCGCATCGCTGCTACCCACCACCACAATACCTTCACCGAAGCCCGGCCCGGCCGCGATCGCGGCGTCTGTGGCTGTCTGCCACAGCTGTTTACCGGTAGCCGCATCCAGCGCCACGACCCGACCCTTGCGATCGGCGACGTACAGCCGGTCATCCGCAACAGCCGGCTGCAGATTGATGAACTGCTTGTCGTATCCGACACCGACGTCCACACTCCAGCGCTTGTCGAATTTTACCGATTCCTCGATAGCAGCCAGCGGCGTCGGTGGTTCGGTGTTGTCTTCCCCGCCAAGGATGCCGTCGAACCAGGACGACATCGTGGAACAGCCGGACAGCAGGCTGCCAAGCAGTAACGACAGCAGGATATGTCTCACTGCCCGGCCTCCGCTGTGGCACCTGAAAGCAGGCGAGCATTGTCATATTTCAGTTGCAGCAGATGACTGCCTGGATAATCGGCGGCCATGATGGACTGCGCCTGCCCGTAGGTGGCGGCAGCCTGTTCGTGATCACCGCGCGCACTGTAGATATCGCCCTGGAGCTCGACGAACAATGTCTCTGAACCGGCCGCCGGGCCTGCTGCCTGCAGCGTCGCCTCGGCACCGTCGATATCCTGCAATGCCAGTTTCACGCGGACCAGCCGCAGCTGTGCGATGGTACGGATATAATCCGCGTCTGCGTTATCGATTACCCATTGCAACTGGGTCTGTGCGGCTTCCAGCTCACCCTCCTCGATTCTCACCCGGGCGATGGCCAGCGCGGCCAGCGAGGCGTACGGTGTGCCGCTGTAATCGGCGATCAGCATGCCGGCGCGCTCTGCCGTTGCCGTCGTGTCGCCCTGCTGGAGCGCAGACATCATCGCAGTGTAGATGTCGGACGCCTGCTGGGCGATGTTCTCCTGCCAGGCAAACCAGGCCTTGACGCCAAACAGGATGGCAAAACCGAGAATCACCCCGGTGATAATCGAACTGCCGTTTGCCTTCCACCACTTTTTGATCGACTCGATCTGTTGCTCGTCGGTTACATGCGTTTCCATCAAGGGCTCCTGGTTACGTTGATTTTTCCGGCTGCCCGGGCTTTGCGGGCGCCAGTGTTATTTTCAGCATGTCCAGCAAGCGCTCCTTCAGCTGCTGTTGCGGCACCGCAAACTGCTCGGCTGTGTCGCGGAGCGGCTTGATGACCACGGTCTGCTGAGTCGCCTCGTCGTCGCCGATCACCAGCGCGTAGGTTGCGCCGCTGCGATCTGCGCGCTTGAACTGGCTCTTGAAACTGCCGCCGCCGCAATTGGTCTGCACGCGCAGGCGTGGCTCCGCGTTACGCAGTTCCTCGGCGAACACCATGCCACGTTGCGTACCGCGCTCGCCGCTCAGCACCAGGTAACAGTGCGGATCAGCCGCCGGCAGTGGCGCGTCACCCGCCTGCAGCAGCGCGTGCATGCGCTCCAGTCCGACGGCAAAACCAAACGCCGGTGTCGGCCGTCCGCCGAGATACTCGACCAGGCCGTCGAAGCGCCCACCGGCGCAGATCGTACCCTGCGCGCCGAGCCGGTCGGTCACCCACTCGAACACGGTCTTTGAATAGTAATCCAGACCGCGCACCAGCCGCGGGTTAAGTTCATAGGGTATTCCAGCGACATCCAGCAGCCCGCAGAGTGCCTCGAAGTGCTGCCGCGACTCATCATCGATATAGTCGGCCAGGCTGGGTGCGGCGGCGATTACCTCCGCAAGCGCGGGGTTCTTGCTGTCCAGAATACGCAGCGGGTTGCCGTGCAGACGCCGCCGGCTGTCCTCATCGAGTTCAGCCACGCGGGAGTTCAGGTAGGCGACCAGCGCATCACGGTAGGTGGTACGTGCGGCCAGCGTACCGAGCGAATTGAGCTGCAACACCGTATGCCCGATTCCGAGCCGCTGCCAGATGCGCGCGCTCATGAGGATCATCTCGGCATCGATGTCAGGCCCCGCCATGCCGAAGGCCTCGACTCCCAGCTGGTGAAACTGGCGGTAACGGCCCTTTTGCGGGCGCTCGTGCCTGAACATCGGGCCCGCATACCAGAGCCGCTGCACCTGATTGTACAGCAGGCCATGCTCCATGCAGGCGCGCACACAACCGGCCGTGCCTTCCGGACGCAGTGTAAGACTTTCGCCGTTGCGGTCCTCGAAGGTATACATCTCCTTTTCGACGATGTCGGTGATTTCACCGATCGACCGTTTGAACAGCTCGGTCTTTTCGACGACCGGCAGGCGGATCTCGCGGTAGCCGTAGGCATGGACCACTTCGCGCAGCACTGCCTCGAGGTACTGCCAGGCGGCAGTCTCCCCCGGCAGGGTGTCGTTCATGCCTCTAACGGCCTGGATGGTCTTGCTCATGGTGTTGTCCAGATTCCTGCTCATCCGGAACCGCTGGCACTGATACATACACTGCCTCGACGTTCCGAAAACTGTTGCGGATTGTGTCCTGACCGCGCGTCGTTAGCTGCTACCTGCCTGCCGGAGGCAACTCGAGGTGGCCCGGTGCCTGTTCCTCTACGACCTTGCCCCGAGATGTCAGCAGCTGTTCGACATACGGGTAGGCCAGCCAGATCATGATGCCGGTCAGCAGCACCAGGACAATATTTCTGATCAGCCGCATCGACGGCAGCCACACAACCGCAGCTTTGGGCTTGATGCGGTTTACTGTCAGTGGCGGCAGCGTGCCGGTTGACTCGACATAACGCTGCAGCTGCTCCTGCACAGGCAGATCGAGCAGCCGGGCGTAGCTGCGCAGATAGCCCTGCACGAAAATCGGCGCAGGAAGAACCGCGCGATCGTCATTCTCCAGTGCCCTGACGATGGCGGCATCCAGCTTGAGCTCGCGTGCGACCGTCTCGATATCCAGCTTGCGCTCCGCTCTGGCAGCCGCAAGCTGCCGCCCTATCGACGCTTCCGGGCTGGATGGCGCATGTGGTGCAGCATCATTTTCCCGACCGGAGCTCATTCTCCCACTCCACCAATAATGCGGTCTGCTTGCTGTCCGGAAAATTATTTTTCAGCTGCAACGCGTAATGCCCCCAGGCCTTGTTGTCCTTGAGCGCGTACTCGGTGCGCACACCCAGCCACAGGCTCTCGGGTGTTTGCTCGCTGTTTTGCTGGTAGCGCTGCAGGTAACCGCGCGCACTGAGATAATTTTCACCGTCAAGACTCAGCCTGGCCATCTGCAGCAGTGCGGGCCCGAACCCGGGGTTCTTGTCGAGCGCCCGCCGGTAATAACTTTCCGCCTTTTCGGCATCCGGCACCGCCTCCATACACAGGCCCGCGTTCAGCAGCGGCAGTTCGGGTGAAGGGTAAAATGCGTTGTTCGCCGCCGCCAGAAACTCCTTCTCGGCTTCGGAGTACCGTTTCACGTTACAGAGAAAGCGTCCGTAGTTATTGTGCCCGCCGGGGTTGTCCGGGTTCAGCCTGAGACCGCGTTTGTAGTGCTGCTCGGCGAGATCGAGCTCACCGACACTCTCGTACAGTACCGCGATCATGTCATGCGCTTCTGAATAGTTCGGGTCTATTTCGAGTGCTCTTTTGAGCTTCTTCAGCGAGGTTTCGTATTCACCCTTGCGTAAATATTCCACGCCGAGCTGGGTATTTGCCCGTGCCGCCGCTTGAATCTTCTCCTTTTCCCTTTCATCATCGATCTTGTTCGCTGCACATCCGGCCAGCAGCACCGGCAACAGCAGACAGACCGCTAGCATCCTTGTCATCATGTTTGCAGCACCTGGTTGGCAGCCCGGGAGCGCAGGCGCCGCCGGGTCCGGTCCTGGAATTCTCCGGCCAGCTGGCCGCAGGCCGCATCGATATCATCGCCGCGGGTCTTGCGGGTGATGGTCACGATCCCGGCCTGGTTGAGAATCTCGAAAAATTTATGAGCCCGGTTGTTCGAGCTGCGCAGATAACGCGTGTGCGGGAACGGGTTGAACGGTATCAGGTTTACCTTGGCCGGCACACCCTCGAGACAGCGAATGAGCGCGTGTGCATGCTGGTCCGAGTCGTTCACCCCCGCCAGTAACACATACTCGAAGGTAACACGCCGGCGCCCCTCCCCGACATACTCCCGGCAGGCCTGCAACAACTCGCGGATCGGGTACTTTCTGTTCAGCGGCACCAGTTCGTCACGCAGCGCATCGCCGGGCGCATGCAGCGACACCGCCAGGCTGACATCACAATCCTCACGCAACTGCCGGAGCGCCGGCACCACACCTGCTGTACTCAGGGTGATGCGTCGCTTGGACAGGCCATAGCCGAAATCGTCGAGCATGATACGCATGGCGCGCACCACGTTGTCGTAATTCAGCAACGGCTCGCCCATACCCATCATAACCACATTGGAAATCACGCGCCCGGCATCCGGTCGCTGGCCCAGCAGGTGTGCCGCCATCCACACCTGCCCGATAATCTCGCCGGTGGACAGATTGCGGTTGAAACCCTGCTGTGCGGTGGAACAGAAACTGCAGTTCAGCATGCAGCCAACCTGGGACGACACGCATAAGGTACCGCGCTCCGTCTCCGGTATGAACACGGTCTCGATGCAATTGCCGTCGGCAAGCCGGAACAGCCACTTGCGCGAGCCGTCATCGGACAGATTGTCAGCCGCGATTTCCGGCAGGCGCAGTTCGGCCCATTCGGCCAGGTCCGCGCGCAGCCCCTTGCTGATGTTGGTCATTGCCGCAAAATCTGCAATCCCCTGGCCATACAACCATTTCATGACCTGCGTGGCGCGGAAAGGCTTTTCGCCATGGGTGGCGAAGAAGCGCTCCAGATCCGGACGGTCAAGATCCAGCAGGTTGGTTTTAGGGTTGACTGTCATGCGGGTTCGACCAGGCCCGCCCTAGCGGGTTCGCGGGCACAGCCCGTCGCTGAAGAAAAACTCGATTTCCTGGGCGGCGGTCTCCGGAGCATCAGAGCCATGCACGGCATTCTCGTCCACGGTCCTGGCGAAATCGGCGCGGATAGTGCCCGGCGCGGCCTCGGCCGGATTGGTGGCGCCCATCAGTTCGCGGTTCTTCTTGACGGCGTTCTCACCCTCCAGTACCTGCACCACCACCGGGCCCGAGGTCATGAACTCGACCAGATCATTGTAGAACGGACGCTCCTTGTGCACGGCATAGAAACCCTGCGCCTGCTCCCTGGTGAGGTGCAGCATTTTCATTGCAATGACACGCAGGCCGTTTTTCTCGAAACGGCTGACGATCTCGCCAATCACGTTCTTGGCGACCGCATCGGGTTTGATAATGGAAAAGGTCCGTTCAATTGCCATGCCATACTCCGCTTTGTAACCTTGAAAACAAGAAACCCGCCAGAAAACGGGAGCTTAGTGAATAATTTCAATCGGGTAGTTTAAGCGCAAGGCGACGCGCAAGCAATGAGAGATAGGGGTCAGATCCCAATTTTTCCTAACATTGCTGCGGCGGATTATTAGGAAAAACTGGGATCTGACCCCGGTTTTCAGGAAAACACTTGCTGGGCGGTTGCGCCGATCAGTGCCGGATTGCGTACCACATGAACACCCAGCTCTTGCATGATGTCCATTTTGGCGTTGGCGGTATCGGCCTGGCCTGAAATGATCGCGCCGGCATGGCCCATGCGCCGCCCGGGCGGCGCCGAGACACCGGCAATAAAACCGACTACCGGCTTGCTCATGTTGTCGCGCGCCCAGCGGGCCGCCTCGACTTCCTGCTGGCCGCCGATTTCGCCGATCATAATGACGGCATCGGTGTCCGGGTCTGCCTCGAAGGCGCGCAACACGGTAACGAAGTCGGTGCCGTTGACCGGGTCACCGCCAATGCCAACCGAAGTCGACTGGCCCATGCCAAGCTCCGACATCTGCTGTACAGCCTCGTAGTTGAGCGTACCGGAACGTGACACCACGCCGATGCGACCCGGCGTGTAGATATGCGAGGGCATAATGCCGACCTTGCAGGCTGCCGGGGTGATGATGCCGGGCGTATTCGGCCCGATGATAACCGCGTTGCGGCCCTTGGCATAACGCTTGACCTGCACCATGTCGTGTACCGGGATCCCGTCCGCAATCACGACCACCACGCCGATACCCGCCTCAAGCGCCTCCATAATGGCATCGGCCGCAAACGGCGGCGGCACGAAGATGCCGGCCACATCGGCGCCGGTGTGCTCGACCGCCTGGTGCACGGTATCGAACACGGGCAGGCCGAGGTGGTGCTGGCCGCCCTTGCCGGGTGTGACACCGCCAACGATGGTAGTGCCGTTCTGCATGGCCTCTTCAGCATGAAAGGTGGCGTGCTGCCCGGTAAAGCCCTGGATAATGACCCGCGAATGCTTGTGTACAAACACGCTCATGAAGATGCTCCCAGTGTTGCCATGACCTTGGTGGCCGCGTCGTCCAGGTTATTCGCCATGATGAACGGAAAGCCGGACTGTTCCAGGATGTCTGCACCCAGCTCGACATTGGTGCCCGCCAGCCGCACCACAATCGGCACATCGATCTGCAGGTCGCGCATGGCCTGCACCAGGCCCTCGGCAATCCAGTCACAACGATTGATACCGGCGAAAATGTTGACCAGGATGATTTTTACGTTCTTGTCGGCGAGTACGATGCGGAAGGCGTTGCCGACCTTCTCCGGTGATGCACCGCCGCCGACATCGAGGAAGTTAGCCGGCTTGCCTTTGTGGAAGCTGATCGCATCCATGGTGGCCATGGCCAGGCCTGCGCCGTTGACGATACAGCCGACATTGCCCTCCAGCGCAATGTAGTTCAGACCGTGGCCGGTGGCCTCGACCTCCTTGGGATCTTCCTCGTCGAAGTCGCGCAGTTCGGTGATATCCGAACGGCGATACAGCGCATTACCATCGAACGACATTTTGGCGTCGAGTGCGATCAGCTCACCCCCGCTGATCTCGGCCAGCGGGTTGATCTCGACCAGCAGCGCGTCCTTGTCGCGGAAACAGCGGTACAGTGCCAGCATCAGCTTGGTGGCGGCACTGATCTGCTTGCCGCGCAGGCCGATCTTCGCGGCGATCTTGCGGCACTGGAAACTCATCAGCCCGACCGCCGGATCGACCGTTTCGCGGATCACGCGCTCGGGCGTCGCCTGCGCGACGTCCTCGATGTTCATGCCACCCGAGGCTGAGGCAATGACCGTGATGCGCTGGCTGGCGCGGTCGATCACCATGCCCAGGTAGTATTCCTTTTCGATATTGCAGGCCTGCTCCACCAGCACGCGCTGCACCAGACGCCCGCCGGGGCCGGTCTGTGGCGTCACCAGGTGCGTACCGATCATGGCGTTGGTGTGGTGGCGTACTTCATCGAACGAATTCGCAACCTTTACGCCGCCGCCCTTGCCGCGCCCGCCGGCGTGGATCTGCGCCTTCACTACCCAGCGCTCTCCGCCGAGGTCTTCGGCAATGGTTGCGGCATTGTCGACGTTGTGTGCAACACGCCCGGCAGGGACCGGAACGCCGTAGCTGCGCAGCAGTTCCTTGCTCTGGTATTCATGGATATTCACGTGACTTCTCCGTCGTTGTCGATTACCGGCGTGCCGTGAGTGACTGTTCGATCTGGTCGGCTTTGCTGACCAGCACCTGTGCCTGGCGAATGGATGCGGCGTCGATCAGACGGCCTTCCAGTGCCACCGCGCCGCGGCCTGCCTTTGCAGCTTCATCCATCGCGATGAGGATACGACGTGCGCGGTCGACTTCCTTCTCCGCCGGGGTGAACACCTGGTGGGCCAGTTCGATCTGCGAGGGATGGATGGCCCATTTGCCCTCCATGCCCAGCGCTGCCATGCTGCCGGCAGCGGCGAGATAGCCATCCGGGTCGTTGAAATCGCCGAATGGTCCATCGATCGGACGCAGGCCATAGGCACGACAGGCCACGACCATGCGCGAGGCCGCGAAGTGCCACTGGTCACCCCAGTGCCGTTCGCGCCGTCCCTGCTCGTCCGGATGGGTCAGGGTGTAGTAATTCGGGTTGGCGCCGCCCATGTTGGTGGTGCGTGCCTGGGTGGAAGCCGCGTAGTCCGCGACCCCGAACACCATGGCCTCGAGGCGTTCCGGGCAGGTCTGTGCGATGCTCTCGACATTGGCCATGCCCATGGCGGTCTCGATCAGAATATGCAGGTTGATCGGCTTGTAGCCCTTCGCCGCCTCGATCTGCTCCAGCATAGTTGACACGAACAGGATATCCGCCGGCCGGCCGACCTTGGGGATCAGGATGGTGTCCAGCTTGTCGCCGGCCTGCTCGACCACATCAACGATGTCGCGGTAACAGTAATGGGTATCCAGGCCGTTGATGCGCACCGACACAGAACATTGCGACCAGTCCATGTCGTTCAGCGCTTCGATCACATTCTTGCGCGCCTGCGCCTTGTCGTCCGGTGCCACGGCGTCCTCGAGGTCCAGGAACACCAGGTCGGCACCGGCCTTCGGGGCCTTTTCCAGCATACGGATATTACTGCCGGGGACGGCCAGCTCACTACGGTGCAGGCGATTTCTTACAGCCATGGAATACCTCGGTTGTGAATTTTTTTAAAACTGGGGCACTCGGCGGGCATTTGCCCGCCGGGTCAACTGCCGCGGAAAAATCCCGCCTGGAACAAGGCCGCGTAATATACAAGGTTGCAGCGGCTAATGGAACGCGGCGGTATACGTAAGGTAATACATGTGCAAGCTGCGTCAGCAGCACCATCCGACTTCAGAACCAAGGTATTTTTTATTCAGACAGTTACGTTAACGTCTTGCAACACTGCCGGAACTAGCCGGCGTGCACTTAAGCTGTCTGCCTGTTACCCGCGCTCTTCAATCCAGGCCATCTGGATGGCCTCGAGGATACGCTCGCCGCAATGCTCCGGATCATCGTCGAAGTCATCCAGCTCCAGCACCCGGTTGCGCAGGTCAACAAAATTGATCGTCAGCGGATCCACGTCGGGCCAGGCCTCGACGAGTTCAACGGCGATGTCCAGGGTGTCAGTCCATTTAAGAGCCATGCCGTCCTCCGGTTAATGATTCTCGCTGACCATGTTTATGGTGTACTTGGGAATTTCCACCACGAGATCGGAGTCGCCGATCACCGTCTGGCAGCTCAGGCGCGAGTCCGGATCCACGCCCCAGGCCTTGTCCAGCAGGTCATCCTCTTCCTCGTTCGACTCGTTCAGCGAATCACCGCCTTCGCGGATGTAAACGTGGCACGTGGTGCAGGCGCAGGACTTTTCACAGGCATGCTCGATCTCGATACCGTTCTGCAGTGCGGCATCACAGATCGTGGTACCCGGACTGGCCTCGATAACGGCACCTTCGGGGCAGATTTCTTCATGTGGCAGAAAGATGATTCGGGTCATTGGTATCGGTCGGTTGGCGTTGCCATGTCCATGCTAAATCAGGATATTGAATTCATCCACACGATGCCCGGTCATGGCCGCACGGATACTGCTGTTCATGCGCCGCTCGACATAGACACTGCTGGCCTGTTCGACGGCATCGATTGCCTGCTTGATGGCGCGGTAGTCACTGCCCAGGCGGCGCTCGGCCAGCGTCACCGCCGCTGCGTCGATGGCGGCGCGTTCCTCTGCAGTCAGTAATTCGTCACCGTCGGCGGCCAGCGCCGCGCGCAAGGCCTCCAGCACGCGGTCAGCCTCGACCTGTTCCTCGCGCAGGCGCCGTGCGTCACGGTCGTCTGAGGCATGCGCCATGGAATCCTTGAGCATGGTCTCGATCTCGCGATCGCTCAGTCCGTAGGATGGCTTGATCTCGATGCTGGTCTTCACGCCCCGGGTCAGCTCCTCGGCCGTAACGTTCAGCAGGCCGTCCGCGTCAACCTGGAAGGTTACCCGGATGCGTGCGGCACCGGCCACCATGGGCGGGATACCCTGCAGTTCGAATTTTGCCAGCGAGCGGCAGTCATCCACCAGTTCGCGCTCGCCCTGCACCACATGCAGCGACATCGCGGTCTGGCCGTCCTTGAAGGTGGTGAACTCTTGTGCGCGGGCGGTCGGCAGCGTCGTATTGCGCGGAATGATTTTCTCGGTAAGCCCACCCATGGTCTCCAGCCCGAGCGACAGCGGGATCACGTCCAGCAGCAGCATTTCCTCCCCGGGTTTGTTGCCGGCGAGGATATCGGCCTGGATGGCGGCGCCCAGGGCAACCACCTTGTCGGGATCGATGTCGACCATCGGTTCGGCCTTGAAGAAATCCGCCACCCGTTTGCGCACCAGCGGCACACGCGTCGAGCCACCCACCATGACCACGGTCTGAAGCTCACCGGCACGCACGCCGGCATCACGCAGCGCACGCCGGCACGGGCCCAGCGTTTTTTCGACCAGGCCGCCGATCAGTTCCTCGAATACGCTGCGCGTCAGCTCGCCCGACCAGCGGCTGCCATCATCAAGCACCAGCCTGACATCGACCCGGTCCCGGGTAGTCAGTGCCTCTTTGGACGCACGTGACATCTGCATCAGCTGGCGCAGAAGGCTGTGTCCCGCGTCGGCGCCAATGCCGGCCTGCGCCATGATCCATTGCGCCACGGCGCGGTCCATGTCGTCGCCGCCGAGGCCGCTATCGCCGGCGGTGGACAGAACCTCGAACACACCCTTGTTGAGGCGCAGTATGGAAATATCGAAAGTGCCACCCCCGAGGTCATAGATGGCAATAAGCCCTTCGGAGCCCTGGTCGAGTCCGTAGGCAACCGCCGCCGCCGTGGGCTCGTTCAGCAAGCGCAGCACGTTGAGACCGGCGAGCCGCCCGGCATCCCTGGTCGCCTGGCGCTGGGCATCATCAAAATAGGCCGGTACGGTGATTACCACGCCCGACAACTCCCCGCCCAGCGTCTGCTCGGCGCGTTGTTTGAGTGCCCGCAGGATCTCGGCTGACACCTCCACCGGACTGACATCACCCCCGGCCGTGTGCAGCAGCGGCATGCCACTCGTGCCTTCGACGAAGGCATAGGGCAAGTGCGTACCGATATGGCGCACATCATCCACGCCGCGTCCCATCAGGCGCTTGACAGAGGCAATGGTGTTGAGCGGATCGTCCACCGCCGCTGCCAGCGCATCCGCGCCGACTTCCGGCGCACGGCCAGCGTGATAGCGCACCACCGAAGGCAGCAGGTGACTGCCCTGCGCATCCGGCAGAGTATCGGCAACGCCGCTGCGCACGCTGGCGACCAGGGAATTGGTGGTGCCGAGATCAATACCGGCCGCCAGCCGGTGCTGGTGCGGCGCACTCGACTGGCCGGGTTCGGAAATTTGCAGCAGTGCCATCAGGTATCAATCAACTGTGAGTATCGGGTTCAGCAGCCGGTCATCCACGGCGGTTACGCCAGTTCATCCTCGAGCATCACCTCGAGTTCGACGGCCTCGTCCTGCAGACGTCGAAAGAACTGCAGTTTCATGAGTGCCGTGCCGGCAGCCTGCAGACCGGCAGCATCGCTGTGTGCGAACAGTGCGTCCAGTTCGGCAACCAGCACCTCGATATCCGTGTCGATGCGTTCATGATCTCGCCCAGCACGGCGAAGGCATCCGGTGCCGAGCGCACCTCGGCAAGGGCCTCGCGCAATTCCATCTGCTCCATCAAGAACGCGACATCCCGCGTGGTGCGATGTTCATCGTCATGCGCAATGCCGGCGAGTTCCAGCAGGTAGCGGCCACGCCGCAGCGGGTCCTTCAGGATCTGGTAAGCCTCGTTGATACGGGTGGCCTGCTGCGCGGACCAGCGCCGTTCGAGATCGCCGGCAGCGGCGAAACGATCCGGGTGCACAGTACGCTGCAGTTCACGAAACCGCGCATCCAGCCGCTGCCGGTCGATAGCGAATGACTGCGGCAGGCCAAACAGCTCGAAGTGGGTCGGGGTGGATTCCACAGCCATGACGCTAGATTTTCCGAAACACAACGCCAGCCGGAGCCGGACTCAGACGTTGAAGCTCTCGCCGCAACCGCACATATCCTTGACGTTGGGATTATTGAACCTGAAGCCTTCATTGAGGCCTTCGCGTGCATAGTCGAGCTCGGTACCATCGAGGTAGACAAGGCTCTTGGGATTAACGATCACCTTGACGCCCTGATCCTCGAACACCACGTCTTCAGCCTCGATGGCATCGGCATATTCCATGACGTAGGCCATGCCCGAACAACCGGTGGTCTTGACGGCCAGCCGCAGAGCCACGCCCTTGCCGCGCTGGTCCATGAAATGGCGGATACGGTCGGCCGCCCTTGCAGTGAGTGTAATTGCCATGCGGTTATCCTAGTGCGCTGCCCACTTGACGGTATTCAGGTCGATCCCTTCCTTGTACATGTCCCACAGTGGCGACAACTCGCGCAACTTTGCGACCTTTTCCCGTACCAGCGCAGCAACGTAGTCGATCTCTTCCGGGGTAGTGTAACGACCGATGGTGAAGCGGATCGAACTGTGCGCCAGCTCGTCATTCCGGCCCAGTGCGCGCAACACGTAGGAAGGCTCCAGACTGGAGCTGGTACAGGCCGAACCGGAAGACACGGCCATGTCCTTGAGTGCCATGATCAGGCTTTCACCCTCGACATAGTTGAAGCTGACATTGAGTATACCCGGCACACGGTGATCGTGATCCCCGTTCAGGTATACCTCCTCCATTTCATTGAGGCCGTTCCAGAGTCGCTCGCGCAGCGCCTCGATGCGCCTGCCCTCTTCCTGCATTTCCTCGCGCGCGACGCGGAACGCCTCACCCATGCCTGCAATCTGATGTGTAGGCAATGTACCGGAACGCATACCGCGCTCGTGGCCACCGCCATGCATCTGTGCCTCGATACGCACACGCGGTTTGCGGCGCACATACAGGGCACCGACACCTTTTGGACCGTATATCTTGTGCGCCGAAAAGGACATCAGATCCACCTTGAGTCGTTCCAGATCGATCGGGATCTTGCCGGCACTCTGGGCAGCATCAACATGAAAAATGATCTTGCGCTCGCGACAGATCTCGCCGATTGCAGCTATGTCCTGAATCACGCCGATCTCGTTGTTGACATGCATGATACTGGCCAGGATCGTGTCAGGACGCAGTGCTGCCTCGAATTTCTTCAGGTCGAGCAAACCGCTGGGCTCGGGATCAAGATAGGTGACTTCGTAACCTTCACGCTCGAGCTGCCGGCAGGTATCCAGTACTGCCTTGTGTTCGGTCTTCAGGGTCACGATATGCTTGCCATTCTTGTGGTAGAAGTGGGCAGCACCCTTGATGGCAAGATTGTCAGATTCGGTCGCGCCGGAGGTCCAGACAATTTCCCTGGGATCCGCATTGACCAGCCGTGCAACCTCGGCACGCGCCGCTTCGACCGCCGCCTCGGCCTGCCAGCCGTAGGAGTGGGAACGCGAAGCCGGGTTGCCGAACTGCCCCTGGCGCGTCAGGTAAGCCATCATTTTTTCCGCAACGCGCTCATCGACCGGGGTGGTTGCCGAATAGTCCATGTAAATGGGTACGCTGATGTTCATTCGTTGCACCTTGTTCATTGATCAATTGCCTGTACCGGATTCATGCCACTGTCTTGCGCAGGCGTGGCACCTCGACCGTATGACGGCCTTGCTGGCGGCGCACGATCCGGCAGACATCTTCACGCTCCAGGAAGCTGGCCAGCGTAACGCCGGCGAGAAAATCGTGGATTTGCCCGCCCAGCTGCTGCCAGAGTTCATGGGTGAGACAGCGCTCGCCGTCCTGACAGTCAGTGCGTCCACCGCACAGGGTCACATCCACACCCTCACCAATGGCATCGATTACGTCGGCCACCGAGATTTCCGCTGGCGGGCGTGATAACTGGTAGCCGCCACCCGGGCCGCGTATCCCTTCTACGAGGCCCTGCTTGCGCAGGCGTGCGAACAACTGTTCCAGATAAGACAGCGAGATACTCTGGGCCTCGGAGATATCTGCGAGCGTTACCGCCCCTTCATCATGATGAATGGCAAGATCCATCATGGCGGTCACTGCATAACGCCCTTTGGTCGAAAGTCGCATGATATTTTCCCTGCCGGAGAACCCCCATGCGGGGTGTCCGGACCAATAACCAAGTAAATTAGTCAGGAAATATTATGCGGCACTCGCGCAGTGCAGGCAAGCACCCGGGACTATCACAATGGAGATATGGAAAGGCTACCCTTCAGGATTCTGTGCTGAGCAGTGTTTCCGTGACTGACGTGAGCGAAGCGTCAGTCGGTACCAGCACCCGGCCGGGGATGAAACGGTGCCCCTGCAACAGGCAATAACCCAGCCATTTCTGCAGAAACCGGTTCATGCGCCATTTCTCGGACAGGGTATAGCTGTGGTGCATGCGGTTGTAGAGTGCATGCCGCTGGCCGCGACGCCGGCCGCAGGATATGACCTCGGCGACCTGCGCATCGTGATACATCCTGACCTGCATGTCCGGCGCAGGAAAGTGGCCGTCAGCATCCCTGAAAAAATAGGTCAGATTGAAGGTGGTGGTAAACCTGCAGCGCTCTATGACGCGCAAATGCAGATCCAGAACACCATCGACCCTGGAAATAACGACGTCCGGCATCAGGTCAATATCCGGCACCAGGTTGCGAATGCGGATATAGTTGCACTCATAGATTTCCATGAGTCCGGCAAAATTCCTTGCCGGGATTCCATGGTTTTCAAAATGTCGTAAAGTGCAGTGCATGTTCACATCATATCACGTCGAAAAAATTCTGCCGGCTGCATGGATCAGTGCGTGGTAGTGGCATTTGCAAAACTATCGGCGATAATCTGTCTTACTTGACGGACCGTCAACCGTTGACATAACAGGCCGATCATGTCTGATAATTTCATTGCCCGGTTGCGCATGCAACTGCCGGAACAGTGCGTGCTGCATCAGGAAGAGGACCTGCGTCCCTATGAGTGCGATGCATTGTCCGCCTATCGTCAGCTGCCACTGGCCGTCGTCATCCCGGAAACCCTGGAACAGGTCCGCACTGCACTTGCCCTGTGCAACCAGAACAGCATACCGGTAGTTGCGCGCGGCGCCGGTACCGGGCTGTCAGGCGGCGCCATGCCGCTTGGCAACGGAATCCTGCTCAGCCTGGCGCGTTTCAACCGTATCCTCGACATCGATATCGCCAATCGCAGCGCACGTGTGCAACCTGGCGTGACCAATCTTTCCATTTCGAAAGCTGCAGAACCATACGGACTGTATTACGCACCGGACCCGTCTTCGCAGATTGCCTGCTCGATCGGCGGCAATGTCGCGGAAAACGCCGGCGGGGTGCACTGTCTGAAATACGGGCTTACCACCCACAACCTACTGGCGTTGCAGGTTATCACCATCGACGGCGAACTTTTAGAGATCGGCAGCGCGGCGCTGGACAGTCCGGGCTATGACCTGCTGGCGTTGATGACCGGCTCAGAAGGGCTGCTCGGCGTAATCACCGAGGTGACCGTCAAGCTGTTGCCACGACCACAAACCGCCCAGGTGGTGCTGGCGGCATTCAACTCCGTGGAAGCGGCTGCCGCGGCAGTTACCGCGACCATTGCCAGCGGCATCATACCGGCCGGACTGGAACTGCTGGACAATCCCGCCATCAAGGCCGTGCAGCGTTTTATCGATACCGGCTACCCGGCCGATGCCGACGCTATTCTGTTGTGCGAACTGGACGGCGAGCAGGAAGATGTCGGTGCCCAGATCGAGCGTGTCAACCAGGTATTCCGCGCAGCCGGCTGCAGCTCACTGGCGGTCTCGCATGACGAGGCCGAGCGGCAACGCTTCTGGGCCGGGCGCAAGGCGGCGTTTCCGGCCATGGGTCGACTGTCGCCCGATTATTACTGCATGGACGGCACCATTCCGCGCAAACACCTGGCACAGGTGCTGAACGGCATCGGCGAACTTTCGCATGCATACGGTCTGCCTATCTGCAATGTCTTTCACGCCGGTGACGGCAACCTGCACCCGCTCATCCTGTACGACGCCAACCAGCCGGGCGAACTGGAACGCACCGAGGAACTCGGCGGAAAGATCCTCGAGCTGTGCGTCAGTGTCGGCGGCACCATCACCGGTGAGCATGGCGTCGGCATGGAAAAGATCAACCAGATGTGCGTACAGTTCAATACGGCCGAATTGCAGCAGTTCCATGCCGTGAAAACGGCGTTCGATCCCCACGGCCTGCTCAACCCCGGCAAGGCCATACCCACCCTGCACCGCTGCGCGGAGTTCGGCGCCATGCATGTCCATCATGGACAGCTGCAACACCCCGAACTGGAACGTTTCTGAGCAGCCAGCACCATGAGTGACGCACAGGTCATACAGGAGCAGGTGCACGCTGCCGCGACAAATGGCAAGCCGCTCGTCATCCAGGGCGGCGGCAGCAAGCCGTTCTGTGGACGTGCGCTTGCCGGCCAGCCGCTGCCGGTCGCAGGCTATCGCGGCATTATCGATTACACCCCGTCGGAACTGGTGATCTCTGCGCGTGCCGGTACGCCATTGGCGGAAATGGCAGCCGCGCTCGCGGAACACGGACAGATGCTCGCCTTCGAACCGCCGCACTTCGGCACACAGGCCACGCTCGGCGGCACCATTGCCTGCGGTCTGTCCGGGCCACGCCGGCCCTATGCCGGCGCCGCTCGCGATTTCGTGCTGGGTGTCAATTGCGTCAATGGCAAGGGTGAATTATTGCGCTTCGGCGGACAGGTCATGAAAAATGTGGCCGGCTATGACCTGTCGCGCACGCTGACAGGGTCACACGGTACCTTGGCCGTGTTGCTCGACGTGCACCTCAAGGTGCTGCCGCAACCGGAACAGGAAATCACGCTGCTGTACCCATGTACGGCCACGGAGGCCATTGCCCGCTGCAACCACTGGGCCGCACAACCCTTGCCACTGAGCGCTGCCTGTCACTTCGACCACCAGCTGCTGATCCGGTTGTCCGGCACTGCCCGCGGGGTTGCCGCCGCTGTCCGCACCCTGGGTGGTGAACAACTGGATGAGAACACCCGCTTCTGGGAACAGCTCAGGGAACACCGGCTGCCGTTCTTCGACGCCACGTTGCCATTGTGGCGACTGTCACTGCCACCGGCCACGGCACCGCTGGCACTCGAGGGCGAGTGGCTGACCGACTGGGGTGGCGCGCAGCGCTGGCTGTTTACGGCACTGCCGGCCGATCAGGTACGCACAGCCGCGCAGGCGGCCGGCGGACATGCCACCCTGTATCGCGGCGGCGACCGCAACAGCGATATCTTCCAGCCGCTGCCACCTGCCCTGCTGGCGCTGCACCGCCGACTCAAGCAGAGCTTTGACCCGGCCGGCATCCTGAACCCGGGGCGCATGTACGCCGCGTTATAGGGACAACACTGCATGCAAACCAGGTTATCCCAGGCATTGTTACAAACCCGCGCCGGACAGGAGGCCGATGAAATCCTGCGCAACTGCGTACACTGCGGTTTCTGCAATGCTACCTGCCCGACCTATCAACTCACCGGCGACGAACTGGATGGCCCGCGCGGACGCATTTATCTGATAAAACAGGTGCTCGAAGGCAAGGCGCCCGGCGCCAAAACCCGCCTGCACCTGGACCGTTGCCTGACCTGCCGCGCCTGCGAGACCACCTGCCCGTCCGGCGTCGACTATCACCGCCTGCTCGATACCGGACGTGCAATGACTGCACAGGCATTGCCGCGTTCCATCCTGCAGCGGTTGCTGCGCCTGGCACTGCGCAAGGTGTTTACACAGCCGCACTTGTTCACAGCGCTGCTGCGTAGCGGTCAGCTGGCACGGCCACTGCTGCCGGCGGCTGTCAGGGCCCGCATCCCCGCGCGACAGCGCAACATCCCGTTTCACCCCGGCCTGTCGCACACACGCAGCATGCTGCTGCTCGGGGGTTGCGTACAGCCCGCGCTGGCGCCGCAAATCAATCAAGCCGCGCAGGCCGTGCTGGACGCACTCGGCATCGAGCTGATCCAGGCAGGCAGTGCCGGCTGTTGTGGCGCGCTCAGTCACCACCTCGACGCCGTGGATGAGGCAAAGGCCTTCATGCGCCGCAACATCGATGCCTGGTGGCCGTATATCGAACGCGGAACGGAGGCCATCGTGATCACCGCCAGCGGCTGTGCGCCTATGGTCAAGGACTATGGGCACCTGCTGGCGGATGACCCCGATTATGCCGGCAAGGCCGCACGCGTGAGCGCCCTGGCTCGCGACCTCAGCGAGGTGGTCGCGGCCGAACGGCCGGAATCCATACTGGCCCGGGCGCCGGCCAGGCGCATCGCCTTCCACGCACCCTGTACACTGCAGCATGGCCAGCGCATCACTGGCGTGGTCGAAAGCCTGCTCGGCAGGCTCGGCTATACGCTTACACCGGTCGCGGACGGTCACCTGTGTTGCGGTTCGGCGGGTACCTATTCGATACTGCAGGGCAAGCTGGCGACCCGGTTGCGCGACAACAAGCTGGCCGCCCTGCAACAGGGTGCACCGGACGCCATCGCGACTGCCAACATCGGCTGTTACCAGCACATGACCGGGTATGCCGGTGTGCCTGTTGTTCACTGGATTGAATTACTGTCAACCCTGCTACCCGAGACGAGCCCATGACCGCTGCACAGCTGCCCTTACTGATCGAACCAAATACTCTCGAAGAATCATTGGGTAACGAGAACATACTGATTGTTGACCTGAGCAAGGCTGACACCTACAGCAAGCTGCACGTCCCGGGTGCCGTGCACCTCGACTACCCGCAGATCATCGCCGCGCAGAAGCCGGTGATGGGCCTGCTGCCGGACGACGTGACGCTGGAACGACTGTTCTCTGCCATCGGCATCGATGCCGACACGCATATCGTTGCCTATGACGACGAGGGCGGCGGACGCGCCAGCCGTTTGCTCTGGACGCTGGCCGCGGTCGGCCACTGGCACTTCTCGCTGCTCAACGGCGGTCTGCACGCCTGGGCCAACGAGGGCCACCCCATCGAGATGACACAGGTAACACCCGGGCCGAAAACATTCCGGGTCCGGCGCGACCCGGCACCGGTGGCCACCCGCGAATATGTCCGCGAACACCTGGGTGACCGTGCGGTGTGTCTGCTGGATGTTCGCACGGCGGAGGAATACAACGGCACCAAGCGCTTCGCCGAACGCGCCGGGCACATACCCGGCGCTGTCAACATGGACTGGACACAGGCGATCGATGCCGGGCGCAATATGCGCTTCAAGCCGGATGCGGACCTCAGGGCCCTGCTGGCGGCCGTCGGCGCGACCCCGGACCGCGAGGTCATCACCTACTGCCAGACCCACCACCGCTCTGCGCATACCTGGATGGTGCTGACCTACCTGGGCTATCCGCACGCGAAAGGTTATCCGGGTTCCTGGTCGGACTGGGGCAACGACACCTCGCTGCCGGTGGAGTAGGTGCGGAGCGTGTCCGCCATGTTTGCGCCCCGGAGGGGTCGCGCCTGAGCAGCGCTGCTGCGTCGACAAGACCCAACCAGGGGGATTATTTGAACAGGTATTCGCGGTAGTACTTCAGCTCGCGGATCGAATCGCGCGTGTCATCCAGCGCCAGGTGAGTACTTTCCTTCCTGAAGCCCTTTGCGATATTCGGCGACCAGCGCAGCGCCAGCTCCTTGAGGGTGCTGACGTCGAGATTACGGTAATGAAAATAGCGTTCCAGCTCGGGCATGCAGCGTGCCAGGAAACGCCGGTCCTGGCAGATGCTGTTGCCACACATGGGCGAGGCATTGGCCGGTACGTATTCGGACAGGAAGGCAACGGTCTGCTGTTCAGCGGCGCACTCGTCGAGGGTGCTGGTGCGCACGCGCTCGGTCAGTCCGGACAAACCATGCTGCCGGGTATTCCACTCATCCATTGCGGCCATTACGTCATCCGGCTGATGAATCGCCAGCACCGGTCCTTCTGCGAGGATGCTCAGCTGGCTGTCGGTAATGATGGTGGCGATTTCGATGATGCGGTCGCTCGTGGTGTCGAGACCGGTCATTTCCAGATCGATCCAGATCAGATTGTTCGCGTCTTGCGCCATGCTTAATCCTTGCAGGTATAATGGTTGAGCCGCATTGTAGCAGAGGCTACCCTGCCAGCAGACCATCTGTTTAGCGAACCAGCATGAATGCATTTACCACAATTTTTCTCTGTGCACTGGCCATTTCGGTAATGCTGCGGCTTTGGCTCGCCTGGCGACAGCTGTCACACGTGGGTAAATACCGTGAGAAAGTACCCGAATCGTTTGCCAGCCGTATAGCACTCGAGGATCACCACAAGGCCGCAGACTACACCCGTGTCAACACCCGCATCGGCATGCTCGCACTGCTCTGGGATTCACTGGTATTGCTGGGCTGGACACTCGGTGGCGGGCTGGACTGGCTCGACAATGTATGGCGCGATGCCGCCCTCACCCCGGTGGTGACCGGTACCGCCGTCATCCTCAGCGCCATGGTCATCGGCACGCTGCTGGACTTGCCGTTCAGCCTCTACCACACCTTCGTGGTGGAAGAGCGTTTTGGGTTCAACCGCTCCACGCCCGTGCTGTTCATCACCGATCTGCTCAAGCAGGGCGTGCTGCTGGTCGTCATCGGCGCCCCGCTGGTCGCGCTGGCACTGTGGATTATGCTGGTGTCCGGCACGCTGTGGTGGCTGTATGTCTGGATGGTATGGACGGTCTTCACCCTGGTCATGTTCTGGGCCTGGCCAACCGTGATCGCGCCGCTGTTCAACAAGTTCACGCCACTCGAGGATGCCGGCCTGAAACAGCGTATCCAGGCGCTGATGGACAAGTGCGGCTTCCGCAGCAACGGCATCTTCGTCATGGATGGTTCGCGGCGATCGGGTCACGGCAATGCCTATTTCACGGGCTTTGGCAATAACAAGCGCATCGTGTTCTTCGATACCCTGCTGGAATCACTGGAGCCCGCTGAAATCGAGGCAGTGCTGGCGCATGAACTCGGTCATTTCCGGTTGAAACACATCGTGAAGCGCCTGCTGTCCGGCATGGCACTCAGCCTCGCCGCGCTGGCACTGCTCGGCTGGCTGGCCCGGCAGGACTGGTTTTATCATGGGCTTGGCATCGCGCAGCCCTCGGCCTGGATGGCGTTGCTGCTGTTCATGCTGGTGTTGCCGGTATTTACCTTCATTCTGCAGCCGCTGCTGTCGCGCCTGTCACGCAAGCATGAATTCGAGGCCGACGCCTATGCCGTGGCCCAGTCCAGCGGCAACGACCTGGCGCATGCACTGGTCAAGATGTACCGCGAAAATGCCAGCACGCTGACACCTGACCCCCTGTATTCTGCCTGGCACGATTCACATCCACCTGCGCCAGTGCGCATCGAGCGGATCTACGCTAATATGAAAGCCTGACTGACAGAGGAAAACACCATGAAAAGCATGTTGAAACTGCTGGCAACCGCGGCACTGGCAAGTGCAGCTACCCTGGCGATGGCAGCGGATACCGGGCATGGCAAAAGCCTGCAGCAGGAAAACTGCATGAGCTGTCACGACACGGCCGTGTATACCCGTCAGGACCGCAAGGTCACCTCGCTTGCCGGTCTGGATAAGCAGGTCAGGCGCTGTGAGCTGAGCCTGGGGCTGAAATGGTTCGATGAAGACGTCGCGGACGTCGTCGCCTACCTCAATGATGCCTTCTACAAGTTCAAGTAAAACATGACCGGTACGACCCTGCTCGAGCGGCACTGCAAACCCTGCACCAGGGACACACCACCACTTGACAGGTCACAGGTCGAACAACTGCTCGGCCGCCTGCACGTTGACTGGGCGCTGGCGCCGAATGGCAACGAGATCAGCCGTACCTATGCATTCGGCAACTATTACCAGACCATGGCCTTCGTCAATGCACTGGCCTGGATTGCCCACAGCGAGGATCATCACCCCGATATCGAGGTCAGCTACAAGCGCTGTCACGTGCGCTTCAGTACCCACATGATCGGAGGCCTGTCCGATAATGATTTTATCTGCGCCGCCAGGATCGACGCCCTGCTGCCGAACCCGGCCTGAGCCGCCCCTGGTATGTCGTCCAGGCAGCAAAACCCGCAACAACCCGCCGCACCAGACACCACTGACAGTATTGACAATCAGCCCCGCGCCGGCCTGGTGATTGTCAACTACGGCAAGAACCTTGTGCTGGAAGATAGTGCCGGCAACCTGATTCGCTGCGTGATGCGGCGCGGCATTGGTACAGCCGTATGTGGAGACCGCGTACGCTGGTTGCACAGCGGCACCGGGGAAGGCGTGGTCGAAGCCATCGACGAACGCCGCACCCTGCTTTCGCGCACCGTCGGCAACAGTTCGCACAAACCACTGGCGGCGAATATCGACCAGGCGATCATCGAGGCCGCGCTCGAACCCGCTTTCGACAGCTTCCTCATCGACAAGTACACCATTGCCGCCGAGCTCGCCGCTATCACGCCGCTGATCGTCATCAACAAGTCCGACCTGCTGACCGAGGCAGCCCGTCGGGACATCGAAAACCTGCTGCAGGAATACCGGGCCATCGGCTACCGCTGCCTGTTTACCAGCGCCAGGCTTAACACCGGCATCGAGGCCTTTCGTGCGCAGCTTGAGAACAAGACCAGCATCCTCGTCGGACAGTCGGGCGTCGGCAAGTCCTCGCTGATCAAGCGGCTGCTGCCGGAGCTGGAAATCACCACTGGCAAGCTGTCGGCGGCGTCCGGCCAGGGCAAGCACACCACCACCGCCACCACGCTTTATCACCTGACTGGTGGCGGCAGCCTGATCGACTCGCCGGGGGTGCGCGATTTCCATCTTGGCAAGGTCAGCCCAAGCGCGCTCGCTGGGGGCTTCCGCGAGTTTCATGCATGGCTCGGGCAATGCCGCTTCAGAAACTGCCTGCATCAGGGCGAACCGGGCTGTGCAATCGACAAGGCCCTGTCCGAGGGCCGCATCAGCGCCCGGCGCATGCAGAGCTACCGGCGGTTGCTGGAGCTGTCTATGTAAGCAAACCTGTCTCGGGCCAGGGCGCAACGAAAATTATCAATGCCACAGCGGACACCGAGGGCACATTGTTTATTTTCCTTTGCGCCTGCGCGACTTTGCGCGAGACAGTTTTTTCAGCCTGGTGGCCACAGCATCGGCCGGCCGCCCAGCAGGTGCAGGTGGATGTGGTAGACCGACTGGCCCGCGCCCGGGTTGCAGTTCATCACCATGCGGTAGCCGGGAGCGGCGATCCCTTCATCAGACGCAATCTGTTTCGCCGCGAGGTACAACCTGCCGACCACGTCCGCCGTCGATTCGTCCAGGTCGTTGGTGGTCGCGATATGCTGCTTCGGGATCACCAGCACATGTGTCGGGGCCTGCGGATTGACATCACGGAACGCCAGTACCGCATCATCCTCGAACACCACGTCCGGCTTGATATCGCCGGCCACCATCCTGCAGAACAGACAATCAGACATAGAGACACTCCGAATTGAAATGAATCAGCCACGCAAGAACACGGAAAAATATCTGTCTGTAATTCCGTGCAGCTCCTGTAATCCCGTTGCATAAATATAAATGCTGTTGCCCGGGAAAAACGCACGCCATTCACGTTTCACGATTCACGTTTCACGTTTCACGTATTTCCGTGTTCTTCCGTGGATTCCGTGGCCCTTATAATTTTATCAGCCATTCTAGATCTCCTGCCGGCCGGCGAAGGCATGCGAAAGCGTGCCGCTGTCGATGTATTCCAGCTCCCCGCCCATCGGCACGCCGTGCGCGATGCGTGTGGAACGTACGCCATGCGCTCGCGCCAGCTCGCTGACGTAATGCGCGGTGGCTTCACCTTCGACGGTGGGATTGGTGGCAAGGATCAGCTCCTTTACTGCGCCACCGGCCAGCCGCGCCTCCAGCAGCTCCAGACCGAGCTGCTCCGGGCCGATGCCGTCCAGCGGCGACAGGTGCCCCATCAGCACGAAATACAGACCCTGGTAACCGGTGGACTGTTCCAGCGCCTGCACGTCAGCCGGTGTTTCCACCACACACAGCAGGCTGCGGTCGCGCCGGTCGCTGGCACACAGTGAACACACCGGTTCCTCGCTGAGCGTGCGGCACTCCCTGCAGTTACCGACCCGATCCATCGCCAGGCTCAGCGCCTCGGCCAGCCGGCGCGCGCCATCGCGATTATGTTCGAGCAGATGAAAGGCCATGCGCTGGGCCGACTTCGGCCCCACACCGGGCAGGCAACGCAGGTTCTCGATCAATCGCCCGATCAGGCGCGAGGTCGTCATCGAGGCAAGACTAGAACGGCAGCTTCATGCCGGGCGGCAGATTGAGACCGGCCGTCAGCCCGGTCATGCGTTCCTTGGTGACATCCTCGACCTTGTGCGTGGCATCGTTGATGGCCGCTGCCACCAGGTCTTCCAGCATGTCCTTGTCGTCACCGACCAGACTGTCGTCGATGCTGACGCGGCGCACCTCGTGTTTGCCGGTCATGGTCACCTTGACCAGCCCACCGCCGGATTCACCGGTCACTTCGAGACTGGCCAGTTCTTCCTGTGCGCGCTGCATGCTGGCCTGCATTTCCTGCGCCTGCTTCATCAGGTTTCCCAATCCACCTTTCATAACATTCACCTCGAAATAATGTTGCCTGAAGTTGGTCACGGGCCGGCCGTGCCGGCCGGTGTCAGTCCCGGGGCCGGATCGTTTCCTCGGACACAGTCGCACCGAAGGCGTCGCGCAGCGCCTTGACATTGGCATCGGCCTCGATGGAATCGACCGCACGCTGCTGGCGTTCCAGCGCTTCACGCTTCTGGCGCTGTGCCGGCGACTCTTTCGCGAGCAGCTTTTCACGTGCCAGGTCGATCTTCAGCTTGCGCCTGAAATGCTCGCACAGCGCGGTTTCAAGCTGTTGCAGACGTGCCGGGCTGAGCAGGTGGGCATGTGCCGTGTCCATTGACAAACGCACCCTGTCGTCATCGATGCCATGGAAGGCGCAGTTCAGTGCCATCTCGCGCAGCATACCCTTGAGCGGCAGCTGGTCGATAATAGTTGCCCATTCGCCGACATCCGTCGTGATTGCGGCCGCCGTAGCCGCGTTCTCCGCACCGGGCTTGCGTACCGGCGCCGCCACCGGTTTGCTCACTGTCATGGGCTTCGCACCGCTACGCCGGAGTGGCGCGGGCTCTGCTGCCTGCTCCGCGGGCCGGAATACCAGCATACGCAGCATTACCATCTCGAAACCACCACGTGGCTCCGGTGCACAGCGGCAGGTCGCGGCGTCCGATCAGGCCGATCTGGTAGAAAAGCTGCACGTCTTCGGGCGCGAGCTTGCCGGCCAGCTCCAGCACGGCCGCGCGGTCGCCATGGCTGTCATCGATCGCATCCGGCAGTGTCTGCGCGAGGGCGACACGCTGCAGCACCGAGACCAGATCCGCCAGCAGCGCGGCATAGTCCGGTGCGAAGTCATCTGCCTTGCCGATCTCGGCCAGTAGCGTGGCGGCATCACTGGCCGCCAGTGCCTCCAGCAGGCGGTAGATCGACATCGCGGTCGATGGTGCCCAGCATACTGCGCACCTCCGCCTCGTCGAGCTTGCCGCTCGCCGAAGGCGATGGCCTGATCGAGCAGGCTGAGCGCATCGCGCATGCTGCCGTTGGCGGCCAGCGCCAGCTGGCGCAGCGCCCCGGACTCGGCCTCGATGCTCTCCTCTTTCAGGATGTGTTCGAGCTGGCCGGTGATCTGCGGCAGCGTCAGGCTCTTGAGATTGAACTGCAGGCAGCGCGACAGCACGGTGACCGGCAGGCGTCTGCGGGTCGGTGGTCGCCAGCAGGAACTTCACGTGGGGCGGCGGCTCCTCCAGCGTCTTCAGCAGGGCATTGAAGCTGTGCCCGGAGAGCATGTGCACCTCGTCGATCAGGTACACCTTGTAGCGCCCGCGGGTCGGCGCATACTGCACGTTCTCCAGCAACTCACGCGTGTCCTCCACCTTGGTACGTGAGGCGGCATCCACCTCGACCAGGTCGATGAAGCGGCCCTCGTTGATTTCCACGCAGGCACTGCACTCCCCGCAGGGGTGGAACTGACGCCCGTTCTCGCAGTTCAGGGACTTGGCGAAGATGCGCGCGATGGTGGTCTTGCCCACGCCGCGGGTGCCGGTGAACAGGTAGGCGTGATGCAGGCGGTCGTTATCGAGCGCGTTGACCAGGGCACGCTGCACATGCTCCTGACCGACCAGTTCGGTGAAATTGCGGGGACGCCATTTGCGCGCCAGGACCTGATAACTCATCGATTGGCCTTGTTGATGTTATGGCGTTGAAACAGGGTTATAAATGGAGGTGACCTGTACCAGCCACACCCCGGCGCCCGAGTCCACTGCTGCCGCTGCTCCCTTCCGGGCCTGACGGGGTTCACAGCTTATCGTCGCGGGGGGACCGGCACAAGCCACCATAAACAGGTGGGGCATTATAAGGGGTACGCACCGTTTTTATAACCGGCTTGATTTACCCCACAATCGCTGTTATTCAGGCTTGCCAGAAAAAAAACAGCGGGAACACACATGAGCAATAACCGACAGGCCTACTGGAAGGCCAACCTGCGCGTGGTTACCGGTTGCCTGGTGGTCTGGGCCACGGTTTCCTTCGGCGGCGGCATCCTGCTGGTGGACTTTTTCAATCAGTTCCACCTGTTCGGCTACCCACTCGGCTTCTGGTTCGCGCAGCAGGGCTCACTGTTCACCTTTCTGGTACTGATCTTCTACTACGCCATCCGTATGAACCGGCTCGACCACCGCTACGGCGTCGACGAGGACTGAGACCGTGAGCCTGCAGACACTGACCTTCATCACCGTGGGCCTGAGCTTCGCACTCTACATCGGCATCGCCATCGGTCGCGCGCGCCTCCAGCACCGGCGACTTCTACGTCGCCGGCAAGCACGTGCACCCCGTGGCCAACGGTATGGCCACCGCGGCCGACTGGATGTCGGCGGCTTCGTTCATTTCCATGGCCGGCCTGATCAGCTTCCTCGGCTACGAGGGCGGCATGTACCTGATGGGCTGGACCGGCGGCTACGTGCTGCTGGCCATGCTGCTGGCACCCTACCTGCGCAAGTTCGGCAAATTCACCGTGCCGGAGTTCATCGGCGACCGTTATTACTCGCAACTGGCACGCGTGGTCGCGGTGATCTGCCTGATCTTCATCTCTTTCACCTATGTCGCCGGACAGATGCGCGGCGTCGGCATCGTGTTCTCGCGTTTCCTGGAGGTGCCGGTCGACACCGGTCTGCTACATCGGTATGGGCGTCGTGTTCGTGTACGCCGTGCTCGGCGGCATGAAAGGCATCACCTATACCCAGGTCGCGCAGTACTGCGTGCTGATCTTTCGCCTACACCGTGCCGGCCGTGTTCATCGCCATCAACGCCACTGGCAATCCCCTCCCGCAACTGGCGCTGGGCAGCGAACTGGTCGGACGGTACCGGCTCGCTGCTGGAGAAGCTCGACCAGACCCTGGTCGAGCTCGGCTTCGGGTACTACACCGCGCCCTTCAACGACAAGTCGATGATCGATGTGTGCGCGATCACGCTGGCGCTGATGGTCGGTACCGCCGGCCTGCCGCATGTGATCGTGCGCTTCTTCACCGTGCCCCGGGTACGTGATGCGCGCATCTCGGCCGGCTGGGCGCTGCTGTTCATCACCATTCTGTATACCACGGCACCGGCCGTCGGCGCGCTGGCGCGCATCAACCTGGTCGAGACCGTGAACGGTCCGGATGGCAGCGGCACCATTTACGCCGCCATGCCGGACTGGTTCAAGACCTGGGAGAGTTCCGGCCTACTCGCCTGGTACGACCATAATGGCGACAGCAAGGTGCAGTATGCCGCCGGCAACGCCTTCGCCGGCGACGGCAAGCCGCAATTCAATGCCGATCAGCGCGGGCCGCTGCACCAGCGCCTCACCACCAACCCGGGCGAGGGCGAGGTGAAAGGCGGTGCCCCGTTCGCCAATGAGATCTACGTCGACCGCGACATCATGGTGCTGGCCAACCCGGAGATCGCCGGGCTGCCGAACTGGATCATCGCCCTGGTCGCCGCCGGCGGTATCGCCGCGGCCCTGTCCACCGCGGCCGGCCTGCTTGCTGGTGATCTCCGCCAGCATCTCGCACGACCTGCTCAAGAGTACGTTCGCACGCAACATCAGCGAGAAGAACGAGCTGATGGCCGGACGCATCGCCGCCGGGGTGGCGATCGGCATCGCCGGCTACCTCGGCCTGCACCCGCCCGCCTTCGTCGCACAGGTGGTCGCGTTCGCCTTCGGCCTGGCCGCCGCCTCGCTGTTCCCTGCTATCCTGATGGGGATCTTCAACAAGCGCATGAACAAGTGGGGCGCCATCTGCGGCATGCTCGCAGGACTGACCTTCACACTGGGCTACATCATCTGGTTCAAGGGCGTGTTCATCGAACCCATGGCTGCGAACGTGCCGGAGAACTGGATACTCGGTATCTCCCCGGAAGGCGCCGGCGTGATCGGCATGGCGATCAACTTCGTAGTGGCGACCGTAATTGCCCGCAACACCGCCCCGCCCCCGCCACACATCCAGCAACTGGTGGAGGAGATCCGGGTGCCGCGATGAGCGGCTGGCTGCATCAAGAATTTTCCAGCATAAAGACACACCCCCTTGTCCTTACCGCGCAGCTTACAAGTTTTTTGCCATTCCCGCGCAGGCGGGAACCCAGCCACAAATTCGCCACAGTAGAAAAAGCAGGGGGCAGATCCCGGTTTTCCTGATACGAGGAAAACCGGGATCTGCCCCCTGCCAGGCTGTAAGGGATCAGACATTATTTTATTCTGATCCCGGGTTTATTTATTTAGATTTAGCGAAAAATGCGCTCCGACACCTGACTATGCTGTTGAACACCACTAGAGCCCTCCGATCAGCTGTGCGCTCAGCCGGTGCTGCTTGACGAGTTTCAGGATCTGCGACGAATCGGTCTGTGCGGGATCATAGCCTACGACCAGCAGATGCTGCCGCTCATCATTGAAGTTTGCACGCCCGACCCCCGCTGTATTCAGCAGGGCATGTTCGACGCGCCGCCTGTTTTGTTCATCTAGCAGCTCGTCAACATGCACGACGATATCAACCTTGGTAATGATCTTGTTCGGTTCTGCGTTGTTCATCCACTCCTCCTTGTTTAGGTCAACAACGCGGTTGTTATTTGCAATTGGTATGCCAAACAGGATTTGGCTCAAATACAGCGTTTTCCCGTTACCGGCATCAGCTCTGGCACTGACATTTGTTTCCGTCAGGCAACACCCGGGATGTGATTGATGTTAACTGCCGGATTACTATGCCGTTGCCTTGTCGCCCGGATGCGACGTTTCAGGCACTACAGTGCTTGCTATTCACAGGACCCGTGTACATTTAAATGGATCCACGCCATACCAATGTACTAATACGGAAGCACTAGCCGATCGACAGATTACCACCCGTTTGCAAATATACATTCAAACCCTGTTGCAAAGCCTGACTGGTCATATAACATCTCTCTGTCTCTGGTAGAAAACGCGTAGTCATTCGGCACAAACAGGGTTTTAGCACCACCTTGCTGTATTAACGGAAAACAACGTCAAGTGCGTTTTTTAATTTCTCTGCCAGTTATCAGGATGACTTCCTGTGCGCAAGGTGTCGACTCGAATGACACGCCACGCCTGCGCGCAACTGCCAGGACTGCGAGTTACTAACAGGAGCATGGGGGCTGCTGCGACGCAAATGGAAAAGACTGACAAAATCCCCATCTGGGTTTATCTTGCCTTCTCGGCGATTTCAACGAGAAAGGGGGCCTTGTGGCTGATCTGGGCTTGCGTGGCGTTTACCCTCTACTGCATTCCCTGGCCGCGTTTCTTTACAAACCCGGATTGGCTCGCCAGTGTATTCCTGATCGACGACTGGAGCTGGTTTGCAATGATGGTACCGATTACGCTCTGGTACTGGATAAGTTTGAAGTGGACTGACACGCATCATAGATGGGGCGACACCGGTCAGACGACACCGTAGTCACACCCAACGTTTACAGAGCGGCCCCGTTCTGCTTCCGGATTTACCCGCATCACACGCTCATAACAACCTGCCTGCCTGACGGGGTGTCAGCAAACATCAGCTGTATGATTCTCATAGCCATTATCCGGAGTTGCGCCTGACCGGTTCCACGCAGATGTGATGACGATGAACCATTACACCGTCATCATAAAGGTGTGACTATATCCTGCCAATGAGTTGTGCGTTCAGCTGGTAATTTTTGAAAAGTTTCAGAATTTGCGACGCATCGGTCCGCTCGGGATCATAGCCGACAACCAGCAGGTGCTGCAGGCCGTCATTGAAGCGTGCACGCACAATCCCTGCTGCCTGTAACATGGCATGCTCGACACGTCGTCTGTTGTGTTCATCAAGCAACTCTTCAATGCGCACGAGAATATCAAGCTTGTCATAACTGCGGTACGTTTCCGTGTTACTCATGCAGCGTTCCTTCCTGGACCAGAAAGCAGGAATATAGCAATTCTTATGCCAGAAAACATTTTCAGCAGATAACAGCACTTTACGGTTGCCAGCAGCCGCTGCGGCCGGGGAAACTGTTCCCTACAGGTGACGTTCGGGACGGTATCGATGATAACTCACGGTATCTTATGCTGTTATCCTGTCGTCGGACTGCGACTACCCGCCAATCCAGCGCTGACTTATCAGTCTCAGCACTCCAACCTGAACCTGTTGTTTGCCAGCGCGTCGTGATTGCGTCTATACGCCAACAAAGTTCAACAGGCTCATCGATGCGACCGGCTCGCGCAGGAGTATCTGTAATCGTGGTGTCAGAGAAGGATTTACCCTAACATCTCAGGCGTAATGCATTGACGCCTTGATATTAACCATGACACGGCTACTCGCCATCAACGGCTCCTACCGCGAACAAGGCACCATCGATCAGGCCATCGAGGTCGCCGTGCAGGCCGCCATACAGGCCGGGGCGTCGGTAGAGGTGATCACGCTGCGCGACTTTCCCATCGAGTTCTGCATCAACTGCCGTCGCTGCACCCAGCAGCCGGGAGATGCACCCGGGGAGTGCGTACACACGGACCGCATGCACGAACTGATCGAAAAGATCGAGGCCGCAGATGGCTACATCCTCGCCTCGCCCACCAATTTCTATGCGGTGACGGCTGTCTTCAAACGCTTCATGGAAAGACTGGTAGTCTATGCCTACTGGCCGTGGGGCGCGCATGCTCCGAAATACCGCAAGCAAAAACTCACCAAACCAGCCATGCTGCTCGCCTCCAGTGCCGCACCCGGCCCGATGGGACGGCTGTTCTACACGACCCTGAAACAGCTTCGGCAGACGGCCAGGACCATCGGTGCCAGGCCGGTCGGCTCCGCGTTCATCGGGCTGATGTCGCAAGAGGAACACCCTGCCCTGCCGGACAAGGCCCGCAGACAGGTGCAGAACCTGGTCAGTAAGCTGCTTGGGTAATACCAGCCACCTTCAGCACCATCCGCGATCATGGCGCCTGACCCATTGCCTCCGATATGGCCAGCCTCGGCAAGGAGATCGCACAGGAAGGTCGCCATGCCTTCCAGCTACTGCGCGAGGCATTACGACTGAACGCCCTCCGATTTGCTCCTGCACATGCACACGACAGAATGCACGCACTGCATGTCATGCCACCATTTGACAGGTTATCTATGACATATGTGGCATATGCGCCATTTATGTCAGCAATCACGCCTGTCACAGGAATGTTAGAAAACAAGGTAAAACAAAGTAATACAGTCTCGCCTCGTATGGCCCGGATCTTGCCTACGGTAAACGACTACATATCGACTGATCATGTTATCGATTGCGACCGGACAAGGGGGTGGATAAATCATGTTGAGATGGAATTTTCTGCTGACCACGTTTCTGGTAGGACTTTGCGTGCTGTATTTTGCGCCGGGGCAGGCGAAGCTCAGTCACCGCGATAGTGCAACTGCGCCCGCAGCGCAGGCAACGATTGCGGCCAGAAATTCGATAATTCAGGACTACACAAATCAGCTGCAACCCTGATGCAGCTACAGTGTCCAGTACCGGGTTATCGACCCGCGCCCTGTGCATCGCACCGGGATCAAAGCAGGTAGAGTCAACTGTACCCGATAAGGCCCACAGACCGGCGCGTAAACATCTGGCCTGGATAGCGATGAACCTTCTGTTCCGGATTTAACCGCTTGCCGGGTATTCCCCCGTAAGTCATTTAACACCAGTCCATCCACCCGGCGACGAGTCCGACCAGGCAGCACTCACGATGGAAGTCGATGATTGCCCCCGGCGTGACTCGCAATCAACCCTGCCTGTTGCCGGACGCTTGCGGTCAGAAAACTTTTTTAGTTTGTTAATAAACCCTTAAGACCCGCAACATAAAGTTTCCCGAGTGCCTGCCAGTATTCAACTGACTGCATGAGTCGGATAGGACATTAACAGCGATCAGAGCACAAGCCCGGGCATTCAGGATTCTCTGCCCTGCTGTGCAGCTGCATCCCTGTTGTCGGACCTCTCAGACTGTGGAATTCACGAGGGAGACGACAGGCGTGTTTTTCAGCTATTTGTGTACTTTGTTCCTCACTGTCAATCATAGTGGCAAGTCATACAACGCTAAGAAACTGCAAGAAAACGTGTAAAAATTGCTCGAATTCAGCGTTTAGTCTGGATTTCCCGGGAAAGCAGGTTATTCTGTCAAGAAAATGTCAGCGGCGTGCTAATCCACATGCGCTGTAAGTGTTTTTATCCATAACAAAGTGTGAGTCATAGCTATGTTCATGAACATAATGCACGCCCGGATATTCCGGTATCTCTCCTGCTTCGCCATCGCATTCCTGCTACTGGGCCTCACCGCCTGCGGAGGTGACAGTGCCGGCGACAGCAATCTCGCGCCGGTGGCCAATGCCAACGGACCCTACAACGCGACTACCGGCATAGCGCTCGGCTTCTCCAGTGCCGGCTCGAACGATCCGGACGGGACTATCAGTAGCTATGCCTGGAATTTCGGAGACGGCGGCAGCAGCAGTGTGGCCAATCCGAACCACACCTACGCCGCGGCGGGGAACTACAACGTGACCCTGACCGTGACCGATAATGATGGCGCATCGGCCAGCGACTCCACGACGGCCAGCGTACAGGACGCGCAACAGCCGGTGCAGTGCAATCCCGCCAACCTGGGCGTCTCCATAAACACCACCAGCCAGTCGGGCTGCCCGGATGCCGGCATTCCGCAACAGTCAGTCGTTCCGAATAACAGCTACAGCGTGCTTGCCATCAATGATCTGGGCATGCACTGCGGCGATCTGGATACCCGTATTGCCAGCATTCTGCCGCCGTTCCAGGTGCTGCTCGCACAGGTCATCCAGAAGGGCGGAGTTCCGACGCTCAACCCCAACAACGTGAGTGTGTTCTACTCAGCGGCTGCCAATCCGGCCGACCCGATTCTGAATAGCAACGTGTTCGACGGTCTGATGGCCAACGGCGACACCTACAAGACCAACTTCTGGAATACCGTCAACAGCGGTGTCTACAATGCCTTCTACCCGTTCGACATCGACGCCTTGATGACCGACGACCTGGGCCTGCCGGTGCCTAATCTGGAGACGCTGTATATCAGCAATGGAAACGTCATTCCCGGGGGCACGGGTATCATTGCGGCGGTACAGCATGCGATGCCGGGCATTGCCGGTCCCTTTACATTCAACGACCCGCAGCAGGTGCAGGAGCACTACATCGACAAGCCGTTCTTCGTGGATTTCCCGTTTGGCTATGTGGCGGCGGACGTGAACTGGTACGAGGGTGCGGGCGTGCCGTTTGCGGCCTTCGACGACAACGGCCGCGAAAACGCTTATCCGCTGGTGCGGGTCGAGGCCAGGAACGCAGCCGGCACCACCCTGTCCACGGTGGACACCGTGCTGCCGATCTCGGGTGAGGCGAGTTGCACCAACTGTCACGCTGACCCGGCTGACGTGCAGAACAGCCGTACCAGTGCGCCGACCCTTGCGCTGTCAAACGCCGGCCTGCCGGTGGCCACCAGCCTCGACGACCCGGATCCCAGCCTGCCAAACCGGGTCAGTGTAGAGTACGCGGCAGACATCAACATTTTACGCCTGCATGACCTCAGGCACGGGGCCAACTACGTCGCGCCCTCCGGTGATGGCACCGCCGCCCCTGCTCCCTGCGACATTACCGCCAACGGCGGCAACGGGAACACCTCCTGCCTGACCAACAGGGCCCTGGTGCAGAACCAGCCCGTGGTGTGTCAGGTTTGTCATTACACCCCGGCACTGGACCTGGCGCACGTGGGTCCGAAGACCGGCCCGGCGGGAACCACAGCTGCCAACGGCCGCAATCAGCTGGCGCATTCGAGCAACTCCAACGTAATGCACAGCCACCATGGCAACTTCGGCAGCCTGTTCCCGCCGATGCCGGCGCCGATCCAGCTGGCCAACGGCACCATCACCAACCAGGCCGCACGTCTTGCGGTACTGGAGGATACCTGCTACCAGTGCCACCCGGGCACCAATGTACAGTGTCTGCGCGGAGCGATGTTCAATGGCGGCATGCTATGCAACGACTGTCACGGCAGCATGTTGCAGGTCGGGGACGACTTCTCCAGGAACGTCTCGCCGGGCAATCCAGGCGCCTTCGAACTGACCGGCAACTTCTATACCGACCCGGCGCAGCCGCGCGTGCCCTGGGCCAACGAGCCGGGCTGCGGTTCCTGCCACACGGGGGACAACACCAGCCGGCTGACGGGTGCAGATCTGCTGGTCAACACGGCGGACACCAACGGTAACGCTGACGGCATCCGCCTGCGTCAGGCTTACCGCATCGGTGATACCAAGGCCACGCCTATCGTACCAACCAACAAGCGCTTCGCAGAGCCCGCAGTACCGGCGACTTTCGGCACCTTCGCCAACCCGGGCGCGGGCAACCCTCAGCTGTACCGGGTGAGTACGGGCCATGGCGGGGTCATGTGTGAAGGCTGTCATGGAGCGACCCATGCGGAATGGCCAAATGCCAATCCGGCGTCCAACGACAACGTCACCGCAGACCAGTTGCAGGGTCACACCGGCACCATCATCGAGTGCTCCACCTGCCACGGCACAGCGAATCTGGGAAACACCCTGAACGGTCCGCATGGGATGCATCCGGTAGGTAATGACGTAACTGTCGCTACTGGCTCAGCGGCAGGACCGCGTGTTGGCTTCGTGGATGGCGGGCACGAGAACCTGGGAGGCAACATCTCCAACTGCTCGGTCTGCCATGGCCCTGGCAACCGCGGCAGCAACCAGGGCACGGTGCTGTCGGTGGCCAAGAAGGATCGCCGTCTCAACGGGCAAATCATCCCGGCGGGCACACCGATCGGGTGCAGTATTTGCCATTAGGCGCATCGTCCTAGGCGGGTTGGGCGCTGACTCAACCCACCCTCTCCGTCCACAAGAGCAGGGCCCATCCCGCAGGGGGTGGGCCTTTTTATTGTATTGGGCCGAATGGCAGACCGGTGAGCCGGATACGGTGCACGGAGTGCACCCTACACAATCAGATACAGGCGCAGGGTGCGTTGTACGCACCGGATGTGCGTATGCAGTCGCACAAGGAGGCACCTGAAACGGCACTTGAGCAGTTGCGGGCGGCTGGCTGTTACCGGCAGTCTGCCTCCCGAGCACGCGCACATGACCCGGACCAGCCATGTTCTCACTTCCCCTGTACATCGCGCGAATAACCGTGCACGATGATTCGCGGTTCAGGTCCGGCGACTTTCTGGATACCACCCGCTGATATCTGCCGCACTGCCGGCAAGTGATACCGGATGGCATTCGGCACGCGCCGCTTTGCACGTAGACAGGGACAACAGCATGCCGACAGCACACGAAGCACAGACATCTGAACAGGCGCCACCGCCACCTGTCACGATTCGCAGCGCCTTTCTGTACTGGCTCAAACTCGGCTTCATCAGCTTTGGCGGCCCGGCCGGCCAGATTTCCATGATGCATACCGAGCTGGTGGAACGGCGCCGCTGGATCAGCGAGCACCGTTTCCTGCACGCATTGAACTACACCATGGTGCTGCCGGGACCCGAGGCGCAGCAGCTTGCGACCTACATTGGCTGGCTGATGCACGGCACACCGGGTGGCATCATGGCCGGTGTGCTGTTCGTGCTGCCCTCGCTGGCGATCCTGATTACACTCACCTGGATCTACCTGGCATTTGGCGACCTGCCGGTGGTCGCCGGCGTGCTGTATGGCATCAAGCCGGCAGTCACGGCGATCGTGGTATTTGCCGCCTGGCGTATCGGCTCACGGGCCTTGCGTAACGGGGTTTTGTGGGCCATCGCCGCGGCCGCCTTCATCGCGATCTTCGCCCTGCACGTGCCCTTTCCCTGGATTGTGCTCAGCGCCGGCGTGATCGGTTACTTTGGCGGGCACATCGCCCCCGACCGCTTCCGGGCCGGTGGTGGCCACGGCGCTTCCGGCACGTCTTTTGGCCCTGCCCTTATCGACGACCACTCGCCCGCTCCGCACTGGGCGCTGTTCAGCTGGCGCTCGACGCTGATTCAGCTGAGCATCGGCCTTGGGCTCTGGCTGCTCGTCGAAGGTTTGCTTTATTTCACTTTTGGCTGGCAGGGACCGCTGACCCGGATGGGCTGGTTTTTCACCAAGGCGGCGCTGGTTACATTCGGCGGCGCCTATGCCGTGCTGCCCTATGTTTATCAGGGCGGCGTCGAACACTACGGCTGGCTGAGCGGGACGCAGATGATCGACGGCCTGGCGCTGGGCGAAACTACGCCAGGTCCGCTAATCATGGTAGTCGCCTTCGTCGGCTTTGTGGGCGGCTGGACCAAGGCGGTTTTCGGCCCCGACAGTCTGGCACTGGCCGGCATCGCGGGTGCAACGGTGGCAACCTTCTTCACCTTCCTGCCCTCGTTCCTGTTTATCCTGATCGGTGGACCAGCGGTCGAGGCGTCGCGACACGACATTAAATTCACTGCGCCCCTGACCGGCATCACCGCGGCAGTGGTCGGCGTCGTGCTAAACCTCGCCGTTTTCTTCGCCTGGCATGTGCTGTGGCCCGAAGCCGATTCCAGCGCACCGTTTGCCGGGCGCTTTGAGTGGTTTGCGTTGCTGGTCACCATTGCCGCGTTCATCGCGCTGTGGCGTTACAAGGTGGGTATCATCCCGGTGATCGGCGCCTGTGCAGCTACCGGCCTGTTGTACAACTGGCTTGTCTGAAACACACTCGACGGGATGAGACCGCGCACCGCATTACTTGTGCAGAACCAGAGCAGTGGCGGCATTGGTCAGCAACACTGCAAACTCGTCTGCGCCGAGCCGGCCCAGCACGTCTGACTCCCGGAATGCCTGCTCAAGCAGCCGGGCAAACCGGCTCAACACCAGGCTTCCCTCGGCATGTCCGAAACGGTCATTGATCTGTTTGAGCAGATCCAGATCGAAATACAGCGGCGACGCCGGTTTCTTCTACCGCCTGCACAAACCAAGCGCATGCAAGGAATACGTCATCGCCCAGAATGGCGTGTCCGCGCAGACATGCGGTAACAGCAACAGACCGGACAGCATTACAGGGACCAGCACCTGCAATAACGGCGTATCAGATCACCGCATCATCGGGAAGAGCAGGCGCCAGCGTCTCGTGCAGCGCCTCGACCTGCTCGGCAACGGCCGAGTTGCTTTCGAAGCGCGCCAGATGAAACAGCGCCTCGCCCTCGTGTACCAGTGGCAGGTGGGTGTGTGCGATCAGGATGCCGTTGTAAGGCGCGGCGACCCTGCACTCCGATCCAGCCAGTGGTGCGGCGATGACGCCCAGGGTGTGCCCCTTGCTCACGCGCGTACCCAGTCTTGCCTGCAGGCGCAACACGCCGCTTTCCGGCGCACGCACCCAGGATGAACTGCGCGCAACCACCGGCTGCACGACAGGGTTCATCGCACGCCTGGCAGGCAACATGCCCAGCGCACGCATGACCTGCAGCACACCACGCAGGCCGGCACGGATGGAGACCTCGTGAAAGCGTAATGCCTCTCCACCCTCGTAGAGCAGCATCGGAATACCCGACTCCATCGCCGCCTCGCGCAGCGAGCCATCACGCAGGTCGGAATTGAGCAGCACCGGCACACCGAATGCCTCCGCCAGTTCAAGCGTCTCCGGATCATCGAGATTGGCACGTATTTGCGGCAGATTCTCGCGATGGATCGCACCGGTGTGCAGGTCTATGCCATGCGTACAGTTGGCCACGATCTCGTGCATGAACAGGTTGGCAATACGCCCGGCCAGTGAGCCGCGACTGCTACCCGGAAAACTGCGGTTCAGGTCGCGCCGGTCCGGCAGGTAGCGCGAGCGGTGCAGCAAGCCATGCACATTGACGACCGGCACGGCGATCAGGGTGCCATGCAGCCGCTTCAGCGCTGAATGTCGCAGCAGGCGGCGGATGATCTCCACACCGTTCAGCTCATCGCCATGAATGGCGGCACTAACGAACAGGCGCGGCCCGCCCCTGCGACCATTGACCACTTCGATCGGCATGGTCAGGTTGTCGTAGGTATAGAGCCGCCCGATTGGCAGGTTGATGGTAATGCACGAGCCGGCCGCCACGTCGGTGCCACCGATGACGATCCTGTTGGCAGTATCAGCCTTTGCCACCGGTACAGGTCCGATCGTGACGGGTGTTTGTTTCGTTCAGCCATGCATTGCATGACAGGGTTGCTGGTATTCAATCATCTTCTCCAGTGATAACCGGATCCGTCGGGCGCGGACGCCCGATCAGGTAAGACGCGGCCGAATTGACCGTGTAACGCCCGCTCAGCGCGCTACGACCCAGCAACATGCGGAAACGCATGGTATCGCGGTTAGTCAGTGTCAGCTCGATCGGCCAGCGCGCTGACCCCATGCATACCGTCGTGCCGATGACGTAACGCTGCTCACGGTGACCACCGGAATCGGTCACATCACGTTGATCAAGCACCGGCGCTTCGCACTCGATGACCACATCCACGCGCCCCTGGAAGGGATGGATACCAAAGCGCACACAGGGTACTCCCTCGAGTTCGAACGGTTCGATATAGAACGCGTGCAGTGCGGAGGTGCGCGCCCCGGTATCGATCTTGGCCTTGATTCGTTTGATACCTAGCCCGGGCAATCCGACCCATTCACGCCAGCCGACAGGGATTAACGGGGTATCACTGTTTTTCATATATTCCCTGCATGGCACGCCACCGCGCCGTGGCATGGCCGGTTCAGAACCAGTCCCGGCTGCGAAAATACAACCACAGCCCTGCACCCATCGCCAGCATCAACACGACCACGAGTGTGAAACCAAGCGGATTCTCCGAACCCGGAATGCCGCCGACATTTATGCCGAGCAAACCGGTGGCAAAAGACAGCGGCAGGAAAATGGCCGCCACGATCGATAACAGGAACATCCGCTGGTTGGTCTGTTCGGCCATCAGGCTCGCCAGCGATTCCTGCGCCACCGCGGCACGTTCGCGTGCCGCATCGAGGTCCTCGATGATACGCGTCAGGCGGTCGAAATGCTCGCGCAACTGCAGGCGCTGCTCTTCTCCCAGCAATTGCGTGTTCTCAGCGGCCAGCCGGTTGAGCGCCTCGCGCTGTGGAGCGAGAAAGCGGCGCAGTGCGATCGCCTGACGCCGCATCTCGGCCAGCTGAGCGCGCTGCTGCGGGATGGTGGCGTGCTGCAGAGGTTCCTCCAGATCATCGATGTGACCGTAAACAACCTCGACCACGTGATCGACGCGATCCAGCAGGCCATCGATGAACATGGTCAGGAACTCCCCGCTGGAGCGCGGCCCGTTACCGGCAGCCAGCGCACCGCGCACATCGTCGACCGACACCAGGCGGCGCTGGCGCAAAGAGATTACGCGTCGTTCGCCCACCCACAGGCGCGCGCTGACCATGTCGTCCGGCTCGGCACCGGGATTCAGGTTTACGGCACGCAGGAAAATCATCAGGCCGCCGTCGGCGGGCACAACGCGCGGCCGCGTCTCCGTCTGTTTGAGTGCCTCCACAGTCAGTGCGGACAGGCCGCTCTGCTCATACAGCCACTGCTGCACCTGCGGACTGGAGTAGTCGAAGTGCAGCCACAACCAGCTGTTGCCGGACGGTTGAAAGGCATTGGCCTCGTCCCAGTCGACCTGAGAACCACCACCCTGGCCATCCAGTATCCAGGCACAGATTAATCCATTGCTCTCGTTCATCCTGATAATTTCCGAAGATTGCCGTCCGAAGTCAGCAGGTGATTGTAGCGGCAATCCTGATGGAAAACAGCCGCAGTCCCGGCTCACGTAAAATAAAGGCTCTTCCCCAATCGAGTGGATAGATTACCGTTGCAGGGCCGTATTCATTCGGCCGACAGCCTGTAGCATCACCACGGTCACCCGCGGTCGCCATACTTTTTTCACGGATATCACCGCGTACCGGGAACCGGTCCCGGACCGCCGATTCATATGCACGGCTTATTGATTTATACTTTGCCATTGTCCATCACTATCATGAGGCGGGGATACAAAAAGTGACCCTGACTGAACTGCGCTATATCGTTGCCGTGGCACGCGAGCATCATTTCGGGCGCGCCGCCAGGACCTGTTTCGTCAGCCAGCCGACACTGAGCATCGCCATCAAGAAGCTGGAAGAGGAACTCGGCGTGCAGCTGTTCGAACGCCAGGCCGGTGAAATCTCCGTGACCCCGGTCGGTGAACAGATCGTTGCGCAGGCGCAGCGCACGCTGGAGGCTGCCGAAGGCGTCAAGCTCGCGGCCCAGCAAGGCAAGGACCAGTTATCCGGCCCGCTCCGCCTCGGCGCCATCTACACCATCGGCCCGTATCTGTTCCCTGACCTCATTCCGCGGCTGCGCAAGCTGGCACCGGACATGCCGCTGGTCATCGAGGAGAATTACACCGCGACACTTAGCGAGAAGCTGAAACACGGCGACCTGGATGTAATCATCCTGGCACTGCCATTCAGTGAACAGGGGCTGCTCACACTGCCGCTTTACGAGGAACCCTTTGTGGTGCTGATGCCGAGCGCACATCCCTTAACACTGCGCAATACCATCAAGTCAGCACATCTTGAAAAGGAGAATGTCCTGCTGCTCGGTGAGGGGCACTGCTTCCGCGACCAGGTACTCGAGGCCTGCCCGGCCTGCATCCCGAAACCCGGACTGGCAGGCGGGCTGGCCAACAGCATCGTCGGCAGTTCGCTCGAAACCATTCGCCACATGGTGGTATCCGGCCTGGGTATCACCGTGCTGCCCTGCACCGCCGCAGGTGCGGACCGCTACAGTCAGCGCCTGCTGGCGATCCGGCGCTTTGCCAATCCGGTGCCAAGTCGCACCGTGGCACTGGCCTGGCGCGTGTCCTTCCCGCGCCCGAAGGTCATCGATGCGATCAGCGAGGCCGTTGCTGCCTGCAACCTGAGTTGCGCAAAGCCTGCGCGTAAAACCCATACCCGGCCATGACCGGGTATGGGCCGTTCAGGTCTGCTGCGTGGATGCTTTTTACCGCAATCATCACCGCATCCATCAGGCCGCCGCCGCTTGCCGGGCGCCGATCTCCGCACTGACGCGCCGCCCGTGCTTCATCGTAACGAGTTCCTCGGCACTGGTCGGGTGAATTGCAACAGTCCTGTCGAAATCGGCCTTGGTTGCGCCCATCCGGAGCGCCACCGCAAAACCCTGCAGCATTTCGTCGGCGCCTGCGCCAATCACGTGACAACCCACGATACGTTCGTTATCACCGGCACACACCAGCTTCATGGCAGTCATGGCCGTCCCTTCACCCAGCGCATACTGCATCGGGGTGAATGACGTCTCGTACACCACGACCGAATCTCCATGCCGCTCCCGGGCCTGTGCCTCGGTCAGCCCGACTGATCCGATCGGCGGATGGGCGAACACCACGGTCGCCACCTGCTCGTAGTCCATGCGGCAATCCACACAGCCCCCGAACAGGCGCGCCGCCAGGCGACGCCCGGCCGCGACCGCGACCGGCGTCAATGGCACACGACCGGTAACATCCCCGATGGCATAGACACCCGGCACATTGGTTCGATCCAGGACATCGACAGGGATTACGCCATTGCGCTGCACCTCGATACCGGCCGTCTGCAGTGCCAGCCCGCGGGTGTTGGCACGTCGGCCGACCGCCCAGATGACCGCGTCATAACCTTCCAGGACCTCGCCACCGGCAGCTGTTACGGCTATTCCATGCCGGTTTTTGTGCAGGCCGCTGACCTGGAAACCGGTATGCAGGTCGATACCATTGGCTATCATCGCCTCCATCAGACGGTCACGGAGCATCGGATCGAACGCCTCGAGCACCTGCTGCTCGAGCGTCACCACCGAGACTTCGCTACCCAGCGCATGCAGCATGCCGGCCAGCTCCACACCGATATAGCCGCCACCGATCACGGCGACACGGCGTGGTTGCTGCTGCAGGGCGAAAAAGCCATCCGAGGTCATCCCGAGTTCCGCGCCCGGCACATCCGGCACGATGGGCATGCCACCGGTGGCGATTACGATGTGCGCGGCGGTGTAGCGAACACCCTCGACATCGATGGTGTGCGCATCCACAAAATGCGCAGCACCCGTAATGCGGTCAATACGCCTGTCCAGCACATAACCATCCCAGTAGCGATTGATGCCTGCCACGTAGGCATTACGCCGTGCGACCAGCTCCGCCCAGTCCAGGGCTACGCTCCCCGTATCAATACCATAGTCGCCGGCATGACGAATCGATGTCATGGCCTGCGCCGCATTCCACATCACTTTCTTGGGCACACAACCGGCATTGACACAGGTCCCGCCCAGCTGCGCCTGCTCGACCAGTGCCACGCGCCGATTCAGGCTCGCGGCCTGTTCTGCCACGGCCAGCCCGGCACTGCCTCCACCAATCGCGATCAGATCGTAATGCGTTTTCATGCACATACTCCCCGGTAATGATGCAGTTAAGCCGCGCTGGCGCGGATATCGCGTGCACCAAGCCATGCAGCCAGTGCCTCGGAATTCCCGATCAGCTCGCCGTTGATAAATACCTGTGGCACAGTGTCACTGCCACTGGCCGCGCGTACAGAGCGCAGCGAAACGCGGTCACCGACCGGTATTTCCTCAAACTGGATGCCGTGCCTGGTCAGCATCACTTTGGCGCTGGCGCAGTACGGGCAACCGGGCTTGCTGAACATGACCACATCCAGCGGGCGCTGCGCGTGCGGATTGATATAGTCGAGCAGGGTGTCGGCATCCGACACCTCGTAGGGATCGCCCGGCACCTGTGGCTCGACAAACATCTTATCGACCACGCCGTCTTTCACAAGCATCGAATAGCGCCAGGAGCGCATGCCGAAACCGAGTTCGCGCTTGTCAACCAGCATACCCATCGCCGCAGTGAATTCACCATTGCCATCCGGTATGAAGGTGATATTGTCGGCGTGCTGGTCCCGCGCCCATTCATTCATGACGAAGGCGTCATTGACCGAGATGCAGACGATGTCATCCACACCATTGGCGCGCAACACGCCGGCCAGTTCATTGAAGCGCGGCACGTGGGCCGTGGAACAGGTCGGTGTGAAAGCACCGGGCAGGGAAAAAACCGCCACGGTCTTGCCGGAAAAGATGTCGGAACTTGTCACATCTACCCATTCGTCGTTGCTACGGGTACGGAAAGTGACTTCTGGTACGCGCTGACCCTCGAGCTGCTGTTTCATGTCTGTCTCCTTGCTGTGTGGCAGCCGGGGCACCATGCCCGGGCTTGCAATCAAGGTTACGGACCTGTTCTGCATTTGTTAATTCTTAATATTTTATTACCGTGATAGCCTCTGACTATATTATTGACACGCCCGGCCGCGATTGATTACTAACGCCGCTCGATTTCATAAATCAGATCGGCAGAGGATTCCAGCGCCGAGGTCTTGCCGACCAGCTTCCAGCGACTCGACAGCGCATAGCGCAGGTTCAGGCTCGAGACCGGGTCGAACAGACCAATGCCGTAGCTGACAAACAGTTCCGGAGTCAGGTACTTGCCGACCAGCAGCGAGGCCTGATTGACGTCCGCTCCCGGGTCACTACCGATCGACACCTCGTCGAACCCGAGCTCGTCACCCACGCGTTTGCCGATCGACTCGCCGCCACTCAGTCCCAGCATCAATGCCGCTGACTCCAGGCCCGACCGCTCGCTGTCTGACGCGCCGTGCTCCAGCGGCCGCCCCAGCACCAGCCAGGACAGCTGCGCCGACTGGCTCATGGCCGGCTCGGAGAACACGGTAAACTTCGGGGCACGCAACCGGCCACGCGCCTTTACGCCAACCAGCACGTCTGACGCGGGTTTACGCACGGCCTCGATATCCACCCCGGGGTCTGTTACCGCACCACCCGCAAACAGCAGTCGTCCGGTCCGGATCGTCAACTGCTGACCATAGGCCTTGAAGCGTCCGTCGCTGATTGCCAGCTCGCCAGTGGCATTGGCCGGCTGCTCGGGCAGATCGACCACCAGTACATCGCCATGCAGCTTGCCGCTCAGTCCAAGGCCTTCGATGTCGACCGCATCACCCAGCACAATACGCACGCGGGCATCTACAGCATAGCGTGCCGCTGCCCCGCCCTGCTCGCCCTCGATCACGATCACCTGGTCGGGTGACACGCTGACTGCCGACGGCGGCGGCATGCGCGGGCGCAACTGCGCGCGCGGGATGTCGACGCGGCCACTGATGCGGATCTGCTCCACGTTCATGTCCATTTGCAGATCGGGGGAGGCGAAGATTCTGGCTTCCGGTGTATTCATGACCTGAAACTGCGTACCGCGCAACGCAAGCGTTGCGCTGCGCTCGAGCGGATTGAGCAAACCGTCGCCCTGCAGCGTCCCTGCGCCGGATTTCGCCGAAGCCGTGACCCGTATCTCACCATCCGGCTGGCCGGCCAGTTCGACCCGTACATCCTCGAGTGCAAGGCCGGGCGTCACGAGTGTTGCAGCGCCCTCCGTCAACGCCAGCTGGCCCTGCAGGCGCGGCGCGGCCGGTGTCCCGGCAAGTTGCATGGTCCCGTCGATGTGTCCGCGCAGTTCGGCCACCTCGGGGATCCAGCTGGATGCCATCCCGATATCCGGCCATTGCAGCGACAACTCGCCATTCAGCGCAGCCTGCAGCCAGTCGCCGTCAGCGGGCGCGGCAAGAGCGACTTTGGCATGCACACCACCCGGCACTGTCGCGAATGGAAGGTCGACTGACAGGGTGGCATTCCGGCCCAGCACTGTGACCGCCGCCTGTCCGGGCGCAAAGGAAAACAGCTGCTGCAGGTCCGCGTTATCCTGTGGCAGTCGCAGCTGTAGCGGCGTGCTGTCGAGCTGCACATTGAGCGTTGCGGCTTTTGTTACGGCCTTGTGAAAATCACCGTGCGCATTCAGCTCACCTTCCGCACTGACCCGCTCAGGCAACAACGCCATAAAGTAAGCCAGCGGCAGATTACTCAGCGTGAACGCGCCGGCGTAGTCCTGTGCCGAACCGGCGAAGCGGCCACAGGCGCGGGCCTGCGCGCTGGTCCAGCAATGCTCGGGCAACCGCAGGCGTTCGCGCGTCAGCTCACCCGATACCGGTTGCGCCAGTTGCCAGGGCGCCAGCTCCGGGTAGGCCAGGCTGGCCTGCTGCAGGTCGAATTTCCAGCTCGCGCCGTCCCAGTAGCCGGTCACGACCAGGTCGGCATTGCCATGTTCACTGTCGGCCTGCAACCTGACCCGGTGCTGCGCGGTGGTGCCAGAACCATCCACAGCCAGCCGTGCCACACGGGTACCGGCAAGAACGGCATCGCCGATATCCGCCTTCAGACGCGACGCCTGACCCTTGGCCAGGTTGATATCGCCATCGATCTCGAGCTGGCCGAGGCGGAAATTGCGAAACCCGATACCGGAACCGCTGGCGCTGGCCCGGATTGCAAGCTCCGGGAAAGAACCCTTGAGCGTACCCTTGCCACTCAGGCTGCCGGTGGCCTGCGGCGAAAGGTCGCCGAGGCGCGGCACATCCACACGCCAGTCGAGATCGTATTCGCTGCCGACCTGCCCCTTCGCCTCGACCCGTGATGCGCCACCGGTCAGGCTGGCTGCCTCGATCTGCCAGCTGCCCGGCGTGCTGGCACTGTGTGCAAGCAGTGCCAGCTGACCGGCCAGCAGGTCCTGCAATTTCAGATCACCACGCGCATCGAGCCGGTAGGCCTGTGGCGTACCGGTCAGGGTAAACTGCCCCTGCGTGCTTTCATACTCCGGCTCGCCCTGCAGTGGCCAGGCCAGTGCCTGCCACTGCGCCTGAAAATCAAACACCGGCTGCGCTCCTAATCCGATGCTGCCCTGTGCATCCAGCCGGGTTGGCCGCTCTGTCGATGACAGCTGCAGGGTATCGAACTGCAGCACCTCCGGTTGCAGGTTACCGGCGAACACCAGCTGCAACGCGCCGGCCACGGGATCCTGCACATCCACTGTGCCGCTCAACTGCAGGGCATCTGGTGGGCCACGGACCGTGACCGCACCGTTCAGATGCATATCCGGCCAGGCCGCGTTAATTGCCGAAAGACTGCTGTCCTGCAGTTCAATCGCGCCATCCAGGTGCAGGTCGGACAGTAGCCCGGACAGCGCCAGACTGGCCTGCAATGCATACGGGGCGGCCAGCGTCTGCTCGACCTGCAATGTGGCCAGGCTGCCGGACAGACGGGTATGCGCCGTGAGTGGTGCATAGTCCGGCAGTGTAGCCTGCCAGCGAAGATCGCCGGTGAGCGGATACTCAGCTTGCGTCTGCAGGGTCACAGTTGCTGCCAGCGCGATCTCGGCCGGCGCAGATCGAGACGTGTGATCTCGAGCCGACTGTCGCGATACGACCCGGTCAGCGCAATGGCATCGACGAAAACGGCCCGGCCTGTGCGCGCTGATGACAGCCAGGTTATTGATCGACAGGCCCTGCAACTCGACTGCAAACGGCAGACGATCTGTTCGGCAACACCAGGGGTTCATCGGAACCCGTGCTGCGCTGTTCGTTACGCATCTCTTCGCCAGCCAGCGCCCTGACACGCAGCAGCCCGTCCAGCAGGTCCATCGGCGTCCAGTCGAGTTGCAATGACTTTGCCGCAAACAGCAGCTGGTCAGTCTCGTAGCGTAATTGACCGAGCCTGATCTTCCCGAGCAGGCGACCTTCGACCGATACCGCCGACAGGGCCGGCTCGCTCAGCCTGACCGCCTGCTGCCAGATAAACTGCAGCCCGGACTCGGTCGGCCAGCCAGCCCAGCGCAGCCAGCAGCAGCGTGACAAACAGCAGGACTAGTATACCGTCAGCAGGCGGCGCGAGCGCAGGCTCACAGGGTAGGCCCGATACTGATGTGCAGGCGGTAGTCGTTGTCGGGGTCGTCGAAGGGTGGGCGACATCGATGCCGCAGCATGCCTACCGGGCTGCGCCAGCGAAAGCCAATGCCGGCGCCGATCTTTGGGTGAGGCGGAAAGTTCATCTGCCGCGTTGCCGCTGTCGACGAAGACGGCAGCGCCGAAATTGCCGACGAACAGGTAGTCCAGTTCGATGCTGCCAGCCGCAAGGTACTGGCCGCCGACCACATCGCCGCTGTCGTCTTCGGGTGCCAGTTTCTGGAAGCCATAACCGCGCACACTCTGGTCGCCACCGGCAAAGAAGCGTTCCGAGGTGGGCAGTTTGGTCAAAGTCGTCAACCGCGTGTAGCCAAGCTGTCCGCGACCGAGGAGACGCCCCGTGGTGTCTCAGCGGATGCACGGCGCGCAGGCTGGCCTCGGTGCGGATATAACGGGTTGAGGAGATAACTCCGGGTGAACCGCGCAAGTCGGCATCAACGCTGTAGCCGCGACGTGGAAACAGCACATCGTCGATCTTCAGTTTCGAAATACCCATGCCGGGTATGAAAAGTTGACGGTGTTTTTCTCGTTACCCAGGTCGAAGAATCATGCTGGTAGTTGAGATACAGGCGGCGCTGGAAGGTGCCCAGGCTGACATTCTGGCTGACACTCAGCTTATAGCCGCGGGTGTTGCCACTATCCGCCACTTCTGCATTTTCCCACTCGCCGCCGAACACCAGGCGATCGGAGACGATGTTACGGATAGGAATAGTGTAGTTAACTGCAGCGGTCTGCTGTACTGGCGACAGGCGCAGCTCGTTCTTCAGGCCGTGCCCGCGCCGGTTGATGCGCGGGTAATCGGCACCCAGCGTCACACGTGGCCCGGTATCCGTGCCGAAACCCAGGCCCAGCCTGTAGCGTGCATGTGCGGCCGGCTCGGTATGGACAATAACCGGCACATGCTGGTCCCGCGTCTCGGCACGCCGCACATCCAGCTCGACCCGGTCGAAATAGCCGCTGTCGCCCAGCGTGAGTTGCAGGTCCAGCAGTTTTTCGGTGTCGAAGGGTGCGCCTTCCTCGATTTGCACATAGCGACTTACGAATCCGGGATTGAGGATTTCCTGTTCCACCGTCAACGGCCCGAAGTAAAAGCGCGGTCCGGTATCCAGGTGCAGCACGGCATCCGCGCGATGCGCCGCCGGGGCCACGCGCAACTCGGACGTCAGGTAACGTGCGTCCAGGTAACCCGTCTCCAGCGCGGCGCCGATCAGCGCCTTCCGGGTGGCATCGTAATAGGGATGCTGCAGCCGTTCACCCGGGCGCAGGCGGGTGCTGTTACGTACCTTGTTAATTTCCGGGTCAGCCGCGCCCGCACCGCTGATCACGATATCCACCGACTGGATCAGCACCGGCGGACCGGGATCGATTGTGTAGCTGGCAATCCAGCGCTCACCCTGCTG
>CAVQJD010000005.1:0-55717 GCA_963712695.1 uncultured Gammaproteobacteria bacterium
TCCCGACCGCCTGGTTCGTAGTTAATACCAGGGAGCGTAACCATTTGTATTTTAAGTAACTAAGGCGTGGCCGCCCGTTGCATTCTGTACTACCACGCACCACTGCGCTGGACTCATCCCGGCAAAAGTCCGGCAAGGATTTCAGGCATAGTACAGCCTATCCACATCCCTGCCGCTGTATTACAATGTAAGACAGTTACTTTCCTCGCCAGGAGGACACCATGGGTACCCTGACCATTCGCATCGACGATGAACTCGAACACGACCTGGAGCAACTTGCCAAGTCCCAACACCGAACCAAGAGTGAACTGGCTCGGGAAATGTTGCGCAAGCGTGTCGCCGTGGAGCGGTTCCGTGATCTGCGGCGTAAGGCACTGCCACTCGCCGAAGCGGCCGGTTATTTAAGTGACGAAGATATCTTTCGCGATATTTCGTGAAAGTATTCCTCGATACCAATGTCCTGGCAAGCGCACTCACCACACGTGGGCTCTGTGCGGAACTGTTCGAGGTTGTACTTCAGTCTCACGAATTGTTGATTTCTGATGCTGTTATCCAGGAACTGGAACGCATTCTTCCCGGGAAACTGGGGCTGTCTGCGCCGGTCACGGCAGGGTTTGTTACCTTACTCCGTGCTGAAGCCTTGCTTGTTGAAGGCGAGCATCCCCTTCCCACTCTGCCCGATCCTTACGATGAGCCAATAATCGCTTCAGCACTGTCTGGTCAGGCTCATGTTTTCGTCACGGGTGACAAGGTGCTGCTGGATCTGCAACATGTAGAACAGCTACCTATAATTTCTCCCCGCCAGTTCTGGGAGATACTGGCCGGACGGGATGAACCGGTGTAACAATCGGACACGATGCGAGTAACCCTATCGCTCCAATACTGATTCTCCGCAACATTCACGGCCCCATGTACATTGACGTCTCTGTTTGTATCCCTTAGGTGTCGCAGCTAAATGCAATCAGCCATCAATTTATTACTCGGCGATCAACTGCACCCGCCCCGAATCTACCATGCCATTATGATCCGCATTCGGAAGACTTAAAATGTAAAAATCACCGTTGGCTGACTCAATCACTTGTGCAGCGATCATGTCATTAGTAGCGCTCCCTGCCATGGTACTGCCGATTTGCGCACCAGTACTACCGTCAGCCAGTCGCACAGAACCCGCATTGACAACCCCATTTTCATTATCTCTCCACGTCGTAATCACATAGTTATTATTTCTCAGGACAGTGATGCCATTGATGCCAAGTCTATCGCTCGCCACATCGCCGGCCAGCATGCTACCGATTTGCGTCCCCGTCGTTCCATTCACCAGACGCACAGAGCCTGCATCGACAACGCCATTTACATCATCCGGAAAAGATACAATCACGTAGTGATTATTTCCCAGGTCTGTGACGCCACTTTGACTACCGCCGTATCCAAGGTTGTCAGCGGCTGTGTCACCCGCCAGAGTGCTACCGATTTGCGCACCGGTCATGCCATCCACCAGACGCACAGAGCCTGCATCGACAATGCCGCCCTCATTATCCAATATGGATGCGATCACAAAGTTGTTATTCCCCAGAATGGTAATACCATTAACTCCTTCACTAGCGTATCCAAGTTTATCACCCACTGCGTCGCCTGCCAGCGGGCTGCCGATTTGTGCGCCGGTTGTACCGTTCACTAGCCGCACCGAGCCCGCATCGGGAATACCATTTTCATCATCTTCACAGGAAACAATCACATAGTTATTATTGCCCAGTGCGGTGATACCCTTTACTCGATCATTGGCATACCCAAGGCGATCGGACGCATCATCTCCTGCCAGTGTGCCACCGATTTGTGTGCCGGTCGTGCCATTCATCAGCCTTACTGAACCTGCATTGGTTATGCCGCCCTCATCGTCACCCGTTGAAGCGACCACATAATTATTATTACCCAGGGCTGTGATGCCGCTGGTGCCATTATAGAAGCCACTGGCTCCGATACTGCCTTGACCAATACGATCACCCGTCACATCACCCGCCAGCGTACCACCAATTTGCACACCGGTCATGCCATCCACCAGCCGCACAGAGCCTGAATCGACAATACCACCTTCGTCATCATATACAGAGGCGATCACAAAATTATTATTTTGTAATGCAGAAATCCCGCTAACTCCAACACCAGCCTCTCCAAGGCGGTCATTTGCGACATCTCCTACCAATGTGCTGCCGATTTGTGTGCCGGTTGTACCATTCATGAGCCGCACGGAACCTGCATTTGTAACGCCGCCTTCGTCATCATTCACTGAAGCCACCACGAAGTTACCATTACCCAAGGCGGTAATACCACTGACTCCTTCACCACCATCACCAAGGCGATCACTCGCCACATCTCCTGCCAGTGTGCTGCCGATTTGTGTACCGTTTACGCCATTCACCAATATTACGGAGCCCGCATCAGTAAAGCCGCCCTCATTATCCAATACTGACGCGATCACAAAGTTATTATTTCCGAGCACGGTGATACCGCTGACTCCGCTACCACCATTGCCGAGTTGGTCACCCGTCACATCTCCCGCCAGTGTGCCGCCGATTTGTGCACCGGTAGTACCATCCACCAGCCGCACAGAACCCGAATCAACAACGCCACCCTCGTCATCATATATTGATGCGATTACAAAGTTATCATTTCCTAGCGCGGTGATGCCGTTGACACCATCACCACCATAACCGAGCTGGTCACTGGCCACATCTCCTGCCAGTGCGCTGCCGATTTGTGCACCGGTTGTACCATCCACCAGCCTCACAGAACCCGAATCAACAATGCCATTCACATCGTCATTCGGTGAAACAACTACAAAATTATTATTCACCAAGATGGTAATTCCACCTGAACCCAGGTGATCGTCCATTGAATCGCCATAGAGACTGGCGATGAGCGTTTGAGTTAATGCATCATATAGATGTACCGCACCATTGTTTGTGGCAATACTGGAGTCGTTTGGATCGGTAACGGCAATGTTGCCGTTACCGAGGATCACGACACTTGATCCGAACTTGTCACTGGATCCCGGGGTTGGATCAATCAGCTCTAAGGTAGTGTTCGATGTTGTGGAAGCAACATCACCACTTCCGCCTCCACCACAAGCCGTAAGCAACAGATTAAAATATATGAAAACACCGTAACCAAGTGTACGTAAGTGGATACGCATAACTGTAGTCCTTGCTTGAATCGTTTGCGGTTTAACAATGCAGCGAACAGGGAGCAGAGATTCTGAATATTCCCTTATGCACCCAGCACCCTTTCCCTAACCATATGAGATAGTTAACGGCTTAGCCAGGTGCTTCTTCACAATATTGATGGACGTTACCCGATAGATATCCTTGCCCGTCGAACCTAGACCTGAATCGCCAATCACTGACAGGAATGCCCGCTCAACCAAGAAGAGCTTGGCAGCGGGCCCGGTAGATACGATGATCCACGGGCTTCAGTAAGAACTCAGTGGCGCCTGCGTGTCGCGCCATAGTCTGAATATTACCGTCACCATCCGCACTCACCATGATGATGGGTGTTTCTGAGTAACCAGGTTGTGCTCGGAATTTCCTGATGAAGTCGAGTCCATTCATGTTTGGCATTTTGTAATCCGTAATGACCAGAGCAACCGAATGCCGAAGGGCCCAGTCAAATGCTTCCTGGGCACAGCCAAACTCGACAATCCGATGAGGTTTGCTGACCGCAGCAACAAGTGCGGCCAGTATCTTACGGGTAACAGGCTCATCATCAATGATGACGATGTCTGACACGGTGATTCTTATCCAGACTCAGGAAGCAAAGACGGTTGCATCGCTTACGCTAAATGGTTAGCCGGTGAATTCAACGGCACCTGCAATGCGCTTGCTGGGTTTACGACGTCTCCGTCCTGCATGGAGCATATAATCGCGTCCTTACACTGCATCTGAACACCTGAATCAGACAAAATCGAACCATGCTAATATTTCTTAGACAAGTAAATAGCTCAAACGTACTAGCCGAAAAGCACTACCCGCACGAGGAAGCAAGTAGCCGGAGTAATCATTCGTTCTAAGCAAGAAATAATCACGCTACAAACTGGATTTCTCGGTGGCGTAATTGACCGTACCCCCGTAATCCGAGCCATGTTGGATGTGGGATTTCCCTATAATTTTGACCGAGGGAGGTCCCAATATGAAGCGCAAGCACTACACCGAAGAACAGATCATCTCGATCCTGAAGGAGCACGAGGCCGGCGCCTCCGTGCCTGACCTGGCTCGCCGTCATGGTGTGGCAGAGAACACAATCTACCGCTGGAAGTCGAAGTTCGGCGGCATGGAGGTCAGCGAGGCCAAGCGACTGCGGGAGCTGGAGGCTGAGAACGCGAAGCTGAAGCGGCTGCTTGCCGAGGCGGAACTCGACAAGGCCGCACTCAAGGAGCTGGTCGAGGGAAAATGGTGACGGCCACGCAGCGGCGCCGGGCCGTGGATCACCTCAAGAGTCGCCGCGTCAGCGAACGCCGAGCCTGCCGGTTGACCGGGTTTAGCCGTTCAGCAGCCTGGTCTCCGCTCAAGGGACGCGATGATGGTGCCCTGCGGTCACGTCTACGGACACTGGCAGAGCGCTACCCACGCTATGGGTGTCCGACGCTGCACGACATGCTCCGGACCGAGGGCTTGGTGCGTAATCACAAGCGGACCTACCGGATTTACCGGGAGGAAGGCCTGCAGGTGCGCACCAAGCGTCGCAAGAAGCTGACGCGGCCGCGCGTGCCGATGGCTGTACCCACTCAGGTCAACGAACGCTGGTCGATGGATTTTGTCAGTGACCAGCTGGCGAACGGCCGGCGTTTCCGGGTGCTGAACGTCTCGGATGATTACTCGCGCGAGTGCGTCCTGCAGGTGGTCGACTTCTCGATCTCCGGCCAGCGACTGGCACGTGAACTGGATCGGCTCGCTGAGCGTCGGCCCTTACCCAAGACCATCGTCTGCGACAACGGGCCGGAGTTTACCAGCAAGGCGATGTTCTTCTGGTCAAAACATTCCGGCGTGAAGCTGCATTTCATACAGCCCGGAAAGCCGACCCAGAATGCCTTTGTCGAGAGCTTCAACGGCAAGTTCCGTGAATACTGCCTGAACCTGCACTGGTTCGCCAGCCTGGAGGATGCCCGAGCAACCATCGATGACTGGCGAGATCACTACAACCACGTCAGGCCACATCGCTCACTGGGCAAGAAACCGCCCGCGGTGTTCGCCAGGGAGGCAGCCTGATATGATCAATTTCCCACATTACAGGTGGCTCAGTTACAGGGGTACGGTCATAATATCTGATGACAATGGCATGGAAATCAATATTGATGCCCGTTGAGGCACCCGATAAGCGCTTTTGTGCTCACTGCATTCTTTATAGATATAGGCTGAATGAATCCGTTCGAGATGCTTTGTTCCAAGATTGATTGCGCCCCCAAACCTGGTGAAGTTCAGGTTTAGGGGCGCGATTGAACGATCAACCTGCTGAAATCTGCCAGGCAACGGCAAGAACAGGATTTAGCTCGTCCTGGACATCGGCAGGCAAGTCCAACTGTCCGGCCGCCGGTGGATCGAATACGGCCATGGCGTTTACCAGCAGTTCGACCTGCGTGTCCAGCAGGAAAGAACCGTTGGCCAGCTCAAACCGTTCTACATGGTATCCAGCGTCTGTATACCAGTTATTGATGACCAAGATATCACTCGTACCAACTATGTTTACCTCAAGATTACTTTGGTTCCTGGTGAACCACAGCTGGTTCTGATCGACACCATCGCCAAGCAAGACTGTGTCAGCACCCGCATCGATTAGTTGTCCTGAGTTGTCTTGTTGGTAAACCGTGTCATTCTGCGCACCCCGGTAGAATCGATAGGTATCATCGCCTGTACCACCTTGCAGGGCATCATTACCAGTCCCACCGTCCAGGACATCATTACCCGCTTCCCCATAGACCTGATCGGCTCCCGAGTCACCGAGGATCGTGTCCGCACCCGACGTGCCGATCACCGTGTCGTTACCCGCACCGGCATCGATGTGATCAATGTTGCTCACCGTCGTGCCGCTCAGGTCGATGTTGTTGCTCGCCCCGGTACCGGCGATCACGTTCACGCCCAGACCGCCGTCGATCGCCTCCACGCTGGAGGCGGCACTGAAGGTGTGCAACCGGATGGTATCGTCGCCGTCGCCACCCAGGATGGTATCCACACCGGCACCCCCATCGAAGGTGTCATAGCCGCCGTCGGTGCCCTCGATAAGGAAGGTGTCGTCCCCAGCACCACCGCTCAGGGTATCCGAGCCCGCACCGCCGATGATCGTGTCCGCACCGGCCGTGCCGATCACCGTGTCGTTGCCGGCTCCAGCATCGATGTGGTCGATATTGCTCACCGTCGTGCCGCTCAGGTCGATGTTGTTGCTCGCCCCGGTACCGGCAATCACATTCACGCCCAGACCGCCGTCGATCGCCTCCACGCTGGAGGCCGCGCTGAAGGTGTGCAGCCGGATGGTATCGTCGCCGTCGCCACCCAGGATGGTATCCACACCGGCACCCCCATCGAAGGTGTCATAGCCGCCGTCGGTGCCCTCGATAAGGAAGGTGTCGTCCCCAGCACCACCGCTCAGGGTATCCGAGCCCGCACCGCCGATGATCGTGTCCGCACCGGCCGTGCCGATCACCGTGTCGTTGCCGGCTCCAGCATCGATGTGGTCGATATTGCTCACCGTCGTGCCGCTCAGGTCGATGTTGTTGCTCGCCCCGGTACCGGCAATCACATTCACGCCCAGACCGCCGTCGATCGCCTCCACGCTGGAGGCCGCGCTGAAGGTGTGCAGCCGGATGGTATCGTCGCCGTCGCCACCCAGGATGGTATCCACACCGGCACCCCCATCGAAGGTGTCATAGCCGCCGTCGGTGCCCTCGATAAGGAAGGTGTCGTCCCCAGCACCACCGCTCAGGGTATCCGAGCCCGCACCGCCGATGATCGTGTCCGCACCGGCCGTGCCGATCACCGTGTCGTTGCCGGCTCCAGCATCGATGTGGTCGATATTGCTCACCGTCGTGCCGCTCAGGTCGATGTTGTTGCTCGCCCCGGTACCGGCAATCACATTCACGCCCAGACCGCCGTCGATCGCCTCCACGCTGGAGGCCGCGCTGAAGGTGTGCAGCCGGATGGTATCGTCGCCGTCGCCACCCAGGATGGTATCCACACCGGCACCCCCATCGAAGGTGTCATAGCCGCCGTCGGTGCCCTCGATAAGGAAGGTGTCGTCCCCAGCACCACCGCTCAGGGTATCCGAGCCCGCACCGCCGATGATCGTGTCCGCACCGGCCGTGCCGATCACCGTGTCGTTGCCGGCTCCAGCATCGATGTGGTCGATATTGCTCACCGTCGTGCCGCTCAGGTCGATGTTGTTGCTCGCCCCGGTACCGGCAATCACATTCACGCCCAGACCGCCGTCGATCGCCTCCACGCTGGAGGCCGCGCTGAAGGTGTGCAGCCGGATGGTGTCGTCGCCGTCTCCGCCCAGGATCGTGTCCACCCCGGCCCCGCCGTCGAAGCTGTCATAGCCGCCGTCGGTGCCCTCGATTAGGAACGTGTCGTCGCCGGCACCGCCGCTCAGCGTATCCGAGCCGGCACCACCTATGATGACATCATTACCAAGGCCACCATCGATCGTATCGTTGCCGGAGCCTCCATCGATGCGGTCAGCACCGTCTGTACCAATGAGCGTATCGGATGCTCCAGTACCCTGAATCTCATTCAGGGCCGGTGTCTGCGGTGCAGTATGAATATCGCCAGTAGTCGCGTAATTGTACGCAGCCGCACCACCCGCCAGACCAACGGTTGCCGTAACGTCAAAGTTGGCCAGGACCTCGGGCGTGAATAACTGAATCGGGGTATCCTGATCATAAGCATCAGTCAGTTCCGTTACCCTGGCCTGTACAATCGCTGCCAGGTCAAAGATCTGGCCGCCATTGGCATCCAGGAACTGGATATACTCAATGTTGGTATTTTCTGGATAAACATCCACACCATCATTGTAGGTATACAACCAATCCAGGAAGACGCCATCCGTTCCGGTATCGTCGAAATACAGGAATAGCGCGTAATAGGTCTCGTCACCATAATCATCGATCCAGTAGGCGGCCTTCACATCTGCCGGATTGATGCCCATGCCGATGGACAGTGTATCGATTCCGGCATCATCCTCCCCGTTATAGTCGTAAATGTAGTCAAACCCGTCTCCGGCATTGAACAGATAAACATCATTCCCTGCCCTGCCTTCGAGTGAATCATCGCCTGCCTTACCGACCAGGATGTCCTTCAGGTCGGTTCCCTCAAGGCTGTCTGCATTCGCAGTGCCTTCAAATTCCCAAACCGAGGGGAAGGGAGGAAGCAATGCCATCAACTCATCACGCGACAGTGTGGCATCCGCAAATTCATAGGTTTCGATACCAAAGCCCAGGAAATCAATTGGCCCACGCATCCACACGGTGACTGATGCATCAGCATTGCCCTGCGGCTGGATCCTGATGCCGATGCGTTCCTCATTATTCGGCGGCACCCAGGACAGGCTGGCGTCTGCGAGATTGATATTCATCCGTAACGTATCCTTCGCATCCACAAGACCGAACTCGTCCTTCAGGTCCTGCACATCAGCGTCCGTCGCGGTACGCAGGAACTCGACGGCCTCGCTGCTGGACATTCCACGGCCTTCAATCAGCAGGCCAGTGACATCCCCATCAGTGAACAAGCCGTTATCTTCTATGTAGTCATGGCCGGATTGAGAGAAATCGATGACATAACGATCCGATCCGGCATGGCCGTAAAGGGAGTCATCGCCCTCTCCGCCGACCAGAACGTCATCACCGCCATAGCCGTAAATCCGGTCCAGCCCATTGCCGCCCTCCAGATAGTCGCCTTTGGCGCCTCCGAACAGGGCATCAAACCCGTCGCCGCCGGAGGCAATGATCTGGGTTTTGTAATAGTCTGAAGCAGAGAAGGACCCATCCATGAAAGTGCTCGCAATTGAGCCATAAGGTAGCTGTATTTCATTGCCAATGCGGTCATTCCCGGCGCCGCCATCGAGTATTGTCACCGGATAGGTTTCAGATGAAACCGTGACGTCTATGCGCAGGATATTCCCATACAAATCACCAGCGTTCGCCAGCTCTGTTTCCGGAATTAATGCGGGACGATCATAACTGGACTTTTCTATGGTTGCCGTATATGTCGTATCCGTGGTCTGAGTCACATCAGACAACCAAAGATATGCACTCCTGGTGTTGATCTGATGTATCGAGGTGGCAACCGGACTCAGTGTATCTGAACCGTCTGTCCCCTGCATTTGATCGATGACGACAGTGGTTTCATGTTTTAGCGTGTCATTCACCGTTGCCGTCAGACCGGAGAAACCGATGCCGAGCGAGAGGTCATTACTGTAAGCCAGCAAGTCATAAATACTACCTGCCTGGGGTACCGTGAGGGTAACATTACCAGACACCGGCGACGGCGACTGGACGGTCGCCAGCAAATCAGTTTGCAAACGTTGCTGATACGCCTGCTGCTCTTCGCTGATTACCGACAGCTGTGAGGGGTCATCCAGGAACGCATTCGGAACCGTTAGTCCGATATCCAGTTCGAAACGCCAGGCCGCCGGGTTGTCGTAATAGCCCTTGATCGTCGCACTGCCTGCCACCGAATTCCAGTTCAGGACAAGGTCACTGCCGGACTGCATCGAAGCGATGTCGGTGAGCTGCATACCATTCGCAAAGCGAATCGTATTCACACTACTGTCTAATGTATCGTCCTGCAGATGCACATATCCCGTCTCATTTCCTATGAGATAGGTGTCGGCACCAGCACCACCGATCAATTGATCATCACCACCAAGACCTTGCAGGATGTCGTTACCGTCTCCGCCATACAGGACATCAGCGATGCTACCGCCAATCAGGTGATCGTTGCCTGCCGCCCCATCCAGGACATTGGCTTCATTGGCAATACCAGTCAGGTCATCATCACCTGCTCCACCGGTTTGGTGTTGTGCTGCCGTTGTCAGATCGGCTTCCGTCCAGGTGGTGTTATCAGAGAATACAACCTGTTCGATCCGCGAACCGTTATACCAGTCTTTTATATGAATCTCGTTGCCATTTTTATCCGACAAGACAAGATCGCTATCATTTGCGGCTACCGTAATCTCACTGGCTTGTATTCCCGCACCAAACCGAATCGTGTCAATATCTCCATCATCTTTGATGGTGTCTCGGCCCCAGTTGATGTTGAATACGTACTCATCATCGCCCGTACCACCTTCCAGACGGTCATTGTCAGCGCCGCCATTCAGCACATCATTACCACCGCCACCATAGAGTCTGTCAATACCACTGCCACCATAAAGCGCATCATTACCAACGACATCAACCGGATCCTGATGCTGCCTGCGTACCTGATTTACAGTCAGACCCAGAGTCTGACTGGTCGAGGAATGAACGATGTCATTTTCATAATCAAATTGTGCGGCGTATTTGTCACCGAAGAGGATGTCATTGCCGGCATCACCAAATATGCGATCATCTCCGGCCTCACCATAGAGCTGATCCTCATCCTCGCCACCAAAGATTTCATCCTGACCGCCTCCACCGAATATGAAATCGTTCCCCTTTCCGCCGGAGAGCACATCATTACCCACTTCAGTTACTGCTACATCCTGCGTCGCGGGAAGATCGAGCACGGTGGGATTGCCGGGCAATGCCCACCAAACATCTGGCCCGTAGAAATTGAACCCTTCATTCGCCCCATCCCATTCTGCAAGAGAATGGATCTCTACCCCGGCATAAACGGTGCTACCCAGTTCGGTGTCACCATAGATATTGTCGTCGCCGTCGCCGCCCTCAAGATGGTCCGATTGCGCACCACCGTATAACCAGTCATTATCATCGCCACCAAACAAGTCATCTTGTCCATCACCACCAAAAACAAGATCATTCCCTGCGTCACCCAACAAAGTATCGTCGCCTCCTTCCCCTGAAATGCGATCATGATCCGTACCACCATGCACAGTGTCAGACAAGATGGAACCGGTGATCCGGTCCTCGCCGGACTCACCATAAACTACGGCTCCAACCTGATTTACGCCGTTATCGGCACCCTGTACCAGCGCCTGGTCATTGCCATCACCCAGGAACACCCGAATGCCGGCATTGTCATTAATGTTGCTGATTGAAACGACGTCATCCCCAATACCGGTATAAACAGTGTCCACCAGGTTGGCAAAGTCATAGTGGTCACCTATATTCGGGTCTGTACTCTCAGTCGCAGGAAAAGCCCCATGTATCAGCCCTCTGTCAGCCAGCATATTGACACTGGCACCACTTATAACAGCAAAATCATTTTCTGTATCCGCGGTTGCATCATGACGCCCAATTGTTGTAATGGTCTGCACTTGATTGACTGGTGGCGCATCAATCAGGTCGATACCCAGATCTGATACTTGGTATTTATTGACAGTAATTGACTTTGCTACGACAGTATCGGTAACCGTCAGAGTATCGCCAACCAAATTATAGGTGAATCGCCCATCTGCTGTTTGATATTGCCCAGCTTCACCATACCCACGAGACAATCTTTGCCCATTAAATTCGATCGAACCGATTCCATCGGTGTCTAGAACAATATCGCCCCCAGCTACTATATAGCGATCATTGCCTGCACCACCCTCCAAATAGTCTGCCTTATCATCATCCAAGCCATTGTCTGATTGATTGAGAACATCATCGCCATCGCGGCCATAGAGATGATCTTCACCAACAGAACCAACTATCTCTTCATAAGAATCATCACTTCCAAAGTGGATTGTGATTTCCGCATCAGCAGGAGCGCCATTTATTTTACGAGTGTTGTATTTCGTTTCATTATCGATGAGATGTAGTAATTTATCCTTGTATATTCCTTGCGAGTTTAATTCTGGTCCCACCCCAATTTGTGGATAATCATTTGTCGCTCGAATTAATTGATCTTCCAACAATGTCGCTCGATCGATTAGATATTCATCTGAATACATATCCGGATCTAGAGATGGATACAGTCCATCATCCCCAACAACAGCAAATGAATTCAATTTTTCGAGCGCATACAAAAATCCATTGTCTGATTTAGCTGATATTGCGACCGCATTTGGTGAAAACCCCATAAGGGATACAACTCCAACAAATCCGACTGATTGTTCGAACAGTATACTTTCACTAATATCCTGGATGCGCTGATATAGTCCTTTACGATCATTCTCGGCCACCCTTGTACCTACACTAAAGAGATCACCTAATGCGTTTACAATATTTTCCAAACTTTCTTCTGCCTTATTCGAACCACCTTCCAAAATTGGGCTAATTTGCTCTAATGTTAGATTTGAATCTAGCAAGGCAAAAACGTTTGCGACCGCAAGAGCATCAGTGAGCTTAACAATCGAATGATTCGGTATTCCAACACCCTCTTCTATAAAGTAAGATAGTTGCGCACCCTTTTGGTCAATCAAGTTAGGTACCACATCAATTCCGGGTTCTGCAATAATATTGGTGATGTTAATATCGCCTGATGCATTTGAAGCTAGACCTAACTCACTAAGCCATGTCGTTATGCCTGATTCTCTAGCACCAAGACCATTATACGTGATGGTCTCGCCGATTAATCCTGTATCACTGTAAGCGCGATTAAATATCGTTGCGAGGTGCCCCCCCAAGGAATGCCCTGTTACTGTGAGAGAACCCGCACTTACACCACTTAGGTATCCAAGACCCAGGCCACTAACGTTCTCAACGCTTACACTAGCAGGTGTTCCTAAAACAACGTTTGCTGGCTGATAATTATATTGGACAACATCACCACCTTGAGGCGCCATAAGACGATTATAATAATTCACCATTGATACTATTTGTCTTTCAGCGACGCCGTAAACATTTGCATCGATATCTGCAATAACATCTTGTATATCTAAATTTGATATGCCTTGCGTCCCCCTAAAAGCTAGGAAATAATTCTGACTACCGCTTTTTTCCTGTAATAATATGGCTGAGAAACCTGTACTAGGATCTGTATACTGATTCCATACCTTGTACGTGTTTGTAAAATATTCTGCTTGATTTACCGTAAAATCCCCTTCATTACGTGTTTGAAGTAAATTTCTAACAATATCATCGTTAAGTGAACCATCGGCATTATAAGTAGCTGAGGAATAGTCTGCATATGCTGCTTGAGACACAAGACTAGAATAATAATATGTTTGAACTGTGGTCATTTTTTGTTCCCCATTAAAGCTTCATCAATTGGCCTTAGTACTGACGTTACAAATGTCACTACATTTGTACTATCCCCATAACATGTCGCGCCCCCACCACCTAATACCACTCTTTGCAACCAGCCGCCTGTGTACGCGATGCGTACCTGCTTCGCTAATATGGTCTTTTCAAGACTGTCACGAATTACAGATTCCTGATAAATGTAATCAAAGTATCCAAACAATCCATGTTGGATGTGCTCAACCATAGGTTCGTATGTGTATCTGGCAGTTATTTTCGAAACTTCATCCTGCGTAATTTTGCTATTCACTGGGTCACGCTGATAGCGGAGGTACTTTTTATTACTCTCTCTGTCCTTTCCATACCCTTCTATATAGTGATACCCCGACTGTTCTACAAATGATACGCTTGGTGATCTGTTAATAAAAAACCCTTCAACATGATCTACTCGCTTGAAAACGGTTTGCCCGGCATCCCTGAAACATAGATATTTATGATAAGCCGATCCCAGCATGTAGTCCCCGAATGGAACTAGCACAAACAGAGCAGCGACAATAATTTTAGCTCTAGCACTTGGAATGAGCTTGATGAAAAGTGCGGCAACGGATACATAGGCAAGAACCACAGCAGCAAGTATTAATCCCATTGTATTATTACTCCTCAACGAAAGAACGTCGGCTGCAGCGGATTGCTTTGAGTCACGACCATATGCTGGACTAGTTAGTCATTTCGACGATCACTGTCTAACAGTGAGAACGCCCTTCAAACACTATGGTTTTTACAGGGCTTTCCCATACGTCTATTGATAGACTATATTGCAATACTCCAATAACCATACCAAACCTCTTTAACATAAACACATTATCTCTCCCTTGCCGTTTCCTTAAACCCACGCAGTATGGGATTCAAAAAGTACTCTATTACTCTCCGCTGCCCTGTTTTCACTTCAACAGATACATTCATCCCCGGAGATAATGTAATTTGTTTGTCGCCCACTTCCATTGTTGCCTGTGACATATCGACGCGCGCGGCATAGACGTGCCCCACATTTTCCATCGGTACGGCATCGTGCGATAAATGAAGTAGCTTTCCATCTATCACGCCGTATTTTGTAAAGGGGAAGGCTTCCACTTTAATTTCGGCTTGCTGCCCTGCATTCACAAATCCGATATCCTTGTTCTCGATCCATGCCTCGATTTCCATAAGCAAAAGGGGACAGATCTATTTTTCATCATTTCGTGGTCTGCCACGACCACGGCATCCGATACGCCGCTGGATACTGGCTTCGATTTCTGCAACAAAGCGATCACTCCCCGTTAATTGTCCACGTTGAACTGCATCCCTGATCACCTTCATCTCCGACTCGGAAACACCCGATGCCACCCATGCGCGGTAGCGCCGTTGTCGAAGGGTAGCTGACTCGCCCAGTCCGAGATAACAGGGATCATGATCAAGCCAGCCCTGACTGCGTTCACCAACCCGCGCGCGATAGCTTGACCACTTGTAGTTACCCGGCGCATCCACCATCCCCGCCCGCACCGGATTCAACTCTACATAACGGCAACAGGCCAGCAGGTAGCGGTCTGTTTCAATCGGACTGGATTTATAGCGCCCATCCCACAGGCTGCCAGTACGCCGCTCCAGCTGATTGACCCTCCTCGTCTGGCGTGCGCTGACCCGCTTCATCAGCAACCCCAGGCTGGCGATATCTTCCCCGGGATCAACCACCAGGTGGACATGATTGGTCATCAGGCAGTAGCTGTAGATCCGACATCCCAGCCGGGCCTTCCATTCCGACAGATTGTCGAGGTAGTAGCCATAGTCTCTGTCTTCTGCAAATACAGCGGCACGATTATGTCCCCGTTGTACGATATGGTGCGGGCGATTCGCCAGCACGATACGCGCCTTCCTTGGCATGAGCGTGACTCCATCGCGGGTACTCTGCCCACACTGAACCAAACCGCTGGCGAAGTCAGTCAGCTATTTCTTAAAATAAATCTGTCCCCTTTGTTCTGTTCTGTTCTGTTCTGTTCTGTTCTGTTCTATAAACTGTTCGCCCCATATGCGACACCACCTACAATACCACTGAAACTTGATATTTTTGCTTGTAAAGTTGCTTCTTCACTACCAGTCATATTGTAGTACGCGAGATACATACCAGTACGATCACCTGCCATACGCAGCTTATTAAGGTAGTCATTTTCTGCCGTTGTTATTGGGAGTTTATTATTTTGCGTAAGTGTAGTATCAGCCATTTCTCACCTCATTAACTGGTTCAGATGTCATAAATCTATCGATTAATCCACGCACACCACTATCAAATTCCTTCCAACGGAATAACTCCGACCTCAGAAACGAATACGTCACCTCTAGGCCAGCCACACTAATCGTTCCTAAACACCGCCAGTTAGGATGATCCTTGCCATCACATGTGATGTACACGCTATTACTTTCTTTGTAGTCTCTCTGGATATAATGTTCTTTCATCCTTGGCACACACTCTTGGCTGTCTTCAGTATTTTTTTCCAGATACTCCTCGGTACAATTCTTTTCTGTCATGTATTGCTGATACAGCTGCAAGTCATAATTGTTTTCTGAAATATGCTGGTAATTTTTCTTTAAATAGTTCTCGGTATTATTCCAATAGGAGTTACTCAACACATTATTGTGCACGTCTATATATAGACCGTCTCTTAGGGTCTTCATATATATATTTATGTCAGCACCATGCAATTCCATTGTTAAGTGAAGCACCGCTTTACGCGGCTCAAGTGACGGCAATCCTGTTTCAATACTTATTATTTCTTCTCGCCCTCCATATGGATTTATATACTTTCTGAAGTATGCTTCTGGAATGTAGAAATGTATATTATCTGCACCCTCGCCAGGCTTCATGATAATTTCGACAATTTCCATGCTACTGTTATATGGTGCCCACGGTGATTCGTCTTCACCTTTTGCACCACACCCATTAGCCATCAAATTTATTATAAGTAAAGCGCTAATTCTTATTCCAGGTGTCTTTCCCATGAGCGATACCCTAAAGACCATTATCACAAATACTTACTAGAAAATATTACAAAACTTACTCTCAACAGTAATATCGTGCTTCAGTAGTAATCTTTAATCTGCAACAGTTCAGCCTATCAACGCTCTCGTGCAGTTTCATTAAACCCACGCAATATCGGACTCAGAAAATATTCAATGACCCTACGTTTACCAGTCTTAACTTCCACAGCCACATTCATACCAGGCGACAGACGAATCCGCTTATCTCCCACGTCAATGTTCGTTTGTTCCATGTTGACTTGCGCGGCGTAAACATACCCAACTTTTTCCAGTGGAATGGCGTCATGGGAAACGTGCTGCAACCTGCCGTCGATCACACCGTATTTCGTGAAGGGAAAGGCTTCCACCTTGATTTCCGCCGCCTGCCCTTCATTCACGAAGCCGATATCCTTGTTCTCGATCCAGGCTTCAATCTCTAACTGACCTTCCTTTGGCGCAATCACCATGAGCTGCTGCGCCGGTGTGACGACCCCACCGATCGTGTGCACAGACAGTTGCTGGACCACACCGTCTATGGGTGCCGTCAATGTCTGCTGTGCGGTACGCACACTGGCCTTGGCTTCTTCTTTCTCAAGGGATTTGATATCGGTTTCGATCTTCGCCAGTTCACTCTGCCAGGCATTTCTGTATTCGGTCTTGATGGCATCCGGCTGCTTGATTGCCTCATCGAGCGCTGCCTGTTGTTCTACGCGCTTATACCGTTCCATGGCGAGTTCCTGCTGCTGATTGACGCGCTCTTCCTCCAGTTCCAGATAATCGCTTTTCGAGACGAAATCTTTCTCCAGCAGTGACTCGAGCGCCTTTACACGCTCGCTGATCAAGGGTAGCGTCCTTTCCAGCCGCCGGATATTCGACTCGGTCACATTCAGCGTCGCACGCCGCTGCTCGATTTGCAGGCTCGCCGATTGAAGCTTGTTATCGAGCTCGGTTAGTTGATCGCGGAGCAGCTTTTGCTGCAAATCGATGATATCGGGCGCGGCTTCCTCTGGCGCCGTGAAGCTGCCCTTGCCCTCGAGCAGGGCACGCAAGCGGCATGCCGACACCATGGCGCTGCTGCGCTCGTTGATGAGCCGCCCGTGGTCCGCAGAAGGACTTGAGGCATCAAGCTCGATCAACACATCACCTTTTGTAACGAACTGGCCATCACGCACATGGATCGCTTTGACGACACCCGCTTCCAGTGGCTGGATGACCTTGGAATAATCCCCCGGGATGATCTTGCCCTGCGCCACGGTGATGATGTCGATCTGGCCGAAGGTGGCCCAGGTTATCGCGACCAGGAACAACGTGATTATCAGATACACGATCTTGCGGCCCAGTGGAGAGGGCGGGGTTTCCTGGATCTCCAGCACCGAAGGCAGGAACTCGACCGCAATCCCATCGGGATGCGCCTTTCCCTCCTGTTGCTTGTGGTGTTTCAAGGCCATGCGCCAGATACGTACATGGTCGCCGATACTTGTGAGCATTTTCCCTATCACTTCAGTGTATCTCCCCGGCAACCTTAGGCACTGGCCACCAGCTGGCCGGTCTGGTGTTTGTGCAGGTTGGCGTAATAACCGTTCAGTTTGACCAGATCCTGATGGGTTCCTGATTCGACGATGCCGCCTTTTTCGATCACATAGATACAATCTGTGTTCCGGACCGTGCTCAGGCGATGCGCGATGATCAGGACGGTACGTCCACGGCAGATGCGTGCCAGATTGCGCTGTACGATGCTTTCTGATTCGTAGTCCAGCGCGCTGGTAGCCTCGTCAAAGATCAGGATGCGCGGATTCGTCACCAGCGCACGCGCAATGGCGATGCGTTGACGCTGACCACCCGACAGCGAGGCGCCGTGCTCCCCGATGACGGTGTCATAGCCTTCCGGCAGTTCGAGAATGAAGTCATGCGCACCGGCCAGCTTGGCCGCCTGCACCACCGGCTCCATGGGCAGACCGGGATCGGCCAGGGCGATGTTGTCGCGCACGCTCCGGTTGAACAGCAGGTTTTCCTGCAGCACCACACCGATCTGGCGGCGCAGCCAGACCGGGTCGATCTGTGCCAGATCCACCCCATCGATCAGAACACGGCCACTTTCCGGCACATACAGCCGCTGCACCAGCTTGGCCAGGGTACTCTTGCCTGATCCCGACCGACCGACGATGCCGATGGTCTTGCCGGCCTGGATGTCCAGGCTCAGCTGGCGGATCACTTCCGGACGATCCGGGCGGTAACGGAAGGTCACGTTGTCAAACTGGATATGGCCCCGCAGATCAGGCAGATTCGTGCGGTTGGTGTAGCTTGGCTCCGTGGGCGCATTCAGCAAATCGCCCAAGCGCCGGAGCGAGACACCGGCTTGCTGAAATTGCTGCCAGAGCTGGACGATGCGCATGATGGGGCCGGTGACACGACCGGCCAGCATGTTGAAGGCGATCAACTGGCCGATGGTGAGTTCATTGTTCATCACCAGATGCGCACCGATCCAGAGTATGAGGATGGTCGTGAGCTTGCTGATGAACGAGGCGATCTGCCCGGCGATGTTGCTCAGGTTACCGGCCCGAAAACTGGATTTCACATAACCGGCCAGCTGCTCTTCCCATTTGCGCTGCATGGCCGGCTCGATGGCCATGGCCTTGACGGTCTCGATGCCGTTGATCGACTCCACCAGGAAGGCCTGATTCTCCGCGCCGCGGTTGAATTTCTCCTCCAGGCGCTGACGGAACATCGGCGTGGCGATGATCGACAGCAAGAGGTAGACCGGGATGGTCCCGAGTACCACAAACGTCAGCAGCGGGCTGTAGTAAAACAGCACGACAATGAACACCACCGTGAAGAACAGGTCGATGACAATGGTCAGTGTCGAGCTGGTCAGGAACTGGCGGATGGTTTCCAGCTCCCGGACCCGTGCCACGGTATCCCCCACCCGGCGCGCCTCAAAATAGGCAATGGGCAACCGCATCATGTGGCGGAATAATTGCGCGCCCAGGGTCACGTCGATCCGGCTGGAGGTATGCGAAAACAGATAGGCGCGCATACCGCCGAGGATCGCCTCGAACAACACGATGGCCAGCATCCCGATCGCCACGACGTGCAAGGTCGTGATGGCCTTGTGCACCAGCACCTTATCGATCACCACCTGGAAGAACAGCGGGGTCAGCAGGGCAAACAGCTGGATGAAGAAGGAGGCCAGCAGAACTTCGCCGAGCAACTTGCGGTATTTCACGATGGCGGGGATAAACCAGGTGAAATCGAATTTGCGGTCCTCCGGACGCACATGGGCGGTTTTGGTAAACAGGATCAGCTGACCGGACCATACCTTCTCGAAGGCCTCGCGCGGCATGAGGGTGGGACGGCCTTCGCGCGGGTCCTGGATGAGCACCCGCTGGTCATCGATACGGGCCAGGACGGCGTAATTGCCGTCCCGCAAGCACGCAATGGCCGGCAGCGGTGTCGTGGGCAGTTTGTCCGGCGGGATGTCGGCGGCACGCGCCTTCAGATCAAGCTTCTTGGCCGCGCGCAGAATCTCGGCAACGCCGAAAACCTCGCCGCTTTGTACGAATTCATGCGTGAGCTGCGCCGGGTCTGCTGGCAGCCCGTAGAAACGGGCCAGCATGACCAGACAGGATAAGCCGGTATCGATCCTCTCCGGCGATTCTAGGTTATACGGTGGAATGCTGCCTCTCCTTCATCGACGCCATCAGTCAAATACAACGTCGTCTGCCACGACTCACCACCACACGGGTGGATCTATTGACGCGGATAGCGATCCCTTGCTGACCCTCTGCCGATGAAGGAACTCACGCATTGCGCTGCTCAAATTGCTCCGGCAACACGCCGCCCCCTACTCATATCCCTATGTGACTCGTTTATTCTCTGTTCTACGCACCGGCACGTCGCCCGCCGGTACAGACTCAAGTGCCTGGCACGTGCGGAGTATGCCCGCCGCAGGAAATCTTGTCAGCAGGAAATGTCCTACACGATTTCACCAGCTGCGTATTGTTTTCTCGAGCGCCAGTGAATGCAATGGCTGAGGCAAATAACAGCGCGTAGAAATGTCACACTTTGTAACTACTACTTACGTATTAATACATGTGTACTATCCTTGAATCGCTGAGCCAGATAGCGTTGCGTTCAGCTGTGTAACTTTGCACTGGTTCCATCACATCCATGCTTGGACGACATGCGCCTACGGATCTGGATTGCAAATCGTCCGGCCACATTGTCACGCATCCTGAGAATCTCATTGGCCGCCTTCGCGCCCCATAGCAGGACATCGCGCACATCGATTTTCATCCCCATCACCACCCGCGCAGAACACATAATCACGCCGTAATCCGGCAGGCACTCACATGCAGCGCTAAAATATTCCCGGACAACTGGCACTTAGTCTCAGACTCCGGCCGCGTCACTACCGCGCTGCGCTCAGTAGTGACGCGGCCGCTCTCGCACGGCAACCGGTGCGCCAGGCGGTTGCCTGTCACACCGGCTGCATTCTGTGGGCTCTGACGGCCTTCGGGCAGGCAGCGGTGATTCCGCTGGAATCACCTGTTGAAATTCGAGCGCGGCATGTTGCTCCGGACATCAAGCGGTTACAGCACATTCCTGATCCAGGAAGGTGTTGACCCGGTCAACAGTCTTGCATGTCGAGCGCAGCAAACAGCAAGAGCAGCGGTTCAATAGGTTAGCCGCCCTTCTTCATGTCGTTTGGGGTATGCCCAGGGCATAATCGGCGACGGCATCAGTCTGAGGGCGTTGCTTCTGCCGGAGTAGTCTGTGCGCACGGAGTCTTCGCGCTGATAATTCTCCACCACCACTGCCCCTCGTTTCGGCATCGACCGTGCTGGCCGCCGTTCCCTGTGGTGGTTGTGGTTCCTTTACGGTTCCATTGGTGGTTCATGGTATGACACCGGTGTCACCGGGACCCCCGCACCCGTGACCGGGGGTGGTGTCGCCAGCGACAGGGGCCGGTGACAGCCTGTCACCCCTTCCCTGTTACTGACGATGCAGTCCGACGCGCAGAAACAGACCGCCCTGCATTCCCACACTGCTGTCGCTTACACCTGCCCGCTCCGTATTCTGCATGCGCAAAGGACTCGGCCCTGCAGTGCTCCAGATGCGCATTCTTGAAAAAAAGATTTATCAACGTGCAAAAACAGACTAACCGCCTGTATTGCCAATTAGCCCAGTCATTCTGCGCAAACAGAATCTTTGATGTTCAGTTGCTTGCCACAGATTGCAGTACCAACACACGCTTTGCATAGACTGACGTACCCTGCGTTTTCATCGCTTAAAACAAGCCATTTCGGTAAGCGTATTGCTAAACATTCATTTTTGATTTTGCAATTTTCCCAGTGTTAATGTCGACCCAGTTTCATCGACTACCTGTTTATTCGCATTGAATGACAACGACACATGCGACGACTTGAACCGATCACCCCGCGCCTGATCCGCCTCCGGGACGCGCCGCGCTACCTGGGCATGGACCGGAATCGCTTTAACCGCGAGGTCCGGCCCCGGTTGACGGAGATTCCGATCGGGAAACAGGGCATCGCCTTTGACCGACTTGAACTGGATGCCTGGGTGGATCACTATAGGTCCCGCAACGGGCGTCCCGCCTCCAGATCGACAGGAGAGCAATTATGGGACGCAAACGAAGTCCAGGGCTTCGGAATCGCGGCGGAATCTGGCACATCGAAAAGCAGGTTCTCGGCCAAACGATTCACGAAAGCACTGGAACGAGCAACCTCGAAGCAGCGGAACTGATCCTGGCCCGCCGCATCGAGGAAGTGCGGCAGGCCAGGATATTCGGCGTCCGGCCACAGCGGTCTTTCCGGGAAGCAGCCACCCGGTTTCTCGAAGAGAACGACCACCTGGGGAGCATTGGGGACTATGCCCTGCACCTCAAACAACTGGACCCGTTTATCGGAAACCTGCCGTTGGGCAACGTGCACCTGGGAACCCTTCAACCCTTCATCGAGGCGCGAAGGAAACAGGGCATCAAGACCAAGAGCATTAACCTGGCCCTCGGCGTCGTGAGACGGATTCTGAACCTGGCTGCGAGGTTATGGCGGGACGACCACGGCCTCACCTGGCTGGAGACACCCCCGCTGATCCAGATGCTGCCGGTCACCGATGCACGCAAGCCGTACCCGCTGTCGTGGGAGGAACAGCGCGAGCTGTTCCAGGCACTCCCGGATCACCTCGCCCGCATGTGCCTGTTCAAGGTGAATACGGGTTGCCGTGAACAGGAGGTCTGCCAGCTGCGCTGGGACTGGGAAGTCCGTGTTCCGGAACTGGATACCTCGGTGTTCATCATTCCAGGTGAGCGGGTCAAGAACCGGGAGGACCGGCTGGTGGTGTTGAACCGGATTGCCCAATCGGTCGTGGAGCAAGTGAGGGGTAGCCACCCTGAATACGTCTTCACCTACCGGGGCCATGCGGTGAGCAACATCAACAACAGCTCGTGGAAGCGCGTGCGCAAGGAAGTCGGGTTACCACTCGTGCGAGTGCATGACCTGAAACACACCTTCGGACGCAGACTGCGGGCAGCCGGCGTACCGCTGGAAACCCGGAAGGTGCTGCTCGGTCACCGGAACGGCGACATCACCACACACTACTCCGCCCCGGAACTGGAGGAACTGGTGGAGGCGGCAAACCGGGTTTGCACATCAAAGTCCGGCAAAACTCCGGCACTGGTTGTGCTGAAACAAAAAGCGGCTACCGCAGACACGGTAACCGCTTGAAGTAAATGGAGCAAATGGCGCGCCCGGAGAGATTCGAACTCCCGACCGCCTGGTTCGTAGCCAGGTACTCTATCCAGCTGAGCTACGGGCGCATGGACAACAGGCGGTGGATTATACAGAAAATTCCCCGGCCGTCATTCCCGGGCCGTGAAGATTTCCGGAATATCACAACCATCCGGGTAAAGACGACGGATTGTCCACCAGGTGGTCGCTGTTGTGTCCAGACTGCCTAACCCGGGCATGCACCACCCTGCACATCGCCCGGACCCGTCATCGTGCGGCCGCTGGTGTAAACTTCAATTCCGAAGTTAACTCCGACCACCTTGCATTTCTGTTTTTAAACACAATATTACAGTTACTTGCATTACTTTGTTGCAGTCATTTCGCTTGACAGTAACGGCCCGGAAAAATCACCTGTCACCATTGATCGGTATCTGGTTGGTCCAGGGATACCCGATGAATCTGCCGTCCTTGCAGTGAGCTGAGAGTGCGCATTCAACGCCTCATCTCGATGGCAGCTGCAACCCGGCCGGCAGTGGAAAACCTTCACCAGCATGGACGACCAGGGCATAGCTGCAATTGACCGCATCAGCCTAATCATCCCATCGACCCACACCTGGAATCAGCACCTGGTGCTCGTTGTAGACACCGGCGTCGGCAGAACGATGACAGGCCTGGCAGTTACTGAAACTGCCCACCTCGTTATTACCCTGTACGAAACGTGCGGGAATCTCGTAATGCTCACGACGAAAATAGCCTGTCTCCGTGATTCGAGGCAGCGCCTGCCCGGCATCCCTGTCGGCTGCAAAGGCCCGCGACCTCGACTCGCTGGCGTGGTCGGCTGAATTGTCAGTCAGGTAGCGGCGTATTTCATCGGCCGATGCCTGATCGAGCGACGCATCATCACCGAAATGATCCTCCAGGTTACTCATGATGCGTGCCCAGGCATGCAATGGCAGCAGCCCCGGCTGGTAAGCGAAATGACAGGCGCCACATTCGCTCGCGTAAGTCTCATTCACCACCGGGCGCACATCCGCGCGCGGCTCGAACCAGGCACCCCGGCGCCACCCGTACTCATGCTCATCGGATTCGTGCTCATTTTCATGTCGCCCTTCGCCTTCCCGCTCACCCGGCCCCGAGGAACTCAGTACGGTGCCGATGGAAGCGATGGAAAGGATCCCGAGCGTAATCAAGATAATGGTTTTTTTCATGGCGATTCTCCTCTGCTGAAAATTTATTGACTGATGAGGTATTCGACAAAATCTCCCTTCTCCTGGGGTGTGCATTCACGGCCGAGCGTCCAGCGGCAGTTGCGGCGGAACCATTTCTCGACCTTTTCCGGGTCGCTCAACCGTTCGGGATTCACCGAGAGTGCCATGGGCTCGATGGGCTTTCCCGTTTCGACATGCCTGCCGGGCTGGCCGGGATCTGTCCCGTGACAGCTGGCACAGCGCTTCGGCTCACCGCCCTTGGCAGACGGGTGCTGCTGTGTCCACGCGGACCGCCCTGCGTCCGGAGAGAACGGTCCTGCACCGGCATTCCGGTAATTCGCAAGCAGGTCTTCGGCGGCGCCCTGCACCAGGCTGACGAACAGGAATCCGGCAACACTGAAAGCTATTTTCGATTTCATGGTGAATGTCTCCTTTTGTAACCCGTGATCATGGCCACGATGAGGTTTTCGCGATGCTGCAAACCGGCCAGCACCACGCCGCCGACGTGCAGCACGACAAGTAACAGCGTCAGGTTGGCCAGCACTTCGTGCAGGTCCTCGAGCACATGCACCCTGCCCTCCGGCATCCCGCCCAGCACCGAGGCCAGCGGCCCCGACAGCTCCTGTCCGCCATAGAGAGCGAGCCCGCTGAGGCCGGTGGCAACCAGGCTCACGAGCAGCGCAATGACCATGGCGCCGCCCGCCGGGTTGTGCCCGAGATACCGGGTGGCGCCGGAGTGAAAGATGTCTTTCAGATAGGCAAGGATTTCACCCGGCCCTTTCACGAAATCCGACCAGCGGGCATAGCGTGAGCCCACGAATCCCCACAGCATCCGGACTGAAACGAGACCGAGAATGGCGTAACCTGTCCACACATGCACGGGCAGCCAGTCATCCTCGATCACATAGGCAATCGCGAATCCGGCCGCCAGGCTCCAGTGAAGCAGGCGCACCAGCGGGTCCCAGATCCGCACCATCACGGGTTTCGCCTCGCGTCTGCTGGCACGGCGCAATGGTGTCGTTTCGTTCATAACTCGTGTCTCGATCAGTACCATTCAAAACAAGCGGCAGCAGCGGTGACGACTGCGCTTGCAACGTGTATTACTCTAGCGCAAGCGTCCTGACCGGCCCCTGAACAGCGCTGTCAGCCTTTTGTCAGGTAAAGCTGCACCATAATCAGGGCATGAAGCATCAATTGATGATGAAGTTTCTGAAGGCAGGGCTCACCGTCGTGCTGCTGACCGCGAGCCACACTGGCTCGACCAGCGACCATGAACGTGAGTGGGAGGATGACGATCATGCCTATGACCGTGCACGCCGGGCGGTCGAGCTTGGCGAGGCCCTGCCGGTAGCGGACCTGCTGGAGCGGCTGAAGACGCGGGTCCCCGGCGAGGTGGTCGGGATCGAATTCGCGCGCGAACACGGAATATGGGTTTACGAGTTCAAGATCGTGGACGACAGCGGCCACCTGCTGGAAGTCTATGTCGATGCACAGACTGGCGAGATACTGTCGATGGAGGATGATTGATGCGCATTCTCCTGGTGGAAGACGACAACCAGACGGCTGCAGCCGTACGTGCCGCCCTCACCAGCGCCGGCTATGTGGTGGACCATGAAAGCGAGGGTGAACAGGCCTGGTTCCGGGGTGATACCGAATCCTATGCCGCCGTCATTCTCGATCTCGGGCTGCCGGGAATGGACGGCTTGTCGATACTTCGGAAATGGCGCGAGGCCGGCCAGACCTTCCCGGTCCTGATCCTCACCGCCCGCGGCAACTGGAATGAACGCGTCGAGGGTATCGATGCCGGGGCGGATGACTACCTGCCCAAACCGTTCAAGATGCAGGAACTGCAGGCCCGCCTGCGTGCCATCCTGCGCCGGTCTGCGGGCCAGGCAACTCCCGTCATCACGATCGGCCCGCTGTCACTCGATACCCGCCAGATGCTGGTCAGTGTGAATGACGTACCCGTGCATCTGTCACCCCAGGAATACCGGCTGGTGCATTATCTCGTACTGCACGCGGGACGCGTGGTATCCCAGCATGAATTGAATGAACAGTTGTACGCGCGGGATTTCGAACGTGACTCCAACGCCGTTGAGGTGCTGATCGGACGCGTGCGCAAAAAACTCGGTATCGACCTGATCCAGACGCGCCGCGGCTTCGGCTACGTCATCGAGACGATGGTCCCGTGACCCGGCGGTCGCTGCGCTTTCGCCTGCTGGTATCTGCCGCTGTGTCGGTGCTTGTCGCGCTGCTCGTTGCCGGCATGAGCCTGACGCTGCTATTCGAACACCACGTCGAACGCCGTATTGGTGCCGAACTGGACACCTATCTGAAACAGATTATCGCCGGCGTCAGCGTGATGCCGGATGGGCGTATCACGTCACATACCGCACTGGCCGACCCGCGCTTCGAGCAGCCGCTCAGCGGACTCTACTGGCAGATCCAGGACGAGGAGCGCCCGCGTCTCCTGCGTTCCCGTTCACTCTGGGACGATGTCATTTCCCTGACCAGCGACATGCTCGCACCTGGCGCGGTGCGTGAACATGTCTTGCCCGGTCCTGCCGGACAATCGCTGCTGGTTCGGGAAAGGCAGATTGTCATCGATCACGCCGGTGACGAACACCGCATCCGGATTGCCGTGGCCACCGACAAGCAGGGTGTAATCCAGGCACGCAACGCCTTCGCTACCGACATGCTGCCCTACCTGGCCGTGATGGCCGCGGTCCTGCTACTGGCAGCCTGGATACAGGTCCGCATTGGACTGGCACCACTGGACAGTATACGACGCGGAGTCATGGACATTCGCTCCGGAACAGCCCGCCGTCTCGCTTCCGTCTACCCCGATGAGGTGACGCCGCTGGTCGATGAAATCAACGGGCTGCTCGAGGCCCAGCAACAGGTGATCGAACGCGCACGCACGTGGACCGCGGATCTTGCGCATGGACTCAAGACGCCACTCACGGTGCTGACGGCCGATGCGCAACGATTGCGGGATACGGGAAATATGGCAATCGCCGATGACCTGGATCAGCTCGCCGAGACCATGCGCCGGCGCGTCGACCGGGAATTGATACGGGCCCGGGTCCGCTCGGGCGTACAGAGCAGACAAGCGCGTGCCGGCGTGGTCGAAACGCTCAACAGCATTGTCCGCACTCTGCAACGCACGCCGCGCGGGTCGATCCTCGGCTGGTCTGTCGAGGCCCCGGATGCTGTGGATGCCGCGATTCCGGGCGATGACCTGGCTGAACTCCTGGGCAACATCCTGGAGAATGCAAGCAAGTGGGCCAGAGAGACGGTCGCGATCACGGTATCCCGGCGTAATGCTATCGTCATTACCATCGAGGATGACGGGGCAGGCGTAGCGGAAGACCAGCTGGCCAACCTGGGCCTGCGCGGCGTGCGTCTGGACGAGCAGAAACACGGCACCGGTCTTGGACTTGCCATTGCCCGGGACATCGCCGAGGCCTATGACGGTGACCTGTCATGCAGTCTGTCAGTGCTGGGCGGCCTGGCAGTAACCGTCCGGCTGCCGTCCGCGACCAGCACAAGCGGCTATCAGTAGCTGCGTTTGCGGGTAGTTTGATCACACTCCCACTCACACCAGTGGCTGGAGCGTAGGCATAGCATAACGTGGTCAGAGAACAATCATTCACGCAGAACTACACCGCACCGGAAGACTGAATATCCTCCAGCAGTTTTTCCCAGCCGGCATGTTCCTGTTCGGCATGAACAGGTGGCGGCGCGCGGCACAGGCGGCCACGAGCTCTGCGTAGTACCCGCAGTCGGACTCGGCGCGGAGCAGTCGTTCGCGCAGGGCCTCTGCATCCTGCACCGGGTAGTAGCCGGGATAGTCTGCACCCAGCAGCCCCACGGAGCCCTCGATGTCTGACGCGATCACCGGCAGGCCGGCCATCACCGCCTCCGAAATCACGTTCGCCCCGCCTTCCATCACGGAGGGCAAGACCAGCAGATGCGAGCGCGAGTAGACCCGCCGCAACTCGGCGTGTGAAATCTCACCATGCCAGCGGTAACGCGGATTGATGCGCATCTCCTCCTGCGCGGCCGCTGCCCAGTCTTCGGTATGGGCCCCGCCGTAGGCATCCACCCGGATACGGCTGTCTGACGGCAGCCCCCGCGCCGCCAGAGCCGGGCGCAAGGGGTCCTTTTCCTCGCGCAGGTGCCCGGCGAAGCAGACCCGGAAACTGCGCCGGGCGGGGTGTCGGTGCTGCACGGGGCGGGCAGACTGGATGATGACGCGCAGCTTTCCGCGCAGCCGTTCGGGCAGGACGTTACCCACGAGCGGATGCAGTCCGACGATATGGTCGGCGGCATCGAGAGAGGCGAGTGTGGTCTCGCGGTGGCTGTGGATGAAGCGATAGGCATCGGTTCCGGTCAGCACCACCACCAGGGGCCGATCCGGGTACGCGACGGCAAACCGGGCGATGGCATCCGCACTGCGCCAGGCATGCAGCCCCACCATCAGATCGGCCGGTTCGCCGTGGTAGTCCGTGGACTACCTTCACCCGGTGCCCGAACCGACGCAGAATCGCCGCCCAACGGTTGGCCGAGGCCCGGTTGCCGGCGCGTGAGCCGCGCGGTGCGGGGGTGACAAGCCAGATGTTCATGTGACATTCCGCGGCATCTCTGCGATGATAGCATGCGAATTTACCTCATCGACCTCGTCGTATGTCGCGGTTCCTGATCGACAGCATGGAAGACGCCCGCCGGCGTACGCTCACGCTCATCGACGGGCTGGACGCGGCGCAGCTGATGGGGCCCAGACTGCCGATTGTGAATCCCCTGCGCTGGGAGATCGGGCACACCGCCTACTTCTACGAATACTGGATATTGCGTCAGCACCTGGGCCTGGAACCCGTGCTCGACTCGGTCGACAGCCTCTACGATTCCATCACCATCACCCACGATGACCGCTGGGGCCTGCCGCTGCCCGGCCTGGACGACACCCTGGCCTACATGCGCGCGGTGCACGACCGGGTGCGCCACCACGTCGAGCAGGATGGTCCTGATGCGAGACGGGATTACCTGCTCGAGTACGCGATCTACCACGAGGACATGCACACCGAGGCCTTCACCTATACACGCCAGACACTGGCCTACCCGACGCCTCAAATTGGCAGCGCGGTGTCGGACGGGCTGATGCAGGGCCGGCTGGCCGGGGATGCACAGGTCCCCGGCGGAACCTTCATGCTCGGTGCCACCGCGCAAGACGGCTTCGTATTCGATAACGAAAAATGGGCGCACGCGGTCGAGGTACAGCCCTTTGCCATCGCCCGGGCAGCCGTCAGCAATGCCGAGTACGCGGCCTTCGTGGATGCCGGCGGTTACCAGGATGCGCATTACTGGGACGAGGCGGGTCAGACCTGGCTGCAGCAGTCCGGCCTGGAGTGCCCGCGCTACTGGCGGCGCAGCGGTGACGGTTGGGAGATGCGACGTTTCGACCGCTGGGAAACACTGCCGCCGGATACGGCCGTGATCCATGTTTGCTGGCATGAAGCCCGGGCCTGGTGCCGCTGGGCCGGGCGGCGCCTGCCCACCGAGCTGGAATGGGAGGTGGCGGCAGCGGGCCAGGTGGATGCAGGCGGCGGACTGTCGGACAAGAAGCGCCACTACCCATGGGGGGACACAAAGCCAGCGCCACACCTCGCAAACCTCGATGGCCACGCACTCGGCACGATTGCGGTGGGCGCGTTGCCGGCAGAGCGACAGTGCATTCGGTTGTCGACAGATGATTGGCAATGTCTGGGAGTGGACCGAGGATACCTTCGGGCCGTACCCGGGCTTCACGCCCGATATGTACCAGGACTATTCCCAGCCACTTTTCGGCAACACCAAGGTATTGCGCGGGGGGGCCTGGACCACCCGCGGGCGCATGATCCGAAACACCTGGCGCACCTATTACGGCCCGGAGCGCAATGATGTGTATGCCGGTTTCCGTAGCTGCGCGCTCTGAACAAAACGACATGACCCTGAAACGCGATGCCGGCCGCCCTTCCGCCCCCTCGGGAAATGGCAGCGCTTTACCGCCCCCAACCTTGTCTGGCATCCACCTGCACCAGCCACAGGCCGGCAAGATGGCACACGCCGCATGAACAGGACGCCGGTCAGTTTCCACGACCTGCACCCCACCGCCGATGACCTGGCAGCGGATGTGCTGGCCGGATTCTCGCAGGCGCAGAAATCGATCCCGCCGAAGTATTTCTACGATGCCGAGGGTTCGCGGCTGTTCGATGCCATCACCGAGCTGCCCGAGTACTATCCCACCCGCACCGAAACAGCGCTGCTGCGTGAGTACGCAGACGAGATAGCGAAGAAGGCCGGCACCGGACACCTGCTGGTCGAGCCCGGCAGTGGCAGTTGTACCAAGGCGCGCATCCTGTTCGAGGGCCTGCAGCCCTGCGCCTATGTACCCATGGATATCTCGCGCGACCACCTGCGCGTGGCCGCACAGGAGGTCGCCGTCGACTTCCCCTGGCTGGAGGTGCACGTCGCCTGCACCGATTTCACCCGACTGATGACACTGCCGCCGAACAGCCCTGAAGGCCGGTGCCTGGCCTTTTTCCCGGGGTCGAGTATCGGAAACTTCGACCCGGATGCCGCGGTCGGTTTTCTGGGCATGATCGCAGACATGGTCGGTCCGGATGGACAGTTGCTGATCGGTGTCGATCTGAAAAAGGACAAGACGGTACTGGAGGCGGCCTATGACGATGCCCAGGGTGTCACCGCGGCCTTTAACCTGAACCTGCTCAGACGCATCAACCGCGAACTGGGCGCCGATTTCGATCTCGCGATGTGGCAACACAAGGCCCTGTACAATGACGCACAAGGCCGTATCGAGATGCACCTGGTCTCGCGTGTGGCCCAGCAGGTTAGCCTGCAGGGGCGGACCTTCCACTTTGCAGCGGGCGAAACTATCCACACCGAGAACTCCTACAAGTACAGCGTGGCGGAGTTCCGCGACCTGGCGTCACGGGCCGGCTTCACCACCGACACCGTCTGGGTGGATGCGGATCGCCTGTTCAGTCTCCACCTGATGCAAACCAGGAATACTGATGAAGGCTAGTACCCCGGTCCTGAAAGATATCGTTCTGGTCGGTGGCGGTCATGCGCATGTCTCGGTGCTGCGCATGTTCGGCATGAAGCCCATGCCCGGCGTGCGTCTGACCCTGATCACCCGCGACATCCATACGCCCTACTCTGGCATGTTGCCAGGTTACGTCGCCGGTCATTACAACTGCGATGAAGTTCATATCGACCTGGGTCCCCTGGCCCGATTCGCCGGTGCACGTCTCTACCATGGCGAGGTCGATGGCATTGACCCGGGTGAGCGGCTGGTCCACGTGCCGGGCCGTCCTCCTGTGCACTATGACCTGCTCTCGATCAATACCGGTTCGCGGCCCCGCACCATCGACGTGCCGGGTGCGCTGGAACACGCCCTGCCGGTCAAGCCCATCGACCAGTGGCTGCGCGACTGGCAGACACTGCAGGCGCGGGTACTGAACAGCCAGGGCGACTTCCGCATACTTGTCGTGGGTGGCGGTGCCGGTGGCGTGGAGCTGGCTCTCTCCACCCAGCATCACCTGAAAGGCCAGTTGCGCGAACAGGGTGATCAGGCATCACACCTGCACTATGAGCTGCTCACGGACGGGCCGGAGATTCTCCCCACCCATAATGCCGGGGTACGCCGCCGTTTCATGCGTGTGCTGGGTGAGCGCGGCATCGCCGTGCGTGTGAACAGTAAAGTGGTTGGCGTGGAACCCAATGGCGTGCAGGTCGAAAGTGGCGACTTCCACCCCGCCGATGCCGTGCTCTGGGTGACCTATGCCGCCGCGCCGGAATGGCCGGGGAAGTCGGGACTCGCGGTGGACAAGGAGGGGTTTATCGCCGTCGACCGTGAACTGCGCGCGATTTCCCACCCGGATGTTTTCGCCGCCGGTGACATTGCCTCCATGCCGTATCCACGGCCAAAGTCGGGTGTGTTCGCCGTTCGCCAGGGGCCTGTACTAACCGAAAACCTGCGTCGCGCGGCAGCGGGTCGACCGCTGAAGCCCTACCGGCCGCAGAAGCGTTTCCTTGGCCTGATCAGCACCGGTGATACCTATGCCGTGGCCTCGCGCGGCAACTGGTCCCTGGAAGGCAGACTGCTCTGGACCTGGAAAGACTGGATCGATCGTCGTTTCATGCAGCGTTTCAACGAATTGCCGGAAATGGGCCAGGAGGCCGGACCGGACCTGGGCGACATCGCCGATGCGGAAGCCATCCGCGAGCTTTCCACCCTGGCCATGCGCTGCGGGGGCTGCGGCGCCAAGGTGGGCAGCACGGTGCTCAGCCGGGTCATCAACCGCCTGCCGGCGCAGCGCCGTGATGACGTGCTCATCGGCCTGGATTCACCCGATGATGCGGCAGTCTTCGAGGTGCCACCGGGCAGGGTCATGGTACAGAGCGTGGATTACTTCCGCGCCTTCATCGATGATCCATACACCTTCGGCCGCATTGCGGCCAACCATGCCCTGGGTGACATTTTTGCCATGGGTGCCGAAGCACAGTCCGCCCTGGCGATAGCCACGGTGCCCTATGGCCGGGAGCAGATCGTCGAACGGACCCTATCCGAGTTGATGAGCGGCGCCCTGGACACCATCGCGCCCACCGGGGCCGTGCTGGCGGGCGGTCATTCGAGTGAAGGGGCGGAGTTGGCTTTCGGCCTGACGGTCAACGGACTGATCGCAAAGGATGCCCTGCTGCGCAAGGGTGGTATGCAGCCGGGAGATGCCTTGATCCTGACCAAGCCTATCGGCACTGGCACCCTGTTCGCTGCCGATATGCGCGGCAAGGCGAAAGGGCGCTGGATAGATGGGGCTATCCAGTCGATGCTGATTTCAAACCAGGCCGCCGCCGCCTGCCTTCACCGGCGGGGCGCCACGGCCTGCACCGATGTCACCGGATTCGGCCTGTTGGGGCACCTGGTCGAAATGACCCGCGCCTCGGATGCTGATGTGCAACTCGAACTCGAGGCGGTGCCCGTGCTCGACGGGGCCGAGCAGACCGTGGCCGCTGGCATACTCTCTTCGCTGCAACCGCAGAACATGCGCGTGCGCCGGGCGGTGCGCAACCCGGAAACCCCAAGTAGCAACGCGCGCTTCCCGCTGTTATTCGACCCGCAGACCGCGGGCGGCTTGTTGGCCTCTGTGCCTGCTGACGCAGCCTCGGCCTGTCTGGACGAGCTGCATGAACTGGGCTATCCGCATGCCGCCATTATCGGGCGGGTTGAACCCCGAACGATCGAAGCGGCCCCGATACAGGTCATCGGCTGAATGATCTCGTCAGCGACCCGCCGGGCAGCGCATAGCGCGGCTATCGCCATTTGTCGAACCCGGCCAATTGAATATCGAGGGTTCGCATCCACCATCAATCATTCATAGAAAAAAAGGGGCGCGAGGCCCATTTTTCTATGAATGGCGGAGAGGGAGGGATTGCCGGGCACTTCCCTGTGCCCGGCCCATCGGGTTCGCTGCGCTCACTCAAAATCGCTCCCGGCGATTTTGTCGAACCCGGCCATTTGAAATCGAGGGTTCGCATCCATCGTCACTAACCAACAAGAAAGGGGCCATAAGGCCCCTTTCTTGTTGGTTGGCGGAGAGGGAGGGATTCGAACCCTCGATGGGCTTTTGACCCATACTCCCTTAGCAGGGGAGCGCCTTCGGCCTCTCGGCCACCTCTCCTGATGATGTAGAACGTCTGCAGCGGGATTATAACGATAAACAATCGTAATTGTTCAATTGATTCATGCCCGTCCCCGGGTGTGTCAAATACCCGGGCCTGGCATCAATTCCATGGCTATCCCGATCCAGGATCCTGCATGAAAGGACCGAACCGGCCTGGCTTAGTTGGTACCGTCCTTTTGATTCTGCTGCTCTTCCTTGATGCGTTCGTAGATCTCCTCACGATGAACAGCAACGTTCTTGGGCGCATTCACTCCGATTCTGACCTGGTTCCCTTTTACACCGAGCACAGTAATGGTGACGTCATCACCGACCATGAGGGTTTCTCCAACTCTGCGCGTAAGTATCAACATTTTCTCAACCTCTTGTTATCGTTTGTCCCTGTCAAGGTTCTGCCGTTGTTAGTTATTCTGGTAATGCTCACCGGTGTGGTTGTAACACCGGTGCCAGCGTAGTCCTGACCCGACTCGCCCCATGCTAGGAGTATATATGAAAGTCGAGATGAGAGAATATGCTGGAAAACTACTTAACTATAATACATATTATTATGTATTTTAAAACTATTTAATTGGACTCGGCTGATCCAGATGGAAGGCGTCGTGCAGTGCCCGCACCCCCAGCTCCAGGTATTTTTCATCCACCACCACGGAAATCTTGATCTCCGAGGTGGAAATCATGCGGATATTGATACCTTCGCGGGCCAGCGCCTCGAACATGGTCGAGGCTATGCCGGCATGTGAACGCATGCCGACGCCGACCAGCGATATTTTCACGATCCTGTTATCGCCGCTCACTTCCCGGGCACCCAGCTCACGCGCCGTGGCCTCCAGAATCGACATCGCCCGCTTGTAGTCGTTGCGATGCACGGTAAAGGTGAAATCCGTGGTCGCGCCATCCGGTGCGATGTTCTGCACGATCATGTCCACCTCGATATTCGCCGACGCGATGGGGCCGAGCAGCTTGTGCGCGATACCCGGGGTATCCGGCACCCCGAGCACGGTCAGCTTGGCCTCGTCCCGGTTGAATGCGATTCCGGATATCAGTACGTCTTCCATCTGTTCTTCCTCGTAGGTTATCAGCGTGCCCTCGCCCTCCTCGAATGAGGACAGCACGCGTAACGGGACATTGTAGCGACCGGCAAAACTGACCGAACGGATCTGCAGCACCTTGGAGCCCAGGCTGGCCATCTCCAGCATTTCCTCGAAGGTAATGCGGTCGAGCCGGCGTGCATTCGGCACCACGCGCGGATCGGTGGTGTAGACACCATCCACATCGGTATAAATCTGGCACTCATCCGCCTTGAGCGCCGCGGCCAGCGCCACGGCGGTGGTGTCTGATCCGCCACGGCCCAGGGTGGTGATATTGCCGTGTTCATCCGCCCCCTGGAAACCGGCCACCACCACGACGCGGCCGGCACACAGGTCGGCGTGGATGCGCCTGTCGTCGATTTCCCGGATACGTGCCTTGTTGTGCGCACTGTCGGTCAGAATGTGCACCTGCGAACCGGTATAGGAACGCGCGCTGCAGCCGCGCTGCTCGAGTGCCATGGTGAGCAACGCGATCGTCACCTGTTCACCGGTCGACAGCAGCACGTCGAGTTCGCGTGGCACAGGCGAATCGCTGACCTGGTTGGCAAGCTCGATCAGACGGTTGGTTTCACCGCTCATCGCGGAGACGACAACCACGAGGTCGTTGCCACGCTTGCGCCAGTCGTTCACCTTGTCGGCCACCTGCCCGATCCGCTCCGCCGATCCGACCGAGGTGCCGCCGTATTTCTGAACGATAAGTGCCATGATTGGGTTATTCCTGAACAGTAGAACTGATATGAAGTGCTGCGGCTAGAGGCGTTCGCGCACCCAGTCCGGCACCGATTGCAATGCCGCATCCAGGTTCGCGGGCTGGTTGCCGCCGGCCTGGGCCATGTCCGGACGTCCGCCGCCCTTGCCACCGACCTGGACCGCAACCATGTTGACCAGTTCGCCGGCCTTCACCTGATTGGTGCGGTCCTTGGTCACCCCCGCGACCAGGCTGACCCTGTCGCCGTCCACTGCCGCGAGCACCACCGCGGCCGACCCGAGTTTGTTCTTGAGCTGGTCCAGGGTCTCGCGCAGCACCTTGCTATCGGCACCATCCAGGCGTGCAGCCAGCACCTTCAGGCCCGCGATGTCGACCGCCTGCGCGGCCAGGTCGCTGCCCTGGCTGCTGGCCAGTTTGCCCTTGAGCTGCTGCAACTCCTTTTCCAGCACACGGCTCTTTTCCAGTAACTGGCCGACGCGCTCGTCGACGTCCTCGCGACTGCCCCTCACCAGCTCGGCAATGCGTGCCAGACGCTGTTCGTTGTCGCGCACCCACTGCAGCGCACGCGCACCGGTCACGCCCTCGATACGCCGCACGCCCGATGCAATACCGGTCTCCGCGGTGATCCGGAAGAGGCCGATGTCACCGGCATGGCTGACATGGGTACCCCCGCACAGTTCGACCGAAAAGTCGCCGATCGACAGCACGCGCACTTCGCTGCCGTATTTTTCACCGAACAGGGCCATGGCACCGGATTGCATGGCATCATCCATCGACATCAGGCGCGTCTGTGCGGCTGCATTGGCGCGGATCTGGGCATTGACCAGGTCCTCGATCTCGTGCAGCTGCGCAGGTGTCACCGGTTCGTAATGTGCAAAATCGAAACGCAGCCGTTCCGGTTCGACCAGCGAGCCTTTCTGCTGCACGTGCGTGCCGAGTACGCTGCGCAAGGCGGCGTGCAGCAGGTGCGTCGCCGAGTGGTTGAGCACGGTAGCCTGGCGGCGCTGGGCATCGACCAGTGCATTCACCCGGTCGCCCTTGCGCAGCACGCCCTGCGTCACGGTACCGATGTGGGCAAAGGCCGTTCCGCTGTGTTTGCGTGTATCCTCGACTTCGAAGCGCGCACTGTTACTCTCCAGCCGACCACGATCGCCGACCTGGCCGCCGGACTCGGCGTAATACGGCGTCTGGTCGAGAAACACCATGCCGCTCTGGCCGGTTTCCAGCCGCTCCACCGGTTTGCCCTCGTACAGCAGCGCCGTGATACTGGATTCGCCTGCCAGGTTGTCGTAGCCGGTAAACTCCGTGCAGGTATCGACACGCGCATCACCCGAATAATCAGTGGCGAAATGGCTGGCCGAACGTGCGCGGGCACGCTGTGATTCCATCGCGGCCTGAAAACCGTCCATGTCGATACTCAGACCACGCTCGCGCGCGATATCGGCAGTCAGATCGCCCGGGAAACCGTAGGTATCATAGAGTTTGAATACCGTGGTGCCGGGAATGACGGTCCCTTGCAAACCGGCCAGGTCTTCCTCCAGGATACGCATGCCCTGCTCCAGGGTCTCGGCGAAGCGTTCCTCTTCCAGGCGCAGGATGCGTTCGGCATGTGCACGGCCGGCCGGCAGTTCCGGGAAGGCCTCGCCCATGGTCTCGCACAGCGCGCCGACCAGCCGGAAGAAGAATGGCTCGTTGATACCCAGCTGGTAGCCGTGACGGACGGCGCGCCGGATGATACGCCGCAGCACATAGCCCCGGCCCTCGTTCGAGGGCAGCACGCCGTCGACAATCAGGAACGCGCAGGAACGGATATGGTCGGCAATGACGCGCAGCGAGGTGTGGGAGAGATCCTGCGTTCCGGCGATGCGCGCGGCCGCTTCCACCAGATGCCTGAACAAATCAATTTCGTAGTTGGAATGCACGCCCTGCATCACCGCCGCAAGGCGTTCCAGGCCCATACCGGTGTCCACCGACGGCTTCGGCAGCGGCTTCAGATTACCGGACATGTCACGGTTATACTGCATGAACACCAGGTTCCAGATCTCCACGTAGCGATCGCCATCCGCGTCGGGCGTACCGGGCGGCCCGCCGGGCACGTCCGGACCGTGATCGTAGAAGATCTCGGAGCATGGCCCGCACGGGCCGGTGTCGCCCATGGACCAGAAATTGTCGCTGGCACCGATTCGACTGAATCGCGCAGGATCGACCCGGAGCTCCTTGAGCCAGATGTCGGCCGCCTCGTCATCTTCCTCGAACACCGTCACCCAGAGCCGTTCCGGCGGCAACTGCATTTCGCCGGTCAGGAATTCCCAGGCATAGGTGATCGCCTCGCGCTTGAAATAATCGCCGAAGCTGAAATTACCGAGCATTTCGAAAAAGGTATGGTGGCGCGCGGTGTAGCCAACGTTTTCGAGATCATTGTGCTTGCCGCCGGCCCGCACGCAGCGCTGACTGCTGGCGGCACGTGGACAGGCGCGCTGCTCGTTGCCCAGAAAAACTTCCTTGAACTGCACCATGCCGGCATTGACAAACAGCAGGGTCGGGTCGTCCCGCGGCACAAGCGGAGCCGATGGCACGACCTCGTGGTCGCGCGCCCTGAAGAAGTCCAGGAAGGCCCGGCGGAGTTGTGCGCTGCTGTGCTTCAAGTTATTAACCCGGTTTGGTCCGGACGTTATTATTCAGGGATTTGAGGACGATTGGAACACCTGTTTACATGCATTTGGAGGACGCTCGGGGACTGATCACTTTTTTGAAAAAAAACGTGGCCTGTCATTTCTTGATTAGGCGCATCAGTAAAATTTATTCAGGGTCGCGGAATACCCGCCCGATCTGCTCCGCGCTGAAACCGCGCTGCTGGAGAAAGCGCATCTGCCGGCTGCGTTCGCGAAAATCCTGCGGCAGCGTGCGACCAAATTTTTTCTCCCTTACCTCGCGCAGCAGACCCTGCCAGTCATCCGCCAGCGCCTCGATACTGAGGGCGATCAGGGCTTCATCGACGCCGCGCTGGCACAGTTCAGCATGGATTTTCTGCGGTCCCGAACCACGCTGAAAACGCGACCAGACGAAGGTCTCGGCAAAGCGCGCATCACTGAGCAGGCCTTCCGACTCCAGCGCACGCAGCGCAACGTCGACCGCTGCGTCATCGAAACCGCGCATCTGCAGTTTGCGAAACAGCTCGAGCCGGCTGTGTTCACGACGCGCCAGCAGGTCCAGTGCCGTCTGGCAGATGGCATCACGGTCCTGCGCCAGTTCAGGCTTCGGCTTCAAGTGCCTCCTCTTGTTCCACGGGCCGCCCCGGCTTGACCAGCAACAGGGCGCGCAGCTTGCCCTCGATCTCGGCTGCTATGTCCCTGTTCTGCTTGAGGAAATCGCGTACATTATCCTTGCCCTGTCCGATGCGGTCGTCCCCGTAGCTGTACCAGGCGCCGGACTTGTCGACGATACCGTGCTGCACGCCCAGATCGATCAGCTCGGCCTCGCGCGAGATACCCTCGCCGTACAGAATCTGGAACTCGGCCTGCTTGAATGGCGGCGCCATCTTGTTCTTGACCACCTTGACGCGGGTCTCGTTACCGACGATCTCGTCACCCTTCTTGATGGAGCCGATGCGGCGGATGTCCAGGCGCACGGAGGCGTAGAACTTGAGCGCATTGCCACCGGTGGTAGTCTCCGGGTTGCCGAACATCACGCCAATCTTCATGCGGATCTGGTTGATGAAGATCACCATGGTGTTGGAGCGCTTGATGTTGGCGGTCAGCTTGCGCAGCGCCTGGGACATCAGCCGCGCCTGCAGGCCCATATGTGAATCACCCATGTCACCCTCGATCTCGGCCTTCGGCGTCAGCGCCGCCACCGAGTCGATTACGACCACATCGACGGCACCGGAACGCACCAGCATGTCGGTGATCTCCAGCGCCTGCTCACCGGTATCCGGCTGCGACACCAGCAGTTCGTCGACATTGACGCCCAGCTTCTCGGCGTAGCCGGGATCGAGCGCATGCTCGGCATCGATGAACGCGGCGGTGCCGCCGAGCTTCTGCGCCTCGGCAATCACCTGCAGGGTCAGCGTGGTCTTGCCGGACGACTCCGGGCCGTAGATCTCGACCACGCGTCCGCGCGGCAGTCCGCCGATGCCCGAGTGCGATGTCCAGTCCGAGCGAACCGGTGGATATGGCCTCGACATCACGCACGGCGCTGACATCGCCCATGCGCATCACGGCGCCCTTGCCGAACTGCTTTTCGATCTGCCCCAGCGCTGCACTCAGGGCCTTGCGTTTGTTGTCGTCCATCAATCTCCTCCGGAATGTGTGCGTGGCATACCGTTCCCTGGCGCGCCGGACGCGCGGATTATCACATAGAACTCAGTCACCCTCTAGCGGCCAGCAACGCAGGGGACGATAAATGCTGCCGCTTTCTGCACTGACTGACTCGACCAGACAGAAATGGCTGACCGGCCAGGTCACGCCGGGAATTTCCGGATCCGGTGCAGGCGCGGAATACTTGCGCGCGAGGGTAATATGGGCCAGGAAGCCGCGCGCCTCCGGTTCGACGCCGCACCCTGCCAGCGTGTTGCGCAACGCCCCGGCCAGCGCCCACAGCCCAGGCGGTATATGGGTTGGCCCCAGCCAGAGAATGCGCGGGCGTGGCCAGTAGCCGGCATGATCGATGCTCAACTCGAATGGCGCCAGCCGGATGGCCGTGGCGGAGCGTTCCAGGCAGGCCGCGACAGTGGCTGTAACCGATCCGGCAAAGGCCAGCGTCAGGTGCAGGTTAGTCGCTGGCACACGCCTGACGCGTTTCCCGGTCAGCGCCTTGCCCGCGCTATCCAGTGCTGCGCGCACGGCATCGTCCGGCCACAGTGCGAAGAACAGGCGCCGTTTCGGCTCACGCATCGCCACACAGCTCAATGAGCCCGGTGATGCCATGGATCACCGCGGCGCGGCGTACCTGCTCGCGGTCGCCCGCAAACCGGCGGGTCACGATGCGACTCGTCCCCTGTGTGCTCGCCCAGGCAAAACACACCGTGCCGACCGGTTTGCCCGGCATGGCGCCGCCCGGACCGGCAATGCCGCTGATCGCCAGCACCAGCGCGGCGCGGCTGTGGGCCAGCACGCCGGCAGCCATGGCCTGCACCGTCGGCTCGCTGACCGCACCGTGCTGCTGCAGCGTCGCCGCGGCGACCCCGAGCATGTCCTGCTTGGCCGCGTTGCTGTAAGTCACGAAGCCGCGATCGAACCATTGTGAACTGCCCGGCACATCCGTCAGGCACTTGGCCACCCAGCCACCGGTACAGGATTCTGCCACGGCCAGCCACTGGCCGCGTGCCAGTAACAGCGTGCCCAGGCGCTCGGAGAGTTTATAGAGGTCGGACATGACCGGCTCATGCTGCTGTCAACACGCCGCACTATACCCGCAAAGCCGTGCCGGACCGAATTTGATCCGGTCGGGGTTATATCCATGCTTTCATCCGGCAAGGTCCAGAGAGCAGGCACGCATGGCCTGGCCTGCGTGTGATTGCGTGGTGATGGTGACATCGACATGAAAATAGCCACGGAAGCGCACGGAAATACACGGAATATGTTCCGTTTTTTCAGCGTCCTTGCGCAGATTCCGTTGCCGTTCCCGTTCGCGCGTACCCGCGCTCCTGCACCCCGGCAATCGAGCTAATCGGGGTCAGATCCCAGTCCTTCCTTATATTCCTTTGCTTGTGCATTGCTGTATCCAGGAGCCAAGTGGAATATAAGGAAAAACTGGGATCTGACCCCGTCGTACACCCCAATCCATAGCCACCTGCGCAAACCTCGCGCAATCGGGTAGACTTGCGCGCCATGATCAGCACCGCGTCCGCTCACACCCCGATGATGCAGCAATACCTTGGCATCAAGTCGGAGCATCCGGATACCCTGCTGTTCTACCGCATGGGCGATTTCTACGAGCTGTTCTTCGACGACGCACGGCGCGCCGCCCGGCTGCTGGACATCACCCTGACGGCACGCGGCAAATCCGCGGGCCAGACCATCCCGATGGCCGGTGTGCCGGTGCACGCGGTCGACCAGTACCTGGGGCGGCTGGTGCGCCAGGGTGAGTCGGTCGCCATCTGCGAACAGGTCGGTGATCCCGCCACCAGCAAGGGGCCGGTCGAACGCCGGGTGGTACGCATCGTCACCCCCGGCACGCTCACCGAAGAGGCGCTGCTCAACGAACGCCAGGACAACCTGCTGGTCGCCATCCACCTGCTGGGCCGGGACTGGGGCATTGCCGCGCTCGACCTGGCCGGCGGCCGCTTTGTCGTGCAGCAGTGTCAGGGCAATGAGGCCCTGCTTGGCGAGGTTACCCGCCTCGACCCGGCCGAACTGATCAGCGCTGAAGGCGTCGAGCTGCCACCCGAACTGGCCGCGCACCCGCGTTTGCGCCGCCAGGCACCCTGGCTGTTCGAGACCGACAGCGCGCGCCGCCAGCTCAACGCACAATTCGGCACCCGCGATCTGGACGGCTTTGGCTGCGAGCAACTGCCGGCGGCAATCGGCGCGGCCGGCGGTCTGCTCGAATACGTTCAGAACACCCAGCGCACCAGCCTGCCGCACCTGCGCGGCCTGCGCGTCGAGTCGCGCCATGACAGCCTGGTGCTGGACGCCGCCACACGCCGCAACCTGGAACTGGAAGCATCGGGATCCGGGAAGCGGGAGCATACCGTAGCGGGCGTACTCGATCATACCGCCACCGCCATGGGCGGACGCCAGCTGCGACGCTGGCTGCATCGACCGCTGCGCGATCACGACCTGCTGGAGCAACGCCACCAGAGCATCGCGGCACTCGCCGGGGACGGTCTGCACGAAGCGCTGCATGATCTGCTCTGCGGCTGCGCCGACATCGAACGTATCCTCGCGCGCATTGCACTGAAATCGGCGCGCCCGCGCGACCTGTCCGGCCTGCGCGACAGCCTGGCGCTGCTGCCGGCCCTGCAGGGTACACTTGCCGGCATCGATGATCCGCTCACCCGCGAGCTGGCCACGCGGATCGGCATGCACACGGACACCCACGCGCTGCTCGCACGCGCCATCAAGGATATGCCGCCGCAGCTGGTCCGCGACGGCGGCGTGCTGGCCGCGGGCTATCACGCGGAACTCGACGAGCTGCGCATGCTGAGCGAACACGGCGACGCCTGCCTGCTCGACATGGAAGCGCGCGAGCGTGAACGCACCGGTATCGCGAATCTGAAAATCCGCTATAACCGGGTGCATGGCTACTACATCGAGGTCAGCCGCCTGCAGGCCGACCGGGTGCCGGACAACTACCAGCGCCGCCAGACGCTCAAAGGCGTGGAACGCTATATCACGCCGGAACTGAAGGCACATGAGGACAAGGTGCTGAGCGCACACGAACGTGCGCTGGCACTGGAGAAGGCGCTCTACGACGCACTGCTCGATACGCTGATCGAGGCACTGGAACCGCTCACGCACTGCGCCCGTGGCATCGCCGAACTCGACGTCCTCGTCAACTTTGCCGAACGCAGCCTTACCCTGAACCTGTGCCGCCCGCAGCTGTCCACGCGCAGCGGCATCAGTATCGAAGGTGGTCGTCACCTCGTGGTCGAGCAGTTGCTGGACGATCCGTTCATTGCCAACGATACCCGGCTCAACGAGAGTCAGCGCATGCTGGTCATCACCGGCCCGAATATGGGCGGCAAGTCCACCTACATGCGCCAGACCGCTTTGATCGTGCTGCTGGCGCACATCGGCTGCTACGTGCCGGCGGACAGCGCCGTGATCGGCCCGGTGGACCGCATTTTCTCGCGCATCGGTGCCTCTGACGATCTCGCCGGCGGACGCTCCACGTTCATGGTGGAAATGACGGAGACGGCGAACATCCTGCACAATGCCACCGAACACAGCCTGGTGCTGATGGACGAGATCGGCCGCGGCACCAGCACCTACGACGGGCTGGCACTGGCATGGGCCTGTGCCGTCGATCTCGCCGTACGGATCAAGGCCTATACCCTGTTCGCGACCCATTACTTCGAGCTCACCGCGCTGCCTGACCAGTACGACGGCATTGTCAATGTGCATCTCGACGCCACCGAGCACGAAGACCGCATTGTCTTCATGCACAGCGTGCGCGAGGGTGCGGCGGATCGCAGTTACGGGCTGCATGTCGCGGCCCTGGCCGGCGTGCCGAAGGCGGTGATTCGCCAGGCGCAGGCGCGCCTGGCGGACCTGGAACGCCAGCCGCAGGCGCTGGACAAACCGGCCTCGCCGCAGATACCGCTGTTCCAGACCGCACCGGACCACCCGCTGCTGGGCGCACTCGAGGAGCTGGAACCGGACAATCTGTCGCCGCGCGAGGCACTGGCCCAGCTCTACGCCCTGAAGGAGCTCGCCCGCCAGGAGCTGCATTCTTGATCGTGGCGCTTTGCAGGTATACTGGCACTCCGGCACCACTATGGACCCTGGCCATTTACATAGATAACAGCAGGTTGCACCATAAGTGTGATAACCTGCCTGACACTGGAAACATGGCGGGATGCGCGCGCAGCCCGTGAAAGACTGGAGACTTGCATGACATTCGTTGTGACTGAGAACTGTATCAAGTGTAAATACACGGACTGTGTCGAGGTGTGTCCGGTCGACTGTTTTCACGAGGGCCCCAACTTCCTCGTCATCGACCCGGACGAGTGCATCGACTGCACGCTGTGCGAACCGGAATGCCCGATCGGCGCCATTTTCGACGAAGGCGATCTGCCACCCGGCCAGGAGCAGTTCCTGGAACTGAACGCCGAACTCTCCCGGAGCTGGCCGGTCATCACGCAAATGAAAGACGCGCCGCCTGACGCCGACGAGTGGAAGGACAAGCCCGACAAGCTGCAATACCTGGAGCGTTGAGCCCCACGTCACCCGCCACCGCCACACCCGCGCCGCCCATCGGCCAGGCGACCCGCCACGCCCGCTCGCGGCAGGCATGAGCGCGCAGGTCATCCAGGTCGCTTGCCATGACGACCTGCTGGCCGTACTGGCACGCCACGTCGTCACGCACGCCAGTGCCCTGCCTGACCTGACCGATACGGTCATCCTGCTACCCGACCTGCACTTCGCACCCGACCTGCGCAACGCCCTGCTTGCCGCCGCTGCGGTCCGGGGCCACAGCGCCCTGCTCGGTCCGCACATCGATACGCCGGAACACTGGCTGGCCGCGCGCACCCCCCTTGAAGCCGCAATCCCCGGGCGTGCGCGACGCGAGTTGCTGCTGGTCGAGGCCATCCGCCAGCACCCGGCGCTGTTCGGCAAGCAGGATCCCTGGCAACTGGCCGCCGTGCTGATCACGCTGTTCGACGCGCTGACCCTGAATCGCATCCCGGTACCGGCCCGGCTGGACGCGTTTAGCGCCCTGCTGCAGTCCGCCTATGGCATCGCGCAACAGCTGCCGGAACCGTTCGGACTGGAAGCGCGCGTGGTGCACCGCCTCTGGCAGGCCTGGCACACGCAGCTGCAGGCGGAGGGTCTGCTCGACCCCGGCATGGCCACGCTGCAGCGTCTGGCCGCGCATACCGGGGACGATCAGCTGCACTACGTGTTCGCCGGCTTCGATGAGCTCAGCGGCGCTGAGCTGGAGTGGATCGAACGCCTGCTCGATACCGGGCGTGCGCACTGTTTCCTGTACCCAGGTCTGCCTGATACCGACGCCCGGCGCCCGACGCCGGCACACCGACTGCTGGCCCGCGCCACACCCGTGCAGGATCGCACCGCACTGGGCGAATGCCTCGACAGCGTCTATGCCGGCAGCAGCCTGGCGCTGCCGGAGCGTGCGGCGGCACTGCGTGCACGATATGCCGACTCGCCACTGGCCAGCACCCTGCGCACACTGACCGCGACCTCCGCCGAACAGGAGGCCTGCGCCATCGAGCTGCAGGTGCGGCGCTGGCTGATCGACGGCCATCAGCCGATCGGCATTGTCACCGAGGACCGTCGTCTGGGCCGGCGTGTGCGCGCACTGCTGGAACGCGCCGGCATCACCCTGCAGGACCCGGGTGGCTGGGCGCTGTCCACCACCAGTGCGGCCGCCGCGCTGGAACGCTGGCTGGAAACCGTGGAAGAGGACTTCGCCCACGAACCGCTGCTGGATGTGCTGAAATCACCCTTCACCTTCACCCGCGAGGACCCCGCGGACTTCAGCAATACGGTGTTCCGTCTGGAACGCGACATCGTGCGGCACGAGGGCATCGCACGCGGCCTGGCGCGCTATCGCGCGCACATCGACAGCCGGCTCGAGCATTACCGGACAGACTGGACGGCCGCCACCGCCGCGCGCCTGCACCAGTTGCTCGACGCGCTCGACCAGGCCGCGAGCCCGTTACGCGAGCACCTCACCGGTGAGCACAGACCCGCGCAACTGCTGACGGCACTGCGCGTGAGCCTCGAGCGGCTTGGCATGTGGAGCGCGTACGAGGACGATCCGGCCGGCCAGCGTATCCTGCACGAATGGCAGTTGCTCGATGCCGCAGCCCGCCACAGCGATATGCGGATAACGTGGCTCGAATTTCGCGGCTGGCTGGGCAGCACACTGGAACGCCATGATTTCCGCCCGCCGGCCGGCGCCAGCGTGGTCTCCCTGCTCACCCTGCAGCAGGCGCGACTGGGCCGCTTTGCCGGCCTGGTGATCGGCGCCTGCGACAGCCAGCACCTGCCGGCCGGCACGGCGGGTTCGCCGTTTTTCAATGACCGGGTGCGCGGCGAGCTCGGGCTGCCGGTATGGACCGATCAGTACCAGCTGCAGCTGGCTCGCCTGCGCCGCCTGCTGGAGAGTGCCCCGCGCGTGCTCATGACCTGGCACCGCGAGCACAACGGCGAGCTGCGCACGCCCAGCGCCTGGCTCGCCGCCGTGCAGGACATCCAGCAACTCGGCTGGCAGGACGATCTGCACGATGCCGGATTGCAGGCACTGCTCGGGCAACCCGCTGCACGGGTCGCAGGCCGCCATCCACTGCCGACCCCTGCCAGCACACCGCGTCCCGCGCCGGTACTGCCGGCCGCACTGCTGCCGGCACACTTCAGCGTCACCGCCCACGGTAACCTGATCGATTGTCCGTACCGCTTCTTCGCCGCCAGCGGGCTCGGCCTCAAGGCACGCGAAGAAGTCAAACTGGCGCTGGAAAAGGCCGACTACGGCATGCTGGTGCACACGGCACTGCACCGTTTTCATGAGGGCGGCCCCGGTTTTCCGCCGCCGCTCGCCCGCTTCGATGCAGCTACCCGGACCGCTGCCATTACGCAACTGGACGCGGTATCGCGGCGCGTGTTCGAGCGGGAACTGGAAGACAACTATGAACACCGCGCCTGGCTGCGGCGCTGGCTGGTACTGATCCCGGACTACATCGACTGGCAGATCGCACACCAGCACGACTGGCGCTTTACCAGCGGCGAGCTCGCACGTGAACTGAAACTCAGCACCGGTCATGTGCTGGAAGGTCGCCTCGACCGGCTCGACAGCGGCGCGGCAGGCGACGCCATCCTCGACTACAAGACCGGTCACATGCCGAAACAGGACGAGATCGACAGTGGCGAGGCGGTGCAGCTGCCGTCCTACGCCCTGCTGGCAGAGCAGCTGCCGGCCCGGGTCGAATACGTGCAGCTCGATCAGAAAGTCAGGACCGGCCCGGTTCTGGCCGGCACGGCTCTGGCGCAACTGGCGGCAGACGTGCAGACGCGCCTGGTCACGCTGCTTGAAGCCATAGCGCATGGCACCCCGCTGCCGGCCTGGGGTGACAGCACGACCTGCCAGCACTGTGACATGGGCGGCCTGTGCCGCCGGCAGGCCTGGCCGGACAGCACGCAATGAACGGCATGACTCGCCTCGATCCGCTTGCCGCGACCGATCCCGCGCATAACGCCAGCGTGCATGCCTCGGCCGGCACCGGCAAGACCTGGCTGCTGGTCACGCGCATCCTGCGCCTGTTGCTTGCAGACGTGCGCCCCGACAGCATCCTCGCAGTCACCTTCACACGCAAGGCCGCGGGCGAGATGGAACAGCGCATCATGGAGCGCCTGCATGAACTGATGTGCGCCACGCCGGAGCGGCTCGATGACCTGCTGCGGATGTCCGGCATCGTACCGGACGCTGACATGCGCACACGCGCACGCCGACTGTACGAGCAGGTCCTGTTCAATCCCTGGCGGTTGCGCGCCACCACCTTCCACGCCTTCTGCCAGGAACTGCTGCAACGCTTTCCGCTCGAGGCCGATGTCATGCCCGGCTTCGAAATCCTCGAGACCACCGGCCTGCTGGAGCAGGCCGCACGCGATGCGCTGCTGGCGGAAACCGCCATGCAGCCCGATGGCGAACTCGCTCGCGCACTCGCCACGCTGGTGGAAGGCTGCAACGGCCTGCACAACGCGGTCAGCGCCCTGCGTTCGTTCCTGGCCCGACGCAGCGACTGGTGGGCCTGGGTGCAGGATGAGCCCGATGCCTGTGGGTTCGCCTGCCGCCGGCTGGCGGAGTTTCTGCAGATTGTGCCCGGCAGCGATCCGCTGGCCGGCTTTCCGTCAGCCCGGCAGCGCGCACAGCTGACGGAATTCGCCGCCCTGCTGGGACGTAATACCACGACAGAAAAGGTCCTCGCCGATCAGCTGTGTACCGCGCTGACCGACAGGGATCAGCCAGCGGCCATCCTGAATGCCATCACGCCCGTGTTCCTCACCCGGGAGGGCGAGCCACGCAAGCGCAAGGCAGGCAAGACCCAGCAGCAGCGGCTTGGCATCGACGGCGAGGCGCGATATCTGGTACTGCACGCGGAACTGAGCGAGATGCTGATCGCACTGCATGATAGCCGCGCCCGCCATCACAGCTACCGCACCACCACGGCCTGGTATGTCGCCGGCACGCGCCTGCTCGAGCATTTCCAGCACATCAAGCGCGAACAGCGCGTGCTCGATTTTTCCGACCTGGAATGGAAGGCCTGCGAACTGCTGAACCGCAGCGCGCACGCCAGCTGGGTGCAGTACAAGCTGGACGCGCGCATCGACCACCTGCTGGTGGATGAATTCCAGGACACGAATCCTACCCAGTGGCGCCTGTTGCTGCCGTTGCTGGAGGAACTCGCGGCCGGTGGTGACGAACGCACACGCTCGGTGTTTCTGGTCGGCGACCGCAAGCAGTCCATCTACAGTTTCCGGCGTGCCAACCCGGCGCTGCTGGGCCAGGCCTCGGACTGGCTGCAGCACCATCTCGACGCACGCCGTTACCCGCTGGATGCCTCGCGACGCTCGGCACAGGCCGTTATACAGTGCGTCAATGCCGTGTTCAGTCAGCCACCGCTGAATACACGGCTCAGCGACTTCACGCCCCACACCACCTTTCTCGCGGATCAGTACGGACACGTTGAACTGCTGCCACTGGTCACGGCCGCAGACCCGCTGCAACCGGTCAAGACGCCGGCCAGCGGGCTGCGCAATCCGCTACTGGAACCCCGTGCGGTCGCCGAGGATGTGCGCTATGCCACGGAAGGCCGGATGATCGCCCGGCGCATCCAGCAACTCATGGCGGCAGGCACAGCAATTGTCAGGGATGGCCAGGTGCGGGCGCTGGACTACAGCGACATCATGATCCTGCTGCGCCAGCGCACCCATGCCGCGGTCTACGAGGATGCGCTGCGCGCGGCCGGCATCCCCTACCTCAGCGCCAGCAAGGGCCTGCTGCTGGAAAACCTGGAAGTGCGCGACCTGGTCGCGCTGCTGAACAGCCTGATTGCACCCTACGACAACCTGGCGCTGGCGCAGGTGCTGCGCGCCCCGCTGTTCGGGCTCGGCAGCGAACAGCTGATTCCACTGGCAAGCGGTGATTCCGGCCACTGGTATGAGCGCCTCGCGCAGCTGGCCGCGGCCGGACAGACGCCTTACGACACCATCCACGGCCTGCTGGAACGCTGGCGCACGCTGGCCGGCCAGGTGCCGGTGCATGACCTGCTCGACCGTATCTTCCACGAAGGCGAGGTCGTGCAGCGCTACGAGGCGGCCTTCCCGCCCGCGCTACTGCCGCGGGTGCGCGCAAGCCTGACCCGTTTCATCGAGCTGGCTCTGGAAATCGACCATGGCCGCTACCCGAGTCTGCCGCGCTTCCTGGACCAGCTCAACCGGTTGCGCGGTTCCGACCAGGACCAGCCCGACGAAAGCACGCCGGATGACGCCGGTGGAGAACGCGTGCGCCTGCTGACCATCCATGGCGCCAAGGGCCTCGAGGCACCCGTGGTGTTCCTCGTCGATACGGCCGTAGCGCCACGCCACAAGGACGCCTATGCGGTGCTGCTGCGCCAGGCAAGCGGCAGCACACGCCCCGACCTGTTCACGCTGGCCGGCACCCGCGCAGGTATGGATCAGGTCACGCAGACGCTGCTGCTGGAGTACGACGCGGAACAGCGCGCCGAGGAAGCCAATCTGCTCTACGTTGCATTGACGCGCGCACGGCAGTATCTGTTCATAACCGGCAGCCAGCCGGACCGCGGCTACGCAGGCAGCTGGTATGAGCTGATCGAGAATGCGTTGCAGTCGTGGCCACACAATGCGGACGGTCATCCCTGCTGCTGTTCGGGCACACCCGTCGTCCGCCCACCGCAAACGGTCATTGCGGCTCCGGTCGTCGAGGTCGATACGCGCCTGTCACAACCACTCGTGGTTAGGCCCTCGGTTACCCGCATTGCACCCAGCCTGCAGGCGCACGCGGCAACCGACGCCACGGGCGACCCGGACGGCCGCGAACGGGGTATTGCCATTCATACCCTGCTCGACCATCTAAGTCGCATACCGCAAGCGGTGGACAAAACACTGCGCTTGCGGCTTGCCGGCCTGCTGCAGCGCGAACGCGACGATCCGGAGTTCGCGCAGTGGTGGCAGCACGCGCTCGACGTTATCCAGGACCCGCGGCTGGTGGAACTGTTCGATGCCGGCCGGTATACGCAGGCCTGGAACGAGGTGCCGGTACAGTACCTCGAAGATGACCGCCTGGTGCACGGCATTATCGACCGGGTAGTGCTCGGCGCCGACAGCGTCACACTCATCGATTACAAGACACACAGCCACGCCACGCCGGACACGCTGGGTGCGCTGGTCGACACGTACCGCGCGCAACTCGGCTGTTACGCGCACGCAGCGCGCCGGCTCTGGCCACGGCGCCGGCTGCGCACCTGTCTGCTGTTTACCGCCTGCCGTGAACTGGTCAGCGTGGATGATTTATAATCGCGCGGGGTATCACAGGACTGTATTGATTCTGACAGACATAATTTTATTATTTTATGAATGACTTGCAGAATATAACTGATGTAACGCTCGAGACTTTCCCTGCGCAGGTGCTGGAACGCTCGCGTCAGGCACCGGTGCTGGTCGATTACTGGGCAGACTGGTGCGGACCGTGCCAGATGCAGATGCCGGTCCTGAAAAAACTCGTCGATGAATACGCCGGCAAGTTCGTGCTGGCCAAGATCAACACCGATGAGCAGCGCGAGCTGGCCGTGCAGCACAATATCCGCAGCCTGCCGACCATGCGCCTGTACAAGGACGGCAACATGATCGAGGAAATCCTCGGCGCGCAGACCGAGTCGACCCTGCGTATCCTGCTCGACCGGCACATCGAACGCGAATCCGACCAGCAACGCCGTCAGGCGCGCACCCTGTTTGGACAGGGCGAGCACACTCAGGCACTCGACCTGCTGGCAACGCTGCACTCGCTGGAACCCGACAATCACCAGGTCACACTGGATTACGCAGAACTCAGCCTGGCCAGTGGCCAGGCCCGGCAGGCGCAAGCGCTGCTCGACGAACTGCCCTTCGATGTACGCAATGAAGCCGAGGCCCTGCGCCTGCGTGCACGGCTTGATTTCATGCAGGCCGCCGGTGAGGCGGCAGATATTCCAACTCTCGAGCAGGCTGTTGCGGCCCAACCGAACGACAGTGCATTGCGCTACCGCCTGGGTGCCGCCTGTGTGCTGGCCGACCGGCTCGAACCGGCGCTGGAGCAGTTCATGTATCTGCTGCAGCATGATCGGGGCTTTCAGGATGACGCCGGTCGCAAGGCCATGCTGGCCGTGTTCAACCTGCTCGGTAACGAGGGTGAACTGGTAAGCAGCTATCGCCGCAGGATGTCCACGGCGCTGCTCTAGGCGCGCGTGATCAGTGAACCAAGCCGCACACCGAACCCATGCTGACACCTGCGCAGGGTGCACTCCGTGCACCCTTATCGGTGCGTAGAACGCACCCTACGACCACACCGCGCACCGCAAGCGGTGCGTAAAGCGCACCCCACGGGGTCATAAGTCCGTAATACCGCACCCTGCGCTGACTACAGCAACTTCGATGGATCTGGCTTATTCCCCCTGGTCGAGCACCTGGGCGAGCTTCTTCGGCGGGACGTAACCCGGCAGTAACTGGCCGCTCTCGAGCAGCAGCGCCGGTGTGCCGCTGACTCCCAGTTCGTGACCGAGATCCATACCGGCCTTGACCGGATTATCACACGTGCTGCGCGGCAATTCCTCGCCGGCCTTGGCGCGCGTCAGCGCATCACGGCGATCGTCGCTGCACCACACCGAGACCGCCTTGTTATAGGACGGCGTGTTGATCCCGCTGCGCGGGAACAGTATGTAGCGCACAGTGATACCTTCATCATTGTAGTTGGCGATATCGTTGTGGAGCTTGCGGCAGTAACCACAATCGATATCCGTGAACACTGTCATGGTATGGCGCGGTTTGTCCGCGGGAAAGATGATCATGTCCTTCTCGCTGACCTTGTTGATCAGATCATGGCGCACACTGCTGAGGCGTTTTTCACTCAGGTCGGTGCGTGTCGCCAGGTCGATCAGGGTGCCGTCGAAAATGTACTTGCCATCGTTGGTTACGTAGAACAGCTTGGTTCCGATCAGCACTTCCGATATACCTGCCATCGGCGCCGGGGTGACAGAATCGACGGTGGCATTCGGCAACACGTTCTGCATCGCCTTGCGCACGGTATCATCAGCACCGGTACCGGCATTGACCAGGTGAACCGCCAGTACACCCAGGCTCAGCAAGCAGACTGCAACGAATTGTTTTATTTTCATAATGAATTCCATGGTTGTTTCAGGTCACGTGAAAGGTATGACAGCGAACCGGCAGTCAGGTTTCAGCTGATTGCCGGCCAGGCCGGGACGCGCTTACCGGCTTCAGCCACGCGGATGGTGTTGCGCATGCAGATCCTTGAGACGCTCTCGTGCCACGTGAGTATAGATCTGTGTCGTCGACAGGTCACTATGGCCGAGCAGCATCTGCACCACACGCAGGTCCGCACCGTGATTAAGCAGGTGGGTCGCAAACGCGTGACGCAGCGTATGCGGGGACAAGTGCTTGTTTATACCGGATTTAATGGCATACCGACGGAGGCGGTGCCAGAAAGTCTGGCGGGTCATACCCTGGCCGCGGCGGGATACAAACAGATGACGGGCGGCATCGGCCAGCTGCGGGCGCGCCTCCTCGAGGTAGCGCTGCAGCCATTCCACGGCCTCCTCGCCCAGCGGCACCAGCCGCTCCTTGCCACCCTTGCCCATCAGCCGCACCACGCCCTGGGTGAGATTGACCTGATCGGTGGCCAGGCCGACCAGCTCGGACACGCGCAGGCCACAGGCGTACAGCAGTTCCAGCATGGCACGGTCACGCAGACCCAGCGCATCGCTGGTATCGGGTGCGTGTAACAGCTCATCCACTTCCTGTTCGCTCAGGGTGTCCGGCAGCGGGCGTCCGATGCGCGGCGAGTCGATGCGCACGCTGGGATCCTCCTGCAGACGACCCTCGCGCACCTGGTGACGGTAGAACCGGCGCAGGGAGGACAGCAGGCGCGCCGTGGTACGCGGCCTGGCACCGTCCATGACCCGCGCCGAAAGATAGTCCAGCAGGTCCTGTCGCCGCGCCGTCAGCAGGGTGTGGCCTTGTGGCAGTAACCAGGCCGCCAGTCCGGCAAGGTCATTGCGATAGGCTGCCAGCGTATGGTCGCTCAGGCCGCGTTCCATCCACAAGGCGTCGGCAAACCGCTCGATCTCGCGCAGCTCGCCCTGCATTGCCGCATGCTCCGGCGTGTCAGCTGCAGTGCTGGTAGTGCGGATTGGCTTCACGGCGGGCTCTTATCAGGATATTCTGCACCCGGCCACAATACGATCACACCGAAAGAACCGCAACCATGACCACTTCTCACCCGCCTGCCACAGCTCATCGGCAGCCGCCGGCCATGAGCGCCCTGCTGGCGATCATCCGCGACATGGTGGGTGAAGTTCACCCGAAATGGAAAAACCTGCACTTCACACCGAACACCCACCTGGAACGTGAACTCGGTCTGGACAGTATCGCACGCACCGTACTGCATGAACGCATCGAACAAGCGCTCAGTGTGTCACTCATGGAGGGCGCCGGCGTATGTGCCACCACTGCCAATGACCTGATGCGGGCTATCCAGGCCGGACTGGCCAACGACAGCAGCTATCGCCCCTGCCCGGAACTGACCGGTGCCAGCGCTGCCGCCGACCTGCTGATGGGTACATTCGGCCAACCGGCGGATGCCACCGCGGCCAGCACCGGGCACAGTCCGGGCGCATGGCTGTTTGCCATCTACGCCTGGCCGGTATTCGTCATTCTCGGGCTGCTGGCCTGGGTGCTGGTGGTGTTCACGCCGACCGAGCATGGTCGCCGCAAAATGGCGCACTGGTGCGCGCGGCTGCTGTTCTTTTGCACCTTTACCCCCTTGAAGGTGCGCGGCCACGAACATCTTGATCCGGACCGCGCACAGATCATTGTCGCCAACCACGCCAGCTACCTGGACGGCTTCATCGTCACCGCGGCGCTCGATGTGCCGATCCATTTCATTGTGAAGGGCGAGCTGGCACGCATCCTGCCGGTACGCCTGATCCTGGAACGCTTCGGCGTGGAGTTCGTCGACCGCTTCAACGCCAACAAGGGCACCAGTGACGTCAAGCGCATTGCCAACAAGTCGCGCAGCGGCCAATCCATCGTGTTCTTCCCGGAAGGCACCTTCACCACTTTCGAGGGCCTGCAGCCGTTCCGCATGGGCGCCTTCGTCACCGCCGCACGTGCGCGCGTGCCTGTGGTACCGGTGGCCATCCGCGGCGCCCGCAACATCGTGCGCGGCGACAAGTGGTTCCCGCACCGCGGCCGTATCGAAGTCACGATCTGCGCACCGATCCAGCCGCAGGGTGAAGGCTGGCAGGTCGCGCTGGACCTGCGCGATGCCGCACGCCACGAGATTGCAAAGTATTGCGGGGAACCGGACCTGGTCGGCGAGTAATTCAGCTTGGCCGAGATTCACCACAGAAGGCGCCGGGAACCCGCAGAATGCGATGAATTCGCGAAACGCATCGAGCGAGGCTCACGTCTGCGGAACTGCGCGGCACCCGGCCTGGCGGGTGATCGTTGATGGTGGATTTAGCCGCAGAGGGCGAGCTGCAGGATATTGTATCCGGCCCAAAGCTGATTTACAGATTGGCGGTCCGCTCGGAAAGACATTCGTATGCACCCATCACGAATTCACGGCAAACCCATGGCCGCTGCTCGTAAATCGTACAAAGCATGGTGTTTCGATCCAGCGCCGGACACCAGCCATCGTCCAGCCGCGCCATGCGCCTCCCGCCCCACTCGTTTGTTTCAATACAGGCTTCCGGCACACCGGTTTCGGTAATGAGCAGCACTTCCAGGCGGCAACAGCAGGCCTCGCAGTTGGCACAGGTCACCTCGGCATCAGGCCGGGTCGTAGCTTCGATGGTCATGAATCAGGCGTGATGGGTATCAGAACACTATTGATTGGAATGATTTTAGGAATTGTGCTGTTGTATCCGACACTCTACTTACTCTGCGTCTCTGC
>CAVQJD010000006.1:0-119727 GCA_963712695.1 uncultured Gammaproteobacteria bacterium
ACTACCCGCACGAGGAAGCAAGTAGCCGGAGTAATCATTCGTTCTAAGCAAGAAATAATCACGCTACAAACTGGATTTCTCGGTGGCGTAATTGACCGTACCCCCGTAATCCGAGCCATGTTGGATGTGGGATTTCCCTATAATTTTGACCGAGGCGATAGGTGTTGAATACGAAGGCAACATTATCCTGAAAGGAATCTCGATCCTCAAGGCGCACGAGGCGGGCGCCACGGTCCCGGACCTGGTTCGCGGTCACGGCGTCGCAGAGCAGAGCTTCTACCGCTGGAAGTCGAAGTTCGGCGGCATGGAGGTCAGCGATGCCAAGCGACTGCGGGAGCTGGAGGTGGCTGAGAACGCCAGGCTGAAGCGGCTGCTGGCCGAGGCGGAGCTCGACAAGGCGGCACTGAAGGACGTCTGGTCGAGGGAAAAGGGTGAGGCCACGCAGCGGCGCCGGGTCGTCGGATCACGTCAACAGCCATGGGGTCAGCGAACGCCGAGCCTGCGGCTTGACCGGGTTTCAGCCGCTCAGCAGCCTGGTCTCCGCACCAGGGACGCGCCTGCTCGGGACGCTACGCTCTACGGCTACGGACACTTGGAGAGCAGTACCCACGGTACGGCTATCCGATGCTCCACGAGATGCTTCGGACCGAGGGCCTGGTGCGTAATCACAAGCGGACCTACCGGATTTACCGGAGGAAGGCCTGCAGGTGCGCACCAAGCGTCGCAAGAAGCTGACGCGGCCGCGCGTGCCGATGGCTGTACCCACTCAGGTCAACGAACGCTGGTCGATGGATTTTGTCAGTGACCAGCTGGCGAACGGCCGGCGTTTCCGGGTGCTGAACGTCTCGGATGATTACTCGCGCGAGTGCGTCCTGCAGGTGGTCGACTTCTCGATCTCCGGCCAGCGACTGGCACGTGAACTGGATCGGCTCGCTGAGCGTCGGCCCTTACCCAAGACCATCGTCTGCGACAACGGGCCGGAGTTTACCAGCAAGGCGATGTTCTTCTGGTCAAAACATTCCGGCGTGAAGCTGCATTTCATACAGCCCGGAAAGCCGACCCAGAATGCCTTTGTCGAGAGCTTCAACGGCAAGTTCCGTGAATACTGCCTGAACCTGCACTGGTTCGCCAGCCTGGAGGATGCCCGAGCAACCATCGATGACTGGCGAGATCACTACAACCACGTCAGGCCACATCGCTCACTGGGCAAGAAACCGCCCGCGGTGTTCGCCAGGGAGGCAGCCTGATATTATTAATTTCCCACATTACAGGTGGCTCAGTTACAGGGGTACGGTCATAATATCTGATGACAATGGCATGGAAATCAATATTGATGCCCGTTGAGGCACCCGATAAGCGCTTTTGTGCTCACTGCATTCTTTATAGATATAGGCTGAATGAATCCGTTCGAGATGCTTTGTTCCAAGATTGATTGCGCCCCCAAACCTGGTGAAGTTCAGGTTTAGGGGCGCGATTGAACGATCAACCTGCTGAAATCTGCCAGGTAGCTGCAAGAACTGGATTTAGCTCGTCCTGGACATCGGCAGGCAAGTCCAACTGTCCGGCCGCCGGTGGATCGAATACGGCCATGGCGTTTACCAGCAGTTCGACCTGCGTGTCCAGCAGGAAAGAACCGTTGGCCAGTTCAAACCGTTCTACATGGTATCCAGCGTCTGTATACCAGTTATCGATGACCAAGGTATCACTCGTACCGACTATGTTTACCTTCAAGATTACTTTGGTTCCTGGTGAACCACAGCTGGTTCTGATCGACACCGTCGCCAAGCAAGACTGTGTCAGCACCCGCGTCGATTAGTTGTCCTGAGTTGTCTTGCTGGTAAACCGTGTCATTCTGCGCACCCCGGTAGAATCGATAGGTATCATCGCCTGTACCACCTTGCAGGGCATCATTACCAGTCCCACCGTCCAGGACATCATTACCCGCTTCCCCATAGACCTGATCGGCTCCCGAGTCACCGAGGATCGTGTCCGCACCCGTCGTACCGATCACCGTGTCGTTGCCCGCACCAGCTATCGATATGATCGATGTTGCTGACCGTCGTGCCGCTGAGGTCGATGCTGTTGCTCGCCCCGGTGCCGGCAATGACATTCACGCCCAGGCCGCCGTCGATCGCCTCGACGCTGTCCGCCGCGCTGAAGTTGTGCAGCCGGATGGTGTCGTCGCCCGCACCGCCCAGGATGGTAGTCCACCCCGGCACCCGCCGTCGAAGCTGTCATAGCCGTGTCGGTGCCCTCGATCAGGAAGGTATCGTCGCCGGCACCACCGCTCAGCGTGTCCGAACCCGCACCGCCGATGATGGTATCGGCACCCGCCGTACCGATTACCGTGTCGTTGCCCGCCCCACTGTCGATATGATCGATGTTGCTCACCGTGGTACCGCTTAGATCGATGCTGTTGCTCGCCCCGGTGCCGGCAATGACATTCATGCCCAGGCCGCCGTCAATCACCTCCACGCTGTCAGCCGCACTGAAGTTGTGCAGCCGGAGGGTGTCGTCGCCGGCACCGCCCAGGATCGTGTCCACCCCGGCACCGCCGTCGAAGGTGTCGTAACCACCGTCCGTCCCATCGATCAGGAAGGTATCGTCGCCGGCACCGCCGCTCAGGGTATCCGAACCCGCACCGCCAATGATGGTATCGGCACCCGCCGTACCGATCACCGTGTCGTTGCCCGCCCCAGCTGTCGATATGATCGATGTTAGTGACCATCGTGCCGCTCAGATCGATGTTGTTGCTTGCCCCGGTGCCGGCAATCACGTTCATGCCCAGCCCACCGTCAATCGCCTCCACGCTGGAGGCGGCGCTGAAGTTGTGCAGCCGGAGGGTGTCGTCGCCCGCACCGCCCAAGATGGTGTCCACCCCGGCGCCACCGTCAAAGGTATCGTAGCCGGTGTCGGTGCCGTCGATCAGGAACGTGTCGTCACCGTCACCACCGCTTAGATTGTCCGAGCCGGTACCGCCGATGATGGTATCGGCACCCGCCGTACCGATCACCGTGTCGTTACCCGCACCGCTGTCGATATGATCGATGTTAGCTGACCATCGTGCCGCTCAGATCGATGTTGTTGCTTGCCCCGGTGCCGGCAATCACATTCACGCCCAGACCGCCGTCGATCGCCTCCACGCTGGAGGCCGCGCTGAAGGTGTGCAGCCGGATGGTATCGTCGCCGTCGCCACCCAGGATGGTATCCACACCGGCACCCCCATCGAAGGTGTCATAGCCGCCGTCGGTGCCCTCGATAAGGAAGGTGTCGTCCCCAGCACCACCGCTCAGGGTATCCGAGCCCGCACCGCCGATGATCGTGTCCGCACCGGCCGTGCCGATCACCGTGTCGTTGCCGGCTCCAGCATCGATGTGGTCGATATTGCTCACCGTCGTGCCGCTCAGGTCGATGTTGTTGCTCGCCCCGGTACCGGCAATCACATTCACGCCCAGACCGCCGTCGATCGCCTCCACGCTGGAGGCCGCGCTGAAGGTGTGCAGCCGGATGGTGTCGTCGCCGTCTCCGCCCAGGATCGTGTCCACCCCGGCCCCGCCGTCGAAGCTGTCATAGCCGCCGTCGGTGCCCTCGATTAGGAACGTGTCGTCGCCGGCACCGCCGCTCAGCGTATCCGAGCCGGCACCACCTATGATGACATCATTACCAAGGCCACCATCGATCGTATCGTTGCCGGAGCCTCCATCGATGCGGTCAGCACCGTCTGTACCAATGAGCGTATCGGATGCTCCAGTACCCTGAATCTCATTCAGGGCCGGTGTCTGCGGTGCAGTATGAATATCGCCAGTAGTCGCGTAATTGTACGCAGCCGCACCACCCGCCAGACCAACGGTTGCCGTAACGTCAAAGTTGGCCAGGACCTCGGGCGTGAATAACTGAATCGGGGTATCCTGATCATAAGCATCAGTCAGTTCCGTTACCCTGGCCTGTACAATCGCTGCCAGGTCAAAGATCTGGCCGCCATTGGCATCCAGGAACTGGATATACTCAATGTTGGTATTTTCTGGATAAACATCCACACCATCATTGTAGGTATACAACCAATCCAGGAAGACGCCATCCGTTCCGGTATCGTCGAAATACAGGAATAGCGCGTAATAGGTCTCGTCACCATAATCATCGATCCAGTAGGCGGCCTTCACATCTGCCGGATTGATGCCCATGCCGATGGACAGTGTATCGATTCCGGCATCATCCTCCCCGTTATAGTCGTAAATGTAGTCAAACCCGTCTCCGGCATTGAACAGATAAACATCATTCCCTGCCCTGCCTTCGAGTGAATCATCGCCTGCCTTACCGACCAGGATGTCCTTCAGGTCGGTTCCCTCAAGGCTGTCTGCATTCGCAGTGCCTTCAAATTCCCAAACCGAGGGGAAGGGAGGAAGCAATGCCATCAACTCATCACGCGACAGTGTGGCATCCGCAAATTCATAGGTTTCGATACCAAAGCCCAGGAAATCAATTGGCCCACGCATCCACACGGTGACTGATGCATCAGCATTGCCCTGCGGCTGGATCCTGATGCCGATGCGTTCCTCATTATTCGGCGGCACCCAGGACAGGCTGGCGTCTGCGAGATTGATATTCATCCGTAACGTATCCTGTCGCGTCCACAAGACCGAACTCGTCCTTCAGGTCCTGTATATCCGCGTCCGTCGCGGTGCGCAGGAACTCGACGGCCTGGCTGTTTGACATTCCCCGACCTTCAATCAGCAGGCCAGTGACATCTCCATCGGTGAACAAGCCGTTATCTTCTATGTAGTCATGGCCGGATTGCGAGAAATCGATGACATAACGATCCGATCCGGCATGGCCGTAGAGGGAGTCATCGCCCTCTCCGCCGACCAGAACGTCATCACCGCCATAGCCGTAAATCCGGTCCAGCCCATTGCCACCCTCCAGATAGTCGCCTCTGGCGCCTCCGAACAGGGCATCAAACCCGTCGCCGCCGGAGGCAATGATCTGGGTTTTGTAATAGTCTCGAAGCAAAGAAGGACCCATCCATGAAAGTGCTCGCGATAGAGCCATAGGGAAGCTGTATTTCATTGCCAATGCGGTCATTCCCGGCGCCACCATCGAGCATGATCACCGGATAGGTGTCAGCTGAAACCGTGACGTCTATGCGCAGGATATTCCCGTACAAATCGCCAGCGTTCGCCAGCTCTGTTTCCGGAATGAATGCGGGACGATCATAACTGGACTTTTCTATGGTTGCCGTATATGTCGTATCCGTGGTCTGCGTCACATCAGTCAACCAAATATAGGCACTCCGGGTGTTGATCTGATGTGTCGAGGTGGCAACCGGACTCAGTGTATCTGAACCGTCTGTCCCCTGAATTTGATCGATGACGACAGTGGTTTCATGTTTTAGCGTGTCATTCACCGTTGCCGTCAGCCCGGAGAAACCGATACCGAGCGAGAGATCATTACTGTAAGCCAGCAAGTCATAAATACTACCTGCCTGGGGTACCGTGAGGGTGACATTACCAGACACCGGCGACGGCGACTGGACGGTCGCCAGCAGATCAGTTTGCAAACGCTGCTGATACGCCTGCTGTTCTTCGCTGATTACCGACAGCTGTGAGGGGTCATCCAGGAACGCATTCGGAACCGTTAGCCCGATATCCAGTTCGAAACGCCAGGCCGCCGGGTTGTCGTAATAACCCTTGATCGTCGCACTGCCTGCTACCGAACTCCAGTTCAGGACAAGATCATTGCCGAACGAGGTGGATGTGATGTCGGTAAGCTGCAGGCCTTGCGCAAAGCGGACAGTGTTCACACTACCGTCGGTCGCATCGTCCACCAGCGTAACAGCACCAGCCTCATTCCCTGCTTCATATATATCTGCGCCCGCGCCACCGAGCAGCTGATCATCGCCGCCCCTTCCGCGCAGGACGTCATTACCGTCTCCGCCGATCAGAACATCTGCCTGGCTACCACCGGTTAACTGGTCGTTACCTGCCCCGCCATCCAGGACATTGGCTTCATTTTGAATACCGGACAGGTCGTTGTCGCCATCGTCACCAGTCTGGTGTTGTGCCGCTGCCGTTAAATCGGCTTCTGACCAGGAGCTCCCATCCGAAAACACGACCTGCTCTATGCGTGTACCGTTATACCAGTCATTGATGTGGATCTCGTTACCGCCGGTATCCGACAAAACGAGATCTGCACCATTCGCGGATGCGGTAATATCGGTTGCGTGAATACCCGCACCGAAGCGGATGGTATCCACACCATCTTCTTCACGCAGCGTGTCCACACCCCAGTCGAGATCGAAGACATACGCATCATCACCGGCAGCGCCTGCCAGATAATCATTATCCGCGCCACCGTTCAGGACATCATTACCACCGCCGCCATACAGACGATCGATACCCGTGCCGCCATACAGGTCGTCATCACCGGCAACATCCACCGGATCCTGGTACTGCCTGCGTATCTGGGTTACCGTCAAATCCAGCGATGCACTGTAGTCTGAATTGATGATCTCCTGATCGTAGTCATACTGTGCCTGATAAATGTCGCCAAATAGCAAATCATTGCCAGCATCACCGAACAGCCGGTCAGCTCCGGCCTCACCTGCGAGCAGGTCAGCATCATCGCCGCCATAGATAACATCAGCTCCACCACCACCGAATATCGCATCGCTTCCCGCACCGCCTGAAAGTATGTCATCGCCAACCTCGGCCACTGCAACATCACGCGTCGCGGGCAGATCCAGCAGTGTCCGGGTATCCGGCAGTACCCACCAGGTATCAGCCGGATAGAAACCAATCGCCTCATTTGCACCGTCCCACGTTCTGATCGCACGCCGCTCCGTTCCAGTTGCGTCGACGACGCTTCCAATCTCGGTATCCCCGTAGATCCTGTCGTTACCGCTACCGCCTTCAATAAAGTCGGATTGCGCACCACCATACAGCGAGTCATTGCCTTCACCGCCATATACATCATCCTGACCATCCCCACCGAATACCAGATCATTGCCCAAGTCCCCCAGCAATATATCGTCACCACCGCGACCCGATATCATGTCGTGGTCTGCGCCTCCATCGATCCAGTCGGCCAGATAGGAGCCGCTCAGGTCGTCATCACCCGACTCTCCATAAATTGTCGCGCCGGGCTGATTGGCACCACTCCCGTTATCTACACCATATGCCAGGAAGGAATCATTACCGGCTCCACCGAAGAACCAGATATCGGGGTTAAGGTTGATGTCCGCAACAGTGACATTGTCATTGCCTGCCCCGGTATGAATTTCATCTATGGCGTTTGCGAAATCATAATGATTGCCAATCAAAGGATCACTGTCGGTACTTGCCGGAATCGCATCCTGAATCTCGCCCCATGTTTGCACCATATCGACGCCAGCCCCATTGATGACCGCCACGTCATCATCGGTATTGATGGTTGCATCGTGACGTCCCAATGTAATAATTGACTGCTGCTTATTGACTGGCTGGGTATCGATCAAATCAAGACCTAGATCGCCGTTCAAAAAGCCTTCAATGGTGAGAGTTTCATTTTCGACTGTATCGAGAACAGCCAGTGTTTCTCCGGAGAGTGTGTAGGTGAAGCGCTGATTAATCTGTTGGTATATTTGTGCGTCACCCAATCCACCGTGCAAAGTGAATCCGTTAAATGTGACGGAACCTTTACCATCTATATCAAAGATTTTGTCGCCACCGCCTACTATATAATTGTCATTACCCAAACCGCCTTCCAGATAATCTGCGACACCGTCTTCCACACCTGTTGCTGAATGAATTAGAATATCGTCACCAGCACGCCCGTATATACGATCTACTGCCGTCCCACCAATCAGCACATCATTCTGATCACCACCGAACAAATATTTTTTTGCATCATTAAACAGAATTGCTGCTCCAATATCATCTGTGGTCGACACTCCTGCGTAATTATCGATAAATACCTCACCAGCGCCTAACACATGTTTACTATCCGCACGGTTTTGAATCATGAGCCTATCCATAAAATAGGCCTTATCGATAACATACTCGTCTGAGAATTGTTCCGCGTTTAATTCGCCCTGCGAATTGTGCTGCGCATAAATACTGGGATCTCCAAAAACCACAAAGGGCATCGAATGCTCTAGCGCATATCGGAATGCCAAACCCATATCGTCTGGTAATGACACATGATCTCTGACAGTGTTTTGCAAGTACTGCGATCTGAATTCATCCAGTGATAGGATCTGCATCCCTGCAGCAGGTAATATTCCCTTTATATCTATTATTGCTTGATAGAGCTCATCCCTATTTTCATAGGATACTTCTGCACCTGCCCCAAATAATTCACTTATAGAATTTACGATTCTTTCTAGGCTTTCACTTGGTTTACTAGATATAATTTCAAATATTGGCGTAAGCTGCGTAATTGTAATACTAGGGTCTAACGTTGAAAGCAGATTATATACGGATAAAGAATCTGTAAGTTGAGCCTTGTCGTGCGCGGATTTGATATTCAGCGCTTGATTTACAGTATTATCTAACGGATATAGCGCACCCTCTGAAAATATATATTGCTTATTACCTTCGCCAGGCGTCATTCCTATTCCGTTGACTAAATCCCCATTTACCGCAACATGAGATAATTTGTTGCTATCCCATGTCTCACCCACATTTCCAGTGATTGGCGCTATCCCTGTATTTTGTAAAGCGGCGAAGAATCCTTCACTACCTAAATATGGATCATTTTGTGGTCCTAACGTAGTATCGAATCCAGGAGCATTAAAGGTATATACAGAGTTAATCAGACTCGGCGCCATTCGACTCAACATCATCGCCAAATGACCACCCATGGAATGCCCGGTTACACTTATCGTTCCCTGATAGCCATACAACTTACCTTGCTCTGATAGTATTCCCTGCGTAGCTGTAATTGTTTGGCTGCTTTCATCATATTCGTAAAACGGTACCGCCTGCCCTTCCGAACCAATCAATGTTTGCAGGTAATTCAACAGCACCAATCCTTGTCTAATTGCTATACCATCCGGCCCTATATCTCCAAAATCTGTTAGCCAATCTACATTTATGCCCGGCTCTGTACCGCGCACAGCTAAGTAGATACCGGCCGCATCGCTGAATACAGTAACGGATAGCCCATATGGACCGTCAAATTGGTCTACAACAGTATATTTATCGGCGAATTCTTTCGCCTGCTCTAAAGCCATATTCGCTGAGATTAGCTGATCAATATAGTCATCGTTGCTTTGCCCGCTCATATCCGGCAAAAAAGACGCTGCATATGCTGCCTGCGCTAGCTGGGCTTGTTGGAAAAGCATATCCATTGTTGCCATTTGTTCCTCCTGTATTATTGATTCGCGTTAGCTGGCACGAATATAGATAATATTTTTTGCTTGGTGTTCGGTTGCCCATAGCTATCGCACTGGACACTGCAACTTGTTGTGAATTTATTTCTTAGCCAACCGCAGCCATGACTAAAGAATGTATTTTCTGCCAAAATCTCGTTTGTACTCTTCTTGTAATACGAGTATTTGGACCGTTTGATATCAAATATTTTGGAGTACTGTCTCCAACCAGTTCTACGTACCTCGTAATCAGATAGCATTTTAAAATTCAATGTTCCATTTACCTTGGTGTTGGAGTTGGGCGGGTAATTGATAAATAAAGGCTCGCCATCCTCATCCCAGTATTGCTCTGGCAACCCTACCGTTTGATACACCTTGAACCCATACTGGGTGTCGCAGAGATGATAAAAATAGATACGTCCAACTATGAAATCAGCCAAAGGCAATAATAATAAAACCAGGAATATTACAAATCCGAATAGAACTCTACCTCTCACACGCAAGAGGCGCTTTGTAATCCAAACAGTAATAACCAGCGCAACAGGCGCCCAAAGTAATATTGGCAATATTGGACCCAGCATGTATATCAAATACAATACTTCTTGTTTCATCTTTACTAGCCTCTATAACATGTCTCTGTTTACGTAAAACCACTTTCCAGAATCGGCGACAGAAATACTGAAGAACATCATCAAGTAATAATCACACCTCATCGCTCACGAGCTGCCTCAGAGAAACCACGCAATATCGGATTCAAAAAATATTCGACAACTCTACGTTTTCCAGTCTTCACTTCCACAGCCACATTCATACCTGGTGACAGACTGACGTGCTTATCACCCACGTCCAATATTTCACGCTCCATCTCCACACGCGCTGCGTACACATAACCAATATTTTCCAGCGGCACGGCATCATGTGATAGATGCAGCAATTTACCATCGATTACACCGTATTTAGTGAAAGGAAAGGCCTCCACCTTGATTTCCGCCGACTGCCCTTCATTCACAAAACCGATATCCTTGTTCTCTATCCACGCCTCGATCTCCAGCTGCCCTTCCTTTGGCGCAATCACCATGAGCTGCTGCGCCGGCGTGACGACACCACCAATCGTGTGCACGGACAGTTGCTGGACCACACCGTCGATGGGCGCACTCAATGTCTGCTGTGAGGTGCGCACACTGGCTTTTGACTCTTCCTTCTCAAGGGATTTGATATCGGTTTCTATCTTCGCCAGTTCGCTTTGCCAGGCATTTTTGTATTCGGTTTTAATGGCTTCCGGCCGCTTGATTGCATCATTGAGCGCTGCCTGTTGCTCAACACGTTTATAGCGCTCCATCGCCAGTTCCTGCTGCTTGTTGATTCGCTCCTCCTCAAGCGATAAATATTCAGTCTTCGAGACGTAGTCTTTCTCCAACAGTGACTCGAGCGCCTTTACACGTTCGCTGATCAAGGGTAGCGTCCTTTCCAGCCTCCGGATATTCGACTCGGTCACATTCAACGTCGCACGCCGCTGCTCGATTTGCAGGTTCGCCGATTGAATCTTGTTTTCGAGTTCGGCTAGCTGATCCTGGAGCAGATTTTGCTGCAAATCGATGATGTCTTGTGCGGCTTCCTCTGGTGCCGTGAAGGTGTTATTACCCTCCAGTAGGGCGCGCAGCCGGCATGCCGATACCATGGCGCTGGTACGCTCGTTGATGAGCCGCCCGTGGTCCGCAGAAGGATTTGAGGCATCGAGCTCGATCAGCACATCACCTTTGGTGACGTCCTGACCGTCACGCACGTGAATGGCCTTGACGATGCCCGCTTCCAGCGGTTGAATGACCTTCGAGTAATCCCCCGGGATGATTTTGCCCTGCGCCACGGTGATGATGTCGATCTGGCCGAATGTTGCCCAGGTTATCGCGACCAGGAACAGGGTAATGATCAGATACACGATCTTGCGGCCCAGCGGGGATGGCGGGGTCTCCTGAATCTCCAGCACCGAGGGCAGAAATTCCACTGCAATGCCGTCAGGACGCGCTTTTCCCTCCTGCTGCTTGTGGTGCTGCAAGGCCATGCGCCAGATACGCACATGGTCTCCGATACTTGTGAACATTCTCCCTATCACTTCAATGTGTCTCCCCGGCAGCCTTAGGCACTGGCCACCAGCTGGCCTGTCTGGTGCTTGTGCAGGTTGGCGTAATAGCCGTTCAGCTTGATCAGTTGCTGGTGCGTGCCCGATTCGACGATGCCGCCTTTGTCGATGACATAGATACCATCCGAATGCCGAACTGTGCTCAGGCGATGGGCGATGATCAGCACCGTGCGCCCACGGCAGATGTGGGCGAGATTACGCTGTACGATGCTTTCCGACTCGTAGTCCAGCGCGCTGGTGGCCTCGTCAAAGATCAGGATGCGCGGATTCGTCACCAGCGCACGCGCAATGGCGATGCGTTGACGCTGTCCACCCGATAGGGTGGCACCGTGCTCACCGATGACGGTGTCGTAACCTTCCGGTAGTTCGAGGATGAATTCATGCGCACCGGCCAGTTTGGCCGCCTGCACCACCGGTTCCATGGGCAGACCTGGGTCAGCCAGGGCGATGTTGTCGCGCACGCTCCGGTTGAATAGCAAGTTTTCCTGCAGCACCACACCGATCTGGCGGCGCAGCCAGACCGGGTCGATCTGTGCCAGATCCACCCCATCGATCAGAACACGGCCACTTTCCGGCACATACAGCCGCTGCACCAGCTTGGCCAGGGTACTCTTGCCTGATCCCGACCGACCGACGATGCCGATGGTCTTGCCCGCTTCGATATCAAGGGTCAGTTGACGTATCACCTCCGGGCGATCCGGCCGATAGCGGAAGGTGACATTATCGAACTGGATATGCCCTGACAATTCAGGCAGGTTGGTACGGTTGGTGTAGCTCGGCTCGGGCGGGGCGTTCAGCAAATCGCCCAGGCGCTGCAGCGAGATGCCGGCCTGTTGAAACTGCTGCCAGAGCTGGACGATGCGCATAATCGGGCCTGTGACGCGGCCGGCCAGCATGTTAAAGGCGATCAACTGGCCGATGGTAAGCTGGTTGTTCATCACCAGGTGTGCACCAATCCACAGGATCACGATGGTGGTGAGTTTACTAATGAACGAGGCGATCTGCCCGGCAATATTGCTCAGATTGCCGGCCCGGAAACTGGATTTTACATACCCGGCCAGCTGCTCTTCCCATTTGCGCTGCATGGCAGGTTCAATGGCCATCGCCTTGACAGTTTCCATGCCATTGATCGATTCCACCAGAAAGGCCTGGTTTTCCGCACCGCGGTTGAATTTCTCCTCTAATCGACTGCGAAACAACGGTGTAGCTAGAATTGACAGCAGCAGATAGACCGGAATGGTACCCAATACCACATACGTCAGAATCGGGCTGTAGTAGAACATCACCACGAGAAATACGACGGTGAAGAACAGATCGATCACGATCGTCAATGTAGAGCTGGTCAGGAACTGGCGAATGGTTTCCAGCTCCCGAACCCGTGCCACGGTCTCCCCCACCCGGCGCGCCTCGAAATAGGCGATGGGTAGCCGCAGCATATGGCGGAACAGCTGCGCACCCAGTGTCACATCTATGCGGCTGGAAGTATGCGAAAAGAGGTAGGCACGCATCCCGCCCAGGATCGTCTCGAAAAACACAATGGCCAGCATGCCGATAGCAACGACATGTAACGTCGTGATGGCCTTGTGCACCAGGACTTTATCGATCACCACCTGGAAGAACAGCGGCGTGAGCAAGGCAAAGAGCTGGATAAAAAAGGAAGCCAGCAGGACTTCGCCGAGTAATTTTCGATATTTCACAATGGCCGGTATGAACCAGGTGAAATCGAATTTACGGTCTTCCGGGCGCAAGTTGGCGCATTTTGTGAACAGGATCAGCTGACCTGACCATGCCTGCTCAAATGCCTCACGCGGCATGAGGGTGGGACGGCCTTCGCGGGGGTCCTGTATGAGCACCCGCTGCTCATCTACGCGAGCCAACACAACGAAGTTGCCATCCTGCAGATGCGCGATTGCAGGCAGCGGTGTCGTGGATAATTTGTCTGGATGTATATCCGATGCGCGTGTTTTGAGATCCAGTTTTTTTGCTGCGCGCAAAATCTCGGAAACACCAAAGACCTCGCCGCTCTGCACGAATTCATGTTTGAGCTGTGCCGGGTCGGCTGGCAACCCATAAAAGCGTGCCATCATGACCAGACAGGTCAAGCCGCTATCGACCTTGACCGAGGCTTCTGTGTTATACGGTGGAATGGCGCCACCTCTTCTTCAAGCTGCTGTGCTTATTCAGTTGTCTGGTCTCCCTGGATATCCACGTGCCGCATGCAAAGCAAGTGACAGATACAATCCAGATGGCTAGAAAGCGAAAAACGCCTGAGCCACTCTGTGGAAGCCACAACGATAATGATGATAATGAATTTTGTTGAAACAACACCGGCAATACACCGGCTCCCCCTGCAATAAACATCCAAGCCCTTTATTCTATTTGATCGTTATTTTAATACTGTCGCGTTTGTACTCTTCTTTGTACCCGCCAGGCGTCGTTGGGCCAGATTCGATAACTATTTGCAGATCGCATTATGCAAACTGTTCGTACCATTGTCTGTAGGCAATTTCCTACAGGTATCGAGATTCTGGACAGAGATCTCATCACTCCATGGACACATCTTAGAGTTTCAAGAACAGTGCCCTCACTATTGACAGGAATATTTTGTCGGCGAGATAGTTACAAACAGGGGCCACAATAGCCATAGTACATTTGTACTAGTCTTGGGGCTTAGCCTTGAACACGTGCTGTCAGCCCAAGTGAATCACCGTCGACCGGGATTCACTTGCAATGAGCAAATTTCTTGACCAGACGCTCTTTCGGAATGTCAGCGATCTAGAGAGACAACTGGAAAAGTTTCGACAGTATTACAACGCTTATCGTGTGCACACATCTCTCGATGGCAATACACCATCAGAAACCTCCGGGGAAACCTGTATGCGCCGCGCCGCTCTCAACCAATACCGGTGGGAATCTCATTGCCATGGGCTTTTCCAACTACCCGCTGCCGCCTGAACATCAATTCGCCACACACACACCCGGCATGAGTCTGAATCCCGCTGTACTGGCCGCTAGCGCGGACCAACCATTTGCCAACGAACTCAGGTTATCGGGTCACATTGAACCTTTTCATGCATGACCGCACAGATCCACAAAACGTAATTGACCATAACCTCGTTAGCCATGTAGACAAAGAGGTCTTCGCCCAAAATGAATACCTGTCAGCACTTAGCCAATTGAATATTACATGGCAGGAAAGAAACCCGTAACTTCAGGTTCTTTGTGTAGTTTCTTATGCAATGCGGTGGAATGAACACCTGTCAGCGCCCGGGTGACTGACAATACGCCAATCAGGACAGGTATTTGTAACACTTGATTACAGAAACAGTTTTTTCAAACTGAAAATTGAGACACGACCCGAACAGGCCGGAGTTTTAGACAAAGCGGAATAATTTTAGACAGGAATTATTCTAAAAGTCTTTCTAAGTCTTTGAATAATTGGTCGGGGCGAGAGGATTTGAACCTCCGACCACCTGCACCCCATGCTGATTTGCAAACTGCACATATCCATATGTTTTATATAGTCTTTACACTCCTCCTCCACGTCTAAAATTGGCGCGATTTTGGACCAATAAGCTGTTGATTACGCTGAAATCGGGTAATTGTTTTAGACGCTCCCGGAAACTCCGGCCGGTTCACATGTAGATCCATACTCCCTGAACACCGGCCGGGGAAAAACCAATGCAACCTATAACGCTTGACGTTATATAACGCAGAACGTTATATTTGCATTCATGATCACAGGCTTCAAGGATCGGGAGACCGAAAAGCTATGGGAAGGCAGCACTTCACGCCGACTGCCGCAAGATATCCAGGCGGTCGCGCGGCGGAAATTACGTATGCTCAACAACGCCCATAGTCTGGATGATCTCCGCATACCACCGGCCAATCGACTTGAAGCACTGAAAGGCAAACGCAAGGGTCAGTACAGCATTCGCATCAATGATCAATGGCGCGTCTGTTTCGCATGGGCTGACGGTAACGTAAACGAAGTCGAGATCGTTGATTACCACTAGGACAAGCTTATGAAGACATTACCAAACATACATCCCGGCGAAGTGCTGCTGGAAGAGTTCCTCAAGCCACTCGATATTAGCCAGAACCGACTGGCTCGCGCCATGGGTGTGCCGCCACGGCGTATCAACGAGATCGTTCACGGCAAGCGTGCGGTCAGCGCGGATACCGCTATCCGTCTCTCTCGTGCGCTGGGCACATCCGAACAGTTCTGGATGGGGCTGCAAGCCGATTATGATCTGGAGGAAGCACGCAAGGCGGCGCACAGCGAACTCAACAAGGTTGAAAATATCGCGGCATAGCGCGAAACAGCGTCACCTGTAATTCAGTATGGAGTTTCGACGCTGATCGGCATGCTAAGGCGCTGAATCACGAAAAATCTGCAGGCTCACTATTGGACGCAGATTCATAGCCGCAAACAGGGTGTCGGACGAAAAGGACAGAAAGAGCATTTTTACGCTTTTTATTTCAACAGCTTACCGTGGCGCCCGTTGCGATCTGTGTACCACGCTGCAGGGCTGTGCATAACCGAGTCCCGCAAAATCCCCGCACCCGGGATGAACACTCAACGACAGAGCTGCATTGCCAGACCTCAGCTCCTCTTTCGTGATCTTCCTGACTTGGCTACACAGATCAACCAAGCAAAGACTGGCAACGATCCCGGCAGGAACGATGATCCACGGGTTTCAGCCAAAATTCGTCGGCGCCAGCGAACAGTGCCCTGTCCCGGATACCCTCATCGCCATCTGCGCTCACCAGCACTACGGGTACCCCTCTGGCGCTTTGCTGTTCCCGGAAGCGCCGTATGAATTCAATGCCATTCATTTCTGGCATCTTGTAATCCGTGATCACCAGGGCGGCGGAATGCTGGACAACCCAGTCCAGCGCTTGTTGTGCACAACCGAACTCGATGACCTTGTAAGAATTGCTGACAGAACCGATCAATGCCGCCAGGATCTTGCGGGTAACCGGCTCGTCATCGATGATGACGATTGACCGTACCCCCGTAATCCGAGCCATGTTGGATGTGGGATTTCCCTATAATTTTGACCGAGGGAGGTCCCAATATGAAGCGCAAGCACTACACCGAAGAACAGATCATCTCGATCCTGAAGGAGCACGAGGCCGGCGCCTCCGTGCCTGACCTGGCTCGCCGTCATGGTGTGGCAGAGAACACAATCTACCGCTGGAAGTCGAAGTTCGGCGGCATGGAGGTCAGCGAGGCCAAGCGACTGCGGGAGCTGGAGGCTGAGAACGCGAAACTGAAGCGGCTGCTTGCCGAGGCGGAACTCGACAAGGCCGCACTCAAGGAGCTGGTCGAGGGAAAATGGTGACGGCCACGCAGCGGCGCCGGGCCGTGGATCACCTCAAGAGTCGCCGCGTCAGCGAACGCCGAGCCTGCCGGTTGACCGGGTTTAGCCGTTCAGCAGCCTGGTCTCCGCTCAAGGGACGCGATGATGGTGCCCTGCGGTCACGTCTACGGACACTGGCAGAGCGCTACCCACGCTATGGGTGTCCGACGCTGCACGACATGCTCCGGACCGAGGGCTTGGTGCGTAATCACAAGCGGACCTACCGGATTTACCGGGAGGAAGGCCTGCAGGTGCGCACCAAGCGTCGCAAGAAGCTGACGCGGCCGCGCGTGCCGATGGCTGTACCCACTCAGGTCAACGAACGCTGGTCGATGGATTTTGTCAGTGACCAGCTGGCGAACGGCCGGCGTTTCCGGGTGCTGAACGTCTCGGATGATTACTCGCGCGAGTGCGTCCTGCAGGTGGTCGACTTCTCGATCTCCGGCCAGCGACTGGCACGTGAACTGGATCGGCTCGCTGAGCGTCGGCCCTTACCCAAGACCATCGTCTGCGACAACGGGCCGGAGTTTACCAGCAAGGCGATGTTCTTCTGGTCAAAACATTCCGGCGTGAAGCTGCATTTCATACAGCCCGGAAAGCCGACCCAGAATGCCTTTGTCGAGAGCTTCAACGGAAAGTTCCGTGAATACTGCCTGAACCTGCACTGGTTCGCCAGCCTGGAGGATGCCCGAGCAACCATCGATGACTGGCGAGATCACTACAACCACGTCAGGCCACATCGCTCACTGGGCAAGAAACCGCCCGCGGTGTTCGCCAGGGAGGCAGCCTGATATGATCAATTTCCCACATTACAGGTGGCTCAGTTACAGGGGTACGGTCAAAGCCGGGCCCATCGTTCTTGCGTTTGTTACCAAACGATATTAGGTCTCATACGCCAATGAAGCTATTAGTTGTGGTAATTCGTGCACAGTATGTACATCTGTTTCATCACATGAAGTGGCTAATAATATAAAGTCTTCAAATGCCACCACCACGTTTGTGGGCTGCCGTAGCTTGAAATAGCAACACACACAAAGCTCCTTTATTTTAAGATTACGCCACCTCTGATCATTCGCCTCAAATGCTAAATTTGGGATACGCAGGAACTGTTCAAGTGCTGCTCGGTATTCTTTATAATCATAGTAAAGGTGGCCAAGATATAAAAAAGCATACCAATCCGACGGATCCTGTTGTATCGCGAGCTCAAGATATTTTTTTACATTTACATAACGCTCGTTCGTTGCCTCTGGTGTGCAATACCATGCATAGCCAAGGATATAAGCTGCTCGCGTGTACGTCAGTACATGCGGATTCTCCCCAGCAAAGGATATCACTCTCTTCCAGAGAGCATCGCTAGTAGGTTCCACAGCCTTATCAGCCTCAGCAGCGAGTTGCTGAAACGTTTCAATTAAATCCATAAGTTGCTCTGCAAACGTAAGACATTATTACTTTCTACTACTGATATGGGTCATTATTGCATGCATCTTAGTAGTGATTAATACCCCCACCCTTATTAATGAGTCTAACACCAGCATCCTTTAGGGCTTGTCCAATATCGCCACCGATCAAATTACCTTCTCTACCAAGCTGTGCACCAGCTTGTTTATGCGGGGTGCCATGCTGACCAGAACGCGAACCAGTGCCTCTACCAGCTTTTTTATAACCTCGCACTAAATCGCCAGCACGCTTACTAACACACCGCTTTAAGGACTCTGCTTCAATAGTTTCTCCCGCCTCCAGTAGTGTACGAATCCCCTGAACGTCACCACGTATAATGGCCTGCTCAAGTGCGGTTTGAGGACTAGGCTGATACGGTCCGCGACCCACCAAACCATTAGGGTCAATGATATTTATTGGATCACCCCAAACATACGAATACAGGTTTGGATCACCACCATTAAAGTAGATTGGATCTTTATTCGTCCACCGCCCAATTGCAGGATCATAATCGCGCTCACCAAATCGCACTAACTTCGTATTCAGATCATAGATGCCTCCCGCAAAACCAAACGGCTGAAATCCCGGATTGGTATCTAAAACGACTTGGCCAAAATCATCAAAATCCATCCGCTGGACAATTGAGCCATCCTGGATATTGATAACCAAACGCGGACTGCCAAGATGATCACTGACAATCCGGTACGTAACACCACCTTTTACCATGTAAGCTGGAACATTCGCTTTCTCTGCATAGACAAAGCGGCTTATTACGCTACCCGTCCCATCCATTTCCGCAATCGGTTTCAGCTGATCCTGATATAGAAAACCCTGCACCAATATCCCATTGACCTTCTTACCGATGCGCCGATTTGCCCCATCGATGATGTAGTCAACCTGTGTGGTATCAGGTAGCGTGACAGCGATCAAATTACCCAATACATCATAGTTATATTGTGTGATGGCGCCAGATTGATTACTGGTACTCAGTTCGCCGCTGGCTTTGTAATTGTATATAGTTCCATCGTAGTTGGTGAGGCGATCCTGGGCATCATAGGTGCCCGTCTCCGTACCCGCCGCCGTAGTCCGGGTCAGGCGATTGCCATTGCTATCATATGTATAACTGGCTGTTAGCACACCATTCTCGCGTACCTCAAACAGCCGACCCTCAACGTCGTAGTTGTACCCGAAGGATGTTGTTACCCCTTGTATTGTTTCGTCTTTTTGGGTGATCCTGCCCAGATTATCTCGTGTATACGTCACATTATAGAGTGTGGAGCCGCCATGTTGGGCGGTAAGGCTCGCCAACTCACCGAAACCGTTGTATGACTGTGACGTGGCAGTCGTTGCCAGCGCTGTATTGGTCAGGAGCCCATTGAGCGGATTACGGGTCAGAGCCAGTGCACCTGCCTGTGTCAGCAGGCTGTCATCATCATAACCAAAGGTGATGGCCGTACCGTCGACTGTCCTCTCGATGATCCGGAAGTTATTGTCGTACTGGCGGCTTACCGTGCCGGTAACCGGGCCAGTCCAGGTCTCGCTCAGCAAGAGCGAGCCGTCGTAGCCATAGCTTAGTCCAACACCTCCCGGCGCTGTCACGGTTTCGACATTTCCGCTAAGCGCATTATAGGTGTAGCCGATGCTGCCTCTCGGTATCAATAACTGTGTAAGCTGGCCTCCATGGTTATATGTGTAATCCAATGTTGCCGCATCCGGACGAACTGCCTGGGTCAGCTGCTTGTCCAGATTGTAGAAAGTCTGAGTGACATCCGGTCCACCGACATTGGGTGGATCATAGTCTCGTTCCAGATCTACTGGCGTGTAGCTGAACTGGTGGATTGGTTGGCCTGGTGGTGTAATGCTCGTTATATTCCCGTTGTTATCGTAAGCATACTGGATCAGCCGGTTACCAGGCATCGTCTGCCGGATGACCCGGCCATCCAGGTTATATTCAAGACTAACTGCCCTACCTTCCGCATCCGTGATGCTGCCGACAAAACCAGCCGTGTCATACGTCAACAGGGTTGTCCGCGCACTGGCTCCAGTGCCTTCAACTATTGAGGTGATACGTCCACGGGTATCGTAGCCAAATACAAGTGGTTCCAGGCTGGCATTTTGTTGCGAAACGATACGCCCTTGCGCATCCACAGCTGTTAACACTTGCCGCCCTTCCGGGGTAGTGTCGGTGTAAGTCTGCGTGGCGGCATCATAGGCACTGATATAAATGCGCCCGTTAATAGAGATGGTGTCGGTCTGATCGATGATACTGAATAGATCAGCCGGATCGCTCAGGTTGGTGCCGCGGGACATCGTTGTCACAAAGTTAAGCCCGCCGGGCGTGATAATTTCAAGTTTTGAAGGAATAGTTGCCTGCATGCCAAAGCGCGGATCAGGCCCTTCCGTCAATGTCCGCACGGTACCATCCGGTCGGGTTATCGTTGTGATAGCACCTATATCATCAAATACGGTTTCTTGCACCGTACCTTCAGGATAGGAATTGGTGCGTTTCCGCTCACCGGTCGGAAGGTTTTCCACATTGTAGTTAGTTAAGCGACCTTCAGCGGAAACCATGGCTACGGCGAAGCCAGCCATAGACTCGGTCAAGGTCAGATCGAAATAACCAGCTGCCGCGTTGGTATCCCTTTGCAGCCTTCCATCAGCATGGTAGGTTATGATCGATGCATTGCCACGCGGATCCGTGAAATCGGTCAGCAAACCTTCTAGGGTATAGTTTGCTAGGTAACTTAATCCTTCCGGACTAGTAATACCATTCAAGAAGCCCGATCCATCCACAGAAAGGCTGGTAATCTGCCCATCAGGACTGACGATTGACGTGGGAATACTTCCCACTCTTTGAATCTGATAAATATTCCCATCACCATCATCGATTTGGGTTAGATAGTTATTTGAATCATATGTAAATAGGTAGATCACTGCACCCGACATTGCGTTGAGCGTACGCAGGTGCCGTCCTTCGAACGAGAACACGTAGATCTCGCTACCGTCTTCAGAGGCTATTGCCAGCTCAGTATCACCAAGCCCAGGCAAAGCGGGTGAGATTTTCCTCACTCGTGCATAATTTGCTTCTGAGAAATACAGCTCACCCTGCGGGGATCTTGCGAACCCTCCCGGCGAACCAATATTTGTCTGTGTCGCTGCTCTCCCATCGCCATCAAACCCATAGGGCGTACCATTGCCAGCAATGGTAGATATGATGCCGTCAGGGGTTATCTTACGAATCCGTCTGTTGCCTGAATCTGCTATATAAACTAAGCCATCATCAGTCGCAATAACTCCCCTCGGAGAATCAATACGCGCATTAACCGCTAAGCCTCCATCGCCTAGCGGATCTGAAAAACTCGTCGGGCCAATTATGACATCGATCTTTCCATCTGGAGTAATCTTGAGTAATCGAGAACTTACATTGCTTAGGGCAACAAACAGCACACCATCTGACCGTAGCGACAGCGCTCTGATGGTCGATGATGAGAAAGTATTTACAAAATATGACTCAATAATTCCGTCAGGAGTTACTCGACGCACCCTGTTGTTGTAATTATCTACAATGTACAAAGTTCCATCTGCTGAAATTTCTAAATCTATTGGGGAAGAAATTATCGCATTAACTGCAGGCCCTCCATCTCCTGCAATTTGGCTGCCAAGATACCCAGAAGGTCCAGAACCCGCTACAGTAGTAATAATCCCATTTGGCGCCACTCTTCGTATCCGATTGTTACCGGTGTCTGCAATATAGATACTGCCATCTGGGTTGATATCTACAGCAATCGGACTGTCTAATTCTGCGAGTTTTGCATCACCACCATCGCCACTAAATCCTGCGCTCCCAACACCTGCAACAAGTGAGGTCACGCCATCGAGACCTACCTTTATTACCCGATGATTGACATTCTCGGCAATATAGAAGCTACCATCCGGCCCTATTGCTATACCCTGTGGATACCATAGCTCAGTATTGGCTGCCTGACCTCCGATACCGTTATTACCCAATATGCCGGTACCGGCAACTGTTTGTACTACTTCGGGCAACTTGTCAGCAGTCCGCCTACTTCCATCGCCTTTGTATAAGGTTTTATTTGCAATGTCATAGGCATGGTGAATATTTAGTGTCCAACCACCCAATCCGAACATACGCGCATCGAAATCTCCTACTTCTCCGTCTAACTCCTGCCAAAGCTTTATTTCATTCAATGCTCTTTGAGCACTGATTGGAGCCCCCCCGTATTGGTTAAAGCTGTTCTCGAAGGTAGTTATCGTGTCGTAATAGACAGCGTCATAGACATACCCGACGCGTACTGTAGCCGGCTGCGCCCCGAACAGAGTGCGGCCATAGACATCCTTGCCATCCCAGACATACGTGTAAATTTGATCGGGAATAGCCATAACGCTATCTGAAACACGTTTGCCAGCAACCTGAATCTCTATATCAACTCGCTTGAGACCGAGTGGCGGATTACTTTCGGTTACTGGAATCTCGAGGGTATAGGCTGCAGTACGACCTGGGACACGATCGCTCTTGTAATTCAACGTGAAGGGTGCACCTACCACATCAACGCGCTCACCCAATGCCTGATTCTGGCAATCAATAATCGAGTTTTCCTGACAGTCCGAATCATCCTGCTTATTCTCACCATCAGGATTTACCGGAGACGCTACTTGCGGACTCTCTGCATTGGCAGGTGGGCCATAGGGCCAATTGAAGTCCCATGGGGAGAAATGGATGATCGGTACACGCCACAGGCTGGTTCCGGGCACGTAGGACGCGAGCTGGGTTAGCTCCGCACTGGTAAAGCCCATTGACGTAAGCATTGCGCCACTTGCGGGCAAGCCACTGCCATCTACGTCGATATCAGCCAGGCCTCCGGTCACACCCACAATCTCGATAACGCGACCGTCGCTTGAGGGAATCCATGCTGCCCGACTGTAATCGTAGTATCCGGCTGGTACAGAACCACCAACCGGGAACCCGATGAAATTTTCCACGTAGACCATGACCGGCTGGCTGAACTGGATCGATTTGGCTCCTGCAGCCATGGCTTCATCTACGCTCAATTCAACAGCATAGGTATAACCACTTGATGGTGGCAGTTCACCCGGCATGGCTTCACGGCCATTGGCGCCAACTGTGTATTCCGTCGCCCGTACATTTATTGTACTGACCGGCTGTGTTCCGCCACCCGGCAGGATCAGGTTCGCCGTTGTACCAGCAGGAAACATAACTGTGGCCTGGCGACTGCCGTCACTGTCTGTTTCCACGCTACCACTTGCAACATACATAGGCGCACCGCTCGTAAGATCAAGCGTTGTAACCTGTGTGTCGAGACCGATCATGACAACATCTGGCATCGAACGGAATGACTGCCACTCTGGCTTCGTTTTCCGCTGGAGCGGCAAATAACCCATGCGCTGATAGTCAACCGTCAATGATCCGCCGCCATTGACTGCCAAATCATATTCACCATCCAGTCGACTTACCGTATGCCCGTATTCCGGGTGACCAAGAACAGTAATCTTGACGCCGGCAAGCGGCTGATCATCGCGATCCAGGACCCTGCCACGCAGTACCGCGACACGCTCTGGCTCAATTGTGTTAGCGGCAACACCTGTTTGAATGGCATTCGGACCTGTGTACAGGAATTCCGTCGCATCAAAGACTGATGTTGGGGTCGTGATATCGACCGGTGGAGCCACTAGAGATGGATCTGGCGGTATGGGACCACTGCCGCCCTGGCTGATGGAACAACCATCAAAGTCAACTGGATCGCCTGCTACGGTGTTGGGACACTGATCGAGATCGTCGGTGACGCCATCATTGTCAGAATCAAGCTGACTTGTTGAACAGCCGTTATTGTCAACTGGCTCTCCGGCTGGCGTGCCAGGACAGATATCAGATGCATCATTGATACCGTCATTATCTGTATCTAACTGACTCGATGAGCAACCGCTTGCATCCACAGGTTCACCAGTGGGTGTCCCAGGACAAATATCAAGATCATCGGTTATACCATCGCTATCAGAGTCGAGTTGCGAAGTTGAACAACCGTCTGTATTAACTGACTCTCCAGCTGATGTGTTGGGGCACTGATCGATATTATCAGTGACGCCATCGTTATCGGTATCTAATTGGCTTTCACTGCAGCCGTTGGTGTCCACCGGCTCACCCGCAGGGGTATCAGGACACTGATCTGTGGCATCAGATACGCCATCATCATCAGAGTCCAGTTGATTCTGCGAGCAACCATCGGGGTCGACGACCTCACCTGCAGGCGTAGCTGGGCAGAGATCGTCTGCATCCGACACACCGTCATTGTCACTGTCTAGTTGCGTGGCTGAACAGCCATTCGTATCGACTGTTTCACCTGCTGGTGTGTTGGAGCACTGATCGAGATTATCCGTGATGCCATCGTTATCGGTATCTAATTGACTCTGGCTACAACCGTCGGTGTCCACTATCTCGCCGACAGGGGTATTTGGACACTGATCCGCAGCATCAGATACGCCATCATCATCGGAGTCAAGCTGGTTTGGAGAGCAACCACTAGCGTCAACGATTTCACCTGCAGTGGTGCCGGGACAAAGATCTTCCGCATCCGACACACCGTCGTTGTCGCTGTCTAGCTGCGTGGCTGAACAACCATTCGCATCGACTGACTCTCCAACTGGTGTATTGGGGCACTGATCGAGGTTATCAGTAACGCCATCGTTATCGGCATCTAGTTGACTCTGGCTACAGCCGTCAACATCAACAGTCTCGCCAACAGGTGTGTCAGGACAAATGTCAGAAGCATCAGATACACCGTCGTCATCTGAGTCTAGCTGACTTGCAGAGCATCCATGAATATCAACGGCCTCTCCTGCAGGGGTGCCGGGACAGAGATCTTCTGCATCCGACACACCATCGCTGTCGGAATCCAATTGACTTGAACTGCACCCAACAGCATTCACACCCTCTCCAGCAGGCGTATTTGGACATTCATCGATCGAGTTCGCTACACCATCACCGTCATCATCCAGTTGCGTTGCCGAGCAACCCGCAGGATCTACCGCTTCGCCCGCAGGAGTCCCTGGACATTGATCAAGCGCATTGGAGACACCATCACCATCCGTGTCTAGCTGAGAAGTTGAGCAGCCGGTCGCATCGACCGCCTCTCCTACTGGCGTATTCGGACAAAGATCGTCGCCATCTAAAACACCGTCATTATCACTATCAACAACGATATTGATTGTTACGGATGTTTCTGCGGTGTTACCTGCATTATCAGTTGCTGTTCCCGTAATTACCTGACCGAGACCGGGTGTTGATACCACAATAGGGTCTGTACAAAATGAAATACCGCTCGTTCCGTCAGTACATGTAAAGGTAACTGTTACTGGGCCGGAATTGTTCCCATTTGCATCCGGCTGAGGACTTATTGTGGCAGTAATTTGAGGAGGAACATTATCGATACCTACAATTTCAACAAGTATTTGACCGCCAGGCTTCCCTTTTAGCGTTACAGCGATATTGTTTGCTGATTGCAGACTGACGGATTCAGATAGAGATGTAACCTGCTGATTAAAATTACTGGAACCTACAACATGAGCCCCATTCAGATCAATCGTGCCACTACTTACGAGCTCACCCGTGGTTGTGTTGTCTTCAAGGCCGCCGTTATAAACGTTAAGTGAATATGTGGTCGTGGGATCGAGTGCTGAGAAACTAGCCGTTTCCGTGGCGGGACTTCCCGCACTGCGCTGATACGTCTGCGGCCCAAAAACTGTGAACGTGCCTGCGTGAGCCGGCACTATTCCTGCCATGAGAACAAGATAGGCGACTATCGCAGGAAATATTTTCCTTGTACTTCCTTGCCTAGCACATCGAATAGATTGGATGCACTTATTGATCAAGGCAAACACAGGCACAGGAATGAGGCTACAGCTCATCTTGCTCTCCCCCAACTAGTAATGTTTCGTTTTTGATCTTTTGGCCTATTGCAGGCGCCGTATCGTTGGGCTGGGAACATACATGAGCAGTTATGAGATGACAACCAACACAAGTTTTTCTTTGCATCATTCCCTAAGACTCATACTTCCATTCTTCTCATGCACTTAGATTCTTCTGCACATCGACTAATACTAACGAACTAATACGCATGGGTTATACATTCGTTCCTGTTCATTGTGATCTGTCGCGTCATACGTATTGTCCAACGCAGGCTAATTTTTCTCTGATGATTTTTCATCCAAGTCGTCCGCTACGTGAAATCTCGTCGAAGCGTGCTTTTTGTACTTCAAAATAATTAACGCCTTTCCAGTATCGTCAATTTATTGCTGTCGCCCGAAATGGCTCTGTCCCTGTTTGCAATGTAGTGTTGATTTCTGATGGATATGGCCTTCGTCCCATAGTGAGACGGTTCATAATTGTACTTTCGCAGCGTCAACCCAATCCATGTACATCGCCCACATTCAGGTGCAATTCTAGAGACCACATAATCACGGTGTAATCCCGCTGGCACTCAGAGACAGCGCGAAAATATTCTCGGACAACCGGCACTTAGTCTCCGATTCCGCCCTCGTCACTACCCCGCTGCGCTTACTAGTGACGAGGGCGCCTTCGGTTCAGGCAAGCCCTGCGCCAGGCGTTCGCCTGTCACAGGACTTGCTCTCTATGGTCTGATGCAGTCCTTCGGAGCATAACTACCTGCCCACTGGGGTCCACAGGCGCCGCTGGACGCGGCCCCGCCCTTGGCACGCGAGTTAGACGCTCGCGTTGCCGTGGCGGGCAGGACCCGGGGACTCAGTGGACAGCTAGAGGACTAACTTGATCGGCTGCTGAAAACCGCCCTGGTGGAAAGAATCCAGCCAGGGCTGTGCTGCAGTAAGTGGTACTTATATTGGCTGCTGGATTCTGCGAAAAATCACTATCGGCACGCTTTCTTGCTTCATGTTTTCCTTCTTCGTCCAGCGGCTTCAGCTCGGCACCTTCATCGCCAGCGACATAGATCGGTCCGCCCACATCGTCATCATAGACTTCATCTGCATTATTCCCTCCCTCATGGAATGCTTGCATGTGAGACTTTGTCAGATCGGTACCAAGCATCTCGGCCAGGTAAAACCACATCCAGGATCGTTCAACATCACCGCGTTCGAAATCGTCGATAAGCCGACGCATTGCATCGGTATCTCCCGCTTCCGCAGCTACGGTCAGCCAGTGCTCGGCATCTTCCTCACGACCCAAACTCTCTGCCAGTTCGGCGACTCTTATGGGCTTGTCGGTTATTCCGCTGGCTTTCGCGGCATCGAAGTATGATGCGTCATGGAACAGTGCTGCGAGCTCCAGGAGTGCGGATGAATTGCCAAGCCTACCTGCTTCACGGAGGTGGAACGTGTATTTCTCAGCTTCCTCAAGATGTCGAGCATGCGCATCCGCCCACTCCTTTTCGACACCTGTTAATACGCGCCCTTGCTTCTCCTGCGAGTACCAGTACTCGCTGCCTGGTTTTTGTGAACCATCTTTGTCGTCGGTCTGGAAGAGCAGTGCCAATGCATAGTGAGCAAGATGGTCTCCCTTGCTGGCTTTTGCTTCCAGAGACTCCAACAAGATCGGCGGATATTCACCGCTGTCCGGAGAAGTCCAGAATTCCTCCAAGAAGATGTCATCATCGCTCAATCCGTCAACCAGGTCAGCGACCCCTACAACATCAATGTGTTGCTCACTAACGAAGGAAAGAAACGTGGATGCGGCCACATCTGTGGTCATCGGATCGTACCCCAACTCGACGACCCGTTTCTGGAGCATCATCTGGTGCTGGGCTGGTATCGCCTGATTTGTTTCGCGCTGAGTGAAAACGTAATCAGTGCAAAGCGCAGCGTAGGACTTGAAGCCGAACGATGAAGCAAGCAGCTCATAAATATGAGCGCGCTTGAATGAGCAACCGGTAATAGACTCGAGGTGTTGCTGCGCGGTATACGCAAGTTCTTTGATAGTCATGACAAATCTTTCTCCAGACCACGCCTGCTCGGGTTAGCGGCACACGTTTAATTCCCCGATGGCGAGGTATTAAAGAGAGATTCTCAATGACTTGTTTTCAAACGCCTTTTTTACTCGTGTGCAAGTAAGGTGGGCAACCAATATTCACTCTAATCTAGCTGCCCGACCAAATCAAGGCTGGCCGCTATGTCATGGTCGGCGCTGCACACTTTACGACACGCTGGATCGACGGCCAGTACCTCCTCCTTTATTGGCCAAATCAGGATAGTTGCGTCCTGGTTGGGATGCCGCTTTAACCCAAGCGGCCAGGGGCAAGTTGCCTGTGGAATCCGGCTGTATTCAATCCTCGTTGGGCAGCAGGATGGTGATGACCGGTTCGCCGGCATCACCCGGCCCCACGATCAGTTTCAACGTGACCAGTACCGCTTCGGTCGAATGCCCGTCACGCGGCACCCGGTAGAGCTGGAACAACAGCCGGTCACCCGAACGTTTGCTGGTCCGAATGGCATGGGAGGCCATGTACAGCACATCCCAGAGCCTGCCGGACTCGTCCTGATAGACCTGTTGACGACTGTCGTCCTCGGTCCAGGCCACGCAATCGGCCCAGGCTGCGGCAGTCAGGGCCACCGGCCATTTGAAACCGGCTTCCTGCGCCGTGGAGCCCACATCGACCAGTACCCCGTCCTCGATGGCCTGGGCACGGGTGTAGGTGGAGATGACATTACCGAAGAATCGCTTCGGGTGAATTTTCATTCGAGGTAGTACTCATGGTGATTCTCCTTGGATGGATAAACACCGGGTCACACCTCCTTCCCTGACCGGGGAAGAACATGCTTCCCCGGCAGGGTGGATAAAAAAGAACAAACGGTCAGAGTAAGTCCACGTTCGGCAAACGAGACGACTTTCGCCGCCCGAGACCACGAAGTGATCCAGCACCCGCACATCGACCAGTGCCAGTGCATCGCGCAGCCGGCGGGTGAGCATCTCATCCGCACGGCTGGGTTCCGCCACACCCGACGGGTGGTTGTGGAAGAACACCAGGGCGGCGGCGTTGACATCGAGCGCCTGCTGCACCACGACCCGGGGATGGACCGAGGCACCATCGATGGTGCCCTGGAACAGCTCACGCAAGGCGATGATGCGGTGCCGGTTGTCGAGGAACAGACAACCGAACACCTCGTTACGGTAGTCCGCCAGCTTCAACCGCAGGTAGGTTCGAGTTTCGTCCGGACTGCTCAAGGCACGTCCGGCGCGAAACCGGAACGCCAGCACTTTGGTCGCCAGTGTCACGATGGATCGCTTCTCCTGATCGTTCAGCTCGGAGGGCTTCAGATCGACAAACCGGTTCTGCACGCCCTGTTTCGTTTTCGCTTGCTTCATGACTGATCTCCTCACGATAGCGGGAAGACCAGTCCCACCGGGGATGATCCCCGCTGGGTTGAAGGTGGCCGGGTAACAGTGCGTTACCCGGCCGGTGGTTGAGTTACGCCGCGCTGTTCTTCGGCGGTGTAGAACGGTTGCCCGTCGACCTTGGCCCATGCAATGACGCAGCAGGCGGGCCTTCAGACTGATACCGGTCTCGCCGGTCTTGTCACCGCTCTTGAAGGTGAAGGATTCGGCGTACAGATCACTGAGCGTGAAGCCGATCAGCACCTTCGATCTGCCCTCGACGGCCGGCTTGAGCTGACGCACGACCTGCTGCGCCTGCTTGCCGGACACGCGACACTCGAAATGCGTGTACTGGACGTTGTCGACGCTGCCCCGGAGGGCGGCGATGGTGACACTGAGGAAGGGCGTACCCTCCTTCGGTGTCACCTCCCGGATACGGTTGAGATAACCGATACCGGTGGTATGAAGATCGAAATACTGCTTCGTTTCGTTGGTGGACATATGCTTTCTCCTTAAGGGTTGAACATCCGGAGCAAGCACGTCCCTGACGGGAACGCTTGCCCGGCAGGGTGAGTGGAAACGGAAACGGGTTCCGTTCACTTCAAGATGGACCGACAGCCCTTTCGTGAGAAAGGGCCGCTGTGCACCGGTTGCACGGTCCGACGGTGCCTCGTTTGCCACTGAACCGCAGTGACCACGGATAAAACCGGTAGATGCGACTGCATTCAGGCCGCATCGGAGGCCTCGCAGACGTAGCGCAGGTACTTCAGCATGCCGCGCGCATTGGCAAAGGCCGGATGCTCGGCGATGCGCCTGATGCGGAAACCAGTTGGCGATGTGGTCAGCCAGTGCGACGCTCCCGCCACCGACGAACAGCACGCGATCCAGTTCCACACCGAGCCCCAGTTGCCGGCGGGTCTCGACGAGGATGCGCTCGACGACCTCGCGCTTGGCGGCCTCGACGAGATCTGCGACGTCATGGTCCTTGCCCTGCAGGCGCACGGTCTTGTGTCTCGACGGCGTGAGCGACCAGCGGTTCGCTCAGGCTCTCCAGATCGAAGCGGGCCTGGATGCCATTGGCCACCTGGTGTTTCACGTTCAACATCCCGCACTGCAGGGAACCGGACGAGGCATGCAGGATGCCCTGATCCTTCACCACCACGTAATCGGTCGTGCGGCCACCGATATCGACGATGGCGATCGGCACGGCAACCCGGTCGGCATCGAGCGTGACGCCCTCGCCGTCTTCGACGATCACATGGTCATACCAGGCGGCCAGGGCTTCCGGGATCACCTCGTGGAAGGCGATGCCGGCCGGCAAGGCATTGGACCGTGGTCGCACGGCCTGTTTGAGGCTGTCGCGCTTTTTGGCAATGACGTCCTTGCGGTGCTCGCCGCTGTTGCGATAGAACGCGCTGACCGGCAGACCGGAGACGGCATGCACGGTCCGGCCGGCGAGGCCGGCCTGTTGCAGCGCATGTTGTACGATGACCCGGTTCAGCCCCGACCACGGGTAGCCCTCGAAATGGGTCGGCTCGCCATCCACGGCGCCGACCGAATAGACCGCGTCCTCGGTCTCGTACTCGAAGATGCGTTGCTCGGCCTGATGAATCCAGGTCACCGCGGACTCCCCGAGCCGGGCCCGCGAGGGAATGATGAGCAGGCGCCCGTCCGGCAGCGCGAGCTTGGTGCAGGCATAGCCGTCATCGAGTCCGACGGGGACGGGGTTCAGGGTGTCAGCATCGTGCATGGGTTTTGAGTCCTCCGATTCGTTCATCTGCGCATTGTGCGATCAGGCCTATCCGATCACCTTGCCCAGGGCGGCGAAGGGTTTACCAGCCGTGTGGTTCGTTGACGGTCTGCGCCATTCCTTGCCATCGACACCTGGTTCACGCGTGGCAACCGGCGGTGGCGTCTTGCGACCGATCCGGCGCGTGAAGGCCAGCATGGGACGGCGCCTTTCGCTGTCCTGCGCGCCATTCAATGCCTTGACACTCGTCACGAAAGCCCTGCAGCAGCAGTCCGCGCAGCCATTCTTGACGACGGGAAGCGGGGAGACACTTGTGCCGGTTGAGCAGATTCCATTCCAGTGCAACACGGCTATCGAGGTGAATCACAAGCTGCTCCCCTGTCTTCGCCCTGGCCATCGCTATCAGTCCGCGACCAACAGACGCTGAACAGGATTATGGGAAATGGGGTACTCCTGACCAGCAGAAACCCGACACATCAGCTGTCGTCGTTTTCGGGATCAGGCGACTTCACCTCGGGCGGTGATGCCGGCTGCAATCCCACCTGACCGGCCATCCCGCGTGGCACCTTCACCTTGCGCGGTGCGAAGGGTGCCAGGCGTTCACCGCTGAGGATGTCTTCGGGCACGGTACCCATGCAGCTGGCGGGCCTCGCTGCTGCGGCCTTTGTTGAGACGTACCGTTTCCCGGTCGATCTTCAGCAACCGGTAACCCTGGGGAATCAGAAACAGCGCGCGGAGCTTGCGTGCGCACGCCTCCTGGATCTGCCGGTAGTTCGCGCCATCCAGCAGTCCGATATGACGTGCCGTCAGTGCCGTGCAGATCAACCGGTCGTAGGCGGACAGGACCTGGGCACCCCGGTAGGCATAGGGATTGGCGAATTGCAGCTGGACCCGGTAGGGGCGTGTCGATGCCGCCACGCTCACCTCCATCCCGTTCAGCTGCCCCAGCTGGTTATCGAGCTGTGCCTGCTCACGACGGATGCTGGCGCTGGCCGCCTCGATGGCCTCGTGCACCTGGATGAGCCACCAGTCCGCATAGGGATCGTCACGCCGCGCCGCCAGCCACAGGATGCGCAACCGATCCGCGAAACCGACCAGACCGACGATGGTGGGCTTGTCGGCCGTCGCTTGACGACCGTGGATCAGCCGCTGGGCCTGCAGGGTTTGCACGGCCAACCAGACCTGGCCCTGGAGTGCGCCCGGCTTCTCCGGTTGTCCGGATTGCGCGCCAGGTTGGGTGGTCAGTGGGAAGCGGTAGAGGACTGTGTGCGTTCATGGCGCTATTGAGCCCATGGACGGAGTGACTGCCAAGCAACAATCCCTTCTCGAGCCGTCGTTGTTTCCTGGTACCGTTTGGATTCGCGTGCGTTGCGGGCGGTGTCGAAATTCGACACGTCAGTACCCTGGCGAAGTGCTCACCCGTGGAGCACACTTCTGGATTAACTTTCGCTCGTAACCTCTTGATTCCTGGTTGACGCCCTCATGCCAAGCAGCTTCCGCATCTTGGCGATCTCTGCCTGACAGACTGCTTTCCGTCGTTGCCGCCGCTCCTCGGTCTCTTCCGGCGGTGGTGGCAATGGCAACGGAAGGCTGTTCGGGATCAGCCTTTTCCTCGTGACAACGTGCTTCGCAGACGCTCGAGTCCCAGGTTGGGCTGAAAGTCTCCTCTGCTGCACCCGCTTGCAGAGCGAATGCAGGAAGCTGATCGCGTCATACACCGGCTTCATGCCCTTCCCTTCCGCCCGAAAGCGGCCTTCCAGTTCATCGAGGATGGGCTGGCGCTGTTCGGGCGGGAGTTCACGGAGATAGCGCGCGGCGATGTCGCGGTGGTTGTCGCTCAGGCGTGCCGGGTAGACCAGTGGCTGACCGTCTTCCCCGGTCAATGTCAAAATTCGACGGCCCGTTGGTAGTAGTAGTTGTATTTATATATTTACTACTACTACTCGAGTTCGAATTTTGTCCGCGCGAATTTCGAACTCGGTCATCAACCGTGTTCGAATTTTGGTCATGGTGACTACCCCCTTGCATCGCCTGGCCTGTGTTCGGATACAGCTGCCTGACGACACGCGCTGTGAATGAAAAAAAGCGCCGGGGATGCCGACCGTTGTCCAGTCGACCCGGCTTTCCAGCCGACGTTCAATGGGATGTTCCTGCCGGCAGACGTCCTGTCCGGTCTGGATATCCTCGTCGATGGAATCGAGCACGCCTTGCGCCACGGCACGGACACGGGCATGACCGTGGCCGTGCGCCTGGCCCAGGAAGGTCATGTAATGGGTATCGAGATGCAAGGCATCGGCGAGCGGCAATGGCTCATCGTGCAGGGCATAGACGATTGCCGTGGAACTTGCCACTTGCCCGGCGCACCCGCGCACACAGGGTCAGCCAGCGCGTGGCGCGCAGAATGGCAATCGCCCGGGCAATGGTGGAGCGGGAGGCGACATTCGCCCGCTTGCCGATGGCCTCGTAGCCCGGGAAGGCCGTGTCACCGCCGGTCTCGCGGACCGCGAGCATGATGACCATCCAGACCACCTTGTCCACCGGCTCGAGCACCGGGTCCTCGATCACGGCCGTCGGGAACGACTGGTGCCGGTTGCCGAGGAAGACCATCCGGTCACCCTCGCCTTCCGAGGCCTCGGCCCGGGCGATGATCTGCTGGATCAGGGTATCGAGGGCGAGCGTCTCCGGCCGGATGGCGGCAGGCACTTCATTCATGGGTACCCGTCTGAACGGCATCCGCGTCATCCGGACCATTCAGGTGTCCGTACTGGGCCCAGCGCTGTGTCTGCCCCCAGATGGCGCGCATCGACAGACCGGTCTCCTCATGGATCGCCAGATACTGCGCCGGTGTCAGCAGATCCGGACTCCTCATCATCGACCCGGTCTGACCAGGCTTCCCACAGCTGGTGCGAACTGGCCTCATCCAGTTCGGGTGGCCGGCCAATGGAGGGATCGACCAGCAGGATGCGGCGCAACCGGGTGTAGTCGCGCGGATTCAGACCGAACAGGACCTGCATCATCTCCTGCGGCGCATCGGCCACGATCAGCGTCTGAATCGTGTCCTCCATGCGCGCGTTGCTCGCTGAGGTGCTCGATCATGGGCCAGTACACCTGCCGGTTCAGCGCAATCTCCAGACAATGCGCACGCAGGGACTCGATCCGGTACAGGTCCGCGACCCGCATCTCGCGCAAGGCCTCGATTTCCTTGATGCCGAAGTTCATGTTCCGCAGCGCCGCCTGATCACCCTCGGCCAGGCAGCGCATGGCATACATCAGGACCGCCGTCACCAGATCTGCTTCCTTGGTCCCTTCCATCGCCGTCAGTCCCAGATCTCCGTGCCGGTTTCGGCGGCCAGGTGACGGATACGCCGGTAGGTATCCATGAGATTGAGCAGATCCTGCCAGTCCCGGTCATGGAGCGAACGCCACAGGCGGTAGCCTGTGTGCCCGGGATCCAGTGTCCAGATACTGCTGAACAGGAGTTCGGCATCCTCCTCTGCCAGGGCACGGCGCAGTACGGATTCATCCGGTAGTAGCGGAATGATCGATTCCAGCGGCGCATAGGTCATCTCGGCACAGGCGGCGAGTTGCCACCACAGCATGCAGACCTGGGCCAGTGCATCCTCGTCGAGCTGATCCGCCAGGACGGGATCCGGTACGTCACGCAGGATAAAGCCGAGTCCCTTGCCCGATACCGGCTCGACCAGATCCCCGATACCGTTGCGCTGGGCAAGGCGTGCCGCCAGTGTCCAGGCGCGCCCGCGCAAGGATTTCAGATCAGCCGGCCTGGTAGGATTCGTATCAATCAGAGGCTCGGAGACATCATCAGTCGTGTTCATCCAGAGCGTCCTGCGGCTGGCATTCGATGCGGCTGGGTTTGGAGGCAACTCCAGCGAACCGGCTTGAACCGGTCTCGTCAGCCTTCATCCCATCGAGCTCTTCAGACGTAACCGAGTCCTCACCGCCGCTTTCATGCTTGACGACTAGCGGTGGCTCCTTGATCGGAACGAACTCCGGAATTTCCACTTTCCGACCCTTGAGTCTCGGCATCGAGCGCCACGCGGATGGTATGCATGCTGGTCTCGGCCTCCTCGGCAATCTCGGTTTCGATGGCACCCTGCAAGAGATCGGTATCCCAGTCCGTCCCGTCATAGCGACGACACAACGCGGCAAATACTTCATCAAAGGCACTTTCACCACCTGAACAGAAGCTGTTGCCAAAGTGTGCCTGGCAGCGCGCTCCAGTGCACGGATTCGTTCGACATGACGTCTTCCCATGCCGGCTTCGAGGGCCTGTGGGATCGAGGTTGCAGCAATCGCTCGACGGCATACAGCCATCAGACAAATACTGCTATTACTGATGCGATATCCCATGCTTTTGAGTTCGACTTCGAGCTTTCGTCTGTGAAACCTTCTCGAGACCCAGCTCCTGCCCGAGTAACTGCCTTGCATCGAAGATCGCCCGCGCTTTATCAATAAACGTGAGACTACCACGCAGATCGTTTTCCCGGAGATGCGCCAACAGCACATCCGACTCGCGCTGCCAGGGTCGGAACACACAGGGAATGCGCGCAAACCGTTCCTCACCGGTTTCCTCAACCAGCTCTTTCAGAACCAGCAGGCGGGTGTTACCGCCGGCATGGACGATGTAGTCCGCGGCGCCAGGCCGCTGGGTGATCACCAGCGGCTGGTCCAGACCCTGACTCCGGATCGAATCCTTGATCCGGTCGTACTCGGGATTTCGACCCTGCCGCGGGTTGCGTTCGTAGGGCTGGATTTTGGAAATATCGACGATCAAGGGTGCAGACACGGCACTGGCTTCATCAGACGGCGGCTCAAACTGATTCGTGGGTGGTATCTGGGCGTTCCGGGCCATGGACTATCCCTCGGTAAGAACGCCGGCAAAGATCTCGGGGTGGCGCACCAGGCTTTCCCGGGGCACGAGTTCCAACCGCCCGCCGGATCGCGCCGCCACCTGCCGGCTGACCTGCTCGATACGGGTCGCCATGTGAGGACTGGCATGTCGATGTTGGCCAGCCAGTTGGTAAAGGTAGGCGACTGAGCCGTTGCAGGCGGTGGCCAGTTGGACACGTTCTCGCTTGGTTGCGGTCTGGAGAAAGTGTCTGAGGTCCATAATGCTAAACTTTAGCAATGTAAAAACCCCTCAACAAGCAAATTCAGCTTGAAAATATTTATCATTCTGCTAAATTTGAACTAACTAAATCACTTAGTTGCTCCAATGAAGCGTCAACGTGAACAAGTCCGCCTAAACAACCTGGAGATCCTGATCGCCGAGACAGGATCGGCCGCCAAGGTTGCGCAATTGGCAGGTACCAGTGAGTCCTACCTCAGCCAGGTTCGGCGCAAGATGCGAACCCAAAAAGGGACGCCGCGGGGACTGGGGGATGAGCTGGCGGCAAGATTAGAACAAGGGTTAGGAAAACCCCAGGGCTGGATGGACGAACCCCACGAGGATGAAACCGTTTCATCGGATACCCACCAGTTGGTGCGGGTAGGTCATCGTGTGCTACAGATCGGTGGTGAGAAACTCACCGTACAACGCTCCGCTCATGACCAACGATCTCAAGAAACTGACGCCGCGAGATCCGCTGAGGATCAGAGGGAATCATCAGCAACCAACCAACCAACAGAGGCGGGTAAACCTGTGAGGGCCAGGAAGCCGTCAAGGCATTCCCGCAGCCGGGTCGCCGCCTATGCAAAACAGCGAAAACTCGCAAAAATCAGCACAGAAACCGGTGCTGAGATCATCACGTTATGCCCCTTGATCTCATGGGTGCAGGCGAGTGCCTGGTCAGAGATCGCCAATGACTTTGATATCAGGCAGGCTGAGGATCTGTTGCCCTGCCCTGTCCGTTGCGGACAACGTACCTTCATTCTGTGTGTCAAAGGGGCCAGCATGGAGCCCAGGTTCCACAACGGCGACTTGGTCTTCGTGGACCCGGATGCGAGTGCTGAGAGTGGTAACTATGTCATCGTCCAGCTAGAAGACACTGATGAAGCCACCTTCAGAGAGCTGATCATCGAAGGTGGCCACACCTACTTGAAAGCACTCAATCCGGATTGGCCCGATCGAATCATCGAGATTGATGAAAACGCCAGGATCTGCGGTGTTGTGGTATTCAAGGGCGAGATGGTCTAGGCATACCCCCCGTAGCACCCTTCACACCCGACGACTAATAATTCCCAACCATGCCGGGGACGCCCTGTCCCCGGCATGCGTAATAGTGTCGCTGTCCCGTTGTTTTTTACCGTCGTGCTAAACATTTAGTCTTTGCCCGGTAAATTTGCCCCATGCTAATGTTCTGACAGTACTGCAGAAGGTTCTGACTTTCAGAATTACAGTCAGTGCATTCTATTAATCCATCCCAGCAAGGTGGCCAACCTGACATCATGATACTAACGTCTGAACAACTTGCTGAATTAACTGACAAAAAACGATCTAAGGATCAGATAGCCTGGCTGGTTGAGCATGGCTACCGATTTGAGATTAGCGCTGCTGGGCGTCCAAAAGTGTTATTGAAGGAAGTCGAAGGAAAGATGCTAAGTCCTGAATCCAAAACGAGAACGAGGAAATCTACACCTGACTTTGCAGCAATAAACACAAATTGAGTATGCTTCGATGATGGGACGACCAAGAAAAACCAAAAAACACCTACCGCCACGAATGCAGGAAAGGCGTGGCATTTATTACCACACAATTTATATCAATAGGAAATTGACCTGGATTCGGCTCGCTGACAACTACGCTGATGCACTCAGAATCTGGGCTGAACGCGAAGGTGCCGCTCATCATACAGGTTCGACAATCAACCACATGGTTGACCGGTATGTGCTCGAGATCCTTCCAAAGCTTGCGCAAAAAACCCAAGATGAACGGAACCGGCAAAGTAAGAGACTCAAGCGCGTGTTTGGCCCCATGCTTCTGTCCGACGTCGAACCTCACCATGTTGCTGCGTTTCTCGATCAGCGGGAAAGCAAGATAGCCGCAAACCGAGAAATAACTTTCCTGTCATCGATGTTCAGCTACGCCATGCGCTGGGGCTGGTGCAAATTCAATCCCTGTACCGGTGTACGCAGAAATACCGAGAGAAAACGCACCCGATATATCACCGACGAGGAACTGAAGCTTTTAATGAGTAGAGCCAGCGAGCAATTGGCCTGCATTATTGAACTGGCGTATCTGACGGCCATCAGGAAAAGTGATCTACTGAAAATACGATTGAATGATCTACATACCGATGGGTTACACGTCTTGCCCACGAAGACGCAAGACAGTACCGGACAAGCCATGATATTCAGCTATACGCCTAGGCTGCTGGATGTACTGAGACGTTCAAAGAAATTGCGTAGACGCGCATCGAGTATGTACCTTTTTGCCACACGGGATGGCACACCACATTCGACCAGCGGATTCAATTCAGCATGGCGACGATTGAAGGACAAGGTGGGTCTTAGCGATATCCATTTCCATGATATCCGGGCCAAGGCCCTGACCGATGCCAAGCGCATAGCCGGATCAGATTACGCCCAAGCGCTTGGTAATCATGCCTCCGTGGAGGCGACGGAAATCTATATAAAGAGCCGTGAAGTGAACACAGTAAAGCCACTTTATTAGACAGAACGAAAATATTAGACAGGAATTATTCTAAAAGTCTTTCTAAGTCTTTGAATAATTGGTCGGGGCGAGAGGATTTGAACCTCCGACCACCTGCACCCCATGCAGGTGCGCTACCAGGCTGCGCTACGCCCCGATTGAATGGACTGGATTATACACTGGTGATTAACCGGGGACAGACCACGATTTCCCGGCTGAAGAGCCTGTTTAAAAAAACGAAAAAACGTGGTCTGTCCCCTTATCGTTACTAATTAATTCACCGTTTCAGCAAGTGCAGTACGTCCTCGAGTTCGACGCGGATCTGGTGCACGATCTGCAGGCTCTGGGTAACGTCTTCCTTCGCGTCCTCACCGGACATCTTCTGGCGTGCGCCACCGATGGTGAAGCCCTGTTCGTACAGCAGGCTGCGGATCTGGCGGATCATCAGCACATCCTGACGCTGATAGTAGCGCCGGTTGCCACGCCGCTTGACCGGTTTCAGCTGCGGAAATTCCTGCTCCCAGTAACGCAGCACGTGCGGCTTCACGCCACACAGATCACTTACTTCACCGATGGTGAAATAGCGCTTACCCGGGATGACTGGAAGTTCGTTGTTATTGCTCACTTCCAGCATACGCTTCTACCCTCGCCTTGAGTTTCTGACCAGACCGGAAGGTGACGACGCGTCGTGCGGAAATTGGTATTTCTTCCCCCGTTTTCGGATTGCGGCCGGGGCGTTCGTTTTTTTCTCTCAGGTCGAAATTCCCGAAACCGGAAAGTTTCACCTGGCGCCCGTTCTCCAGTGCCGCGCGTATCTCTTCGAAAAAGAGTTCGACCAGTTCCTTGGCCTCGCGCTTGTTCAAACCCAGTTCCTCAAACAGCCTCTCTGCCATGTCGGCTTTGGTTAGTGCCATAGCGTTACTCTCTAAGTGATGCCCCAAGTTTTTCACCAAGCTGGTCGGTAACCCGGCCGACCAAGGCCTCGATGTCCTGTTCGGTAAGTGTGCGTGAATAATCCTGTAGAATCAAGCCGAAAGCCATGCTTTTTCGCCCCTTTTCTACTCCCTGCCCCTGATAGATGTCAAAAATAACCAGCGCCTGCAGCAGCTCGCCGGCGGCCTCGCGCACTACCTCCAGCACGCTGTCAGCTTCGGTGCCGGCATCCATCACCACCGCCAGGTCGCGGCGGATCGAGGGGAAGCGTGAGATAGGGGCAAAGCGTGCCAGCCGTCCACTGCCGAGTGCCGCATAGTCCAGCTCGAATACGCAGGTGCCCGGATCAAGATCGAGTTGCCCGGCCAGTTGCGGGTGCAGACGACCCAGCCACCCGACGGTCGCCTCATCCTGGCGGATGGACGCAGTCTGCCCGGGATGCAGCGCCGGGTGCGTATCAGCGACAAAACGGAACGCATTGCCGGCGCGGGCCAGCAGTGTTTCGACATCCTGTTTCAGGTCATAGAAGTCAACCGGTGTGCTCTTGCCGTCCCAGTGCTCGGGCAGGCGTGAACCGGCGACGATGCCGGCCAGCATCGGTTGCTGCTGGATCTCGCCGGCATCGCGCCAGAAGCGCAATCCGTATTCGAACATCCGCACCCGCGATTTCTGGCGATTGATATTGTACTGCACGGCCTTCAGCAATCCTGGCCACAGACTGGTGCGCATCGCGCCCAGCTCCGAGGAAATCGGGTTGGCAAGCAGTACTGTTTCCAGGTCGGGGTTCACGCTCTGCTGCAACTGCGGGTCGACGAAGCTGTAGGTAACGACCTCCTGGTAACCGCGTGCCACGAGCAGGTCGCTGTAGTGTTCGACGCTACGCGCGGTTTCGGCCAGCGGCTGCAGATCGAGGCTGCCTTGCATGGCAACACTGGGCAGGCGGTTATATCCGTATATTCGTCCGATTTCCTCGATCAGATCGGCCTCGATCGCAATGTCGAAACGGAACGATGGCGGCAGCACATACCAGCCTGTTTCATCCTGCGCGTCAAGCTGCATACCCAGATGCTGCAGGATATCGCCGACCTCGCTGTCTGCCGGCAGCATACCCAACATACGTTCGATACGCTGCTTGCGCAGATAGATGGGCTCGCGCACAGGCAACTGTTCGGATGCAGACTGCTCGATGACCGGACCCGCTGCGCCGCCGCAGATCTCCAGTAACAGAGCCGTGGCCCGCTCGATGGCGCGGCCCTGCAACTGCGGATCGACACCGCGTTCGAAGCGATGTGCCGAGTCGGTGTGCATGGCGTAGCGGCGCGCGCAACCGGCAATTGCCTCGGGCGGGAAGAATGCACATTCCAGGAATATGTCCGTGGTCGCATCACTCACGCCGGAATCCATGCCACCCATCACACCGCCAATGGCCAGCGGTTTGTCGTGATCGGCAATCACCAGCGTATCACTGTCCAGCACAATCTCACGCTCGTCCAGCAGGGTCAGCCGCTCGCCCTGCGCAGCAAAACGCACGCGGATACCGCCGGACAACTGTGCAAGATCGAAGGCATGCATCGGCTGTCCCAGCTCGAGCATGACGTAATTGGTCACGTCCACCAGCGGACCCAGACTGCGCAAGCCGCTACGACGCAGACGCTCCTGCATCCACAGCGGTGTTTCTGTCGCCGCCTGCACACCGCGCAACACGCGGCCGAAATAATGCGGGCAGGCCTGCGGCGCCTGTATGTCCACCTCGAAAGTGTCGCTGATGCTTGCAGCAACCGGTGCAATGTCCAGTCTACTGACCGGTGTACGCGTCAGTGTGCCAACTTCGCGCGCCACGCCCTCGATGCCCAGGCAATCGCCGCGATTCGGGGTGAGATCGATCTCGATAAGCGTGTCATCGAGGCCGAGCGCATCGACCAGCGCCTGTCCCGTGGTCACCGCGGCCGGCAGATCCATCAGGCCCTGGCTGTCCTCGCTCAGGCCGAGTTCCTTAGCGGAACACAGCATGCCGAATGATTCCACCCCACGCAGCTTGCTCTTCTTGATCCTGAAGTCACCGGGCAGCCGCGCACCCACCGGTGCCAGCGGATACTTGCCACCGAGCACGACATTGGGCGCACCGCACACCACCTGCAGTGGTTCACCCTCACCCAGGGAAACCCGGCACACGCGCAGCTTGTCGGCATCCGGATGCCGCTCAAGTGCCACCACTTCGCCGACCCGCAGGTCGGCAAGCCCTTCACCCAGGCGTTCGACCGAGTCGACTTCCAGACCGGCCATGGTCAGCTGCGCGACCAGCTCATCGGTCGAAACCGGCGGGTTGACCCATTCTCGCAGCCACTTCTCGCTAAACTTCATGACATAAAAAACCTAAAAACATATCTCGCGCCAAGAAAAGCTATTTCATTTTGCGATTGCAAAATCATTAACGCTCCACACAAACCCGTACCTTGCGCATGCCCGCAAACCGCGAATATTATCGCGCTTGCGAAGCGTTCCCACACCAACAATAAGCACCCTATGTTAACTAATTATTTACTTTGCGCCTTTGCGTTCTGGCGCGAGAAAATCTTTAGTTAAACTGCTCCAGGAACGCCAGATCGTTCTCGAAGAACAGTCGCAGGTCGTTCACGCCGTAGCGCAGCATGGCGAGACGCTCGACGCCCATACCAAAGGCAAAGCCGGTGTAGCGTTCGTTATCGATCCCGACGTTCTCGAATACACGCGGATGTACCATGCCGCAACCCAGTACTTCCAGCCAGCCGGTCTGTTTGCAGACGCGACAACCGCTGCCCGAGCACATCACGCACTGGATATCCACCTCCGCGGAGGGTTCGGTGAACGGGAAATAGGACGGCCGGAAACGCACATCGAGATCGGCGCGCTCGAAGAACGCGCGCAGGAATTCATACAGCAGACCGCGCAGGTTGGCGAAGCTCACCTGCTCGTCGACCACCAGGCCCTCGACCTGGTGAAACATCGGGGTGTGCGTCAGGTCGGAGTCGCAGCGGTACACGCGCCCCGGTGCGATGACACGCAGTGGCGGCGCGGTTTCCTCCATCACGCGTACCTGCACCGGTGAGGTGTGGGTGCGCAGCAGGGTGTGCGCATCGAAATAGAAGGTGTCGTGCATGGCGCGCGCCGGATGATGGTCCGGAATATTCAGCGCACCGAAATTATGGTGGTCGTCCTCGATCTCCGGACCTTCCGCCACCGTGAAACCAAGTGGCCTGAACAGGGCCTCGATGCGGCGCATGGTCTGTGTCACCGGATGCAGGCCACCGCCGGCCTGGCCACGCCCAGGCAGGGTCACATCGATCTTTTCCCTGGCGAGCTGCGCATCCAGCGCCGCGGACTGCAGGGTCTCGCGCCGCGCCTCGAGCACCGCCTGCACGCTCTGCTTGATGCGATTGATTTCCTGACCGGCTGCCGGGCGTTCGCCAGCCGGCAGCTTGCCGAGTTGCTTGAGTTGCTCGGTCAGCAAGCCTTTCTTGCCGAGGTAGCGCACGCGCACGTCATCGAGCACGGCGCTATCCGTCGCTGCTGCGATTTCCTGCAAGGCCTGTTTTTCAAGTTCGTCCAGGCTGCTCACCTGACGGTGCTCCTTGTATTTGTTCACGCAGCGAGTGGCTCACGGCAAATCACAGATTCTCTAATCGGGTTCTGACAAATCAGCTTGCCTGTCAAAAGCACGCATTCTGTTTGCCGCAACCAGCCAACTCTCCCGCCTGGAGGACGTTGTAAAAACAACCCTGATTGCGCCGTGCATGTTACGCAAGAGGCGCAACTCTTCGTCTGAATTGGTGCGCACCACGCACCCTACGATATACGACCACTTTTTTTCGGCACCCTGCTTTCTCCACGTGAAAATTCACACGTCCAGCCCAGCAGGATTTTTCGAATAAAAAAGGGGAAAGGTTTTCACCCTTCCCCTTCCTGTGAACCATCCGTAAAGGGGTCAGGCAGACAATCCAGCCTTGGCCTGCTCCGCCAGCGCACTGAAGCCGGCTGCATCGAATACGGCCAGGTCAGCCAGCACCTTGCGATCGACCTCGATATTCGCCTTGTTCAGGCCGTCGATCAGGCGGCTGTAGGACATTCCGTTCTCACGGGCCGCGGCATTGATACGCGCAATCCACAATCCACGGAACTGACGCTTTTTCTGGCGGCGGTCGCGATAGGCATACTGGCCGGCCTTGATAACCGCCTGCTTGGCTACACGGTAGACCTTGCTGCGGGCCCCGCAATAACCCTTCGCCTTGTCCATCACCTTCTTGTGACGGGCGTGAGCGGTTACACCACGTTTGACTCTTGGCATGACTGACTACCTCGAAAAATAAATTCAGACAAAGGGCAACATGCGGCGCACCATGGCCACATCGGACGCGTGCACCTGTGCAGGACAACCCAGCTGGCGTTTGCGCTTGCTGCTCTTCTTGGTCAGGATATGACGCAGGTGCGACTGGCCGCGCTTGAAGCCGCCGGAACCGGTTTTCTTGAAGCGCTTGGCAGCGCCCCGATTGGTTTTCAGTTTAGGCATTTCCGTACTTCTCCAAAAGTAAAAATATAATTCGTCATTGCAAAGAACGAAGTGACGAAGCAAGCCGCCACTGAAGTCCCGGGTACAGCGCAGGGATCTTCCGGGATCACCACGGACTCCACAGCAGTCCTCGTCACAACTATTACTTCGCCTGGTTCGCAATGACGTGAAAACGGCTTACGTCACCTGTGTTTTTTCGGCGCCAGCACCATCACCATCAAGCGGCCTTCCATTCTCGGCTCCTGCTCCACGACACCATACGGATCGAGATCGGCCTTCACACGCATCAGTAACTCCATTCCGAGTTCCTGGTGCGCCATTTCACGGCCGCGAAAGCGCAGCGTCACCTTGGTGCGATCACCTTCACCGAGAAACTCGATCAGCTTGCGCAGCTTGATCTTGTAGTCACCGATGTCGGTGCCCGGGCGGAACTTGATTTCCTTGACCTGGGTCTGCTTCGTCTTCTTGCGTTGGGTTTGAAGTTTCTTGTTCTCTTCAAACCGGAACTTGCCGTAATCCATGATCCGGCATACCGGGGGCTCCGCGTTCGGCGATATCTCCACCAGGTCCAGGTTGGACTCGCCGGCAAGGTTGATCGCCTCGATCACCGGCATGATACCAACCTGTTCGCCATCCTCGCCGATAACCCGCACCTCGGACGCGATGATTTTGTCGTTGATACGATGTTGATTTTTTTTCGCGCTGATACGCTAACCCTCCAAAACATTACGGCCGTGGCTCGCGATCTCGGTTTGCAGATCCCGGCCCAGCTGCTCGAGTGGCATGCTGCCCAGATCCGCACCGCCTCGCGTGCGCACGGCCACGGTACCCGCTTCCGCTTCCCGATCGCCGATCACCAGCAGATAGGGAACGCGTCTAATCGTGTGCTCGCGGATTTTAAAGCCGATCTTCTCATTTCTCAAGTCGGATTTAACTCTCAATCCCTGATTTCTCAAGGATTCTTCAACCTGCCGGGCATAGTCGGCCTGGTTATCGGTGATATTGAGGACCACCGCCTGCACCGGGGCCAGCCACAACGGCAGCGAACCGGCATGGTGCTCGATCAGAATACCGATAAAACGCTCCAGCGAGCCGAGGATGGCCCGGTGCAGCATTACCGGCACCTGCTTGCTGCCATCCTCGGCGATGTAGTGGGCGCCGAGCCGGTCGGGCATGGAGAAATCGAGCTGGATGGTACCGAGCTGCCAGACCCGATCCAGGCAGTCCTTCAGGTTGAATTCGATTTTCGGTCCGTAGAAGGCCCCTTCCCCGGGTTGCAGCTGCCAGTCCAGCTGCTTGTGATCGAGCACGGCCTGCAGGGCGGCCTCGGCCTTGTCCCACAGGGCATCGTCACCGACCCTGTTCTCAGGCCGGGTCGAGAATTTCACGCTAACCTCCTCAAATCCAAAGTCTGCGTACACCGAGTACAGCAAGTCGATGAAGTCGGACACCTCGGTCTCGATCTGGTTTTCCGTACAGAAAATATGGGCATCGTCCTGTACGAAATTACGCACCCGCATCAGTCCGTGCAGGGTGCCGGACGGTTCGTTGCGGGTACAGGACCCGAATTCGGCCAGTCGCAGCGGCAGGTCGCGATAGCTCTTGAGGCCCTGGTTGAAGATCTGGATATGTGCAGGGCAGTTCATCGGCTTGATGGCGTAGGTGCGGCTTTCCGACTCGGTGGTGAACATGTCGGCGTGAAATTTTTCCCAGTGGCCCGATTTCTCCCACAGCGAGCGGTCGATGATTTGCGGCGTGTGGACTTCCTGATAGCCGTGGCGGCGCAACTGGCCACGAATATAGTCCTGGATCACCAGGTAGACCTGCCAGCCGGCGTCATGCCAGAACACCATGCCCGGCGCTTCTTCCTGGGTGTGGAACAGATCCATCACCTTGCCCAGCTTGCGGTGGTCGCGCTTCTCGGCTTCCTCCAGGCGCTTGAGATAGGCTTCGAGCTCCTGCTTGTCGCGCCAGACCGTGCCGTAGATGCGCTGCAGCATCTCGTTGTCGGAATTGCCACGCCAGTAGGCACCGGCCAGTTTCATCAGCTTGAAGGCCTTGCCAAGCTTGCCGGTGCTGGGCAGGTGCGGACCGCGGCACACGTCGAACCAGTCGCCCTGGCGGTAGACCGAGACCTCCTCGCCTGCCGGGATAATGTCCTCGATGATCTCTACCTTGTAGGTTTCGCCGATCTCACCGAACACCTGGATGGCCTGATCACGGTCCCAGACCTCGCGCACGATCGGCAGGTCGCGCCTGACGATTTCACGCATGCGCGCCTCGATTTTCTCCAGGTCATCGGGCGTGAACGGGGTGTCGCGCGCAAAATCGTAGTAGAAACCGTTCTCGATCGCCGGCCCGATGGTCACCTGGGTGCCTGGCCAGAGCTCCTGCACCGCCTGCGCCATGACATGCGCGGCGTCGTGACGCAGCAGCTCCAGGGCCTCCTCATCCCTCGCGGTGACGATGGCCAGCTCGGTGTCCTGCTCGATCAGGTAGCTGGTGTCGACCAGGCGTCCGTCCACCTTGCCGGCCAGTGCGGCCTTGGCCAGGCCCGGACCGATGTCGGTGGCGACGTCGCGGACGGTGACGGGTTGCGGGAATTCACGGCGGCTGCCATCGGGAAGGGTGACTGTCGGCATGGCTTTCTCCAGTGGTGACCGATACGAGGGGCCACATGGTTGTTGCAGATGACTTGTCGCTGGTGCGGATTGATAGTGGCCAGCTGCCACTGATCAGCAACCAGCTATAAAATTGGTAGGCGCGATTGGACTCGAACCAACGACCCCCACCATGTCAAGGTGGTGCTCTAACCAACTGAGCTACGCGCCTGCGAGGCCGGAAACGATACCGGGAGCGACCGCCGGTTGCAAGGGATTCGGCGCTCAAATCCGGCACCCTGGCAGCCCGGAAAAAGATCGCGCTTGCGAAGCGCTCCTGCACCGGGCAGTTGCTGCGGTCGGGAAAACCGGCCGGTGGACGTTCAAATAGCTGTAGGAGCGGACCGCGTCCGCGATCCTCCGCCAAAAAATATATAGCCCGCAGGGTGCGTTTCACGCACCGAAAACGATGCGCAGAGCGCACCCTGCGCTCAGCCTGCCAGCCCCAGGTTGCCGAGCTGGATATGCTGGATGCGGTCACGCAGGCGTGCGGCCTCCTCGAATTCCAGATTACGGGCATGCTCGTACATGGCCTGCTCCAGGCGCGCAACTTCTTTCGTCAGCTGCGCCGGGCTCATGCGGCCGTACTGCACCAGGTCCTCGGCCACCTGTGCGAAGCCCTGCGCCGACACCGCGGACCCGCGCGCGCCCTCCATGATATCGGTGATCGCCTTGCTGATACTGCGTGGCGTAATACCCTGCGCCAGGTTATGGGCAAGCTGCTTTTCACGGCGCCGCTCGGTCTCTTCCATAGCGCGCGCCATGGAGCCGGTTACCCGGTCGGCGTACAGGATCGCCTTGCCGCGCAGGTGACGCGCGGCGCGCCCGATGGTCTGGATCAGCGAGCGGTCGGAACGCAGGAAGCCTTCCTTGTCGGCATCGAGAATCGCGACCAGCGACACCTCGGGCATGTCGAGACCCTCACGCAGCAGGTTGATACCGACCAGCACATCGAACACACCCAGACGCAGGTCGCGGATAATCTCGACGCGCTCAACGGTCTCGACATCCGAATGCAGGTAGCGCACGCGTACACCGTGCTCGGCGAGGTACTCGGTCAGGTCCTCGGCCATGCGCTTGGTGAGCGTGGTCACCAGCACGCGTTCGTCGGCTGCCACGCGCTGACGAATCTCCGAAAGCAGATCATCCACCTGGGTGGTGGCCGCGCGTACCTCGATCTCCGGATCGACCAGCCCGGTGGGCCGGATCAGCTGCTCGACCACCGCGCCGGCGTGCTCTTCCTCATAGGACCCGGGCGTCGCCGAGGTGAATATCGTCTGCGGTGCCAACGCCTCGAACTCGTCAAAGCGCAGCGGCCGGTTGTCGAGCGCCGACGGCAGCCGGAAGCCGTACTCGACCAGGTTTTCCTTGCGCGCGCGGTCGCCGCGATACATGCCACCGAGCTGCGGGATTGTCACATGTGATTCGTCGATCACCAGCAGGGCATTGGACGGCAGGTAGTCGAACAGGGTCGGCGGCGGCTCGCCGGGATTACGCCCGGACAGGTAGCGCGAATAGTTTTCGATACCGGAGCAGTAACCCAGCTCGTGCATCATTTCCAGGTCGAACAGCGTGCGCTGTTCCAGCCGCTGCGCCTCGACCAGCTTGTTGTTGTTGCGCAATTGCTCGAGCCGGTCCCTCAGCTCTTCCTTGATCTGGTCGATGGCGCCGAGAATCACCTCACGCGGGGTGGCGTAGTGGGTCTTGGGGTAGACGGTCAGGCGCGGCACGCGTCTGTGCACCTCGCCGGTGAGCGGGTCGAACCAGGCCAGCGAATCGATCTGGTCATCGAACAGTTCCACGCGCACCGCCTCGCCATCCGATTCGGCCGGATAGATATCGATGACCTCGCCGCGCACCCGGTAGGTGGCGCGGTGCAGGTCGAGCTCGTTGCGCGTGTACTGCAATTCGGCAAGCCGGCGCAGAATGGTGCGCTGGTCCGCCTTTTCGCCACGTACCAGGTGCAGCAGCATCTTCAGGTAGGCGCGCGGATCACCAAGACCGTAGATTGCGGACACGGTCGCAACGATGATGGCATCCGGCCGTTCCAGCAGCGCCTTGGTCGCCGACAGCCGCATCTGCTCGATGTGCTCGTTTATCGAGGCGTCCTTCTCGATATAGGTGTCCGAGGCCGGCACGTAGGCCTCCGGCTGGTAGTAATCGTAGTAGGACACGAAATATTCCACGGCGTTGGCTGGAAACAGCTCGCGCAGCTCGCCATACAGCTGCGCCGCCAGTGTCTTGTTCGGTGCCAGCACCAATGTGGGGCGCTGCACCTGCTGGATGACATTGGCGATGGTGAAGGTCTTGCCGGAGCCCGTCACGCCGAGCAGGGTCTGGTGCGACAGGCCGTCCCGCAGACCTTCCACCAGGGCAGCAATCGCCCGTGGCTGGTCACCCGCCGGCTGCAGCTTCGACTGTATCTGGAAGAGTTCGCTCACGGGCCTTTTCTATTGGTGTATGTTGAGTATGATAAACGGGCATATCATCACCAGGACATCATCGTGACCACACTCACCCTTGCCGACCGGGTACATCGCGTTAAACCCTCCCCCACACTGGCTGTTACCGCGCGCGTCGCCGAACTGCGCGCCGCCGGCAAGGACATCATCGGACTCGGCGCCGGAGAGCCGGATTTCGGCACGCCCGAGCACATCCGGGCGGCCGCCATCAAGGCCATCAATGACGGCTTCACCCGCTACACCGCGGTGGACGGAACGCCCGCCCTGAAGCAGGCGATTATAGCGAAGTTCAAACGCGACAACGGGCTGGACTACACCCCCGAGCAGATCCTGGTGTCCTGCGGAGGCAAGCAGAGCTTCTATAACCTGTGCCAGGCCTACCTCAACAGCGGCGATGAGGTGATTATCCCGGCACCCTACTGGGTGTCCTACCCCGACATGGTGCTGCTGGCAGACGGGACACCGGTGATCCTGCCAACCGGCGTCGACACGCGATTCAAGATCACCCCCGCACAGCTCGAGGCCGCGATTACACCAAAGACGCGCATTGTGGTCATTAACAGCCCGTCCAATCCGACCGGCGTCGCCTACAGCAAGGCCGAACTGGGCGCACTCGGCGAGGTACTGCGCAGACATCCGCAGGTGCTGATAGCCACCGATGACATGTACGAACACATCCTCTGGACAGACGAGCCGTTCAGCAACATCCTCATGGCCTGCCCGGACCTGTATGAACGCACCATCGTGCTGAACGGCGTGTCGAAGGCCTATGCCATGACCGGCTGGCGTATCGGCTATGCCGGCGGCCCGCCTGTGCTGATCAAGGCGATGAAGAAAATCCAGTCGCAGAGCACCTCCAATCCGACCTCGATCTCGCAGGTCGCCGCACAGGCCGCACTGGACGGCGACCAGTCCTGCATCCAGCCCATGCTGAAGGCTTTCCGCGAACGGCATGACTACGTGATCGCGGAGTTGAACACGATTCCCGGGGTGAACTGCCTGCCGGCGGACGGTACCTTCTACTGCTTTCCACATGTTCAGGCCATCATCGACCGGCTCGACGGCGTCGGTAATGATGTCGAGCTCAGCGAGCACCTGCTGGAGGCCGCCGGTGTTGCCCTCGTGCCCGGCTCGGCGTTTGGCGCACCCGGCTACATCCGCTTCTCGTTTGCCATCGGCATGGACGTGCTGAGCGAAGCGCTGAAGCGCCTGCGCCAGGCACTGACGCGCTGATCAACCGCTCCCCTACACCACCGGCCGGCGTCTGACGCTGGCCGGCGCGCTGCACGCTGTCCAGAATGAAACTCCATCGGCCAGCACCGGTCGCAGCAGCGGGCAGTCGGGATCATTGCAAGAATGGGATGGCGGACGCAGCGAATCAGACCCGGCATTCAGACGGGCAAGACCCTGGCGGAACTGCTGGTCACGCTGACAGTAGCGGCAATTCTCGTGGCCGGTGGCGCCAGCTGGCTACCGCGCTTCATCCAGGAAAGCCGGATGGTCACCGAGGTAAACCATTTCACGACTGCCTTGCAACTCGCGCGCAGCGAGGCCATCAAGCAGGATCGCCGTGTGGTGCTCTGCCCGAGCCGTGACGCCGAGCGCTGCGGAAACAGTTTCGACTGGCCAACGGGGTGGTTGCTGTTTGCCAGCGATGACCGTGCGCGTGACCGCTTTGAGCCGCTGTTGCAAGCCGGCTCACTGATGGGCACCGGTATCACCCTGCACGCCGGCAACCAGCGCAAACACATCGTCTACCAACCCGACGGCAGCAGCGGCGGATCGAATGCCTCGTTCGTCTTCTGCGATCAACGGAACCGCGCCCGACCCCGGGTCATCTGTCTGTCGAACACCGGCCGGCCACGCCTGAGCCACCGGACCTGCAGCGGACAGCCTGTGCAGTGTCCCTGACACATATACGGAATCAACCCCCCTGAATTCGTCCTGAAATCGGTTATTCAGGCGGGACCCCATTGAATTTAAAGGGTGCTGACCGCTTTCCCAGGCTGCGCACGCGTTGACCGAAAACCCGGAATGCCGGTATGATGCGCCCCTTTACAGGTTCTCTAATCCCCGGTAGCTCAGTCGGTAGAGCGGGTGACTGTTAATCACTAGGTCGGCGGTTCGAGCCCGTCCCGGGGAGCCAGTAAAACAACAAGGTAATACGCTTTTTACGAACACCCTCCGCAGCAAGTCAGTGAATGTCACTTTACGAATGGGTGTCACTTCTTTAAATGTGAATACCCATTCCCGGCATAACCAGATCACAGACAGTCCCGGCTTGCGGCGCGATCGATCGGGTTGGTTAACTATTCAATAACCCAGGCGGGAAGCAATCGACACAGTGTACCGCAGCGGGCATCACGCCTGAACGGTTAAACCTGCGAGGTAAGATCAGCTGATCCTGAACGAGGCCCGGTTGACAGGGCAAGTGCAGACATGGAATCCCCGATAGTTTTTCTTGTGGGCGCATGACCGCTCGTCCCTGCACCTGAGCAGTTGCACGTCCCTGTCCAGGAACGGTTCTGCATTACACACGTTGTTGCCTGCAAGACAGGCGAAATTCATGCCGCACTGCGTGTTCATGATGATGTCAGGATCAATAATTCTGCTTCTTGGTAAAGTCATTGTCTTCACCGTGTTCTGTTATGTCTGCCAACCGAACATACACCATATGCCGGAACGCTTCCATGATCTGCCTTCCCGATAATACAATGATTCCGATTCGCAGCGGATAACTGTCACTCAATCATGGCAATAGCCTGGCGCGCGAGTCAGTGCGTTCCGGCAAAAGCCACCGTTCATGTCAGCCACCCGAACCCTTGCAGCCCCCGGCCAATCAAGCAGCCCGTCATGACTGCACTACAGTGATCGTTGCTGCACGTGACCTGGCAGCGTGTTCCTTGAATGGCCTGCGTTTAACCCGGCGAGCACCGGGCATACGGCGAACCGGCTACGAGTGCCTTGTTCCTCGGGCTTAGCGGAGGCCCACCCTTCCAACCCTCATCGTGAGGATCAATGAGTAGCGCGCCTTGCTGCTCGTTGGCGTTAAACGTCATCAGAATGGCGTAGCCATCTGCGAGACGGAATGGAAAGATCCATTTGCTGATGCCGTCGTAATCGTGAGCGGCGTAACTCGCGGCATACTCCGGGTTGGTCACTTTCTCCGTGGCTCCAGCGACCTCGAAGGTTAATCCGCTGAGCTCGACGAGAATCTGCGGCTGGCGACTGCAATCGCCGCCCGGCGCATACCGGCCGAAAATATCCTCAAGCCCGGCGAGGTTGGTCACCTCGACCGCACTTGCCGTAATGGGGGTAATGCTGGCGATAACCGAAGCTACCGCACTCAGGAAGCCGATTCGAAGCTGGCGTGTCATGACGTCCTCCTTGTAACTGGTGCAGGATTCCGGGCACTCCGACCCCATGAAGTGTAGTCTGCCAATCCTCTGGCCGCCGCCTCAATCAGCTAGTTTTCGTTAAGTTGCTGGACAAAACGTACCACCGGAATGTGCGAGTCCCTCAACAGTCTCGTATGGATGTCGTTCCCGATTATTACGAAAAGCTGCATCGTCAATCAATGCATTACCCAGTGACCGGCTGGAACCGGCGATCGATCTGCATTGACACTGTAGTGCCTTGAGGCAAATGCACAGGATACTGAATACAGGTCACGGCCGGCGCCTCAATGACCTCATTCACGAGCGTGGTCAACGATTTCCTGTCAACTGCCGCATGGGCAGCGGAACCAGCAGCCACAGCCGACACAACCGCCAATGTGAAACAAATGCGCATAGGGCAATTGCCCTGATAATCATCCTGTAAAAACGTGTTGAACTTAAAATATACACGGGCTTGACATGACCGACCGGTCAACTACTATTGCCGCATGAGACAGGAAACGGACACCTATCAGCGCATACTGGTATCAGCCCGCGATCTGATGTACGCCAATAGCTGTGCGGATATCGGCGTGGCTGAAATTTGTGAAAAGGCACAGGTTCAAAAGGGCAGTTTCTACCATTATTTTAAAAGTAAACAGGAGCTTACTCTTTCAGTTATCGATGCCTTTTACACCGATATGAAGGAATCCGTTCTTGATAAGGCCTTTGACCCTCGCCTGCCACCGCTAGCCCGGCTGTCCCGGTTCATTGACATGATCATTGACAACCAGATTAGCATTTACGAACAGACTGGCCATGTGCTCGGTTGTCCGTTTGGTAACCTGGCTTCGGAACTCTCCACCCTGGATGAAACAATTCGCAAAAAACTGAACGGGCTGTTCACGGACTTCAAGCAATTGATCCGCGACACCTTGCAAGAAGCAGTCGATGTCGGGGAACTGGAACTCGCAGACACTGATTTAAAGGCCGAAGCATTTCTGGCCTATTTTGAAGGTTGCATGCTACTCGCCAAAACCCGGAATGATCCAACTATCCTGCAACGTCTGCTTCCCACCGCCATAGACTTTCCTGCATATGCCGCGTCGGCTTGAAGTAAAGCTTCCGCATCCAAATGCTGCGGACCTGGGAAGCGTTCAAGCCTCGCCCAATAGCCCGTATGCGGCATCACTATAAAACAAAGAGAAAACCCTGATTTTAATTGGCTATCAGGTCGTTCGAGATGCCAGCGTGACAACCTTCAATGTGGATGATCAGGCATTAAACTCATCGAACAACTAGCCCAGCAGCCCGTCAATACCGACCACCAGTAACCCGAGCCCTGCCGTCCAGACGGTACAAGCGATCAGGTCATACAGTGTGTATCTGGCCGGTGACAGACCACTGATGCCGGTCAGCAGTGGTACCACACTTCGAATCGCGGTCATCAGACGGCCGATGACGATAGCCATTTCCCCATGCTTCACCAGTATCGCTTCTGTCTTGTCAAGCAGGGCCTTGCGCTTCATGGCGAACCGGGTGCGGTGAAACCCGGGACCAATCCATCTGCCCACGTAATATCCACTGTGGTCGGCAAGGGTGGCGCCCAGAAACGCCAGCGGCAACATTTGCGTTAGCGTCGCAATGCCTTGCGTGTACAGCACGGTACAAACACTCAGCAAAATGGCGCCGGAGATAAAAAGGCCGATACCGAGGCAGGCTTCCAGAAATGCGATGGCTGGTACGATGAACAGCGCGTACTCCTGGTACGTGTCTATCCATTCCAGGAAGATATCGCCGATGACATGTGCCTCGCAGTGGAACGAGGCCGATAATAGCACTGGTGGTGTGGTAGCTCTAGGACTGCCAGCATGGCGGTTTGTGAACCGCGGCAGTGAGCTAGCGGAAATCAGTTATTGATCGCGCTCAGGAATTTCTTGGCGCGCTCGCCGAACTCGCTCACCAGGTATTCCAGGAAGGGCCCACGCAGGTCCGGGTGCAGCAACGCATATTCAACAGTGGCCTGCAGGTAACCCAGTTTGCTGCCACAGTCGTAACGCTTGCCCTCGAACTTGTAGGCCAGCACCGTCTCGTCCTGCAACAGGCACTGAATGGCGTCAGTCAGCTGGATTTCACCGCCGGCACCACGGGGAATGGTCTCGAGATAGTTGAAGATCGCAGGGGTCAGCACGTAACGGCCGACGACTGCCAGGTTGGAACGTGCATCTGCCGGCCTGGGCTTCTCGACAATACTCTTCAGTTTGGTGATGCGACCCTCGGATTCCTCCGGGTCGACGATTCCGTACTTGTCGGTTTCATCGTGTGGCACCTCCTCGACACCGAGGATACTGCAGTTACGGTCGTTGAACACCGACAGCATCTGGCCCAGCACACAGTTCTTGCTGGTATGGATGAGGTCATCGGCCAGGATAACGGCGAACGGTTCGTGACCTACCACGGGTTTGGCGCATAACACGGCATGACCCAGACCCAGTGCCTCGGGTTGACGCACATAGACGCAGGCCACATGTGGTGGCACCACGTCACGCACGATATTGAGCAGGTGGTGCTTGCCCTTGCGCTCCAGTTCCGATTCCAGTTCGAAGTTCTTGTCGAAGTGGTCCTCGATGGCGCGCTTGCTGCTGCTGGTGACGAATACCAGCTGGTCGATACCGGCATTGACCGCCTCCTCGGCAGCATACTGGATGAGCGGCTTGTCGACGATAGTCAGCATCTCCTTGGGATTGGCCTTGGTGGCCGGAAGGAAACGTGTGCCGAGACCGGCCACCGGGAATACCGCCTTGCGAACTTTCTGTTCCATAGTCATTCCTGAGTTATCTTTCCTGCACCCTGTCATACACGTCTTCGAAACGCACGATATCATCCTCGCCCAGGTAGCTGCCGGACTGTATCTCGATCACTTCAAGCGGGATGGTGCCCGGATTCTCCAGGCGATGGCGTTCTCCCATCGGTATATAGGTGGATTCATTTTCGTGCAGGTTGAACACCTGATCACCGCAGGTTACCCGCGCAGTCCCCTTCACCACTACCCAGTGCTCGGCGCGATGATGATGCAACTGCAGCGACAGCTGCGCACCGGGCTTGACCGTCAGACGCTTGACCTGGAATCGAGACCCGGTATCGATACCCTCGTAGGAACCCCAGGGCCGGTATACCCGGCGATGTACCTTGCACTCCTCGCGCTTGTCCTTTTTCAGGCGGTTGACGATTTCCTTGACGTTCTGGGCCTTGTCCTTGCTGGCCACCAGCACGGCGTCGGCGGTTTCCACGACGATGATATCCTCGATTCCGACCGTTGCAAGAATACGGTGCTGGGCGATCAGGAAGGCATTGTGGGTGTCTTCCGCAATCACGTCACCCTGGATAACATTGCCGTTCGCGTCGCGTGGACAGACGTCCCAGAGCGCCGGCCAGGCACCAACATCCGACCAGCCCGCGCTGAGCGGCACGACTACGGCATGGTCGGTTTTCTCCATCACGGCATAGTCGATGGAATCGCTCGGACAGGCGCCGAATTCGGTCTTGTTCACCCGGAAAAAATCAATGTCCTGTTTGCCGGTGCCCATGGCCCGGCGGCAGCGCTCCAGGATGTCGGGCCTGAAGCGGGCGATTTCCTCCAGCCAGCGATCGGCGCGCATCATGAATATGCCACTGTTCCAGAAATAGTCGCCTGCGGCGAGATATTGCTCTGCCGTCTGCATATCCGGTTTTTCCACGAAGGCGCCGACGGTAAATACGCCGTCCGCCACGGGGACGCCGCGCCGGATGTAGCCATACCCCGTCTCTGGCCGGCCTGGCACAACACCGAATGTGACCAGCGCACCGCTGCTGGCCTGGTTACGGCCGTGCTCCACCGCCATAATAAATCCGGCCGGTTCCTGCATGACATGGTCGGCCGGCATTACGATCATCAGCGCCTCCGCATCGTGCCCGACCAGGTAGAGGGCGGCCAGCGTCAGTGCCGGCGCGGTATTGCGGCCTTCCGGTTCCAGGAGGATGGTAGAGGGGGTCTTGCCCAGCTGGGCGACCTGCTCGGCCAGCAGGAAACGGTGTTCCTCATTGCAAACATAGACGGCATCTCCCTGGTCCGGCACGCCATCCAGGCGTGAAGCTGTGTCCTGGAGCAGGGTTTTGTCGGTAACCAGCGGCAGCAGCGGCTTCGGATAATGCTCGCGCGAGAGGGGCCAGAGTCTGGAACCCGATCCTCCCGACAGGATTACTGGATACAGTGTCATAGTCCTTCCTGTTATTGGCACGGGCCAGTAGCGCTCCCCGTAATGACTGAATAGTAAACATGAGTCGACAATTTAACCTGAAAATTGACAGTGATGTCACATCGGCCGCAGACACTGTTGGCTGCCGGCGATGCGATCCGCATCATGGCCGGGTCCGGGGTTATTCCGGGCCACCCTGAAGATACCCTGAAATATGCTCGCTATTACTGGATATTTCTAGCGTTTTTCGGCACAGCGCGCCAGGAAAAGCCGATATCCCGGTCCGGCAGGACCGGGATATCGTCAGAACATCGGGTGGCTAGCGGGTCTGGGGGGCAACCATCAGGTTGTGACGATTTTTCTCGATGGTCGCGGCACCGATACCCTTCACATTGGCAAGATCGTCGATATTGGCAAACGGCCCGTTGGCTTCACGGTAGTCGATGATCGAGGCGGCTTTCTTATCGCCGATCCCCACGATCGCCGCCGCCAGACTCGCCGCATCGGCATGGTTGATATCCACCGGCCCGGCCCGAACCTGCGCCGCCACCAGCAACAGCAATGAAACTAGTAATCTGGTTATGTAATGCATTTCTGCCTCCTCTCGTATGCAATGTTTCCTGTTTCAGTCCTGCATGCAGAGTCACCGGCTTGCGGCGCTGCACGCAGGTTGCAGGATGCACGGTAGGCAGCTCAGTCCAAAGCGGACAGTTCTGAATTGATAGTACGCAAAACACCGAGCGGATCGTCAGCCTGGGTGACCGGGCGCCCGATCACGAGGTAGCTGGAGCCATTGCTGATGGCATCCACTGGCGTCATCACGCGACGCTGATCATCGGTGGCCGTACCGGCCGGCCGGATGCCCGGCGTCACCAGCAGGAAATCATCGCCGAATCGCGTACGCAGTTCGGCTGTTTCGCGCGAGGAGCACACCACACCATCCAGTTCACAGGCACGCGCCAGCGCTGCCAGGCGCATGACATTCTCTGCCGGTGTTCCTGCCAGGCCGACACCGGCAAGATCATGCTCATCCATGCTGGTCAGGATGGTGACGGCAATCAGCAGCGGCTGTCGTCCGGCACGCGCGAGCCCTTCCCTGGCCGCCTGCAGCATGCGCTCGCCACCGAGTGCATGCACATTCACCATCCATACGCCCAGCTCTGCCGCGGCATGACAGGCACTGGCAACGGTATTCGGAATATCGTGAAACTTCAGGTCCAGGAAGACATCGAAGCCACGCTGTACAAGCGTTTCGACGAAACGCGGGCCGGCGCGTGTGAACAGCTCCTTACCGACCTTCAGGCGGCACTGACCGGGTTCGATGCGATCGATAAATGCCTGCGCAGGTTTCGCATCGGGATAATCCAGTGCCACAATAATGCATGAACCGGTGATTTGTTGTGCGCTCATGGGTTGCTCATTGGTTCGTTGTTGCTACTCACCTTCCACACCGCGGATCGGCCGGATACTGTTCCAGTGCTTGCAGCCCGGACACTGCCAGTGCAGCGCCTTGCCGTTGAAGCCGCAGTCGGTGCATTTGTAGACCGGCTTGTTTTCCAGCAGCTGATCCGTAATGTTCTTGAGGATCATCAGGTTGTCATGGTCGGCGCCCTTGCTGCCGGCCAGGCTGAGTTCGATGAAGCGCGACAGTCCGCGCACCGAGGGCCGTTTACTGAGCTCGCCCGCAATAAACTCGGCTGCAGCCGATGCGCCGTTCTCGCGACGCATGATATCAGCCACTGCCAGCACCGGCGAAATTCCCCCATACTGGTTGATGACCCGCTGCAGGAACGGCATTATCTCGTGCTCGGTGTTCAGCGCGACGTGGCAGTCATGCATGTGGTCGAGTATCTCCGGCAGCAGCTCGATGTCGCGCTCCGCCACCTGTTCGTAGGCGGCCAGTGCTAGCGGGTAATCGCCCTTCTGCCGGGCAATATGCGCGCGAATCAGGCTGGCGCGCGCGCAATGCGGATTGTACTCCCCTGCCTTCACCAGCAGTCGCAGGGCTTCATCGACATTTTCCCGGGCGCGCGCGTTCTCTGCAAGCTCGCAATAGAACTGTGCAATGACCGAACGCGCGGGCTGCTCGCCCACGCATCCCATCTGTTCGGCGATGGCGATGGCATTCGCCCAGTCCCTTTCCTGCTGGTAGATATTCAGCAACAGCGGCAGCACACTCGACAGGTGAGCATTGTTGTCGAGCAGCTCCCTGAACAGTCCTTCGGCGCGGTCATACAGTCCGGCCTTCATGTAATCCAGACCGAGTTCCAGCAGGGCATCGGTACGCTGTGCGTTGCTGAGACCGGGGCGCGCCACGAGGTTCTGGTGAATGCGGATGGCGCGATCAACTTCACCGCGCTTGCGGAACAGATTGCCCAGTGCAAGGTGCGTCTCGACCGTATCACGGTTGACTTCGAGCATGCGAATGAACTCATCGATGGCCTTGTCCTGCTGCTCGTTGAGCAGGTAGTTAAGGCCCTTGAAATATTCAGAGCCGAGCATGGACCGGGTGCGCTTGCCGGTCTTGCCGGCACGGTAGCTGGCCGCGAGCCATCCCAGCACGACGGCAAACGGGAGCAGTAGCCAGTAAAGTTCCTGCATCGGTCAGGCGCAAACGTGGTCTGCGACGGCAGAGGAAAAGACCCGCGCGGCGAACACCGCGCGGGTAGAGATCAGGAGCTGTGTGGCAATGAAACTGGATGGATGATGCATACCGTCTGCCCTGGCCTGAGGGTCGGTAATTACGCCGTCCGGATGAATGACAGGTGCCAGCGGGCTGCAAACCTCGCCCGTTGGCACCTGGTTATGCTACAGCAGTTGCTTTTGCAACTCCCTTTCCTTCACCAATCCGTCGTTGACACGTTCCCTGAGTTCCTTGCCGGGCTTGAAATGCGGTACATGCTTGGCCGCCAGCGCGACAGAATCTCCCGTCTTGGGATTCCTGCCGATGCGCGGTGGCCGGTAATGCAGGGAGAAACTCCCGAATCCCCTGATTTCAATACGCTGGCCTGTGGCCAGCGCCCAGCTCATTTGCTCCAGAAGACTCTTGACGGCGAGTTCGACATCCTTGTAGTTCAGGTGTGTATTCTTCGCTGCCAGTATCTCTATCAGTTCAGACTTTGTCATTTTCTTCCACCATCCCGGATTAGCTATTCCGTTCCAGTAAACCTCGATGAATGAGTCACCGCCCCCTCAGGCTGCCGACTATCCCTCGTTCCCATCCAGGTGCTTTTTAAGCACATCCCCAAAGCTGGTTGTCGCCTCCGATACACTGGAGCCGTAATCCTGAATCATTGCGGCCTCGTCGTCCGAGTCCTTGGCCTTGACCGACAGCATGATAGCGCGGCTCTTGCGATCGACACCCATGAACTTGGCCTCGACCTCGTCACCGACGGAAAGGATCGTTCTGGCATCCTCGATCCTGTCGCGAGACAGCTCGGAGGCACGCAGCGTGCCGTCCACACCGTCACCCAGATCGATAATGGCGGCTTTGGCATCGACTTCCTTGACCGTGCCTTTCACGATGCTGCCCTTGCTGTGTTCGGCCACGAAATTCGAGAAGGGATCCTTTTCCAGCTGTTTGATACCCAGCGAAATGCGTTCGCGCTCGGGGTCGACCGACAGCACCACGGCCTGGATCTCGTCACCCTTGGTGAAGCTGCGCACCGCCTCCTCCCCCGGCTCGTGCCAGGAAATATCGGACAGGTGTACCAGTCCGTCGATGTCGCCTTCCAGGCCGATGAAGATGCCGAAATCGGTGATCGACTTGATGGTGCCCTTGACCACGTCGCCCTTGTTGCGGGTGGCGCCGAACTCGTCCCAGGGATTGGGATAGCACTGCTTGATACCCAGCGAAATGCGGCGTCGCTCCTCGTCGATATCCAGCACCAGAACTTCCACTTCCTGGCCGATGTGCACGACTTTGGACGGGTTGACGTTTTTGTTGGTCCAGTCCATTTCGGAAACATGTACCAGGCCTTCCACGCCTTCCTCGATCTCGACGAAACAGCCGTAGTCGGCAATGTTGGTGACCTTGCCGAACAGGCGGGTGTTCGCCGGATAGCGGCGTGCGAGATCGGCCCAGGGATCCTGACCGAGCTGTTTCATACCGAGGGAAACACGATTGCGCTCACGGTCGAACTTGAGCACTTTCACATCGATTTCATCGCCGACATTAACGATCTCTGACGGGTGCTTGACGCGCTTCCACGCCATGTCGGTGATGTGCAGCAGGCCATCGATGCCACCGAGGTCAACGAACACTCCGTAATCGGTGAGATTCTTGACAATACCCTTGACGACCATGCCCTCTTCCAGATTCTCGAGCATCGCCTCGCGTTCGGCGCTGAACTCGGTTTCCACCACGGCGCGGCGTGACACGACGACATTGTTGCGGCGCTTGTCGAGCTTGATGACCTTGAACTCGAGTTCCTTGCCTTCGAGGAACACCGGATCGCGCACCGGCCGCACGTCGACCAGCGAACCGGGCAGGAATGCACGGATGTCCTCGATATCGACGGTGAATCCGCCCTTGACCTTGCCGCTGATCATGCCCTTGACGATGTCCTCGTTTTCAAAGGCTTTTTCCAGACGGCGCCAGACCTGATCACGTTTTGCCTTTTCGCGGGACAGTTTGGTTTCGCCAAAACCGTCTTCAACCGCTTCCAGTGTTACCTCGACCTGGTCGCCAACGGCGACTTCAACTTCACCCGAGGCATTCTTGAATTCTTCAATCGGTATTACACCTTCCGACTTCAAACCGGCATTGACGATTACGCTATCCGATTGAATCTCGACAACTGTTCCGATTACCACTGCGCCCCGGTTCATCTCCTGGTGTACGAGGCTTTCTTCAAACATTTCAGCAAAACTTTGAGTCATGGGAAAATTCATCCTGGCACCGCGCGTGCGGCCCATATTTGATTCCACGGCATCTGGCGATGACGCGGGTCTGGTTAAAGGAACCGGTCGAGTCACAAGACCCGTCCGGGCAGGCTCCTGATTATACGTGTATCTGCTTAATCGTACAGGGGTTTTTAAAATTTCTTGTGGGCTGCGTCCAACACGGCTGCCAGCGTCTGGGCCTCGTTCAGGTCGCTGTTGTCGAGGATGACGGCATCTGCGGCAGGCCGCAGGGGCGCTGTGGCACGCTCACAATCGCGCCGGTCACGCATCTCGACCTCTGTCACAAGCGTTTCGATATCTACTTCTTTTCCTAAATTTTTCAATTGATTAAAACGTCTTTCTGCGCGTACACGCGAACTTGCAGTAAGGAACACCTTGAGCTCGGCATCGGGGAAAACCACCGTCCCCATGTCACGCCCGTCTGCAACCAAACCGGGCAGCTGGCGACAGCGGCGCTGCCAGTCAAGCAGGGCCGCGCGTACCGCCGGCAGGGCCGCGATACGCGAGGCGGCGTCACCGGCAGCCTCGGTGCGCAGCTCACTGCGGACATCCTGACCGTCCAGCAACACGGCCGGATCACCGGCAACCGGCAGTCGACAGGTATCACCCAGGCGCGCGGCCAGCGCCACCAGACCCGGGGCATCGTCCAGCGCCACCCCCTCATGCAGTGCGGCATACGCCAGCAGTCGGTACAGTGAGCCGCTATCGAGGTAATGCCAGCCGAGATGTGCCGCCAGTGCCTGGCTGATGGTGCCCTTGCCGGAACCGCTCGGACCATCGATGGTGATGGTCGGCGCCGCACGTCCGGCGGCAGTATCGACGGGGGCAGTCATCGTCTAGGCATCCCGTTCCTGGCGCGTGATCGACAGGCCGGCGCGGCCTGCCAGCCCGACGAAATCCGGAAACGAGGTATTCACGTTGGTACAGTCGGTTATCTCGATCACGCCCTGCGCGCGCAACGCGGCCATGGCAAATGCCATGGCGATACGGTGATCACCGTGACTGTCCACGCGCCCTGCACCGATCGGTCCGCCCTCGATTATCATGCCGTCTGCCGTCGGTTGCGCCTGCACACCCAGCGTCTGCAGACCGTCCGCCATGACCTGGATGCGATCGCTCTCCTTGACGCGCAGCTCCTCTGCACCAGTCAGCACCGTGCGGCCGCTGGCGCAGGCGGCGGCCACAAAGACAACCGGGAACTCGTCGATCGCCAGCGGCACCAGGTCGGGCGGGATAGCGATACCCTGCAACGGCGCGCTGCGCACCCGCAGGTCGGCAACCGGTTCGCCACCAACGTTGCGCGCGTTGCTGACCGCTATCGACGCACCCATGCGCTGCAGGATGTCGATGATGCCGGTGCGTGTCGGGTTCATACCGACGTGTTCGAGCACCAGATCGGAACCCGGCGCGATGCTGGCGCCGACCAGGAAGAACGCCGCCGATGATATATCTGCCGGGACATCGATATCGATAGCGCTGAGCGTGTGGCCGCCATCGAGGCAGGCGCGCGCAGCACTGCGTGACACCGGGTAGCCCATGCCGGCGAGCATGCGTTCGGTGTGATCGCGGGTCGGCGCCGGCTCGGTTACGCAGGTCGTACCCCCGGCATACAGGCCGGCCAGCAACAGGCTGGACTTGACCTGCGCGCTCGCGACCGGCATGGCATAGTCAATACCCGTGAGCCTGCAGCCGCCGTGGATGGTCAACGGCGCGGTACCGCGATCCGTGGCATCGATGCGCGCACCCATGCGGGTCAGCGGATCCACCACGCGGCGCATGGGTCGGCCGGACAGCGAGGTATCACCGGTAAGGACGCTCGTGAAGGTCTGGCCAGCAAGCAGTCCGCACATCAGCCGCATGGAGGTGCCGGAATTGCCGAGGTAGAGTGGCCCTGGCGGTGCACGCAAACCTTGCTTGCCCACGCCATGCACCGTCACCCGGCCTGCGTCCGGGCCTTCGATGGTCACGCCCATGGCCCGAAACGCGGCCAGCGTCGCCAGGCTGTCGTCACCTTCCAGAAATCCGGTCACATGCGTGACGCCTTCCGCGAGCGCACCCAGCATGATCGAACGGTGTGAAATTGACTTGTCGCCCGGCACCCGCACACGGCCGGTCAGGCTGCCACCGGGAGTTACAATAAAACGCAGGTCATTCATGCACAGGCATCCGGAAATTATTTGTCCACAAAACGATCGCGCGCGGCCTTGGCAGCGCCGAACAGTTGCAGCAGCCGTTCGCCATCACGTGCTGCTACCGCCCGGTCCAGCGCCTGCAGGTCGCCGATGAAACGCTCGATCATCGCCTGGATGGCTGTGCTGTTGGCCAGGCAGATATCGCGCCACATCACCGGGTCGCTGGAAGCGATGCGGGTAAAATCGCGGAAACCGCCGGCTGCGTATTCGAAGATTTCCTGCTTGTCGTGCAGTCGCGCCAGGCTCTCCACCAGGGTGAAGGCCAGCACATGCGGCAGGTGACTGGTCGCAGCCAGCACATGGTCGTGATGCACCGCGTCCATCTCCACGACGCGTGCACCGGTGGCCTCCCACATGGCGCGTACCCGCGCGGTAGCATTGGCATGCGTTTCCGGCAGTGGCGTCAGGATGACACGGCGCCCCTGGTAGAGTTCTGCAAACGAGGCCGTCACCCCGCTGCGCTCGGTGCCCGCAATCGGGTGGCCCGGCACGAAAAAATTTGCCGGCGCGCCAAACACGCGGTGCGCGGCTTCGATCACACTGCACTTGGTGCTGCCGGCATCGGTGAGCACGGCTCCATCGGCGAGGTGATCCGCAAGCGCGGCAAAAACATATTCCATAGCCCCCAGCGGTACCGCAACCAGCACCATGTCGGCGCCCTCCACGGCGCGCGCAAAGTCGGTCTCGTAGCGATCAATCACACCGAGCGCGACCGCCTGCTGCAGGTTTTCAGGACTGCGCCCGGCGCCGACAATTTCATTGACCTGCCCGGCCGCACGCAATGCACGCGCCAGCGAGCCGCCGATCAACCCGACTCCGATGATGCACAGGCGCTTGATCATGTCAGCACTTTCTCCAGCGCATTCAGAAAGCAGGCGTTTTCCCCGGCGCTGCCGACCGTGACGCGCAGGTGATTCGGCATGGCGTAGTTGGCCACCGGGCGTACGATCACGCCCTCCAGCAACAGTGCCTGGTAGACTTCCAGTCCCGGACGACCGACATCCACCGCGACGAAGTTTGCTGCCGATTCGATATACGGCAAGCGCAGTGCGGTGAAACCGGCGACCAGTTGCCGCATGCCTTCACGGTTGCGGCGCACGCAGTCTTCCAGGTGTTCGGCATCCTCGAGCGCGGCGAGCGCGGCAGCCTGCGCAATCATGTTGACGTTGAACGGCTGACGCACGCGGTTGAGCAGACCGGCAACGGCGGGATGTGAGAGTGCATATCCCGCCCGCAGGCCGGCCAGGCCATAGGCCTTGGAAAATGTGCGCGTCACAATCAGGTTCGGGTAACGCTCCAGCCAGCGCGACGTGTCCGGATAATCCGGCGCATCGACGTATTCGAAATAGGCCTCGTCCACCACCACCAGCACGTGATCGGGCAGTGACGCAATGAACTCTTCGAGTGCCGCTCCATCCAGCCAGGTGCCAGTCGGATTGTTGGGATTGGCAATGAAAATCACGCGCGTCCGCCCGGTAACCAGGGCACGCATGGCCATCAGGTCATGGCCATAGGCCGGTCCGCTGCTGCCGTCATGCGCGACCGCAACGCGCGCCACGGCGCCCACTGCCTGCACCGAGATCGGGTAGACCGCGAAGGCATATTGCGAAAAGATCGCTTCGGATTCCGGCGTCAGGAAGACCCGCGCGACCAGGTCGAGCACGTCGTTGGAACCGTTACCGAGCGTGATATTACCCGGTGCCACGTCGTGCAGCCGGGCCAGCCGCGCGACCAGCGCGTGACCGCTGCCTTCCGGGTAGCGTGCGATTCCCTGCATGGCCGCATTCCCGGCGGCAATGGCACGCGGACTGGGGCCGAAAGGGTTCTCGTTGGACGCCAGCTTGATGGCATTGCGGATACCGTACTCGCGCTCCAGTTCCGCAACCGGTTTGCCGGGCTGGTAGGGCTGCAGCGCGCGCACCCCGGGGGCGGCAAGCTCGATGAATTGTTTGTCTGAACGTGGCATTGGGCACCGCTAATTGTTTACAGACATTTCCAGGATGTGTTCACACACCATTTTCCGAGCTTTGAACCGTAGGGTGCGTTGCACGCATCATGACCCAGTGGTGCGCAGAGCGCACCCTACATTCAGACCGCAGGGTACGTTTCGCACACCATTCTGCTAAATCACCGCACGCGGGTAGGAACCCAGCACCCTGACCGCAAACCCTTCCCTTTCCAGCGCGGCCAGCGCAACAGCCACCGGCGCCTCGTCGCGGTGCCCTTCCAAGTCGATATAGAATACATAGTCCCAGACACCCTTGCGGGACGGACGCGATTCGATGCGCGTCATGCTGACGCCATTGCGTGCGATGTGCTCCAGCATGGTGTAGAGCATGCCCGGCCTGTTCACTACGGAAACCAGCAGCGAGGTAAGGTCGTTGCCGCTTGGCAAGGCCAGCTGCTTGCCGATCACCAGGAAGCGCGTGGTATTGTCCGGCTCGTCCTCGATATTACGCGCCTGGATAGCGAGACCATAGAGTTCCGCCGCGGTCTCACCGGCAATGGCCGCCATGCCCGGCTCGACACTGGCGCGCCGTGCCGCCTCGGCATTGCTGGCCACGGCAACATGTTCGGCACGCGGCAGATGCCCCTCCAGCCAGGCACGGCACTGTGCCAGCGCCTGCTGGTGCGCCAGCACGCACCTGATGTCGCTGCTGTTGTCTTTCACCAGCAGGTGATGGTGGATGCGCAGCTGTACCTCGCCGCAGATGTGCAGGCGCGAGTTCTGGAACAGGTCGAGCGTATGGCGCACCACGCCCTCGGTGGAATTCTCCACCGGGACCACACCGTAATCAGCCGCACCGGCCTCGACGTCGCGGAACACGTCGTCGATACCATCCAGTGCCAGCGTGTTCACCGAGTGGCCGAACTGTTTCAGGGCAGCAGCCTGGGTGAAAGTGCCTTCCGGACCGAGATAGGCGATGGTGAGTGGCTTTTCCAGCGCCAGGCAGGCCGACATGATCTCCCGGAACAGGCGCACCATTTCCTCGGCCGGCATCGGCCCGGTATTGCGCTCGCTGACGCGACGCAGTACCGCCACCTCGCGTTCCGGGCGGTAGAAATGTGTGTCGCCGCCCGCGCCCAGCTTCACGGAGGCAACTTCCTTGGCATACGCGGCACGCTCGTTGATGAGCTGCTGGATCTGCTCGTCCAGCCCGTCGATGCGCTTGCGTAACTGATCCAGCTTGTCGTCAACACTCATGGCTGTCGATAGTACCGGATCAGGGATGACCTGGCAGCTGTGCGCCGGCCCTAGACTGCGCGGACATTCAGCACACCCTTGATCGCCGCTATCCTGTCCAGGCATCCCGATTGCGGTTCGGAGTCGACATCGACCAGTGTATAGGCCAGGCCGCCACGTGACTTGTTGAGCATGTCATGGATATTCAGACCCGAATCGGCCATGCAGGTGGAGATCTGGCCCAGCATATTGGGTACATTTTCGTTGACGATGGCCACACGGAATCCCTCGCCGCGCGGCATGATCAGCTCCGGGAAATTGACCGAGTTGCGCACATTGCCGTTTTCCAGGAATTCGCGCACCTGCTCGGCAACCATGACAGCACAGTTTTCCTCCGCCTGCAGTGTGGATGCCCCGAGGTGTGGCAGCGTGATGACGCGCGGGTGATTCTTCAGCAGGTTGCTCGGAAAGTCGCACACATAGGCATAGACCAGTCCGGCATCGATGGCTTCGACCACTGCCGCATCATCGACCACACCGTCACGCGAGAAATTCAGCACCACCAGGTTCTTGCGTATGCGACGCAGTCGTTCCCGGTTAACAAGGTTGCGGGTCTCCTCGAGGAGCGGCACGTGGAAAGTGACGTAATCGACATTGGCGAGCAGATCCTCGATGCTGGATGCCTGGCGCACCTGGGCAGACATCTCCCAGGCACGCTGTACCGTGATGCCCGGATCGAAACCGATCACATTCATGCCCAGCGCCAGCGCACCGTTGGCGACCTGCACGCCGATCGCACCAAGACCCACAACACCCAGCGTCTTGCCAGGCAACTCGAAACCGACAAACTGTTTCTTGCCGGCCTCGACCGCCTTGTGGATACTGGCATCATCACCTTCCAGTGTGCGTGCGTAATCCCACGCCTGACAAATATTACGCGAGGCCATCAGCATGCCGGCGATGACCAGTTCCTTGACTGCATTGGCGTTGGCGCCAGGCGCATTGAACACCGGGATACCGGCTTGGCTCATGCGCTCCACGGGTATGTTGTTGACACCGGCACCGGCTCGCCCGACTGCCTTCAGCGACTGCGGCAACTCCATGCTGTGCATGTTGAAGGAGCGCAGCAGGATGGCATCCGGGTGCTGGATTTCCGAGGCAACCTCATAGGAGTCGCGCGGCAGGCGTTCCAGACCACGCGGGGAAATGTTATTCAATGTGAGAATCTTGTACATCGTTATAGGTATTCAATAGTGAGCGATAGAAAAAACAGACACCCCCAGGCGCCTGTCTGAGTAATGGGGGCCATCGCGAGAAAGTGGCACGGCGAGCACAGATGCACGCAAATTCGAGGAGAATAGTGGGCGCTATTTGAGGAGAATTTGCGTGCATCTGGGCCGTCGTGGCGCTTTCGCAGTAGGTTCATCATTACTCAGACAGGCGCCTAGCCGTGGCTACGTTCGAATTCCTGCATGAAGCCGACCAGCGCATCGACACCGGCTACCGGCATGGCGTTGTAGATACTGGCACGCATGCCGCCGACCGAGCGGTGCCCCTTGAGGTTCAGCAGGCCGGCCGTTTTCGCCTGGCTTAGGAATTCGCCGTCCAGGTCAGGGTTAGTCAGCGTAAATGGCACATTCATCCATGAGCGGCACGCAGGATCGACCGGGCTGTGATAAAAGTCCGAAGCATCGATCGCGGTATAGAGTCGCTGCGCCTTGCGGTGGTTGTACTCTGCCATGGCCGCCAGGCCGCCCCTGTCGTGCAGCCACCTGAATACCAGCCCGGCAAGATACCAGGCAAATGTCGGCGGGGTATTCAGCATGGAGCCGTTGTCGGCATGTGCCTGGTAATCGAACATCGAGGGAGTACCGGGCAGCGTGGTTCCGATCAGGTCATCGCGGACAATCACCACTGTCAGGCCGGCCGGGCCGATATTCTTCTGTGCACCGGCGTAGATCAGGCCATAGCGCGTTACATCGATGGGACGCGACAGGATAGTCGAGGACATGTCAGCAACCAGCGGTACTGCACCGGTATCGGGTATGTCGTGAAACTCGACGCCGCCAATGGTCTCGTTCGGCGTGTAATGCACGTAGGCCGCCGCACTGTTCAGCTGCCAGCCATCGAACGCCGGGATGGTGGTGAACTTGCTGTCCGCCGCGCTGGCCGCGACATTCACCTCGCAATAGCGTTGCGCCTCGGCAATGGCCTTCTTCGACCATGCGCCGGTGTTGATATAGTCGGCCTGCGTGCGCCCGCGCAGGAGGTTCATCGGCACCATCGCAAACTGGCTGGTCGCGCCACCCTGCAGGAACAGCACCTTGTAGTTGTCCGGGATCGCCAGCAGCGTGCGCAGGTCCGTCTCGGCCTGCGTCGCAATCGACAGGTACTCCTTGCTGCGGTGACTCATCTCCATCACCGACATGCCGGTACCGTGCCAGTCCAGCAACTCGTCGCGCGCCTGTTCGAGCACGGTCCGTGGCAACACGGCCGGCCCGGCGCTGAAATTGAATACGTCAGTCATGTGAATTATGCAACTCTCGGTGATTGTCAAGGCTGTTCGGTATCCTCTGCGGGGACTGCGTCGTCAGCCTCGTCATCGTCATCGCGTTCTTCCACGATGCGCTCGATACCGACCAGTCTTTCATCCTCCGCCAGCGCAATGAGGCGCACGCCCTGGGTGTTTCTGCCCATGACGGAAATTTCGTTGACCCGGGTACGCACCAGGGTGCCGCCGCCGCTGATCAGCATGACCTCGTCATTGTCGTCGGCGGTTATGGCGCCTACCACGGGGCCATTGCGTTCGGTGACCTGGATGGCGATCACTCCCTGGCCACCGCGTCCGTGCACCGGATAATCCTCTGCCAGTGTGCGCTTGCCGTAGCCGTTTTCTGTAGCGGTCAGCACCGGGCTTGTACTGGCTATGATCAGCGATATCACGCGCTGTTCCTTCTGCAACTTGATACCACGTACGCCGCATGCCGTGCGCCCCATGGCACGCACGTCGTTTTCACTGAAACGAACCACCTTGCCGGCATCGCTGAACAGCATTATGTCCTGTGAACCATCGGTGATCGCCACGTCAATCAGGTAATCGCTGTCGCGCAGATCGATGGCAATAATGCCGCTGGCGCGCGGGCGCGAGAAATCGGCCAGCGCGGTCTTCTTCACGGTACCGTTGGCGGTTGCCATGAATACGTAGTGGTCTGCATCGAAGCTGCGGATCGGCAGTACCGCGTTGATACGCTCGTCGCCTTCCAGTGGCAACAGGTTCACGATCGGCTTGCCACGCGCCGCGCGCCCGGCCTGCGGCAATTCATAAACCTTGAGCCAGTAAACCTTGCCGCGACTGGAGAAGCACAGAATCGTATCGTGGGTACTGGCAATGAACAGCTTGTCGATGAAATCCTCTTCCCTGACGTCAGCCGCACTCTTGCCGCGTCCGCCACGGCGCTGTGCACGGTAGTCCGTGAGCGGCTGCGACTTGGCATAACCGGCGTGCGACAGTGTCACCACGACGTCTTCCTCGGTGATCAGATCCTCCAGGGTCAGGTCGAGGTGATCGGCCAGGATCTCGGTGCGTCGCTCGTCACCGAACTGCTCGCGCAGCTCGGTCAGTTCGCCGCGGATGACCGCCATCAGGCGTTCCGGGTCCTGCAGGATCGCCAGCAACTGGTCTATCAGTTCCAGCAGCTCTTTGTATTCGCCGACGATCTTGTCCTGTTCCAGACCAGTCAGCTGGTGCAGGCGCAGCTCCAGGATCGCCTGGGTCTGTTCCTCGGACAGGCGATAGCCGCCTTCGACCAGTCCGAAGCCTGCTGCCAGCGTATCCGGACGTGAGGCGGCGGCACCGGCACGTTCCAGCATGCCGGTGACCACGCCGGGTTCCCAACTGCGCCCCATCAGGGCGTCTTTTGCGACCTGGCGGTTGGGTGAGGCCTTGATCAGCGCGATTACCTCGTCGATATTGGACAGGGCGATTGCGAGGCCTTCGAGGATGTGGGCACGTGCGCGTGCCTTGCGCAACTCGAACACCGTGCGCCGCGTGACCACGTCGCGGCGGTGGCGGATGAAGGCCTGCAGGCACTGTTTCAGGTTGAGCAGTTGTGGCCGGCCATCGACCAGCGCCACCATGTTGATACCGAACACAGTCTGCAACTGGGTGTGCTGGTAGAGATTGTTCAGCAGCACCTCGGCGACTTCGCCGCGCTTGAGATCGATAACCACACGCATGCCGTCCTTGTCGGATTCGTCACGCAGGCCATGCTGGGCAATGCCATCGATCTTCTTCTCGCGCACCAGCTCGGCGATCTTCTCGATCAGGCGCGCCTTGTTGACCTGGTAGGGCAACTCGGTAATGACGATGCTTTGACGGCCCTTGCCCTCATCGCCCTCGATGTGGCTGCGCGCCCGGATGTAGATGCGGCCGCGGCCGGTGCGATAGGCCTCGTGAATGCCGCGCACACCGTTGATGATGCCGGCAGTCGGAAAATCCGGACCCGGCACGTGCTGCATGATTTCTTCGATTTCGATGGCGGGATTGTCGATCAGAGCCAGGCAGGCACCAATGATCTCGCGCAGGTTATGCGGCGGGATATTCGTGGCCATGCCCACGGCGATGCCGGCGGAGCCGTTAACCAGCAGGTTCGGCACGCGGGTCGGGAATACCGCCGGCTCGCGCTCGGTTTCATCGTAGTTGGGTACGAAATCGACTGTTTCCTTGTCGAGGTCGGCGATCAGCTCGTGTGCGATTTTTGCCATGCGCACTTCGGTGTAGCGCATGGCGGCCGGTGAATCACCGTCGACAGAGCCGAAATTGCCCTGGCCATCGACCAGCATGTAACGCAGCGAAAATGGCTGCGCCATCCGGACGATGGTGTCGTATACGGCCGTGTCGCCGTGCGGGTGATATTTACCGATAACGTCACCGACGATACGCGCGGACTTCTTGTACGGTTTATTCCATTCGTTGCCCAGCTCGCTCATGGCAAACAGCGCGCGGCGGTGTACCGGCTTGAGGCCGTCGCGCACATCCGGCAGCGCCCGCCCGACGATCACACTCATGGCGTAGTCGAGATAGGACTGCTTCATCTCGTCTTCGAGATTGACGGGCAGGATCTCTTTGGCGAAATCACTCATTCGGACAGGTTCCTTGTCCCTGTTTCAAGGGGGTTCAGGGCCGAGTAGTCAGCCTGACTGCTGCTACGTGGTTAAAGCCGGACATTTTAGCATAGCCGCCTCCCCCACCACACCCGAAGAATATTGATTTCTGGGGCAGCTGGCGCGGTTTAGGGCCAGGCGGGCATTTTCAACCCGATTCAGCCTGGAAGATGCTGCCTGGCGAAAGCACGGAGTTTTTCCCGATCCGGGGCGGCGATCACGCCGGCCTCGGTGACCAGGTAATCTACCAGGCCGGCCGGTGTCACATCGAAGACGGGGTTCCAGGCGGATGCCCCGCTGGCCGCCACCGGCTGCCCGGCCAGGGTCAGGATCTCGCCGGCCGGGCGCTCCTCGATAACCACCTGCTGCCCGTCCGGCATGGCCATATCCAGCGTGGACAGCGGGGCGGCGACCATCATCTTCACCCCGTGGTAGCGACAAGCTACTGCCAGCTGGTAGGTGCCGATCTTGTTGATGACGTCGCCGTTGGCCGTTACACGGTCGGCGCCGGTAATAACCCATTGCACCTTGCCACGCTGCATGAGAAACGCCGCCGCATTGTCCGTTATCAGTGTCACCGGGATCGCGTCGCGCACCAGTTCCCAGGCCGTCAGCCGCGCACCCTGCAGCCATGGACGCGTTTCACCGGCGTAGACCGTGGCGAGTTTGCCGGCTGCCCAGGCACTGCGCACCACGCCCAGCGCGGTACCGTAGCCGCCGGTGGCCAGCGCACCGGTATTGCAATAGGTCAGTACGGAGTCACCCTGCCTGATCAGGTCTGCACCAGCGGCACCCATGCGACGATTGGCACGAATGTCCTCCGCGTGGATGGCGCGGGCCATGGCCAGCAGCGGTTCTGCCGGCTGCTCGCCCGCACGCTCCAGCACGGACTGCATACGCTGCAGCGCCCAGACCAGGTTGACGGCGGTCGGACGTGCCGCCGCCAGTGCGGTGATATCCTGTTCTACCGCAGACTGCCAGTTGGCCGGCGATTGACGCCTGTGTTGCTGTACCGACAGCACCACGGCATAGGCCGCCGTGATGCCAATCGCGGGCGCGCCACGCACCACCAGATCGCGAATGGCCTGCGCAACGGAAGGTGCATCCGTCAGCAGCAGGTATTCCTCGTGCGCCGGCAACAGGCGCTGGTCCAGCAGGCGCAAACCGGTATCGGTCCATTCGATGGCGCTGAATGCTGACTCTTTGGACATGGGTGGCTCGACTCACTGGCAATGACGGGAGGCTATTGTACTTATTTTGACTGACACGGGAGATCCGGGCAGGCCTGGCTCCTGCCTGGTTAAGCGTCTAGAATCGTTGTAGTTAGCAAGAAGTAACACACAAGCAGTCAATGGCACGCGGGTTGAAAATGTTGTGAAATACCAACATTAAAATTTATCTGTGGTTTTTTTGAAAATAGCTGTTGCATTTTTGCATTTCCGTGTTGTAAAGTGCGCATCTGCAATGGCAATACCTAGGTTTTCAATCATTCACCCTTGAATGAAGCAGTCAGATCAACCAGAATGCCAGACCGATTTTTTTACTATTTCAAAACCACAGGAGTGGCTTCAATGAAGAACAATCTACAACTCGGCGGAGTGATTACTGCAATCGCAGCCGGCGTGCTGTTCACCGGCACAGTCATGGCGCACGAGGCCGGTACGGCCAATGCCGGCTATGTCGGCGACAAGAACGGGCATTATATTACCGACAGCAGCGGCAACTGCGTAAAGAGCAGTTCCTGGAGCGAGGATCTCTGGACGGTTGACTGCGGCGCACCGGCACCGGTCGCAGAAGTCATCCCGCCACCGCCGGTCCCGCCACCTGCCCCGACCTACGAGACCGTGACACTGACTTCCGAGGCCCTGTTTGGCCATGACAGATCCGATCTGAGACCGGAAGGCAGGGCGCAACTGGATGCGCTGGCCGACAAGATCAACAAGGATGACCGCGTGGTCGACGTCAAGATCATCGGACACACCGACAGCTCCGGTACCGAGGCCTACAACCAGGCGCTGTCCCTGCGTCGTGCAAACACGGTGCGTGACTATGCGATCGAGAAGGGCGTCAAGCCCGAGATCATCTCCGTCACTGGCATGGGCGAATCCCAGCCGGTTGCCGACAACAGCACCAAGGAAGGCCGTGCGCTGAACCGCCGTGTGGAAGTCATGGTCGGCGTACAACGCAAGGAGTAAACCTGCAGTCGTCACATCAACCCATCGCCTGCAAAGGCGATGGGTTTTTTATTGCCAAAAAATCATGAGAGTGACGAATGGACCTGCAGAAAATCCTGGGGCCCGACATGATCAACTCCTACCTCATCCCCTGGAACCCGCGCATTATCATGGCGCTGGTTACTTCCTGATCGGACGCCGGGTCGCACAAGTGCTGGTGCGCCTCATCAGGCGCATGATGAAGAAGGCGCACGCGGGCAAGCTCGGCGGAGTACTGGAACGTGTGCTCTGACCTGCTGCAGAACATCAAGGAGTAGTTCGACACCAACGGCATCCCCTACCCGCAACAGGATGTGCACATGCACACCGCAGCCTGATCGGCGAACGGCCGGCGCCGCGCGTACGCGCGGCGCCGGCTACCTGTGCCCTGCCCGGCTCCGCTATACTTGGCCTACCTGAAGCAGCTCCCGGAACACGGGCATGACCACGACAGTCGACTCCCTCATCCATGGCCGCTGGATAGCACCGGTCGAACCGGATAACACGCTGTACGAGCACCACAGCCTGGTCGTGCATGAAGGGCGCATCGTCGATTTGCTGCCCACCGACCAGGCGCGCGTCCAATACAAAGCCGACAACGAACATGAACGCGACCGGCACCTGCTGATCCCCGGTCTGGTCAACGCACACACCCATGCCGCGATGTCGCTGTTGCGCGGGCTGGCCGACGACCTGCCGCTGCACGACTGGCTCAACAACCATATCTGGCCGGCGGAGTCGCGCTGGGTCAATGAGGAGTTCGTGCATGATGGCGTGCAGCTCGCCATCGCCGAAATGCTGCGCTGCGGCACCACCTGTTTCAATGACATGTACTATTACCCCGACGTCACTGCACGTGTCGCCGTCAGCTGTGGCATGCGTGCCTGCGTCGGACTGATCGTGCTCGACTTCCCCACCGTGTGGGCCGGCGATGCCAATGAATACATTTCCAAGGGACTGGCGGTACACGATCACTACCGCAGCGACCCGCTGATCCGGACGCTGTTCGCACCGCATGCACCCTACACGGTGTCCGATGCCCCGCTGCGGCATGTCCGTGTGCTCGCCGACGAGCTCGACATCGGCATCCACATGCACGTGCACGAAACGGCGGAAGAAATCGACAAGGCTGTGGAACTGACCGGCAAGCGGCCGCTGACCCGCCTGCATGAACTCGGGCTGATCGCGCCCAATATGCTGGCTGTACACATGACCCAGCTATCGGCCCGGGAAATCGCGGACTTCGCGGTTGCCGGCGGGCACGTGGTGCATTGCCCGGAATCGAATCTCAAGCTCGCCAGCGGCCTGGCGCCGGTGCAGGCGCTGGCCGAAGCAGGCATCAACGTCGCGCTGGGCACGGATGGTGCTGCCAGCAACAACGACCTGGACATGATTGGCGAGATGCGCACCGCCGCCCTGCTCGGCAAGGCGGTCGCGCATGATGCCAGCGCGCTGCCCGCGCATGCCGTGTTGCGCATGGCGACCCTGAACGGCGCCGTCGCGCTGGGACTGGGTAACGAGACCGGTTCACTGGTTAAAGGTAAATGGGCAGACGTCACTGCTGTCAACCTGGACATACTCGAGACCCGGCCGCTGTACGACCCGGTGTCACAGCTGGTCTATGCCTGCGGCCGCGAACAGGTCAGTGATGTGTGGGTGGCCGGCCAGCAGTTATTGAAGAACCGGCGTCTCACCACGCTGGACGACAATGATATCCTTGCACGTACCCATGACTGGCAGGCACGGATCGGATCAACACCATGAACGAGGCAGTACACAACGTCGATCCCGACGAGATCAGGAAATTCGACAAGCTGGCCAGTCGCTGGTGGGACCCGCATAGCGAGTTCAAAGCGCTGCATGACATCAACCCCCTGCGGCTGGACTACATCGATCGCCTGGTGCCGCTGGACGGTAAACGCGTCATCGATGTGGGCTGTGGTGGCGGCCTGCTCGCCGAAGGTATGGCCGCACGCGGTGCCGAAGTCACCGGCATCGACATGGGCGAGGCACCACTGGGCGTGGCACGCCTGCACCAGCTAGAGTCCGGGCTTGCGATCGACTACCGGCAGGCCACCGCCGAACAGATGGCCGCGCTGCATTCCGGCGAATTCGACGTGGTGACCTGCCTGGAAATGCTCGAACACGTACCGGATCCGGCCACCACCATCGCCGCCTGCGCGCAACTGGTAAAGGACGACGGCCTGATCGTGCTCTCTACCATCAACCGCAATCCGAAGTCCTACCTGTTCGCGGTGATCGGAGCGGAATACCTGTTGCATCTACTGCCGAAAGGCACCCACGACTATGCGAAATTCATTCGCCCGTCCGAGATGGAAGCCTGGGCACGCGCCGCCGGCCTGCAACTGGCAGACCTCACCGGCATGAGCTACAACCCGCTCACGCAGGAATACCGGCTCGGCAGCGACGTCGCCGTGAATTACCTCGCCGCTTTCCGCAAGGCCTGATGTCAGTCACCGGTTTCACTCCCGCCGCGAGTACACCACCGGCACGTATCCGCACCGTGCTGTTCGACCTCGACGGCACCCTGCTGGACACGGCGCCCGATCTCGCAGATGCACTGAACACCGTGCTGGTCGAGCACAGTCGTCCACCGCTGCCCTTCGAGGCCATCCGGCCGGTGGTCTCGCATGGCGGCATTGCCCTGATCGAGCTGGGCTTCCGGCTGGCGCGCAGCGACCCGGCATTCGAACCGCTGCGGCAACGCCTGCTGGCAGTGTACCGCGCCAACCTGTCTGGCAAGACACGACCCTTCGCGGGCATGGATACGCTGCTCGATGCACTCGAGACACGCGGGCTGAACTGGGGCGTGGTGACCAACAAACCGGGCTGGCTCACCGAACCGCTGCTGCGCGATCTCGGACTGTTTGAACGCGCGGCATGTGTGGTCAGCGGCGATACCCTCGAGGAACGCAAACCGCATCCGGCACCCATGCTGCTGGCCTGCCGACAAGCCGGCTCGCAGCCGGCGCAGTGTGTCTACATCGGCGATGCAGAGCGTGATATCGAGGCCGGCAGGAATGCCGGCATGCACACGCTGGTGGCGCTGTTTGGCTATATCCAGGCACAGGACGACCCGCATGCCTGGCAGGCCAGTGGCACAGTCAACTCACCTGCCGAGGTACTGGCCTGGCTGGATCGAATCGCGCAGACGGATTCGCCAGCGGCGCATCCTGCACGACCGTGAACCGGTCGTATTCGGTGGTATCATACCCGTCCATGCAGATGAACGAGCTTACGTTCCTGATCCTGGTGATCGTTATATCGCTGGAGATCGGGGCCGTCACCGCCTACCTGATGGAGAACCGCAAGTACGCCAGGCTGCGGTATAAATATGCGCGCCTGATCGAGGCTTACCGCTACGAGCGCAAGACCTCTGCACAGCAGATGGCGCTGTTCGAGCAGACCACGGCCACACTCAAGGATACCTTCAGCACACTGGCCGGCAGCGCACTGAAGGACAACACGACGCAGTTCCTGCAACTCGCAAATGAGAACATGAAGCGGCACCGCATGCGTGCGGAAGATGAGCTCGCACAGCGCGAAAAGGCGATCGAAAACATGATCAAACCGATCCGCGAGGCACTCGGCAAGACCGAGGCGGAGATGCGTCGCATGGAAAACGAGCGCAAGCAGGCACAGGGCGCACTGTCCTCCCACCTCGAGACCATGGCCGAATCCCAGCGCCTGCTGCAAAACGAGACGCGCAATCTGGTGCAGGCGCTGCGCCGGCCCGAGGTGCGTGGCCAGTGGGGCGAGCTGACGCTGAAACGGCTGGCCGAACTGGCCGGCATGGTAGAGCATTGCGACTTCGTCGAACAGGAAACCCTGCAGAGCGAGAAAGGCCAGCAACGCCCGGACATGGTGATCCGCATGCCCGACAAGCGCGAGGTCGTGGTCGATGCCAAGACACCGCTCGACGCCTACCTCTCCGCCATCGAGACCAGCGACGACAACGAGCGCAAGTCACACCTGACCCGGCACGCCCGCAACCTGCGCGCACGCATCAAGGAACTCTCCAGCAAGGTCTACTGGCAGCAGCTCAGTTACAGCCCCGAGTTCGTGGTGCTGTTCATTCCCGGCGACCAGTTCCTCAGTGCTGCACTGGAAATCGACCACGGCCTGATCGAGGACGCTCTGGCCCAGCACGTCATCCTTGCGACACCTACCAGTTTCGTGGCGCTACTGCGCGCCATCGCCTACGGCTGGCGCCAGGAGGCACTGGCCGAGAATGCCGACACCATCCGCGAGGTCGGGCAGGAAATGTTTGCGCGCCTGAGCACCTTTGCCGATCATCTGGCGAGACTCGGCCGCAACCTCGACAACAGCGTGGACGCCTTCAACAAGGCGGTCGCCTCCTACGACTCGCGGGTCCTGCCCGGTGCACGCAAGTTCACCGAACTCGGCGTCACGGCCAGAAAGGAACCGCCCAGGGTGGAGCAGATCGAGCGCGTGGCACGCAGTGTTGCGACACGCGAGGCAACTGACAATCAAGCGAACCTGGCCGAAACATGACCCATACCCTGCCCCTGCCGGCCGGCTGGCAACCGCACCCCGACCTGCTGAGAGATCGCATTATCCTGCTGACCGGCGCAGCCAATGGCATCGGCCGCGCACTCGCCGATGCTGCGGCCGCACACGGCGCCACGCTGGTACTTCTCGACAAGGATGTGCACGGACTGGAACTGGCCTATGACGAAATCGTAGCCGCTGGCCATCCGCAACCGGCGCTTTATCCCATGGACCTGGCGGGCGCGGGACCGAATGATTACACCACGCTGGCATCCACACTGATGAGCGAGTTCGGGCGGCTCGACGGACTCATACACAATGCCGCCGAACTCGGCGCACTCGTGCCGGTCAGCAATGTCGATATCGAGCTGTGGTTCAAGACCCTGCAGACCGATCTCAATGCACCCTGCCTGCTCACCATGGCCTGCCTGGAACTGCTGAACGCGAGTCCGGATGCCTCGGTGATATTCAGCAGCGATGCCGTCGGCCGTCACGGCAAGGCCTACTGGGGCGCCTACGGTGTAGCCAAGGCCGGTCTCGAGTGCTTCATGCAGATCCTTGCCGACGAGCTGGAAGCCAGCACAGCGATACGCGCCAACAGCATTGATCCCGGCCCGGTACTCACCGGCCTGCGACGCATCGCCTACCCGGGCGAGGACGGCGCCCGTCTGAACAAGCCCGCAGACGTGGTGAAGCCATTCCTGTTCCTGGCCAGCGCGGAGAGTGCGGGCATTACCGGACAGCAGTTGAGCGTGGCTGCGATGCCTGGCAGCTGAGGGTATCGCCCGCCTCGACCCTGCATCACGCAGACCCACCCGCTACCAGTAGACCTGCAGCATATCCCCTTCGATGCGGTGCTCAAACACGGTGAGCGGCCGGTTGCCGATGTCGATACACTCCCCGGTGGAGACATCAAATGCCCAGTGGTGCTTGGGGCAGGTCAGGCGCGTGCCTTCCAGCGCGAGATGCGGAATATTGGTGACCTGGTGCGGACAGCGACTGTCGTAAACACGCAGCTGGTCACCGTTACGGTAGACAAACAGGCTGCGTCCGTCGCAGTCGAGGTAGGTAACCTCGCCGGATTGCAGCGTGTCCAGTTTCGTGACGGTGTGCCAGCGGGATTCCGCGAACAGATTCTCGGGGCGAAACTCCGGAATATCCATATCCAGCAGGATGTCGATCGCCCAGACGATCTTGGCCAGCCCCAGCGTCGGAAACGCCATCAGCAGCGCGTCGAGCACCTCGTTTGGCGTTGCACCGTTGCGCAACGCGCGTGTCAGGTACTGGCGGAAGCCGCCCTCTGTCTGGGCATCCACCTTGGTGATGACCGAAATCAGGTCGCGTGTGCGGACATCGAGACTTTTCCCGGCCTCCTTCAGAAATTTGAAATAGTGCGTAATGGCATCGGGGCGCGCGGCTACCAGGTAATTCAGGGCGTCACTCATGGAAAGCTCCGGATCAGAGGGAATAACAGAGGTGTAATACTAGTGTTTGTTGGCCCGTCCGCCAACAGTCCCGTCGTGGCAGGTGTCAACTGACAGTCCGGCATTGTGCAGACTGGCCGGCAGCAAGCGGCTGCGGCGCTATCGCCTGTACTCAGGGCAGCATCATGCCCCGAATGGCGAAATAGATAATGGCGGCCAGCAAACCCGACACGGGGACGGTAATCAGCCAGGCGGCAGCGATCCTTATCAAGGCCGACCGTTTCACCGACTCCTTCCGGAAATTTTTTTCAGCGCCTTGCGCTCTTTTCTACTCAGTTCGGCAGCGGCCTTGTGCTGATAGCGCGTGCGGCCGTTGCGTATGTGATCGATCCAGCCTGCGCCGGGTCCGGCAATCTTGCTGGCGAGGACGACCCTGCCGCGGTTGCCGGTCTTGCGCAACCAGTTGCCGATGATTTCCTCGGTATGTCCACAGGTCTGCGCGCGTGGCGGAATCGGATACAGCTCTGCGGTATCGAAGAAATTCACGCCCTGTGCCAACGCATAGTCCATCTGCCGGAAGGCCTCGACCCGGGTGTTCTGCTCCCCCCAGGTCATCGTGCCGAGGCAGATGACGCTGACATCGATGTCGGTGGTGCCGAGCTTGCGGTATTGCATGGACGTAATTCCTCAACACGCCAGCCGGAAGTCTGGGAAACACGGGCTGCTTGCCTGCATCACGGCACCCTCGATTTGCGCCAGTCAAGTGCAGTGTCGACACGCGCAAGCACGTCAGCCACCCAGGTTGGACCGTGACACCATTTCACCATCGTATCTGAAAGCCCGCCTCATTTGCCCCGCATGGGCCGTGTGTCCGGCTGCCCGGACCGGATGCAGGAGCCCCGCCGTGGATACCTGAGACTGTTGCGACCAGGTCCATGACCGCCGCGTGCAGCAGCACCTGTCGCACGCCCGCAGACAGCCCAACCGAAAATCTGTCGCACTGGGCTTGACGCCTTACATATTGGGACTATACTCCCAATATGTTTCGCAATTGATAAATCTCAATTACGCCAGGTTCGACGTTATTCGAGAATTTTTGACATATAACTTCTACAAGTGGTTGTTATTATGAATATATCTAACTACGCGATGAATGCCGTAACCACCGAAGCCTGCTTACCACAGCCACCCTGGGTGAGCGCCATCCCGGAGCTGGCCAGGATCTCAGACCCGGTCTGGATCGAGGTCGCGAACCGCGCAAAGCAGATGGTTTTGGCCGCCGGCACCGAAGTCTTTCGCGAAGGTGACAGCTGGACACAGTTTCTATTCGTCACAGAAGGCGTGCTGCGGGTGTACAAGTCATTCGAAAACGGGCGGGAACTGATGTTATACCGCGTCAAGCGCGGGGAGACCTGCTGTATGACCACGTCGGTGATGTTTGGCGGGGGCCACTATACCGCCAATGCGGTAACCGAGACCGAAACCCGTACAGCGCTGCTATCGACGCGTGATTTTCATCATGCCTTCAATCAATCAAGCGGATTCAGGGATTTTATCTGTGCAACGTTCGGCAATCGACTCGGCGATTTCGTCACGCTGCTCGAATCAGTCACTATGCGCCAGATCGATGTCAGGCTGGCAAAATGGCTGGTTAATCACAGCGATGGATGTACAAGCGTCGATGTATCCCACAGGGAACTTGCATGCGAACTTGGCACGGCGCGCGAAGTCATCAGTCGACACCTTAAGGATTTCGAATCACGCGGGTGGGTGGAACTGGGCAGAAAGAATATAGCATTCGTCGATGTGATGGCCATGCAGCAACTGGCGTGCAGCCAGCATCGCCCCGGCGGGACGCTGGCGATGTAATTGCGCAAGAAAAGAACTCTATTGAATGATTCTGATGGATTTACAGTCATGAATGAGCCTATGGATTACCCCCGTTCGTCCTTGCCGGCCTGGCTGGGAAAATTCCCTGATTTGCGCGGAATTGCTGATCCGGCGTGGGTTGATATCGCACGGCGGGCAAGGGAAGTGGCGTTCCCCGCCGGTATCGAGGTTTTCCGAGAGATTGATGGCTGGAAGCATTACCTGTTTGTTATCGAGGGCACGATCGGGGTTTACAAGTCATACAGGAGTAGCAATGAAATGCTCCTGTATCGCGTGCAGGCTGGAGAGACCTGTTGCCTGACAACTTCGCTGCTGTTCGACGGGGAGCACTATGACACCACGGGTGTCGCCGAGGTCACAACCCGCGCCGCACTGGTACCTGCGCATGATTTTCGTGAAGCTTTCAGCACTTCCAGTGACTTGCGTGATTTTGTCTGCGCGATGTTCGGCAAACACCTCTGCGAATCTCACGCCGCCGGAAACCGTCAGCATGCCTCAGGCGGATATCCGGCTGACCAGCCACAGCGGAATTACGGCTAGCGTCTGTATCTCGCAGCGGCAACGGACCATTACCGCCGCTAACGGTAAATCAGCTTCCGGCGCATCAGCAGCTTCTCGATTTCCACGGCAAACAGGACCAGCGAAGACAGCGCCAGGCAAAGTGCCAGCTCGGCAAGCGGGAGTGGCCGGGTGTGGAAGATGGTATTCAAAGCCGGGACATAAATCACCGCCAGTTGCAGCGTCAGGGTTACGGCAATTGCGCCCAGCATGGGTGCATTACTGAACAGACCGATGGTGAACAGCGACTCCGCTTCACTGCGCACTGCGAGCGCATGAAACAACTGTGACACGGTGAGCACCGTGAATACCACCGTCTGCCAGTGCTCAATGCCATGCGCTATCGCCCAGGACTGGGAGGTTATCGACAGGCCGCCAATCAGCAATCCCACCCAGATAATGTGTTGCCACATGCCGTGCGCGAAAATGCTTTCCCCTGGCGGCCGTGGCTTGCGCGCCATGATGCCCGGGCTGGCGGGTTCGGCGGCCAGTGCCAGACCTGGCAGACCGTCTGTAATCAGGTTAATCCACAGGATGTGAATGGGCAGGAGCGGGACCGGCAGACCGAGAAAGGGCGCAAGAAAGAGCGTCCAGATCTCGCCGGAATTGGAACTCATGGTGTATTTGATGAACTTGCGGATGTTGTCGAAAATCCGCCGGCCGGCCTGCACCGCGCTAACGATGGTAGCGAAATTGTCGTCGAGCAGCACCATGTCTGCGGCTTCGCGTGCCACATCGGTACCCTTCTGTCCCATCGCGACGCCAATACCGGCACGCTTCAGCGCCGGGGCGTCGTTGACGCCATCGCCGGTCATGGCCACGAACTCGCCATTGGCCTGCAGAGCCGTGACGATACGCACCTTCTGCTCCGGGCTGACACGCGCATAGACGCGCACCGTTTCCACCACGCCGGCGAAGGTCGCCTCGGACAGTTGCGCCAACTCGGGCCCGGTAAGCAACCGCGTGTTATCTGTCATGATGCCGAGCCGATCGGCAATTGCCCGCGCCGTACCGGGATGGTCGCCGGTGATCATCACCGGTGTGATGCCCGCCGTCAGACAATCAGCCACGGCCTGCGCCGCTTCGGGTCGCGGTGGATCGATCAGCGCGACCAGCCCGATCAGGGTCAGCTCCCGCTCGACCGACTCGGGTTCCGGGCGTTGCGGCGCCTCCGGCAGCGTGCGCCACGCCAGTGCCAGCACGCGATACCCCTGCCCGGCCAGATGCGCAGCCCCAGCCAGCACCTCATCCGTGTCCAGGTGTTGCGTTGTACCCCCCTGCTGCACGTTGACACAGCGTGTCACCACGCGCTCCGGTGCACCCTTGACGTAGGCCACCACACCGGCTGCGCTACGGTGCAGGGTCGTCATGCGTTTGCGTTCGCTGTCGAAGGGAATCACTGCCAGGCGTGGAAGCTGCTGCTCAAGCTGTTGCTTGTCATATCCGGCAGCATGCGCCGCCTGGTAAAGGGCCAGTTCGGTTGGTTCCCCGGTAGCCCGGCCATCGATCTCGCTCACATCGTTGTTCAGGGCCAGAGCCCGACCGAACTCTGTCCACGGTGCGCCTGCCTCCGCTGCTGGCAGGCTGTCCCTGCGCTGACCCGCCGCCACGAACAGCTCGGCCGTCATACGGTTTTCCGTCAATGTGCCGGTCTTGTCGGAACAGATGTAAGTGACCGATCCCAGTGTTTCAACGGCGGGCAGATTGCGCACCAGCGCATTGTGCCGGATCAGCCTGCGTGCCCCGAGTGCAAGCGAGATGGTCACCACCGCCGGCAGCGCTTCGGGAATGGCCGCCACCGCCAGGCTCACCGCGGTGAGGAACATCAGCAGCAGCGGTTGCCCCTGCAACAGTCCGGCCACGAACACCACGGCACAAATCGCCAGTATGGCCAGCGCCAGGTGGCGACCAAAGCGCGTCAGCCGTTGCTGCAGCGGTGTTTTCACGGACTTCCCGCCGTGTAACAGCTGCGCGATGCGCCCAATCTCGGTTTGCTCGCCAGTGGCAACGACAACACCTCGTCCCTGGCCACGCGTGATCAGGCTGCTCTTGTACGCAAGGTTAGTCCTGTCCCCAAGCGGCAGATCGGCTGCCGGCAGGGACAACGTCTGCTTGTCGATGGCGCCGGATTCACCAGTCAGCGCGGACTCGCCGGCCTGCAGATCCGCGACCTCTGTCAGGCGCAGATCCGCAGGCACCACGTTGCCCGCCTCGAGCAGCACTACATCCCCTGGCACTAGCCGCATCGCATCCAGGGTGACTGTCTTGCCGTCACGCAGCACCCTGGCCTCGGGAGCTGCCATTTCGCGCAGCGCCGCAACGGCACGCTCGGCGCGGAATTCCTGCACCGTCCCGATAATGGCATTGAGCAGCACGATCACCAGAATGGCGATCGTGTCCTGCGGCTCGCCGATGAATCCGGCAATCAGCGCAGCGGCCAGCAGCACGAGGATCATGAAATCGGCAAACTGGCGTACGAACAGGAGCGGCAGGGTACGTCGCCTGGATTCGGGCAGGGCGTTGTAGCCGTATTTGGACAGGCGCTGCTCTGCCTCCTTACTCGACAGACCCGCCGCGGTAACCTCGAGGCGCTGTAGCACTTCCCCGCTATCGAGCGTATGCCAGCTCACATCCTGCACACTACATCCCGCTGCACAGGTAGATCAGTGCAGTCGTCAGTAACGCAATCAACAGCGTCTGCAGGCCACTGCGCAACCATGCAACACCGGAGATGCGGCCCAGGAAGACACCCAGCAGGAACATCAGCACCAGTGCGACCATGATTGCGGCATACAAGGGGGCAACGGGGAACACCAGGCCCGCATGTGCAAGCCACAACGGCGTGATAATGAGCAGCGAAATGAGCAGCGGTGCCAGGCCGTTTACCAGCGCAATCAGCAGCGGCACGCGGCGCGCCGCCTCACCATGCGCGCTGTCCAGCAGGTCAGTGGCCATGGCTGCCTCCAGGTCACTGAGCGCCCGACGTCGTTCCGCGGCTTCACTAACATAGGCGCTGCTCGCACCGCTCATGCCTAGTGCAATGGCGGCACCCAGGCAGGCATTGATAGTCACCGACAGGTCGGCGGGCACACCGAAGAGAAATCCCGTGATAATCCCCAGCATGGTGAGCGCGCCATCAAACCCGTTAACCACGAAATAACGGCGCACGATACCGTGGGTACGGGTCAGCTTCAGCAGGTATCTGGCTTTGCCAAGCAGTTTCACGAAACCCTAGCCGCCCGCTGCGCCCTGCACCTCGACTTCATCGACGCTGTGGATAGAACCACCCATAGCATTGATGACGGACTGAACGGCTTCATAATCTATCGCCTCCGCTGCCAGCACGACCTGCAGGGTTTCGGTATTCTCGTCCACTTCGAGGACGGTCAGGGTCACATGATAATCACTGCCGACCGCCGCAATGGCACAAGTGAATTCCAGCACATTCGGCTGGTGTGGCTTGAGCACATCCAGCACCACGCGTTTAACATTTACCATGATCTAACTCCCCTGCAACCGGGACTCCGGGCTGCGTGCTCAAATCACGCCGCAGCAAAGGATCACGGCAGGATCTGCCTGAGTAACACATGAAAAGTATATCTGTTTGAGCGGTGCTTTGCTCACACACCGGGCACGCGCTCCTGCAAACCGGGCCGACCGGCTGGTTTGGCAGATTTAACTGTGGCGACCGGCTATGTCTATTGTCCTGACGGTGGAAACGTCGGGGTGGTATGTCTGGCCGTTACCCGGCCGGCATTGCCTGGATATGGCTTTGCGGCCGGCAGCCAGCTTGTTCACCGGCTTCTTTTTTTACGGGTAGCCGAGGGCGTTTTTTTCCGGGTCGCGGAGGTCTTTTTGCGATTTGGCGTGCTGCCTGTTACCGATGAAGGGGCGCGGGCAGATGAGGTTTTTTTCTTTACTGTTTTGTTTGTTTCCGCTGTTTTCTTTGCGGTTGTTTTGTTTGCGGCTGTTTTGTTTGCGGGTGTTTTCTTTGCGGGTGTTTTCTTAACAGCCGTTGTCCCTGTTGCCTTTTCCCTGGCAGGTTTTTTGTCAGTGGCAGCCGACGCCCGCTTTATGCCGACAGCAGACTGGCCGTCCGGTTTGCTGCTCCGTTCCGTACGCGTAGCCGGCTGTTTTCGCCTGGCAACTGCGCGGGCCGGGGATTTCTTCTCCAGCCAGCGCGTCACAGCCTGTTTGCTGATGGCCAGCTCCTCTTCCACTGCTGCCGCAACGCTGGCCAGCGCCCGGCTGCCTTTTGCGATCAGACCCACGCCTTGCGCCAGTCGAATATCGACCTCGTGCTCGGCCTCGAGCCAGTCCTGTTCCGCCGACCCCCCGCAAAAACCGCGCCGCTCGGCGCGCAGATATGCGGCCTCGCGAATCATGCACTCACGCTCCGCGCTGCTGACAGAATGTCCGGCCAGTGCCGTCTGCGCGGAATGGGACAATCCCTTGACGGTTATCCGCCCGTGGCCGACGTCGTACAGGAATTGCCGCAGGTACGGCAGGAATTCTGCGCCAAATTTCTCCAGCGCGAACTCGCTGAGTTCACGGACGCTGCGCCCGGCCTCGAGCATGTGTTCCAGCGTCGCCCTGAGATAAATTCGTGACGAATCGTACGTAGCCTTGTCGAGGCTGGAATGTTCATTCATGCCGTGCATCCTCCTGATCATCCTTGCATCACTGGCAAGCGGGTGCGGCTATTCTAGAACGCGCATACCGCACTAACAATCGAATTGTGCACGGGTACATGTGACGGATATGAAACATGCCCCCCTGACAACGCCGGCACGAGACCTGCAACAGGCATGGCCTGCATGAGCTGGCTACGGCTACAATGCAGCATGCAACTGCCGGATTACCATGGCGGGAGCCTCGTCAATCTGATGGCCTCTCTGCAGAATGGCCTGAAAGGTGCCATGCACACCTATCAGGCGCTCAATCTGCTGCCCGCGCAACAGGTGGCCGCGCGACGCCAGATATTGCTGTGGGTCATCGACGGACTGGGTTTCAATTACCTGCGCGCCCACCCGGAGGCCATACATTTCAATGCCAGCCTGCGCGGCAGCATGACCTCGGTCTATCCCCCCACGACGGCCACGGCCATCACCACCCTGCTCACCGGCATGGCACCGCAGCAACATGGCCTGACCGGCTGGTATATGTACTACAGGGAGCTGGGCAGTATGCTGGCGGTATTGCCGGGTAAGCCGCGCTACGGGGGTGTCGGGCTCGGGGCAGCGGGCATCGATGTGGCGCTACTGCACGGACACACGGCTTTTGCCGACCGCATCGGCGTCTGTGCCCACAATATTGCCCCCGCCAGTATCGCCCGCTCCGACTTCAACCTCGCTCATCTGGGCAGCGCCCGGCTATCAAGCTACCACGACCTGGACGGCCTGCTGGACGAAATCAGCACCGCGCTGCACGGGGATGGACACAGATTCGTCCATGCCTACTGGCCCGGACTGGACAGCATAGGTCACCACAATGGCATCGGCAGCGATGCCGCGCGTACTCACCTGCTGGAACTCGACCAGGCCTTTTTGACGCTGCTGGAACGAATCCAGGGAACGGATACCCTGGTCATTGTCTGCGCCGATCACGGCCAGATCGACAGCACGCCGGCCAGCCGTCTTTCCCTGGATGATCATCCCCACCTGAAGGACATGCTTGCCCTGCCGCTGTGCGGTGAGCCGCGCTCGGTGTATTGCTATCTGCGACCTGGATGCGAACAGGACTTCGACAGCTACGTGGCATCCGGACTGGCTGGCGCAGCACACGCCTTGTCTCCATCAGAATTGCTCGATCAGCACTGGTTCGGCCTGGGTGAGCGACATCCGGAGCTGGCGCGGCGAATCGGGGATCGTGTATTGCTGATGCAGTCGAACTACACCCTCAAAGACTGGCTGCCACAGGAAAAGCGCTTTGAACTGGTGGGTGTGCACGGGGGCCTGAGTAGCGACGAATTACTGGTGCCGCTGATCATCGCCGAAGCCTGAGCCGGATTGCTTCACACCCGGCGATTAACGCATTCAGAGCAGATGATCACACCCGCCGGGGCGGGTGGCGACATCCTCATGGCGCGCATAGGCAGTACCGTTCCAGCGCCACACGACATCGCATGAACCAGCATCGCTGAAGCGCAGATCGGGATAGCCGGCATAACCATCCGCGAGCACGTTAAAGGTCGTGGCTGGAAACCCGAGATTCACCTGCCAGCGGCTGTCCGGGGCCGGTTTAATGAACAACCAGACCGAGCTGCCAGTCACTCCGGAGAGAAATGAATTTCCGCCGGTGATGAACACCTCGACCCGTCCGTCCACATTGATGTCATCCAGTTTTACGGTAAACCGTGCCGGTCCGGCATCCTCGCCGCCCATCACCAGCAGTTCCGTACCCTCCTCATCAAGCGTCAGGCCCAGCTGCCGGTAAATCGCGAGCTGATCGGCCTCGGACAGCCCTTTTGTAGCTGCACCGAACAGCAGCTTCCAGCCATCGTCGGCCTGGACAGCGCAACCGTAGAGGGCGAGCATGACAGGTAATAGATATCTGCGCAGTCTATCAATCATGGCGGTTGCCACACTCCCTGTATTCAGGATTCGCCATGTCATTGTCCGGCGCCAGTTCCCCGGGCGTCATGCCGATCTTACTGTCACACAATTGCCGTAAATTCCTCTGGAACATGTCAGTCATTTCCACGCTGACAGTGACGCGGATCTGAAAGCGGGCCCTTCACCGGTGCTGCATGGTTTCACCCCGGATGCTACAGCCCCGGATAGCGCATGTCGGGCGATCTGTCTATTCCATCAGTTCCACATGTATTCCCTGCGCCTCCAGCGCGTCAGCACGCGCGGCGATATAGCGCTGGAAATTCGGCTGTTCGAGATACGCCTGCGAGGCAACGTAATCCATAGCGGACTGGATGTGGAAGGCCTTCAAATAAGCCTCGGTGCGGAATACCTCTTTATTGTCTGCAGCAAAGAACACCAGTGACGGGGCATACTGCACCTCGAGTTCCGTTGCCCACTCCGCAACGCTGCTCAGCGTGCCATCCGTGCGCCTGACCGGCTCGCTGGACCACATGTCCACCAGTACCACATCAAAACGTGTCAGCAGGGTGCGGCTTTCCGGGCGCTGTAGGATATCCGCGTGCAATTCATCACACGGCGCACAGTCTTTCTGCTCAAACAGCACCAGCAGCGGCTTGCCGCTGCTGCGCGCGGCCAGATCCGTACTCACCGACAGGAACGACGGGTCGGTGTGCAGCATGCCGCTGGCGGGTGCCGGGTCGACCTGCTCCAGGTAGCTGCGGAAGTCCGGCCCGCCGCCAGTGTACTGCGCACCATAGTCGAGCGCGGCATTGAACTTGTGCGGCGGATAGTAACCGTTCAGGCGCAACACTACCGTGCCCTGCTCGTCCATGAACAGCATGGTCGGGGTGAACATTACCCGCAGCGCTCTGGCAAATTCCTTTTCGGTGGTGAGCTTACCGGTCAGGTCGGTAACTTCGCGGTCACCCCATATGTTGATGGCAATCACCTCGAAATGGCCGCGCGTGCGCTGCACGGTATCCTGCAGTGCAAAGTTGGTATCGAGCAGTTTCTTGCAGTACGGACAGCCATCCTGGTAGAAATACAACAGCACCCGCTTGCCCTGCGCCTGCGCCTCGGCAATGTCTTCGCGTATATCGAGAAAGGAGTTGGTGAACCAGTCCGGCTTTTCCTCGTAGCCAGGATTGACCATGCCGGCAGCCAGCTCCCCGGCCGGCGCGGCCACGGCTGGCTGAGCAGGCACGCCAGCCAGTGCCGCCGGCTCCCCGATCACCGGTTCCGGGGGCTTGCCGTCGCAGGCGGCGAGCAGCCAGATCGTCAGGAAGCCCCAGGCGAGCGCACGCATGATTACACCGCGCTGCCCGTATGCCCCCCGCGCTGCCTGCAACCTGCCCGGGTTGACTCCTGCACTGTTCATGGCTTGCCTCCGTTTTTCTTGCCGCCTCCATTCTAGCACCCGCCGGCCGGCGCATTAAACCGTGCACCATCGCCCGCATGAAAATCAACGATTGCCCTGTACCCCATGTTTTTAATAGACTGAGCCGCCCCGAGCATCGAGCGACCGGCCGAGCCAGACGACTCCTTTCGTCACAACACCAGGTATGACCATGACTGCAACCAGCATCCCGCGATCGCCACGTGCGCTCGTAGTGACCCTGATCCTCGGCGCCATCAGCGCCGGCCTGTATCTCCTGCTATTCATCTTCTCGGACGAGCTGACTGAACTGGCCAGTGCGAATCGCGACGGCAAGCACCAGCTCTATGCCTTCATACCGCTGGCCGTCGCGCTGGTATTCTCCCTGGTACACGGTGCCTTCACCGGGCATTTCTGGGATCTGCTTGGCTTCCGGGCCAGGAAATAAGGAGCATGTCGATGGACCACATGTCCTTTCAATTCATTGACCTCAGTTTCACCACGGTCCTGATCCTGTTCCTGGTCGGTTTCATAGGCGGCATGGTCAGCGGCTTCATCGGCTCCGGCGGCGCCTTCGTGCTGACCCCGGCGATGATGAGCCTGGGCGTCCCGGCCGCAGTCGCGGTCGCCAGCAACATGGCGCACAAGTTCCCGAAGGCGCTGGTCGGCGCCTACAAGCGCAACAAGTACGGCCAGGTCGACATCAAGCTCGGTATCATCATGGGCCTCTTCGCCGAGGCCGGCGTGCTGACGGGCAAGCACGCAATGGTTGGTATTCGTGAAAGCTACGGTCTGGCCGGCACCAATCTGTATGTATCCTTTATCTTCGTGGTCGTGCTCGGCATCGTCGGTGCCTTCGTGCTGCGTGACGGCTTGCGCGAAAAGCGCGGCGAGAGCACCCGCACAGAACCCAGGCAGCTCAGTCCGCTGGTACGCAAAGTGCGCCGCCTGCACATCCCCGGCACCATGATCCACTTCAAGAGTATCGACGCCCGCATCTCCGTGCTGGTCCTCGCCCCGCTCGGCTTCGCTACCGGACTGCTGGCGGGCACGATCGCGGTCGGCGGCTTTATCGGGGTGCCGGCAATGATCTATATCCTCGGCCTGCCGGCACTCATGGCCAGCGCCACCGAACTGGTCATCGCCTTCGTCATGGGCATGGGCGGCAGCTTTTTCTATGCGCTGGACGGCTTCGTCGATATCCGGTTGTCCATGATCATCCTGGCCGGCTCGCTGTTCGGCATCCAGATCGGCGCCATCGGCACCACCTACGTCAAGGACTACGTGGTGAAGTTCGTGATGGCGACCATCATGCTGCTGGTGCTGATCAGCCGCTTCTTCTATATCCCGGGCTACCTGTCAGAACTGGGCAGCATCCGGCCGATCGCCGGCAGCACGGTGCACCTGCTCGACACTTTCGGCGAGTTCTCGCTCGCCTTTGCGCTGGTGTTCGGCGCGTTCATGATCATACGGGCGCTGAGCGCACGGCATGCGCGAACACCGCGTTGCCGAGGCCGCCGCTGCGGTCGCCGCCTGGAGGCGGCTGTCACAGCCGCACAGCGGGCTGAAGTGCCGGCTGTCACGGAGATCGCCCCGGCGCCGGTACAGATCTCGCCACTGGCGCGCTTCGAGCGCTTTCTGGCGGCCAGCGACGGTTCCGAGTTCAGCGCCGCCGCGGTGCGCGAGGCCATCGGCATGGCCCTCAAGTGCGGTGCACAGCTGAATGTGATGTCGCTGGTGGCGACCGGCGTCGAGCATGCCGCGCTCGGCGAGGCAGTGCTTAAGCAGGAAATGGACATGGCGCAGGAACACCTCGACGGAATCCGTGCGCAGGCACTCGCGGCCGGCGTGGCCTGCGAGACCCACCTCATCCATGGCCAGACCGTGGATCGCGAGATAACGTCGAACTGGCGGAACGGCTCAATGTCGACCTGATCGTGATGGGGCGACGCGGGCGGCGCGGGCTCGCACGCATGATGCTCGGCCACGCCACGGCGCAGGTCATTGGCATGGCGCACTGCAATGTCATGGTGATCCCGCGCGCGGCACATGTCGAGGGCCGGCACATCGTCCTGGCGACCGACGGTTCGCGCTTTGCAGACGCCGCCGCGATTACCGCCGTCGGCATGGCCAGCTTCTGCAAGGCACGGGCAGCTGTCGTTTCGGTCATGTCGACCGGCCCCGGACCCGACAACCGTGCGGAAGCCGAACAGGTGGTGCAGCGCGTGGTGGACCACATGCGTGGCGCAGGTATCGATGCCGAGGGCATGGTGATGGAGGGTCGCCCGGACGAGGTGATCGTCGCGGTGGCAAAGGAACGCAATGCCGACCTGATCGTGACCGGAAGCCACGGCCGCACCGGGCTGGAACGTATCCTGCTCGGCAGCACCACCGAACGCATCCTGAACGACACCAGTTGCGCCGTGCTGGTCGTAAATACCTAGGGAAGACGTGAATACGCCACCGGCCAGTGCCGGTGGCTTCGGGTTAAGGCTGAAGGCCGATCGTTCTTCCGTCCGGCCGTTCTCACCCTCCTTCTCCGGAGTACACGGAAATATAGGATACGTTTAACACGGCGGCAATGGTGCCGCAGGGCACACCAGCAACCCCTGACGCTCCAGGTCGCGCCCGGCCCGTTCGCTGATGGTGTAGACCAGCTGTTCCAGTTCCGCCCGGTCGGGCGCCTTCACCCGCTGAAAGCGCGGCTTTGCTTGTGCGTCGTGACCGCCGGCATACACGCCGTCGAGCAGCAGCATGTGAAAGTGGATCTTCAGATTGAGCGCACTGCCAAAACGCTGGATGAGCGTCACCGCACCGGTACGCGCGCTGCGGTGTGTGTGTCCGGCTTTCCTGATCTGGTGGGTGGCTAGCGTCCGGAATCAGTTGACCACTACATAGAAGCAGCACCCAGCATCAGTATTTGTGATCCAAATGCATGTGCCTCTGTGGTAAATTCAACTTTCACTGATACATGTCAACCGGGGAGGTTGATTTCCTCGGGCCAGGGGGCTTGCTAGACTGCGGCTGTTGTTGGATTGTTACCACGGGATGACCGGATTCTGTGCGGACCACATGTTGAACGAAACCTTCACGGCGGCTGACATCGCGGTGTGTGTCAAGGATGCGCAGAAAAAGGTCCTGATGCAGAACGCGCAGTGCCGCGCGCTCTGTGGCGACCGGTTGGGTCAGCCCTGTGAAATCGGCTGTATGCAGCTCTATGCCGCCGACACCGAACGCCAGTGGAAGGACTGGGGCAGCCGGGTGTATCCGAACAGTTGCATTCACGGCGAGTTCTTCGACGTGACCATGCTGTGCAGCGCCCAGCACATCGTCACCTTCCTCCAGCCACTTAAAGATTGCTACGAGACCGCGCTGGCCTGGTATCGGGACAAGGGTCTGACCCGACGCGAGACCGAAGTCGTGGCGCTGACCATACGTGGGATATCCAACTCCGAAATCTGCAGCAAGCTGTCGATTTCGATGGCGACATTGAAGACCCATCTCAACAACGTGTATCGCAAACTGCGCGAACTGGGCGAGGCACCGGCATTCATTCCAGCCTGCCGGGTACCTGATTAATGGCCGTGTAACCCCTGATACGAGGCTTTTGACTATGGACTATTGCGCATTCATCCACACCAACCACAAACAGATCGTCGGCGCCCACGTGGCAGAGCACGCCTTGCGCCGCTATTCCAAACACAACGACAAGTACGACGTCAAGTTCATCGAACTGAAGAACTACCCGTTCTTCAATGCGCACGAAGGCAAGCTGTACCTGCGCGACGGCATGAAGCGTCCCTGGCTCAACAACGATCTGCAGTCGTTCACACCCCTGCGCTTCATGCCGCCCGAGCTGATGGGCTACCAGGGACGCGCGGTGGTCATCGACCCGGATATTTTCGCGGTTTCCGACGTTTGGGACCTGTTCACGCGTGACATGCAGGGCAAGGCCATCATGTGCCGGCCGCGCGGCGGCACCAAGGGGCGTCACGACAAGTGCCTGGCCAGCAGCGTCATGCTGCTCGACAACGCCAAGCTCAAGCACTGGAAGGTCGAACAGAATTTCCACGAGATGTTCGAGTTCAAGCGCGACTACATGAATTGGATCTGCCTGAAGACCGAGCCGCGCGAAAGCATCGGGCTGTTCGAGAACGAGTGGAACGATTTCGACAAGCTGACGCCACAGACGCGCATGCTGCATACCACGCACCGCAAGACCCAGCCCTGGAAAACCGGCCTGCCGATCGATCACCGGCCACGCGAGAAGTATCCCTATTTCCCGCCGCTCGCCTGGATGATGATGGCGCGCCGCAAGCTGTTCGGCGAGTACGCTTTCCTGGGTCACTACCAGCCGCATCCGGACCCGAATCAGGAGCACCTGTTTTTCGGGCTGCTCAAGGAATGCCTGGACAAAGGCACCGTGACTGAACAGATGATTCGCGAGCAGATGAACCAAAACCATGTGCGCCACGACGCCTTCGAGGTGCTGGATCGCACGCCACCGCTGGCGCCTGCGGCCTGACAGACGGAGGACCCCGCTCATGGACTACTGCGTATTCATCCATACCAACCACAAGCAGATTGTCGGCGCGCTGGTTGCGGAACACGCACTGCGGCGCAACTCGAAGAACAACGACAAGTTCGACGTGCGCATCATCCAGCACAAGGAATATCCGTTCTTCCAGGCGCACGAGGGTCAGCTGTACCTGCGCGACGGCGTCAAGCGGCCGTGGTTCAACGACGACCTGCAATCATTCACACCGCTGCGGTTCATGCCGCCGCAACTCATGGGTTACCAGGGACGTGCAGTGGTCATCGACCCGGACATCTTCGCGGTCAGGCGACGTGTGGGAGCTGCTTTCGCGCGACATGCAGGGCAAGGCCATCCTGTGCCGCCGTCGTGCCGGACCCAAGGGCGTGGTCGACCGTTGTCTGGCCAGCAGCGTGATGCTGCTCGACAACGCCAAGCTCAAGCACTGGAAGGTCCAGGAGAAGTTCGAGCGCATGTTCACCTTCGAGCGGACTACCAGCCCTGGATCTGTCTGAAGGACGAACCGCGCGAAACGATCGGTCTGCTCGAAGACGAATGGAACGACTTCGACAAGCTCGACGACGAACACGCAAGCATGATCCACAACACGCAGCGCCGCACCCAGCCCTGGAAAGCCGGCCTTCCCGTCGACTTCCGGCCGGCGGAGAACAAGGGCTCCTTCCCAGCCCGTTCGGCTACCGACGCGGGCGCGCCGCGCTCTGTTCGGCGAGTACGGCTGCTCGGGCACCTACACCCGCCACCCGGATCCGAACCAGGAGCGCTTGTTCTTCGGTCTGCTCAAGGAATGTCTAGAGAAGGGCATCGTGACGGAAGCAGATGGTTCGGAGGAGATGCGCCACAACCACGTGCGCCACGACGCCATGCAGGTGCTGGAGCGAACGCCGAAGCTGGCCGGCGCCAGGCGCTTGTGACGTGAATGAATCACTAATGCCGCGGGCGCAGGGATGCGCAGGAGCGGCCAACTGAACGCCACCAGCTGTTCCTGGTGACAAAACGTGCAGCGCACGCGCAGAAAGCCATAATCCAGGCGCCCGCACTTACGGTAGTCCTCGAATTCCCGCTGGACGTAGTCGGGCAACGGCCTGCCCTGCGCAGCCATCAGGTCCGCGAAAGCGGGATAGTGCTGCGCAACAAGCTGGTATAGGAGAGTCCGTTCGGGGCGATGGCGCTGGTAACCGGGAACGCCATCCCCCAGGCCGGCTTCCCTGCCAGCCGGTAACGGCAACATGATCGCATCCTTGCAACGGCGTGTTTCTTCAAGCTAGCAATCACTAAAACACCACGGATACCGGAACCGGTCGAAATGGATGTCTGTGCTCGTCTGATCGATGGGCAGCACGAACACAGCCCCGGCACTCATCCTGTATCGACACCAGGAACAGATAATCACGCCGTAATCCTGCTGGCACTCAGATACAGCTCAAAAATATTCCTGCAGTACTGGCACTTAGTTTCTGATTTCTGCTCGCAGCAAATGACCCTCAGTCGCCCGGATGGAGAGAAATAAATTCGCGCATTCTGTTAGCACGTCGCAAAACCTGCGCGCCATCACAAAATGCAACAACGTCCGCGAGGTTGTTCACAACTTCACATCCATCGCGCTTGCGAAGCACTCTTACAGCACTGTTAGATCACGATTCTTTACAGCACACTGCTAACACTTTTCCCTTTGCCTGCAGAATTTGCCGCTGTTACTGTTTTTTTACACGTAACAATCAGCTTTACGAGATGAAAATCCTCGATCTGCAACAGGCCGCACGGTTGTTGCAAATGTACCCGGAGTCCCTGCACCGGCTGGCCTTTCGCGGCGCGGTACCGCCGGGCCGGAAATGGCTGTTCGTGGAGGCACACCTGGAGGAATGGCTCAAGGGGGATTATGCTGCGTCCGGGGAGATGGCGCACAGTGGAGGTGACGTGTGTCCATCTACAAGCGAGACGACAGCCCGAACTACTCGGTCAACATCTCATTCCCGGGCCGCAGGCCGGTGCAGAAAAGCACTCGGACTGCCAACCGGAAACTGGCACAGGAGTTCCATGACAAGCTGAAGGCCCAACTGTGGCGGCAATCCATGCCGGGCGAGCGACGGACGTATCTCTGGGAGGAAGCCGTGCTGCGGTACCTGAACGAAACCACCCACAAGCGTGACCACGAAGGGGACAAGGCCCGCCTGCGCTGGCTGCATCCCCACCTGGAGGGCCTGGCCCTGACGGAGATCACGCGCGACCGGATGGACGAGATCCTGGCTGCCAAGGCACACCGCCGACCGGGTACGATCAACCGCTATCTGGCCACGGTGCGCACGATTATGCGCAAGGCGAGCCGTGCATGGGGCTGGATCGACGCTTACCCGGCGCTCAAATTGCGCCGGGAGCCGGCAAAGCGGGTACGGTGGATTACTGAGGCCGAGGCCGCATGTCTGCTGGCACGACCTCAGGCATACCTGGGCCTCGTGGCACGTGCAGAACGGCACCGGTCTGCAGTAACTCATGGAACTGGGCGGATGGAAGTCCTACCGCAAGGTGTTGCGCTATGCTCATCTGGCCGGTGACCGCCTGAGAAGCGCGGCGGTGAATCTTACAAATTCTCTACGTTGCGTCGCTCAAACTGAAACGACAGCAAAGGAGGTGAATCACTAATCATCTGAAAATGGCGGAGAGGGAGGGATTCGAACCCTCGTAGGGCGGTAAGGCCCTCAACCGATTTCGAGTCGGTGCCGTTGTGACCGCTTCGGGACCTCTCCTGGGAACCCGGGCGTAACTTACGGTACAAATGTGATCTGAAGAATCTGCCGATCAAACGATCGATACTGTATGATTACCATACAATGTATCAGGGATATAGTCAGGCTGCCCATGCATAACCCGGCGAAGCGATTTGCAAACCGCGCTGCATGCGTCCGACACACCTTCCGGTCGGTGCATTCTAGCGCATGCCCTGCCGGGTCTGCCATGGGCGGTTTTACCCTAATTGTCCTCCTGTGTCTGTCACTCCTGGCTTGCGGTCGCCCAGCCTCGCAGCTGGAGCAGATCCAGCAGCACAACCAGCTGATTGTAATCACCCGCAACAGTTCGACTACCTATTTCGAGGGTCCCGATGGACCGACCGGCTTTGAATACGAACTGGCCAGCCGCTTCGCGGATTATCTTGGCGTCGAATTGCATATCGTCATCCCGCCGAACTTGAATGACATTCTGCCGCTGGTCGCGCTGGGCGATGCCCACCTTGCAGCGGCCGGCCTGACTGTTACCAGTAAGCGCATGGAAAAAGTTCGCTTCGGGCCTGTTTATCACACTATCACCCCGCAACTGGTCTATCGCAGCGATTCGGTACGACCCAAATCACTGGCCGACCTGAACGGAACGCTGGAGGTATTACTGGTAGCAGTGACGAAGAACGCCTGGAGGAATTGCGGGCTGACTATCCGGACCTGAAATGGCAGAGCAATTCGCAACAGGACAGCGAGGAACTGCTGACCATGGTCTGGCAGCAATTGATCGACTACACCGTGGCAGATTCCACCGACCTGTTCGTCTACCGGCATTTTACCCGGAGCTGGAACCGGCCTTTGCTCTCGGGGAACCGAATCACTGGCCTGGGCGTTTCCGAAAACTAACGACGACAGCCTGTACATGGCAGCCGTCACCTTCTTCAACAAGATCAGACAAAACGGGACCCTGGCACAACTGGTCGAACGCTACTTCGGCCATGTCGAGGAATTCGACTACGTCGGCACGCGCCGCTACCAGGCGCATGTCGAGCAGCGTCTGCCAGACTACCGCGACCTGTTTATCGAGGCCGGTGCCATGGTCGACATGGACTGGCGCCTGCTGGCGGCTGTCGGCTATCAGGAATCGCACTGGAATCCGGATGCCGTTTCACCAACCGGAGTACGTGGCCTGATGATGCTGACCCTGGATGCTGCCGAGGATCTGGGCATCGAGGACCGCCTCAATCCGGAACTAAGCATCCGGGGTGGAGCAGAGTACCTGTCACGCATGCGCGCACGCATCCCCGCGCGTATACCGGAGCCCGATCGTACCTGGCTTGCACTGGCGGCCTACAATGTCGGACTCGGCCACCTGGAGGATGCACGCATCCTGACCGTGAAAAACAAGGGCGATCCCGACAAGTGGGTGGATGTCAAAAAGAACCTGCCCCTGCTCAGTCAGAAGAAATGGTTCCAGCAGACCCGGTACGGATACGCGCGCGGCCGCGAGCCAGTGCGCTATGTCGAGAATATTCGCACTTACTACGACATCCTGGTCTGGTTGACCGAACAGGAAGCACCTGCCGTCACCCAGCGCAGGGAACCGTTGCAGTTTGGCTCACCGGCGCTGTAGACGTCAGTGATTCGTGCGCAGACCACGTCCGCTCCTTACTGTCCGAGCAGTTCGGCTTCCAGCGACAGGTATACCTGATAGGCATTGCGCCGGTTGGCCTCCTCGAAGGCGGGCAGATCACTGAACTCGCTCCAGTCGATTTCACGGTAGGCTTCGTCGAACGGCACGAGGTCATCAACAGCCTGCTGCATCTGTTCGCGCAGGTAGGTCAGGTAGCGCCGTGTCAGCCCGATGGCCTCATTCGGTTTCTTCGCCACGCCGCCATGGCCGGGTACCAGCGCAACCAGTTTCTCACGCTCCATGCGCTCCAGCACCTGTACCCAGAGTTTGGTATTGGCATCACCCAGAAACGGCACCCTGCCCTCGAAGATGATGTCTCCGGAAAACAGCACCCGGTCGGGCCCCACATACATGGTCAGGTCACCATCGGAATGGGCATTGCCGACCACGGTCACGGTAAAGTCGACATCCCCGAGCCGGAACTGGGCACCCTCTTTCAGCAGCAGGTTCGGTCGCACCAGCCGGGTGGTCTCGTTGACCCATGGACTGAGGGTAAAGCGTCGCTCCTCGAGTCGCTCGCTGGCAGCCGGTGAATCCAGGTACAGGCCGGCGCCTTCCGGCGCGACGATCTCGGCGTCGAGGTCAGAGAATACCTGCAGTCCGTAGATATGATCGGCATGATAGTGACTGACGACCACGCGCACGATCGGCTGGTCGGTAATCTCACGAATCTTCTCCAGCAGCAGGTGCGCCAGCGAAGGCGTACCGAGTGCGTCGAACACCACCACGCCGGCACCGGTTATCACCACACCGGCATTGGAAATAAAGCCCTGGTTGTCGGTGGCCACCCCCGCGGCACCCTCTGCGAACCAGACGTGTTCGGAGACCTGCCTGAGATTCATCTCGACCGTCACCGGTGGATACTTGTCTGCCCCGGTCGCTGCCGGGACCGGCAGGTATGGCATTACATTCAACAATAAACCTGCAAGCAGAGAACCTGAAAACCGCATGTTTTTTACCTTGTCCCGGCGCCCGGTGATGTGCATCAACGATACTACTATGCTTCACTTGCGGCAAATTCACGCACGCCGTGCGCGAAAGAAATCCTTTAGCAGCCCACCGCATTGCACCTCCAGCACCCCGCCCGCTGCGATCACGTGATGGTTCAGCCCGGGCAGTTCGAAACCGTAACACACGCTGCTCACCGCCCCGCTCTTCGGATCATGGGCACCGAACACGACGCGCGCCACACGCGCATGCACTATGGCACCGACGCACATCAGGCAGGGTTCCAGGGTAACGTACAGGGTGGTTTCGGGCAGCCGGTAGTTGCCAAGCAGCTGCCCGGCCGTGCGCAGGCAATCGATCTCTGCATGCGCACTGGGATCGTGCGCGCCAATCGGCCGGTTGCGTCCAGTCGCGAGCAGTGCGTTGTCCGCCACCAGCACCGCGCCCACCGGCACCTCCCCGGCCTGCGCGGCGCGCGCCGCCTGCTCGAGCGCCTGCTGCATCCAGTATTCGTCCGGGTCAGTCATCATTGTTCGCAGCCGGGTTGAATCGGAGAAGGAAAAGGAACAGCCTCTTATGGTGATTATCTGCGGGGAATCGTGCAAATTGCGTTTATCCGGCCACGCGGGCACACCGGAGAAGCAGACAGTCAGAGCAAATATTCCGTGTATTTCCGCGAGCTTCCGTGGCTATTCACGTACCCCCACAGGCGCATAGTCAATGGCGCCAAACCTCTGTAATGAAAACCCCGATGGCAAGCGCAGCCTGATACCAGGCTCACTCCCACTCGATTATCAATAAGCCATTTTTATCTTTTATTAGCAATGGCTTATTTTCCTAATAAACGGCGATACCATGAAAAATACCATGCTCAGAAAATCCTTCAAAATACTCGAAATGTGCCGATTGAACGCTTCCACACAGCACCCATTAGGCCACTTTCCGAGCTTTGACTTCTAGGTGTATGCCCTCCTGCTCCTGCAGGTAGTGGATCACCGCAAACAGGTTACTCGCCGATGAACTCCACCGCACGATCTACCAAATCCTCAGCATAAAGGTCACGGAACGAGTGATCGGCACCCTCCATAACCTCGAGTTCGATGACACCAGATTCGGCGACAGGTGCCAGCTTTTTATCCAGCCCTTTCACAACCTGATCCTCTGAGGCAGCAAAGACCAGTACCGGCTTCTTAATCTCGGGTAACAGGTGCGGCGTATCCTGCCGCATGTCCTGCGCGCGCCGCGCTGGCCTCGCTGCTCGCAAGCTCGACCTCCGCCAGCCGGTCATCATTCCACAGTTCCATCAGCAACTGGCCGGCCTTCACCGTCAGGGAAATCCTGCGCTCTGCGTTCGGCGTCAGTGAAGAACGAAGCCCGCCAGGGGGGCGCCTGCTCGCGCGTCCTGGTCGTCAGTCTGAATGCCACGACGGTGTGCGTGAAGCCACCTTCGCCGTGTCAGCGTGTGTCGATGGGCTGTGCGCCACCCGAGCTCGCACGGAAGTAGTGGAGATTTCGCTCCCGCTCGATACCGACGCCGCTTGGCAGATATCAGGAGTTTGAATCGCCTATCCTCCTGGCAGGTAGTCGTCTATCCCGTGTTGCCTGGCGCCAGCGGCTGAAAACGGTCGGTAAACCATGGCAGCATCACCCGCCGCGCCCACTCGTCGCTGGTACTCATCTACACGATTACTTCGCAGCCTGGATGCCCGGTGGTTCCCACTGCCCATTCAGCACCTGCTCCTTCGGCCAATACATGCGCAGCACAATATAGATCGGTCCGTTCGGTGCGGGCAGCCAGTTTGCCTTTTTGGCCGGGTCGGTCGGTGCATCTTTCTGGATGAACAAGGTCAATGAACCGTCTGCATTTTTCTTCAACTCGGGCAACATTGGCGAATTGATCAGGTAGCGGTTGATAGGATTCTCAATCAACAACTGGGTAGTGCCATCGTACATGGTGACCGACCAGAAGGCGTTGACCGGAGGCAGATCACCTGCAGGAAAGGTCAACGTGTAGTTTGTCTTGGATCCATCGAGTTTTACGCCGTCTTTATCATCCCGGGTGAACGCATAGGACGCTTCCACCGCATCGTTCGCGAGGATGCCCGCGACTGCCACGGCCGAGCGCTCGGTCCAGTCGCCGTCATAACCACTTCGGTCCAGGCGCATCGAATGGGAGTTCACCCAGCCGTTGACTTGTTCGCCCAATGTCGCGATCTTGGCTTTTATCAGCGGCTCCGCTTGCTGGATGCCCGCAGTCATCGCTGCTTTATCGGCAGCGGTCAGTGCAACCGTTGGGAAGGGCTTGCCAGCTTCGATGCCGATACGGGCAAGTTTCTCCCGCAGCGGAACTTCCACGGCTGCCGGACCCGTCGCCGGGGCAAACTGGAGGATGAATGCGAGGTACGAGAACGGATCCGCTTTCTCCATGGCTTTGGTTATGTCAGGCCAGTCGATCGCTGGTGCCGGTGCGGGCGCCGGTTGACCGAGAAATGCTGACAAAGGCTGTACAGAGTACTTATCCTGAATCGCCTTCACATTATCGATATCGGCTGGATTAAAGAGCTGGGTGCGGTAGGTTGCGAGCGCGAAGTCTGTCCCGGCCACAAAAACTTTCTCGATGCCCTTTGGGGTGCTGCCTGTCCAGCCTGGCCCGGCAATCGCATAACACCCGGCACCGTTGCCGGTTGCGCGACTGCCGATATAGCCAAAATTGAAGGTATATTGCGACGTGAGCATCACGGAATAGTATCGGTCTTTAGACATCTCCGGCACACACAGCACCACCGGCTCGGCACGCAGGTCAAGCCATGCAAACGAGTAGGGGGTGTCGCTGTTGGGAGTGATTATCGCGGTATCCGCAGGTGTGTAAACCCTGGGTTCATTCTTAATCTGGTTGAACGGCGCCTTGAACTGGTCAGAGTCTTTGTTGATGGCATATTCGTTCATGATGCTGTAGAGCATCACCAAGGGCAGCCCATAAAGAATGGCTTCTTGTGAAGTGGCCTGCACCTCATCGGGAGTCAGAACCGGTGTCGGGTTTTGTGCAGAGGCTGGAGTAACTAGGGAGGCTAGGACTACCACGACTGCCGCCGCCCCAAGTGAGGTTAACTTCTTCATTACTTCTTCTCCAATTGAGTAAAGTAGATGTGAAATCTTAATCTACATTCAGTAATTACTTTTCCATTCGGGCAAGAGAAACGCTGGACGAGTCTGCTATTCCACCTTTTGGGTCCACCTTGGCCTGTCTCGACTACTGCCTTGGTTTTCAATCCGCCTGTTGAACTCCCGGTGGACTCCAGGTGCCTTTGCCGACAGGCAGGATGGAAGGCGCGTCGGTCTTCGGCCAATACAGGCGCATGACGAGATAGATCGGGCCGTTCGGCGCCGGTAGCCAATTGGATTCCTTATCCTTGCCTGGCGAGTCCTTCTGTATGTAGATCGTTAGCGAGCCGTCAGCGTTCTTCGTCATGTCCGGCAGCATGGGTGAGTTGATCAGGTTGCGCTCGATGGGATTCTCGATCAGGAGCTGGGTCGTGCCGTCGTACATGGTCACCGACCAGAACGCGTTAACGGGAGGCAGATCGCCGGCCGGAAAGGTCAGTGTATAGTTGTGCTTGCTGCCATCAAGCGTCTCACCCTTCGCGTCCGTGCGAGTCATGGGATACACGGCTTCTTCGGCGTCGTTACCGTAGATACCGCCCATGGCGGCGGCGGAGCGTTTCAGCCAATCACCCGCATAGAATGAGCTGTCGCCAAAGAGTGCGCCCAACTTCCAGCCGTTGATATTATCCATTCCCGAATCGAGATAGGTCTTCACTTTGTCGTCGCCTTCCTTCATCGACAACAGGGCGACAGCTTTGAGGGCTTCTCTATGTTCCGGCGAGAGATCCTTCAGATCAATGGTTTTTCCCGGACCGATGCCTACACTGGCAAGTCTGTCGCGGATTTCCTTGTTCTCCGGCGTGACCGGCACGAACTCGAGGGCGGCATCGAGATAGGTGAAGAAATTCTCCTTGATCCCCTTCGTGGTGGCCGGGACGAAGTCAATCTTCGCTGCGGCGGGTGGCGCGGGCTGGTTCAGGAAGGCTGAAAGTGGCTGCACCTTGTAACCTGCCTGCACCTTTATAACGTTCTGCATGTCATCGGGGTTAAATAACTGGGTGCGGATAACGGTGAGCGAGAAAGGTGTTGAAGATTGAAACACCTTCTCAATTCCTGCAGGTTTGTCACCTTTCCAGCCTGGACCGACAACGAGATAACTGCCTGCTTCGGGGCCCGTTGTTCGACTGCCAATGTAGCCATAGTTGTAGGTGTTGCCATCAATTAACTGCAGCGAGTAGTACCGCTCTTTTGGCACTGCCGGCACCGAGATCACCATGGGCTCCGCGCGTAGATCCAGCCATATCATCGAATATGGCGTGTCCGCGTTGGGCGTGACTACTGCCGTATCCTTGTAGGTAAAGACGCGGGTTTCGTTGAACACCGTATTGAACGGAGCTTTGTACTGACCAGAGTTCTTGTCCAGGACGAATTCGTTCATCACCGCGTAGTTCATTACAATCGGCAAACCGTAGAGGAAACCATCCTCTGCGATTTTCTTCGTTTCGACAATACCTGGCCCGGAAATACCCGTCTTATCGGCAGACTTTTCGGCAGAGGCAATGGGGTCGTCATTGCCCGAGCAACCCACTAGCAAGCTTATAAAGATGCCACCGCACAGAGCAGTGATAGAAAGTTTGTTGTTAAGTGCTCTCATTTTCCGTTTCTCCCTGATTAGTCTTCGATGTTGCCTCGCTGACGGCCGGGCATCTAACGCATCAAAAGACGAGATGTCTCGGTGCACACTTTAACGTGTGTTGAATACGATTAGCCAGTATCGATTGGGCCGGCTTTTAGGTTAGTTCATACGACCATCGGTTTCGCCAAGTCAACTTCTCCAGATCACAGAAATTGTCCGTCGACGTTCAAGCAACCGCCCTACTCCTTTCACTGAACGCACTTGGTCCGAGGTTCGTATATTGTTCAGCCTTGCCGAGATGACTGCCAAGGTTGAATAGATTACAGACAACCTTTGCCTGGCAAAACGGCAATTCATCCGCAGAATCAGGTTGTTAGCAGTTCGGAACAGGTTCGGAGTTCGGTTTCAAAATCCCGTTACAATTCTTCCGCTTACTGCCCGGGTTCAGCAGTCTCCCAGTTCCTCATAATCGGCAGGCCGAAGACGGTCGGCCGCTGCCGCTCAAGTCCTTCTGGGCCCACCATTTTTTCATAAAAATCATAGTGTTATAGATAGTTAGAGCATCCGACTAAACTGAACCGCCGGGTCGGTCAGCATACACCCCATCCAGAAACAGCATGTGGAAGTGGACGTTGAGATTCAGTGCACTGCCGAAGCGCTGGATGAGGGTGACCGCCCCGGGCCGGGCAGTCTTTTTCATCAATCCCGCTTTCTTGATCAGGTGCGTGGCGATGACGCGGTAAACGATGCCCAGCAGCTGGACCATAATCTCGGGCCGGCTGGCGAACAGGAAGCGCAAAGGAAATGGGAAGCTCAAGACCCACTGGCGCATGGGCTGTTCGGGCAGAACTTCATCGACCAGCAGCGCTGCACTCTCGGCCATGCGTCGCGCCCCGCAACTGGGGCAGAAGCCTCGGCGTTCGCCTAAAGCGCCTACTTTTGGTGCAGCTGAACGCAACAAGGTGCTCGGTGTGGCAGGTGTCGCAGCGTACTCGCAAAAAGCCGTGTTCGAGACGGCCGCTTTTGAGGTAGTCGTCAAACTCGCGTTGCACATAGCCGGGCAGTTCCCTGTCCCGCTCCGCCAAATGGGCAGCGAACGTCGGGTAGTATTCTTCGACGATCCGATAGAGCAGGGTTTGCTCGGGTCGGTGGCGCTGGTAACGACCAGCATCCTCGACCCGGGTGGCCTTCCTGGCCGCCACTTGGAGCATGATCCGCATCCTTGCGATACTGTTTTTTTATACAGTTTATCGCTCAGCTGCGAGATCTTGAAGCCTCAACTGTGATGCTAGCCAGTGCCAGCCAGTGCCTGTCGAGTGCCGGTCACTCCCACTCGATTGTAAATAAGCCTTTTTTGTCTTTTATTTTCAATGGCTTATTTTCCTGCAAATCGGTAATACCATGAAAAATACCATGCTCAGAAATTCCTGCACCGGTAAAGCTCAGGATCACGGCCAAGTCGCGGTTACTGTAAAAATTAATCTGTCGCGTTTTCTACACTCTTTGGAGTTCGTATTCATCACTGTGGAGCATTGTTTTCATTTGTTTTCCTCGTATGCATTGGTCGTTATGGCTCCACGTTCGTACCAGTCTCTCGTGGCGTTGACGATTTTTACCACCGACAGCATCACCGGCACTTCCACCAGCACACCGACCACGGTGGCAAGCGCAGCGCCGGAATCGAAACCGAACAGGACGATAGCCGCGGCAACCGCGAGTTCGAAAAAGTTGCTCGCACCGATCAGGGCCGAGGGCGCAGCCACGCAATGGGCGACCCCGAACCGGCGGTTCAGCAGGTAGGCCAGACCGGAGTTGAAGTAGACCTGGATCAAGATCGGCACCGCGAGCATGACGATGATCAGCGGCTGGCTGAGGATCTGCTCACCCTGGAAACCGAACAGCAGTACCAGCGTCGCCAGCAAGGCGATGAGCGACACTGGATGCAATTGATCGAGCCGCACCTGTAACGCCGTCTCGCCGCCCCGACGCAATAAACGTCGCCGCCACCATTGCGCGAACAGCACCGGCAACAGGATATAGAGCACGACCGACAGAAAGAGTGTATCCCAGGGCACGGTGATTGCTGACAGGCCGAGTAGCAGTCCGACGATCGGTGCGAACGCAAAGACCATGATGGTGTCGTTCAAGGCCACCTGGGTCAGGGTGAAGTTGGCGTCACCATCTGAAAGGCGGCTCCAGACGAAGACCATGGCCGTACAGGGAGCGGCCGCAAGCAGAATCAATCCGGCGATATAGGCATCGAGCTGATCACTCGGAAGGTATGGAGCAAAGACAACACGGATAAAAAGCCAACCAAGCAAGGCCATCGAGAAAGGCTTGACCGCCCAGTTGATGAACAGCGTCACGCCAATGCCCCGCCAGTGTTCCTTCACCTGGTGCAAGGCCCCGAAGTCGACCTTCAGCAACATCGGGATGATCATGAGCCAGATGAGCACGGCCACCGGCAGGTTCACCTGCGCCACCTCCATCTGGCCGATAGCCTGGAAAGGCGCCGGGAACCAGTGCCCCAGCGCGATCCCGGCCACGATACACAAACCAACCCAGAGGGTAAGGTAGCGTTCGAACAGACTCATCGAACTGCCGGTAGCGCGCTTGGCCGTGATTTCGCACTGTGCACTCACATTCAGGCTGCCGGCTCTTTGGTCTCAGTCACTTGAATTTGGCCGATCTCGTCCAGCTTCTCCTGCAGGCGCAGCTGGTCAAGTTGGGCAAATGGCAGGTTGACGAAAATCGATATGCGGTTCTGCAACTCACGAAAAGCCGTAGCGAATGCTGTTCGCCGGGTCAACTCGTCGCCTTCGACAGCGACTGGATCTGCCACCCCCCAATGCGCCGTCATCGGCTGACCCGGCCAGACCGGACACACTTCCGCTGCCGCCTTGTCACAGACGGTAAAGACAAAATCCATATGCGGTGAATCGGGCCGGGCGAATTCATCCCAGTCCTTGCTGCGGAGCCCATCGGTTACGTAATTGTTATGCTGCAGTTCATACAGAGCCCCTGGATGAACCTCACCCTTAGGGTGGCTGCCAGCGCTAAAGCCGCGGAATCGGCCTTTCCCCCAGCGCTCGATCAGGCACTCGCCAAAAATGCTACGGGCAGAGTTGCCGGTACAAAGAAACAACACGTTGTAAATCTTGTCGGACATCATTGATTCCTCCCCTGTCTTGAGTAGAAGTGTGATCCGTTCTTATGCGCACCGTGGTGCACCCGGTCGGTTCGGCATGTTTTCTAATGCGGCCAGGTCTTCCACGAACGGGGCCACCCCGCTGACACCCTGAGCCGTTTCGCGCAACACATTGGTTACCCAAGTAGGCAATTCGGGATTGATCCGGTAGTGGATCCACAGGCCCTCTCGGCGATCGCTCACCAATGCCACTTCACGCAGGTGAGCAAGATGGCGGGAAATGGTCGGCTGAGCGGCACCGATGGCGTGGGTCAACTCGCAGACACAGAGTTCGTCATGCTCAAGGAGTAGAAGCAGACAGCGCAGACGAATTTCGTGCGCGATGGCAGGGTATAGCGTCAATGGGGATATATTCATGTAGCCGAATATATCCTGCGTCATATATACCGTCAACCGAATATAGTTGATGGGTCCTGGATAAAATTCAACCTCATGTGTGATCGAGAACAGTGCAGGACGACTCTTCGGCGTCGGGACAAAGCCGTCGGCAACAGTCAAAAAAAGTGATCTAAGTGGATTTAGAAATTAGTCAACCTGGCCGGCAATCAAATCGCTGCAGGTATCGTTTTTTACGATGGTGATGAAATCATTCCTTTGGGTACGTCGTGGGCAGCTCCCCTATGCACACTCTGGGGCGCGTAAAGCTGATATAAATATCTGCTCAGTCGAGCATCCTAAAATACCATGACAGAACCAATCCGACTCTCATGGTATCGCTGCTTTTCGAGCTACAGCGCGCGGAAAATACCATGAAAAATACCATTGATGATGTAGAATATATTACCAATAAGGTTGTTTTTATTATTACATTTCAATAGCTTACAAATTCCTGTCACTCCCACTCGATGGTCGCGGGTGGCTTGCCGGAGATGTCGTAGGCGACGCGCGAGATGTGCGGCACCTCGTTAATGATACGGCGTGACACCGTGTCGAGAAATTCGTACGGCAGGTGTGCCCAGCGCGCGGTCATGAAGTCAATGGTCTCCACAGCGCGCAGCGCCACCACCCAGGAATAGCGCCGCCCGTCGCCGGTCACGCCCACCGAGCGCACCGGCAGGAACACCGTGAAGGCCTGGCTCACCGTGTCATACAGCTCATGGCGGCGCAGCTCCTCGATGAAAATGTGATCGGCCAGCCGCAGGCAGTCGGCGTATTCCTTTTTTACCTCGCCCAGGATGCGCACGCCCAGCCCCGGCCCCGGGAACGGGTGGCGGTAGACCATGTCGTAGGGCAGCCCGAGCTCGACGCCGAGCTTGCGCACCTCGTCCTTGAACAGCTCGCGCAGCGGCTCGAGCAGCTTCAGCTTCATGTGTTCCGGCAGGCCGCCGACGTTGTGGTGCGACTTGATCAGATGCGCCTTGCCGGTCTTCGCACCGGCGGACTCGATCACATCCGGGTAAATCGTGCCCTGCGCCAGCCACTGTGTGTCGGTATTCAGCTTCGCGGCCTCTTCCTCGAACACCTCGATGAACAGGTTGCCGATGATCTTGCGCTTGCGCTCCGGGTCCTGCACCCCGTCCAGCGCCGCGAGGAAACGCGCCTCGGCATCGACGCGGATAACCCGTACCCCCATGTGCTCGGCAAATGTCGCCATCACCTGGTCGCCCTCGCGATAACGCAGCAGGCCGTTGTCGACAAAAACACACACCAGTTGCTCGCCGATCGCCTTGTGCAGCAGGGCCGCGACAACCGAGGAATCGACGCCACCGGACAGACCGAGCAGCACCCTGTCTGTGCCGACCTGTGCCCGAATGTCACGGATACTGCTGTCGACGATATGGTCAGGCGTCCAGAGTGCATCGCAGTCACAGATGTCGATAACGAAACGTTGCAGGATGCGTCCGCCCTGGCGGGTATGGGTGACTTCCGGGTGAAACTGGATACCGTAATAGCCGCGCGCATCATCGGCCATTCCGGCAATCGGTGCATTGTCGGTAGCGGCGATCACCTTGAATCCGTCCGGCAACTCCATCACGCGGTCGCCGTGGCTCATCCACACGTCGAGCAGACCGTAGCCCTCGTCCGAGGTGTGATCCTCGATGTCCTTCAGCAGGCGGGAATGACCGCGCGCACGTACCCGGGCATAGCCGTATTCGTGGTGATCGGCATTTTCCACCATGCCACCGAGCTGTGCTGCCATGGTCTGCATGCCATAGCAAATGCCCAGCACCGGCAGCCCGGATTTGAAAACGCTGTCCGGCGCACGTGGCGAGATGTCGGACGTGACCGTCTCGGGTCCGCCTGACAGGATAATGCCCCGGGCGCCGAACGCGCTGATCTCGTCAGCTTCCGCATCCCAGGGAAAGATCTCGCAATACACACCCAGTTCACGCACGCGACGCGCGATCAGCTGGGTATACTGGGAACCGAAATCCAGAATCAGGATCCGGTGGGCGTGGAGGTTGTCAGTCATGCAGTGTGAGCTGGCACAGTACCGGAGTGCTGGCCTCAGTTATCCAGCCGGTAGTTCGGTGCTTCCTTGGTGATGGTCACATCATGCACGTGGCTCTCGCGCATACCGGCGTTGGTTACGCGGATGAATTCCGGCCGGGTACGCATCTCCTCGATATTGGCGCAGCCGGTATAACCCATGCTGGAACGCAACCCGCCCATCAACTGGTGCAGGATCGCTATCATCGAGCCCTTGTAGGGCACACGTCCCTCGATGCCTTCCGGCACCAGCTTGTCCGGCTCGCCGCCTTCCTGGAAGTAGCGGTCGCTGGAGCCCTCTTTCATTGCGCCCAGCGAACCCATGCCGCGATAGGCCTTGTAGGAACGGCCCTGGTACAACTCGACTTCGCCCGGCGCCTCCTCGGTACCGGCCAGCATGCCACCGATCATCACCGACCAGGCGCCGGCGGCCAGCGCCTTGGCCAGATCGCCGGAATAACGTATACCTCCGTCGGCGATCAGCGGGATGCCCTCCTTCTTCAATTCCTCGGCCACGTTAGCCACCGCAGTGATCTGCGGCACGCCGATCCCCGAGACAATACGCGTGGTGCAGATGGAACCGGGACCGATGCCGACCTTGACCCCGTCCGCGCCCGCGGCGACCAGTGCGCGCGCCGCCGCGGCAGTGGCGATGTTGCCCCCGATCACCTGCAGATCCGGGAAATGCTGCTTGATCCAGCGTACGCGATCAAGCACGCCCTGCGAATGGCCATGCGCCGTGTCGACCACTACCACATCGACCTCCGCCGCGACCAGTGCCGCGATACGCGCCTCACTGTCGCCGCCGGTACCGACAGCCGCGCCGACGCGCAGGCGACCGTGCTCGTCCTTGCAGGCATTGGGGAAATCCGTGGACTTCTGGATGTCCTTCACCGTAATCATGCCGCGCAGCTTGAAGTCATCGTTGATGACCAGTACACGTTCGATACGGTGCTTGTGCAGCAGCGCGATAACCTCACCCTTGGCGGCCCCTTCGTGGACTGTCACCAGCTTCTCTTTCGGCGTCATGACGCTCGACACCGGGTTGTCCAGATTGGTCTCGAAGCGGCGGTCGCGGCTGGTGACAATACCCACGAGATCATCGCCATCGACCACCGGCACGCCGGAGATGTTGTTGGCGCGGGTGAGTGCAATGACGTCACGGATGCTGGTGTCGGGTGCTACCGTAATCGGGTCCTTGATAACGCCACTTTCGAACTTCTTGACGGTGCGCACCTCGGCGGCCTGGCGCTCGACGGACAGGTTCTTGTGGATGATACCGATGCCACCTTCCTGGGCCAGCGTGATAGCCAGGCGTGACTCGGTAACGGTGTCCATGGCTGCCGAGAGCAGCGGAATCTGCAGGCGGATTTCGCGGGTCAGCTGGCTTTGCAGACTGACATCGCGTGGCAGGACGCTCGAATGCGCTGGTAGCAGCAGGACATCATCGAAGGTAAGGGCTTCTTCCTGCACTATGCGCATGGGTGTTCGAATTCCGCCGGTGAACGAAGGTCGCCAATTATAGGGACTGGGGCTGGTCCGGTAAACCGCGCTACCGGGCTTTCGGCTGTGCTTGTGATAACCGGCAAAATAATCCGGCCTTTCCCGCCGCAAACCTGCCTGGATTCAGGTATCCTTCCCGGCTATGCCGGCAACGCCCACAGACCCGGAGCATCTGCCCCCTGAGCGCGAGGTCTTCAGTGTATCGCGCCTGAACCAGGCGGCACGCGTCCTGCTGGAGCAGGGTTTCCCGCGCATCTGGATCGAGGGCGAACTGTCCAATATTTCACGCCCTTCCTCCGGCCATCTCTATTTCACTCTCAAGGACAGCCAGGCGCAGGTGCGTGGCGCCATGTTCCGCAACCGCAATCAGCTGCTGCGCTTCCGGCCCGTGGAAGGCTTGCAGGTGGTAGTGCGTGCCAAGCTCAGTCTGTACGAACCGCGCGGCGACTACCAGCTCATTGCCGAGACCATGGAAGAAGCCGGCGACGGCGTCCTGCAGCGCGCCTTCGAGGCACTGAAACACAAACTGGACAGCGAGGGACTGTTCGACCCGGCGACGAAAAAGGACCTGCCGGCGCTGCCGCGCCGCATCGGCGTGGTGACCTCGCCGACCGGCGCTGCGCTGCGCGACGTACTGAGCGTACTGCGCCGGCGTTTTCCGGCCATCCCCGTGCTGGTCTACCCGGTACCGGTACAGGGCAAGGACGCCGGACGGGAAATCGCCACCATGCTGAACACGGCATCCGGGCGCGGCGAGTGCGATGTACTGATCCTCACCCGTGGCGGCGGCTCGCTGGAAGACCTGTGGGCGTTCAATGAGGAAATCGTGGCACGCGCCATCCACAGCTGCCGCATCCCGGTGATCAGCGCGGTCGGACACGAGGTGGATTTCACCATCGCCGACTTCGTGGCTGACCGCCGTGCCCCGACGCCGTCCGCCGCGGCAGAGCTCGCCAGTCCCGACCAGGTGGACTGGCTGGCGCAGCTGGCCGGGTTGCACGCGCGCGCCACACGCCGCATACAGCAACAGCTCGGCACCAGCCGCCAGCGCCTGGGCTGGCTGGAACAGCGGCTTGCCCGCTGTCACCCGGGCCAGACCCTGCGCCAGCGCGCCCAGCGCCTGGACGATCTGGAGAATCGTAGCCGTCTTGCCATGCGCTCTTATTTCAACAACTTGCATTCTTCTCTTCATAAATTACATGCAGCACTGCAACAGCATACCCCGCGCCACCGCATCCACCGCACCGAACTGCAGCGCCAGGCCATTGCTGCACGACTGCGCAGTGCCATGAATATTCAGCTGGCGGCACGGCAACGCCGCCTGGCGCTGGCCTGCAAAGCGCTGGACACGGTCAGCCCGCTGGCCACGCTGGAGCGCGGCTACGCTATAGTCAGCCGCGCCGGTGAGCACGTCATCCTGCGCCAGGCCACGGATGTCAGGCCGGGTGAGCGGGTTGAAACACGCCTGGCGCGTGGCATGCTGTTGTGCACGATCGATGACGTCCGTCCGGAATAGCGACGCAACAGCCAGGACCTTGGCGGCGTATCCCCAGCGCGGTAAATTCATAGGCACACGGTGTTGCCCTGCTCACGCAGCCGGCTGAGGCACCGTATGCAAACCTACAGGACCCGACATGCCATGTTGAAACGATGTCTCATCGCCCTGTGCACCGGTCTGGTCTGTGCAGGCAGTGTACAGGCCCTGCCACTCGACACCCTGCCCGTGCCTGGCGGCATTGCCGTCATCCGCCTGCCGGACAACATCGACACCCAATCGCTGCGCTACAGCGGCCGCAAGGTGCTGGTCACACAGCAGGAGGATGCCGACTATGCCGTGATCGGCCTGTCGCTCGGGACAAAACCCGGTCGCTACCAGCTGCAGGGCAAGACCCTGAATGGCCAGGCACTCAACATCGCATTCAACGTAGAGAGCAGGCAATACGAGGAACAGCGCATCACCATCGAGGACAAGCGCAAGGTCAACCCGGAACCGCGCGACCTGGAGCGCATCAACCGCGAGAAACAGCAGATCGATGCGGCACTGGAACACTGGTCAGACCGGGACGGCGTGGTGGTCGATTTTCGCCTGCCCGTCGAAGGTCCGACCAGCAGCCCGTTTGGCCTGCGGCGCTTCTTCAATGACCAGCCACGCAATCCGCACAGCGGGCTGGACATCGCGGCTGCCGAAGGCACCCCGATCCGCGCCCCGGCACCAGGCACCGTGATCGAGACCGGTAATTTCTTCTTCAACGGCAATACCGTGCTGATTGACCATGGCCAGGGTCTGGTCACCATGTACTGCCACATGAGCGCCATCGACGTCCAACCCGGCACGGCGGTGGCGACCGGCGACGTCATCGGCAAGGTCGGCATGACCGGTCGCGTGACGGGCCCGCACCTGCACTGGGGCGTCAGTCTGAACGACGCACGCATCGACCCGACGCTGTTCCTGCCGGCGGATCAGGTCACGGCGGAAGAATCGCCCAATCACTGATCTTTGCACGGACGTCCAGGGTTTAATCGCACAGCAAGGCATGCCCTGCCCGCGTTCCCGGTCTAAAGCAGATTTACGGCTACTCATGCGTGATAAATGGCCACGGAAGCACACGGCAATGAGCAAGCATTCTTCCGTGTATTTCCGTGTGCTTCCGTGGCCATTAAAATCCCGCCATCCATTGACGGCTCACGGCTCACCCAATGGTGCGTAAAACGCACCCTACACTTTACCCTGCATTTGTTATTTTTCCGTGTTCTTCCGTGGATTCCGTGGCTATTAAAGTCCTGCCACCCATTGACGGCTCACGGCTCACGGCTCGCGGCTCACGGCTCACCCAATGGTGCGTAAAACGCACCCTACACTTTACCCTGCATTTGTTATTTTTCCGTGTTCTTCCGTGTGGTTCCGTGGCTATTATTTCGTTGTTTATCTTCAATCTCACGCCAGGGGCATGCGTCACCCTCCACTTGACCGCGATCAAGTGGCGACAACCTGCAGAAGCTTATGCTTGAAAAAGGTGTCATTATTACGATTATCAACATACCCGCTATATGAAATTCTCCGTCCTCCCGCGTCTTGTCCTGTCCGCGCTGCTGGCGCTGCTGACAGGCATTGGCAATGCAGCCGAACCCTGCACACCGTTCGAGGGTGGCCGCGTCGATGTCAAGCTGCTGGAGGAAATGCGCACGGCCGCACATGACGGCCGTCTGTACCGCGTGCTGCCTGGCAGCTCGAAGGTAGGCTTCTGTGTGCGTTATTTCCCATTTCAGGAATTTCGCGGCGAGTTCACCAATATCGTCGGCGGCCTGACTCTGCCGCCGGACATGAATCGCCATGGACAGGCACTGCTGCTGATCCATACCACTGAAATGGAATCCAACAATCCGGACCTTGACTCACTGGTGCAGAGTCACGAGTTCATGGACGTCGAACGCCATCCCGACATCCTGTTCGTGGGCCGTGCGTTCCAGTGGTATAACCCGCTGCAGGCCTATATCTACGGCGATCTGACCCTGCGTGGTATCACGCAGCCAGTGGTATTCAACATCGAGGTCGATGTACTGGAACGGGATGCGAACGACCAGCCGGAAAATATCTACCTGCACGGCACCAGCGAGGTCAATCGGACGGAATTCGACATGCGCACCCATCAGATCATGATCAGTGCGACCGTCAGGCTGTGCCTGTCGGTCGAACTGACACGCTGGGAATAACCCGCCTGGCATCGCAGCCGCCCCGTTTACAACTTATGGCCACGGAATCCACGGAAGAACACGGAAAAATAACAAATGCAGGGTAAAGCGTAGGGTGCGTTTTACGCACCAGTGGGTGAGACGTGAAACGTGAGATGTGAGACGTGAAACGTGAGACGTGAAACGTGAAACGTGAAAACGGAAAAACAGATTAATAATTTTTGTGACAAGCCTTGGCTCCAGGGATTAAAGCAGGCTTTATCATACTAGTGGACGTTAGTCAGCGACTCTCCTCTGGCGCCCCGCACGATAATGACACACCAGCGGTTCCCTGTATTTCCGTGTGCTTGCCTGGCTATTTAACTGTTCACGTCTCACGCTTAATCCTCAGTGAGCCTGAGCTGTGCGATAAGTTTGGTGTCAGCCGCATCGTCGTCCGCCAGGCACTGCGTGAGATCGAGCTGGAAGGCCTTGTTGTACGTCGGAAGGGAAAAGGGACTTTTATCGCTGAACCAAAAATCAATGAGAGCCTGGCGCAAAAGCTGACCGGTTTCTATCACGACATGGTCGAGCGCGGTTTGACGCCCGTCACGCAGGTGCTGAGCCGGTCGGTGACCAAAGTTCCCAGAAAGTGCTCGATTCCCTGGCGCTGCCACCTGATACGGAAGTCATCGAACTGTACCGCTGGCGCTCTGTTAACAACGAGCCAATCGTCCTGGTTACCAGCGACCCGCCGGAGTAACCTGATGCCCTCAAGTCGCTGAGGCGGATTTTTCGTACCAATCTTTGTATGCGTTCCTGGAGCATGAATGCGGTCTGCTGATCTCGCACGGCAGGCGCTACATCGAGGCGGTGTCGCCGACGAAGACGAGGCCAGGTTGCTTCAGGTCGAGGCGGTGCACCGCTGCTCCAACTGAACAGCGTCAGCTTTCTGGAGATGGTACCCCATTGAATATTACGAAGCACTGCACGAGAGGCCGACTGCTCGCGCGTTCGAGGTTGAGCTTGTGCGGGTGCGCGAGTTGGGTGTAGATCCGGGAGACGATGGGCTCGGGTCCGTTAGATCTTCCGAGCTCCAATTAGAGTTCCGATCAGGGGGTGAGAAGCTTCCAGTGTTGTTTTGCGACAAAAAAAAGGGCAGCCCGTAGGCTACCCGATGACACTCGCCGAAGTGTCAATATCATAATACACCAAATTCTTTAACCATCAGTTAACATCGATGTAAGGTGGCTGGCACCTTACAATCCTGTAGGTAATCAGGGTGAGACCCACGTCCACGTCCGGGAATGGGTGTAGTTCTTGCACCGAACCTTGAATTGCATACAGTAAACAGCCTGGCAAGGGATCAGATATAATCCGCTGTATGGCGAGAATTTTTTATCCATGCCTGTCGCTGGTAGCATCGATTGCAGCTCTGCTGGGTGGCTGCAGCCACCCAACGGCATACTCCTCCCGGCAGATTCCCTACCAAACATCATGGAGCTACGCCGACCTGCGTCTGCTGGATCCGGTAGATGCACCGCAAGCAGAGCATGACTTGCTGGCGGTTTACATCAACCGCCCATCGGGCAGGCAATCTCCCTTTATCGATATCCGCCTGGACTTCTTAGATTTATCTATACGCAACCAGCCGGATGTATATATTGTGCTTGATTACGTCTACGGCGGAGAGTCGCAGCTCCCACTTCCCGCCGAGACCGATCTGGCGTGGGATGCTCTGCTGTTCCTCCCCGCAGCAGGTGAGATCAGCGCTGTGGATGGGAGAAATCAGCCTATTCCTGGACTGCCGGTGCGGGTGATGCGAGATTCCGAATTGGATAGTCTCGACATACGCATGGATGCATCAGCACTATTTCCATCTTCAAGTCGCATGACACTGCCTGAATTCAAGCTGCAGGTATTTATCAGCCCCGCTGGATCACAGCACGTCTCGGACACCAGCGCTGTAGCCAGCTCCTTCGATCCACCTCCTGACCCGGCAAACCTGCTGTTGGCGTTTTGGAATACATACCCGGCTTACACCCCCGCCCAGGCCCTGCGCCGCTGGGACGGGGCCCACACAGGTCCCCAGGGAGGGCGCCACGGGCTGTCCAATTTGCTGCGTACTGCGGACAACTCCGATATACCGGTCATCCTGATGGATTTGAAGCATCCCGCCTGGCTATCTGCACTCGACTATGGCGGCGATTTAGAGCTGGTGAAGAAATTAATTTCTCAGGGGACTATCTTCCTGCCAGAGGTGGTACCGCCGGTTAATGATCCATTCTGGCATGAATATTCAGCCGAACTCACCCGCCAATTCGGTCTCCCCAACGCAGACTTTGCCTACACGCAGTCTGGCGGTATCCTTTCAGCGAATTACAGCCTGCTGTTCTTTCCCAAACTACAATCCACACCTGTCTCCCCCATTTACCGGCGTGAGGGTCAGCGCCTGATGCCCCTGCCCATGCCACTGGCACCCGGCATCCCAGCCCGGCTTGCAGCCGGATCTCAACGGTTTATCCCTGGAGCAGCGGCGCTGGCTGATCGATACTGCGGTCAACGGAGATAGCTCACAGATCGTCACCCTTGGCGGCGACCTGGTGCGGTCATCCTGGGCAGCCCGCAGATCGCCCGAGCCGCCTTCCAATACATCCGTAAACACCCCTGGATCCGCCCGCTTCATCCCCAGGCACTCCTGTCCCTGCCGGCGGGGGACATGGACCCTGCCCTGCCCGTATATTCCGCGCCGGTCTTCGCCGGACTGCCGCGCAGCGAAGGAGTCGATCAGCTGGTGATGTCTGCCCTCGACCAGCATGCACAGCCAGCACCCAACCCGCTCATCGAAGCTGCCGCGCAGGCTTACCTGGTCCTGGCACCGCCTGCCACTCCTGCCAGTTCTGAATATACCGCTCTGCAGGAGGTATACGCCCACCAGATCAACATTCTTCTCGCTGCCGTTGATTGGTCGCAGGATCCTGTGCCGGTCTCGTCTTGCAGCCAGGATATC
>CAVQJD010000007.1:0-70199 GCA_963712695.1 uncultured Gammaproteobacteria bacterium
TCAAGCGTAAGCGCCCCCCTATGGAATCACTGTATCAAGGGACTGAGAATCATGAAGATACTTTCCAAACTGCTGGCCGTTTCATTCTTAGTTGTATCGATTGAAGGATATGCGTCGGATGGAATACTGGCACCTTCTCATGGGATATCCTATCCGGAAGGATGGCAGAACTGGGCCACCATTGCAGTGTCACACCGCACCGACAACAATACTTTGCGGGTGATACTGGGTAACGATGTGGCGGTGAAGGCAGCACGTACAGGCAACACAAATCCATGGCCAGATAATGCCATCCTTGGCAAGGTGGTCTGGAAGGATACCCAGTTGGAGAACTGGGGAGCCGCTATTGTGCCTGGTGAATTTGTTCACGCCGAGTTTATGTTCAAAGACTCAAAGAAATATACGGATAGCTATGGCTGGGGCTGGGCCCGTTGGGTAGGGCTGGAGCAGAAAACTTTTGACAAAGGAATGAAGGTTTGTATCGATTGCCATACACCCGTAAAGAATCGAGACTGGGTTTTCACAGAACCGGCACCTTTGCCGTAGGTATGCTGACTAAAAGTATGTTTTTAGCTTAGCGGTTTACAAACCTGGCATTTGTAAATATTGAATGGCCTGAAAAGTCTCCAATCAATTAGTTCTTGTTTAGAATCAGCACCTGTGCATGGCGAATTACGAGTGTGTACCATGAAACCTGCAGTTTTCCAAAATTGTAATCTCTGGAACTCGGTCTGATATCTCTCCACATGAAGGCTCTTTGACCCTACTCGTCATACATGTTCTGACCATGGCAGCCCAGCGCGTGGGTCCCGGTGGAGTCAAAGTTATAATCGCAGAGAGTGTTCTCGTCAAGTTTCGCCGCGCGCTGTTAAGCCGCAGCTATCATCGGTTATTCTCATCATGGAAAAAGCAAAGCCGGGTCCGAAAGGCCCCTCGGATGATCTGGTTCGGGTCATTGTTGAATAGAAACGACGTAATACCCGATTTGGTTGCCCAGGAATCGCACAGCAGATCAACAAAGCGTTAGGAGTCAACATCGATCCTGGTCCATTGGACGAGATCAGATCTTTAAGAATCAAACAGAGAGAAAGTGCTCAGCGCCCCGGCTTTAGCCGATGGTTGTTTAGTTACGGTCTCGCTTAAATGCTCGCAGCAGTTCGGTCTGCACGTCCCCGCAAATCCGGTCGAAGCTGAACGAGATCCTGCTCAATAGCAATCATTACTGCTTTCGTCCGGTTACTGACATGCAACTTCTCGAAAATTGCATGTAAGTGAAATTTCACCGTCGCCTCGCAGATGGACAATTTTTCTGCAATCGCGCGATTGCTCATGCCATCTGCAAGACATACGAGCACTTCAATCTCACGACCGGTAAGTGATCGAACCGTGTCCTTTTCCAGCGAGTCTGCCTGCTGATGAATGTGTTCCACGAGTGTGCTGGTAATATCAGGTGAAAGAACCGCGTTACCTGCGTATGCCCTGCGGATGTCATGCAACAGTGAATCCATGCTGTCATGTTTTAGCAGATAACCACCAACACCCAGCTCAAGGGCAGTGACTATCTGGACCCAATATGCATGTGCTGTATAGACAATAATGATGACATTCGGTGATCGGCTGCGTATAAATCTCAGGATTTCAATCCGGTTCATTGCATCCGAATATGGATCCACCAGCACGACATCTGGCCGGGTTTCATGCAGAGACCTTTCAAGGTCCGCATGATTATCCACTTCACCAACCACGTCCAGCGTGGGATCACCGCTCAGCAGGTGGCTGAGCCCGAAACGTGCCACAGGCTGTTCATCGGCAATCAGCACCCTGATTACGTTTGTAGAATTGAGCATCGTTACAACCCCTTGCCCGTATCTCTCTGCCCTTTCCATGTTCGCGAACGGGAAAGTTACCTGAGAGTTTATAGAACCCGGGCACTAGTTTTATTGTTATTTTGGCGTCGAGACATGCTACCAGACCCGTATCGCCGCTGTACTTCTGTCTAGTTGTTCTTTCAGAACTTAGATAGAATCCTAGTCGCAAAATCTGAAATAGCGCAAATTCTTTCATGAAAATAGCAAGATACAGTTTATTCTTTAACAAGGCTGCGGGGTTGTCAGCCCAACTGGAGTGTTGTCGGCGAACTCGAGCATAGTATAGTAACGATCAGTTTTTCCAACTGTTTTTCTGTATCGAGATGACAGTGGCCACGGTCCGCCCCGGCGATCCGGAAGCTGTCAGTATGGCCGCATACACACCAGCGCATACTTTCGATCAGGTGATAGCTATACCTCGGGTGTGGGATAAAATTGAACGTATTGAGAGTTGTTACTGTGACCTAATCACCTTTAGTGTGAGTGTTCGTATCAAACGATAGCGGGTTCGATACACATAACGCCCAAAATGCGTAATAAATTATAATAAACAGGCAACTCCGACAATATAATAAGGAGTTGCTTATATAGTGGGGATAGTGGGGAATAGTGTGGAATTTACATTTCAGACGCGGCACGAGTCGATGTAGAGGGTTTCCTGGCAGATTCGGCTTGGGATCAGCCTGGACGACAGAATCACGCACCGCTGTACGTGCCAGTGACGCGTCACCTACGTCCATCTACACCATGTGGCAAATGGTCTTGTCCGGGCGTTTACTGGTCTGGTATTGCGCCGTCCGTTGCGACCCTGCCAACAGGCGTAGGAAATGTATCACTTCATTCCCGTGTAAAATCACTCAGCGTCATATCGACAATTCGTTTTACAGTGAACTGCAGGGCGCTCGCCACTGTTGTACACTGCTGAACTCCAGATACAAACGTAAATACATTGCAGGTATAAACATGGATAACACAACAAAGAAGACAAAATTTTCACGCTTGAGCAAGCAGGTCAGGATGATCGCGGTTGGCGCACTGCTAGGCATGACGACATCTGCACCCGCTGTCATCGTATCGTTGAAAACCGTCACGATACCGGTACCCCTCGATATCGGCAACTATATGCTCAACCAGTTCGCGATGGAGCAGCTGGGCAAGGCCCTGTTCTGGGACATGCAGGTCGGCAGTGACGGTGTACAGGCCTGCGCCACCTGCCATTTCCATGCCGGTGCGGACAGCCGGAGCAGGAATCAGCTCAGTCCAGGCATCCTCGCCGGTGATGACCAGTTCGGCAACAACAATGCCGGGATGCCTGAACCGGCCCCGGGTGCAATGTATCCCGACCAGCAGTTGACGGCGGCACATTTTCCACTGCATCGCCTGACGGATCAGCATGTGACGGGCGACCCGGCAGTTAACCCGGGTAACGTGGTCAGGGATACCAATGATGTGGTGTCTTCACAGGGCGTGGTGCTGACCCAGTTCGTGGATATCGTCCCCGGCAGTCCGGTGGATCTCGGTTCGGTCATCCCGGACCCGGCATTTACCAGAGCAGATAATATCCAGGTTCGCCGAGTGGAGCCGCGCAACACGCCCACGGTGATCAATGCCGTGTTCAATTTCGACAACTTCTGGGACGGTCGCGCCAATAATATTTTCAACGGCAATAACCCGTTTGGCCCGGCGGACGACCGCCAGCACCTGATTAGCAACAGCACCGGAAGCCTGGCTACAGAGGTGCTGCGCCTGCGCCAATCCTCGCTGGCTTCGCAGGCGGTTGGACCACCCCTGAGTGATTTCGAGATGTCCTATCGTGGACGCACCTGGCCCAAGATCGGCAAGAAGATGCTCAGCCTGAGACCGTTGGCTCAGCAACAGGTTTCAGACTCAGATAGTAAACTGGGGTTCCTGTCACAAGGCGCGCCCGGTGGAACCGGTCTCAACACGACCTATGCCACCATGATCAAGGCCGCCTTCCCGGCGAAGTACTGGAACAACACCACCGAGAAGGTTACCTTTGACGCCAATGGCATACCCAGCTTCGAGCCGTGGGACGGTGTGACGCCGCTGACTACGGATGAGTACACCCAGATGGAAGCCAACTTCGCCTTCTTCTTCGGCGTGGCGGTGCAGATGTACGAGACAACCCTGGTAGCTAATGACTCCAAATTCGACCAGTTTATGGATGGCAGTGGCGCCCTGAGCAACGAGGAACAGCTCGGCATGGCCGACTTTAACGGGGCTGCTGGCTGCATCCTCTGCCATGACGGCGGTACATTGAGTGATATTGATGTGACCTTATTACAGGGCAGAGACCCGGTCAGCGGTCTTCCAATCCCGTTCGACCAGAACCCGATCGCGGCGAACGAATTCATGCAGATCGCGACCGGGCTCGGCTTGTATGACACCGGCTTTCACAATACCGGCGTACGCCCGCAGGGCAACCCGGATCCACTGGCACCCGACTTTCTGGCTGTCAACGAAGACGTCGGTCGTGGCGCTACCACCGGCCTGGGCGGTGCCATGACGGAAGTCTCCCTGTCCAAGGGCATCCTGGGTCTGCAGAACGAGTTTCCAGGTACATCACTGTTGCAAATGCCCGGCCTGGATCCGCTGCCTGCCCATATGGCACCCTGGGTTCCACCACTGCCGGACGGCTTCCTGCCAACTGACACCTTAGGGCCCCCTCCTGCCTTTACCGGGCGGGTGACCAATTTCGGCGCCTTCAAGACCTCCGCCATACGTAACATCGCACTCACCGGGCCTTACATGCACAACGGTGGCCTGTCGACCTTGCGCCAGGTCGTGGACTTCTATGTGCGTGGCGGTGATTTTGCCAGCACCAACAACATGAATTTTGATTCCGAGGGTGTGACCGTCCTCCCGCTGTTAAGGGACTCGGCGTGCTATTCGGGCCTGCCAACTCCTGAGCAGCGGAGAGACAATCTGGTGCAGTTCATGATGGCGCTGACCGATCAACGTGTGGCTCAAGAAGCGGCGCCGTTTGACCACCCCGAGCTGTTCATACCCGTTACGGGTACTGCGCCGGTCTCTCCCGGTACCCGCGACGCACTGTTTAACGACACAACGAATTTCCAGCAAGTACCTGCCGTGGGTTCAGGTGGTCGTGGATCGGTGGGTCTGCCGCCACTGGGCACCTTCCTTGGCCTGAATCCGCGAAGCGATGGTCTTGTGGCTGACCCAGATCTGGATTTAATCGAAGACGCTGCAGACAACTGTCCGCTGGACGCCAACCCGCTACAGGAAGATGGCGACAGTGATGGCACCGGAGATGTCTGTGACGTCTGCCTCGTCGATCCCGATAACGACATTGACATAGACGGTGTCTGCGGCGATGTCGACAACTGCCCGCTGATCGCCAACGCCGATCAGCTTGACGAGGACAGTGACGGCTTCGGTGATGCCTGTGACGACGACGATGACAACGACGGCGTGCCGGATCTGACCGACATCGATTCACTCGATCCATTGAGCTGCACGGATAGCGACGCGGATACCTGCGATGACTGCTCTGTCGGTGTCGATCAATTCGGACCACTTGCGGACAATGACCCGGCCAATGACGGCCTCGATACAGACGCCGATGGTCTATGCGACGCCGGAGATCCCGACGACGACAATGACAGTGTGCCGGATACTGGCGACAACTGCCCGGCTACGCCGACTGGCGAAGCGGTTGATACCAACGGTTGTGCGCTGTCGCAGCTGGATACGGATGTTGATGGTGTGACCGATGACGTCGACAACTGCACACTGGTTGCCAACGCTGACCAGCGCGATACCGATGGAGATAATTATGGCAACATGTGCGATGCGGACTTAAATGGCGACCTCACGGTGAACCTCGACGACTATAGCGTATTCAGGAGCAGATACCGTACGAACGATCCTGATGCGGATTTCAATGGAGATGGCACGGTGAATCTCGACGACTATTCAATCTTCAGATCGTTATATCGAAAAGCACCGGGACCCTCTGCACTTGCCCCCTTAGTGGTGACGGGCGAGTGAGTGGAGCCGGCGTGCAGGTCAGGGAAGGCCTGCAAGCAGGGGAAGACAGGCAGGACTTGTAGTTGGCAATACGCAGCGCAATGGATTAGGGGGCTGCGAAACAAACAGGGGACGGCGTGCCGCGGCAACGCCAGACTGGCAGACAGGATCGGGGACGGGATTACCGATTGGATGAAATAACGTGGAGATTATAATAATGAAACGGTTGCGAGATTACGGTTCTTATCAAGTGCTCTACTGCTCAGCCTGACACACGCCGGGCAGGCCGCCTGCCCGGGCGACGGTGCAAGACCGATGAATATCGGGCCACACAACCCGCAGACCACGTTCCCGCTGTGGGTGCAGGACTCGGAGGGACTGGGGTTGGAAATCTGCCCGGGCACCGATCAGCTCAACTGCATTTCGGTGCCGCCGTTTAACCCGATCGACGATCCTGGTTTAAGTCAGGCTCAGTATGACCTGTCAGCGCAGATCGGCTCCGGTGACGAGGCCTTCTATGCGTCTGCCGACGCGCTCATCACTATTCCGGCCGGAAAGGCGATCCTGGTATCGGCCGTCGAGGCAGCCTTCCTGCCCGATTTCCAGGACGGCAACCAGTTTGCCTTCACCCGCCTGCGCATCCGCATCGACCTGCCGAACGCAGGTACCTACATCGTGAAGCACCCTTGGGGCGAGATCACCTACAACATCTCACCCGCTGAGGTAGCCAATGGCATCAACGATTCCTTCGACATCCCGTTCCTGGCCGACCAGGTGGGCTACCAGGGTCGCCTCGGCCCGATTCTGACCTGGAGCACCTACCCCGATGACGTTCTGCTCGACCAGTACGGAACCTCCGGCCCCCCCAGCGCACCGGATGGCATTCCTGACTACATCGGCACGCTCGTGGTTGACCATGCTGTAAAAGGCAGCCCGTGTGGCACCAACTTTTTCCGTATAGAAGGACCGAATATCGGCGGACCCAACGTCAATTCCGTCCAGACCAACCTGTTCACCGTCACCGGCAAGGTATATAACGGCGCGGCACTGCCGACACCCCTGGCCGTCGACCAGGCGACCTACAGCCGCGCCACGGTTGGAACTGTGAATGTCGGACGTGTGAATGTCTTTGCCACCGCACCGACGATCGCGGATGTCAGCTTCACCGGAGGCGCAAACATACCGGCCGGAACACAGCTCATGGCCTCCGACGGCAGCAACCGCCATTTTGGCACGGTGGCACTCACACCGAACGGCGATACAGTGCCGTCCAGCGTTGATGTGACCGCCAACAATAACGTAATCCCCGTCAACCTGCCGACCACGCTCACCAACATACCACTGGTCGACCTGGTCACGGTCACCCGCGCGGAATACGACTTTGCGACCGGTGTCCTCACTATCGAGGCGCACTCGAGCGACCTGGTCGCACCACCGACGCTGTCCGCGCTCGGCCAGAACCTGACCAATGGCGTGCTGACCACGACTCTGAATCCGGGCGTTGCCCCGCCGACGGTCACCGTGACCTCGCTCGCGGGTGGTTCGGCCACGCTTCCCGTCACCATCATTCACGCTGTGCCCTGAGACAGGCTGGAGACATTACAATGAGCTACAAAATACAAATTACTCTGGTCGCCGCCCTGCTGGGCCTGGTCATGGGTTCAACGGCCCAGGCGGTCTGTTCCGTGCCCGGCAATCACGCCACGCCGATTATTGTCGGCCCGCCGAACCCCAACAACGGCTTCGCGGAATACGTAACGGAAACACTGCCCCCGGCCGGAACTGATCCAGGTCTTTCGCTGGAGTTGTGTCTGGATCCGGCGTTCTGCTTCTTCGACCCACCCGATCCGGCCTTTGTCTACTCGACCCAGATCGGCTTCGGCTTCGAGGCCTTCTGGTGGCTGGCCCAGCCCGACACCACGAACTTCCCCCCCGCACAAGACTCCATCGCCCTCGGCGGGGACGGTACTGGAGTTGGTGCTGTCCTGGTACTGGGCGCCGAGGCGGCGTTCCTCGGAGACATTTTCGATGGCGGCCAGTTCCCGTTCACCCGCCTGCGCATCCGGGTGGATGTGAACACGCCAGGTTTCTACCGCATCACCGAACCCTACGGCATACATGTTTACGAGGTCATTAACGTTGGTGCCGGTAACGAGATCAGCGACAGCTTCGATGTCGAGTTTACCCAGGGCACGATCGATGCCGGTGTCGTGACCGAGGCCACCAACTCGACCAATTGCGTCGGTCCCTGGCTGACCTGGGATCCGGCCGTGCCACCGCTGGCTCCGCCCGGCTTCATCGGTGACGGTGCCACCCCGCACGAGATCACCGGCAGTCCCACCGGCACCAACTTCTTCCGCATCGAGGCCTTCAGTGACGCGGCGCAGGTCGTTCATTTGGACACCCTCGATCCGCTTGACGCGGACGGCGACGGACAAAACACCGTGCAGACCAACCTGTTTACCGTAACCGGCAAGCTCTATGACGGCCGCCTGGCCACGCCCATGGTCGCCGAGCGCGCCACCTACACGCGCGCAAGTGGTGCCCCATCCGTCGGGCAAGTGGATGTCTTCGCCCGCGGGGCCGGCACGGCAGCGGTCGACTTCACCGGCGGTCCCAATGTGAATGGAACCTTCCCCCTGCTGGGTAACCTGGGCGGCTTCTTCGACAGCGAACAGCTGATTGACGCGACGGTGTTACCACCCGTGGTGGACATCGACGCGACGGATACTCCAACGGATCTCACCCACCTGGTGCAACCGCTGGTGGACCTGGTGACCATCACCCGGGCGGAATACAACATCAGTGTCGGCACGCTGACGGTGGAGGCAAGCTCGAGCGATACCCTGGCTCCGCCCACCCTGAGGCTCATCGATCCGGTCCAGATCCTGACCGCCGGCAGTGTCGAGGTGACGCTGTCAGCAACCGGCGCACCGCTGGCGCCGCCCGGTGTGGTCACCGTGAGTTCGTCGGCGGGTGGGTCCGCCACCCGGCTGGTTGAGGTCATTTCCGACGACCAGGACGGTGACGGTGTACTGGATGCGGTGGACAACTGCCCCGTCACCTTCAATCCGGGACAGGCGGATGGCGAGAACGACGGCACGGGCGATGCCTGCGACAACTGCACGCTGGTGGCGAACGGGCCCAATACCTACCCGCCGGGTGATCCACGCATCCAATATGATAGCAACGGGGACGGTTATGGCAACCGATGCGATGCAGACTTCAACGACGACAACATAGTCGATGTACTCGACATCCCGCTGTTTAGAGCAGCCTTTGGCACGTCAGCACCCAATGAAGATCTCAATGGTGACACCATAGTGGATGTACTCGATGTGCCGATTTTGAGAGCACTTTTTGGCCTGCCGCCGGGGCCCTCCTGCTGCGGGCCGCTGCCCTAACGTAGCGGATTAGCAGTCCCTCATTCCGCACCGACAAAGGGGATGGAGGAGGCAGGATAAACAGGATTGATATTGCACAGCGCAATGAGATGGAGAGAGTGAGCGCACCAGGAGCCGGCGACGTTTGATTGATACCGAGATACCGAGGCTGTGGTGGAAGACCGAAACCAGGTAATCACGTTACATGTTGACTTGACAGACATAACAATGGAAAGCGCGAGGCGAAGAAAATGAATAGTTACGATGAAAACAAAGGTCAGGGGTCTGGTGTCATAACGCGAGGCAGGAAACCTGTCACACCCCGGCATTACCCGCGTGCCCTGCTTATCGCGTTGAGCTATTTCGCAGTGGCCGTCGGCATGGGCCTGGCCGGTTCGCACACCGCCAGCGCAGCGGTCAACATTCCGTCGGATCTGCCGGGCAGCCCGCTTGATGGTTTCCTTGGGCAGACGATCCCGGCAGGCTCGTTCGAGCAGCAGATGCTGCGGTTCGAGGAGTTCGATGTGGACGTGCTGCCGCCACCCGGTCAGCCGCAGGCCGTGGTTTTTACGCCACCCACCACCTGTGACGGCATACCTACATCCGCTAATCTTGATGCCCTGCTGGCCGCAGACCTGTGGCCGGACCCAACCAGGCAGGCCAACGACATCCTGGACAATCCCTGGGCAGCCAAGATCGATGATTGTATTCCGGGCGCCGTCCCCAATCTGGGTGTCATCGAAGGTCGCCCGCCGGGTGAGGGTTTCGCCCACCAGCGCTGGGACGAGTTCAAGCCACGGATGTATTTCAACACCGCTATGAGTGGGGCGCGGACCAGTACCAACCGCCTCGATGCCGAGCAACGGCACACGTTACAGTGTGGGTGAGTTGGCATCCGGGCGGGCTGTATCACAACGTCGCCGGTATCCCGGCCACAGCGGGTACGGCCGCCGGTATCGATATCCGCATTCCACCCGCGACTGCCGGTCCAGGACCACAAGACCCTGTGGACCTTCGGCGGCGGGACCTTGCCGCCGAAACTGTTGCAGGCCCGTTACGGCCAGCCCATCCTGATGCGCCACTACAACGCCCTGCCGATCGATGCCATCCGCCAACCGCGGCTTCGGTGAGCATACCATCAGCACCCACGAGCACAACGGCCACAACCCGGCCGAGGTCGACGGCTTTACCGACGCCTATTTCTTCCCCGGCGCAGTTCTACGACTACCGCTGGCCGATGCAGCTGGCCGGCTATGACAGCATCAATACCGATGCCTCCGATCCGCGTGCCGCCTCCCCGTGCTCACCGGGCGAGGTGAATGATTTCCAATCCCATCACCACGAGCCCGAGCCCAAGACCTGTGATCGGACCGCACCATCAAGATCCCGGGTGACTGGCGCGAGACCATGAGCACCCACTGGTTCCACGATCACATGCTCGACTGCACCTCGCAGAACGTCTACAAGGGCAACGCGGTCATGATGAACTATTACAGTGCTATCGACCGCGGCAAGGAAGGCTTCCGCTGCGATTACGACAGGCGTCAACCTGCGCTTCCCCAGCGGCACCGCGCTCGACTGGGGTAACCGCGACTACGACGTCAACCTGGTGGTTGCCGACAAGGCCTGGGACCCGGGACCGGCCAGCTGACTGGCAACGTCCTGAACAAGGACGGCTTTCTGGGCGACCAGATGACGGTCAACTGGCTGTACAAGCCGTATTTCGAAGTGCGTGCGCGCCGCTACCGCTTCCGCATCCTCAACGGCGCCGTGTCGCGCTTCTTCAAATTCGCCTTCGTGGAACAGGTAGCCGGCGAGACTACCGGCGAGTTCCCCGGACCGGCCGGTTCGGGCGTCTCCTATAACCGGGTGCCGTTTCCACATGATCGCCAACGACGGCAACATCATGGAGCACGCAGTGCCGTTTCCCGATCGCGGTGTTTTCGCCTGAAGGCCTGCCGGTGCAGTCCATCGCCGAGCGCTATGACGTCATTGTCGACTTCAGCCAGTTAACACCAGGGGCCACCAGGGTGTACCTGGTCAACACCCTGGCGTTCAATAATACCAACAATACTGGCCGGGGCCCAAGGGAGGTCATCCCGCTGGCCGACATCCTCGACGGGAACTATGCGCCGGTGCTTGATACCGATCCGGCCTGTACCGACAGATGCTGGTCGGAGGATCCGACCGTCACACGGGTTCATGGAGTTCCGGGTGGCGTTACCCAGTAGCGCCCCCGACCTGAGCATGAACCCGGCCGACTACGAGGTGGGCGGGAAGACCATGATCCCGCTGGTGCCGTTCACCCAGGCGGAACTGGACAATGCCATCCACCGCACCTTCTTCTTCGGTCGTGGTGGGTTCCCCGGTCTCGCGGCTACCGACGCTCGTCCCACACCGTGGGGCATTGTCACCGATGATGAAGTTGCTTCCACCACGCTCGACGGTTGTATCGCCGATCCCGCTGGTGGTGAGGATGTGTGCACGCGGAATGCGGATGTCAACCGGGTCTCGGCCGCCCCGGAGACCATGGGCGATCCTGAGAACGGCATTATGCCCAGCGTGGAGATCTGGCACATCCAGAGCGGCGGTGGCTGGGGTCACCCGGTGCATATCCACTTCGAGGAAGGCCAGTACCTGGCGCGTGATGGCGCCCTTCCACCCCCGTGGGAAGTCGGTGCGCGCAAGGACATGTACCGGGTGTCGGGTCTGAACGATCCGAGCAGCAGCTTAAATATCGATGTCGCGATCCGCTTCCGCGAGTTCGCCGGTACCTACGTGGAGCACTGCCACAACACCACCCACGAGGACAAGGCCATGCTGTTGCGCTGGGACAACGAACTGCCGGGACAGACAGTGCGTATTCCCGACTCCGCTGCCGACCTGGGACGGCGTCGGCTACATCAGCGCGACCAATCCGGACCCGCACACCGGGGCCACGGCGGTTATAGAGCAACCCACTATCAAGATCGGCAATGTAGCGGTGGCGACGCTCTCCGACCTGGATAATGACGGCGTGCCGGATAACGCAGACAACTGCGTGCTGGCTGACAACCCGGGGCAGGCGGATGGTGACGGTGACCTTGTCGGCGATGCCTGCGACAACTGCACAGCTGTTGCCAATACCAACCAGCGTGATACCGACGGGGATGGCTTCGGCAATCGCTGCGATGCCGATTTCAACAACGACGACATAGTCGATGTACTCGACATACCGCTGTTCAGAACGGCCTTTGGCACGGCAGCACGGGATGAGGACCTGAATGGCGACGCCATGGTGGACCTGTATCGATGTCCCCATTTTAAGAGGACTTATTTGGCCAGCGCACCGGGACCCTCGGCATTAGCCCCGTAGCGATTGGCCAGCACAGCGTGGGTGCAGGTTGATGGACAAGCCTGCACCCGCGCGGGAGTGACTGCAGTATCCTGATAAACAGAGCACCGTGGTGCAGCGCAAAGAGAGGGCGACTGCACCACGGGGACCGGTCAAAGGCTGTCAGTGGCAATAGGGCCACCGACAGCGCAGGTGGTAACGGCACTGACCCGCAGGGTGCGCTGTCACGGTACACCGGAAATCAGGGGTGAACCGCCCTGTAAATCCGCAAATGGCCAGTCTTGTATATTGAACCCAGACGACAATCGAAAGTCTTTATGATGAACCCGGACAATCTGAACTGAGTCGTTATCGGAAACGTGTAAATGAGGCTGCTTATGAGATGCATCCGTATCATCGCAGGGGCCCGGGGCGCTATCGCCGCCGCTGTCCTGCTCTTCACCACCCTGTCACTGCTGGGCGCTCATACTGCCTGCGCGGCGCCGCAGTTTCCCAATGTCCCCCTGATAAACCAGGACGGCGAGACGTTGTACTTCTACGATGACGTCATCAAGGGCAAGGTGGTGACCATCAATTTCATGTTCACCAGCTGCGGCGACTCCTGTCCGATGGAAACCGCCAAGCTGCGCAAGGTCCAGGAATTGCTCGGCGAACACGCCGGCAAGGACGTCCACATGTATTCCATCACCGTCGACCCCGACCGCGACACCCCGGCGGCACTCAAGGCGTACATGCAGAAATTCAAGGTCGGCCCCGGCTGGCAGTTCCTGACGGGAAAGAAAGCAGACATCGATCAGGTACGCAAACGCCTGGGCATGTACAGTGAAGCAGCGGATGAGCTCAGCGATCACGGCGTCAACTTCGTCCTGGGCAATGAGGCGACCGGAAAGTGGTTAAGACGTACGCCCTTTGATCTACCCGAGACACTGGTATACGTGCTGCTGGGCCGCCTGCAACAGTACCGGCTGGTTTCAGATGCGGCTGCAGCGCTACCGAGCTACGCCCAGAGCCATGCCATGCCAGCTGCCCGCCCGGGCGAGGATCTGTTCAATACGCGTTGCACGGCCTGCCATACCATCGGCGAGGGCGACAGGCTGGGCCCGGATCTGCTGGGTGTCGTCAGTAAACGCGACCGTCAATGGCTGATTCGCTGGCTGCAGGAACCCGATGTGATGCTGAAGGAAAAAGATCCCCTGGCAACGGCACTCTACATCCAGTATGGCAAGGTACCGATGCCGAATGTGAAGCTGACTGACAAGAATGCGCTTGACCTGATCAAGTACATGCAGGCGGAAACCCGGCGTGTGAACGCACTAAACGGGGGTACGCCCGCGCAGACAGACAACCTGGAAAGCATCGTAGCGACAGAACCGGCGGTCCAGACGGGCGGGACAACACCGCCTCCGGGCACCGATACCCCGCAGGATCAGGCACGGGCAGATGCACCACCGATAAAACAGGTTCAGTAAAAGGGCAAGATATTAAGAGGCTCATTAAACGGGAACACAATAATATGAAAAACCGCTCACACCATGCGAGATTAATCGCGTCCGTTTTCGCCATGTTTGGCCTGCTATGCCTGTTCCCACCCGGCACGGCCCGGGCGATCGGCGTCGGCCAGATCGATACCTTCAGTGACGGCTCATTACAGGACTGGATGATGGGTATAGCCGCGGTCACGACCAGCCATATGACAAACATCGCCGCTGGCGGACCCGCCGGGGCCGGCGACAACTTCCTGCAGGTGGTCGCGGACGGGCCGCCCCCTCCGGGAACCTCCGGTCAGGGCAGTCGGATGACCTTCTTCAACCAGCTCCAGTGGACGGGTGATTACACCGCCGCAGGGGTCACCGCGATTGCCATGGACCTGAAAAATATGAGCGTCAGTGAAACCCTGTATCTGCGGCTCGCGATCGATGGTGGTACTGGTCCCAGCTTTAACAGGACGGGGGGCGTGTTTGCCACCGCGGCGAGTATCAGCCTGGACCCCGGCAGCGACTGGACACGGGTCGTGTTCTCATTGCTGCCCGCCGATCTGATCTCCGTCAGTAGCATTGGCGGCCACGCCACGGGCAACAATGTCGAGGCTACACTGGCCAACGTGACGGAATTGCGGCTACTGAACAGTGCAACCCCCGACTGGAACGGGCTACAGGTTGTTGGCACCCTGGGTATCGACAACATCCAGGCGGTACCGCTACCGCCGGCTTTTGCACTGTTCGCTTCGGGACTCGTTGTACTCGTGACAAGACGGCGCAAACAAACCCTTCAGGCATGAAGGGCAGCTGATCCTTTGCCAGTGGTATTGTTACAACTCGCATTTCATTGCAATTTGAGCATGCATTGTCTGACGAATCATAGAAACCAGGGACCGGAAAAATGAAATTTCACGCTGGGTTATTTATCTCAACAATAGTATTACTGTCTGCTTTCCCTGTGTGCTTCGCTCACGACAATCCGGGGGCAACAGAGGCTGCCATTGATAGCCCGGAAATTCAGAAACCGGCCGACTCCCCGGCTACAGGTAATAGCCCGGAGATTCAGAAACCGGCCGAAGCCGAAGCCGCTACTGACAATCCGATGACTCAGAAACCGGCCGAAGCCACGACTGCAGGCGATAGCCCCGAGATTCAGAAACCGGGCGAAGCCGAGGCAATGGAAGCGGCAATGCGGTACGTTAACCCGGATGGACAATTGACCATAAAAAATTCGGAGTTACTTGCATGGGGCACGTTCAATGAAAAGCAAGTCTACTGGCCAATCAAATTTCGCGTGACCTATATATCAAAGGGATCTGATAAGCCAAGGCAGAATGAATATGCTGTGAAGATTGCCAAAGACAGCAACGGTCAATGGGTAGCCACACAGTATTGGGCATGGAGAACCGACTTCAAATAAATACACGAGGCTGATCTTTGCAAGGCAACTCCTGAAAAATCTCCGCAGCCGCGGCCCCCCGCTAACAACAATCCATCACAGGATCTGGCCAATGTAGAGGAATTGCGGCTGTTGAACAGCGCAACCCCCGATTGGAAAGGGCTCCCGGTCACCGCCACCACTCTCGGTATCGACAACATCCAGACGGTACCGCTGCCGCCGTCCCTGGCGCTGTTCGGCTCGGGACTGCTTGCGCTGTGGACACAACGGCGCAGACAAGCGCGGCGCAGACTTCCGCCGGGGGCATGAGTTACAGCGGCATAGGTAAATTCCGAATAAAATTTTGGTCAGGCACAGGTCTCTAGATAATTGATCTGTGACTGTTTTCAGTCAAATTGTCGTAATTTCTTACGCTTCTTGCAGAGCCTCCAATACAGCATTTTTTCTTAACTATCTGTTTGTATAGATATTTATCAAAAATAGTGTTAAAAGCTGTCCACTGCGTTGTTCAAATAGTTTACAGCCAGACTGCTCTGGATACTCCCCAACACCTCGTCAATTTCTATGCTTTTGATTTATAAGCTTTCTTAATTTTTCTTAAGCTTTTGGCCTGATAATTGCCTTTATATTCATACAGAAGTGCTGTCAAGCAACTCCAGGCAGTGCAAACAAAATAATAACGACGACCCAGACGACGACGAATCTCATCAGAAAGCATCGCTGGTTTCAGGGGATAACAATGCGGAAATTTACACAGGAGCGTCATCCCAGCCGCCGGAGAGACTGCCTGATCCCGCTTGTCTTCTTCTGGCACCCGCATAACCGAATTCCCGCTCGCCAGATGCAGGAGGGTTTTTTTCTGCCGGCGTGCTGCCCGCCTGCACCCCGAGCCGGATTCCATACCGAATACCTGTTACTCAAAACACCTCAAAACACGCGAGGAGGACACCCCATGTCCACATCATACCCCCAGAATGACAGCACCCTGCAGCGGACACTTCGCACACCTGTGCCCTCTGGTCACCAGCTGCTGACACTTGGCCTGGCCTCAACCGCCCAGGCAGCGGTCACCTGTGAGCGTGACATTACGGCCAACGTCGTGGCACTCGACCAGCCGATTCTGTTCAATCGCCTGGGTGCCTCCAACGTCAACGCGGCGATCTTCGCACTGGAACGCGACGTGGTGGATGCCAACGGTGTGCCGCTCAGCACTCGGCGGCGCTCGCGATCCCGGGACTGGTGCAGCTGCGTACCGACAAGCGCCCCCGCCCGCTGGTGTTGCGGGTACGCCGTGGCGACTGCCTGACGGTCAACCTGACCAATCTGCTGTCACCGGTGGCCAATCCGATCAAGCCGCTGGTCGAAGGCGGTGACCCGCTGCCGAACAATGACCAGTTCAACGTGCCCATCGACGAACAGGTGTTCGACCGCCACGTGAGCTTCCACGTCTCCGGCATGCAGCTGGTGGATTCCATCGCTGACGACGGGTCCTATGTCGGCCAGAACCCGTCGAGCATCGCCGCCCAGGGCAACTCTGCATCCTACCGGCTCTACGCCGAGCGCGAAGGCGCCTTCCACGTGACCAGCCTCGGCTCGGTCGTGGGCTCCGACGGCAACGAGGGCAACACCTCCAATCTGCTGTTCGGCCAGGTGAGCGTCGAGCCGACCGGCGGCGAACATCTACCGCAGCCAGGTGACCGAAGAGGAGATGCGTCTGGTCTCCATGGACCTGGTCTCCACCTCGCCCACCTGCGGCGCGCGCAACCTCAACGCGGCCAGCCAGCCGGTCATCGACTACGAGGCGCGCTACCCGACCGTGAACTGCGATGGCATCAACAACAGCGGGGCCGACCTGGGCGCGGCCGTGTGGATCGCCGAGGGCAAGGCGGGATTGCCCGTGCTCAATATGATCGACAACGACCAGATCGTGCAGTCCGAGATTCATGCCATGATCGTCGGCCCGAACGCCGACGGCAGCTTCCCGCCCAGCACCTATCCGCTGGAGAGCGTGGGCAAGCGCAACCCCAACCTGCCGAACCGCCTGACGCCGTTCCGTGAATTCGCCTCGGTGTTTCACGACGAGAGTGCCGCCGCCCAGGCGTTCCCGGGCTTCTTTGTCGACTGACCCGGTCTTCAACGTGGTGCTGGCCGGCGTCAAGGATGCCTTCATGATCAACTACGGCTCGGGCGGCATCGGCAGCGAAATCATCGCCAACCGCCTGCGGGTCGGACCCATGCACGACTGCCTCACCTGCGCCTTCGAGGAATTCTTCCTGACCTCCTTCACGGTGGGCGATCCGGCGCAGCTGGTTGATGTATCCGCCAATATCGGCCTCGAGGCCCTGCTGCCCGGACAGACCCCGGCACCAGGCACCACCGGCCCCAAGGCTACCTTCGTACCCTACCCCGAGGATCCGGCCAACATCCACCACAGCTACACGGGTGACTTCGTCAAGATCCGCAACAGCCACACGGTAAGGAACAGCACGTCTTCCACCTGCACAACCACCAGTGGCTGTACAACCCCAACGACGACAACTCGAACTACCTGGACGCGCAGGGCATCGGACCGGGTATCGGCTATACCTACGAGATCAACTTCGGCGGTTCGGGCAACCGCCCCAAGAGTTCCGGTGACGCCATCTTCCACTGCCACTTCTACCCGCATTTCGCCCAGGGCATGTGGTATCACTGGCGCAACCACGACGTGCTCGAAACCGGCACCCTGCTCGAGGCCAGCGGCAGCCCTGACAGCTTCCATGCCACGCCCTGGGCGCTGGGCAACGGCACCCCGATGCTGGCATCCGTCGCCGGGCTGACCGAGGCCGCACCCGGTGCGCGCGTACGCGCGCTGCCCGACGCCGAAGTGGTGGTCGGCGCCCCTATCCCGGCCATCGTACCGCTGCCCGGCAAGGCCATGCCGCCGCTGCCTGGCGAAGTACAGCTGGTGCCCAACCCGCTCACCACGACGGCGTCGATTTTCAATCCGACCCCGCCTGCCGCCGATCTCGACCCGCTCGCGCCGGGCATCCAGGTGCCGGTCGGCAGTCTGGCCAGCGTCGTGGATCGCGCCACCAACCCCGGTTATCCGTTCTGGATCGCCGGCATTGAAGACGTTGTCGGCCAGCGTCCACCCACCCCGCCGCTCGACATGGTCTCGGCTGCCCAGGTGGCGGCACTCAACGACGCGGCCTGCCAGGCCGACCCGAACTGCCTGTGGCAGAATCTGGATCCGGCCCAGGCCGATGGCTGGGACGGCGGCCTGCCGCGCGCGGCCCTGCAGGGATTCGCGGCCGGTGGCGACACCGAACTCAATATCGTTTCGCGCCTCGATTTCACCAAAACGGTGGGTGAGGCGAAGGCGGTGTTCTATCCCCGAGGAAGGCACCGACCTCGAACAGCTCGCCATGCGCTTCCATGCCATTCGCAATCACCCCAGCTGCCTGCCGGATGGCACCTGTGATCCGACCATCGATCCCGGCAGCACTACGGCGGTGAACTTCGTGTCGAACGGCAATCTGCCCGCGGTCGGCGCGCCCTTCCACGAGCCGTGCATGGACGACCGGGGTGTGCGTCTCGAGACCGGTGTGCAGGGCAACTTCTTCGGCAGCACGCTGACGGCAATGAACGACCCGGCGGGCATGACCACGGTCGGCTCGAGCGTCTTCACTGCCAACAACCCGCGCATCTACAAAGGCGCCAACATGCAGTACGACGTGGTGCTGAACAAGGCCGGCTACCACTACCCGCAGCAGCGCATCATTGCCCTGTGGGAGGACGTGGTGCCGGTGATCAGCAAGACCAAGCCCGACGAACCGCTGGTGATGCGCTTCAACACCTTCGACTGTGGCGTCTATCACCACACCAACCTGGTGCCTGAATACTACGAGCTCGACGATTATCAGGTGCGCACCCCGACCGACATCATCGGTCAGCACATCCACCTGCCCAAGTGGGATCTGACCACCGCCGACGGCGCCGCCAACGGCTGGAACTATGAGGACGGCACACTGTCGCCCGGTTCGGTGCGCGAGCGCATCCGCGCGCTGAACTGTTTCGCCACCGGCGACAGCGGCGACCCCGCCCACCCCTGCCCGCCCGGGATTCCGCGGCGGCATCGGCAGCCACGTTGCGGGCACCGGCTCCGGCGGATTGATCCCGCCCACGACCCTGACACCCGAGGCACACCCCTACTGGGCCGGTCAGGCGGCGGCACTGGGCGGCCCCTTCCCCGAGCTCTGGGACGGTGCCCGGGTCACCACCCAGCGCTGGTTCTTCGACCCGGTGGTCAACACCGAAGGGGTCGACCGGGGACTGGGCATCATCTTCACCCACGACCACTACGGCCCTTCGACCCACCAGCAGATCGGCCTGTATGCGACCGTGCTGGCCGAGCCGGCCGGTTCGCGCTGGGTGCACAACGAGACCGGCGTGCAGCTGGGCCGCGGCCCCGATGGTCTCAACCCCAGCGGCCGCATCGATGGCGGTCCGACCTCCTGGCAGGCGGTGATCCTGCCGCCGGGTGGCGGCTCGACCGTGAATCCGCCCGGCCAGCTGGAGCAGTTCCGGGAGTTCTACTTCGAGTACACCGACTTCCAGCACGCCTACGAGGCCGGCGTCTACGTGGGTGCCGACCAGCAGGGCGCACCGATCGGCGGGCCGGTCGGCAACGATCCGGGGTTGACCGGACATCCTCAATACCGGCAATGCCGATTTCACCGGCCTGCCCGAAGATGCGTTCCGCTTCGCCATCAACCCGCCGAATCGCGAACAGGTCACACCCGTGTTCCCCGACCTGGTGCTGGAGGCGGCCGCAGGGCCTGTTGCCGGGTTGCCCCTTCAACCCGCTCACCGGCGAGGGCGGACGTCCCTGTCCGACCGCCATCGACGTACAGGACCCGGGTATGTTCTCGGTCAACTACCGCAACGAACCCGTTGCCCTGCGCGTCTTTGACCCGTTTGCGCTGGGCCCGGACGGCCAGCCGGGCGCCCAGAGTGATGCACGCGCCGGCGATCTCGCCCTCGCGTTCGAGACACGCAATGACCGTCGCCTGTTCGTGGAAGGCGCCAGTTTCGGCAGCATCGACGGCAACCCGATCCCCGGCTTTGTCCTGAACGAGGTACCGGTAGCGGGTGACCACATCAACGGCACCGTCTTCCCGCCGCACATCAACGCCGGTGGCGTCAATGGCGGCGATCCCTTCACCCCGATGATGCGCGCCTTCGCCGGTGACCTGATCCGGGTGAAGATGCAGGCCGGCGGCGACGAGGAAGAACACGCCGCCACCATCCACGGCGTGAAATGGCTGTACGCCGGTTCCGGCCACGGCGAGGCCCGCAACTCGGGCTGGCGTGGCAGCCAGTCGGGCGGCATTTCCGAGCAGTTCACCCTCAAGGTACCGCTGGTACCGCTGAAGGGTAATGTCGGGCGCCGTCTCGACTACCTCTACACCATGGACGCCTCCACCGACGGTTGCTGGAGCGGCATGTGGGGCATCCTGCGTGCCTACGAAAACCGCACCCAGGCCACGGACCCGGCCCAGGGCGGCGGTCCGCTGGTCGAGTTGACCAACAATCCCCCGCCGCAGACGGGGCTGGTGCAGATCACCAACGAGGCCGATTTCGACGGCGCCTGTCCGCTGTTCATGCCCGATGGCGTGACCCCGACCACGGTCCGCGCGTATGACATTACCGTGGTACTGGCCAACGACGTGCTGCCCGTCAACCCCGACGTGATCATCACGGATGTCGACCCGGCGGGTCACGTAGGTGCGGCACCGGATCCTCTCGGCGGCACGCTGGTCTACAACCCGCGCACCGACCAGATCGGTGGTGGCGTACTGGTAGAACCCGGCCATCCGCCGGTGCCGTTGCCGATCCACAACGGCCCGATTCACGATCCGACCGCGATCCTGTATGTCCATACCTCGGATGTCGTCACGGATCGTACTCGGCAATCCCATCGGCCTCAAGCCGAACACCCCGGTCGAACCGCTGGTGCTGCGTGCCGCCGCGGGCGACTGCATCAGGGTCACGCTGCGCAACGAACTGCCGGTGCTGATGCCGGAGCTGCCGACCTATACCAGCCTGCTCGGCGCCAACAAGCGCGACCGGCTGGGCGTCGAGGGTTCGACCACCTTCCAGACCAACCTGCTGGCTGCCGTCCAATCGCGTCGGACTGCACCCGCAGATGCTGGCCTACGATGTGTCGCGCGCCGACGGCACGGTGGTGGGCGAGAACCACACCCTGGCGCAGGTCATCGGTCCCAACAGCGCCCCGGCCACGTTCGAGTGGTACGCCGGCGATCTCGGCTTTACCCGCGACGGCGCGGGTCAGTGGACGCTGACCGCGACGCCGGTGGAGTTCGGGGTGTCGAACCTGGCACCGGCGGACAAGATCAAGCACGGCATGAAGTCGGCGGTCGGCCAGCTGATCGTCGAGCCGCTGGGTTCCAGCTGGATCGAGGACGGCGTCAATGAGAATCCGAGCGGTGCCCGTGGCCGACCCGCTGCGCTTTGCCTATGCACCCGGTGCGACCCGGCTCGAGGCCTCGGTCATCAAGGACGGCGCCCGCATCTTCCGCGACCTGTCGGTGGTCCTGACCAAGCAGCAGACCCAGTACTATGCGGACAGCGAGCCGGTCGAACACCTGAACGGTGAAGGTGCAGGCATCCCCGAGGATCCGCAGGAAGCCACGGGCATGGCGATCAACTACCAGATCGATCCGCTCTGGTTCCGGCTCGGCATCCTGCCGAATTCGCCCTTCGGCAACGACATCACACCGTCGAGCTTCGGCAATGCGGTGCCACCGAATGCGGACGGGACCCAGTTCGACATCTACAGCAACAACCGGCCGCATCCGCCCGGCAGCCCGCTGGTCGGTCCCATCGGTGAGCCGTCCACGCCGGTGTTCCTGGCACGGCCCGGTGAACCCCTGCGCGTGCGTCTCGGCGTACCGCACGGCACCAACCGCGGGTCCACCTTCAGCCTGCACGGCCACACCTGGCAGCGCGACCCCTATATCTGCCCGAACGATGCGCGCAACGGCCTGATTGGCGCCTGTCTGCCGACCAGTGTCGGTTCGCAGGCCATCGGACACAATCCGCAGGGCTTCTACCAGGGTGCGCAGGAGAGCATCTGGTCCACCGCGCACTACGATTTCGTGCTGGCGAGCGCGGGCGGTGCGGGTGAGATCCTGGGTGATTACCTGTTCCGCGACACCGCTTCCTTCGGTAATGCCTCCGGGCTGTGGGGTATCCTCCGGGTCGAGAACCGACCGGATGCCGATGGCGACGGTATCTTCGATGATGTGGACAACTGCATCAACGTGGCCAATGGTCCGCTGATCCCGGATGCCGGCGGCTTCAGCCAGCGGGATACCAACGGGGATGGGTTCGGTAACGTCTGCGATGCGGATTTCAATGGCGACGGCGTGGTCGATGCCTTCGATATTCCCGCGTTCAGAGGGGCGTTTGGCTCGGCACTGGCACCGGATCAGGATCTGAATGGTGACGGTATCGTCGATGCATTCGATATCCCGCTGTTCAGGGCATCCTTTGGACAACCACCCGGCCTGTCGTGCTGTGGAATTTAGCCACGGGTTGCTGCTGTGCAGGAACCAGGGCGTGTTGCAGGGGTGTTTTTCGAACCTGCAACACGCCCGGGGAAAGGAACCCGGGTGACCGGTCAGACCACCCGCGACCCGATGACACTACGCTGCAGGGGGAAAGGCGGTCATCGCGCAATGCCCAGGGGGGCAACTGAAATTGCGAACACGGGGGTGGCGAGGTCCCCGCCCAATGAAAAAGGAAACCAGCGCAAGACAGGTTGAAAAACCGGGAGACAAGACAATGAAGCTATTCAGTATTGGCCTGCTCGCCAGTGCCCTGCTCGGGCTGGGCCAGGCGGCCCACGCTACCTGTCCGGTGGACGGCGCAACCCCCTTCACCGCCGGGCCCGTGGATCCCGTCAACGGTTTTGCCACCTATCTCCAGGATTCCGAGGGTCTGGCACTGGAGCTGTGCCTGGACGGGTCTGGCACCCCTACCGGCACGCCACCTGATCTTTGCTTTTTCGACCCACCCATTGCGGGCAATGCCTTCTCCGAATTAATCGGATTCGGTCCGGAAGGTTTCTGGTGGCTGGCACAGCCCGCGTTTGGCGGCCCCAACTCCCCTCCCCAGCCACTGGGTTTACCCGTAGCGGTACTGGTGCTGGGCGCGGAAGCCGCTTGGGTGGCAGAGATTCCGGGTCCCGGTGAACAGTTTCCCTTTACCCGGCTGCGCATCCGCCTCGACGTCCTGTCAAACGGATACTACCGGGTGACCCATCCCTACGGCCAGGAGGTCTACGAACTCTTTGCGGCAACCGGTCTGAACGAAAGTTTCGACATCCAGTTCCAGCCGAACGCGGTGAACCAGGGCCGGGTCGGCCCCTGGCTGAGCTGGGATCCGGCCGTTGCCCCTGTGGCGCCGGCCGGCTACATCGGCGACGGGGCCACCCCGCACCCGGTGGTGGGCAGTCCGTGCGGGACCAATTACTTCAAAATCGAGGCGTTTACCAACGCAGCCCTGACAATCCCGCTGCCCATTGAAGTCGGTGATCCGGGCGGCGATGGAAACAATGTGGTGCAGGTCAATGACTTCACTGTGGTCGGCAAGTTGTTTACGGGGGGCCCACTGCCGACACCGCTGCTCGTCGACCAGACTACCTACAGCCGCGCCAACGACGGCCGGGTGAGTGTGTTTGCCACCGCCCCGACCACGGCGAGCCTCAGCTTCAGCGGGGATCTCAACATCCCGGCCGGCCCACAGGCCATGGCAGGCGACGGCAGCGGCAAGTACTTCGGCAGTGTGGCGCTTGATCCGGATGCCAGTGCCCTGCCGGCCAGCGTCCAGGTCACCGCCGACAACAGCGCCGCCAATCCGGATAACGATCCAAACACCGTCAACAGCGACCTGGTCGACGTGGTGACCATCACGCGCGCCGAGTATGACAAGGGCACGGGAACGCTGACCGTCGAGGCCAGCTCGAGTGACCGCTCACCGACCAATCCGCCCACCCTGACTGCGTCAGGTGGTCTGGGCGCGCTGAGTAATGGCGCCCTCACAGCAACCAGCCTGACCGTCGCACCGGCCAGTGTTACCGTGACATCGGGCGCGGGCGGGTCTGATACCCAGCCTGTGACCATTATCAACCCCGTCCTCCCGTAACGCGGTGCAGACGAGCAACTGGAGGCAACTGACATGACACACACAATTAGGAATCGTCTGGTCGCGGCAGCCATTGGACTCTGCCTGGGTCCCGCGGCCCATGCAGTCTGTCCGGTGGACGGTGCGACACCCTTCACCGCGGGTCCCGTCAACCCCAATAACGGTTTCGCCGAATACGTACAGGATTCCACTGGGCTGGCGCTGGAACTGTGTTCCGTGAGCACCATCGACCCCGTCACGGGGCTGCCCGGTAACCCGCCCAACTGTTTCTTCGACCCGCCACAGGCCGGCAATCCGTTCTCGGAGCAGATCGGCTTCGGGGCCGAGGGCTTCTGGTGGCTGGCGCAGGCCGACGACACTGCATTTCCAGCGGGACTCTCTGCGGTGCTGGTCATGGGCGCAGAGGCGGCTTTCCTGACCGAAACCCCCGCAGATGGCGACCAGTTTCCTTTCACCCGGCTGCGCATCCGCCTCGACGTCCCGGTGCCAGGCTTTTACCAGGTGACCCACCCGTACGGTCAACAGGTATTCGAGGTCGTCGCCGTGGGCCCCGGACAGGAAGTGCGCGAGAGCTTTGACATCGAATTCGCGCCGGACGCCGTGAACCAGGGGCGGGTCGGACCCTGGCTGAGCTGGGATCCGGCCGTGCCACCGTTGGCGCCGACCGGCTTCATCGGTGACGGGCTAACCTCCCATGCCATCGTCGGCAGCCCCTGCCCAGACCCAGATAACACAAATGAATTCAGCAACTTCCTGCGCATCGAGGCCTTTTCGGACGCAGCACTCCAAAATCCGCTGCCCATCCCAAACAACGGCGGCAGCAACACCGTGCAGACCGATCTGTTCACGGTACAGGGCCAGCTCTTCGATGGGGTCCTGGCAACCCCCATGGTCGCGGACCGGACCTCCTACTCACGCGATGGCGCCACGACTGCACAGGTGGATGTGTTCACCAGCGGCGCCACCACGGCGAGCGTGACCTTCAGCGGCAATCCCAATGTACCGGCCGGGGCCCTGCCTCTGTCCGGCGACGGCAGCGGTTTGTTCTACAGCAGCGAGTTGCTGGCTCCGAACGGCAACACGGTGCCGGCGACGGTAACGGTGGCTGCGACGGATATAACTGCTCCGACTGACCCGACCACCCTGATCCGGCCGCTGACCGATGTGGTGATCATCGCCCGCGCCGAGTACGACCTGGCGACCCAGACCCTCAGCGTCGAGGCAACATCCAGTGACACCCTGGTACCGCAGACCCTGACCGTGGGCGAACTGGGTCTGCCAGTACCCGTCTCGGAGGTGCTGACAGTACCGCCGGGCCGGGTGACGGTGACTTCCACGGCGGGCGGCAGCGACACCGAAGCGGTGCTGGTCGTGGACAGCACGGACAGCGACGGCGACGGGATACCGGATACGCATGACAACTGTCCGATCAATGCCAACACCGACCAGGCGGACCTCGACCTTGACGGCATCGGCGATGCCTGCGACCCGGACATCGACGGTGACACCGTGGACAACGGTCTGGACAACTGCCCGGTCAATGCCAACGCCGACCAGGCGGACCTCGACCTTGACGGCATCGGCGATGCCTGCGACCCGGACATCGACGGTGACACCATAGACAACGGTCTGGACAACTGCCCGGTCAATGCCAACTCCGACCAGGCGGACCTCGACCTTGACGGCATCGGCGATGCCTGCGACCCGGACATCGACGGTGACAACGTGGACAACGCTGCCGACAACTGCACACTAGTTGCCAACATCGACCAGCGTGACAGCAACGGGGACAATTTCGGTAATGTCTGTGACGCGGACTTCAACAACGACTGCGTGGTCGATGCATTCGATATTCCGGCGTTCAGAACGGCCTTTGGCTCGGCTGGACCGGATGAGGACCTGAATGGTGACAACATCGTGGATGCATTCGATATCCCGCTGTTCAGAAATGCATTTGGACAGCCTCCGGGCCCGTCCTTTGTCGGCGCCTGCGTGGGGGTGCCGCCGCTGCCCTAGCATTCAGCCGTAATGACAGGCTGCAGCAGCCATGCTGAAGGTAAGTGGTGTCGGCCGACTGCCGACACCACCCTTGAGGTGCAATGAGAGCGGCCCGGAATACCATTCAGACTATTTCCGATCGTGACTTCTGCCCGCAGAGTGACCCAACCACCACGCATAGGGATATTTCCAACCGGGCTGAAACTACGTCCGTGCCGATATCCGTGATATGTTTTGAAACTATTCCCAGTTAATCTTGACGAAAGCAAGCAGGAACTTAACAACGCGCCTGCTGACGAAAATTACAGGCGCAAAGCCAAGGGGTAAACCGTGTACGCCAGCTCTACAAACTGCCGCCTATGGTGGCCTTTCCTCCTGCTGTTACCCTTATTCCTGGCACTGATCACCGTCGGCCGCACCGCGGAGCCAGAGCCGGTCGGAGCCCGACTACGGGCCGCCTGGTCAGACACGGCATCGTGGTCGATTTCGAGGCACTGCCGCTCGCAGGCAACGATCAGGGCCTCATGGAAGGGCAACTGGCCGAGATCCGCTTCCGACTCACCGAGGAAGCGACCGGCGCACCGGTCCGGGGTATTACGCCCGGCGCCTGGATGGACATGGGTGAAGTCATCCAGGGCCAGTCGGGGGCCGAGCAGAAAACCTGCAAGGAAAAGATCGCGCTCTATCTCAAGGGTGTGGTCGGCATCCGCCCCATGATCGACCTCAACAGCTACTATGTACTGATCCTCAACAAGGAACCGAGTATCTCCGTCGTTGATCCGCTGGTATCGATGGTGGGCAAGACCAGCACCCTGGCGAATATCCGTCTCGAGGCCGCGGGGGCCGACTGGGCCAGCAGCGCGGACGAAAAGCGTGTCTTCGTGAGCATGCCCAAGGCCGGCAAGGTGGCACTGCTGGATACCAGCAAGTTCAAGGTGACCGACAACATCCCGGCCGGCAGTGCACCGACCCGGGTGGCCCTGCAACCCGATGGACGCTATCTCTGGGTCGGTAACAACGCGCCAACCGCGGATGCCAGCGGGGTCACCGTTATCGACACTGGCACGCTGGAATCCCTGGCCACCTTACCCACCGGGGCCGGACATCACGAGATCGCCTTCACCGCCGACAGCCGTTATGCCTTCGTGAGCAATCGCGATGCCGGCACGGTCAGTGTCATCGACGTCCAGTCACGCACCGTGCTGAAGAACATCGAGACCGGCCCGCTGCCCATTTCGCTCGCCTATTCAGCGCTGTCCCGGGCGCTGTACGTCGCCGACGGCAAGGACGGCCACATCAGCGTGATCGACACCGAGCAGTTCAAGGTGCAAAAACGGATCGAGGCCAGTCCCGGGCTGGGACCGTTGCGTTTCGCACCGGACGGCCGCTATGCCGTGGTGGTCAACCCCAGCCAGGAAACGGTCTACGTAATCGACGCGGCGGCCAACGAAATCGTGCACCGCATCGCCGTGACCGGGCAGCCCTACCAGGTCGTGTTCAGCCGTGCCTTTGCCTACGTGCGCCCGCTTGCCAGCCAGAGCATCTCCATGATCGACCTGAAGCAGTCTCGGGGCGGGCAAGCAGCCGATCGTGAAAAGCTTCGAGGCAGGCAGCGTAGCACCCAGCCTGGCCGGTGACCTGTCGCTGGCCGACTCGCTGGCCGCGACCAGCAGCGAGGCAGCCATGTTCATCGTCAACCCGGGAGACAACACCACCTATGTCTACATGGAAGGCATGAACGCACCGTCCAGCAACTACTCGGTGCGCGGTGCCAGCGCGCGCGGCGTGATGGTCGTTGATCGCAGTCTGCACGAAATCGAGCCGGGGTTGTTTTCCGCCAAGGTGAAGCTTCCCGCCCCCGGCCGCTACGATGTGGCGTTCCTGCTGGATACGCCACAGATCCTGCATTGTTTTTCGGCAGAAGCACAGCCCGATCCCCGGATTGATCATGCCACCACGCCACTGACCATCGAATACCTGCTGCAAGACCGGCGCATGCATCTCGACACCCCGGCGCCACTACGCTTCCGGCTCGTCGATCCGCATACCGGCCAGCCCATGACCGGGTTGAAGGACGTGGGCGTGCGCTACTTCCGGGTACCCGGCACTGACCGCAAGGAGATGCGTGCCAGTGAGGAAGGTGACGGCGTGTACCGGGCCGATCTGGCACTGTCGCATCCGGGTGCCTATTACGTGCACGTGGGTGTGCCCTCCGTGGGCATCGCCTACCAGGATCTGCCCTACTTCACCCTGGTCGCCGTCCAGACCGCGGCCGGTGCACAACGCACGCCACAGGAGACATCGCCATGAACCTGCGCCTGACTGGCGCCCTCTGCGCCCTCGTCCTGGGATTCGGCCCGTTGCCGGGTGTACTGGCCGATGCCTTCGGCCTGGCGGCCCGGGTCAACGGCATGGAGATCTCCAGCGAAAAGCTCGAGAAGAGCTTTGAGGAATACCTGCGCGAGAACAACGTGAACGTGGGCGCCATTCGCTATCCCGATCGATACAAGGCCATGAAGCGGGAGACGCTCGACTTGCTTATCGACCAGCTACTGCTGTGGCAGGCGGCTCAGGACAGCGACATGGTAGCGACACCTGCAGAAGTCAGCGCCGCGTTCGATGACATGCGTGCCCAGTTCAAGTCGGCGGAGAACTTTCGCGACCGGCTCGCTGCCGAAGGTTACAGTGAGGACAGTTACCGGGAACACCTCAAGCAGCTGGTCTCGGCCAGCAAGTACCTGGAGAGCCTGAGCGGCGACATCGGAGTGAGCGATACGGAAGTACACGACTTCTATACCCGGAACCCGGATAAATTCCAGGTGCCCGAAGTCGTCCGGGCGCGCCACATCCTGATCAAGCTGGATGCCTCGCACTCCGATGAGGAGCAGCGCGGCAGGCGCAAGCAGATCGAGGACATCCTGGCACAGGCACGCGCGGGTGCCGACTTCGCCCGGCTCGCCAGCGAGCATTCAGAAGATACCAGCGCCGCCCAGGGCGGTGACCTCGGCTACTTTCCGCGCGGGAGAATGGTAAAACCGTTCGAGGACGCCGCGTTCGGTTTGCAGCCGGGCGAGCTGTCCGGGGTAGTGGAAACCCCGTTCGGCCTGCACATCATCAAGCTGGAGGAGCGTCACGCGCCAACGATACTGCCCGAAGCCGATGCCCGCGAACGGATTACCGGGTATCTCACGGCGCTGAAGCGTGAACAGGCCGTATCCACCGGCATGGAAACGCTGCGTTCCAGCGCCAAAATTGAAATACTGGTACCGTTATGAAACACCCTGCCGCACGGAGCGTAACCGGATTGCCGAAGCCCTGCTTGCACCCTGCGCACCTGCCGGTCGCGCTGCTGATGCTGGTCCTGCTGGCGCCAGCGGCCGTGCAGGCGGCTGAGGAGCACCACCATCATCTGCACCCCGAGCCGGTTTCCGCCGCTGACCCGCACGCGCACCACCGGGCCATGCTCGAGCAGGCACAGCCGGGGCCTGCCACCGCCACCGATGTCACACTGCACAATGCGACGCTGCTGACCCAGAACGGCACGCAGGTGCGGTTCGCCAGCGAGGTCATCGCTGACCGCATCGTGGTAATGGACTTCGTCTACACCACCTGTACCACCGTGTGCCCGGTGCTGTCCGCGGTCTTCGGCCAGGTGCAGGAACGTCTGGGCGACCGGCTCGGACAGGAGGTGTCGCTGGTATCAGTCAGTGTTGACCCCGTTCGCGACACACCGCCACGACTCAAGGCCTACGCCGACCGGCACCGCGCACAGGATGGCTGGATCTGGCTCACCGGGGATAAATCGCAGGTGGACCAGGTGCTGACCGGGCTTGGTGCCTACGCGCCGCGTTTCGAGGACCATCCGGCCATGGTCCTGGTGGGCGATGGACGTTCCGGGACCTGGATCCGTTTCTTCGGCTTCCCGGGCACGGACCAGATCCTGGCTGCGGTGGATGAACTCTCGGCGGCCCGGCAGGCGTGCCGCCCAACACCTGCAGGAGTAATGCACCATGCGCACGTTTTTCAGCTTGTTTCTCACTTTCGCCCTGGCCTGGCTAGCGCCTGCCGTGTCCGCAGCACCACGCAGACGACGGGCGGCGCGGCGGCGACACCCGCTGCGCCAACCCAGGCCGACGCTGACGAGGCCTCGCGTCAGTACTTCACGGACCTGAAGCTGGTCACCCAGGACGGCAAGGATGTGCGCTTCTTCAGCGATGTCCTGCAAGACAGGATCGTGCTCATCAATTTCATCTTCACCCACTGTGAGGGTGCCTGCCCGCTGATGACCCGCAAGCTCAAATCGAGCCGTGACCTGCTCGACGCACCATTGCGTGCCAGGGTGCATTTCGTCTCCATCAGCATCGACCCGGAACGTGACACGCCGGCGGCGATGAAGGCATTTGCCACCCAACACGAACTCGCCGACGACAAGAACTGGCTGTTTCTCACCGGTGATCCGCAAAACGTGAACCAGATCGTCAGGAAGCTCGGCCAGTACACGCCGGACGTCGAGGAGCACTCGACACTGGTGCTGGCCGGCAATGTCAGGGATCACTACTGGATGAAGATCTCGCCCATGGTGCCGGCGGAGGGTATCGCGGACAAGCTGCGCCTGCTGGCACAGGAGCAGTGAGGCGCATCATCACGGCCAGGCGCCGGACGCGTCCCTGGTCAACGGCTGCGCTGGCCCTGTTGCTCGCCGGCACTGTCGCGGCCACCCCACTCTCGCCCCAGGAACAGCGCGGCAAGCAGATCTATATCCACGGCACCAGCGCCGCCGGCACGGCTATCACCGCGCACGTGGGCACGCAGGCGGTTGCATTGCCCGCGAGCGCGATACCCTGCGCCAGCTGCCATGGCCCCGACGGACGCGGTCGCCCCGAAGGCGGCGTGAACCCGACCGACATCACCTGGCAGAACCTCACCAAACACTATGGCCACCGGCACGACTTCGGCCGCCAGCACCCGGCTTTCGACACGGCTTCACTGGCGGCCGCAATCACCCGGGGGATTGATCCGGCCGGCAACCGGCTGGATGCGGCCATGCCACTCTACAGCATGGAACCGGACGACCTGGCTGCCCTGATCGCCTATCTGAAGTGCATCGAGACCGACAGCGACCGCGGCCTCTCTGCAACAAACATCCGACTGGCCACGCAGCTGCCCCTGTCGGGTCGTCTGGCTGGACTGGGCGAGGCCATGCGTGCGGTCATGCTGGCCTATTTCGCGGAGCTCAACGCGGCCGGTGGCATCCACGGCCGCCACCTCGAACTCGTGGTCATCCCGTTCGGCGACTCGCCGCGCACGGCGCTGACCAATCTCGAGCAGGGCCTGGCCGAACAGGAAATCTTCGCCCTGGTCGGCAGCTACAGCGTAGGCCTGGAAGACGAGACGGCACGGCTGATGGAACAGCAAGCAGCTACCCCTGGTCGGTCCCTTCACCCTGCAGCCGCAGTCCGGCGAGGGCCTGGACCGCCACACCTTCTATCTGTATCCCGGGCAGGAACAACGGGTGCGGGTACTGGTCGATGTCGCGGGCGACAGGAAGTCAGCGCGGGCGCCCCGCCTCGCCGTTGCAGGCCCCGACACGCCCACCCTCGCCAGGCTTGGCCAGGTGATCACAGAGCAGGCACGCCGTCACGGCTGGGACACGGTACAGACTTTCGCTTATCCGCCCGGCCAGCTGGTCCCGGCGCAGCTGGCCGCGGCACTGCAGGATGCAGGGCGTACCGCGCTGTTTTTCTTCGGCACCAGCGACGAGCTGAATGCCTTGCTCGTCACCCTGGGTGAATCAGACCAGCCACCGGCGGTTTATCTGCTCTCAAGCCTGGCGACGCCTGCCCTGCTCACCGCCCCGGCGGTGTTCGACCAGCGGATCTTTATTGCCTACCCGACGCTGCCGCGTGACGTAACAGCGCGCGGCCAGCAGGACTACAACGCACTCAGGCAGAAATACGATCTGCCCGAGGCACACGTCTCGGGACAGATCGCCGCCTACGCCGCCGCCAGAACGCTCGTGGAAGGCCTGAAACGCGCCGGCAGGGATCTGAGCAGGCAAGGGCTGGTCAGTGCACTGGAAGGCCTGTACCGTTTCGACACCGGACTCACCCCGCCGCTGACCTACAATGCGAATCGTCGCATCGGGGCACTGGGTGCCCATGTGGTCGCAGTGCAGCTCGCAGCCGGGGGCTACGCTCCCGGTGGGCGCGTGGCAACCGCTCGATTAGCCGTGCAGGTGCAGCGCACAACTCCGCTGGTGAGATATACGGGCTAACGATCGGACTGGCCGGTGCTCAGATAGGCCTGCCAGAAGCGGGCGGCGCCATCGATGTTGCGCCATACCGGGCTCTGTAACACCGCATCGTCGAACACCCGCGGCCATTGCGGCGGCTGGGGCTCGACCCGGGCACGAATGGTGTGCATGTCCTTGAAGCCATACACGTAGTCGTCCTCGAAGGTGACCTGCCGGACATGCTCAAAGTCGTGAGCGTACGATGTCTCACCAAGAAAGCGATAGATACCCTCCAGCGTCGCCTGCGGCGCACGTGTCAGCGCGTCGTAATCAACGAAGTGCATGCGGTCCTTCCAGCCGCGGGTGACGGCATCGCGAATGGCGTTGTACGCCCGGCCGACCGGTTGCGCATCGTCTGCGAATACCTCCACGCGACCCAGCGCCGTTTTGAATTTCAGGGCGGTGGCCGCTTCCTGCGGCAACTGCCCGAGCGCCGAGGTCTTGCGATAGAGCTGCTCGAAAGACGCCAGCACATCGCGCAAGTCCCGCACCGTCACCAGGACTTTCACCCGCTCCCTGCCACCCACCAGCACCGCCGCCATTTCCAGGAACTCCGCCCAGTACCGGTTCTTGTCGATGCACAGCGGCTGACTGACATGCGCGAAGTACGCCTGCAGCATCGCCCGCAGCACGCGTTCCTTGACCTGCTCGCTCAGGCCGTGCGCCATCGCCTGGAAGGCATCGTTGCGGTCCCAGCCGTTGCGCACCGTCACCAGCATGTCGACGATGCCCGACGTCGGGGTCACGTGCACGCGGGGATTTTGTGCGAGTATGTTCGCCAGCAGCGTCGAACCGCTGCGTGGCAACCCGGCGAGAAAGTAGATGGTCTTGTCGCTCGTCATGATGCCGTCCCTGGCTGCCGTTTGTGATACAGACATACGTTGCAGCCCGCGCAACCGTACCCGTTCCGTTAGTAATCTGTGTTCATTTTACAGGGCGCGGGGCTGATCGCGCAGTGGCGGACTTGCGGCGTGCGACGACTGTCATGCCCACCAGGCCGCCGAGGAACAGCCAGACACTTGCGGGCAGCGGCACAGGTGCCGCTGTAAAGAATAATTGCAGGTCCCATTCAGGGGTGAGCAGCACCTCGAAGTCCAGCCCCAGCCCCGGGTTCAGGTCCGGAAAACTGAAGAAAATATTGTCAAAGCCGCTCGCATGCTGTGCGAACAGGAAGTCGACATGCTCACCGATGCCGGGCTGGTAGCCATTCAGGCTGAACATGATCTGACTGTTCGGACCGAAGTCGATGTTGCCCAGGATATTAACGCTGTCGAAGTCGAACAGACCCAGCTCGAAGCTCACGGAGCCGTTAAAGTCGACGTTGCCACCAAAGGTCAGCGTTCCGAAAATATCGCTCGCATCGCTGGCTGCGCTGTCTCCCGGATTGACACTCGCCGGGGCATCGATCGTTACCGGTTGGGCAGTGGAGGTGATCACGCCTGTGCCCGTCAGGCTGCCGCCGCTGAGCGTGACCGCCGCCTGGGTGAGACTGCCATCGACCCGCGTGCTGCCTGCACCCTGTGTAAAACTGCCACTGCCGGTGACGGCGCCAGTCACGGTCACTTCGAATGCACCGCTGTTAACCAGGCTGCCGGCATTGTTCAGGCTGCCGGCATTGACCAGCACGGCACCCGGGTTATTGGTCAGCGTGGCGGCGAGGCTGTTCCTCAGCGCGGCACCCGGAGCGCTGATCAGGACCGCGCCGGACTGATTGGTCAGAGTGACATAATTGTTCAGGTCCCGGTTGTTGACCAGGGAACCTGCATTAGCCAGGGAACCGTAATTGATCAGTGCGCCGTGATTGGTTACCGCGCCCGTGTTGGTCACGGTATCCAGATTCGCCAGGCTGGCGCCGGCGCTATTGGTGAATGTTCCTGTGTTATCGAAGTGACCGTAATTATTCAGACGCACGCCATTGGTCAGGCTGCCGCCTGACTGGTTGTGGAGGGTCCCGCCGTTGTACATGCTGTGCGTGATCAGCACGCCGGCATTGGCGAGTGTTCCATAATTGGTCAGGTAACCGCTGCTGGTGAGGCTGCCGCCGGACTGGTTGGCCAGGGTAGCGCCATCCTCGTTAACCAGCGTGTCACTGCTGGTCAATACGCCACTGTTAGACAGGTTACCGTAGTTGTACAGGCGATAACTGTTGGACAGGGTGCCTGCGAACTGATTGATCAGGGTGGCGCCGGCCTCGTTGAAAAAATCGCCGCCGTTATTCAATGCACCCGTGTTGCTGAGGCTGCCGTAATTAGCTCAGATAGTTGCTGTTCGACAGCGTTGCACCGGACTGGTTGGACAGGTGGCGCCGTACGCGTTAACCAGCTTGACATTGTTAGTCAGCAAACCCGCGTTGATCAGTGTGCCGGCATTGGCAAACAGGTAGTTGTTCGTGGTGCTGCCGCCGGTGCCGTTGGTCAGCATGCCTGCCGCCAGGTTATACAATGCTCCGGTATTTTCCAGCATGCCGTAGTTGCTGAAGGCTCCGCTGTTATTCGTAGTGCCACCGGACTGGTTGTTCAGTGACGCGCCAGCCAGGTTGCCGAGGTTGCCGGCGTTGTTCAGCAGGCCGGCGTTGTCGAGACTGCCAGTGTTCGCGAGGTCGCCAGTGGTCTGGATGTCGAGCTGACCACTGGCAGTGATCAGGCACGAAACATTATTGGTATCCAGTGTGCCAAGACTCACCTGACCGGTGATAGGACAATCGAGCTGTGCCTGGACGATCGGACTGACCGAGTACCCCGGCGCCGAGCGCCAGCGTCAGCCTGATAGCCCGGTCGAGGTGACGAAGCCGAAACACCGGCTGGCAGTGCCGTTTATGGTATTGCTTGTCACTGCTATTGCTGAACACGCTGAGATCCAACCTGAAACGTCTTGTTATAGTTATCGAGTGGCCTGAACGGTAACCACCCTGCTGTCCGGAGCTTCCGGGTCGGAAGGACAGAGGACCTTTATTTATGGTTTATTAATACCCTGAACAAATATTGCATACCCCTCCACTTGACATCAAGACTATTTTTCAGTAATCGATGACGCCCCGCGTCGCCCGGTGCAGGGTCAAGTCACCTGCAGCGCGGCCTGTTAGCGGGTGGCTGACAGGCGGCGAACGCAACTGCTGTTTTGCCCTGTCCGGCGTAATGGACGGCGCTGTGACTGATCAGTACCCTCCACTCGCAAGTGCAGCGCCAGTGTGCTTCGTAAAATGTAAATAGCAAAAAGATTATCTATAAACCGCTATTTAATTAATTCAGTATCAGGCACCGGCTGATAAGTCGGAAATTCTTACATGCTTAAATTCTGACTTGAATTGTTAGCTACTGATTTTTATGTATTTAACTGAAAATGTCGTTCGACCTGTCGGTTGAAATGTCACAATTGTTTACAAATCAATTTGCCCGCGCTTCCGTAGAAAATACCATCTCAACTGCAAGAAGCTGATCTAACGATAAAAAATATTTCTGGCCTAATATTTGCCTTGATTTAACCAATAATAGCTGTCTCCGAATGGTGACGGTCGAACCTGATTGACTGGACAGATGCAAACTGAACAAATAGTTTCGTATTGCTATTCACTGCGTGCGCACAGATTTACTATTTTCAAAATAAATAACAATGGCTTTCATGCGAAATACCGGAACAGGACTGACAAAGCTGCCCGTTTTCATGATCAGAACGGGCACACGGGTGTGTCACAAATGACACATCTGTCTGCGATAAACTGCCACATCTGTCAGAATTGTCAGGATTGACTGTCGGGATGTGGCAACAGGCAACAGAATTTTGACATTAATCGATTTATAACCACTTGTTAACTATGGACTTACTGCGTGACCTAACTAATGACACAAAATCGGCACTGAAATTGCAGCACGGGTTATATGCGCTACCAGCTGTAAGTTTGTCATAAGCCGGAACGAAACGATGAAAATGAACTAACGATTTATGGTTGTTTTTTACTGAACTGAAACTTCCAAACGACAACCTCATGTACAGGGGAGAGGAGATTACGATGTCAAGAAAAATCAAGAGAGAAGAGTCGCCAGGTGCAACACCGGCCGGATCGACTGTCACCTTATCAACACACAGGCTCGCGACACCTTTACAGATTGCTGCCGGAATTCTGTTTACATTGACGAGCGCCAGTGCGTTTGCCGTGGATACAGACGGCGATGGCGTAGACAACAACCTGGATAACTGCATCACCGTTGCGAACGCCGACCAGCGCGATACCAACGGCAATCAGATCGGCAACGTTTGCGATGCGGACTTCAACGGTGACGGGATAGTTGATGCATTCGACATTCCATTGTTTCGAACGGCCTTTGGTCAAAGCACGTTCCCGAATGAGGACATGAATGGCGACGGGATCGTCGACGCATTTGATATTCCGCTGTTCAGGGCAGCCTTTGGAAATCCACCGGGGCCGTCCTGTGCCGGTCTGTTCTACGGCTGCGTGGCACCGCTCGACCCGCTCGCGATCCCCAAATACGTGTTGCCGCTGGTCATCCCGCCGGCAATGAACCCGGTCGGCGGACCCGGAGGCGCCCCTGATAACTACGAGATCGCCGTCAAGCAATTCCAGCAGCAGATTCTGCCGGGTGGACACTGGAACGCGGTATCGGCGAAATGCTGCGCGATCCGACAGCTCTGCGACCTTCCCCGCCACCACCGTGTGGAGCTATGGTCCGGCCGCGGATCCGCTGCCTGACTCCTCGGGCATACCGGGCGGTGCTGTCGGTCTGGCCCCGGCCCCGAACTCCCAGTACAACTACCCGGCCTATACCATCGAAACCACTAACGGCGGACGGGTACCGGTTGGCAACTATCAACCTAACCCCATCAGCATCACCTGGATCAACGGCCTCAAGGAAAACTTCGGCGCGGGACCGAATTTCCTGCCGCACCTGCTGCCGATCGATCAGACCCTGCACTGGGCCAATCCGAAGGCAGACTGCATCGCCGGCTCGCCGCGCACCGACTGCATGGGTCCTAATCCCGACTATTACACGGGACCGGTCCCGATTGTGGTACACGTCCATGGCGGCCACAACAACCCCCAGTCTGACGGCTACACGGAGGCCTGGTACCTGCCCGACCCGACCGGGAGCAACTTCAACTGCACCAATAACCCGGCCGTGGCGGCCAATCCGCAGAACCCCAACACCTACGTGTGCGGTGGCAGCCTGATCAACCAGCTCGGCGTCGTCACCAACCCGGCCCCGAATGCGGCAGGCTTTGCCAACTTCACCTACGACAATGATCAGCCCTCGACCACTATCTGGTATCACGATCATGCCCTGGGCATGACGCGCAGCAACGTGTACGCGGGCCCGGCCGGCTTCTTCCTGATCCGGCAGCCGAGTGGCGGTGAGGACGGTCTGGTGGCCGGCGTACTGCCTGGACCGGCCCCGGTCAGAGGCCAGGACGTGCTGTCGCTGAACATTCCGGGCAATCCGGTCAGAAGCAGCATCCGCGAGATACCGATCGCGGTTCAGGACCGTTCCTTCAATGCGGACGGCTCCCTGTTCTATCCGGCGGACCGGGCCTTCTTCGAAGGTCTGGGTGACGGCTTTGGTAATATCGAAGGCCAGTACAACGGTAACGCGGCGGCAGGACTGAACGTTGACTTCATCCCCAGCCCGACCTCCGACATGCCACCGATCTGGAACCCGGAGGCCTTCTTCAACACCATGGTGGTCAATGGTTCGACCTGGCCCGAACTGCAGGTGGCACCGGCGCAATACCGCTTCCGTCTGCTGAATGGCTGTAACTCCCGCTTCATTAACCTGGCGCTGATTGTCACGGATCCGGTCACGGGTGCGCAGACCACGGTCAACCGCACGGTGTGGGACGACACCACGGTTCCGCCCACCGCCTCGACGGTACCGGTCAATGAGCTCAGCTTCTTCCAGATCGGTACTGAACAGAGCATCCTGCCACAGGTGGTCAAGGTGGAAACCGGTGCCGCAACCCAACTGCCGGGTGATGGCACCATTCCGGCTCCTGTGGCTGCACCCGCTCCCCAGCAGGCCCTGCTGATGGGCAACGCCGAACGTCCCGACGTGATCGTGGACTTCCGCGGTCTGCCCGACGGTACCGTGGTACGCGTGATCAATACCGGTCCCGACGAGCCGTTTGGCGGTTTCGACCCCGCCAGCGTCCCGGCCGATCCGGCTACCACCGGACAGGTGATGCAGTTTGTGGTCAACTCGGCGCTGCTGGGCTCCTCGCCCACCGACGAGCTCCGCGGCACCGGACGGCACTCTGCAGAACCCGCTTACCCGCGCCACACCGCCGGAGTCTCTGGTGCTGGGCCCGGCTGACAATCCGCTGCCCAACACCCAGATCCTGCGCCGACTCGCCCTGCTCGAGGAAGAGTCCGCTCTGGTGTGTGTGACGATCGACGGCGTAACCGGTGAAATCACCCAGGTACCCGGGGATATTCCTCCCTGTGTGACGCCGGAGGCCGAAGCTTTCGCACCGCTGGCGGCGGTACTGGGCACAGTGAATCAGGGCGGCGTACCGACCGTGCAGCTGTGGTCTGATCCGATCTCCACCAACCCGGCGCTGGGTGCCACGGAAGCCTGGCAACTCCAGAACTTCTCGGCTGATGCCCATCCCGTCCACCTGCACCTGGTCAAGTTCAATGTGCTCGGACGTGAGGCACTGGGTGGCGGACCCTCGGTCGGCGGCGATCCGTTAAATGGGGGTATCAACGCGTGGGAGAACGGCTGGAAAGACGTCGTGATTTCCTATCCGGGTGAGGCCACCACAGTCGCCGCTACCTTCGATATCCCGGGCCTTTACGTCTGGCACTGCCATATCGTCGAGCACGAGGACAACGAGATGATGGTGCCCTTCTGTGTGGGTAACACGAACTGCGGTGGTCTTCCGCTCCCGGCAGCGGCCACGCAAGCCGCGTTCACCACCGGGCTCACTCCATAAACCAGGGGTAGTTTCTTACCCGCCAATACTGGGCCGCCTTCGGGCGGCCCTTTTCTTGCCAGAGGACGGCTGCGGCTGTTATGTTTTTAAACAGATCAGCACATGTCTGTCCCACGGGCAGTAGAATGGTTGATCATCTCCGCTCCACCGGCAATCCCCGCGGTATCTGCGGTTCAGTACAAACAGAAACACACGTTCGGGAGAAGACTGCACTATGCGTCTGCACAGACTATCAGCGATGACCGCACTGATCCTGCTCGTCGCAGCCTGCACGGCCGATGAGCCACCCGGCCTGAAACAGGAAGCCGACCGGATTAACTACAGCCTCGGTCACCAGATCGGGACAGATTTCAAGCGCCAGGGCGTGGCGCTGGACGCTGCCGCCATCGCGCGGGGCATGCAGGACGCGCTCGGCGAGGCCGAACCCCTGCTGCCGAAGGACGACATGGAGCAGCGCCTGGTGAAGCTGAAAGGACAGATCACCGAAGACATGCAATCCGAGCAGCTGCAGCGGGTCAAGGCGCGTAAAGAAGTCAATGAGCGCAAGCTCCGCGAGGCCCAGGCGTTCCTCGAGGAGAACGCCAAAAAACCAGGCGTTCAGACCCTTTCCAGTGGCCTGCAGTACCGGGTGATCAGCGAGGGCAGCGGCGCCAGGCCAGTGCCCCTGGACCAGGTGAACTTCCATTATACGGGCCGACGAATCGACGGGAGTGAATTCGACAATTCCCATGCTGCCGGCAAGCCCAGATCCATCCGCGTAGCGGACATGATTCCGGGCCTCAGGGAGGCCGTGCTGATGATGCAACCGGGCGCCAGGTGGGAACTCTATATTCCACCTGACCTGGCCTATGGCAGGAGATCTCCGCTCGCCTACCAGGCGGTGATCATTGAACTCGAATTACTCTCTGTGGACAGTGATGACAGCAAGTCGACCTCAACTACCACGCCTGAAAGCGTGCAGGATACCCAACAGCCCTGACGCAGCGGATAGTAGCCTGGCCCGCACAGGCGTCCTGCATTTTCATACTCATGACCTTAGACCATAACGACAACGGAGAATCCGGATGAAACAGTTATTAATCCTCACCACCGCGCTGCTCACCCCCCTGTGTCTGGCTGGCGAGCCTGATCTCGGCACGGATGCGGCCAAGATCAATTACAGTGTCGGCTACCAGATCGGTGGCGACTTCAAACTGCAGGGTGTCGAGATGCAACCGGACACGGTGATCCGGGGCATCCAGGACGCGCTGTCCGGCGCGCAGCCGCTCATGACAGCCGAGGAGATGAACACCACCATGGGTGAACTGGGCAAACGCATCGCGGACCAGCGCACCCGGGAAAAGCATCTCGCCAAGACCCGGATCGAGAAGGAAAACATGGACTTCCTGACGGCCAATGCCAAAAAGGAAGGCGTGGTGACCACCCCCAGCGGACTGCAGTACAAGATCATTGAACCGGGCACGGGCAGGACACCCGGGGCAACGGACACCGTCACGGTCAATTACCGCGGCAGCCTGATCGATGGCAAGGAGTTCGACAGCTCGGCCAAGCATGGCAAACCGGCCAGTTTCCGCGTGGACGGGGTCATTGCAGGCTGGAGCGAGGCCTTGCAGATGATGCAGGAAGGCGCCAAATGGCAACTGTTCATTCCCCACCGACTCGCCTATGGCGAGAAGGGACCGTTGCGCGAGAAGACCCTCATCTTCGATGTCGAACTGCTGTCGGTCGATACCCCCGAAATTATGGCGCCAGAGGCGGAAGCCTCCGCAACCGATGCCGCACAGAGCGAAGCGCCAGCCTCGGTTGAACCTGCGACGCCAGTCGAGCCCGTCGTCGCCACCGGCCGGGACGGACTGACCGCCGCCCGGCGCATACCCGCCATCAGACCGGCAACCGGCACGGACTTCAGGTCCGTTGCCGGGCGGTCGATTCAGCCTGTATCCGACCCTGTGGCACAGTTCAGTCCGTCAGATATCACAAGTGAACAAAACAGTCCTTCGCAACCTGCCATTCCGCACCTGCGCGCAGCTGTTGCCCGTGCTGTTGCTGGCCGTGCTGCTGCTGGCCGGCTGCGGACCGGACACGGCAGACCGGCCTGCCGTCGCGGAGGACACCGTAGCGACCGACCTGCTTGAAGCGGCCGGCGAGCACACCCATGCGCATTACGTCTGCCCCATGCATCCGCAGATCGTGCGCGATGAGGCCGGCACCTGCCCCATCTGCGGCATGAACCTGGTGGAAAAACACCTGGAATTTCCCGTCCCGGAAGAAACCGCTGATCATAAGCACGCGCATTATGTCTGCCCCATGCACCCGCAGATCGTGCGTGATGAGGCCGGCACCTGCCCCATCTGCGGCATGAACCTGGTGGAAAAACACCTCGAGCCGGCCACGGACGACCGGCCGCAGGTCACACTGGATGCCTCCGTGGTGCAGAACATGGGGGTGCGTACGACGAAGGTGAAGCGCGGGGTGCTGCAACGCCATATCACCACGCAAGGCAATGTCGCCTACGACGATGACCGCATCGTTCAGGTGCACGCCAGAACGCCCGGCTGGATCGAAAACCTCAACATCCGCACCGACGGCATAGCGGTCAAGCGCAAGGATGAACTGGCGCAGTTTTTCTCGCCGCTGATCGTCCAGCTGCAGCTCGAGTACATTACCGCCCTGGAAGAGCTTGACCTGGCCAAGCTGAAATCCGCCGACCAGACCGAAATCAGTGCCCGGGTGAAGTCGCTGCGCAACAACCTGAGGCTCCTGCATGTCATGGATATGGACATCATGAGCCTCGAGAAATACCGCACGGTCAAGAACACGATCCCGATCGTGGCCCCCCGGACCGGCGTGATCACCCAGCTCGGGGTCCGCGAGGGCATGTACGTGGAGCCGGACGACAACATGTTCACCATCGTGGATTTCAGCCGCCTGTGGGTGATGGTGGATATCTACGAGCACCAGATGAGCTGGATGAAACCGGGACTCAAGACCACCATCACGGCACCGGCCCTGCCTGAGCGGAGCTGGGAAGGCACGCTCGAATTCATCTACCCCGAGGTGGATCCCCTCACACGCACGCTGCGCGCACGGATTGCGGTCGCGAATCCGGACGGGATCCTGGTGCCGAACATGTTCGTCGAGGTAACGATTGCCAGCGCTCCGAAACAGAATGTGCTGATCGTCCCGCGCGAGGCCGTCATTCCGACCGGCGAGCGCGAGACGGTGGTCAAGGCACTCGGAAAGGGCCATTTCAAGCCTGTCGAGGTCACCAGCGGCATGTGGGTTGGCCCCGATGTCGAAATCCTGTCCGGCCTGCAGGAGAACGACGACGTGGTCGTGTCGGGCCAGTTCCTGATTGATTCGGAATCCAGTCTGCAGGCCGACTTTTCGCGCATGACAGAGTAATCAGCGTGCCGATTCGACTGATACGCTGGTCCATTGAAAACCGCCTGCTGGTCATCCTGGCCACCCTGGTGCTCACCGGCTGGGGATGGCTGTCGGTGCTGCAGACACCGCTCGATGCCATTCCGGACCTGTCCGATGTGCAGGTCATCATCCGCACCAGCTACCCGGGCCAGTCCCCGCAGGTCATCGAGGACCAGGTCACCTACCCGATCACCACCACCATGCTTTCGGTACCGGGGACACGCGTGGTGCGCGGGTATTCGTTCTTTGGCGACTCCTATGTCTATGTCATTTTCGATGATGACACCGATCTTTACTGGGCGCGCGCGCGGGTGCTCGAGTACCTCGACCAGGCGGAGGACAGCCTGCCGCCGGGCGTGCGGCCCAAGCTGGGGCCAGACGCCACCGGTGTCGGCTGGATCTACAGCTATGCCCTGGTGGATCAGGCGCGGAAACCACGATCTGGCGCAGCTACGCAGCATGCAGGACTGGTTCCTGAAATTCGAACTCCAGGCCGTGCCGGGCGTGGCCGAGGTGGCGACGGTTGGTGGCATGGTGCGCCAGTACCAGGTGGTGGTGAATCCCGAAAAACTCAGGGCCTACGGCATTCCCCTGACCCGCGTGGCCGAAGCCATTCGCAGGGCCAATCGGGAAACGGGTGGCTCCGTGAGTCGAAATGGCGGAATCGGAATACATGGTGCGCACCCGGGGCTATATTCAGTCGCTCGAGGATATCGAACACATACCGCTCGAGCAGACCGACAAGGGTATCCCGGTGCTGTTACGGGACATCGCGCATATACAGGTCGGTCCGGAAATGCGCCGGGTGGTGGCCGACCTGGATGGCGAAGGGGAAGTTACCGGCGGCATCGTGGTCATGCGCCATGGCGAGAATGCCCTGCAGACCATCGCCGCGGTCAAGGAAAAACTGCGGGAACTCCAGAGCGGCCTGCCGGAAGGCGTCGAGATCGTCACGACCTACGATCGCTCGGAACTGATCCTGAGAGCGGTGGACAACCTCACTGAAAAGCTCGTCGAGGAATTCATCGTGGTCGCGCTGGTGTGCCTGGTGTTCCTGTTCCACCTGCGCTCCGCCTTTGTTGCCGTCGTCACCCTGCCACTGGGCATCCTGATCTCGTTCATCATCATGAAACAGGCGGGGATCAATGCCAATATCATGTCCCTCGGCGGTATCGCCATTGCGATCGGCGCCATGGTCGATGCTGCGATCGTCATGATCGAGAACGCCCACAAACACCTGGAAAAAGCCGGCCCGGACCTGACCGGCAAACAGCGCTGGGAGACCATCACCCGGGCCGCACAGGAGGTCGGACCGGCCCTGTTTCTATTCACTGCTCATCATCACCCTGAGTTTCGTTCCCGTGTTCACGCTGGAGGCACAGGAGGGCCGGCTGTTTGCGCCGCTCGCGTTCACCAAGACATTTGCCATGGCCGCATCGGCCGGGCTCGCGGTTACGCTGGTGCCGGTGCTGATGGGTTATTTCATTCGCGGACGCATTCCCGGAGAGTCCGTCAATCCGCTCAGCCAGTTGCTGATCTGGCTGTACCGGCCTGCACTGAAGCGGGTGCTGGACGCGCCCGGAAATGACCGTGCTGCTGTCGATTGTCGTGGTCCTGAGCCTGCTGATTCCGCTGTACGGCATCAGCGGTTTCCTGGCGCCGCTCAAGTGGCCCCTGCAACTGGTACAGCTGGCAGAACCGTCATTCGCGGCCGGTGCCATCACCGCAATCGAGGACAGTCAGGAACGACTTGCCGTGGGCTGGCAGGCATGTTCCGCGACATTCCCTGGCTGGCGAGCCTCGGACAGGGACTGGGCTCCGAATTCATGCCGGAACTGTTCGAGGGCGACCTCATGTACATGCCCACCACGCTGCCCGGCATCTCCATCGGCAAGGCGCGCGAACTGTTGCAGCAGACCGACCGGCTGATCAGCCAGACACCGGAGGTCAAGCGGGTGTTCGGCAAGATCGGCCGGGCCGATACAGCCACCGATCCCGGCTCCGCTCACCATGATCGAAACACTGATTCAGCTCAAGCCGCGGGATGCAATGGCGACCCGGCATGACGGTAGAAAAACTGATGGCGGAACTCGATGACAGAATCAGCTTCCCGGCACTGACCGATGCCTGGGTCATGCCGATCAAGACACGTATCGATATGCTGGCAACGGGTATCAAGACGCCCGTCGGGGTGAAAATCTCCGGGCCTGACGTCTACGAAATCGAGCGCATCGGCAAACAGCTCGAGAAAATCCTGATGCAGGTGCCGGGCACCCGGTCGGCCTATTCCGAGCGCGTCGCCGGCGGACGCTACATCGAAATTATCCCGCGGCGGCTGGAGGCGGCAAGACTGGGGCTCAATGTCGATGATATCAATGACATCGTCAGCGCGGCAGTGGGCGGCATCAATGTCACGCAAACGGTAGAGGGACGCGAACGCTACACCGTGAACCTGCGCTTTCCGAGGGAACAGCGCGACGACGTGAAAAAACTCCAGCAACTGCCCCTGGTCACGACGAGCGGCGCCCAGGTGCCCCTGTCGCAGGTCGCCGAGGTGAAGGTGGTGGATGGACCACCGATGCTGAGAAGCGAGAATGCACGCCTCAATGGCTGGGTGTTCGTGGATATCCGCGATGTCGATCTCGGCAGTTATGTCAACCGCGCCCGCGATACTGTGCTCGAGCAGATGGACTTGCCGCCGGGCTATTCCATTGCCTGGTCAGGACAATATGAGTACATGCTGCGGGCACAACAGAAACTGCGCCAGGTGGTCCCCCTGACCCTGATCATCATCTTCGTGCTGCTCTACCTGGCACTGCGCTCTGCCGGCGAGGCCACGCTGGTCATGCTGTCTTTGCCCTTCGCGCTGGTGGGCGGTTTCTGGTTCCTGCTGTTTCTCGACTATAACCTGTCGGTCGCGGTAGCTGTCGGGTTTATCGCCCTGGCCGGTGTAGCGGCGGAATTCGGCGTGGTGATGCTGGTCTATCTCGATAATGCACTCGACACGCACCGTCGCCAGGGAGGCACAGCTCAGCGACAGTGCACTGCGCGAGGCCATCATGGAAGGTGCCGTGCTCAGGGTGCGCCCCAAGGCCATGACCGTGGCGGTTATCATCGCCGGCCTGCTGCCGATCATGCTGAGTGAGGGAACCGGGTCGGAAGTGATGCAGCGCATTGCGGCGCCCATGATCGGCGGCATGGTCACCGCACCGCTGCTGTCCATGTTCGTCATTCCGGCGGTGTATTACCTGCAGCAACGACGCAGCACTGAACAAGTCCTGAACACTAGCCCGCTTCAATCCCCTGCCTGCTTCTTGCCGGTAATCAGCCCCGTGTAATCGTCCGCGGGCTGCAGCTTTCTCGTACTCTGCCGGAACGCGGAAGTATATCCCGGGGCACTATGTCGTGGGAAACCGACTTGAGTATGAAGGTCGGTTCGCCCTCCGCGGGACGGCTTCGAATCGTTATAAACTGCTCATCCGACTGGATGGCAATCCAGTCCGGATCGGTCCTCTGCCGGGAAAACTCGATCAGGCGGGCCATGCTGATGAGTTCACGCGGCGTCATTCCCAGGGCGTACGCATCTACCAGGCAGTGTTCGGCCAGCAGTTTGTCATCGCGCATTTCCCTGACCACCCTGCAGCTGATCCCCGCCACCGTGTTCTTTTCTGTTGTCGGTGACAAAATGTTCTTTGGCGGTGATTTTGCAGCAGCCTGCCCCGCTGCAGCAGGGGCCGGCGCAGCAGCGCTCTCCGCCTTGGGCGCTGCAGCAGGGAGCCGCGTGCCACCCTGATGATGGGGTGAATCCCCGAAGGTGGTGAAAGTCTGCTTTTCGCCGTTGACAACGTTCATGTACAGGAATCCGCCATCCAGCAGCAGGAAATTTTCCGGTGCCTCGGTGCTCTTGTCCACCCGCAAGAAGCGGCCACGAATACTGTAGGTCTGCTGGGTTGCCTGACCCGCGGCGTCGACCAGATCGTAAACCAGGGTGGTATCGGCGTGAACGGAAAGGGACAGGAAGGCGGCGACGGCAGATACGATACTCAGGCGTGTTTTCATGCATAATTCCCGTGTATTTTGATTATTAAAGTAATTTTATAACCCAATATGACCTCGATTTCTATCATTTATTAACCCGTGATTCCAAATTACACAGCGGTGCATTATGGTAGCAATCGGGATGACCCCGGTCCCGTAGCGGGTACCCGTGTTTTCGAACCATAACGACAGAATCAGGAGAAAATCCGACATGAAGAATACAGGACTAATCGCCATCGCCGCCCTGCCGCTGCTCTGCGGCCTCTGCTACGCGGACGAACAGCCAAAATTTACCGACGAGGATGACAAGATCAATTACATCATCGGCTACCGGCTCGGTGGGGATTTCAAACGCCAGGATCTGACAATCAGAAAAGAGATGGTAGTCAAAGGGCTGGAGGATGCCGTATCCGGCACAACCCCGCTCCTGACCCAGGAAGAGATGCGCACGGTGCTGATGAACCTGCAACAACGGGTTGCCGCGGAAAAACAAGCCAAGCTGGATGAACTGCAGGCAGCAAACCTCAAGGCCGCAGAGGCCTTCCTGGCGGAAAACACCGGCAAGGACGGCGTGCAGACCCTGCCAAGCGGATTGCAGTACAAAGTTCTGGCGGAAGGTTCCGGCGACAGCCCGCAGAAAACCGACAAGGTCACGGTCAATTATCGTGGCACCCTGATCGACGGGACCGAATTCGACAGCTCCTACAGCCGCAACCAGCCAGCCACATTCGGCGTCAGCCAGGTCATTGCCGGCTGGACGGAGGCGCTGCAGCTGATGCATCCGGGTGACAAGTGGCAGCTGTTCATTCCGCCGAAGCTCGCCTACGGTGAGCGCGGTCAAGGCGCCAAGATACCCCCGAACAGTGCACTCATCTTCGAGGTCGAGCTGCTCAGCATCAACTGATTGCGGGTCACGGCTTTACCCGGCACCCTGCTGCTGTATATCGCACAACCGGTTTTACAGTAGCGCCGGATTGCACAGACACCGCCACCCGCAGCGTGGCGGTGTCTGGACAATAACATTGACCGGGTGAGTTATTTTCAACCAGGCATTGCAACCAGCCGGCGCCGGCATCATATACAGTGACAGGCACAACAGGCTGTCAGTATGGCAGCATCAGGTCAGACAGGTAGCAAGATCACTCGCGTTTCCACCCCTGCCCTGCTATAGTGTGCCAAGTTGCAAGTTGGCTGCACCATTTCAGAAGTCACCTCCGGTATCTCCTGTGAATTGTATTAGCATCATTTGCATCAACACCCACATCATTTATTCACAGAGGTAATTCACATGATTTCAGGTACCGTCAAATGGTTTAACGAGTCCAAGGGTTTCGGTTTCATTGCGCCGGCCGATGGCAGCGCAGACGTTTTTGTACACTTTTCCGCGATCAGCGGCGATGGGTTCAAGACGCTCAACGAAGGTCAGGCAGTCAGCTACGATGTCGAGCAGGGCCCCAAGGGACTGCAGGCCAGCCGGGTTGCACTCCAGGACTAACCCTCCGGACAGCCATTAACACAGCCCCGCAGCGAATCTGCGGGGCTTTTCTTTAGCGCGAACTCAGCGCATCATCTCCTCAACAGGGAGGGACAGCCATTGAAGACCATGTTTGTATCCAATTTACCGGCGGATGCATCTGAACAGAGCGTGCGCGAGCTGTTCTCCGAGTTCGGCATCGTTCGCGCCATCAGTATTTCCAGCGACATCTTCACCGGAAAATGCCGCGGCTTCGGCACCGTCGCCATGGAAGGTCATGAGGCCCGGGCGGCAATCGCACGCCTCGACGGCAAAACGATGGGCGACAAATCGCTCAGGGTGCGCTATGAAGACCCCAGGGCAAAGGGCCGTCGGCGCTGACAGGCCGGCAACCGCAACATCGCAGCCGCAGCAGTGGTGTTGCGGGTCGTTGCAGGTACATCCTGTGACCTGCATTTTACATAACCAGAGAAATATCATTCAGAGACTTGCATGCTAGACGGATTACTGGATTTATCTTTCCAGGGTTACATCGGCGCCACCCTGCTGCTAACCCATATCACCATCGCCAGCGTCACCATTTTCCTGCATCGTCACCAGGCGCATAACGCGCTCACCCTGCACCCGTCTGTGAGTCACTTTTTTCGTGGCTGGCTGTGGCTGACAACCGGCATGGTCACCCGGGAATGGGTGGCCGTGCATCGCAAGCATCACGCCAAATGCGAAACTGTGGACGATCCACACAGTCCCCAGGTCAGAGGCATCCTGCAGGTCCTGTTCGGTGGCGTCGGCCTGTACAGAACTGCCGTGCGCGACCAGGAAACGCTTGATCACTACGGCAACGGCACGCCCGATGACTGGCTGGAGCGTCACGTGTACAGCCGCTCGCCACTTACGGGCATCCTGATTATGGGTGCCATCGACGTGCTGCTGTTCGGCGTGGCCGGACTGATTATTTTCACGGTGCAGATGCTGTGGATTCCGCTCTGGGCCGCCGGCGTCATCAACGGCCTGGGTCATTTCTGGGGCTATCGCAACTTCGAAACCACGGATGCCTCGCGCAACCTGTCCCCGGTCGGCATCCTGATAGGTGGCGAAGAGCTGCACAACAATCACCATGCGTACCCGCAATCGGCCCGGCTCTCCAATAAATGGTGGGAGTTCGATATCGGCTGGCTGTACATCAGGATCCTGGCAGTGCTGGGTCTGGCGCGCGTGCGTCGCATCGCCCAAAGTACGGTTAGAGCGCGGCAAGCAGGTAGTCGACCTGGAAACACTGCGGGCTGTCCTGCGCGACCGCTACCACGTGCTCACACTCTATGGCCGCAAGGTCATCCGGCCGGTCGTACGCAATGAACGGCGTGCCAGCGACGGTGCCGGACGCAGACTGCTGCGCCAGGTACACAAGCTGATGACCCGTGAAGATATCGCGCCGGACGCAACAGCACGTGCCACCCTCAACGACGTGCTGCAAAAAAGCCAGGCCCTTGCCACGGTGTACCGCTTCAAGTCGCAACTCAAGGCATTGTGGGCCCACACCGCCAGCGACGGTGCCGGTCGGGTCGAACGCCTGGAGGCCTGGTGCAACGAGGCCGAGCGCTCCGGCATCAAGGCGCTGCAGGACTTTGCCAATGTCCTGCGCAGCTACACACTGCAGACTGCCTGAACGGATCTGACGGCTTAATGATTACCGGTATACAACCCTTGTAAACATGGTAGTATGCCACCTGCAACAGCGCACTACGGTCTGCGCCTGACTCCTTCGCGGTAATCCCCTCCGGCAAACCCCGAACATCAACTATCGAATTCCGCCTGGACCGTTCCAGCACATGCTGCGACAGGCCGACTCAGGAGCAACAATCCATCATGTCATTTGACGATCTCGGCCTTACGGCCGAATTGCTCCGTGCTGTATCCGAACAGGGCTACACTGAACCGACCCCGATACAGCGCCAGGCCATACCGGTGATTCTCGCAGGACGCGATGTCCTGGCGGGCGCCCAGACCGGCACCGGCAAGACCGCCGGGTTCACCCTGCCGCTGTTGCAACGCCTGTCGCCAGACGCCGTCCGCCGGCAAACACCGTCCGGTACGTGCGCTGATCGTGCTGACCCCGACGCGCGAACTCGCGGCCCAGGTCGGGGCGAGCGTGGACACCTACGGCAAATACCTGCCGCTGAAATGCGCCCAGATCTACGGCGGCGTCAGCATCAACCCGCAGATCGCGACCTTGCGCCGCGGCGTCGATATCCTGGTGGCCACACCGGGCCGCCTGCTGGACCTGATCGGGCAGAACGTGCTGGATCTTTCCCGGGTCGAAATCCTGGTCCTCGACGAAGCCGACCGCATGCTGGATATGGGTTTCATCCGCGATATCCGCAAAATCCTCGCACTGCTGCCCAAGCAGCGCCAGAACCTGCTGTTCTCCGCCACCTTCTCCGACGAGATCAGGCAGCTGGCCGACAGCCTGTTGCACAATCCGGCACAGATCGAGGTCGCACAACGCAATACCGCCTGCGAACTGGTCGCACAGGTCGTGCACCCGGTGGATCGCGAGCGCAAGCGCGAGTTGCTGTCGTTCCTGATCGGCTCGCAAAACTGGCGCCAGGTGCTGGTGTTCACGCGCACCAAGCACGGAGCAAACCGCCTGGCGGAACAACTGGCGCGCGATCGGCATCCAGAGCGCGGCCATTCACGGCAACAAAAGCCAGGCGGCGCGCACACGCGCACTGGCGGATTTCAAACGCGGCGCGGTGCGGGTGCTGACGGCCACCGACATCGCCGCGCGCGGCCTGGACATCGACCAGCTGCCGCACGTGGTGAACTACGAGCTGCCGCACGTACCGGAAGACTATGTGCACCGCATCGGACGCACCGGCCGTGCCGGCAACGCCGGGCGAGGCGATCTCGCTGGTCTGCGTGGATGAGCACAAGCTGCTGCGTGATATCGAGCGCGTGGTACAGCGCAGGATTCCGCAGGTCGTCGTAAACGGCTATGCGCCGGACGCCGCGATAAAGGCCGAACCGATCTTCAAGGGACGTAATCCCGGTGCAAATACACCACGTCGTGCGTCTAATGCCAGTGACCCGCCGCGCCGCAAGCCGCGCAGTCAGTCAGCCAGCGGCAACAGCACGAACAGCGGTAGTGCGGGACGTAATTCGACGCAGGCCCGGCGTGGGCCGGGACAGGGCGCCGCGAGTACGCCGACGCGCCGCACAGGTAATACCCGGCCCCGACGCACGCCGGGTTGAACAGGGCTCCATCACTGCTCCCCATCCGCAACCGGCCGGAAAGCATTCCGGCCGTGTGACAGCAAGCGTACGATCTGCGTCAGCACAACCTGCCATGTATCTCAATCTAGCGCGATACGCGTAAAAACACGTCGTCCCCGCTCAGACGTGGGCCCGACTGTATGAAAATCCCTGGATTCCCGCCTGCGCGGGAATGACAAAACACTACGCTCTACTCATACTTACCGACAGTTGTATACGTTAAGCATCTTGCCTCTCACTGTGCATCGATACCTGTCAACTCGCACTTGATCCGCACTCTGCCGGCCTGCAACGAATCCGCCCGGAGCGGGTATACTTCAGTCATGAATTACAGATCATCATTCGGCACGAAACTGATGAACCTGTCAAAATGGTACTGTTCTGATGTATGTTAGGCGCAATTGCCGAACAGGTCAGAGGCTACAGGAGGCAACCGATGCGCAAACAGATCAAAGGTCAGGACACTCAGGCATCCCGGCCCGCTGGCAGCCAGGACTGGCTTGACCTGGAGCACCTGGTACAGGTGGAACTGACGTCCGAGGCAACCGACTATCCGATCGAGTCCGCTCTGATCCTGAATGCGGGAGGCGCCTGGCGCGCACAACAGCCGGGAAAGCAGACGATCCGGCTGCTGTTTGACCAGCCGCACCGGATCAGTCGTATTCAGTTGCAGTTTGAGGAAAACGAGCGCGCTCGCACCCAGGAATTTGTGCTGCGCTGGTCAACGGGCAACAGCGCATCTGCCCGGGAAATTGTACGGCAGCAATATAATTTCAGTCCGCCGGACAGCACCCGTGAACTCGAAGACTACGTCGTTGATCTCGACGGACTGATGCTACTGGAACTGAGCATTATTCCCGATATCAGCGGCAGCGATGCGCGGGCCTCACTTGCACAGTTGCGACTCGCCTGATGGGATTAAATGCAGGGTGCGTTTCATTCACCGCAAATGGTGCGCGCAGCGCACTCTGCATTTGAGCGCAAATTTCGATATCTCAGCCAGCTTCACGGGTCTGCCGGGTCAGCACGCCATGCATGCCGGACAACGCACAAATCCTGTTCCCATGAGACCCTCCTGCACTTGCCCGTTCAGGGCATCTCAGGCAGGAACCGGCAACACCCTCATATGCCATTGCAGCCCTGAAAACGGCAGCGTACGTGCGATTGGTTAAGCGTACTGCTGGATCATCGTAACAAGACATCAGGAAGCAATCCTATGTGGATCCATACTACCTGTAACCTCGATTTTCAAATGGGTGACCCGACCCCGCTGATTCTCATGCTGCGCCCGCGCAGTGGCATCCAGCAATGGGTGGCACAGGAAGCGTACACGCTCACACCCAGCGTCCCGGTGGTCGAGTATACGGACATCTTCGGCAACCTCTGTCAGCGCCTGGTGGCACCGGCCGGGATTTTCACTGTGCATACCACAGCCGCTGTAATGACGGCTGATTTCGTGGATAAGGACCCCGACGCCAGTTTTGTGGAAATTCAGAATTTACCCGATGAGGTACTGTTGTACCTGCTGCCAAGCCGTTACTGCGAATCGGACAGGTTCGGCAATCTCGCGCGGGAGATCGTCGACGGAGTTCAGCTCGGCTATGACCAGGTGACCCGGATCAGCGACTGGATTCGCGGCTCAATACGCTACGTACCCGGATCCAGCGCATACCCCCTGTCTGCCGTTGAAGTGAATGGGCAACATGAAGGGGTCTGTCGTGATCTGGCCCATCTTGGCATCGCACTTTGCCGCAGTATCAGCATCCCTGCACGCCTGGTCGTCGGCTTCCTGTACGGGCTCGAGCCTATGGATCTGCATGCATGGTTCGAGGCCTACGTCGGCGGCCGCTGGTACACCTTCGACCCCACTGAGCATACGCTGCGTGGCGGGAGGCTTGCCGTGGCTTACGGGCGCGATGCAGCAGATGTTTCGGTGTACCATCAATTCGGTCCGCCGGCCCTGTTCAGCAGCATGGAAGTCCGCGTGGAATTGCTGGATGGTCCTCCGCACTGATACTGGCAACACTCGAATCACATCGTCCCCGCGCAGGCGGTGACTTTATGTGTCACCCTGATTACGCCGGCTGTGCAATTTGCAGGGTGCGCTGCGCGCACCATTAACGGTGCGTGAAGCACACCCTGCACTTTATCCGAATCCAGTTAATACCACGGCCCACGATGCAACCAGCCTTCAGGCACTGCTGCGTGATTCAGCGATGATGCCATGCGAAAACAATGTATAGAGTACGGGTAATACGAACAACGTCAGCAGTGTTGACGAAAACAGCCCGCCGACGACGACTGTTGCCAGCGGACGCTGCACTTCCGAACCCACGCCACTGGACAGCAACATGGGAATCAGACCCAGCGCCGCGATACTGGCCGTCATGAGTACCGGCCTTAGCCGGGAGAATGCACCGGCAAAGACCGCCTCCTCCAGTGCTGCCCACCGCCAAGGCGCTGGTTAATCGCGGTCACCATGACCACACCGTTCAACACGGCCACCCCGAACAGGGCGATAAATCCAATGGATCCCGGCACTGACAAATATTGGCCCGAGAAAAACAGCGCCGCGATACCGCCAATCAGCGCCAGCGGGACATTGAGCATGATCAGTAACGCCTGCCCAACCGAGTTGAAGGCAAAGTACAGCAGCAGGAAGATCAGACCGAGTGACAGTGGCACCACAATCATCAGCCGGGCCTGCGCGCGCTGCTGGTTTTCAAACTGTCCGCCGAAGACGACGCTGTATCCGGGCGGCAGATCGATTTCAGTGTGATGCGTCTCGTAAGCTCTCTCACCAGCCCGCCCATATCACGCCCGTCGACATTGGCCTGAATGACCACCCGGCGCTGCACGTCATCCCGGCGGATCTGTGGCGGCCCCGATTCGATGGCCACCTGTGCGACATCACCCAGCCTCAACCAGGCGCCATTGGGTGCCTGCAATATCAGGCTGCGGATTGCTTCGATGTGTCACGGATTCCATGGCCAGACGCACATAGATGTCATAGCGCTCGTTGCCCTTGATGACCTGCCCGGCCTCACGGCCGCCGATCGCATCGGACACCAGTTCCATCACCTGTGCGACGGGAACTCCGTAGCGCGCCAGTGCATCCCGGTCCGGGCGCACCACGAGTTGCGCTTCACCGGCAATTTGCTCCATTTCCACACCACGTGTGCCCTCCACCGACCGTATCAGTGCCTCGATCTCGCGGCCGTTTCCGCCAGACTGTCCAGATCGGGGCCGAACAGCTTGATGGCCAACTGCGCCTTCACACCGGACAGCAGTTCGTCGACACGGGTCGCGATGGGCTGTGAAAAGGAGAACAACAGGCCCGGGTGAACCGACATTTTCTCTTCCATCAACACCTGCAAGGCCTTGCGATCAGGGGCAGTAGACCAGTCCCTGACAGGCTTCAGGCCGACGTAGATTTCGACATTGGAGACCGGCTCCGGGTCACCACCGATTTCGGCACGACCCACACGACTGGAGGCATAGGTCACTTCCGGGAATGTCATCAACTGTGCCTCGAGTTTCTCGGCCACCTCGAGCGAGGTATCAAGACTCGAGGACGGCGCCAGGGTGACGCGGATATTCAGCGTGCCTTCTTCGAGTTCCGGGACAAACTCGGTACCGAGCAGGGGCACCAGCGCAATGGCCGCGGCGAACAGCACCAGCGCGCCACCGATGATGATTGCCCGTCTGCGCAAAGCCCAGGTCAGGGTACGCCGGTAGATCTTCAGGAGCGGCGTCATCAGGAAACTTTTATGACTTACGCGGCCGCGAAACACATAGGTCGCGAGTGCCGGAACCACGATCATGGCCACCAGCAACGAGGCCAGCATGGCCAGCACGATCGACTGTGCCATGGGCTGAAACAGCTTGCCTTCTACACCCTGCAGCGTAAACAGTGGCGCAAATACGATAATGATGATCATAACGGCAAAGAACACCGGCCGTCCCATCTCGCGCGCCGATTCCTGAATACGCAGCGGTATGGCGGCAGGGTTTTCTGCTGGCTCATGTTCGGCCAGGCGGCTGAAAATGTGTTCCATCATGACGACCGAGCCGTCGACCATCATGCCGATGGCAATCGCCAGCCCACCGAGCGACATGAGGTTGGCCGAAAGCTCCCACTGCGCCATGACCATCAGGGCCAGACCGATCGAGACGGGCACCGAGATCAGCACCAGCAGGGTGGCACGCAGGTTCATGAGGAACAGCATGAGGATGATGACGATCAGTACAAAGGCTTCCAGCAATGCCTTGCTGATGGTCAGTGACGGCCTGGTCTACCAGTTCCGACTGGTCATAAAACGGCTCGAGGGTCACACCGTCAGGCAATGCCATCTGGATAGCCGCTAAACGGTCCTTGACACCCTGGATGGTTGCACTGGTATTGGCTCCCATCCGCTTGAGCACAATGCCGGCAACGACTTCACCGAGCGGCTCCGGATTACCTTCGGCATCCCGACTCGTCATGGTGACTGCACCCTGGCGGATCTCCGGCCCGAACACGACTGTTGCGACATCCGACACGCTCACGGTGACACCATCAGCGTCCTTCAGGGGGATGTTGCCGATATCACGCAGACCGTCTGCGCCACTGCGCAACCAGCCCACACCGCGGATCACCAGCTGTTGCGCCCCCCGATCCAGATACCAGCCACCTGCATTGCGATTATTCGCCTCGACGGCCTCTGCGACTTCATCAATCCCGAGGCCGTAGGCAAGCAAGCGCCGCGGATCGAGTTGCACCTGGTACTGGCGTACCTCACCACCGAATGACAGCACATCGGTGACGCCTCCCACCGGCATCAATAACAGCTTGACCACCCAGTCATTGAGACTGCGCAATGCCAGCGCGTCGTACTTTGGGATCATCAGCACGCAGAATGTACTGATAGACCTGCCCCAGCCCTGACGTGTTCGGACCCATCTCCGGCGTCCCGATACCCTCGGGAATCTGTTCCCGTGCCGCCTGCAGGCGTTCGAACACCAGTTGGCGGGCAAAGTAGATGTCCGTGCCTTCCCTGAACACCACCGTAATCACCGACAGGCCGGTCTTTGATATGGAACGCACCTCCTCCACATCCGGCAGTGCGTACATGACGGCCTCGATGGGAAAGGTAATCAGCTGTTCAACTTCCTCGGCAGCCAGCCCGCGCGCCTCGGTGTTGATCTGCACCTGGACGTTGGTGACATCGGGAAAGGCATCCAGATTGAGTTTGGGCAGCAACTGAATGCTGGCGACAACGGCGGCAAGCAGCGCAAGCACCACCATGAGACGGTTCCTGACGCCCAGATCGATTAGCTTGTTCAACATGGACCGCTGCCTCAGTGCTGGTGTATTTCAAAACCCGACTTGGCGAGCTCCGACTGCAGAAAGAAGGCGCCCTGGGTAACCACCCGTACATCCGGCACGAGGCCCTCGATCACGGTGTGGGTGTCTGACGAGCGCAGCACCCTGACTTCCCTGGACTCGAACACATTGTCCTCGTGCTTCGACAAACACCTGCCAGTCACCATCCGGACTGCGCAGTACCGCATGTGCCGGAATGGCCAATACTGCTTCGTTCACACTCCCTTCAATGCGCACGTCAACAAACAACCCGGGATGCAGCCGGTCATCCGGATTCGGGATCTCGATACGCACACCCAGCGTCCGGGTATCTTCGTCCAGGGCATGATGCACCTGGATCACACGCCCCTCTACCTGATGCTCGCCAATCACTATGGTCGCCCGCGCATTCACCTGTATCCGGGCGGCCTCATCCGGGGTCAGCCGTGCTTCGACCCAGAGCACGGATTCATCACTGATCTCGAACAGTACGCGCCCGGGCTCGACCAGTTCGCCCACGATGAAATCATCACGAATCACCGTGCCATCCTGTGGCGCCAGTAACTGGAATCGCCCATCGGCGAGCTCCGCCTTACCACTTGCCAGGAGTTGCCTGATTTCGTCCTCCGTCATGCCATAGGCACTCACCCGTGCACGCGCCTGTTCGCGTGCGATACGTGCCTCGGTATAACGCTGCTCGGAGACGACATCCCGACCGAGTTTGCTGACCCGCTGCCATTCGCGCTCGGCAACCAGCAACTCACCCTGGGCCTGCGCCATCTCGACACTGGAGAGCATGACCAGTGCCTGTCCTTTGTGAACACTGTCACCGAGTCGCGCCTGTCTGTCAAGCACCTGGGCTGCAATTCTCGGCGCCACCCTGGTCGTGGCATAGGCATTCAGTTGAATTTCGCCCGGCGCGCGGAGTTCGTTCACGAATGTCGCGTGGCTGCAGGCGCTCACCACCACGCCGGCCATTTCCTGTTGTTCCGGCGTCAGGCGGACACCATCCTCGCCGTGTCCTGCGCTGTTCAGTCCGTGCTCACCTGCATGTTTATCTTCGGCTCATGCTCATCTGCGTGTTCATGTCCATGTTCATCTTGATGCTCAAGTTCACCTGCATGCGCAGGCTCATCTACATGCTCATGCCCAGGTGCATGCTTTACCTGTTCAGCTTGCTCGGCGTGCAGCGAGACAGGCATGGCAGTGCCAAGCAGGCCCGCGAAAAACCAGATACCTATTCTGTTCATTGTGTGTCTCCTGTAAGGTTCAGCCACTGGTCGGCCTGACCGGAAGCAGCCAGCCAGTCCGCCCACGCCCGCCACATCCGGCCACGTTGTTCGGTGGCGCCGACTTCGGTATCCAGCGCCTGTTTCAGTTGCACCAGATAATCCGTGGTATTGAGTTCACCGGCCTGCCATAACCGATCGAGCAGATCAGTGCGTTGACTGAGACGGGACGCACCGGATGCCTCCCAGGTTTTCCAGGCAAGGCTTGCATTCCGATAGACCTGCGCCGCTGCGATCAGATCGGCATGCGCCTGTTGCATGTGATTGGCTGCCTCACGTTCTGCCTGAATCAGGTCGGCATTGGCGACATCGACTTCCGCACTGAAGGTGTTGCGCACGAACAGCGGCACGGAAACGCTGAGCCCGGTCAGCGTCTCGGAATCCTCTTTCCCGACCCGGAAACCAATAGTCGGGTCCGGAGTTTGTTCACGGAGACTCAGCTGAACTGAAGCACGCCCGGCTGCAACCCGCGCCAGGGCAGCCTGCATCGAAGGCAGATCATCCAACAGGCGATCCACATCCACCTGTTGTGGATCAATGTCTGGAAGCAGTTCGTCAAATGCGGGCCAGCCGGATGCATCACTGCCGGTCAGCGCCGTCAGCACCTGCTGTGCCCGGATCAGCTGCTCGCTGGCATTTGCGCTCCTGAAGCCGGCATCAGCAGTGGCCAGATGTGCCAGATCGAGTTCCACCTGACCGAGATCACCCGCCCGCCGGCGCTGTTCCGCAAGGTGCGCAAAACGCGTCATTAACGTGGTCTGTTTTTCACTGATACCGACAATGGCCCCGGCCGTGTGCCAGTCCGCAAGGGCCCGCAACAGATCAGTGGCCAGGCGCTGACGTTTTGAGTGTAGTTCGGCGTTTGCAGCGCCAGCTCAAAATCAGCAACGGCCGTGCGTGCACCGCGCTTGTCAGACCAGTCGATGGTCTGGCTGAGTCCCCCAGTGGTCGTATCGATTTCGCTGTTTTCGTAATCGAATTCCAGCTCGGGATTGAACAGGGGTTGATCGGCGGCACGCAGCCGCCCGCCGGCGGCATCGACTGCTGCCTGTGCGGCCTGTATCTCCGGATTTTGCGAAAGCACTGCGTTGATCCAGCCTGATAGTGCCGGACTGGCAACGGTTGACGACTCGGCCACTGTGGCGGGTGCAATCACCAGACAGGCGGCCGCGACCACAGTAATAAGATATTGCTTGAACATCGGTTGAATCCTTCATCGACAATGGACAACGGCGCAGCCCGTCAGCTACGGCACACCGACCTGCCGGCAGTCTTGCCGGCGAATAGAATCAGGATTCAGCCACGAGGGGGGTGCTCCGGTGGAGCAGCCGGAAGATTGGAAAGCGTCTTTTGATAAAGTGTGTGGCCGGTGCAGCTGCCCGGAATTGCCAGGTTCGGCTGAACAGGTGACAGGGCCAGGGTATGAGCCGAGGCATGGCAACTGTGGTCACAAGCGGGGGAATCCCCGTCCTCATCGGACGCGTGGTTGATATCACCCGCCAGGTCTTGATGTTCATCCGCTGCATCGATATGGCCGTGAAATGCCCATGCAGTCCCGCAACCGAGGGTACTGATGACAAGCCATATCAGCAAAATACTCTTAAGTCTATGTTTATAATACATAATATTGCCATACTACGTGCTGGTACGGGATGAACGGCACGTGTGGTTCAACCCCGGACATTTAGTCGGCAAGCTGCAATATTACCTGAAAAAAACGCCTTCTCGACGCCTCTGCCGTCGATCGCCTGGTACACGAGGCTTCTGTAACGTAATGACCACGTCTGTTGCAGTCGTGTCGCTTTGTGCCGCGGTGCTGAATCTGATCACAGATAATTCGCGAACATTGCCTCCATGTTCGGAATGAAGACTAACTAACTGCCTGTTTGTTTAATGTCAGTTGACACCCGTTTCAGGGAATGCGTCACGGAAATATCCGTAGCCTGCAGTTAAGTTATTCCATGCATTTTCGCGTTACTCCAGGGCTTTTTAATTCAGTGAAATCCGGGCATGGGAGTCTTTGCATGAAGCGTAGTCCTGTCTGCTGCATCGTCACTATCGGCTTGTTCTGGGCTGGACAAACGCCAGCCATACCACTTGACCAGCAGGACACTGCAGCTGGTACGCACAGCATGGATTGCACCCTTCCCGACTGCAGTAGCGCTGGTGTTTTATTCTTCGATCCGGACATAAGAAGCCCGGCCAGCAGTGGTCACAACAAGACATTCGCCAGGCTGCTGGCGCATGAGAATCATGTTGGCACAATCACGCCAAGCGCCAGCACAACTCCAGAAGATGGCGTATCCAGAACGCCAGTCAAGGCCAGGATTGAGCCGGTTGCTGTCAAGGGATGGAGCAGTGTAATGACGATGGAGATCCAGGGTTACAAGTCCCGCGGCAGCGAGAAATCAACCATCAGCCTGGACTCTGCATTGTCAGGCAGTCTGATCAGGATGATTCAATCCGATATCACCGGGCCTGCTTTTGGCGTCTGGCTGGTGATGGATGATCCGGCTGTTGCATTTCCCGAGGTTACTTCGATGTCGCAGCTGCTCGGCAGTTCCCGGCATGAGTGAGTGTTCAGGAAAACACAATGTTTAAAGGAATCGCCAAACCCGCATTCATGCTGTTGATCATCATCTGCCGGCAGACACCTGTCTGCGCTGCAATCGTGTATGACGAATTCATCAGTGGAGATTTGCCTGACTCGAATGCAGTGACACCGATTCTTGCTGTTGGCGCCGGAAGTAACGAAATCACAGGTGAGCTTGGGATAGATCCGGACACGTCGGATAGTTTTTTCATCGATCTGCGCAACGGTTTTCGGCTTGACTCGATTATTGTTACAAAGTTTCCGGTATCAGCGAATGGGTACCAGATTGGATTTAATCTTCTCTACGCAAACAGCTTGTACTATCTCAGCATTGACCAGGCTCAATCAGGCGTTGACATCCTGCCATTACTGAACCCGCTTTGGGGGCCTGGTTTTTCCTTGCCGTTTCAAAATGACAGTATTGAAATAATCCTGATCAGCACGTTAAGCCGTAACGCGTATGGGCTTGATTTCGTGGTCTCACAGACACCGCTACCCTCGGCACTGATTTTGTTGTTATCAGGAATGTTTACCCTGGTCTTGGCAGGAAACCGGAAAAACAAGTCACACAAACGAATGCATACCTGAGCTGTCAGATACACTGGCGATTTCCAGCCTAGAAACGACAGCTGCTCTCACCGCCCTTTTCAATCCAGCCATGAATCATTTTCTTCGTGGTAAATCCGCTGGCACAATTCCCGTCTTTGTCGATAACGATGACGCCGCCGCGGCCCTTTACCTTGCGCACCAGGTATTCGATGCCGGCGGCGGTTGCCTGCTTTGCATCCATACCTTTCATGTACATGAAATCGGCGATGGTTTTAGCAATGACAGTGCGCATGAAGTCCTCGCCGAAACCGGTGGCAGAAACGGCACAGGTCTCGTTGTCAGCATAGACACCTGCGCCAATTATGGGCGAATCACCCACGCGCCCCATACGCTTGTTGACGATACCACCGGTTGAAGTTGCAGCGGCCAGGTTACCTGCCTGGTCACGGGCAATGGCGCCGATGGTGCCGTATTTCTGGTCTTCCGTGTCCTGCTCGGCGTCATCATGGTCGAGCATGACCTTGTGGCTCAGGCGTGCCTGGTGAAGCTGTTCCACCCGGTCAGGCGTGTAGAAATAGTCTTCGGGAACCCGCTCCATGCCGCAATGGTCGGCAAAACGCATGGCACCCTCGGCAATAAGCATGACGTGCTCGCTCAACGTCATGACCAGGCGCGCGAGCTGGATGGGGTTGGCAATATTATCGACGGCGGCGACTGCACCGGCTGACAGGTCACGGCCATCCATGATCGCCGCATCCATCTCGACCTTGCCGTTCTCATTCAGCACCGATCCGCACCCGGCGTTGAAAACCGGGTCGTCTTCCAGCAACAAAGCACAGACTTCTACTGCCTGCAGCGCCGAGCCGCCCAGCTCCATGACATCACGGCCATGTTCGAGAGTCCTGCGAATACTGTCGAGATACCGAAATGCGGTTTTGTCGCCCCTGACGTTATCGAGCGCACCCGCGCCACCATGAACCATCAGGGAATAGGTGCCGGTGCCGCTCATGGGTTGATCAGGTCGTTATCTCGCACCCGCACATTGTTACACATCAGCAAAGCAAATTCTCCGGGGCTCTTCCCTGAATTGAGTGGGTAGATTACCGTTGCAGGGTAGAATTCATTCGGCCAACAACCTTGCCATCAGCAGGAATTTCCTGCCCTCCGGCACAGCAAAAGACCCGCACCAGGCGGGTCTTTTGGTTTGTATTACGGACAACTGGGAGACGCGCAGCGCGTTCAGGAAGTACTTGAGGTGAGCGGATTCCGGCTATTCCGGTTTAACAAGCCCTGATGAGAGCAGGCGGATTCAGGAAAACACCGCAGGGTCTACCGGTGTGCCATGACTGTGTGCAGTCAGGCGGTGGCATCCAGGCAGACCCGCGGGTTTTATAATTTCTCCAGAAATTCTTCAGGCATATCCACCGCCAGCTCCAGGGCACCATCGGCGCCTGCATACAGCGGGTCATTGATGCAGGTAAACGTGCAGGGACCGAACGGCTTGGTGGCTTCGGTGAGATAGGCATCCAGACCCGTGAGCTGGCTGCCGCCACCGGCCACAACGATGTTCTTGCGCACACTTTCCTGGAATTCAGGATCAAAACTGGCAATGAGGTCGATGGCAGTTTCGATAATGGCTGGCATAGGACTTTCGCAGGCCTTGCGCATTTCCACGGTGATATCGAATTCCGTGAATTTGCCGTCCACCGGGGCCTCGATCTTGACCCGACGTTTCGGCTCCCCGACGAAGCCGTGTTTTTCCTTGAACTTGCGCACCGTGTTCAGGGAGAAATCCGCCTCGGGGTGTTTCTCGGTCAGTAGTTTCAGCAGCTGTTCGTCCACGTAGTCGCCAGCCATGAGAATGCTGCGCTGGTCTTCATCCGTGGGAACCGTGCCATGCATGATGCAAAAATCCACGGTACCGGCACCGATGTCGATGATCATGGTGTTGTCCAGCGTGCCCAGGCCATAGGCAACCGAGAACGGTTCGGAGACCACCATCAGCTTCTTGGCATGCTGGGCCACGGAATTCTTGATGGCCATCTTGTTCACCTTGAGCGCCTCTGCCGGTACGCCGACGGCAACACAGACCTCGTCGTCCGGGCCGACACCGGCCAGTTCCATCAGGTGGTCGATCAACTCCTGCACCGCAGCCTCGTCCCGCTCGGTACCTTCCGTGATGATGCCGTTGCGCAGTGGCCGGGAGAGATTCAGCGCAAGCCGGTGCTCCAGCGCCTCGCTGCCAAACAACACCCGCTTGCCGAGCATTTTCTTGGCGACGAAATCCTTCGGCCAGCCGACATAGCTTTCCACCCATTTGCGGTTGCCGTTGCTGGCAGCCACCACGGACCTGGATGTGCCCAGGTCAATACCAATGTGCAGCAGGTTATCCTTCTTTGTTGGCGACATGTTGCATTTTCCCTCTGTCTATTGTTCTTCGGTCAGTGCGTTGTTCAAGGTATTCAATGATACCCGTCTCCAGGTAGCTGGCGACATTATCCCGGTATTCCGGCTTGCTCAGGCGGGTTTCCTCCGCCTTGTTGCTGATGCAGGAAACCTCCACCAGCACGCTGGGCACTTCAACTCCCAACAGTACCATAAACGGCCCGGTCTTTGATCTGGCATCCATGAGATCGCGGTTGTGGCGCTTCAGGCTGCTGTAGAGACGCCGGTGAATGGAGCCGGCAAGCTGCTTCGATTCCTCGGTCTTCAGGGTGTCGCCTATTCTGGCAATGACCTCGCGAAAATCGCCCATGAGATAGTCAGATTCACGGTTTTCCTGCTCGGCCAGATCGAGTGAACGCTGATCCGTGTGCGGCCCGAAGTAATAGGTCTCGACATAGTTAACGTGTCTGACCTCATCTGGCAGGGAATTGATATGAATGGAGATGAACAGGTCCGCCCGGTGCTCTTTGGCGAAGGCCACCCGCTCCTTCAAATAGACCTTCCTGTCATCCTCGCGGGTGAGCAGGACACGATACTTTCCGGAGCTGGTGAGCTTGTCCCTGAGTCGTTTTGCGATGTCCAGCACGACGTCCTTTTCCTTCAGACCCTGGTGGCCCGTGGCACCCGGATCGATGCCACCATGTCCGGGGTCGATGACAATCGTCTGAATCCTGAGATTAAACAAATCTGCCATCGGCATACCGAGTCCGGCCAGCATGTCAGTATAGCGACCGGTCCGGTTCGTGGTATCCCTGACAACCTGCAACGGCTCAAGGCCGGCCGGCCAATCGTCATGAATGACGGGGGCTTCATCCGGGCTGGTCAGCAGGGACAGGCTTGTGACAGGCAATGGTGCGAACTGTCTGTCCAGCACCTGCATCGCGACCGGTCCGGCATCGTCAACCGTGACCAGTCGAAAATTGATACCGAACAGGGCGATGAAACCCAGTACTAGCGCCAGGATCAGCCGGTAGCGGTACCCCAACCTCAGCCCGGGGGGCTGTGACCCAACAGCGAATCTTGATCGCCCCTTGCCACGATTGGAGCGGGGGATGCCCACGTTATCCTCATAGACACCCTGTAAAACCGCCCTTTTTATGTCTGATTGAGACATCATAAACCTAGCCGGTCATGATCCAGACGCATGCTTTGAATACCGGCAGTCGGAACACTGCGAGCAAAATATTATTCCGGAGCAACAATCTATCGCACCTCAGGCGCAAGTTTATTACATCTTTCAATACAGTGTTACAGCCAGTGCGTCTGGCATATCCCCTGCCAGACCTTTATACTCTTTGAAACGACTGGCCTGCCTGATATGGCCAATATAATATTTATATAAAACAATATAATAAATGGCAAACCTGTTGATTAACCTCAAACAATACTGGCGCAAGGCAGTGGCCAGTATAAACAAATCCTTCAGTGAGCAGGAAAATACCCGGCAACGCCAGGAAGCGCTCGAACGGGAGATGCTGTCTCTCGATACAGCGTATCAAACCCTGGTCGGGAAGCTGGAAGGCATGCGGGCTGAATCCGAGCGCGTCGGTTCGGAAGCATTCCGGAAAATCGCGACACTCGAGCAATCGCACCAACAAACCGAGTCCGCCAGAATCGAAGCAGCCGAAAAGCTCGCCCAACTAGAGCAACGATTGCTCGAGACAGCAAATGAGCGTCAGCTCGAACACCAGCAGGTCGCGGCACTCGAAACGGCACTGGCAGAATCGACACGCCAGCTGGAAACCAGAGCCAACCAGCTCAAGTTCCTCCAGGATTCTGCACGCGAGCAACTCCAGGCACTCAAGACCGCACTGGCCGAGACTGAAAGCCGCCTGGAAACCCGAGATAATGAAATCAGGCAACTGCAGGATTCAGCGCATGAGCAGATCACTTCACTTGAAATCGCGCTGGCCGAAGCAGTCAGCCGCTTTGAAACCATAGAGGGCGAACTCAGGGAATTACAGGCAACGAAACAGGAACAGGCGCATCAAATTGACGCTTTCCTTGCATCCTCCAGCATCCAGCTGGCAGCGACCACTAACCAGATCATGGCGCTGGAAAAAAAGCTCGATGTTGAACGTAAGCTCCAGCAGCACCAGGCCGAAGATACCCAGGCGCTGTTGCGCAAGCAGGAGAAGCGCTTGAGATGGGCGCTGGTGGTCGCAGTTTGCGCGCTTATCCTGGCGGCCGTGGAAGGCGCATTCTTCTTTGGGGGTACGCGCTAGTTCCTTGCGGTCAGACACCTGCCGCTCCTCGACGCGCCGGAGCAGAAACAATCTTGATGTATGAAATGACCTCCATTGAGCGAAACAGGTATCGCGCTTGGCCTTAAGTCTTACTCACCGTATTTCCGTCAGTTCCGGTGCATTTACTCAGATCAGGCTCGTTACCCAGGCGCTGTTCATGAGTAGCGTATGAATATTCACAGCTACGAGGGATCAACCGCTTCGATGACAAAAATGGTAATGGATGACGGTTATTCTTTATTAATTATTTAAAATAATGCTTGTATGTTTATGATAAATATCATATATTACGCATGGTAACAATTTAGTCATTTTAATGTAACTTCTTATTATTTATAGATAATTTGTAGCTATAAATACAACTTATCCACATATTTATCCACTGACTCTGTGGATAACCCATCATTAAATTCCGGTCATTCAGAACCTGTTTCCCAACAGGGTTCTTCAGGACTGCCAGGCTTTCGCTCCGGGTGAATGTTTTTTGTCATCCATTCCGGGCAATTCGTCTGTTTTTCGGGTGGCAATACCTGTTAGATAGCCCGGGCGATTTTGAGTTGAGGTCAGCGATCTAACGCGAGAGACTACCTGATGGAACACAAACAGAGCCTGGAAAGAATGACCAAGCGTTCAAAAAAGCACGCGCCATTGACAGCAGCGCAAACCGAAGCCAGTCAGATTGCCCGTGGCATCCAGAGTCCCGGGCAATCCAAGGAGCAGACAAAACTCATTACGCAAGGAATTCAGAAAGGTATTGAACAATACAAGAAACAACAAAACGCCAAGGCCCGGGAACTGGATAAAAAGCTCAAGAAAGTCAGCCAGCAACATGCATCATCCGGGGCACCCGAAATAGAGGTACATGAAACAATCGTATACCGGCAACACTGGCTACCTTGGCTGTTGCTTGCACTCAGCTGGATCGCTGCGATCGTCAACTGGCTTGTCTATAAATCTTGAGGTCGGACCAGCACAACCGATTGATGCAGATGGAACATACCGTAAATTCCGCTCGCAATCCTGCCTTAGCCTGCCTTTTTAGGATGCAAATCGTAACTTTTAAGGAAATGCCAATTACCGAGTGAAATGCGCAGCATGCTGCAGTACCGCAGGATACTGGAGCTTTATAAGGCGGAATTTTGCTGGGGAAATGGGCGCTTTAACCTGGAAAATCGGCCTTATCGGATGCAAACTTTGATAGATTTCAGAGGGCTGGCAAGGTCCGACCCTGAGCATCACGCTTTCTTGAAGATTATCAGCTGGCCACGCGCCAGGGTGTGCTAGACTTTTTTCCACGTAGGTTTCAGCAACTCCCGACAATAATTCATTCCGGAGTATAACCATGAAGATTTCCCGCCCCTTCCACCTGGTTATCCTGTTATTTGCAGCAATCCTGGTAGTACCTGTCAGTGCCTGGGCTGAACGATCGCAGGGTAAATCGGATCACCACTCAGATCAACTTGCAGGCCTGGTTATCTTCGGCGACAGCCTGTCCGACACCGGCAATAAATATCATTGAAACCGGACTGGTCAATCGGCCGCCCTATGATCTGCTCGATGAGTTCCTGGTTCCCGACGGACCTTATGCCCGGGGTGGCTTTAATCACAGCAACGGCGCACTGTGGATCGAGGATTTTGCCAGGCCCATGAAACTCGGCGGGGATGTCAGACCATCCCTCAGTTCGCACAAGCCGGGAAATAACTATGCCTACGGCGGCGCGCGGGCGCGCGACGCCTCGGCGACAAGTCCCAACAGGCACCTGCCTGCCCAGATCGGTGATTTCATGGCAGACGTCAACTACAGCCCGTCCGCCGACCCACTGTACGTGCTGTTTATTGGCGGCAACGATGTCGTCGATGCAGTGCGTGCACTGTTAATCGATCCAACTGGATTTACCAGTGTGGGAATTATCGTCCAGGCGCTGACCTCGATTTCCGAGTCCGTCCAGACGCTTTACAATTACTCGCTGGGGGCCCGTGATTTTCTGGTCTTCAATTCACCTGACCTCGGCCTGACACCGGCATTCAACCCGCCGCTGAATATCGAGGATGCACCCGTACTTGGTACCTGCTTCAGTCTGCTGTTCAACCTGGGCGGTGTCGAGGCAACCTATCCCTCACCCTATGACCTGGTCTGCTCCCTGTTCGACTTTCCGGATGTAATCCCCGGCTTCGCGGCCATTATCAGCGGACTGGAAGCTGGACTGCCCGGTACCACGTTTACCCACATCGATTCCTTCGCCCTGTTTCGTGACATTGTCGCAAACCCGCGCGACTACCGGCTGCGCAATGTTACCAATCCCTGCATCATGCCAAACCAGCCCCCCTATGCCTGCAGGAAACCCGACACCTACCTGTTCTGGGACGGTGTCCATCCGACCAGAAAGGCACACAGCATCATCGCCGATTACGTTACAGACGTGCTTGACGAGTAAAGCAAAGCAGTCAGCAGCCTGCTCCTGGTTGCGAAAAATGTTGCGAGGCTTATTTATTAACGAGTGACTAACCAGCCGAACTTTGCCAGGCTACCGCGAGAACGGGATTTAGATCGTCTTGTACATCGATCGGCAAATCCAGTTGCCCGGGTAGCGGAGGATCGAAAACCGCCATGGCATTAACCAGCAGATCGACTTGTGAATCCAGTAGTGTATAGATGTTCGCTAACTCGATTTTTTCAACATGGTAACTATCGTCAACGTACCAGTTGTTAATGACCAGAGTGTCACTGGTACCGAGAATGTTAATCTCAAGATCATTCAGATTCCTGGTGAACCATAGCTGATCCCGGTCGACATCATTACCTATCAGCACCGCGTCATTACCCGCATCGACTGGGAATCCTGCATTATCTTGTTGATATATTTCGTCGTTTTTTGCACCACGGTAGAAGTGATATACATCGTCCCCTGTGCCACCATGCAGGGTGTCATTGCCTCTCCCTCCATCAAGCACGTCATTTCCCGCATCACCGTAAAGATGATCAGACCCTTTACCACCGAGGATCGTATCTGCCACAGCCGTACCGATTACTGTGTCTTTACCCGCGCCACTGTCGATGTACACGATGTTGCTGAGCGTCGTGCCACGGAGATCAATGGTGTCGCTCGCCCTGGTGCCGGCAATCACGTTCACGCCCAGGCCACCATCGATCGCCTCCACGCCGTTCGCCGCATTGAACTGGTGCAGCCGGATGGTGTCGTCACTATAACCACCCTGAATGGTGTCCACCCCGGCACCGCCATCAAAGCTGTCATAGCCGCTACGGGTACCGTCGATAAGGAATGTATCGTCACCGTCACCGCCACTGAGGTTGTCCGACCCCGCACCACCGATGATCGTATCGGCCGCGCTCGTGCCGATCACCGTGTCGTTGCCCGCGCCACTGTCGATGTATGCAATATTGCTGAGCGTCGTGCCACGGAGATCAATGGTGTCGCTCGCCCTGGTGCCGGCAATCACGTTCACGCCCAGGCCGCCGTCGATCGCCTCCACGCCGTTCGCCGCATTGAACTGGTGCAGCCGGATGGTGTCATCGCCGTCACCACCCTGAATGGTGTCCACCCCGGCGCCGCCGTCGAAACTGTCTAAGCCATTGTGGATGCCA
>CAVQJD010000008.1:0-106952 GCA_963712695.1 uncultured Gammaproteobacteria bacterium
GCAGGTATTTCCTTGCGATCGCACCGGCCGCCACGCGCATGGCCGTCTCGCGCGCCGAGGAACGTCCGCCGCCGCGGTAGTCGCGCATACCATATTTCTGCTGGTAGGTATAATCGGCATGGCCGGGTCTGAACCGGTCCATGATCCGGGAATAGTCCTTGGATTTCTGATCGGTATTGTGGATGAGCAGACCGATCGGCGTCCCGGTAGTACGTCCTTCGAAGACCCCGGAGAGGATCTGTACGGCATCGGCCTCGCGCCGCTGGGTGGTATGCCGCGACTTGCCCGGTTTGCGCCGGTCGAGATCGACCTGCAGATCCGCCTCGCACAGTTCCAGCCCTGGCGGACAGCCATCGACGATACAGCCCAGTGCCGGCCCGTGACTCTCGCCAAACCCTGTAACCACAAACAGTTTTCCGAAGCTGCTACCTGACATCAGGATATTGTAACGACTCTTGTACCAAGCGTCGCCACTTTCTTGTTAAAGCCCGGCATGACTCGACCGATAGCGTTTGAGTACATGTCCTTCGTTGAATTGCAGGAGCGTATCGTGGCCCAACCGCACACACTCAGAGGCTCTCAGGTAGGCAACTATCTCGGCCAGCCAATATACGAAAGCATCACCTCGCCTAACGGAACGTATGTCTTCGACCGGATTGCAGAGAACATCGATGGCGAATTCCCACTCGATCAGCTGAAAGCGGATGAACTATTGATCAGGCCTGGCCTGATTTACCGCCCTGCGCGCTAGCCAGGGTATCAGCCTGCAGCGACATCCAGACCCTCCCTGTGGGTCTGGTTGATCTGGTACAGCAGGCGGATGCACGGCAGCTCCTTATCCGTGTATTTCTTGACGAGTCGCATCATCGGCAGGTCGTGCCGGCCGAACTGGTAACTGCCGTCTGTCATGGCGGCACGCATCCCGCGCAATTCCTTCAATAATACCTCGACGTAACCAAGGTTGTGCTCAACCTCGTCGAAGTCGAAGCCAGCCGCCTCCAGGATATCCTCAAGCTCCAGGATCGCCTGCCTGACCAGCGCGGCATATTCTTGCGGTGTGGTGGGTCGTGTGCTCATGGCTGTGTCATACCTGTACTGTTTTATCAATCAGTCGTGCTTGCACTGACGGCCTGATCGAATACCGCCTGGTGCTGTTCCAGCTGGTCACGCTCCAGCAGAAACACCCCGTCACCACCATAGGCAAAGTCCAGCCACGTGAAGGGAACATCCGGAAACCGCGCTACCAGCATGTCCTGGGTATTACCGACCTCGACGACCAGGATACCCGATGCCGCCAGGTGACTGGCCGCATCGCGCAGGATACGCAGCACGATATCCAGCCCGGCATCACCAGCCGCCAGGCCGAGTGCGGGTTCGTGCCGGAACTCCGCGACAAGTATGTCCATCTCCGCTGTCGGCACGTAGGGTGGGTTGGATACTATGATGTCATAGCGCCGGTCTTCAAGGTCCGAGAATACATCAGACTGCAGGAGGCTGATCCGTTGCCCCAGGCCATGCCGGTCGACGTTGATACTGGCAACCGCCAGCGCATCGGGCGAGAGGTCGCTGAGGGTGACGTCCGCCTGCGGAAAATAATACGCACAGGCAATACCGATACAACCGCTGCCGGTACACAGATCCAGTATGCGCCGCACCCCGGCCGGATTGACCCACGGAGCAAACTGCGCCTCGATCAGCTCGGCCAGCGGCGAACGCGGCACCAGTACCCGTTCGTCAACGTAGAAACTTAGCCCGGCAAACCAGGCCTCCTGTATGAGATAAGCCGCGGGCTTGCGTGTCGTGACGCGTTGTTCCAGCAGGTCGACGACGCGGGTCCGTTCGGCATCAGACAACCTGCGGCCGAGCGCTTCTCCGGGCTGTTCGTAACCGATGTGCAAGGCGTAAAGCACCAGTGACGCGGCCTCGTCAAGCGCATTGTCCGTGCCATGATGGTAACCAAGACCGGCGGCATCGAAATATGCGGCACCGCGTTGAATAAGATCACGTGCGGTCTGTGCGGTATTCAGGGCATCGCGTATGGCGGAAACCTGCGAATCGGTTGATGTCATGATGATTCGTTGCTGGCTCTGTGGAATAATCGCGACCCATGAACCTGTTCAACAATCCTGGCCGCATCCTGGTGGCAACGATTATAGCCGCAATTTCCATCACCGCCGGCTTCTGGGTGGCGCGTGCCGTGCTTGTGCCCTCCACGCCGGTGGATATGTTATCGGCCACCCGGTTTCCGGTTGCGCGTGCATTGCAGCCTTTTCAGCTGATCGACCATAATGGCCAGCGTTTCGATAACCAGGCGCTGCAGGGATACTGGACCTTCCTGTTCTTCGGGTACACCCGCTGCCCGGATGTCTGCCCCACCACCCTGTCGGTGCTCAACAGTGTCGCGCACAGGCTGGTCGATACCAACAGCCGTGTGCGGTTTGCCTTCGTGACAGTTGACCCGCAACGCGATACGCCGGAACAACTGGCCAGGTTCGTCACCTATTTCAATGCTGACTTCATCGGCATCACAGGCGAGGAAAGCGCCATCGAAAAACTCACACGTCAGCTTGGTGTCCTGTCCATGCAGGTCAGTAACGCGGCCAATCCTGACAGCTACCTCGTCGACCACACCGCCAGCGTATTTCTGATCGATCCGGACAGTCGCTATCATGCGGTATTCTCGCCGCCGCTGGATGCCGCCGCCATCAGCACGGATTTCCATAATATCGTGGAGGCTTATCCTTGAACGCTTATCTGCAGCTGCGACAACTTTGCGCATCGGTACTGTGCGCCTGCCTTGCCGGCTTGGCCTGTGCCGATGCCACCCTGCAGATAAACGATGCGTGGATCAGGGAGGCGCCGCCAACGGCGAGCGTGCATGCAGCCTATATGACCCTCGTGAACAGCGGCACTGAGGCCGTGCTGATTGATTCGGTCAGCAGCCCGGACTTTGCCGGTGCAGAGGTCCATCGCAGCTGGATAGAGGACGGTGTCGCACGCATGCAGCCAGTCAGCGACCTGGAGGTGCCGGCTAACGGCGCCCTGGCACTGGAACCCGGCAGTTATCATCTCATGCTGTTCAACGCGAAGCGTCCGCTACTGGCCGGTGACAGCGCAACCCTGCTGCTGCATCTGGCCAACGGCAGCCCTGTTGTCGTGACCGCTCCGGTCCGTCGCAGCACCGGCAGCGGACACCAGGACTAGCCGCAGGGGCCAGACACATGACTGACCAAAGGGCCAGCCTACCGGACAAACTCAAGTCCTGGCCGCTGGTGCCATTACCCCACCAGCTGCTATCGCACGCGGTGCGCCGCGCCACCCGCTGGCGCGCACCATGGTGGAAAGCCCTGCTGATCCGCATGTTCATCCGTCACTTCGCAGTTAACATGAGCGAGGCGGACCAGCCCGACCCGGCTGCCTACCCGGACTTCAACAGTTTTTTCACACGCGCATTGCGGGCCGGCGTTCGCCTGCAACCGGATGACCCGGCCGCTATCGCCTGCCCGGTCGACGGACGCGTCAGCCAGGTCGGCATGATCACCGGCGACCGGATGCTGCAGGCCAAGGGGCATGATTACTCGCTGTCGGCATTGCTGGGTGGCGATCCGGAACGCGCCGCCCGGTTTAGCGATGGTCAGTTCGCCACGCTCTACCTGTCCCCACGCGACTACCATCGCATTCATATGCCCTGTACAGGCACCCTGCTCGAATCCATCTACGTACCCGGACGTCTGTTCAGCGTCGCGCCACATACCACACGTGCCATCCCCGGTTTGTTTGCGCGCAATGAGCGGCTGGTTGCGCTGTTCGAGACACCGGGTGGCCCGATGGCCATGGTGCTCGTCGGCGCCATCTTCGTATCCTGCATGGAGACTGTCTGGGACGGCGTCGTTAATCCACGCCGCGGCATGCAGTTGCAGAAGACGCGTTTTGACGGGTCCGACGCCGCATCTGTCACCCTGGCGCGCGGCGCCGAAATGGGACGTTTCAATATGGGTTCCACCGTGATACTGGTCTATGGGCCGGGGCAGATGGCATGGACGGACCCCCTGCTACCCGGACAAGTGGTCCGCACCGGGCAGACAATCGGCCACTGGCTTGCCGGGAAAGATCAGCCGTCCTGTTAACCAAAAACATGGTTCCGCGTTAGTTGTCATTGAAACAACCAACACAGGAGCTGCATTATGAAGACCCGTTCAATCATCAGTTCGACGCTGCTGGCCGCCTGTCTGGGGCTTGGCCTCGGTGCACCGGCACAGGCCCACAAAGGTGTTGTATCACTGGGGTGGCTTGACGACGGTTATTATTATCCATACGTGCGTCATAACCGGTATTACGGTGACCACCACCATCACAGATATTACAGGGAAAACCAGAAGCGGTATAACTGGCGCCATCACGACGGCGACCGCCACGACTGGCGTCATAATGACCGGGGGCGCGATTATGACAGACACGATGACGATGACCATGACCGGGATCGCCGCCGCTGAGGCTTATACCAGGCGTGCTTCGGGTATACTGGATATCAATCGAGGCCACCCGCCGCTGCAGGGATGCATGGGCGGTGTGGCGGCCACCCGCCCGGTGCTGACGCACATGCTCAGTCTGTATACAACCGGCAGACCCACCACCCCGGGGACACCCTTGGACAGATCGGTCGATAACAACCAGGCACTGGAATCGTTCTTTGTCGAACACGAAGACAAGGCATTCTATGTTGCCTATGCCGCACTCTGGGACAGGGAAGCGGCCATGGATGCGGTGCAGGACAGCATGCTGCGACTGGTACAGTATTACCGGCACAAACCTGTAGTCGAGTGGCCTGCCCTGTTCCGTACCATTCTCAACAGCCGGATCAACGACATACGCCGCAAACGGCTGCTCGAGCAAGGCAAACACAAGCTGGTTTCCCTGACCGGCCTGTTTCGCGGCAACCAGGACGATGAACATGACAACAGCGAATTCGAACTGCCGGCACAGGAACACAGCGACGGCATGAGCGCCCCGGAAGTCGAATACGTCGCGCAGGAACTCAGACAGCAGGTCGCTCAGGCCCTGCAAGCGCTGTCCGAAAGGCAGCGCCAGGTCTTCATTCTGCGTGAATGGCGTGGTATGAGTATAAGCGAGACCGCCATTACGCTGGGCTGCTCGGAAAACAGCATCAAGCAGCACCACTTTCGGGCCATGCGAGAACTGCGCAAACAACTGGCGGAGGTATGGGAATATGCACAGCCAACAGCATCCTGACCAGGATCAACTGGATCGCCTGCGCGCCGGCCTGCTGGATGACCGGCAACAAGACAAGGCTATACTGCAAACACACCTCGCTGGCTGCGACGCGTGCCAGGCAAAGTTTGACAGCTGGGAGCAACTCAGCCCCCGCGCACTGGGACCGGACCTCGAGCCGGCAGCACTCGCGCGTGACTTGCGCGCGGCCCGGGTCCGCGCCCTGAACAGCAGCGCGCCACGACGCCGACATGTGTTCGCACCCTACGCAACGGCGGCGCTGCTGCTGATCGCCGTCACGCTCGGAATCTGGACAGGCAACAACTGGCTGGAACCACAGCCACAGATGACCGCTCAGGCAACACACGAGGTACCCGATATCTATGAGGACCTGGACTTCTATCTCTGGCTTGCAGGCCAGAATAATTCGGAATCCGACACGCCAAGCGACAACCCGAACAACACCTGATATGAAAGCAATGAAACTTGTTTGTGCTGGAATATTCACCCTGTATCTGGCCTGTGGCGTGCAACCTGCGCTGGCCGACAATGACATTCCCTGGGGCAGCCTGAGCCAGAGTGAACAGTCCGTGCTCAGCAAGCACCGGGGTGAGTGGTCCAGTCTGAGTGGCCAGGAACAGCGCAAGCTGGTCAGTGGCGCGCGAAAGTACCTGGAGCTGTCACCCGACCAGCGCAAGGCAGTCGAGGATAAACGCAATCAGTATAAAAAAATGTCCCCCGAAGAACGGGAACAACTGCGCAACCGCTACAGCAAGGAAAAGAAATACCGCTGATCCGGACCTCACCCATGCCTGAGGACCGGATCGGCAATACCACGGGCCGACCATCTCTGATATGCTTCGCAGCCATTTTCACGGGCACGCAGGCAATACCCTCATCATGCAACCCATGCTCACTATTGCGGTTCGTGCCGCACGCAATGCAGGCAACATTATCGTCAGGAGCCTGGACCGTCTCGACAGCCTTGCCATACATACCAAGGACCGCAACGATTTCGTAACCGAGGTCGACCGGCATGCGGAACGCGAAATCATCGGCACCCTGCGCAAGGCCTATCCCGGCCACAGTATACTGGCCGAGGAAAGCGGCGCACATGACGGTAACGAATACCAGTGGATAATCGACCCGCTCGACGGCACGACCAATTTTTTACACGGATTCCCGCAATTTGCGGTCTCGATCGCCCTGCGCCACCGCGGCAGGCTGGAACAGGCGGTGGTGTACAATCCACTCAGTCAGGAACTCTTCACCGCCTCGCGCGGTGCAGGCGCGCACCTCAATGACCGGCGTATTCGGGTCAGCTCACGGAGGAGTCTGGAGGGTGCGCTGCTGGGTACCGGTTTCCCCTTCAAGGCCCAGCAGTATCTCGACCCTTACCTCGATATGTTTCGCGCCCTGTTCCCGGAGTCTGCCGATATCCGCCGCGCCGGTTCGGCGGCACTTGATCTGGCGTTTGTCGCCGCCGGCAGGCTCGATGGTTTCTGGGAGATTGGCCTTAACATCTGGGATATGGCAGCCGGTGTCCTGCTGATTCAGGAGGCGGGCGGACTGTGCAGCGACTTTGTCGCCGGCCACCATTACCTGGACAACGGTAATCTGGTCGCCGGTAATCCGAAGGTATTCGCCGAGATACTCAAGGCCATCCGTCCGCATGTAACAGCCGATCTCGCTGCACAGCATCTGCCCCTGGGCCCGTCCTGACTTCCCCGCCGCACCCCCGCACTCAAGCGCCGCATGGCGTTGCCGATGCCTTCAGGAACGAGCTGATATTGTTGCCCGACCTGAAGCGGTATCGGGCTGAGCGAGGACCCGGTATGCAGAAGCAACAGCAGGACAGAAGAATCAACGGCACTGCACTCGAAATGATCATGCAGGATGTGCTCAGGGGCATGCAGGACTTTACACACGAGACCTGCTGCGGTTGCAATGCGGACAGCCTTGAGATCATCGGTGTTGAGGATGCCGGCAACCCATCGATCCGGCTGGCCATGATTCTGCCGTTCCCGTCAGATTTTAAAACCACCCGGCCGGACTGACCTGCTGCCAGGTTTACTGTCCGGTCAGGGCTCTACCCCGGTACTGCCTTCTTCCGGTTTGCTGACTATCAGGTCTGCCTTGCTGATACCCAGCGCAAGTGCGATCGCACTCGCCACGTAAACCGATGAATAGGTCCCTACCAGGATACCGAGGATCAGCGCAAGCGAGAAATTATGAATCGTCTCTCCGCCAAAATAGTATAGTGCGACCAGCACCAGTAACGTCGTCAGGCCCGTCATGATGGTACGCGACATGGTCTGGTTGATGGCGATATTGATGATTTCGTATGAGCTGGCCTTGCGGATGCGGCGGAAGTTCTCGCGAATCCGGTCGTATACCACAATAGTGTCATTGAGCGAGTAGCCGATCACGGCCAGTATGGCCGCCAGTACCGTCAGGTCGAATTCATACTGGAAGAACGAGAAGACACCCAGGATGATAACCACATCGTGCACGGTTGCTATAATGGCGCCCGGGGCAAAGCGCCACTGAAAACGCACGATGATGTAGATCAGGATTCCGATCAGGGCATAGATCATCGCCAGTCCACCCTGCTCCGCCAGTTCCTTGCCGATCTGGGGGCCGACAAATTCCACGCGACGCATCTCCACAGCCGGGTTCTGTGTCCGCAGGGCCTGCATAGCGGTTTCGCTGAGCTGCGCGCTTTCCTTACCCGGTTCCGGGGCCAGTCTGATCAGCACTTCAGTGGAGGCACCGAAATTCTGTGCCTGCGCCTGCGGGAAGCCACCCTCGGCCAGTGCGTTGCGGATATCCTCGAGCTTTACCGCTTGCTGATATCCAACTTCGAGCAGGGTACCGCCGGTAAAGTCGATGCCGAAATTCAGTCCGCGCGTCGCCAGAGACCAGATCGTCAGCAGTACCAGCAGTGCGGAAGTCACACCGACGATATAGCGTATCTTCAGGAAGTCGATGCTGTAGGTTTTTTTAAACAGTTCCATGGTGGTTGTCCTCGCGCCGCCGTCTAGATCATGAGCCGGGCATTGCGGCGCCCGCCATATATCAGGTTGATCACCGCACGAGTACCCATAATTGCGGTAAACATGGAAGTGAGAATGCCGATCGAGAGCGTCACAGCGAAACCCTTGACCGGACCGGAACCGAAACTGAGCAGCACGACGGCGGCGATCAGGGTAGTGATATTGGAATCGGCAATGGTCGAAAGGGCCTTCTCATAGCCGGCCTGGATGCTGGCCTGCGGACTGTTACCGCTGCGTAACTCTTCCCGGATGCGTTCGAAAATCAACACGTTCGCATCGACCGCCATACCGACGGTGAGCACGATGCCGGCAATGCCCGGCAAGGTCAGGGTTGCCTGCAGCATCGACAGCACGGCCACGGTGAGCACCACGTTCATGGCCAGTGCGAGGTTTGCGACCAGGCCAAATACACGGTAGTACGCCACCATGAATACCAGCACCAGGCAGAAACCGATCAGTACCGATTTGAAGCCCTGTTCGATATTGTCCTTGCCCAGGCTCGGGCCGATGGTACGCTCCTCGATGATCTCTATTGGCGCGGCCAGCGCACCCGACCTGAGCACCAGCGCCAGCTCATGCGCCTCCTTCGGACTGTCCAGACCGGTGGTCTGGAAACGCTTGCTGAAGACATCACGGATGGTCGCCACACTCACGACTTCCTCGACCTTGACGGAATTCTTGACAGGCACGCCGTCGACCAGAGTGGTTTCCGTCCTGTTCTCGATAAACACCACGGCCATCGGTTTACCGACGCTTTCCTTGGTGAACTTCAGCATGCTCCTGGCACCCTTGGCGTCCAGGGTGACCGACACCATTGGTGATCCGCTTTGCGGGTCGAAACCGGAACGGGCATTGATGATCTGGTTACCGGTCGCGATGACTGATTTTTTCAACAGTATCGGTTTTCCGTTGCGTTCGTAGTAGAGTCGCGACCCCGCCGGCACCTTGCCGGCCACAGCCCGCTCGATATCGTGTTCGACGTCCACAGCACGGTATTCCAGGGTTGCCGTCGCACCGAGGATACGCTTGGCCTGCGCGGTATCCTGCACACCGGGCAGCTGCACGACAATGCGCTGGCTGCCCTGCTGCTGGATGACGGGCTCGGCGACACCCAGCTCGTTAACGCGGTTGCGCAGGGTCAGGATATTCTGCTGCAGGGCGAAATCCTGGATCTCCCTGACCTCCTGTTCGGGCGGTCTGACCAGCAGGCCGGTCTTGCCCGCTTCTTTCAGATCCTCGACGAGCAACGCCGGGAAATCCTTTCTTATAACACTGCCTGCCGCGTCGGCATCCTGCTGATCCCTGAACTCGATGCGCACAGCGGATTTCTCGGGTCGCAGCACCGTGTAGCGCAGCTTCGCCTCCCGCAGCAGGGTACGGAAGTCGCTGGAGTAACTTTCGATCGCCTGCTTGAAGGCCGAGTCCATATCAACCTCGAGCAGGAAGTGCACACCACCACGCAGGTCCAGGCCCAGGTACATGGGCTTGGCATTCAGATGTTGCAGCCAGGCAGGCGTGGCCGGTGCCAGATTGAGGGCCACGACGTAGTCACTGCCGAGCGTCGCCTTGACGTAGTCAACAGCCTGCAGCTGGGTTTCGGTGTCATCGAAGCGCAGCAGGATCCGGCCGGCGTCCTGCTCGACTTTTGTTACCGTTATACCGGCCTTTTCCAGCGCAGCCGTCACAGTGCGGGTAACCGATTCATCGACTTCGGCCTTGCGGGTGCCGGATATCTGCAGAGCGGGATCCTCGCCATAGATATTGGGCAGTGCATAAATTATTCCCACCAGCAAAACGATGCCAATGAGAAGATACTTCCAGAGTGGATACCGGTTCATTGTTCTCAGTTTCCTTACGAAGCCCTACGACCCCTTAATGGTTCCCTTGGGCATGAGGTTGGCGACCGCCTGACGCTGCACCTTTACAGTGACGCCATCGGAAATATCCAGTTCGATGAAGTTATCGCCGACTTTTGAAATACGGCCCAGCAGGCCCCCGTTGGTGACCACCTCGTCACCCTTGGCCAACGCCTCGACCATTTGCTTGTGCTCCTTCGCCTTCTTGGTTTGCGGGCGAATCAGCAGAAAATAAAATACTACAAAGATAAAGACGAGCGGCAGAAAACTCATCAGGGGGTCCCCCTGGCCCTGCCCGGCCGCCAGTGCGTCAGATATAAAGAAATCCATGGCTGCTCCTAATAAAATCCCGGTTCAGTTCGCCCGGCGGTCGTAACTCCTCATGCCGGCGACCGGCCAAACCAGCGCATTATGACACAGCGCCATGCCTGGCGTAATAATCATTACGGAATGCAGCCAGGGCCTGCCGCTCGATGGCCAGCCGCAGGCCGGCCATCAGGTCCTGGTAGTAGGTCAGGTTATGGATAGTGTTCAGCCGCGCGCCCAGTATCTCGTTGCACTTGTCCAGGTGGTGCAGATAGGCCCGGCTGAAATTCCGGCAGGTATAACAACCGCATGAGTCATCCACCGGACGCGTGTCCGTGCGATTCGCGCTGTTGCGAATCCTGATGACGCCATCGCGCACGTACAGGTGGCCATTGCGCGCATTGCGCGTCGGCAGTACGCAATCGAACATGTCGATGCCCTGGCTGACAGCCTCCACGATATCCCCGGGCGTCCCCACGCCCATCAGGTAGCGCGGCGCACTGGCTGGCATCTGCGGCATGATCCGCGCCATCACGGCCGCGCGCTCCGCCTTGCCCTCACCCACCGACAGGCCGCCCAGGGCATAGCCGTCGAAACCGATTTCCACCAGCCCGGCCAGCGATGCGTCACGCAAGCCTGGATACATCCCGCCCTGGACGATACCGAACAGGGCCGCAGGATTGCCGGCGTGTGCCACACGGCTGCGCAGCGCCCAGCGCAGCGACAGCTCCATCGACCGGCGCGCTTCATCCTCGGTCGCCGGATACGGGGTACATTCATCGAAGATCATCACGATATCGGCGCCCAGCTCACGCTGCACCTGTATGGACTCCTCGGGCCCAAGGAACACCTTGTCCCCATTGACCGGCGAGCTGAAGGTCACTCCCTGCTCGGTGATCCTGCGCAGCGCTCCCAGACTGAATACCTGAAATCCACCGGAATCGGTCAGGATCGGGCCATTCCAGTGCATGAAGTCGTGCAATGTGCCGTGCTGGCGGATAATGTCGGTGCCAGGTCGCAGCATCAGATGAAAGGTATTGCCAAGTATGATATCTGCACCGGTGGTGTACACTTCCTCGGGGGTCATTGCCTTGACCGTGCCATAGGTGCCCACCGGCATGAACGCCGGTGTCTGTACCGTACCGCGAGCAAACTCGAGCCTTCCGCGCCGCGCCGCGCCGTCAGTATGCGTACAGGTAAATTTCACGCGGCCCCTGCGTATGTCGCGGTGTCATCCCGTGCCGATATGAACATGGCATCACCGTAACTGAAAAACCGGTAGCCTGACTCGATGGCATGCCGGTAGGCCTGGAGAATGCGCGCGTAACCTGCGAAAGCACAGACCAGCATCAGCAGGGTCGATTCCGGCAGGTGAAAGTTCGTAAGCATGGCATCCACTGCCTGGAAGCGATAGCCCGGCCGGATGAACAGGGCCGTTTCACCCTGGCCAGGTTGCAGCCGGCCGTTTCTGAACGCCGATTCCAGGGTGCGTACCACTGTGGTGCCGATAGCAACCACGCGTCCGCCGCGCTGCCGCGCTGCCGTTATCCGGTCACAGCTTGCACTGTCGATCTGGAAGTATTCGCGGTGCATCACGTGCTCGTCGAGGTTATCCACACGCACTGGCTGGAAGGTCCCGGCACCGACATGCAGGGTCACAAACGCCGTCTCGATGCCCCGGTCCGCCAGACGTTGCAGGATGGCTGTATCGAAATGCAGGCCGGCCGTCGGTGCCGCCACCGCGCCCGGTTTGTCCGCATACACTGTCTGGTAACGCTCGTGGTCCGCTGCCTCGTCGGGACGCCGGATGTACGGGGGCAGTGGAATATGCCCGTGCGTCTCGAGCAGCTCCAGGACATTCGTGTGGTCCGGAAAGGCTAATTCGAACAGTTCGCCGGCACGCCCCGTCACCTCGACCTCGAAGCTACCCGCGAGATACAGGCGGCTGCCTGTGCGCGGTGACTTGCTTGCGCGTACGTGCGCCAGAACCCGATGTGGAGCGACGATGCGTTCTACCAGTACCTCGATATTACCACCGGTATCCTTGGTGCCCGGCAGCCGCGCCGGAATGACGCGGGTGTTATTGAATACCACGATATCCTCCGGACGCAGCAGCATCGGAAAATCGACGAAACGGCGATCCTCCAGCGTGTCATGCTGTGGATCGATGCACAGCAGGCGGCTGTCGCTGCGGACCGCGCAAGGTCGCAGGGCAATCAGTTCCGGGGGGAGCTCATAGCTGAAGTCCTTGCGTCGCATGGCGCGGGATATTAGCACATGATTTTGCTGCCGCTGCTTGCCCGTATGCCCGGTTTCCCCGATACTAGCGGGCCTTGCCGGTGGCTTGCCTGCACTTAATGCCGAGGTGGTGAAACTGGTAGACGCACTGGACTCAAAATCCAGCGGAGGCAACTCCATGCGGGTTCGATTCCCGCCCTCGGCACCACATATCCGGCCCGTAGCGGGTTATCAGCGCGAAACCGGTACCAGCCATGCAAACATGAGCATCGCCAGCAGCATTGTCAGCAGCAGTGTACGCATCCGCCAGGGTTTTGCGTTACCTCGCGCACCCAGCCCCTGAAAACCGAACATATAACTGTCGATCATGTGCAAGTTGTCTGCACGCCTGCGGTCCTTGTCGACGCGCCGCTGATCGGACACTGTATTGCAGCAGAAACATGTATCGCACCGCCTGTCAGTACGACGCTCGTCCACCTGCATGCGCGCCTCGATGTAGCGCTGGTAGTCGTCCCAGCTGGAAAGATTCAGCATTTCATGCGGCAGCAACCCTGTCAGAGCCCTGGCTGGTGTCCAGGACGTGTTATCCCTGCTGAGTTCATCATCGAGACGAATGCGACCAAGCAGGATATGGCGGGTAATTTCTCCGCTCGGGAACGGGCCGCGCACCACACCATCACGACGTGTATACCATTTACCTGTGTCGACCTGCCACTTCATGATGGTTCTGCGCACAAACCTCAGTCAGTCAGCCATTCTCCCATGCGCGCGCGCAGGCGAATCAGTGCCTGGCCGTGGATCTGGCAGACACGCGATTCGCTGACTCCGAGGATTTCACCGATTTCACGCAGGTTCAGTTCCTCGTCATAATACAGCGCCATCACCAGCCGCTCACGTTCCGGCAGTCCCTTGATCTCGTCGGCGAGGCCTTGCTTGAAATCGCTCTTCTGCAGATTTTCGAGTGGCTGATCGATATGCCGCCCGGATTGCGGCATACCCTCTTCGCCCAGCATGCCGGGGTCTTCGAAACTGAAAATGCGGCAGCCGGTGGAGTCCTGCAGGATCTTGTGATACTCCTCGAGGCCGATACCCATTTCCTTCGCGACCTCGACGTCACGTGCATCACGGCCCTTGTCGTTCTCGATCTTGCGAACCGCCTCGGCAACTTCCCGCGCCTTGCGATGTACCGATCGAGGTGTCCAGTCGGTGCGCCTGATCTCATCGAGCATTGCACCGCGAATGCGGATGCCGGCATAGGTTTCGAAACTTGCGCCCTGCTCGGGATCGAATTTCCTGGATGCTTCGATCAATCCGATCATGCCGGCCTGGATGAGGTCGTCAGCCTGCACGCTGGCTGGCAACCGGCTCATCAAATGATATGCAATCCGCTTTACCAGCGCTTCGTGCAAGACGACCAGTTCATTGCTGGATGTAAAATCCGTGCCTGCCTTTGCTGCGTTACCTTTCATGACCTCACCTCCATTTCCCTGTTTTCGTTTTGAATAAGACGTTCAACAAAAAATTCCAGATGGCCACCCGCGTACATCTGGCGCGGCCATTTGATGATCTGTCTGGCAAGATTCTTCAATGCCATGGCGGAGCGACTGTTGGGAAACGCGCTAAGTACGGTCTGGCGTTGTGCGACCGCCTGTTGCAGGAATTCGTCACGCGGCACATAGCCGCAGCAGTGCAACACCAGATTATGATTGTCGTTAAAGTTCTCGAACAGGCGCATGAAGAGCTCACTGGCCTCACCCGACGAGGCAACCATGTTTGGCAACACATGGAAATTCATAATCCCGTGCAGTGCGTACAGGGTGTCGATCAACGCAGCCGCATCCCTGATCGAGGCTGGCTCGTTGCAAATCACCACAACGATATCGGTCGCTGCACGACAGAAACTTGTGACTATCTCGGTAATGCCTGTTGCTGTGTCTATGACAAGTGTATCGATCGGCTCGTCCAGGTCGCTGAAAGCGCGCATCAGGCCCGCACACTCATTCACTCCGGGCTCGGCAAGCTGTTTTTTTCCGGACGCAGCGGGAATCAGGCGCAGGCCACCCGGACCACTCATCAGGATATCTCCCAGTGACTTGTTACCATTGAAGACATCATGCAGGGTGTAATCGACTTCGAGCCCGAGCAGCGCATCGATGTTTGCCATGCCGAGATCGGCATCCAGCAGCAGGGTGCGCTGACCTTCACTGCTCAGCGCCTGCGCAATGTTGACAGCGATGCTGGATTTGCCGATGCCACCCTTGCCTCCGGTGAAAGCGATGACCTGCACCGGTGGATGCACAGCCGGTTTATCGAGCTCATTGGAGTGGCCAAGCTTGAGGTCAACAAGCTGCACGGGAATCACCAAAATCGGTCTGGTTTGAAAAAGCCAATTGCATCTGTGTTACCTGTTGCTGATTCGCGGATGAGTTCTGCATGCGATACAGATAGCAACTTGCGTACCAACATCGCCAGTAGCCGGCAGCCATCTCTGCCAATAACTTAACTAACTGTATTGACGAGGAATTCTTTCTAGCAGCTTGTGGGGAGATTTATTTTGAACTACGTCACACTTTTGACTTTCCGGGATATAACGGCAGTAAAATGGCATTTCGTCATTGAACTAGCGGGGTCCGGATTCGGTTGAGGCGGGGAATAAACGGCTTCAGTCAGACGGAGCCGGGATTGCAATGCTACTACTGAGGCAAGCGGTCCATACCCATGACGAGTGAGGTGAAATGTTCTTCCGTCAGTGGATGACTGATATGGAACCCCTGGGCAACGTCACAGCCCAGGCTGACCAGCAGTTCCCAGGCCCGGATATTCTCGACACCCTCAGCCACCACCTTGAAACCCATATTATGTCCGAGATCGATGATGGTACGGATGATGGCGATGTCCTGCATGTCGAATGCAATACCCGTGATGAAGGACTGGTCGATTTTGAGGGTATCGATCGGCAGGGTTTTGAGGTATGACAATGACGAGTAACCCGTACCGAAATCATCAATTGCAATTGTGATGCCCATATCGTTCACCCGGTTCAGCATCTCCGAGGCCCGTTCAATATCCTGCATAAGTGTAGCTTCGGTGATCTCGATCTCAAGGCAGCTGCCCTCGACATCTGCCTCATGCAATGCCCACTTGATCTTGTCGAGCAGACGCGGATTCTGGAAGGAGCGCGCTGACACGTTTACCGATACGGGAATGTCCAGCCCTTCGAACTTCCATTGCCGGCACTGCCTGAGCGCTGTGACGAGCACCCAGTCGGTGATCGAGGTGATCATGCCGAGCTGCTCGGCGACCGGAATGATCCGCTGTGGCATGACCGTGCCTTCAACCGGGTGTTCCCAGCGCAACAGTGCCTCGGCGCCGATAACTCTGGATGTCCGCAGGTCAACCTGTGGCTGGTAGTGCAGGATAAATTCGTTGTTCTCAATCGCCGTCTTGATCTGTCCGGAGTAACGCAGGTGCTGTGCAGCAGTCACGTCGTTCGCCGGATCGAAGTACTGATAGGGCAAGCCATTGCGTTTTGCCCGTTGCATCGCACTTTCGGCATTGATCAACAGCGTCTCTTCGCTGTCACCGTCGCCCGGGAAGCACGAAATACCCAGGGTCAGACTTACCCACAACTGCTTTTCCCTGTGGATAAAAGGTATATCGAAGGAATCCAGAATTTTGGTAATTACCCGCTCGGTGGCCTCGCTGATATTGTGCACAGGTTGCAACAAAATACCGAACTGATCGCCGCCCAGCCTCGACAGTGAATCCGACTCCCGGACGATAGATTTCAGACGCTCGGAAATATTCCTCAGCAGAATGTCGCCGACATCGCGGCCAAGCGTATCGTTGTACATCTTGAAATGATTGATATCCAGCGATATCACCACCACCTGCGATCCGGGCACGCGGCGCGAGGCGGCCAGTGCCATATTCAGGTGGTCGACCCATAATGCCCGATTCGGCAGTCCGGTCAGATCGTCGGCAGTTGCAAGCTGTTGCAGTTGCCTGCGTTCAGCAACCTGGTGATTGATATCCTCCAGCACACAATGCACGATAGCCGGGCGTTCCTGGTATGCGGCGGACGGATAAAGTGCTATCCGGTACCAGTGTTCTTCGGATCCGGCCAGTGACATGCGCACCTCGACCTGACGACTATTGCCACTGACAGCATCCTGCCAGGCAGATAACAGCAGTTGCTCATCATCAGCATGTGTATCTGACAAACACGGGAAAGGAGCATCCATGGCATGCTCGCACAGCACACGCAGCGGGTAATTTGCGTAGCTGACAGTGTTTGACCGTACATCCACACTCCAGAGGTAGTAGGGAATTCCGGCCAGCAGATCTTCAACCTGGCCGAGCCGGCGAGTTTCATGCGCCAGCTCCCCGCGCAGTTCGTCGTCTGAATACATCCAGTACCCCTCGAGCGTCAACCCCAGGTCGTGGAGCAACATGCGGACCAGCAGGGATTCCAGGTCCTTGCGTTCGGCATCAGGCGGTATGAGTTCGGACAGCACGCGACGCAGATAATCAATGAACAGGTCGTAGGCTCCAATGACCCATGCCGGCCTGATACGGAATTCAAAATGTAACTTGCCGGTTTCCAGCAACGCGTCGACGCGTTCTCTTGGAGGATCTGATGTAATTGCATTCAGTAGATTCTGCAACTCAGTGCGGACGAACAATCCGACATCGCCGCCAGCCCGCTCGTGTGCATAAAGCACATCTGCAATATCGGGATTATCGAAAAGGTAGTTATAGAATTTTTCGGCAAACCCTGTGGTCGCCGCAGCCAGAGTTGCCCGATGGGTATCAAGCAGCCTGCTTTCGGAGTCTGACAGACGAAAGAGGTAATGGTAATCCTTCGCCAGTAAATTACGGGCAGCACGTTGACACAGACTGTCTGCAGCCTGCACACCGGTACTGTGCCCCCCCTCACTCTTCTTCACAGCCATCGTCTGCTTGGTGTTGGTGTATTATCCGGATCACAGCGTAAGCATCGCCATATACCGGTCGTAAGCAGACAAACATCCTTCCCCCCCCGACTCCACGATCGGTCGTATGCAAAGGGTGTCAGATGATGCCCGCGCTACTGAAGTTTTGTTATTCCAACTATCTTTTTATGCTAGTTTGAGCAGAATCTAGCACAGGGCCGTGCGTAAATAAAGTACGCAAGCCTATACGGGCGGCAGTTGCTGAAGGGTTGAAATCCGGTCCAAAGAAATGTCTTGCGATACAGGCGTACTCAGGCCTGTCTCTGCATTCCGTATTTACGCAGTTTTTCCACCAGTGTTGTCCTGCGCATACCCAGGCGCTTGGCAGCATGCGCCACGACACCGCCAGTGTCTGCCAGCGCCTGTTTGATGTAGCTGACCTCGAGGTGGCTGAGGTGCTCCTTGAGATTCATGCCATTACGCGGCAGACGCGGGTCCAGGTCATCAGCGGTCAAGTGCGCACCAACCAGTGCATCCATGAGCTGCTCGGATGGCTCGCCATCGCTGTTACGGAACTTCTCCGGCAGATCGCCGGCATCGACGATGCCGAAGGGATGCAGGATGGCCAGCCGCTCGATGAGATTGGCCAGTTCCCTGACATTGCCAGGCCAGCTGTACTGGCAAAGCGTGTAAATTGCACCCGGTGAAAGTCTGACAGAACCGCGATTCTCGTATTCAATTCGGCGTACCAGCTCATTGACCAGCAGCGGAATGTCTTCCACCCGCTCTGATAACGATGGCATCTCGATCGGAAAGACATTCAGGCGATAGAACAGGTCTTCGCGAAACTCGCCTTTGCCAATCGCTTCTTCAAGATTCTTGTGTGTCGCGGCGATGATACGCACGTCCGACGTCAGTGAATGGTTGGAGCCGACGCGTTCAAAGGTTCTTTCCTGCAACACGCGCAGGATCTTGACCTGCATCTGCAGGGTCATGTCTCCGATCTCGTCCAGGAACAGTGTCCCGCCCTCCGCCATCTCGAACCGTCCCTGGCGGTCATTGATAGCACCGGTGAATGCACCTTTCTGATGGCCAAACAGCTCTGATTCCAGCAGGTCACCCGGGATCGCCCCGCAGTTTACCGGCACGAAGGGCTTGTCACGGCGTGTGGAGTAGTAGTGCAGATTTCTGGCAACCACCTCCTTGCCGGTACCGGACTCACCCAAAATCAGTACATTGGCATCACTGTCGGCAACCTGTTCGACCAGCTTGCGCACGTGCTGGATTGCACGGCTGCTGCCAACCAGGCTGCGAAACAAGTCAACCGGGCGCTGGCTTGAGCTGGAAGTTCGTTGCGATTCCGTGTAGATCTCGGCCTGGTGCAGCGCACTGGTCAACTGCGCATAATTTACGGGCAACTCGAGCCGGCCGAGGATACAGGATCCTGTATCGATCGTGACCGTAGGTTCTCTGCCCTTTCTGGATAGCAGGTAGATTGGCAAGTGTTCATCATACTCATGAATCTCGCCCAGCAGGCTGGAGAGTACCTGCTCCGATCCGCAGGATCCGACCAGCACTGCGAGGATGTTCTCATCATCGCCAATGGCCTCGCGCCAGCCCGTGCAGCTGGCCACGCCCAGCGGAGTGTAATTGATGAATTTGAGGACAGCCTGCAACTCGTTGCCGACGGCCTCATCGGCTTCGATTACAAGGACCTTGGGTTCTGTATGCATTCAATATCCCGGTAGATATCGTTATAGGCGGGGGATTATTATGAAAACCCGAGAAATATTAAAGTTATTTTTCTCCCCCTTCATTCGAGTGGATATTAACCAGCGTTGCGATGCATGTCAAAGCAATGTCGGATTGCATGCATCCAAAACGCATGAAATCCCGGGGACACCCGCAAGCAGGCAGGTTTCTCCATGTTTTTCTTCGTATTTTGAGAACAAGCACGCACGCGGCCAATGCGCCGGTGCGGTCTCTTGGCAAGCCGTGCGGTACTCAGGGATAGCAATCTTCCGCTTTGTGCGCGGTGCCGCAAAAACCGCCTAAATTAGACCTGTCCACGGACGATAGCCCTAATGAGTCAGGCATCTGATCCTGACACGGATCTGAAACGCCGAACAACAATATTTTGGATTACTAAATTCGATGATGCCAGAACAGCAGTCCTTCATACCCGATGTCGACTCACAGCGCGTCCAGGCCCTGCGCTCCCGAATCGAGGACGAAGCCTACATAGTCAATTCACGGCAAATTGCAGATAAAGTCATCGATATGGAAGATGCGCTGTTTTGCAGCCAGCAACATCCTGCGTAGCAAGTTGCCCGCCTCTGCAGGATCCGTTCGAATCGGCAGGTCGCCGTCAGGTGCAGGGAACCGCTGGAAGACCGGCAGACCGTTGGCAGGCAACCCGGTAGCAGTGCTAGAATCAGTGGCCGGTAATCACTACGTAGCGTATACATGACCGGGTTCAGTCGGGATCAAAAGGGGCCGTAGCTCAGCTGGGAGAGCGATGCGTTCGCAATGCATAGGTCGGGAGTTCGATCCTCCTCGGCTCCACCATTTCAGTTCTTCATACATGCCCCGGTAGCTCAGCGGATAGAGCAGGCGCCTCCTAAGCGCCAGGTCGGACGTTCAAGTCGTCTCCGGGGCACCAAACAACAACGCCCGCATCAGCGGGCGTTGTTGTCCACTCTCCCTGAACGGCTTCGACGCTAAACCTTGCGCCGTGCCGTAATTACATTGGACAGCTGGCTGATCTTCGTCAATACCCGGCTGAGCTGGCTGATATCCCTGATTTCCAGGGTCAGCTGCATGCGTGCGATGCCATCATTTTCATCGGTCGCGGTATTGGCACCACTCAGGTTGATTTTCTCATTGGACAGCAGCGAGGTGATGTCGCGCAACAGTCCGGACCGGTCGTACGCCTCAACCAGAATGTCGACCTGGTAGGCACGATCGGATGCCGACCCCCAGTCGACCTCAATCAGGCGTGCACGATCATCACCCTGCAGCCGCAGGATGTGGCCACAATCCTGCCGGTGGATGGTCACGCCACGGCCGCGCGTGATGTAGCCGACAATCGGGTCACTCGGCACCGGCCGGCAACAGCGCGCCATCGTGGTGAGCAGGTTACCGACGCCCTGGATGCTGATCCCTTCGTCGATACTGTCATCCGTCCGTCGGGCGACCCGCTGGTTGCGCGGTCGCAGCACTTCGCCCTGCGGCACCAGATCGCTGACGGCATTGGCCAGCTGGGCGGTGGAAACGTCCCCGCTGCCCAGCGCGGCAAACATGTCATCGGTCTGGCGGAAACCAAGCCGTTCGGCAATCCTGTCCACGGGCAGGCTGGGTAACGCCGAGTCGATGCAGTTCGCGGTCAAGGATACCACGGCCGCCGCTGATATTGTGTTCATAGTCCTGGTGCTTGAACCAGCCACGCACACGCGACTTCGCCCGCGAGGTTACCAGGTAGCCCTGGTGGGCATTCAGCCAGTCCCGGCTGGGTTTCCCTGTCGCGTCGTGAGCACTTCAACCTGTTCGCCGTTCTTCAGCTGGTAGGTCAGGGGCACGATTCGGCCGTTGATCTTCGCCCCACGACAACGATGTCCGACTTCGGTATGCACCGCATAGGCGAAATCGAGCGGTGTCGCACCCTGCGGGAGATCGATGATTCTGCCCTGCGGGGTTAGATACATAAACCCGCTCCTGGAAAGCCTCGGACTTGAAGCGGTCAACGAAATCATGTGCGGTACTGTTCCTCATCCTTCCACTCCAGCAGCTGGCGCAGCCAGGCGATCTTTCCTCGTAGCCGGCGTCCAGTCCGCCACCTTCCTTGTAACGCCAGTGGGCCGCGACACCCAGCTCCGAATGCCGGTGCATGTCAAAGGTCCTGATCTGCACTTCCAGGGTACGCCCTTCCGGCCCTACGACTGCAGTGTGCAAGGACCGGTAGAGGTTCTCCTTGGGATTGGCGATGTAGTCGTCGAACTCTCTGGGGATATGACGCCACAGGCCGTGCACGATACCGAGGGCTGCATAGCAGTCTTTTTCCTCATCAACCAGGATACGCACCGCCCGCATGTCGAACACCTGGTCGAAATCGATCTGCTTGCGCTGCATCTTGCGCCAGATGCTGTTGATATGCTTGGGACGGCCGGAAATCGTTGCCTTGATTCCGGCTTTTGCCATTTCAGTATTCAGGGTGTCGATGACGCTGCTGGATATAGCCTTCCCGGTCCGCACGCTTCTCGGCCAGTTGCCTTGCCAGTGACTGGTAGGCCTCCGGTTCGAGGTAGCGCAACGCCAGATCCTCGAGTTCCCACTTGACTTGCCAGATACCCAGACGATTCGCCAGCGGCGCATAGATTTCGCGGGTTTCAAGGGCAATCCGCTGCTGGCGTGCAGGGTCCAGGTGCTGCAGGGTACGCATGTTATGCAATCGGTCAGCAAGCTTGATCAACACCACACGCACGTCCTCGGCCATGGCAAGCAGCAGCTTGCGCAGACTCTCGGCCTGATGCTGTTGCTTGCTGTCCGCCGACAGGGACTGCTGGAAGTCACCGATACGTTCCATCTTGGTGACACCGTCGACCAGATGGGCGATTACCGTGCCGAAATCCCTGCCGATATCATCCAGGCTGATATCAGTATCTTCAACGACATCGTGCAGAATCGCGGCTGCCAGCGTCTCGTAATCAAGGTTCAGACCATCGAGAATTTCGGCAACGGCCAGCGAGTGTATATAGTATGGCTCACCGGAAACCCGTTGCTGCCCGCGGTGGGCATCCGCAGCCAGCTGCGCGGCCCTGGCAATCACTTGCCGTTCCGGCTCGGGACGATCGGCCAGCAGCACATCCAGTCGCCGCTGAAACTTATGATCTTCAGTGCGACCGGCCGATTCATTCTGCAACTGTTCTGTCATTAGCGTGGTACTGCCAGCTGCCTCGCAAACACAATGGTCGGCTACCGCGCCAGGAATTATCGGGCTGCGAACCCGCAAACAGCTCAGCCCGGCGGCATCAAACCTTATCAAAGACTATCCATAAGTTTATGATTTATCAATTTGTTTTCAATATAAAATCACGACGACCGGATGCACAGGCAAGAAAAAGGCTGCCCTCGGCAGCCTGCAGAATAAACCGAACCTTTACGGGTGCCGGCGCGCGGGCTCAGCCTTGTACGGAACCGCGCGGCTCGGCAGTCGCCGCTCCCGGTTCTCCGTTCCCGGGATCGACAACCGACAGTGAAGCTACCGCACCGGACGGGGCGGCCGCCACCTTGCCGGATGGGTCAGTGAAACGGTCGTTGAGTGTCTGTACATACTGGTTGGCGTCGGCGATGACCCGGTGCAGACGTTTGCGACTGCCCTGCCCCCAGCCGAGTGGATGCTTCATGAAAATACTCAGCCAGGGTCGCGTATTGAACAGGAACGCCCGCGTCAGGCGGCTACGATAAAGACCCGGCCCAAATTGCTTGCTGATCTGTTTTACCACACGGCTGGCTGCAAGCCTGCGCAGTTTGAAATGTAGCCAGGCAAACACGCCGACAAAGACCGCAACGAAAACCAGCATCCCGACTGTGTTCGCGTTGCTACCCTGCCACCATTGTGGCCAGGCCCAGCGCCAGCCGTCACGAAATCCGAGCACACCCGAGAGTATTATGACCGCGACCAGGATCAGTATACCCAGTGCGCCATCCCCCCAGAGCGTCAGCTTCCGCCAATGTGACTTGTACTCCCTCAACTGTGGAATCACCTTTTCCTCGATTTGATGGGCCAGTTTCTCCAGCGCACCGGTGATCCGGTAGGCACGCTCGACATTGACACCCTCGATCCGTCGATAGATTTCTGCAAGATCGTGATCACGCTTTGATTCGTAGCGACTGCGCAGCGCCTCGCTTTCAATTGTTACCGCCGCATCCGGATTGTAGATGCAGTAGAACCTGCCAGCGGAAAGCCCTTCCTGTGCCAGCGCGCGCTGCCAGGCACCGACCACCTCCTCGGGGTTGTCATCCCGGGCCGTGGTATCCATCTGGTTGAGAATAAAAAGGAACTTGTTGGCATCGGGGCGGTGAATGGTCTGGCCAACCAGATGCGTCAGGGTATCGCGCATCGCACCTGGCTCCGGATGCCGGGCATCGAAAAACACCAGCACGAGATCGGACAGATCGATAATGTGGTCGGTCAGGCGCAATGTTGCGTTGCGTTGCGAGTCCGCGTCGAACCCGGGTGAATCGATGATGATGCGGCCGCGGAGTTTCTCGCTGGCACTGGTTTTCAGTTGCAGGTAGGCGTCTACGCGGCGTCCTTCGCCGCGCGCTACATGCTCGAGTTCCTTGCTGATCTGGTAAAACGGAAACCTCGGATCGGCATCCAGCGCCGTTCCCGGTATGGCCTGTGCATGTCGCTCGCTGCCATAGCAGATAACGGTGAATTTATCATCAACCGCCTGATTGCCGGTATTCTGCAGGGACTCGCCGAGATAGTAGTTGATGAAGGTAGACTTGCCCGCCGAAAACGTTCCCAGCACCGAGATCATCGGCCACCACGAGATCTGTGTCGCGAAGGACTGCTCATCGCCCAGCAGCCCGAGCCTGTGACCGACCCGGTCCAGCTGGCGATAACTCTGTACCGATGCCACGAGCACCGGATTTTCCTTGATCAGATGCTCCTCCAGACTCCTGAGACGCTGTCTGATGGTTTTCCCCGCACTGGACATCGTTGCCTTCCTTTAGCAGGTTGCGCGCACCCTGGCCGTCGCAGGGCTGCTGCTGGTACCTGATCGATATAATCCTCGCAGAGCTGGTCCCGCTAGAACGGGAACATGCCATTAACCATCTGCATCGGCCCGGTGGCATCATGCATGGTATGGTTGATGTGACCCATATCGTTTCTTATGTGGTACATGGGAACCGTCATTACGCCAACCGACCTGTTTATGTTGTCCAGTTTCACCAGTAAATGTCCCATGTCATGAGAGCCGGTTCCGACATCGGTTGCAATCGTGGACAGGTTACCTGAAATACTGGCAACATTTCCTGATACCGCATTCAGGTCAGCGGACATATCGTTAATTGCTACCACCACTGTCTCCATGCTGCGCGCAAGGCGGTTGACGTCACTGGTCAGGGTATAGATCAGGTAGAAGCCATAGGCCGCAAGCACAATGAATGCCAAAAGGGACGGGTAGACAATCAACTCCCAGCGGCGTGCACTTGTCTCGAAGGTCCGCGAGAACTTGTCCATGCAGATGGCCAGGTCGCTGGTATAGATTTCGGGATTGCCACTGTCTGTTGGTTGGTTAATTTCCAGGTCAGTCATGTACAACCTCAGCAGGTCTGCTGCTTCGATTCGGCATCCCAGTATATGCGACGCTGGTGGCTATCATGGTATAGACATATGGTCAGAAATCCTGTTCAGAATTCGCCGCTCGCACCACGGTTCATGATATCGAGTATGACGTCCTTGACCTCGTTCGCTTCATCAAAGAGCTCTGGCGGAAGTTTCTTGCCACCATGAATCATCATGTCCATGTTAAGTGTGTAGATCCACAACTTGCCGGTTTTATCCTCGACCAGCGAGATGCGGCATGGCAGGTAGGCAGAAAAAGCATCGGAATATTCAATCATTTTGGCGGCAGTCAGCGGGTTGCAGAACATATAGATCTTCCAGAACCGCTGCGGCGCACCGGTCATGGCCGCGACCTGCTCCGAGAGGGGTAATTCACCGACATTCTTGATGTTGTGCTCGTTGGCGACCAAACGCATCGCCTGCTCGACATCTTCCACGCCCAGACCATCAGCGACAGGGATCTTCCAGACGGTTGCCTCTGCTGCGTTACCGCTCTCCAGCAGGTTTTTTGTCATGGTCAGGTAAACTTCGGGCGCCTTGCCATCGAATTCGGAAAAGTTACCGATATTCTTCAGGCCCTGGATGCCAAAATTATCGTTCAGTGCAAGCCATATCACCCCGGCAATCAGCGCAAGCCCGACCAGTGCAAGAAGATTCCAGATTAGTCTGATCATTTTTTCTCCCGGTATTTGTCTTTGGTCAATGTCAGGGAGCAGCGGATTCAGCTGCGTTGATGTGCGTTTCCAGATCTCCGGCCTGCCCCCCGTTCAGGCCGCGAATCACCTCGACCATCTGCCGCGCCCTGGTAAACATGCCCTGCGCCGCCAGGCGTGTGCCTGCATCGTAGTAGGAAGCGGATGCCTTGTCCCAGTCTCCCTGGGAAAAATACATATTCCCCAGTTCACCATAACCATCCGGGTTTTCGGGATCAAGGGCGATGAGTTCCTGGTATTTCTGCTCGGCAGAGGCATAGTCCCTCAGCCAGTAGGCTTCGCGTGCCGCGGCGAGAATCCTGTATGGCGTAACAGCTGCGGGCGCATGGCTGGTAACGGCCTGTGTGTCGGATGATATCGTACTTTCACCGGCATCAGCGGGCAAGCTGATCGCTTCTGTTGCCGGCATTTCCGACGGTGCGGTGTCACTGCTGGCGTCAGCCCCGGCATCGGGTTGCCGGGCTATTTTATCCGCCTCACCGGTCAACGGGTAGGCCGGAGGCTGCGCTGGGCTGGCAAGCGGTGGCTGCACCTCTTGCACTGCTTCCGCCGTGCCCGTCACTGCCGGCTCATCCGAAGCCGGAGCTTCAGGTTGCCTATCGTCCGTGATCCCGCCGGCAACCGGCTCAGACATGCTTCTGTCAATTGACGCAGATGGCACCAGTTCCTGTTCCGGTTCCGGTACGGCAGATACATCAGCAGTGGTTCCAGCATCCGTTGATTGTGACGTTGCTGAATCCGGTGCCTGAACGGCAGCTTCATCCCGGATTGCCGTGACAGTATCCGGTTTCTTCCCGTGCGCAAGATAATCCGGCAAGTTCAGCTCCGGAAACAGTTCACCTCGATAGATCAGCCCGACTGCCAGCAGCGCGACCACGACCAGCGCAAAACCATGGCTCAGGATTCGTGCGAAGAGATTCATTATTTTACTCCTACTTCCGGTTAGTTCAGTCTGCCGGCCACATCGGGATACAGCGCCGATGCCAGCACACGAAATTCATTGGCAGCCTTGCTCTGTGGCCACATCTCGAATACAGCCAGACCTTCACTCAACGAACGTCTGAAACTGGTGCGCATTTTCAGCCGCTGTGGCATTACTTCGTCGATACCGGACAGCATTCGCAGCGCCGCTTCGGTTTCATGCGTCTCGCGTATGGACTTGTTGGTATCGGCACGGTTGACGAATGCCATGGTCCGTTGTCTCCCGTTCATCTTTACCGCGGCCAGGTCCGGGCCAAGAATATGCAAGAACCGCTGTGTCGCCCACACATCAGCCTGACTGGGCGGCACCGGGATCAGAATCCTGTCAGCCGAGGACATGGCCTCCTTCATCGCTGCCATATTCGCGGCACCGACATCCACCAGGACTTCACAATCCCTGTGAGACATGAGCTGTTCACTGAGTACGGCGCGCACCGAATGGATCGTCAGATCAGGCCTAATACCGATCTCGCGCCGCAGCCCACCCAGATCGCTGAAGGTACATTGCGGGTCGAGATCATAACCGACCACACGCCTGCCGCTCCTCTCCAGCCAGACGGCCAGATTGAATGCGACGGTGCTCTTTCCCGAACCACCCTTCAGGTTAGCGATTACAGTAATCATTGCCCGTCTCCGGCCCTCCTGAAAAGTGGATTGTCTGCAAGGTCTGCATCCGTCGTTGGCTCAAGGCTGGCGTCCATCGCCTTGCGGTATGCTGACCTCCTTGTAGCCTGAAGGGACAGTGAATAATTCAGCAGGCTGTGCCTGCTGCCTGATGTTTATCAGATTGCGCGTGATCCCACCGGGCTGTTGCTCCCTGATGATCATCTGCAGCGCCGGATCATACCACTGGTATGTCACCATACTCTGGCCGTTGGGATAACTCGCTGACATCTCCCACTTCTCGGTACTGCGGCCGCTTATCTTTTCGATTCCCAGCATGGTTGCCTCCATCGAAGAACCGTCCGGCATGATCTGGCGCACCGGTATCTGGCGTTCTTCGTCGAGCCAGAATTGCATGCTGCCGCCCTGCTCGCTGGACGTACTGATAATTTCCCATTTTCTGGCCTTGCGGCCGTTCACGACCTCGATGTCACCCGCCTTGCACGTCAGGTTCGCCATGCCTGCGCAGGGGCTCTTGTCGGATGCTCCTTTGGCCTGCGGTGGCATCATTTCCTGTTGCCCGGCACGCCTGCGGATGTAGGTCTTATCGGTCGGGTTGATGATCACTGCCTCCTGCATATCCAGATCGATTATCTGAATAACAGGCTGTCCGTTCATGTCATACTCAGTGCGGACCTTGTTGTTACCTATGTATAATTTTCCCGCCCGGTCACCCTGCTGAGGGTGGGATTCAATGGTTTCGGCAGAAAATTCAATGACTGGCTGTGTGGCCGATGCAGACTGAACCGACATAACCAGTACAATAAACAATGACAGCAAAATAAATCGCATTTCGACAGGTCCCCGATTTTGGTTGGTTACTGTCTGTCATTGTAAATGAAACGAGCCAAAACACATCCCTGTGTTTGGCTCGTTTACAGGTGGTACTTACTTACTTGGCTTCGCCAGCGGGCGCTGCCGGGGCTGCCGGAGCTCCATAGCCGTACGGGGCATAGCCGCCGCCATAGCCAGGATAACCGCCATAGCCACCATAGCCAGGACCACCCCAGCCACCGTAGCCAGGGTAGCCGCCGTAACCGTAAGGACCATAGCCACCATAGCCATAGTGACGGCCATAACCGCGACCATAACCTGAACCACGGCCACCACCGCTCATGCTGAAGTCCATATCACCCCAGCCGTCGCCGTCAAACGGACCCCAGTCAGAACCGTAGTTGTCACCGCCCCATGGGCCCCAGCCGCCCCAGGCATGGGCGGTCGAGAAAGGTGCAGCCATCAAACCGGCAACGGCTGCGGCACACAGAGTTTTCGTTACTTTCTTCATTTCACTGTCTCCTAATTATTGTGCTTACAAGTCATCTTGCAAACAATTCTCCCTGTTCAAATGAAATCAGCAACCCAAGGGAGAAAGGTTTGCTGATCTAAGAACCGTGCTGCGACAATCAGGTGATTGTCACCACCCCGAACCACCCCAGCCGCCGGGATAACCGCCGCCGGGATAACCGCCATAGCCAGGACCACCCCAGCCACCGTAGCCAGGGTAGCCGCCGTAACCGTAAGGACCATAGCCACCATAGCCATAGTGACGGCCATAACCGCGACCATAACCTGAACCACGGCCCCCGCCACTCATATTGAAGTCCATATCACCCCAGCCATCGCCATCAAACGGACCCCAGTCGGAACCGTAATTGTCACCGCCCCAGGGGCCCCAGCCACCCCAGGCATGGGCAGCTGAATACGGCAATGAAACGAGAGCGGCAGCTGCAACAACTCGTAAACCCTTCGAAATCATTTTCATTTGGTACAATCTCCAATGTTGAGAAAATACCGCAAGGTCAGTTGCGGGTGCTACCAAAAAAATCCGGGGGCGGCATTATTCTGGGTCGTACCGTATTGCCCGGGATTCGGCCCGGAATAGCCATTGTACACAGGCGGATTCCAGCCCGGATTCTGGTTGGGCATCTGCCAGGTATCCATACTCTGCCGGGCCGCATCACCTCCACTCTGGGTATTTCCCGGTACACCCCACGGCCGCTGTGCCGGCGGGTACTGTGGCTGGTATTGCTGGTACTGCGGCTGCACCGGGTAGGGCTGGTACTGGGGTGCAGACTGGTATGGCTGCCCAGGCTGACTGGATTGCTGGTATTGCGGCACGGACTGATAGCGTTGTGGCTGAACAACAGGTTGCTGTTGCGGCGCCTGCCCCCCGTAGCCAGCCCAGCCACCTGTGGCAGGATACTGTGGTGTGCCCTGCTGCACAGGATACGGTTGCCAGGACTGGTAGCCACTGGCGTAGCCCTGTCCATGCTGAGCGGACGGTACCGCTGTTATCTGCTGTTGCTGCATACCCCGTCCTGGATCCGCTGGAAAGACGTAATAAGGTCCCTGTTGTATTTTGGGTGTCGGATACCATTCCCTGACCTGTATGGCATTGTCCGGCTGCTCAGACTGGTCTTCTTGCGACAATACATGTTCGGGTTCATCTGCTGCACAGGCGCCCACCATTAATACTATGAAAAAAATAAGTAACCCTGAAATATGATAATCGATAAATGGGACTGTGCCCTGATTCATGTCATCACTGTAAACAGGCACACTGCGCCCATGTTACCGGTAACCCTGTTCCGGATTTCCCGGATACCGCATCGAGTCATAAACGGGTGGAGGTGGAACATTATCCTCCGACCACTCTTGCCCCCCGGGATAGCCATATTGCGGCATATTCCGATATCCAGGCACACCTGACTCATAGGGATAACCCGACGGGTAGGGAGCATTTGACTGGTAGGGGTTACCCGGCGGGTAGGGATTAGCTGACTGATAGGGATTGCCCGGTGCGGGATAATTATAACCCCGAGCCGAAGGCATGGAACGACCATAATAGCCGGTCGCAGGCGCGCGTTCGGCAGGTCGTGCCGTGAATTGATCTGCAGGGCCGGGACGCGCCACGGGCTGTTCCGGCGCGACTCGACCCGCCGCCGGTGGCATCATCCGATCATAATACCCGGGCATGGACGGCTCATAAACCGGTTGCTCCTGCAGCGCTGTCGCAGATTGTTCGGCAACAGGCATGTCAGGTACGCTGCCCGCAGTTTGCGGTAGTGGCATTTCTTCCAGCAGCTGCGGACTCTGCGTTGCAGTAAGCCCGGACGGGACAGCCGGAACTTCCGTTCCGCTTTCTTGTGCGGTCATTCCGCCAGGCGCAGGTACGGCAGGTTCCATCACGACAGGTGGTGCTGTATCTGCCGTCAGTGGCGGTTCATCAGCTGTTTGTTCAGGCGCCAGCACCGTGGAGGTATCGGCAACCGGTACTTGTAAACCGATATCCGCCGTTGCCGGGATGGCCGGAGCCAGCTCCTGTTCCATAATAGCCGAAGACTCACTGGCTTGTTCTTGCGCGGCAGCTGTGGCCGCCTGCTCGACAACGGGTTCTACACTGCTGACCGCGTCAGTCGCGGGCTCGACCTGATCGATTACTTCCATGGTCATCTTTGACTCAGCGGGTGGCTCCTGCAGTACAGGCGCAGCTTCACCGGATACAGATTCAGCGACAGCTTCACCCGATGTCCCGGACATGAGCGGTTTGTAATATCCCGGCACGGGTTCCACCGTCAGTGGTTCATCCGGTGTTGAGGCTGTCATGTTTTCAAGGGTATCCTGCTCCAGCACCGGGCTGCCCATTCCGGTGTACGGAGTGCCTATAGACGGTGACTCCTGTTCAGCTTGCAGCCGGGGCATAGCCATCGGCACCTGGGGAAGTGTACCTGGCCCGGGAACACGCGGGTCGATATTCACTGGCTGGTACGGTCCGGCAGGCGGTGGTGCAGATACCAGCGACCATTCATCACTGTACTTGAACTCGGCCTCGGGATCCTCGGCACTGGCTGCTTGCGAGAAGAATGCAACACCCAGCAGCAGCAGATGCGGTCCTCTGAGACGACGATTAGCGTTCATATAGTCACCTTGTTGTTTTGGATGTACTGCATGGTTATTCCCGTTGTTCGAACTGGAAACAAGAGCTTAGTTCAAATCCTGTTTCAAGCGTATACCGCGTCGCTTGACTCCTACCGTATCGTGTGTTTCCAGGTCGATATCCTGTTCGGCCTCATCATCCATATCGGATAGTTCGTGAACTGTCTTCAACGGCTCAGCCGTGTCCGGCAAAGCCTGAGTGATCTCGGCTGACGCCTGCGGTGCCGGTGGCGGCATTTCAGTCGCAGTAATCGGCGGGGCTTCCGGTGCCGGTGGCGGCATTTCAATAACTGCGGCCTCGGCAGCTGGCGAACTGGCAGCCTCGATAGGCGTATCGGCACTCTCGGCGGTTGCCGGAGTCTCCACCAATGGGACAGCTATGGCTGCTGCGGCGGGCGACACAGCACTAACCGCGGTGACCGGCTCTGCAAACGACGGTGGTGTAGCAGCTGCTGGCGCCGGGGACTCGCGTGGCGGTGGCGGCGTACCACCGGGGGGCGGTTTACGCGGAGGTGGTGGTGTGCCACCCCTGGGCGGTGGTGGTGTGCCGCCTCTGGGAGGCGGTGGCGTTCCCCCTCTCGGAGGCGGCGGTGTTCCCTTTCCACCCCTGCCAAACTTTCCGAAAATTCCCTTGAAGCCCATACCGATGAGGGTGAAGACGGCCTTGATGATGATAAAGATCCAGGAGAACGCCGAAATGACGCCACCCCAGAGGCGCATCAGGAGCGACGTACCCGTCGCCTTTTCCTTGACTCCGGCCTGCTCGTCCGGGTGCTCGATGAGCTGGAAGGCACGGCTGATGGATACCGTGCCATCATCAGCCGTCTCAACATAGAATTGCCGCTTCGCACTGATACATCCGAGCGGCACAATAATCAAGGCCATGACGGTTGCCACACCTGCGCCAAACAGCAGGCTGATTGCCATACCGTTGAAGATCGGATCCTGCAGAATGGCGAATGCGCCCGCCATCAAGGTCAGCGAGGTAATGAATATTGGCCGCATGCGCATTTCGGCACCTCTCACGGCAGCCTCTGTAACCTCTTTTCCCTGTGCGACCTCGATTTTGACGAACTCCACGATCAGAATTGACTGGCGCACTATGATACCGCCCAGCGCGATCATGCCGATCATGGAGGTGGCGGTGAATTCGGCACCAAGCAACCAGTGACCGGGAATAATGCCCATGAGCGTTACCGGAATGGGTGACATGATGATGCCGGCCAGGGCAAAATTCTTGAACTCCCAGACGATCAGACCATAGATCAGGATCAGTGCCGCCATGAAGGCACCGCCCATGTCGCGAAAGGTCTCGTAGGTCACCGTCCACTCGCCAGTCCACTCGAAGTGTGATTTCGAATCATCCTTGATCAGCTCAAGCAGGGTGATCGGCATGGTGGGCATCTTCACCCCATCCGGTGTGGTGTATTCCTTGACGTAGTCATCAATAGCCAGCATGCCGTAAATCGGCGCACCCAGCCTGCCCTGCATTTCGCCGACGACATACTCGACGCCGCGCAGATCGATGGTGTAGATGACCGGGTCCTCGTAGTCTTTACTGAACTGTACCCAACTCCGACAGCGGCACGGTCCGGCCATCAGACGTCGGTACCGGCAGATCGCCCAGCCGCGTTACCTGCGAGCGAATCGCCAATGGAATCTGCATGACGATATAGGTGGGCTCCAGCACCGTGCCGCGCTTGATGTCGCCCAGCTGGTAGCTGCCCATGGCCATAGCCAGCGTGCCGTTGATGGTATCGACCGATATGCCGCGCCGGACGGCCTTTTCGGTATCGACCTCGAAGCGCCAGAACTCGTAGGGCTCGGCCATGTAGTTGTCAACATCGACAACGTCTTCAACAGCTTCGAACATGGCCGTCATATCGGCCGCCACCTGGCGGCGTGTCTCGGCATCCGGCCCGTAGACTTCGGCAACGACGGTTTGCAGCACTGGCGGACCCGGCGGCATTTCGACAACGGCGATACGTGCGCCCAAACGGTCGGCAATGGGCTTGAGTATCGAGCGTGCAGCTACTGCTATTTCATGACTGCCGCGCTCACGCTCATTCTTGTCTTTCAGCATGACCAGCAGGTCACCTTCCCATGGACGCTGCCGGAGATAGTAATGCCTGACCATGCCATTGAAATTGAACGGCTGCGCCGTTCCAGCGTAGGTAACCACCGCGGTAACTTCCGGTATTTCCTTGACTGCCTCGGCCAGAGCCATGACGACGTTGGCGGTATCCGGCATGGCCGTGCCTTCCGGCATGTTGACGATAACGGAAAATTCCGGCTTGTTGTCGAATGGCAGCATTTTCACGGCAACTTGCTGGGTATAGAACGTTACGCAGAGACCGGCTGTGGTGCCGATGACGAGAAACAGGAACAGCAGGCCAAGTTTCCGGTTATTGATAAGCGGCATGATAATCGGCCGGTAAAACTTGCTGATGCGCTCGTGGGCCCGCCTTTCTTTTTCTTCCGCACGCCTGAGTGCAGCATGTCTTGGCGCAAGCTTTACCGCCATCCAGGGCGTGAAGATGAACGCTGCCACCAGTGAAAAGAACATGGCGGAAGAACCCAACACGGGTATTGGCCGCATGTAGGGCCCCATCAGGCCGCTGACCCAGCCCATCGGCAGCAGGGCCGCGATAATGGTAAATGTTGCCAGAATGGTGGGGTTACCCACCTCGCGTACGGCATCGATTGCGACATGAACACTGGTTTTTCCCTTGAGGAGCCAGTGTCGGAAAATATTCTCGACGACGACGGTTGCGTCGTCCACAAGGATACCGATGGCAAAGATCAGCGCGAACAGACTGACGCGGTCAACGGTATAATCAACCATCATAGCCCACCAGATAGTGAGCAGGATAACCACGGGGATGACGGCGATAACCACAATCGCGGCGCGCACACCCAAACCGACCAGACATAGAATTGCAACGATGGCGGCCGCTTCCAGCATGGCCTCCAGCAACTCGTTCACCTTGTCATCTGCGGTCTTGCCGTAGTTACGGGTCACCGCGACATTGACATTGGCCGGTATCAGGTCATGCTTGAGCGACTCCACCTTGTCCAGGATTTTGTGCGCAACCGTGACACCGTTGGTGCCTTCTTTTTTTGCAATGGCAACGGTAACCGCCGGACTGCCCCGTGACGGACCGGTATCCCCTTCATAGGCCGGCCCGGTGAAATAGGTAACCATCTGGGAGGGATCTGCTGGCTCCTCGGTAACTCTGGCAACATCCCGTACATAAACCGGTGCCCCCTGGCGGATACCGATAACCAGCCGCCCGATTTCCTTGGCGCTGGTCAGGAACGAACCGGTTCGTACCGTGAAGGCCTGGCCACCCGACTCAACGCCGCCCGCCGTCTGTTCGGAATTGGCTGTCTGTATGGTCTGTGCGACCTGTTGCATGCTGATGCCATAGCCTGACAGGCGCTCCGGCATGACCTCGACCTTGACCTGGTCCTCGCGGCCGCCAACGATAAAGCCCTTGCCGGCGCCTTCCACCTCACCGAGTCGTTGCAGTAAATCCAGCGCCAGCAGGCGCAAGGCGCCATCGTCGATATCCTTGGACCATAAAGTCAGCGTCACGATTGGAACATCATCGACAGCAACCGGCTTGATCAGTGGCTGCTGCACGTTGGGCGGTATCTTGTCCATATTGGACATGATCTTGTCATGCACCTTGACGATGGACTGCCCCATGTCCTCGCCCACCAGAAAGCGAACGGTGACCATCGCGCGACCGCGTTCGGTGGCCGTGTAGGTATGACGTACACCGGGAATTTCCTGCAGCAACCGCTCCAGAGGTTCCGTGACCAGGCTGGCGACCTGCTCTGCCGATGCGCCCGGATACTGGACGAACACATCGATCATCGGGACCGAGATTTGCGGGTCTTCCTGACGCGGCGTGAAAAACAGACCGAGCAAACCGACCAGCAGCGATACAATCAGTATCATGGGCGTGACCGGTGAAGTGATAAAGAGCCGCGCCGTTCTGCCCGCGATACCCAGTGAACGGGCGTCGTAGTTAACAGGGGTGGAAAATTGCTTTTCTTGATCGGCCATATTTATATTCCGCCTTCTAGCGTGCTTTGATCTGTACCGGTTCTGATCCTTACTCGGTGCCGGTACCGATTTACTGTCTTATTATTCGGTTACGTTACCCTGTCCGGATATACATTCCGTTCCATTCAGACTTCACCACTCATCCTGCTAATTCCAGGAACGCTTGTCACCTGACTCCGCGCCCTTGAGAAAAACACGTTCACCGGCACGCAGGCCGGAAAGAATTGCCACACCTTCGGCGCCAACATCATCACCGGTTCTGACCAGGCGCAGCTCACGCTCGTTTTGCTCGTTCATGACGTAGATACCCGGCAGACTACCGCGCCAGACCAGGGCACTCTTCGGCACAACCGGTAATTCACGCACACTGGCATTGATGTCGTTGATCATGACATCGGCGTACATACCGGCGCCACCCGGCGCACCAGCCGGCAGGTCCAGCTTGACGGTAACCGTGTGTCGGTCCGGATCGGCAATCGGAAAAATCGTGGCAACCCGTGCCTGTACGTTGACGTCACCCACATCGAGCCGTGCTGGCACAATCATGCCTTTCTTTATGCCAGGCATCAGCCGCGCGGGTATCTCAACCTGGATCTGCAATTGCGACATATCCGCAAACTTCAGCAACGGCTGGCCTGGCTGAACGGGATCACCCACCTCCACCAGCTTCTTGGTTATTACACCCTTGAACGGAGCAACCGACTTGGCATCGCGTATCTTGGTGTCGATCTCCTCGATACTGGCACGGGCAGCCTCCAGCGCGGAGCGCGCCTGCTCGACCTGGGTTCCGAACTGGTAAAGCTCTGCGTGGCGGTCCATTCCAGGCGATGAACCACCGGAAAAACCCTGCATGGGATTGGTAAAATTGCGCATGATGGAACTCATGCCGCCCATCATGTCGTTCGTTTGGCCACCGTAGGGTGAAATCCACTCGCGGGAATACTGGACACCGGCATTGCGAAATGCCGCCTCGGCATTAGCCAGATTGGCCCAGGCCGCACGGCGCTTCGCCAGCAGGTCGTCAATACCGATGGCAATAAGCTCTGTACCTTCCTCGAAGAAATCACCTTCCTCACCAGCAATGTTACTGACACGCCCGGGTATCTGCGCCGAAAATGTCACGTCCTTGATCGGAACAACCGTGCCACCGAGGCTGACGGTTGCTCCGACAGGAATACTCGGAACCGTAATTATCTGATCATCGGGTCCCTGTGCATGGACAGGCACAACAGAGCAGCACACAGCCAACATTACAGCCAAAGCAGATTTTTTTTTGATTAACATTGTTAATCCTCACACAAAAAAGGCACGGTCAGGTCCTGCAGTGAAGCATGCGGCGCTGTCCGAAGACAGCGCCAACCTTCCCAGGTTTTTAATGACCGAAACGCGCCGTTCAGGTCACTACAAGGTAGCAGAACCCAATTCAGCTTATTGTTATCTACACACCTGAAAAAAAGCGCCCGAAATATCAGGCGCGACCCATTACAGAAAAACTTTTAATAAACGGACCTGCCATACGCGGATCCTTGATCATTGCGCCATAGTCACCGACATTGAATTTCAGCTTGCGCGAAGTATATGCCATACCCAGTCCCATCATGCCCGGCGGCTTGACCAGCCATTTGTTCCAGTTATCGAAGGTTGCACGCAGATCCCAGCTCAATTCTTCACCATTATAGATACCTGCCTGGGTGGCCTTGCCATTTTCTATTTTTATGTACCCGCGTGGCGTATCTTCACCGTCGAATCCATATGCGATCGTCGAATTAAAATTGATCTTTGCCAATGCATCTGACAATTCCGGTTCAGCGTTCCACTGTTCCATAAAGCTTTTCATCCACTCGTCAGAAAACAGGTCAGCCATTTTTTTGTCTCCTCATGGTTAAAGGTCTATTGCCAAACATATTGAGCCAAATCGCGCGCATCATACTACATGTAGTATTGATGATGTTACATTACATACCGAAAGATGGGCGATTGTAATTTTCTGGTGCACCTGCACCGTCGCTGATCACGGACATGTTAGTGTAACCAATTCACATAATATGTCTCAAAAGTCAATAAGAGAAGAAAATTATAACGACTTTTGTATAACCCGCCGTATCTAGCTTCATCTTGAAAGCCTGGGGGAAACCGCTGTCAGAATGTTTATCACCTGCTTTCATATCATCGCGGACGCTATGACGTTGTTTGTCTCTGAAAAAAGTGCTGTATTTGTTGATTTCCTCACGTGTCGGAATGTTGACTAGCTTAACACATTAGCACAAATATGTTGTGGTAGAGATACATAAAAAATAATTTCTGCTTCTTAAACTGCAGGTTATAGATAATGGCACGGTACTTGCCTTTAATTTTGGTGAAATCGCAACAATCGTGGAGTAGATGATCATGAGCCTGGTACCACAAACTTTTGACAGCAGAGCAGTCGAACAACGCAAACAGGATCGCCGCAATCCTTCGATGTCAACGCTGCATGGCGCCATGTTTCTGAACAGGCGTCGTGAGTTCCGTCGCACCAAAGATGACGTCAATTCCTACAAGGACTGGCATGGTCATTTACCGCTTGCGACCACCCTACTGATCATCCTGCTCTGCTTCGTTGACGCGTTCCTGACCACCGTCCTGCTGAGTGAAGGCGCCGTGGAAATGAATGTTTTCATGGACTGGCTTATCCAGAAAGACATACACGCCTTCACTATCGTGAAAATGGCGCTCACCGGTTGCGCGCTCGTGGTCCTAGTCATGCATTACAATTTCATGATTTACAAATATATTGCTGTAAAATACGTAATGTACGCGCTGGTTCCGGCGTATTCCCTGCTTATCCTGCACGAGCTGAACATGCTGGCAAGCATCTAGCCCGCCTACTGCAATGTCATAACGACATACATGCCGGCAATCAGTCCCTAGCCGGAGCCAGCAACCTGCATACCCGCCGGGATTGGGCGCATCTGACCCGATACTGCAAGGAACCATTCCTTTCGGCTTGCAAAATATCTAATTATCAGCTGTAAAGCAGCCAGCTTTACTGGTAACTTTGGCACACTGAATTTACCCATCCAGATATCCAGGAGTAATCATGCGTACGCAAGACATGGACAAGAATAAAGGAACACGTTTTGGAACAATTGGCATGACCTTGTTGGCCGCAGCAATAGCGGGATCGCTAGGTATTGCGGGCTGCACGACCAATCCCTACACCGGTGAGCAGGAAGCCAGCAAGACCGCAAAGGGAGCAGGCATTGGTGCTGTCAGCGGTGCAATTATCGGTGCAATCACCGGCGGCAGTCGCAAAAATGCCCTGATCGGTGCCGGTATTGGCGCGCTTGCAGGCGGGGCAGTCGGATATTACATGGACCAGCAGGAAGCCAAACTTCGCCAGCAGCTGCAGAATACCGGCGTCAGCGTCACCCGCAATGGCGACAACATCATCCTGAACATGCCTGGTAATGTCACATTTGCCACGGATTCAAGCAATATATCGGCCGACTTTTACCAGGTGCTCAACTCGGTTGCGCTGGTGGTCAACGAATACGAAAAAACCTATGTCGACATCTCGGGCCATACCGACAGTACCGGCGCAGAAGACTACAACATGCAACTATCGGTTGCGCGCGCCAACAGCGTGGCACGCTATCTCGAGTCGCAGAAGGTACTGCCACAGCGCATTACTACCACGGGCCTGGGTGAAACCAGCCCGATAGCGACCAATGACACAGCGCAGGGGCGCGCACTCAACCGCCGCGTCGAAATCCTGCTGACACCGGTTACCTGAACAGTCCGGCTGGCGGTTCATGCAAGACCCGCGTAGCGCGGGTCTTGTCATTTTTACGGAGCGATTCAAATAACCAAAGTTAAGCCAGATGCCAGAAATGTCCGGCTACTATCTAATTTTTCATCAGATTTTTACATTCAGAATATATGCAATCCCAATGCGGGTTATGCGCGAATACAAATGATTGGCAATGATGTTAATTGTCGGAAACATTGACAGCCAACTCGGTGAGTAGAATCTTTTCATCTTATTGAATTATATAGTTATTTTAAATTAATCAGCTGATCGAAACAGGCTGCATGACAGCGAATCTTACAATCCAGTTTTCACAATGCCTCGTGTGTCGATTATCCGACTGAAATTATTGGAGAATTTTTATTGGCATGCTAAGTGCCTCAATTATAGTCACCATGAAGTAAAAAACTGGTAAAAGTGTCCATCGCTTCAGCCTGCCTGGAGCCGGGCAACGAAAAATATTACAAAGTACGGAGGCTTGGAAATATATGATGAAACGTCTTTCGTGGCGTTTGTTAACCAGCATCACATTACTCTTGCTGGGAACAAGCAGTGCTACCAACGCGGCATTTGTTTATTCTGGAGGCACAAGCAAACCGCTGTCCACTGTCGTTGGCAACGATTATGTCAATAGCGGCGAACTGGGTGCACTGGGTTTCGATACCGCAGTTACCGGCGCCCGGGTGAGTGTTGATCAGAGTGGTTTTATCGATTTTTACTTTATTGCTGCCGAATCCGGCTACAGCAATACGTTCACCGTCACGGATCAGACAACATCGACCACCTACTCCCTGACAGAACCAGCAAACAATAAAACAACCATCGAATTCAACGGCCAGGCAGGTTATTCAATAATCACTATCGCTGTTACAGCCGGCGAGATTATCAAATTTAAGTTTACGAATGGACTAACCGGATCTTCCGGCAACACGGTCGATAACTTTACGAGTACTATAAGGCTGCAAGACTTGGGCCTGTTTCTCAACAGCACCTCACAACCGTTAAACCAGCTGATTCTGGCCTATGATGATCAGTGGATTAATCCAGTCGACGATAACCACGACGACATGATGATCCGCGCCGATTTCCGTCCGGTACCGGTGCCGGCAGCGTTCTGGCTGATGGGTTCGGGCCTGCTGGGCCTGGCCGGTTTTACACGCAGGAAATTCTCCTAGCCACATTAACACTTTCAGCAATGGCTCCCTCAAACGGCTGCATTTGCAGCCGTTTTCTTTTATGCCTGATGCAAGCCCTTGCAGCTGTCCATATCCTTCAACAGAAACCCAAGCCGGACCATTCGATTGGGTCGTGGTCCAACCTCCCCCGCACGGCCATCCTTCCTGTTTTATCCTTTTATACAATTGGTTACACGATACTGCCACAGAGCGTTGCAGGCGCCTGGGCCATCGACAGACCGTCCATCCTGCAGCACGACCTCGGCAGCAGGTGGCCAACCCGCCGCGTCATCAGAAGAGCACACAAATTCATACCCTTACGGATGGATATCTTCAAGTAATTGCGTCCGACAGCCGATCATTCAGGCGATACGCACATGGGTTGGTATCCATGTTAACGGCATTTCTGGACAGGCAATCTGCTACGGATATCAACATGCACGCCACATCAAACACACACGCATGGGCTTCTACCATTCTCGATGACTGCCATCGACTGGTACTGACACACATCCACGCCCTCATGAAGAAAATGTTTGAGAACAGCGACACGGCATTCCAGGAATTCATTGACAAGGCACAGTCCAACGCCTCGCAGATTCGCTTCATGGAAGCCATGAGCATTATCAACAAGAACCGTCCCACTGTTGAAGGAACCTTCTACAAACACCTGGGTAAAAGCTTCAAGGAGTTCAATCAGCTCAAGAATGCCGCCCGTCTGGCGGCCGCGCATAAAAGCGAGCCGCTCACCCTGCTCAGCAAGGAAGACTCCGATATCCAGGTCGCGCTCCAGAACATGGCAACCAGTGCCGCCTCGGGATCCACGCACGTACTGTATGCGATCCGTCAGCGCCTGTCGGTACTTAACAACGGACGCAAGCTGGAGGATCACCAGGTCCCGGCCGGACCTCACATCCTCGCCGATTCCTTTCACCAGGCTGCGCAGGAACTGGTACTCGATCACGAAACCAGGCTGATCGTATACATGCTGTTCGACAAGTTCGTGTTGAGCCGGACCTCGGTGATGTACGATGAGTACAACCAGCGTTTGCTGAAGGCCGGCCTGCTGCCGAATCTTAAGTTCGAAGTACACAAGAACCCGGTCAGCCAGCAGCAACGCACGGCTGGCAAGGCCGGCAGTGCCGGGGCAACAGCAGGCGACGATGCAACCAGCGCCAATCAGGAAGGTAGCGCCGCGGGTCAGTCACTGGGTGATGAGCTGTTCAACAATATTCTGCAACTGCTGTCTCGCCGCGACAGGCAGCACACCGGTGGCAGCGGCCCGGGTAACGCCGCCGTATCCAATCCCTTGCCCCAGGCAGATGTCGTTTCGGCCATCCACCAGCTGCAGCTAAGAAGGAATACGGATGCGGCAGTTCCTGTCGAAAGGGTAGCGAACCCAAACGACACACAGCACCATAAACAGCTAGTCAAGACCATGCTGGCACAGCTTACTGAGGAACGCGATTTATTGTTCACCGGTATTGATCGTCGCAGGCTGCCAGCCGCAGACACACAGGTAATCGACCTTGTGGGCATGATGTTCGAGTACCTGTTGAACGATGAGGAACTACCCAGCATCGCCAAGGCCGAACTGTGCCGTCTGCACACGCCATACCTGAAAGTCGCGATCATCGACAAGTCAATGTTCACCAATGTAAGACATCCGGCGCATGAACTGCTGAACATGCTGGCTGGCGCTGGTACAAAATGGGTGTTTGAGAACGACCTGTCGCGCGGAATTTTCCCAACCATGCGCATGATCATCCAGCGCATCATTGAGGAATTCGAGAATAACATCGAGATATTTGGCGAACTGCTCGAATTGTGCCGCAATAATATAAATGATCTCGAGCACAAGGCCAGCGCCATCGAACAGCGCACACGACAGGCCGCGGCCGGCAAGGAAAAGCTGGAGTTGGCCCGCAACTGCGCAGCCAGCGCAATCGAATCGCGCGTATCAGGACGTAGCGTACCGGAGGAGCTGCGTAATATCCTGGGCGATGCCTGGCTTGACAAGCTGATGTTCATCTACCTGCGCGAGCCGGAATCAGAATACAGCACGACCTGGAGCCTGGCGATCCAGACGCTCGAGAATATCGTCTGGAGTGTCGAACCACGCGCATCTGACCGGGCACGTGATGAACTGCGCGAGAAACTCCCGAATCTGCGCAAGAAGATCGAACGCGCATTCGAAATGCTCGACGCCTATGGTGCGAGTGATAATCAAGCACAACTGGAATTGATCAGCAAACTGCAGGATGCGGCGTTAGTCAAACCGGCAGAAGAAACCGTCGAACCGACACCGGCCAGCGACCAGATGATCACCACCAGGCCGGAGCCCGCTATCGAACACGGCGGCACCGAGCCGGAAGCCACGGCCGACGGCAAACAGGCAACATCCGCCAAGCCCGACACAGTCGAAAACCCTGCAGCAACCAGCAAACCCGTCGCCACCGAAGTCAAGCAACAGGCAAACACGAACCAGAAACGGCTTTCACCCAGGGTCAGGAATGCACTCGCCGAAATCGACGAATTGGCATTCGGCACCTGGTTCACCTTTCAGGAGAATGAAGAAATCTCTCCGGTGCGACTCAAGCTGTCCTGGTTCTCGCAGGTATCGGGCAACTACATGTTTGTCGACAGCATGGGCATCAAGGCGGCAATCAAGGATCGAATCGAACTCGCCACGCTGCTTGCAAGCGGCAAGGTCAGATATATCTCCAATGACAATCCGTCATTTGTACAACGTGCCATGTTTGCGGTCCGCCACATGCTGGGCGGCGACAGAAGAGGCAAAGATCCAGGCAGATACTCCAGGAGCAAACCAGGATGAGTGTACACAACAAGGCACCCAGCGAAATGCGCAACAAGACACGGGTCGACGTTCCCGATGTTGTTTGCGTGACCGACAGACAGACCCGGAGTCATTTCGGCCAGCTCGTCAACATCAGCGAAGAAGGCATGATGATACTGATATCGGAACCCGTGGCAGAAAACACCGTCTTTCAGCTGTCTCTGGGCTTCTGCAACAAAGATGGTGATGTCGAGCCGATTGAAATCGGTGTCGAATGCCTGTGGTGCAACCAGAGCACTACCGATGGCCAGTTCTGGGCAGGATTTTACGTCATCGACATTTCGGAGCAGGATCAGGAAAAAATACGTCGCCTGCTCGAATAGTGATTTCAAAACAACTTCGCTATCGATACCGCTACTGCGCACCGCCTGATCAGACGAGGTCATCGCCATCCCAAGTATTATCGCTGGGCCGGTGTACGCTGACCCTGTAGTTGGAAAACGTCAGAGCCCCAATCAATGTCATCACAAAACCCTCCGAGGTAGCACCGCAAACGTTGCATGACATCTGTCAAGACCGTCAGCTGCTTATGCATTGAATTTCGTGCCAGCCGTTGCATGCTTGGCTAATCGTTTTTATACCGCTTTCAAACCACGCTGACACCCGCAGGCCAGACGCTAATCCCATTATTTTTCATCAACATTTTGACTGACCGTGAAAATGTAGCTCAAATCCAGGTTTTAGATTAAACTACCGAACGCTGATTTTGCCCGACAGCCTGCAGCTATAGACTCAGGGTCGACTAAACGCGCAAACAGACTGCATGCTTTGTAACAGGCGGTATCAACTGTGCAAAGCAAGCTCTAGCCAGATAAATAACTAATAATTCTTGAAACATCCTTCTTGCGACGGATCGTAAGTAAAGCTGCGGAGCCGGCAAGAGGCTGACCTTTTATGGTCATACACAAGCTGTTGAGTGGCATGCTTGCCCTGATCATCTGCGGCAACGTAGTTGCAGCCCTGCGCGATGACGTACTGATCATTGTCAACGACAACTCGGTGGATTCGCCCGCGCTGGGAGCCTATTACGCCCAGCAGCGCGGCATTGATCCGGCCAACATCGTGCATGTGCGCGTGCCGGCCGGCTACTTCATCAGCTGGACCGAGTTCCGCAGCCTGCGCGATCAGCTCATCGACTTCATGCAGCGCCACACCCTGGATGATCCGGCGCTGGTGCCGGTGGTGTGCAGCGACGGCGAGCCGCCGTATTACTGCCCGGCCTCCATGCAACAACTGCGCAGTCACAGCCGGATCCGCTACCTGGTCACCACCCGCGGCGTGCCGACCCGGATGGTGGTGGACGGCTCCCCCCTGTACGATCCCTCCGCGCCCACCTCGGTGGACAACTACCTCAAGTACTGGCTGGTCAACTACTTTGCCGCCGACACCTGGCTGAACTTCACCCAGCGCGAGACGGCCTTCGGCGATGGGCGCGGCATGCGCACGGTGCTGCCGGCCACCGACCGGGAGCTGATTGTCGGGCGCATCGACGGACTTAGCCTGGACTCCGCCCGGGCGCTGCTGGACCGGACCCTGGCGGCCGAACGGCAGGGCCTGTTTGGCCGCCTGTTCGGTTCCACCCGGGTACAGCGCTGGGTGGACTACACCACCTTGCGTCCGATTTACCCGCCCGACGGCACGGCTGGCTGGCCCTATCAGCTGGGGCTGTTTGGCGAGGCCCGGCCCGAGTGCCTGGACTACCTGGGTGTGTCCGGGTTGTTGCCGGCCGGCAAGACGCCGGCGCACTGCACGGTGGCGCTCAACGATGACGCCGACCCCGTCACCAGCGCCAACTACCCCGCGCCGGGCAATGCCGCGAGCCGCCAGCCGCAGGCGGTGGATGCGCTCATCTACCAGGGCTGGCTGGACGGGCAGGCGGCGGCTGGCAGTTACAACGCCCTGCTCAACTGGCGCAAGGACGACCAGTGCACGGTCACCGAGTGCCGCAATGCGGCAGATCCGGCGGCCTGCCGGGCGGCGTCCACGGATATTTTCGGAGAGCTCAACACCGACTGTGTCGGTGTGGCCGCGGGGTTCATGGGCTACAACCACCAGTCCTGGCCGGCCTCGTACCTGGCGGTGTGGCCAACCGGCTGGTTCCAGAGCACCAGCAACAGCAGCTGGAACGATGGCGGTCACGGGGATGTCAACCAGCTGGCCTTTCCCGAGGTGCGTACCGACACCGGTTTCGATGACAATTACAGCCTGTGGTTCCGCAACAGCGATCAAGTGACGGATCCACGCTGTTACCCGGACAGTGACTTTACGGCGCCGCCGGGCCGGCCCTGTGCCGACCAGCGCCGGGTGGTGCTGACCCAGCGCATTCCGCTGGCCGCGCAGGCCCTGGACACCAACAACCCGCCTGCCTATCAGGTCAGCTTTAGTTACTGGTATGAAAATATCAGCGACCCCGTTACGCTCAATGTCCATTTCTTTGCACACGACACAGGAGCCGGCAACGTACAGGTCGACTATGGGTCCACTGAAGCTGCAAGCTTCGATGGGAGTCGCCAAAGCAGATGGAGAACAGCCAGGGTTACGTTCCCGCTCGACCCGGCGCTGCATGCCGCCGCGAGTTACGACGGCATCAAGTTCCGCATCGAGACGGCCGGGGTGTTTGCCGGGGTGCTGGGTATTGACGCGGTCAGCGTGCAGGAAGTGGGTACCGGTGTAGAGCTGGCGCAGAACGGTTCATTCAGCGCAGGCCACCGGCAGACGGCAACCGGCGATCATGCGGCAACGTTTCTGGATCGGCTGGGCGGCGTGGCGTTCTGGGGCAGCGTGAGCCATCACGAGTCGGCCGGCTGCGCGTTCTGCCTGAGCGGCATGGCGCCGCTGAACTATTTCCTGCGCGGCCTGCCGCTGGGCGATGCGGTATGGTTCGATAGCTGGCACAACAGCGGGATCCTCTACGGCGATCCGCTGTACTCGCCGGCGGCGGTGCGGCTGAATCCGGTCAACGCCACAGACACCCTGAGCGGGGTGGTGGACCTGACCGGCAGCACCGTGAACGGCCGGGATCCGGCCCGGGTCTCGACCCGCTACCGTATCGACATCTGTCCGGGTAATGATTTTTTCGTCTGCGACCAACAGGGCAGCTGGCAGCCGACCGGCCTCGCGGGTGTGGGTGGTGCGGAGAATATGCTGCTCGGCAAGTGGGACAGCGCCAGTGTCGCACCGGGCCCCTATACGCTGCGCCTGGCCGTGACCAGCCAGCAAACCACCACCGGCCGCAGCCAGACACTGCACGACTTTTACCCGGTCATTTCATTAGGTGCCACAGGGGACTCCGATGCAGATGGCATCCCGGACAATCAGGATAACTGCATCAATCAGATCAATGCCGATCAGCGCGATAGCAACGGTGACGGGTACGGTAGCCTCTGTGATCCGGACTTCAATGACAACGGCATTGTCGATCCATCCGATGCATCCATTGTGAAATCGCTCTTGGGTTCAACAACGTCACCCGATCAGGATTTGAATGGCAATGGCATTGTCGATCCAGGTGATCTCTCGCTCTTCAAGAGCTATTTTGGACAGCCGCCCGGGCCCTCCTGTGTCGACCTGCCCGGTGGCTGCATGACCAGCTTGTCCTTCAATGAACAAACAGTACTGAATACTGCCCTGATTAATGACCCGGTAATCGCGCCGTTGTCAGCGCCTGCATCAGATCCCGGCCCAATACCTGAACCTGTGCTCACAGCCGCTGCTGTCACTGAAACAGATGTGGCCGCTGCAATCTCTGAAACTGATCCGACCGCTGCTGTCTCTGAAGCAGATCCAGCTGCTGACTTGATAGCAAGAGCTACCCCGCCTGTGAGTACAAACACCGACACTGGCCCCGGCAATCCTGCGCCCCTGGAATGTGCTGCAGCCTCGGGCACCCAGACTGATCCCTCCTGGGTCATCAATCTCCTGTCCTCTACCGACCGTGCCGACCCGGACCAGCTTGCCGCCCGAGCGAGCAGCCTGAATATCACAACCGTCATCGAAGAGGCCGTGATCAATGGAACACATTACTGGCGCCTGCAAGTAACCGGCTTTGAAAGCCAGTCGAGCGCCAATGAATGCGCAGCCAATGTCAAGCAGCTACTCGGCATTGATGAAGTCTGGATATTCATGAAGCAGGGATAACCGGCAGGACATCTGCGCGAGCCTCAATCCCTGTCTGCATGCCTGACTTGATCCAGCACAACAGAATCACACCTCGCACGTGCGTGTGCGAGGTGTGAGAGTGACATATGAGGGAGGAGGAGAATTATGCATGTCACTGATTAACAAATTAGCGCCAGCCGTACCCGCTGTCTATTGTCCTTTGGTATGAGCGGCACGAGTCCCGCAGATAACTCTATGTTGCAAATGACGCCCGGATGTCACCAGCTATTGAAACAGGTCCCCGGGGTTCTTCGCACACGCAGGCAAGAATGCGTTGCGCGCGCTTCATGCGGAACCTGCAAAAAGCTGCTGCCGTGTCGTGTATCTGGCAGGTACCGTCGCCTGATCAGTCTACAGGCCCGGCCGGATCGGTAGTTGTATTCTCGACAACCTGCAACAGTTCGATGAGATAGATACTCGGCTCGAAACCGCGTAAGCCGCGTTTCCTTACACCACCAGTACTCGCGATGTTCGACGGAATATAGAGTTCAAATTCTGCCCCTTCCCGCATTTCGAGCAGCACTTCCTGCCAGCCGGGCATGACCTGCTGCATGCTGAACGTCTTTGGCGCTCCGTCGGAATATGATTCAGTCGTTACCGCGCCATCAGGCCTGATCCCCACATAGGAAACCACGACCTGGTCAGAGAGCGTGGGCGACTTGCCGCTGCCGAACCTGACAACCCGGTACTGGACGCCATTCGGCAGTGTGGTGACATCCGCGCTGGCCGCATTGTCCTCGAAGAATTTATTTGCATCCTGCCGTGTGTATTGCCGTTCTCCCGCACTGTAAATATTACGGGTACGAACGGGTGCAGCTCCGGATAACACCCGGCCAGGCCCGGGCTCGCCGCTAGCGACATCTTCGGTGGCTGCTGTTTGCGCTAATTGAGCTACACTATTTGCCGGTGTTGCATCCGACACGGCGCCGCGCTCAGCAACGGGCGGCTGCAGTGCTTCTTCCTGCGGCAGGTCATCCATACTGGTATCTCCACTCAAGCCTTTGTTAACGGAGCTCATCACTGTCTTGATATCCCTGCTCATGTCGGAGAGCATGGCGGCATTCTTCTGTCCATGCCAGAGCTGGACTCCCCCGGCGACGGCACCGAGCAGCAGGGCAAACACCGCGGCCGTAATCGTCCAGTTCAGCCGATAATTCTGCTTGTGGACCCGACTCTGCATAACCTGGAAATTCTTGAGCACATGCTGGCGTTCGTTGTCCAGCTTGATGCCCAGTATCCGGACCTGGCTATCCATGGATTCGAGGCGGCTGCCGGCATCGGCGAGCGAAGCTTCGAACTGACGCACCTGCTCCACCGACTGGACCTGCAGGTCCCGGATCTGGGTATCTATCTTGAGTAGCCGGGATGTCGTTGCGGCCAGCGCGACGTCAAGTGCCTTGACCTGGTCACGTGCCTGGTCGCGCTCTGTTTCGATTTCCACCAGCCGCTTTCCCAGCTCGAGAATTCTGGCGCTGTCTGCCTCCCTGGCAGTCGCCAGCCGGCTGTTGCTCGATTCGAGCTCGGCCAGTTTCCGGGCATCCTCGTCCCGGATACTCTCCAGGGTGTGGCGAACCTGCTCCAGATCAGACATCTGGCGGTTTTCTTCGGTGCGCACACGCTCAAGATCCGTGCGCACCCGCTGTACCTGCTCGGCAAGGGCCCGGTTTTGACTGCTGATAGCGGACACCTCGTATTCGAGAACGTCCGCACCGGTCGCCTGGTGGCTGCTGGAAGCTGCTCGCTGTTTCAGCCTGGAGAACAGGCTTTCCCAGTAGTGTCTGAGTGTGCGCACTGCAATCAACCTCTTATTATTAGCATCTGCAGCCATACCGTTCGATTGAAGGCCACGTAATATTATTATTTACATGCTATTAAAACACACTATTAATAAATTGGCTCTTCCCCGAATCGAGTGGGTAGATTACCGTTGCAGGGTCGAATTCATTCGACCCTGCAACCTTGCCATCAGAAGGAAGGCGTCTCGTCTAAATGGAGGCTGCAGATCCGGACAGGCGCGCAGCCAATGCCGTCAGGGCTTGCGGCCCTTCATGACCGGGTAATTTGCGCTCAGCCAGCCACCGAAACCGTGCTCGATGTGGAAGACATTATCGAAGCCGTTATCCAGCAAAGTCTGCTCGGCCAGCCGGGTGCGCCGGCCGACGATGCAGTAGATGACCACGCCATTCGGGTTGTGCAGCTCGTCGAGGTGCTGATCCAGCGTGTCTTGCGGGATGTTGATGGCGCCGGGGATATGGCCTTTTCGGTACTCCTGCTCGTCCCGCACGTCCACGACCAGGTAGGCCTGGTCCGTTCCGCGCCGGGCCTTGATATCGGCCGCGGTAACGGCCGGCGTCTGAAAATCGGCCCCGGGTGCGAGCGCCGGCAACAGGGCAAGGCAGAGCAGCACGGCGCAAGGCACCCTCCCCTTATGCCGGGCTGTGGACAGACCGTCTGGTGCAAATCGAGACGCCCGCAGCCAGTGCCGTGTTGCTGTCCGGAACATTCAGGATCTGGGCAATCGATGCTCGCTCATACCCGCTGACACGTTTCGGTTACTTGCCGCCGATGATCGGCGCGTTCCCGCCACGCAGCTTCTCGATTTCTTCGTAGACCTTCTCCGGCGACTGGGTGCCCGTCTCCGACTTGATCTGGTACCAGTCGATCTCCTTCTGCATGTGGTAGGACAGCCTGTCGCTGTAGACCTCGACCGGAATATCTTTCTCGCGCAATCCCACCACGTACTCGTTCAGCCGCTCCTTGATCATGCGCCGCCTGGTCATGCGCCGCGTGCGTTCCTCATCGGGATCGGCATAAATGGCCTCTTCCATATCCTGCACCTGCACCAGGTGCCATCCGTTCGGGGTTTGCACCGGTCCGCCCAGCTCGCCGGGGGCCAGTGAAAAGGCCAGCTTGTCCAGCTCCGGGAAGCCCGTGCCCTCTGTCACCCAGCCGATCTCGCCCAGCGTCTTGTCGGACGCCGGGATAATGGAATGGTCCTGCGCCGCCTGATACATGGTAATCGTTCCGCTCTCGACCATCTGCTTGATCGCCTCGGCGTCCTCCCGGTTCTTGAGCACCACGATCTGCAGCTTGCGACGCGCCGGAATCATGATGGCATCGCGATGCTCGGCATAGTAGTCACGGACCTCCTGATCACTCGGTGACAAGGTCTTTACCAGATTGCCGCGGTGCAGGTTGATCAGGCGCACCTTTTTGTACTCGTTGAAGGCATTGAGGTAGGCCGGGTCCTGATCCAGGCCGGTGGCCCGGGCCTTGCTGGTCATTATCCGGTAGTCGATCAACTCATCGAGCTTGCCGATGCGCCGCTCCACCGACGCCGTACCGCCGCCCGCGCTCAACGGCACCTTGACCTGACCCCAGCGCAGCGGCTGGCCATCGATCTCTGCCACGACTTCGGCGTCATCGCGTACCACATCGTCCTCGGGATCCAGCTCCGTAACATTGATGACCACCGATACACCGTCCCGCAGCCTGGCGCGCATATCGGTTGCGCCCAGCCCGAGCTTCTGGTCACGCAGCTTGGCCGCGATGGCGAGCCGGGTCTCATCGGTGAGCTCGGTGCCTTCGACAATGTTGTCCCTGAAATACGTCTCGACCTCCGCGTCCGTGACATCGACCTGGCCCACCTTGTTACGCCGCTTGTAGACCAGCGCGAGCATACCCTCGGAGAAGGTTTCGAGATCCCGCTGGTACTCCGGGTCCCTGTCCACGCCTTGTTGCAAGGCATCCAGGTACAGCAGGTTGGCGCTGATGACCCGATCCAGCAGCGTCAGGCGCACCTGGTCGCGCTCCGGTGAACCCAGCTCCGGTATGGAAAGCCCCACAATGGCCGAGCTGTTGAGCATGGTGTTGAGCTGGCTGAACGATATGGACTGGTCACCAACCCTGGCGATGACGTCATCCTTGAACACCGGCGGCGTCGTTTCCGCCTGCTGCGATTCCGCGGTCTGCTGCTCCGCTTCGAACTGCTTCGATTCCTCAGCCTGCTTCGGCACCTCGACCTGCTGCGTTTCCGCAGCGTTCGGTGCTTCGGCCTGCTGTTGTTCCTGTACCGGTTGCAAACCCTCGGCCTGTACCGGCAGGAATGAAGTAACGCCCAGCATAACGGGCAAAAAGGCGATCGCAATCAAGTTGGTTTTTATCATAATAACTCCCTATCGATGAAGTTTTCTTGCCAGGCGCTCTAACCATGGCTCGTTGTTATTCGCATCAGGTTTGACAGCCTGACCGGCGAAAATTCCGCCTCAAGGTAAAAAAAATGGAGGGGAAGCAAACTTCCCCTCCACTGGTTGATGTCACCCCGCTCGATCCTGCATGAGCGGGCTAGGTCCTACCTTACCAGCCGCAGGTGTTGCCGTTATTTGGACCCGGCGTAGCGGCATCGGTCACGGCGAGTGTAACCTCTTCCCACACTGCCTCGGAAACGCGACCCTCTGTGAGATGTCGTTTCCACACGTTAGTGCAGTTGTTAATGCTATTAGTGCCTTCGTTGCCATGGCAGCCACGACAGACGGTATCCGTTGCTTGAGTACCGTACGGACTGGCCGGGTTGGGAACACTCGACACGGCACCCGCCTGTAGCTCGGCATTGTCCATTGCCACACGTGACACCCGGTTGATCATGGCGTGGATCTGCCACTCTTCGTTTCTGTTACCGATCGCGGCCGCATTGTCACCATGGCAGTTCAGACAGACACTGGCATTCGGGTCGGCTTCTTCCGTGTAGGTGTGGGCCCAGGAGACGGCGGCATCGAAGTTGTTCACCACCGGCACCGCGGGACCCCCGTTGACCGGATCGGTGTAACTCAGGCCATCGACCCAGACCGGCACCTGGTCACCATTGACGTGGGTATGGCATGCGGCACACTTCAGCGGTCCGTGCGAGCCATCCGCATTCAGACCCGCCGCCTGCGCATAGGTGGTATTGTCGATGGTCGGGGTCACGGGATACAGGCCGTGAATCGACTCATGACAACCCTGGCAGGTGATGTCCTGATGACCACGCGAGTAGCGCATCAGGCTGGCCTTGCGCGGATAGTTGAACGGCGGGAACGCATTCACATTGCCGCTCTGCTCCGTATAGGGCGCCTTGTGGCAATCCGCACAGTGCGGTTCACCCGCAGACAGCCAGTGGTCACGCCCGTCACTTGCCGTGGTGATGTCCGAACTCGAGAACGGAATCTGTGCCGTGACATTACCCAGCGTACCACCGCCGGCCAGCGTAGCATCGGCGGCTGCCTTGCAGTCCTGGGTGGTGCAGAACGGTGACTCGCCCGGACCCGCGGTCAGCGCTGCCGTGAAGTCACCATCTCCATCGTAGGAACCGCAGAGGAAGAAGCCACCCGGGGGAATACCCGGGGCACCGTCACAAAGCGCAACCGGTGTGCCACCAACGGGTGCCGTGCTGAGCGCCCCACCGGTCTGGCACTGTGCTGCACTGCCGCCCAGTGCCGGCACCGCCACCTCGACCAGCGCGACCGCACCGTCATACTGGGCCGAGATCTGCGAGAGGTTGAAGCCGGCTGCCGCCCACTGCGCGACATAGTTGCACAGGCCGGTACCGCCCTCGGCGAAGTTCTCAATATTCCAGATGAAGTGCGTATCATCCGCAGACCGGGTACCCGGGCCACTCAGCGGCAGATCAGGATCGATGGCCGGGTTCTTCGGATCCGCCCACGACTCCAGCTGCGCCAGACGCAGTGCAGCATTCGGCTGACGGGTCACGATCATGTCGGCCAGATCCTGCATGGTAGCGGCTGCACGCGGGTTCTCGCCCGGGGCGCAGTTGTTGTTAACCAGATCCGTGCAGTTCTCGGCCTTCCATATCTGCTGAGCGGCCTGACTGTGGCAGTTGGTGCACCAGATACCACGGATATCTTCTGTGCCGCCCGGTTCCTGGGACTGGTTACGGAACACCCAATCGGACAGGTACTGACCCAGCGCGGTGAGGTGTTCGGGTGTCTCGGCACCGTCGACATCCTTCAGCGGGTTGGAGTGCACATCGCGGCCCACGAAGCAGCCACCCTGTGCCAGGCGGTTATCGCCCGTGGCCAGGAAGTTGTTGCCGTCCAGGTCGATCGGGTAACCATCCATGACACCGTCGGAACGGTGCGCCGGGTGACAACCCTGACAGCCGCCACTGCGACCGAGCGCATCGTCGAACACGATGTCACCGCCCTCGCTCTGACCGCGGTGGTTATGATGCAGGGCCTGTGAGAGCGCCGGAATCAGCCCACCCTCGGCACAGCTGGCCGCCGACCCGCAATTGGTCGACTTGACCACTGCGATGACGTTGTCAGCATGGCACTTCTGGCAGATGACACTGTCATGCCCGATGCGGGTGTTCTGCGGCAGGTCACACACCTGATCCCCGATGCCGACACATTGTGCATGGGTCGAACACGCCGGACCGGTCGGTTTCTTGTTCACCAGGCAGTGCGCCGGTGCCCCGGTGAACGGTTCGCTCAGACCACCCAGCTCGGTCACCGGATTAAACGGCGTTCCGGCCGGAACCACGGGTACCGCCGGGTAGTTGGCCAGGAACTGGGTGCCATGCTGCACGTCGTGGGTGCCCAGGATACTGATGGCTGCACCCTTCAGGCGTGCATACCAGTCGGAATCACCCGCTCCCACATCGAGGTCGTAGTAGGCTGCCCAGAAATTGTACTCGAGCTCCACCAGCGCCTCGTTGGCCGGAATCACGTTCGGGCTGTTGACGTTGACGTTACCCTGCGCATCGGTAGGCGGCGCCGAGTGGCAACGCTCGCAGTTCGGGATGTCGATGGGTGCATCACCGAAGCCCTGCACCGGATGACCCGCGCCATCGAGTACTGCGGCCCCTGCCGTGCAGGTAGCCCCTGTGCAGTTGGCTACGTGCAACTGGGCCGACATCTGCACATAGGGACGGATGGAATCTTCATCCACCAGGCCCGGATCGGCAAAGAAGCCCAGCGTGTCCTCGAACGGCGTCAGCGGCAGACCCAGGGCCTCCCAGATGCGCGGCGAGGTCAGCATGATGGGCAGGTTCTCGACCAGCTTCATCTGGGTAAACACCACCGTACCCGTGTCCTCGGAGAAGGTCAGGAAGGCATTGTCGTTGAACACACCACCCGAAACCGGACCCATCGGATGACCCGCCGGACCGTAGTTGGTCGGGTAGTCGACATCCAGGCCGAGTCGCAGCTTGGCAGATTCCAGGCTGGTGCCGGTTGGGTTACTCCCCTCCGTATCCTGGTAGATGTACAGGTGGTTCCACACGGCGTTCTGGTAGTTATCCACCGGCACGCCGAAGATATTGCCGACATCGCCAAAGTCGCCGTTACCCTGTACCACGTTCACGGACGCACACAGCGTCGGAGCAAGCGGATCACATTCCGAGTCACCGAGCACAAAGCTGCCGTCCGGGTTGCGCGCGGCAGCATCGGCGCGCGTATTCCACGACAGCAGGGTGTTGCCCTCGACATCACTGATCAGTGACTTGGTGTTCAGGTGCGCCGGCAGCGAAAGGCCCGGGTTAGAGATCTGCGGCTTGCCCTGGCCGTCGTTGCGCGACTGCGAGTCGTGCCAGTACTTCACCACGTATTTCTTGAAGTTGCCCGTGGCGTCGACCGCAGGATCACGCACCACGGTCTCACGACCGAGCACATCGAGGTTACCGCCGATGTTGGGAGCTCCCTCCAGTAAGCGCGGGAAGGCATCGACATAATCCACATTCCGGTACAGATTATTCGGTGAACATTCTCCACCGAAGCAGGGATTCGCCGCCCCGTTCAATTCCTGTCTCGGATTACCCACGGCCGCCTTGGCGATCTGCGACACGATGGAATTGTAGGCCGGCAGCACGCAGCAGTAGGCGAATTCGAAGCCGGTGCAGTGCATGCCGAGCTCGTAGTTCATCATGAACTTGAAATCGGTCTGCTTGGGCAGCACACGCACATTCACCGTGGCGACCGCGGACAGATTGGTGCCGTCCGAAGCCTGGTAGGTGAAGGTGTCGTCCAGATAGGCCGCACCACCCAGCGGTGCGCCGGCTGGTGGCGTGTAGGTGAACGAACCGTCCGTGTTCAGGGCTACACCGCCCAGGGTACCGGTGGTATTCAGATTGACTGCCGTCAGCGGATCATTCTGCCCGTCGAAGTCGTTATACAGCACACCCGACAGGCGTGTGGCCGGCACCGTCAGACCCTGGCCGCGGACCGTGGTGTAGGAATCACCGCGGGCCGTGGGGGCTGCACCGCCTCCAGGTACACAGGCGCCGACAAAGGACGGGCCGGGCGCTACTCCAAATCCGGTTCTGAGCAGCGGGATATCGAACGCATCAACGACGCCGTCACCATTCAAATCCTCCTCCGGCCCCGCAGAACCAAACGCCGTTCTGAACGTCGGTATATCGAAGGCATCGACCACGCAGTCGTTGTTGAAGTCCGCGTCACAGACGTTGCCGAAACCGTCGCCATCCGTGTCGAGCTGACTGTTACCACCGGCATCGGGAATGGCCGTACCGTTGGCCACGTTGACGCAATTGTCCTGGTTATCCGGAACGCCATCGCTATCCGCATCACCCGCCGGGACGCTGCCGCTACCCGACAGCGGAATGTCGACATTCTGTGGATTAGTGACATCGTTGCTCGACAGGTTGAGGTTTCCGGCGTCACCACCCGCGTTCACCGGCGTGTAGTTGACGGAAACACTGGCTGTACCCCCATTGGCTGCCACCGTGAACGTCAGTGGCGAGGCGCTGAACTCAGCCCCTGTCACGCCAGCGGTGATGTTGCAGGCCGCGGTACCGTTGTTGGTCACTGTCGTCTGCAGCGTTGAGGTGTTACCGACTGTGACACTGCCGAAGGCCAGCGAAGCCGGGTTGACCGCGAAGTTACAGGCATTGGGTACCACCACATTGCCGGTGCCACTGAGGTTCACCACAACCGACGGTGTGTCGGGATCATTGCTGGTGATGGTCAGCGAGCCGGTGTCTGCACCGTTATCAACCGGTGTGTAGACCACGTTAACATTTGCGGAAGCGCCCGCTGCAACGGTGAAAGGCGGTGTTGGTGCAGCACCCAGGCTGAATTCGGTGGTGCCGGACAGATTAAGCGCCGTGACGTTCAGGGCGGCCGTGCCGGTGTTCTGGATCGTCGTGGTCAGGGTGCTGCTGTTACCCACATTGATAATGCCAAACGACAGGCTCGTCGGGCTGACGGCAATATTCGGCACCGGAGCCGCCGGGTCCACGGCGCCAGCGCCGGGGTAGGTATTGGTGCCCGACGAGACGCAGTTGTTGCGGCCCCAGACGGGAACATTGGGCGTGGTCCAGCCGGGCTGAGTGTTGGCGTTGATCTCCTGCAGGTTGGTGAAGTTACCCGCATCGCCATCGGAGTTCACCGCTGCAACGGCAGCAATTCGCGCCGCGATTCCACCCGTGGCGCCGTTGCACGCGGCCAGAGCGAAGCCGTACGGGTTGATGTTCTGGGTACTGGCGCCGTGGCACAGCTGGCAGCCGGCATTATCATCTGACGTAGAGCCGGGAAAGAGGCCGCTCCAGGTAGTCAGATAGCCACTGGTGGCATGCGCGGCCGATGCCACCAGGAACAGACCCAGCAACAGCAGCAACGGGAGCACGTACCCCCATGCTTCGGGAGCTGCGGCGGGTTGTTCTGTAAATCGAGACTGCAGGCGCACCTGCGCCGGCGATAGAGAAGAATGTTGGGCAGGCCTGGCAATCAGTGTGCCGATCCTGCGGAGTGTGCTCCAGATGCGACAGCGGAGCGTTCCAGCAAGTCTGGTCGATGCGGTTGGTTTCATTGTCTCTCCTCCATTCACCGGGTGGACCCGGCATTCGTATAGTGGCGATTGTTGGTATTACCTAACTTAAACCCCGGACCTTCACCCCCCCTGGGTGTTCAGTGCCCGGGTCTGCTACCGATTCAGTGTAGTACAGGATGCTGAAATTAGTTATCTGTACGACGCTGCACAAATCTCAACTCATTACTGCTTTATTCATTTGCAATAAACCGGCCAACTCGCCAGCTTCAGTAATTGCCTGTTTATAGTGCGAATACCCTCGCGTCGTGCACACCGCGCCTGCCATTCCTGACAGAACTGTCAGTCCTCTCTGTCAGGATACCTGCCAATGGTGTCAGTGTGCAGGCGGGAAAGAAATTTTCTTGCACCTGCCCCACGCCTGCTACGACCCGCATAAGCCTGAGAATACATCGGACACGTCTCGAGTGCGAGTACAGACAAGCCCCGCTGACAGACAGCGGGGTCCTGCGGTTATTTCGAGCCCGGGATGAGCCAGTCCGTTACCGCCACCAGCCCGCCCTGCCCCGCCTTCGGCAGTTGCGCGATATAACAGCCCTTGGAGACAAAGCGCTGGTCGGGTGCCAGCGTGATGCGCGGATACACCGACGTGTAGTTCGCGCTATCCACCATATGTTCGATGCGCTCCAGGAAGTAGTCTCGATTGAAATAACCGCGAATGCTGCGGAGCGCGCCGCCCGCGAGCTTCATGACAAAATAACTGTTGGCCTGAATCTGCGCTGCCTCGGGCGCATGGATGCGCTTGATGCGCAGCCAGCCGGTGGACCGGGCCAGCAGCCTCGGCAGTTTATCCGGCAGTTCGTGCGGATGCACAAAAAATACCTGCTCACGCAGCGCGTCCGGCAGTTCGGAATACTCGCTGCCGTACAGCGAGGTCGATACATAGAAACGTGTCGGGAGATTGCCGGCATCGAGCTGTGCCCACAACGTTGCGAGATCGGATTTGCGCAGCCACAGGACGACAACCGCGTCGCGTTCTGCCTGCGATCTCGCCAGTAATGTCTCGAACGAGCCTTCAGCTCCGAGGGGAACATCGTTCATCTGCGCGCCACGCGCTGCCAGCGCGCGCCGCGATGCAGCGGCTGCAGCCGCTCCTTCCGCGTCGCCGTCGCGGTATACCTGCAGCACGGATCTGGAAAGCAAGCCATCATCGGACAAATGCTGCGCAACGGCCTCGCCCTGCAGGGTCATGCCACCGTCCAGGTAAACGGTGTAGAAATCCTGCTCGTTGTGTACCGGCAGCGTGGTGTTCGGGAACAGGCAAGGAATCTCCATGTGTTCGCAGAATGCGTGCATGGGCTGCCAGCTCCCCGGCGCGATACCACCCAGCACGGCAAATACCGGTTGTTGCCTGTAATACGCTTGCAGTTGTGCCGGCCAGCTTTCCCTGGCACCGTGCAGTTCCCACACGTGCAGCACCCACTTGCGGTAGGGTTCGAGAATCCACGCCTTGTGCCAGGGTGCGTTCGCCGCACGGCTGCTCTCGTGGCGGGTTTCGGTGTTTTTCTGCTGCAGAAAAACCTGCATGACATCCAGCATCGCCGTGCGCTCCGCGGCAGCGACCGTGTCGGTCACGATAGTCGCGAAATGTATCTCCTTGTCCGTGACCCCGGGCGCCGGCTCGGCCGTGAGACTATCGAGATAGCCCAGCAGCATATCGAGTTGTGCGTCGTTCAGCGGATACCGCGGCATGAACGCATCCAGCGGCTCGCCGTTGGCATCGATGCCATCGCGGATGGCCCGCTTCAGCAGCTCATCCGTGTACGCCGGTCGTTGTTCCGGGGGCAGCGGCGGTTTGCTGGTTGGCAGCCTGAGCGGATTGCGCAGAATGTTGCCGCGGATGGCCGGCACCACTTCCTGGCCCTCGCTGGATCCCATGGCGCTGCGCCGGTGGCAGTTGCCGCAGATGACCTGGTCGCCGCTGATGCTGATGTCGCCACGGATAGTGGCGGTCATCATGTCCCCGGAGGGTAACAGGCCCTCCCGGTACATGCGTCGCCCGAGCGCGAGCTGATCCGACGAGGCCGTGCTGGCCGATGCGGGCCCTGCGCTGCGGGATTCTTCTGCGCTTGCCCTGACCGGGATCAGTTGCGGCACGGCCAGGATCGTGAGTGTCAGCGCTGCAATACGCAACCCTGCGGATAGCGACATGCGTTCAGTCCCCGACCAGTTTATGGTATTCCCCGATCACGTCCGCGGCACTGGCCAGTCCGTCGATTCGTAGCCAGGACTGCCCGGCCGCGCCGCGCATAAAGGTCAGGGGTTCATGATTCACCTTGCTGCCGCGGTAGGCATCGAAGGCTTTCTGAATGGCCACGATGTCGTCCGGTGCACCGGTCAGGAACTGCCATTGAGCGCCGGCATGGAAACGCTGCGCGTAATCCTGCAAACGCGCCGGCGTATCGTGCCCCGGGTCGATAGTGATGGAGATCATGCGCACATCATCAGCCGCATCACCCAGCTGCTGCTGGACCTGAGCAAAGGTGGCGCTCAGCACGGGACAGATGGTGGTGCAGGTCGTGAAAATAAAATTCAGCAGCACCGGTGTGTCGCAATCCAGTTCCCTGAGCAGACGGGTCGCATTCCCGTGCATGTCAACCAGGGCAGGGTCGGGTAACTCGTAACGGTGCTCGGAACGGCTGTAGCCCTTATGCTCCAGCATGTGGCGGTGATGCGCATGAGGATCCGCCTCAGGCTGTCCATCCCCGGGATGACCGTGAGCATCCAACCCGTCTGCGGGATCGGCCGTCACGACCTCGTGATGCAGGCTGTGGTCATGCGCATCCGTGGCAGCTGCATCGGCCTGCAGTTGTGATGGAAATGCAGTAGAGGATAGCGCAAGCAGTACCGCCAGCACCCAACCACCAGTCACTGCCTCGCGTGTTGTCGGGAAATTATCCTTGTTCTGGTAACGCATCCGTGTTGACCTCGATGAATAAAAAACATGCTGCTGCAAGGCAGTACCTGGCGCTCGCTGTTGCGGATCAGCGGTTCTAGGGCAGCCGCAGCACCCGATGGGTGCTGCATGAGTGGGGAGGTTAATACCAGACCTGCCGGGTGATCGTCCAGGTATCAAGCGTTTTGATTCACACTGCCGACCCGTAGCCTCATGCGGCCGCAGTTGCAGCACCGTTCAGTGACATTCAGTTATTCGCGTCATCTTCACAACATCATTCGTGCGGAGTATATCAAAGCTCTGTACGGCTGGCGCAAAGCCATCCGCATAGACCTGCAGCTTGTACTGGCCGTTGCTATCCAGCCGAATGCGCATTGCATAGCTCCCCGACCCATCACAGGAGAACATGTGCTTGCCGTTGGCGAGGACCATGGCACAGACCGGCGTCTGGGAATTTTGTAATCGTACGGTCCCCGAGATGTCAACCAGCTGCCCGGCTGTAGCCGGATACACGCCGGGGCTATACGGCGTATTGTAACTGGGGCAATTGCCCGATGGGGTCATGACCACCGCCTCGTCAACCGAGCCCGTTACTACATCTATCTTCGGCAGGAACCCGTCCGCATAGATCTGACGTTTTACCGTCCCGTCAGGTGCACGCGGGAGACCGGTGAGCGAGAACACACCGGGCGGGTTGCATGAGAACGTGAACCGGCCGCTGGCCAGTACCACGGCACAAATATCCACCCCTGCAGCGGTTTTAACCGTACCACTGAGATCAACCGGCACAGCGGGCGCGACCTGCATCGGATAGTAGTCGTGCAGTGTCTGGCTGCGGCCGGTGGTGGTTTGCTGGCTGGTCACGGCCAGGCGCAGCGTATAGGGGCCCGGCGCGACACTGGCGCTGTCCCAGCTGCCGAGCAGCATATTCTCCGCACCACCCACACCCGCGAGGCCGGTCGGTTGCCAGCTGGCCTGCTCATCACAGGTGAAAAAATCCTTACCCGGACAGATGTCGATACGGTAGCGGGTCGAGACCCGGGCCGGATCCCGGCCGTTCACGGTGCTGCCGGTCAGGTCCACCACCCCGCTCAGGGTGTCCGTGGCGTTGACCGGATTCAGCCGCACCGCCGCTGGCGAGTACAGCGGATCGCCGTAGAGGATCCCGCTGTTGTGCCAGCTATCGAACCATACCGCATCGCCCAGCGGCAGGCCGCGCAGGAAATAGTTCAGCGGCGCCATGCCGCTCAGGCAGAACGCACAGCCGGCTGACTCGTGATGGCTCACGCTGCCCCAGAACGCCACGCCGCCCAGGCGGTCCAGAAACGTCGCCGCATGATCGCCGGCCGCCGTCTGCCGGTGGCCTGCGCTGAAGGAACCGTTCTGCGCCAGCTCTACACCGGTACCCACTTCCTGCACGCTGACCGCGTCAATACCCAGCACCCCGGCAAACACCCCGGCCGTCTCGATGCGGAACTTGATGCCGTCGTAACTGGCGGCGGCATGCAGCGCCGGGTCGAGCGGAAACGTGGCCTGGGCCAGTGTCCAGTCGCTACTGCCCGGGGCCAGCGTGGCGAGCACGCGGGTGCCGTAGTCGACCTGGGCGCCACCGGCCTCGCGCACGAACAAGCGCACCTGCAGGGTGACGGGTGTGGCGAGATCGGCCACCCGGTAGCGCAAGGCAATGCGGTAAGTGCGGGGATTGCCGCTGCCCAGCGGCTGCGCAGCCAGCGGTAGGCGCTGGGTCAGCACCACCCGGCGCTGGTCGGCACAGGGCCGGCCCGGCGGCGCCGTAAAGTCACTGTCCGGGTAACAGCGTGGATCCGTCACTTGGTCGCTGTTGCGGAACCACAGGCTGTAATTGTCATCGAAACCGGTGTCGGTACGCACCTCGGGAAAGGCCAGCTGGTTGACATCCCCGTGACCGTCGTCGTTCCAGCTGCTGTTGCTGGTGCTCTGGAACCAGCCGGTTGGCCACACCGCCAGGTACGAGGCCGGCCAGGACTGGTGGTTGTAGCCCATGAACCCCGCGGCCACACCGACACAGTCGGTGTTGAGCTCTCCGAAGATATCCGTGGACGCTGCCCGGCAGGCCGCCGGATCTGCCGCATTGCGGCACTCGGTGACCGTGCACTGGTCGTTCTTGCGCCAGTTGAGCAGGGCGTTGTAACTGCCAGCCGCCGCCTGCCCGTCCAGCCAGCCCTGGTAGATGAGCGCATCCACCGCCTGCGGCTGGCGGCTCGCGGCATTGCCCGGCGCGGGGTAGTTGGCGCTGGTGACGGGGTCGGCGTCATCGTTGAGCGCCACCGTGCAGTGCGCCGGCGTCTTGCCGGCCGGTAACAACCCGGACACACCCAGGTAGTCCAGGCACTCGGGCCGGGCCTCGCCAAACAGTCCCAGCTGATAGGGCCAGCCAGCCGTGCCGTCGGGCGGGTAAATCGAACGCCCGGTGGTGTAGTCCACCCAGCGCTGTACCCGGGTGGAACCGAACAGGCGGCCAAACAGGCCCTGCCGTTCGGCCGCCAGGGTGCGGTCCAGCAGCGCCCGGGCGGAGTCCAGGCTAAGTCCGTCGATGCGCCCGACAATCAGCTCCCGGTCGGTGGCCGGCAGCACCGTGCGCATGCCGCGCCCATCGCCGAAGGCCGTCTCGCGCTGGGTGAAGTTCAGCCAGGTGTCGGCGGCAAAGTAGTTGACCAGCCAGTACTTGAGGTAGTTGTCCACCGAGGTGGGCGCGGAGGGATCGTACAGGGGGGAGCCGTCCACCACCATCCGGGTCGGCACGCCGCGGGTGGTGACCAGGTAGCGGATCCGGCTGTGACTGCGCAGTTGTTGCATGGAGGCCGGGCAGTAATACGGCGGCTCGCCGTCGCTGCAGACCACCGGCACCAGCGCCGGATCATCCAGGGTGTGGCGCTGCATGAAGTCGATGAGCTGATCGCGCAGGCTGCGGAACTCGGTCCAGCTGATGAAGTAGCCGGCCGGCACGCGCACATGCACGATGTTGGCCGGATCAATGCCGCGCTGCTGGGCGTAATAGGCTCCCAGCGCGGGCGAATCCACCGAGTTGTCGTTGACAATGATCAGTACGTCATCACGCAACGCCGCCTCGACGATCGATACCGTGCACAACAACAGACAGGCAACAATGAGTCGAAACATGCTGGTGGTCATTATGATCATTTCTCATCCGTCGGCAGAAAGTTATCGTCCTGGTACCTTCCCCTGAAAATGCGATCCTGATCCATTGCAGCAGCCGGATCTGGCTCGTTGACAGTTTTCGTGTTTGTGCTGCGATCGTCCCTGCGTACTGTGCGTGTCACACCATCGATCGATGACCGTTTGAACAGCGGGCATGCGATTTTTGCAAACATTGGTATGTTTGTCCCAATTACTCGATAAGTCAAGGGGAATGCCAAAAAGGCGTCACCGGCAGGCTGCCATAGATAACGCTCAGCACAGCATCGCGCAGGGCGATGGCGTTGGCACAGGCGGTCAGGGTCGGTACGAATTCAAGCAATAGCAGCATGATCCTGTCCATCCCGTTTCGTTTAGCCAGCGCAACTTCCGTCCCGCGGCGGTGGCTAGCAAAAACCCATGGCACTGACGTGATTCCCTATCGTGTGACAGTACATCGCAGCTGCCGAAAAAACCGGTACTGGACCGGCAAAAAAAACCTACCCTGAACTTACGCTCAGGGTAGGCATTGTCTTGCTAACTGCTGGGCTCGACGGCGTCGAGTTTATGATGTGCCGGGTATTATCAGCCCATTAATATTGACCCACTAGTACCTAACCCTTATTCAGGCGTGCTTGCGACGGGCGACACCGACCAGACCCAGCAGGCCTGACAGCATCAACCAGGCAGCGGCCGGAACCGGCACTGGTGCCGTAACGCTAGCACCCACATAGTCGACAGGCAGCTGTCCGCCGAGAGAAATCAGCCCACCCGTTGCCGGCATTTGCCATGGAAATCGTCGCACCGCCACCCAGCGGAAGCAGTGCGGTGAAATTCAGGGTGGCGATATTCGCGGCCCCAATTATTCCAACAAAGTACCGACGGAGATCTGGAGGGAATTGGCGCCCAGGGTAGAGCTACCAAAGTCCCATGTGGAACCGGGCGGGGGAACGGCATTTAATGTAAACGTGTCCAGGGTAAGCCCGGCATCCCAGCTGACCAAAAACGTGCCACCGCTGGTGAAGTCCGTGAAATCACCATCGATGCTAATGGATACAGGTGTAGCCGTATCCGCAGAGACTATATTACTTCCTGGAGTAGCAGTTATCGTACTCGCAGCAGCCTGCCCTGCGGTCAGCCCCAATAGCGCCAGTGCGCCAAACATCGTTGAAAGCTTTTTATACATTGTCTTAATCCTCTCCGTAAATGAAATTGCCGCAAATTAATCACGTTTTGGTGCTTGAATCTCCACCGCTTGTCTTTACTACTTAAATACGCTCTTACGTCGTTTTCACAGCCGTCGTTTAAACACACTGGCAAGGTTTTCTTGCTAGCGTGTTTAAAGCACATTGCGTGCCAAATTTATTTATATTAATATTTCAGGCAGTTACAACGCTCAAGCCGCAACAAAAGTCCGGACCGCGTCATAACTGTAAATTATAACGACGATACAAAGGTGATGCCGCTCCCGGGAAAAATTGCAAGATACTGATTTAAATATCATTTTATTAACACTCAGGTGAGAGTTCCGTTTACGCCAGGGCGTAAGATAATTCGACAGACATCGGTGCCTGTTAACCGGAAACTAACCCTTGGCCCACTATACGGCAACTTCATGCGCAGGCCCGGATGTGCGTTTATAGAAAGCAGGAGAAAACAGCGGCGGTTGCCTGGATTGAGCAACGCACAGGATTCAGTTGTCTACGGGAGCAGCAGCCCGGCCGGCCCGGGGGGCTGTCCGAAGAATGCCCTGAATATGGGTATATCGAAGGCATCCACGGTGCCGTCCCCATTCAGGTCCTGATCCGGCGCCAGGGTTGATCCGAATGCGCCTCTGAACAGAGGAATATCGAAGGCATCCACGGTACCGTCATTGTTGAAATCCGGATCGCAGCGGTTGCCGTAACCATCCCCGTTACTGTCACGCTGGATGTTACCGGCAACGATGCCCGGCGTCAGTGGACCGTTGGAGTGACTGGTGCAGTTGTCGCAGGCATCCCCAACGCCATCCCCGTCGGCATCCTGCTGACGCGGATTCGAGGTGGCGACACAGTTGTCGCACCCATCGGGAATGCCATCCCCGTCGGCATCCGTTCCGCCGGTGGGACATGCCAGCAGGTTATTGTAGGCCGCGGTGACATCGATCAGGCCGTAACCGTAATCGTTGTCGGGCCCAGGATCGCCGAGGTCCCGGGCGGTATTGATCAGCACCGCCTCCAGGTGGGGCACGGTAGTGTCCGGAAAGGCACTCAGCAACAGCGCCATGGCGCCGGAGACATGCGGAGTAGCGAACGAGGTACCGGAAACCGGTGGAAAAACGACGGCGGGATTGCCGCCACTGGACAGATCGGTGGTCAGGAGCTGATCCCCCGGGGCCACGACCTCGGCGAAGACCGTGCCATCACACGTCGACGGTCCGCGACTGCTGTAGGAAGCCATCGACAGGTTCTGATCCACGGCCCCGACGGCATAGCCTTCGGGATTGTTGGCGGGACTGATATCCGACTGGGGCCCCAGGGCACCGCGGTTTCCCGCCGCGAACACCACGGCGATGCCGGCCGCCTTGAGGATCTGGATGTCGGCCTGAAACACGAGGTCACAAAAGCCCGGTTGCAGGTCGAAGCCCCAGGAATTGTTCACCACATCGGGCGCGTCATCAGTGGCAGGATTATCATCGGGATCGAGGGCCCACTGGAAGGCCAGGGTGAAGTCACTGATATTGGCGTTGCCGGCGTCGTCATAAACCTTAGCGGCAATCCATTTCGCGCCCGGGGCCATGCCGACGGCCTGCCCCGACAGATTGGCATCGCCTCCCACCATCAGGCCCATGGTACGCGTGCCGTGGCCGGCGGCGTCAAAGGGCGTGAGGTGCTGACCGTGCACATCGAACCAGCTGTTGGTGCCGCCGCGCCAGCGCGGCGCCAGATCCGGGTGATTCACATCGATCCCGGTGTCGATACTGGCCACGACAGTGCCCTGGCCGATGTGGCCCAGGGCCCACAGGTCGGGGGCGCCGGTGGCGGTAATATTCCACATCGGAATACCGGCAGGTGCCTCGTTGTCGAAAATCGTGCCCAGACCAACGTCGTCCACGAGGATGGCGTTGACTGGATTGCTCAGGGTGACATTGAAATGCTCATCGCCCTCGATCAATACATCTTCCAGAACGGGTACGGGAATCGTCGCGCTTACCTCATTCGGCGCAAGTACCAGCTGACCCGTCGTCGCCGTGTAGTCGGCACCGGCGCTGGCGGTTGCATCATTCGTGGCATAGTCCACCGTGACTTCCGGTCCGGCGAGACCCGCACGGGTTATGGTAAACATCGCGGCACCGGCCGCCTCGTCCACTGTCACGTCGTCGATGCCGAGGCGTGGCGTGTCGTTATCGGTAATGGTACCTGTGCCGACGGCATCGAGCAGTGTGCCGATGCTCAGGTTGCTGAGCGTGACGTCGAAAGTCTCATCGCCCTCGATATCCACATCGTCTGCGATGGGCACCTCGACCGTCTGGCTGGTCTCGCCCAGCGCGAAGCTCAGCTGACCCGTGACGGCGGTGTAGTCATTACCGGCGCCGGCAGTACCGTCGCTCGTGGCAAAGTCCACCGAGACGGGTGTGGTGAGGCCAATCACACGCGTGACGGTGAACAGCGCAGTGCCTGCCCCCTCATCCACCGTCACGTCATCGATGCTGAGGCGAGGCGTATCGTTATCGATAATGGTGCCGGTGGCGGTGAGCGTGCCGGACGGCGTGGTGATCGTGGCACCGACCGGGTTGCTCAGGGTGAGAAAAAAAGTCTCGTCGCTTTCTATGGCGAGATCTTCGAGGATGGATACCGGAATTGTGCGGCTGGTCTCGCCCGGGAAAAAAGTCAGGTGGAAGTTGAGCGCGACATAATCTGCACCTGCCGTGGCAGTATCATTTGCCGTGGCATAGTCCACCGTCACGGTGCTGGCGCTGGTCTCCGACAGGGTTACCGTGAACACGGCGCTGCCGCCTTCATTGACGCTGACATCACCGATGGTCAGTTCGGGCACGGCGGCCGCCATCACGGGCAGCGGGACAGGTGCATCCAGTTTGATGCTTTCGATAGCGGGAAAGTTAGTCAGCGTATTGATGACTGACACCGGCAGCGTGGCCGCCAGACCATTGATCAGCCACAGGCGCTTGATGTTCGAGATACCGCGGGCAGCAAGAAAGGTCTGCAGCCCGCGCTGGCCGAGGCTGGCTTTCTGTTTGAGTTCCGCAACGATCCTGCGGCGGCGCAGGCTGGCATCCCGATCCTTGAAGCGACTCAGATCGGCGCGATCGGACAGCAGGATGATGACGGGAAAACGGTCGGTTCCGGCAGCGCCGGCCAGCGCTGCCTGCAGCCGGGTATCCAGGGTTGCAGACTGCGACGCCGTACTGCAAATAGAAAAAAAACTGCCCGCTAGCAGGACCCGCAGCCAGGGCATGTTCATTATTCTTATGAGTCCGAGCATACGTACACTCAAGCAGCAGCCGGTGCTATTGTCAATTCGACTCTAGTTCACCCTGAGATGCTCGACCCTGAAATCCCCGATTACCAGTGTAACTTTATCACCGCGCTGCACGTGCCGGTCGGGATTGGCAAACATCATGTAGTAGTTCTTGCCATCCTTGATATTCTTGCCGCGGTTGGTCGGCCGCAGGGCACCCACCTTGGTGGCCATGGGCACGGGCAGTTTCGCCCCGGACCGCTCGGCCAGCACATAGGGCTTGATCCGGTGGTCGAAGAACAGCGCGGCCTTGTCCGCATCCAGCACCCGAAAACGCAAGTCCATCATGTAATCCGCCGCGCTCAGAGTGAGGCTGATCAGTTGCACACCCCACCGCCCGGCAATCTCCCGCGCCTGCCCGGGGTCCAGCGGTGGTGCGATAACCATCCTGGGTGCTGCGGGTGGTTGCCAGCCCGGATCGGTTACACCGAGCCGCTGATGTGTGTTTTCTACGGAGGCTGTTGCTGCCGTCTCGCTCGCTGCTTCCGGACCATCTCCTGCCGCCACTATCAGTCCCGACGCCGCAATCGCCACGAGGGCAAGCATGCCCACACACCGGCGTTTCGAGCCACCGGCGCATGTGAACATTTTTTCCACGACCGTCATCATGATCGACTCACCTTGTTCATTAGCTGACATCGAGTCGAGGTTCCAGGACGCAGACACTGGCCATCCCTGGCACGGTATGCATCCTGTACCGGATTATTGGCAAACTCCGGGTGGAGTGGCACAGGAAGGTCCTGGTGGCTGACCAAAGTACGCACGTAAAACCGGAATATCGAATGAATCCACAGTGCCGTCGCCGTTCAGATCCTGATCCGTTGCCGCTGTTCCAAAGGCCGACCTGAACAGGGGCAAGTCGAACGAATCGACCACAAGGTCATTGTTGAAATCCGGATCACAGAGGTTGCCGTAGCCATCGCCGTTGGTATCACGTTGTATCAGCGGACTACCCGCGGGAAAGGTGTTGGGACCGTTTGCAACCAGCGTGCAATTGTCGCTGACATCGGGCACGCCATCATCATCGGAGTCTGTGCTCAGGAAACGCAGCATACCGCCCACGGGATCCCCCACCGTGATGGTGCCGGGATCGGTCGGGTTAGTCATGTAGCCGTTACCGTCATAGATGGCATGGCGACCGTAGGCAGCCACGTTGATGATGGCGTCCTTGGTCTTCAGCGGTGGCAGCTGCAGCGAATACTGACTGCGCGGCGCCGGCGTGGCAACACCGCTGGCACCGTCCTGCCAGGTGTACGGATAGCCGTCCTCCGCGTGCACGATCATGTAGAGTCCCTGCAGGGTCGGCACATGGGTTTCACCGGCAGCACTGAGAAAGCGCAGCAGGATGTTATCACCGGGCTTGCCGGCGGCGATATCCGCAAACTGTTCCATGCTGGCGCAGGGATAACCCGAGGCATCATCAAAGGTGTCGGCCGGTGCCAGATCCGTGCAATCCGTGCTGTACGGTGCACCGTTCACCAGGAACCACTTCGCGTGATAGTGGATCGAGGTTTCATAGCTCAGGTCAGCGACCGAGGCATTCAACACCGGGTCGATCTCGCTGTAGAACAGCACCACTGCTTTGTCATAGGGCACACCGTCGTAGGCCTGCCCTGCTGCAAAGTCACGGATGACCGCGCCATACAATCCCATATAGACCTGCTTCTGCGGGTGGGTGCCACTGTGCATGACATAGGTCCCGTGACGCAGGGGATTACCGCCAGCGCTGGTCCAGCTGTAGCGCTCGGTGCCGCCATTGGCAGCCGCCTCGCTGCCGAAGGAGCGCACCCGCTTGGTCAGGTCTGCACCACGCGGCCCGGTGCTGCCGTCGTTCCAGGTCGGCACGGGCCCGTTCGAGACCGGGTTTTCCTGGCTGGCAATAACCAGCGAGGTTGGTTCGGGCAGGCCGTTGGACAGAAAGACAGTCAGGTCGGTGTCGCCCGCGCCCACAATCAGTCGTGTGGCGCTCGTCTGCGGATCGGGCAGACCCTCGATACAGGCCTGTCGGGCCGCCTCATCGGTTGCGGTGTAGCAGCTGCCGCCCGTGTCCTCGACGTAACCCCACATGGGTACCGATGAACCATCGGGCAGGTCCTTGCTGTAGGCCTTTGTCGCCAGGAAGTAGTCCACTGCCCCGGCCGATCCGGCCGCCGCAGAGAGCGTACCCAGAAGCAGGCTGTTTATTAGAATATTTCGCATGTGTCTTGCCCTTTGCATGGTTGCGTCCTCCCGCGATTATTCGATCGGCACATTAGGCGGCAATACGACAACTGCACTCAGGCTGCCGCCCGGGAAGATATTGAAGGTAGTGAGTTCTTTTTCGGCGTGCGAATGCCACACCAGGAAGTAACCGCCGAACGGGTTCAAACCGCCCTCACCCGGCGGCAGGCCGCCGGTGTCGCCCAGGAACGGACTGCCGCTCCACCAGCCACCCAGGCCGAGTTCGCCCACGCCGGGCAGGGTCACGGGGAACGGCTTGTTGTGGTCAAGGCAATACTCGTGTTCATAACTGGAACCAAACGCCTCGTCGCCAAACCCGTCACCGTCATCATCTATACACACATGTGCATACTGTGGACCGCCCATCGGACCCTGCGTGCTGCCATAGATGTCCCAGTTCAGACCCTTGCCGGTCCAGGTCCAGATCATGTCGACGGTCTGCTTGGGTGCCGAATTCAGGGTGTTGTCCGAACGTCCCAGGTCCGCCGTGAGACCGTCCGATGACAGCACCCGGCCGTCACGGGCAACGAAACGCAGGTTCTCGCCGTGGTGGTGAAAGGGATGCGAATCGGAGCCGGCGTTGACTTCACGCACCAGCACCTTGTCACCCGGATGTGCCAGGGCCAGCGCCTGGTAGGGCTGGTGCGGGAACAGGGAGTTGTAGTCGCCCTGGAACAGGTCCGGGAAGACCCGGCCGTTGACGAACCAGATCTTGGCGCTGCGGTCCGAGTGAGTGATGTGGTTGTAGTGACCGCGCTCCACTTCGAAGTGCAGGTCCGGGTCCACTTCGGTGAGCAGGTACAGGAATTCCTGGTCGTATTCAGTCCCGGTCTGCGCATACGCCTTGCGGTTGGGCGAACCGATAGTGGCGTCGAATCCTGCCGGGCGCACGAGGAGCGCCCCCTGCAGGCCCATCTCTGTCTGCAGGCCGGGGTTGGGTCCCGCCATGCTGTGATAGATAAAGGTGCCGGGCTGATCGGCGGTGAAGGTGTAACTTACCGTCTCGCCGGTACCGGCTTCCTCGGTCACCAGACCTCCATTGTTGCCATCTCCCGGTACGGTTTCTGTTGCCGTCACCTGGTGTCCGGTGACCACGATGGACACCGGCTGGGGCACACCCGGGCTGGGATTCGTGAGATTGATCGTCACCTGGTCACCCTGATTGACGATCAGGGTCGGTGCCGGATACTGGGGCAGACCGTAACCGCTGCCGTTGGGTTTCAGGGGATCGGCGGGATCGACCGGGTGAGTGGTATTCGCACCCAGATCGGCATCGCCGAAACCCCACATGTGGACACTGCTGCCTTCCGGCAGGTTGATGTTGAAAGGAAAGGCATACAGGTTGAACGTGGACTTACGCGGTTCGCTGCCCGTGGCCGGGGTGATGTTGCCGGTAATACCGCGGATATCGTGGGCGGCCCGGGACGTCGTCCATGGCAGTACCAGCGTCAGCCCCAGTATAAAAATAGCCAGGAGTCTTCCGGATTGCTCGAATCTCTGTTTCATTATTGTCATCTCCTCGTCAGACTCCGGGTTCGGTCACGACGATCTCGGTGATCATCCCGCCATCCAGCTGGGTCAGGTTACTCATCTGGTGCAAGTCGGCGGCATGCAGAAAATAGGTCCCCGGTGCGACGTCCGTGGTGTCGATAATGACATCATGGGTCTCGCCGCCACCGAAGTTCACCGAGGCCACGTCGCGGTAGAGGTTCTTGCCGTCAAGACCACGCATCTGGCGTGCACCGGTACCGACGATTTTCATGGGCAGGCCCTGGGCGGTCAGGGTGAAGAAGCGGTCGATGCTCACATTGGAAAGCCGCAGCAGCAGCTTCTCGCCCCGGGTCACCGAAATGACCGTATTCATGGTCTGGGTAGGCACACCAACGGCACGATAGGGTTCGGCATTCAGCTCTGCACCGGCAACGCCGGTCACCTTGCCGGCAGGATGACCCGCGACAGCCGCCGTGTTGTCCCTCGGTGCCGGCAGATTCCCGGGATTGATGGTATCGGGGTAACCACGCCCGTTGATCATCGGGTAGTTGGCCTCCAGTAAAGCGAATGGCAGCGGCTGCACGAACAGGCTGGCATCGTGGAAATTGGCATCGAAGCTGGACAGTTGTATCCCCTCTTCCACGTCGTAGGCCGTGGTGCCGTCATCGTCGTTATAGGCATAGCCATAAGGTGCACCAGGCTCCGTACCGCCCTTGCGGGTGGCGACCGGACACACGAGCGGATCAGTACAACCTGTTGCGTCCTGCCCCGCATGCACCCACAAATTGGCCAGCATGCCCATTTCCATGTGTTCGCTGGCCTCCACATGGCAGTGGTAGATATAGGTGCCCGGCTCGACGATGTTGTAGTAGTAGGTCAGGGTCGAACCCATGTTGATGGAAATCGACACCTCAGGCACACCGTCAAATACCGTCGCAGCATTGGGAAAGCCGTGAAAGTGCACGGTGTGCGGATCGAACAGATCCGGCCGCATGGTCGTGCCGACATTGGTGAGCGACAGATAAAACTCATCGCCCTCGTCCAGCACAATGGTGGGGCCCGGCCATTCCGAGGACAGGATACCGTCACCGATGACGGTGTCCGGTAGTGTACCGGTACGGTCGCCGAAGCCGAAGGTGTAGAGCGGATTACCGTCGGACATCTTGACGAAGCTGTCCCCCGCCGTCAGGTGCATGCACCTGGCATTGGGATGATTCGGATCGAGAGTTTCGCCCGCGTCGATGTCGATCACCGCGTTTCCGTTGGTGTCACCCGGACACTGCACGTACACCGTGGCGTGAGAAATGGTCACGGTGCACAGCAACGCCAGCGCTACTGCCTGCGGGAGAGCTTTCTTGAAGAGCTTGTTATTCATTGGCGTAACTCCTCTGGTTTACGGATGCGCCTGTTTTTAATCTCGTGGCCGGCTGGTGTTGTGGCTCTGCCCCAAGCCCCTGCATGTCGGGGCTTGGTCGTTTCCGGCAAACATCAGCACCTGTCACACCAGTTTCCTGTTTTGGCAGTATGGCTGTCATGGTGCTATGACTCCCCTCGGTCCAGGTGGCTTGCCAAAATACGACCTGAGAATCGGCAGATCGAACGCATCGACTACACCGTCGCCATTCAGATCCTGTTCCGGTGCCGATGTTGATCCATAGACCGCTCTGAATGCGGGTAAGTCAAACGCATCAACCATGCCGTCGTTGTTGAAGTCCGCATCGCAGAGGTTGCCGAAACCATCCTCGTCGGTGTCGAGCTGATTGGCGTTTGCCACCAGGGTGCAGTTATCGTCAACATCGTCAACGAGATCGCCATCGGTATCCACCGCCAGCGGTGCTACCCCGCCACCCTCGTCGGCACCGATGTCGTTCAGACCATTGTTCAGACGGGTGTCGTTATCGAAGTCCTCGCTCAAGCGGCCGGCCGGTACGTTGTCACCGTTGTTGATAGCCGCCGAGGAAGCCGCGACGTGGTAATCCAGCAGCGTGGTGTTATCAGCCGGATTGGGCTCGATACCGGGCTCGAGCAGCGACAGCGGACCGTACTGGACCTGGATGAAGTTGCCACCCTCGTCGAAGGCACCCGCCGTCTGCAGCGTGGTGAACTCGGGCGCCACCAGGGTCTGGCCGCGGCCGACATTGAAGTAGCCATTGACGAAGGCGGGATCAGCTACCGGTCCGAACAGGTTGTTGGCACCTGCTGGATACGTTGACGTGAGTAACGAATAGTTCGGGTTTAGCAGATCCCCCGAATCCACCCGACCGTCCAGCACCGCCAGATCGTTTGTGTAGAGACCCACGTTGGCCAGGTCGCAGCCGGGCGCACCCGGGTTGTTTACCGGATCCACACAGGAGGCCGGGAACACACCCGTCTCGATTACCGCCGTGTTCGGATCATCGTAATTCAGCCAGTAGAACGAGCGGTTGTTATAAACGATGTCATTGACCAGCGTCGGATCGGAGAAGAACGCCCAGTCCTGATCCGGAAGCACCGCAGTGACCGCACCCATCAGGGCACTCAGGTCCGGGCTGTGCAGGCGTGTGGCGATGCCCGCCACCAGCGGCGTGGACACATTCGGACTGCCCGGTTCGAAGGCCGCCGCCGCCGTCGACACCGCGTCGTTGTGAGCCACGGTGTTATTGATGATCGCTACCTTCAGGGCATCCTGGATGGCGATACCGCCCCCCGCCAGCGCCGAGACGTTGTTGGTGACAGCATTGTTGTAGACATCTACCCCGTACCACTGGGTCGTGTCATTCGGGCTCACGGCGACATCCGTGCCGTTGACAAAGGCAATGTAGAGACCGCCGCCGTCACCGGCGCCTGCCAGGTTGCCGCGTATCAGGTTGGCATCGACCGTGACATTACCGGTACCCGGGCTGAGCAACAGACCAGTGTCGGTGCCGTCAGGCAGCAAGGTGGTCAGGCCAGGCTGGCCGGCGATGGAGATACCACCACCGGAACGGGACAGCGCCTGGCTGAAGCCCTCGTTGAAGATGACGGTGTTGTCCTCGATCAGGCCGCCATCGGACACGCCGAGGTGACCGATGCCGGCTCCATTGCCCTGGCTGAAGTTCCCGCACACCCAGTTGTTCTGCACGCGGTACTGGTCGGCACCCTGGTTCAGCGAAATACCGCCACCGGAACCACCCTGGCCGCCGTTCTGGACAATGTGATTATGGTGGATACGGATGTTGTCGTTGGCGGCGTCATCGTAGATGAGCACCGGCACCAGGATCGGATTGCCCTGGCCATCGAGCCCGGTCTGCACCGTCTCCTCATGGCTGAGATTGGGGTGACCGACGCGGATACCACCGCCATATACACCGGCATTGCCGCTGATACGGTTATTGCCGATCGACAGGTACGGGTTATAACCGTTCACCACGAAGCCGCCGCCGGTACTGGCACTCACGATGCTGAAGCCGTCGACACGGGCGCCCTGGTTGGCCAGCTCGCTGAATGAATTGGCAGGATCTATCGCCGGGTCGATGCCGACCACAAAGATGCCCGCACCTTCCTCGGTGGGGAACAGCACTTCAGCCAGGCCGGGGAACCCGAAGGGGTTCAGCTGCTGGCCGGGCAACCGGGTAATGAGACCAGCGGCATCAAGCGACTGGACTTTGTCGCGCCAGTTGGTGATCTTCTCGGTCGGAACCTGGCGGGCGTTGATGAACACTTCCCCTGCGCCCCAGCCCTGCAGCTTGACCGGCTTCCACATGATCACCAGCTCGTCGTAGGTGCCGGGTGCAACCAGGATCAGGTCGCCCGGCGCTGCAGCATCGATCGCGTCCTGAATGGTCGGATAGTTATCGGGCACGCGGTGCACGGCATAGTTGTTGCCATCGGGGCGCAGACCGACGTTTTCGGACAGGCCCACCGTCAGCGTTACGCCGATCGGTGACTCCGCGCCATCGGCGTTCGTCACGACCACCTGGTAGTCGCCCGCAGCCGTGCCGGCCGGTACCACGCCGCTGATCTGTGCCGCACCACAACTGACCGAGCCGAGCGGAATGGGCAGACCGCCGTCCGGTACCAGCGCCGCGTCACAGCCGGTGTTGCTGAAGCTGTAGTCGCGCAACATGTTCTTGGGACCGGTGCCATCCCACTCGGGATTGGGCACGGAAGTCGACCCCATGGAATTGATATTGATCTGCTGCCCGACCAGCGCAAAGGGCCCGCTGTTATCCGCCCGTGTCACGGACGCGATCATCGGTGTGTTGGTGCGCCGCTCGCAGTCGACCGGGAACAGGCCACCCCCGCCCGTGAAGGCCGCCACCGGCACCACCGGGGTATCGAGATAGGTGATGGTGCCTGGCATGTACTGGAAGTTGTAGCAGAACTGGCTGAACTTCGGGTCGTGGAACGGATCGATCACCAGACCGCCCTGACCATCGGGGATCGGACCGGCATCGTTCATGCACGCGGTGAGCATATTCGGTGACACACCGCTGGGCATGCCGATATTGACCGTCCAGGTAGATGGCACCACGGCGTTGTAGCGGCCGAACTGGTCAGCGTAGACGCGGGTCACCTCGGCGCCATTCCAGTCATAGAAGGCCACCGGCAGCCACGGCGGCGCGTACTTCTCGCCGAAGGCCGGGGCATTCGGGTCGAACTCATTGCCAAGGTCGTTGAGCATGACGCCCGAGACGTTGGCCATCACCGGGACGTCGGTCATCAGGAAAAACTCGGCCGCCGCGTTCTGGGCGCTGGACAGCGGCACCTTCTTGCGGTCGCAGCGCGGGCGCGTGTCGCCGGCGAACGGAGCCTCGACGCCGGGATCGTAATTCGGATTGAGCGGATCGGTGATCACACCCGGTAGTGCCTGAGCCGTTTCGCCACTGCCGTCCCTGGTGAGCATGCTGAACAGCGGCGGAACCAGATGGCCGTCACCCACGCACGCTACGGGCAGGGCCTGCGGCGAGGGAATATACTCGTCGCCGAAATCGACATTGCGGTCCTCTTCCTTGATGTGTTCGTAGCCTTTCGGGGCGGCCGCTTCGACGATGTAGTCACCGGGCAGCAGACCCGCAAAACCGGCAGCCGTCACGGCGGGCTGCTGGTAAAACGCAGTCAGTTTACCCACGAGATCCTGCCGATTGGTCTTTGACGGATGGCCCAAAACGCCGAGGTCGTAGTCATTGAAGGCATACCCGCCGTCGAATACGCCGGGCCGAATCTGGTTGAAATTGCGCAGGCCGTCGAAGCAGTCGGTCGGATTGCCCGCGATGCCGTACTTGAAATAGGTCATGCCCTGACAGCCGGTCGGCAGGTTGTCGTCCCAGCTGTCCGTCCAGGTGACCTGGAGGGCGTCGCCGTAATCAAACTGGAAATTATTGTTGTGGTCGACATCCTCCGTGCCACGCGGCGCGCTGCCGTCGGCCCAGCCGAATGGATAGTTGTCCACGTCGGCCAGTTCGCCTGGAATACCGTTGCGGTTGACGTCGTCGATCTGGTTATCGTCGGCATCGAGCACGGCATCGCCGTCCCAGTCGATGTCGCCGACACCGTTCGGCCAATCACCGAGCGGGAAGGAATCGATGTCGCCGTCCGCGTACAGGCTTACCTGGACCCGGGGTATGCCCGGCTCCCACACCTCGGCGGCGGCATATTGCGGCTCATTCTCGGCCCGGGTGGTCGCATAGTAGACAATGCCCGAGATGCCGCCGTTTTCACCCACGAAGGTGGGTGGATTTGCCGGGAAGCCGGTGTAGTCGAAACCCACATAGTCGGCCTTGCCGAACTGCATCACACTGGTCTGACCCAGAAAACCCTGCACGCCGACGGTCAGCACCGGACCGGTTTCGGTACGCGACAGGTTGTTTCCCGTATTGATGTTGACTAGCTGGCGGGCATTATCCACGGTCCAGGTCTGTCCGCCGTCAGTCGAGGTCAGGCAGTCACCCACAGCACCGCGCGTATCAGCCGCGCTGATCACGAAGTCGTTCACCTGACCAGCGGCCGTATTAACCGGCCCGCACTGGGGTTGGGGATTCAGCGCGTTATAGCCGGGGAATTCCGGTTCAGGCAGGCTCTTGTCGACAGGCCCACCGGCGTCCACCACGAACGTGGCACCGGTGGCCTTCTTGTTGGTAAAGCTGACTTCAGCCACCAGCCAGTGGAAGAACGGGAACATTTCGTCAAAGGGTGCAAAACCTTCGTTGTCGGTCGGAAAGCCCTGGTAAATCGTGCCGTCGCGCCAGCGCAGCTGAACACTCTGGCTCTCCGGACCGATTCCGACCTCATTCGGGTCCCAGAAGCCGTTCTGGTCCTGGTCGTTGAATACGCCGGTGTTGAGGCGGGCAAACCAGTTGAACACGGGCACCTCACCGAAGTCACAACTGTTACCACCATTACAGGTACCCGTGATCGGATCCACGGTAAACCCGAGCTTGGCGAATACCGCGTCCAGGTTGGCGTCGAAGATCGCCAGCTCGTAGCTGCCCGGCGGTAGATCGGCTATCGCGAAGTCGCTGACAGCGCCACAGGGTTCAGCGTAGATGCCCTTACCCAGGCCAATGCTCATGTCGTTAAGTGCCACCCAGCAGTCGGGCAGCGGACGGCCACTGAAGAATTCAAACGCCGGCGGGCGTGACATGTGCATGTCGGTCACTGTGCCGCTGATGGTTGCTCTTGGTGTACCGGGAAGCGTGGCGAGGGGCTCAAAGCCACCATTCGTGGTCGACTTGATGAAGCCGACAAACACATGCGGTCCGGGCGGCCCGAACTCGACGAAAAACGCGGGCTCGTTGGCCTTCACCCAGGCGTCGATAACCTTGGTGCCCTCAATGGTGGAAGTCTGCACCCAGTTCGACCCGCTGGGTGGAATCATGATAATGCCGTATTTGCCGGGCACCAGATTTTTCACGTTCAGGAAGCCGTCTGCGTCCGGGTGCAGAGTGCCGTCACCCAGCGTGTCTATGATCTGAACCCCGTTCACATCCAGGCACAGGTTGTTGGTTGCCGGGTCCGCGTCCGGAAAGCCATTGGCATCACAGTCTTTCCTGTAGCTCGTTCCCAGCGGGTTACCGAAGGCATCCTGGATGACCTGGCCACCGGCCTGGCCGTAGCGGCCGGCCGGCTCTTCCAGGAACAGGCTGAACTGGGTCCAGTCCACGTGTCCCGTTTCCCCGACAGGCGGATTGGTCTCCTCCGGCAGATCCGGGGTGCCATTCACGGGGAAGTTGTCGTGGAACAGGTAGATCGAGATCTGGGCGGTCGGAATGGGATGTTTCTGGACCGTGACGGTCAACGACTGAGAACCACCGGCGGAGAGATCCAGCGGTATACCACCGATGCTGTAGCCTTCAAAAGGCAGCACCGACAGATAGTAATGGCCATTCAGAATGTTCTGAACCGGGCCGACGGCAGAGCCGTTTGTATTGCCCTGTAGCGGATTGCCACCCGCGTCGAGTGCCAGCGGATGATAGCTCTTGTGGAAGCCGAACGAGAGAATGTCGGTCGCACCGGTCACGCCCGGGGCAGGATGGTAGGTCGTGTCTTCCTGCAGCAACCAGCGAAAGCCGCTCACTGCATTCCCGTTGGCATCGACCACGTTCAGGGTAAAGTCGGCTGCCTGGACTGTGGCAACTGACAGTAATCCGAGAACCAGCAGGCATTGCGCAATCGCCTTGCCAAGAGAAACAACCCGTCCGTTTTTCATAACGCGACACTCCGACTGGAAAAATTTATTGAGAAACTGGTTTTTAATGGTGACTGACCGAGCCCGGTCACGGGCTCGGTCATCGATACGGAGCGTCTGCCTGCTGGCCATGACCTGGCAGCACCGGATGTATCCAGATGAGCAAGACATGTGTTTTGCGTCTTGCCGTGTCGATCGTTCCCTGAACCGCACGCCCAAATCCGTAATGATTCTCATTCAGAATACTTTACACTTTCAAAATTTCGAAAATTCTTTAGCAAATCCCATGCCAACATTATATTTCAAACACTTACGACTCTTTTCGTGCCTGGAAATAACATCTGGTGTTAAATATTCCGTCATTGCATGTCCCTGCATTAAGGTAACTTTGTAACTAAGTCACTCTTTTGACGGGTTCTTTCTTTGGAAAGTCAACGTGTAAAAAATCACTTACAGTACCGAGGCAAATCGATCACATCCCTGAACCGGCCGCTTCCAATGGACGCACTTCGACCCCTGCCGCGCCGCGGCCAGGGAACACCGTAACGACCTGCCAGATCGGGGGAAATAACCAGCCTGTTCAGAGACAGCGCATCAGCGCGCACGACGCACCCGGTGCACAGCATGCACTCAACACTGACGTGGGTGTGTTTCACGCACCCAACCCGGGGCGGGACCAAACCAGCAACGACCGCTAGCCGGCAGTCAGTCAGGCTTGATCTTCTTTCATCATTAAGATTAACTTGTTACAACAAAATCCTGATAAAACGCCTGGAAGCGGTCAGTCACTGTTACAGTCATTCAGTTGCCGATAGTTTCTCAGAACCCGCATCTGGACCATCAACAGCAGGCATACTGTGGAGCACCCACAGGCAAGTAATTCCGGGACGCTAATTTTTTATTCACAGGTGCAAAATGGCAGTGGCGACAAGCGAACTCCTCAGTGCGAACGACCGGGATCTTGGCGAACGACTGGTCGCCTCCGGCAAAGTCACCCGCGGCGATCTCGAACGCACAATACAGATCCAGCGCGGCACACGGGAACGGCTGGATTCGCTGCTGGTACGTTCGGGCCTGGTATCCGAGCAGGACGCGGCACAGGCCCTCGCCGGGCAGCTCTCACTGCCACTGGCAGGACCTGCCGACTATCCGGATTTTCCCTTGCTCGAGGAGGAGCTGTCGGCCAAGTTTCTCAAGCACCACAAGGTCGTGCCCCTGTCCTGCGATGATGCGCAGCTGGTGGTCGCCATGGCCGATGCACGCGACAACTATGCAGTCAACGCACTGGAACTGGTCAGCGCGCGACAGGTCGTGCCGTGGGTGGGCCTGCCTTCGGAAATCGAAACCGCGCTGGAACATCTGTACGGCGCGGGCAAAACCCAGATGGCGCGGATTGTCGATGATCTCGCCGAGGCCAGTGACGAGACCACCTCACAGGAGCAGATCGCCCAGCTCCGTGATCTGGCCAGCGAGGGTCCTGTCATCCGCCTGGTGAACCTGCTGGTCGAACACGCCGTGGAAGCCAGGGCATCGGACATCCATGTCGAACCCTTCGAACACAAGCTGCGCGTGCGCTACCGCCTGGACGGCATGCTGCAGGAAGTCGAGGCACCCCCGGCACGCCTGTCTGCGGCGGTTATCTCGCGCATCAAGATCATGGCAAAACTCGACATCGCGGAACGCCGTTTGCCGCAGGATGGACGCATTCGGCTGCGGGTACGCGGCAGCAGCGTGGATCTGCGTGTATCGACGCTGCCGACCATGCACGGCGAAAGCGTGGTGATGCGGCTGCTGTACAAGGACAATGCAACACACGATTTCAGGAGCCTGGGCTTCGATGAGGAAACCCTAGAGATCTTCCTCAAAACGGTGCGCATGCCGAACGGCATCGTGCTGGTGACCGGCCCGACCGGCAGCGGCAAGACGACCACCCTGTATGCGGCGCTGACCCTGCTCAACGACCCTGCGCGCAAGATCATTACCGTCGAGGACCCGATCGAGTACGAGCTGGCGGGCATCAACCAGATCCAGGTGAAAGCGCAGATCGGCCTGACCTTCGCCAACACCCTGCGTTCCATCGTGCGCCAGGACCCGGACGTGATCATGATCGGCGAAATGCGTGATCTCGAGACAGCCGAGATAGCCGTCCAGTCGGCCCTGACCGGCCACCTGGTGCTGTCCACATTGCACACCAACGACGCCGCCGGCAGCGTCACCCGCATGCTGGACATGGGCCTGAAGGAATACCTGGTGACGTCCGTACTGAACGGCGTGCTTGCCCAACGCCTGGTGCGCAGACTCTGTCCGCAGTGCCGCCGGGCCTACCAGCCGTTACCGGAACTGATCGAGCAGACCCGGCTGGACCGGCAGGCGGCGGGGAAACCGATCGTACTCTACGAAGCCGTCGGCTGTGAGAACTGTCGCGATACCGGGTACCAGGGCCGGACCACGATCATGGAGATGCTGGTGATGTCCGACCGGATCCGCAGCCTGATCCTGCAGCATGCCGATGCACGTGAAATCGCCAGGGCCGCCATCGCGGACGGCATGCGCACCATGTACGAGGACGGTCTGCGCAAGGTGCTTGCCGGCGAGACCACGCTGAGCGAGGTGCTGCGGGTTACCCAGGAGACCTAGCCTGCAATTCACAACCGGCCATCAACAGTGACATCAGAAATTGAAATCGTGATAGGTATGTCAATCCGCCATCCAGACGCCGGTCACCGGGCATGGCCCTTCGTAATGAGAACTCCGGGCTAGGTCATGCCGCGCTTTCACTACAAGGCGGTGGGCGAGGACGGTCAGCTGATCGAGGGTGATCTGCAGGCACCAACCCACGAGGCAGCCATAGAGTGGCTCCATGACCACGGACACACACCGATTCGGGCGGTCGAGAGTGGGGCAGTCAAGGATACCCCATCAAGGACGGCCACGCCGCGCCTGCCCCGTCCGCTGCAAAAACGCCGCAAGCTGGATATAGGCCGCTTCACCCGCGACCTGAGCACCTTGCTGGCAGCCGGGGTTCAGCTGGAGCGCGCACTGCAGATTCTGGCTGAAATGGCAGAGGACGCGAATACCGCCGGACTGCTGTCTCGTCTGCTCGATGAAATCCGTGAAGGTGCATCCCTGGCGAGCGCCATGGAGGCGCAACAGGGCGTGTTCAGCAAGTTCTATCTGAACATGGTACGGGCCGGTGAAGCCGGGGGTGCGGTAGAAACCGTGCTGGGACGGCTCGCCGTGTTCATGGAGCAGTACGATGAGCTCAAGTCCAGCATCAAGTCCGCGCTTATCTATCCCAGCATCCTGATCACCATCACCGTGGCCTCGGTGATCATACTCGTCGTGTTCGTGGTCCCGCAGTTCGCCACGCTGTTCGAGGACATGGGGCAGGAATTACCCCTGCCGACCCGGATTGTGATCGGGTTCGGGGAAGCCTTTCAGAAATATGGCCTGGTCGTTGCCCTGCTGCTGGGCGCCCTGATCTACCTGCTGCGGCGCCAGCTCGCGAAGCCACAGTTCAGGTACCGCTGGGACAAGTGGCTGCTGGGCCTGCCGCTGCTCGGCGAGCTGATTACCAAGGTTGAAGTCACAGTGTTTGCACGCACGCTGGGCACGCTGCTGGCAAGCGGTGTGCCGATGCTGACCGCGCTCGGCATCGTGAAGGAGACACACACCAATCGGCTGCTGCGCCAGGCCGTGGAATCGATTGCCGACAACGTGGAGCAAGGTCAGGGTCTGGCCGGGCCGATGCTGGAAACCGGCCGCTTTCCCCGCCTCGCCTCGCACCTGGTCCAGGTCGGCGAGGAAACCGGCCAGCTGGAGCAGACCCTGAATCGTCTCGCGGACATCTACGACCGTGAAGTGACCACCTCCATCCAGCGCATGCTGGCACTGGTGGAGCCGGTGCTGATCATCGGGCTCGGAATTGTCGTCGGGGGTATTATCATGTCGATTCTCGTCGCGGTACTGAGCGTGAATGACCTGGCCTTCTGACCCTGCCAGCAGCGTCGTACCGCGTACGGGCCCGATAACACAACGTTGCAAACCTCGAACCAGAAACTACTCCGGAAACATTATGAAAGCTCAAGACAACAGGTGTACTCGATCCGACAACCGCGGTTTTACCCTGATCGAACTGCTGGTCGTGCTGGTGATACTCAGCATGCTGGCCGGTCTGGTCGGGCCGCGCATTATGAAATACGTCGGTGAATCCAAGACCAAGACGGCCCGCCTGCAGATCCAGGAACTCGGTGCGGCCATCGATCTCTACCATCTGGACGTCGGGCGTTATCCGAGCAGCGATCAGGGGCTGAATGCACTGCTCGAGAAACCGGCGGATGCCGAGCACTGGAACGGGCCCTACCTCAAGAAGAACAAGACGCCGCAGGATCCCTGGGGCTTCGACTATCACTTCGAATCGCCGGGCACGAATGGTCCTGTTGACCTGTACTCACTCGGCGCCGACAACGCGCAGGGCGGCACGGGCGAGAACCAGGATATCAACAGCTGGGAGTAAGGATGCATGAATGTCCGCCGCATGCGCAGTCACCCGGGTGCCGGACGACAGGCGACCCACGGCGCTGCGCGGCAACTGCAGCCCGGTTTCACGCTGATTGAATTGCTGGTCGTCATACTCATCGCGACGCTGCTCATCGCCACGGTCCCGCCCCTGTTCACGGGCAGCATCTCCGGCACAGGCTCGCGCGCCGCCGCGCGCCAGCTTGCCACCGCTTTGCGCGCCATACGCAGCCAGGCCATCGCGCAGCATCAGGAGACCGCCCTGTTGCTCGACCTCGATCAGCGGCGCTATCGAATCTCCGCGGCAGAACGCGAGTTCCAGCTGGACAAGGACCTCGCCCTCACGCTCACCATCGCCCGCGGGCAGGTTACTGGAACAAAACCAGGGCAGTATCCGTTTCTTCCCGGACGGGAGTTCGAGTGGCGGGCGCATCAAGCTGGCCAGTGACAAGCGCGCCTATGTGATCGATGTCGACTGGCTCACGGGCAAGATCGAGCTGCATGACTGAAATCAGGCACTCTCATCGCAGAGACAGGGGATTCTCGCTGCTGGAGGTACTGGTGGCCTTTGCCATTCTCGCCATTTCGCTGGGAACACTGTTTGCCCTGTTTTCCACCGGTTTCAGAAACGTTGACGTGGCCCGGGATTACAACCGGGCCGTGATCATGGCCGAATCGAAGCTTGCGGAAATAGACGCGACGCAAACGCTGACGGCGGGTGTATACGAAGGTGAATTCGACCCTCGCTATCGCTGGAGTGCGGAAGTAAGCGAATACCTGGCAGACGACGCGGCGACCCAACCGGCACTGCAACTGCACGTCTACCGGGTGACGGTGACGGTGTCCTGGGGAGATTCGCCGCGACCCCGATCGGTGGTCCTGACCACCCTGAGGACCACGAGTGGCTAGCCCGAAGTGTGTACACGCGCCCGCGACCAGCCGCCATGCCCTGCGGGCGGGTCGTCGCTACCGTGGGTCTTCCCCTTCCACCGCCGCATCCCGGGGTTTTACGCTGCTGGAGCTGATCATTGCCATCACCCTGACCGGCCTGATCATGCTGCTCGCATTCAGCGCGATGCGACTGGCCATCAGCAGCTGGCGCACGGTGGAGTCCGTTGATGCCAGCCTGGAAGAACTCCAGGTGGTGCAGGGATTTCTGCGCCGCCAGCTCGAGCAGGCAAGAAGCGTGACACGCACCAACCAGACGGAGCAGAACACGACACTGAAAGGCAATGTGCGCGCCCTGAATTTCATCGCCCCGATGCCGGGCAGCCGGCTCGGTGTGTGGGGTCTGTACCGGTTCTCACTCGCGTTCGTTCCGGTGGATTCCGGGACGAATCTGCAAATCACGTACACGCTGGCCTTGCCTCCGGCGGATCCGGGTCAGATATCCGGGGAGACACAGACCCGGATCCTGCTCAGGAATCTCGAAGCCGGTGCGTTTTCCTACTTTGGCACGCTGACGGTCAAGGAGCCGGCGACATGGCACGATGAATGGACCAGCGATGCGTCACTGCCCCAGCTGGTCAGGGTGCGGCTGCGCAGCCAGGGACAAGGCAAACTACTGGCCGGACCTGATCATACCTGTCCATGCGCGGGGCGTTAGCTGATGAGGCTGTCCTCGGGAAAGCAACCCGGCACCGGGTGCAGGGTCGCCAGCGCGCCATCATACAGATCGCACCCGGCACGTCCTGACCGCGCGCAGCCGTCTGCCCGGGCAACAGGGCATCGCACTGCTGATCGTACTGTGGATTGTGGCATTGCTTTCGATCATCGCCGGCAGCAGCGCGGTCAGCGTAAGGACGCAGACCGCGATCGTGGACAACCTGGTTGTTTCGGCCCGCGCCCGTGCCGCGGCGCAGGCCGGACTGCACTATGCCGCCTTCCAGTTGCTCAAGCAGAACGCCGCAGAACGCTGGCGCACCGACGGCACCGTGTACGAACTGGACTTTGGCGATGCCCGCCTGCGCATCAGCGCGGTCGAAGAGGCTGGAAAAGTCAGCCTCAATGCTGCACCCGGCGAACTGATCGGCAGTCTGTTACGCGCGGCCGGCATCGATGACGACCGCGCTGCGGCACTGGTCGATGCCATTCTGGACTGGCGTGATCCCGATGACCTGCGGCGTGTCAATGGCGCTGAACAGGACGACTACCGGGCTGCCGGCAGCAGTTACCTGCCGAGAAACAATCCGTTTCAGAGCAACGATGAAGTGGCGCTGGTGCTGGGTATGCAACCCGACTACTTCGCCAGGATAGAGGATGCGGTGACCGCCTATTCGGGGTCTTCCCGCGTCGATCCGGCCGTGGCGGTACCGCTGGTACGGCTCGCCCTGAATGGTGGCAAGCCAGGCGCCACACCGGGTGATACCGCAGTCTGCACAGTCCGCCCCGGCCAACAGTGCACTCGGAATCCTGCGCCCCACCGCTGCGGGCGCCCTGCTCAGTGTAAATGTCGAGGCCGGGATGCCCGGTGGTGTGCGGGAACGGTTATCGGCCGTAATCAAACTCAGGCCGGCGCAACAGGGGGCGGCGTTTGCGGTGTTCGCCTGGCAGGAGCAGGCCGGGACGATGCGTCCCGGGCAAGACGCTGAATAATGCCGCTGTCCGTCAGGCCTGCATGCGGAATCTCTTGCGATGCCGATCAGGGTACCAGGTCTTTCAGAAATCCGGCTGGAAGTCCGGCAGGAAGTCCGTTGGTGCGGACCGCCTTGTCCGGTTCGAGGGTAAGCTCCAGTCGCTCCTCGCCGCGCGCGAAGGTCGCACCTGCTCCCTGAATACTCTCGACCGTCCAGCCCTGGTGAGACATACCCTCTGCGAGCTGCAGCAACTGGTTGTTGCCAAGATCGCGGACCACGACGATCCGCGACTCGGGGGTAATGGCCACCCCTTCCAGCTGCAGACGGACAGGCGGGCCCTTGGCCACGGGCTTTGCCGGTGCTTCCGGCTCTGCGGGCGGCTGGCGTCCCTCGCTGAACAGCGGGCGCTCGAGAATCTCGTCGAACATCGCGACAGGTGGAGCCGTGTAGGTCATGCGGGTGAGCGGAGCAGCATTGTCGGTTCCCCGGCGCGGCTCCGCCGGAACAGTGATTTGAGGCTGTGTCACGAAAAACCACTCGGCCGCGACTACGACAGCCAGCAAGGCGCAGGCCAGCAGCAGGAACGGCGTCAGTCTGTTACCAAACGCTATACGTTTCATGGTGTACGCGGCATGTAGCCAATCAGTTCGAAATCCATGTCAAGGCTCTGCTGGGTAGCGACCTTGCGCTGCTGGTAACGGGTGCCAAGCGCACGCACCGACACATTGTCCAGAAACAGAAACAGTTTATCGGTCTCGATGCTGTAGAACACCGCCACGGCACTCTCCAGGGTGCCGCGCATACGCACTCTCAGGGCGACGCGGGTAAATCCCTGCTCCTGCGCCGGCGGCACGATCTGTGTGCTCAGGACCTCAGCCTGATGCGCCGTAACGATACGCTTCACGACCTGCTGCAACTCGGCAGCCGCCAGCGATTCGTTGTCGCTGGTCAGATAGCGCACATCAGACGCCTGCCAGCTTTTCAGCTGTTCGTAGCGCGGCTGCAGGCTCGCGCCAGCCGCAGCAACCTGCCTGAGTTGTTGCAGCCGGCCCTGCAGGGTGTCGATGTTGTCCTGGTAGTGGCGGTTTGCCAGCCAGAGCGGCAGTGCCGTGATGCTCATGACCAGCCCGACCAGCAGGGCCAGGATTGCCACAGCCGCCGCACGACGCTGCCCGTCACTCAAGGTGTCGATCATGGCGCCGCTCCCTCCACCGTGTCTGCAGACAGGTGGAAACGCTCGGCATCCGAGCGCGCGACCTGGGTGATCGGCGAGCGGAAGCGTGCGTTTTGCAGAATGGGCGAGGATTCGATGAGCGGGATGAGTGCCGCCACCGCCGTGGATTCTCCCTGCAGCTGAACTTCCGAACCCTTGATCTGCAGCTGGTTGACCCAGGTGTCATCGGGCAGAATTCGGGTGACTTCGTTGATTATCTGCAGCGTCAGCAGCCTGGACTGCTTCTTTTCTACCAGAAAGCGGGCCCCCGCCTGCAGCAGTTCAACCTCCTCCTGCAGCCGGCGCACCTCACCGGCCTGTGCGACGGCGGCCTGCACTTCGGGTTCGAGTGCCCTGATCAACTGCCGCTTGTGCCACAGCGGCAATGACACGGCAGCAATCAACAACAGCACTGTCAGGAATGCCAGCGCAGCATTGATGCGCCGCGCCATCACCGGCCTGGGTTTCCGGTACTGCCCGGGCAGCAGATTAACTGCCAGGAGCTGCTGCCCCGAATCATCGCGCGTCGTGACCACATCAGGATGAAATCCGAACCTGTCGAGGCTCGCAAGCAGTTCATCCAGGACCCGGCGCGGCGCAAGCACCAGTTCGAGCGACAGGGTGGCCTTCTTGGAGTCCCGTGTGAGCAGTACGTGATCGTAGTAGACCTGCTCGGCACGAAACGGCGTCTGACGGCTCATTTCGAAGGCAAGCACCTCGCGCAGGTTTTCCTCTGCCGCCAGCGGCAGGGTGAGTGCCTTGGTCAATACCTTGTCCTGCGGCAGACACAGCACAATTTCACTGACACCCTCCGGTCGACTCACCGTTGTCGTATCCGTGCCTGCCAGGTCAAACCGCTCGACCTCCTGCATGGCCTCGACACTGCCTCTGCTCAGTACCAGGGCCGGCCCATCCAGTTCCAGCTGGAGGCGCTGAATGCGAGGCAGAACAGCGTAGCGAATACCGGGCGGCAGCATGGCGGCGAGCTCGGCGCGCCACCAGTCCCAGAACGTACTGAAACTTCTCCCCAGGGGAGAGCTCAGCCATGCGCGAATATCCTGTTTTATGCTTTGCATTTATCCGTTCATTTTTGCGACAGCCAGGCGACACAGGTACGGCACGTCCTGCCCGTCAGTTCGGTTGCCGGCAAACCCGTGGCAATATCGGGTACCCTGACGCTACGCTACCGGGTGTGAAATAACTGCTCCACGATTGTATGCGTGTCGGTCAGGCGAGTGGCTACTTGAAAAGGCCTGCGGGCACCCGCGCACTGGCCGAGGCCTCATTCGGAAATGGCTTCCTGCCGGTGGCATACAAACCTGACCCTGTGTTCCACGATTTGTTCGAATTATTCTACTTAATTTATTCTTTATATGTGTTTTTTTACAAGCACCGCTGACGGATAACGCATCGACCCGCCAGTGACATCCATTTTACCCAGGCCTGCCGACAGACGCGCTCACAGGCCCGCGCAGTTGTCGGGCAACCCTGATACTGGCCAGTCAGGGTGCCAAGTAACAGGATGATGCGGGTCATTAAGGCCTGCGCGTGACCCTGTCGATAGCACATTAACAAAAACCTGAATCCGGGATACACTACCTGCCTTTAAGTCTGTAGATGAAATTCGACATTTAACATTTTGATGCAAATACTGAAAAATAACCTGCTATGTGCCATGGTTGCCCTTGGGTGTGTCCTGCTGCTGACCGCCTGTGCCACCACCCCGCCAGGCGCAACAGACTCAGCACCATCCACTGCACCCGTTACCGTTACCCTGACTCAACCTGTCGAACCGGTTATCCAGCAGACCATAGCAATCCCGGAGCCTGCCGCGCCGGCAGACAGCGCCGCGACTTACACGGATAGCGCCACGGCTGATAAACCTCCGACGCAGCCCAGCATCACCCTGGGTACCGGCGTCTTCGTGGGATCCGCCGCGGCGGATCAGGTCAGCGCGTCACCCGATGCGGGCGATGTGACCCTGAACTTTGAGGAGGCAAGCCTGCGCGAATTCATCGGCGTGGTGTTCGACAAGATCCTGCGTAAAAACTACCTCATCGATCCCCAGGTCAAGGGCACTGTCACCCTGCATACCACGCTGCCGGTCACCCAGGAAGATGTCCTGCCGATCGTCGAAGCGGTGTTACAGATCAACGGGGCCGCGCTGGTGGAAGACCAGGGCATATTCAAGATCGTTCCGCTGGCGGGCGCGGAAGCCCAGGCGGCCTCACCGCTGGTGGGCAAAAACCCGGCCGCTGTCAGCAAGGGCTATGCCGTCCAGATCGTACCGCTGGCCCATGTCTCGGCCGCCGAAATGGAAAAGGTACTCAAGCCGTTTATCCCGCAGGGAAGCGCCATGCGTATCGATTCGGCACGCAACCTGCTGATCCTGTCCGGCCCGCAGTATCGGCTCGACCAGATCCTCGAAACAGTCAGGATATTCGATGTCGACTGGCTCAAGGGCATGTCGTTTGGCCTGTTTACCCTGCAGTACGCCGATGCCGCCGGGCTGGTCGGAGAACTGGAGAAAGTAATCGGCAGCCAGGGACAGGCTCCCCTGTCGGGGATTGTACGGCTGACCCCGATCGACCGGCTGAATGCCATCCTGGTGGTCGCCCATTCGCCAAAACACATGGGCAGGATTCAGCAGCTGATCGAGCAGTTTGACTGGGGCCGCGAAGGCGGCGCGGGACGACGGCTGTTTGTTTACCACCTGAAATACGGCAAAGCCGAGAATATCGCCGGGGTACTGCAGCAACTCTACACCGACACTACCACAACCACGGAACCGGACAGTACAAGCGGTATCGCGCAGCTGCCGCCGGGCCAGGGCGTCAACGCCTTCCAGCAGGCGGTGACGCTCTCCTCGCCGCCGCCGCCCGTCGGTGCGCCCGGGGCCGGCGGTGACTACGCCGCGAGCACCGAACTGACGGACAGTCCGGCACCGACGACGGCCGACGCCGGGGCGGCAAGCGAGGCCACGGGCTCGGTGAACATCATTGCCGATCAGGACAACAATGCGATCCTGGTCCTGGCGGGTCCACAGGATTACCGCGCCATCGAGTCGGTCATCCGGCAACTGGATGTGCGGCCTCGCCAGGTACTGATCGAGGCCACCATTGCCGAAGTGACTCTGTCACACGGACTGGACTACGGCGTGCGCTGGTTTCTGCAAAACAACAATCTCACGGTTGGATTCAACGCACCGCCACCGACCGAGGCAGGCGGTGACGGCCTGACACTGGCGATATTCAGCGACAGCGGCGATGCCAGGTTGTTCGTTGATACCCTGGCGACCCGCACCTCGGTCAAGTTCCTGTCGGCGCCCCAGGTCATGGTGCTGGACAACCAGACTGCGAGTATCCGCGTGGGTGACCAGATTCCGGTCACCACGCGGACCTCGCAGAGCACGACCGGCGGCAGTGATGCACCGCTGGTCTCGGAAGTGCAGTTCCGTGACACGGGCACCCTGCTCACCGTCAAACCGCGCATCAACGCCGGCGGCCAGGTCACACTGGAAATCAGCCAGGAAGTCAGCCTGCCGGGATCCGAACCCGCCGTCGGCGGCGGGGGCAACGTGGCCATCTCGCAGCGCACCATCGACAGCAGTGTCGTCATCCAGAGCGGGCAAACTGTCGTGCTGGGCGGGCTCATACTGGAGACGGCCACTAACGGTGTATCCGGGATTCCTCTGCTGATGGACATCCCCTGGCTCGGCAAGCTGTTCAGCACCAACAGCGAGGACACCTTCCGTACCGAGCTGATCGTGATGATTACGCCGCGCGTCGTCGAGGACCAGAGCGCCGCGCAAGCGGTGACCGATGAACTGCGCACGAAGCTGGTCAGGCCCAGCGCGTACGAGCGCGAAGTCAAGGGACTGGCCTACCCGTAGGCTGTCATGGGTGAGCACCGCTCTTGATGCGCGGCTCGCACCCTGTGCCATCCAATCCCTGCTGCGCAACGCCTACCCCCCCCTGGAATACCCCGACCGGCACGTGCGCAGCGTAAAACCGGTGAGCCTCGTTACCCGGCGTCGGGCCGTACATGATACCAGATAGAATTTGAGTCAAAATCTGGTTACGAATAAGTCACAAGTGTCGGATTTTATACAGGTTAGTGACATTATCACTGGGAAATCTTACATACTATATTTCATGTTTTAATTTAATTATGCATTTCAAGCTACTGATTAATATTTTATAAAAATAATACATGCGTTTATTGCACCTCTGAAACTGTTAAGTTTATTGACGCTATCACTTCGCCACCCGCCCCACCCGCGCCCCGGATTATTTCCATAATATTGTTTTTTATAATAAAAGTAATAGTGGCGCATATCTTGCATCTATATTATTTGTAAATACGAAGTCAAGCTGCCCGGCCCGAAGACCCAGAGACGCTTCTACCGCGCATGAGACCAGAACAATAATCAAAGCGACGTCTACAACAAATAGCAGAGCGTTGCTTGTAGCAGGGGCGAACAATGGGTGAATTACCCACTGTCAAGCTTTACTTGAGGAAACCGGCACGAGCGCTGCCCGGCCCTTCAGTGTGCAGGCTACCCGCCCTAACAAGCTACGGGCCGCATTACCTGGGGCATTCCTCTCCGCTCACCGGTTGTTCCGCCTGTACGAAATTCAGATTCATGCCCGTGCTTCAGAGAGCAACCCGATTCGGACATGGCGAGCAACGCGCGCGCACCCTGCACTGCGAATGGCCGGGTACTGCAGCCAAACTATTCACCCCCTTCGTCGCACAGACCGGCCTGCCGGGCCGCGCCCAGGCCACACGCGTCGAACCCGGCACCAGCCGCGAGCATAGCCGTGCAGCCCATGACATTTCTGTCTGCGACAAACCGCCACAGCTGTCAGAAATGTCAGTGTTGACTGACAAACAGGCAAGCAAAAAAGCAAAAAGACATCTGACATTAATGAAATTCCAACCAATTTCTTACGTGATTTTACTCAGTTACCTATTGCTGCATAGAAACTGGCAAGTGAATTGCAGTGAAAACATCACCTGTTTCACCTGATGTGTCTGCCACGTACCTGAAAAGAAATGAACACGACATGGATTTAACGACAATCGATTTTGCACTCGCCATGCAGACTGCTATCCGGGTAGCAGCATGCCGGCTTCAGGGAGCAGCCGATGACCGGTATGAACAACTCCAAGCAACTCCCAACACGACACAATGAACGCGGGGACACCTACATGAAACACCTGAAAAGCTTCAGATTACGACTCCTGTCAGCGGCCATACTGCTCAGCCTGACACACGCCGGGCAGGCCGCCTGCCCCCAGAACGGTGAGACGCCGATGAATATCGGGGCACACAATCCACAGACCACATTCCCGCTCTGGGTGCAGGACTCCGAGGGACTGGCAGTGGAGATCTGCCCGGGCACCGATCAGGTGAACTGCATTTCGGTACCACCGTTCACCGTGGCCGACTTCCCGGGTGACCCGGAGGCCGCCGCGAAAGCCGCGCTGTCGCAGAACATCGGCTTCGGTGACGAGGGTTTCTGGGCCTCGGCGGAAGCGCTGATCGACATTCCCGCCGGACGCGCGATCTTGGTCTCGGCTGTCGAGGCCGCCTTCCTGCCCGATTTTGCCGACGGTAACCAGTTCCCCTTTACCCGCCTGCGTATTCGCATCGACATTCCGAACGCGGGCACTTTCGTCGTGACGCATCCCTGGGGCCAGATCACCTACAACATACTAGCTGCCGACGTAGCCGATGGCATCAACGATTCGTTCGATCTCCCGTTTGTCGCCGACCAGGTGGGCTACCAGGGTCGTATCGGTCCCATCCTGACCTGGGATACCTTCCCCGGTGATCCGCTGCTTGACCAGTTCGGACCGCCCTTCACGTACGAGCCACCGTTCGGAACACTCGTACCGGATGGCGCGGCCGATTACATCGGCTCACTGATTCCTACTGACCCTGCCACCGGTTTACCTGACCCAATCAACGGTGTAACAGAACACAAGGTCAAGGGCAGCCCGTGCGGCACCAACTTTTTCCGTGTGGCGGGCCCGAATATCGGCGGACCTGGCATCAATACCGTCGAAACCGACCTGTTCACCGTGACCGGCAAGGTGTTCAACGGTGCCTCGCTGCCGACGCCGCTGAACATCGACCAGGTCACCTACAGCCGGTCAACCGGCGGACGGGTGAATGTGTTTGCGAAAGCACCGACCACCGCCGTGGTCGGTTTCAGCGGAGGTGCAAATCTCCCCGCCGGCACCCAACCCATGACGGGGGATGGCAGCGGGCGCTTTTATGGCGGCGTGGCGCTGACTCCTCCCGATGCAGCTAGCTTACCCGCCGAGGTGACAGTATCGGCAAACAATGCAGCCGTCGATCCGGACAACCTGCCGACCGACATCGTCGCACCACTGGTTGACCTGGTCACCATTACCCGGGCCGAGTATGACTACGCATCGGGCAACTTGACTATCGAGGCCCACTCGAGCGACCAGCTCGCACCGCCACCACTGCGCGCACTGGGCGATGTCCTGATCGGTGGCGCATTAACGATCAACCTGGCAATTGCCCCGCCGGCAGTCACCGTAACCTCGGACGCGGGTGGCTCGGCCACGATCCCCGTAACCATCATTCACGCGCCCTGAGACTGGCTGGAGACATTACAATGAGCTACAAAATACACACCACTCTGGTCACGGCCCTGCTGGGACTGGTCATGGGTTCAAGCGCACATGCGATCTGTTCCGTGGCCGGCAATACCGCGACACCCTTCCAGGTCGGCCCTCCAAGTCCGAACAACGGCTTTGCGGAATACGTGCGGGACACCAGCGGTCTCGCGCTGGAACTCTGTCTGAGTCCCAGCCAGCCCACGATCGACCCTGTGACATTGCAGGAGATTTCTCCGGTCGGCACGGCACCGTTCTGTTTCTTCGATCCGCCCGATCCGGCCAATGCTTTCTCGACCCAGATCGGGTTCGGCTTCGAGGGCTTCTGGTGGTTGGCCCAACCCGACACTGCCGCATTTCCTGCCAATCTGAATGCTGTGCTGGTACTGGGGGCCGAAGCGGCTTTTCTGGGTGATATTGTCGATGGCGAGCAGTTCCCGTTCACCCGCCTGCGCATCCGCCTGGACGTCCCGGTCACTGGCTTCTACCGGATCACCGAGCCCTACGGCCAGCATGTCTACAGCATCCAGACACTGGTAGCCGGTTCCGAGGTGTTCGACAGCTTCGATGTCGAGTTCACCCAAGGTACGGTCAATGCCGCCGGTGTCGTAACCGAGGCCACCGCCGACACCAATTGCGTCGGCCCATGGCTGACCTGGGATACCTTCCCCACCGATCCGCTACTTGACATTACCGGTCCTGGCGGTGTTCCGGACGGCATCGCGGACTTCATCGGTGACGGTGCTACCTCGCACCTGATCACCGGCAGTCCCACCGGTACCAACCTGTTCCGCATGGAGGCCTTTGCGGATGCGGCTCTGAGCATTCCGCTGAACACCTTCGATCCGGGTGACGCGGACAACAACGGCAGCACCAGCAGTGTCGAAACCAACCTGTTCACCGTGGTGGGCAAGATCTACGACGGCCGTCTGGCCACGCCGATGGTCGCAGAACGGACCACTTATACCCGCGATGTCGCCGGTGTGAACGGTCAGGTGGATGTCTTCACCAGCGGCGCCGCGACGGCACTGGTCAGCGTCACCGGTGACCCCAACGTGGGTGGGCCATTCAGCCTGTTGACTGACAACCTGGGCGACTTCTTCGAGAGCGTGCTGCTGGCGCCTGACGCGACAGTGATCCCGCCCGTGGTGGAAATTGACGCGACTGACGGCACCACCACGGACCCGACCCACCTGGTACGACCGCTGGTGGATCTGGTGACCATCACCCGGGCGGAATACAACCTCGGTCTCGTGCCACCGACGCTGACCGTGGAGGCAAGCTCGAGCGATACGCTGGTTCCGCCTGCCCTGACGGTCGTCGAGCTGAACCAGCCCTTGACCGGCGGCACTGTCGCCATAACGGAAGCCTCACCCGGCGTGCCGCTGGCTCCGCCCGGCAAGGTCACCGTGAGCTCGTCGGCGGGCGGGTCCGCCACCCGGCTGGTCGAGGTCATTTCGGACCAGGACGGTGACGGCGTGCTGGATGCCGTGGACAACTGCCCGACGGTCGCCAACCCACTGCAGGAAGATGGCGAGAGCGACGGCACGGGTGATGCCTGCGACAACTGCACACTATTGGCAAATGGTCCCAACACCTTCCCCGCAGGCGATCCGCGCATTCAGCGTGACAGTAACGGGGATGGTTTCGGTAACGTCTGCGACGCGGACTTCAACAATGACTGCGTGGTCGATGCATTCGATATTCCGGCGTTCAGAACGAACTTTGGCTCGACCACGGCACCAGACGTTGATCTGAATGGCGACGGCGTCGTGGATGCATTCGATATCCCGCTGTTCAGAAACGCATTTGGACAGCCGCCAGGCCCGTCCCATGTCGGCGCCTGCGTCCCGTAGCGACGGGCAGGTAAAACGTCAGCGTGCAGGTCAGAGAGGTGACCTGCACGGCCAGGAAGGCGGACGCAGTAAGAAGAACAGCACTCGCAGCCCGATGGAGGGAAGGCTGCAGTGGCAACGGGAGGGGTGTGCTGAGTCATGCCGGAATGGGTATCAACATTGCGGACCCGATGGACGCAGCAAATTCGGTTAACCACAGAAATTGAGTACATGAGGGAGATCATGAATATCCACAACAGCTATCAACACGACCTGCATGGTCGCCCAATGAGGGACGCTGCCTCTGTCGCAGATCAGCAGCGTCCGTACACGCTAATAGCAGCATGCAGATTCCTTGTTGCAGCTGTCAGCATCACCCTGGCCGGTTCGCATACGGCAAGCGCAGCGGTCAACATCCCATCGGATCTGCCGTTCAGCCCGCTTGATGGTTTCGTTGGGCAGACGGCCCCGGCAGGCTCGTTCGAGCAACAGATGCTGCGGTTCGAGGAGTTCGATGTGGATCCGATGCCGGCAACCGGTCAGCCGCAGGCCGTGATTTTTACGCCACCCACCACCTGTGACGGTATACCTACGTCCGCCAATCTTGATGCCCTGCTGGCCGCGGACCTGTGGCCGGACCCAACCGTCGAGGCCAACGTCAGCCTGAACAATCCCTGGGCCGCCAAGATTGATGAGTGTATTCCGGGCGCCGTCCCCACTCTGGGCGTCATCGAGGGCCGCCCGCCGGGTGTGGGCTTCTCCCACCAGCGCTGGGACGAGTTCAAGCCAGTGGTATACTTCAACACCGCCATGGGTGGGGCGCGGACCAGTACCGCCCGCCTCGATGCCGAACAACGTCACGCTTACTCTCTGGGTGAGTTCGCACCCGGCGGGCTGTATCACAATGTCGCCGGTATCCCGGCCACAGCGGGCACGGCCGCCGGCATTCCCATCGCATTCCACCCGCAACTGCCGGTCCAGGACATCCATACCCTGTGGACCTTCGGCGGCGGATCCTTGCCGCCGAAACTGTTGCAGGCCCGTTACGCCGAGCCCATCCTGATGCGCCACTATAACGCGCTGCCGATCGAAGAAAGCGCCAACGGCGGCTTCGGTGAGCACACCATCAGCACCCACGAGCACAACGGCCACAACCCGGGCGAGGTCGATGGCTTTGCCGGCGCCTATTTCTTCCCCGGCGAGTTCTACGACTACCGCTGGCCGATGGTGCTGGCCGGCTATGACAGCATCAATACCGATGCGTCGGATCCGCGCGCCGCCACCCCGTGCTCAATTGGCGAGGTGATGATGATTTCCAATCCCATCACCCACCTGCCCGAGCCCAAAACCTGTGATCCCGTCACCCGCACCATCAAAATCCCGGGTGACTGGCGCGAGACCATGAGCACCCACTGGTTCCACGATCACATGATCGACCGCACCTCGGAGAACGTCTACAAGGGCAATGCGGCGATGATGAACTATTACAGTGGTATTGACCGCGGCAAGGAAGGCTTCCGGTGCGATTACGACGATACGCCTACCCAGGACAACATCAACCTGTGCTTCCCGAGTGGCACCGCGCTGGAATGGGGTAACCGCGACTACGACGTCCAGCTGCTGGTGGCCGACAAGGCCTGGAACCCGGTGACCGGTCAGCTGGACATGGCGGGCGGCCTGAATGAGGACGGTTTTCTGGGCGACCGGTTGACGGTTAACTGGCTGTACGAGCCGTATTTCGACGTGCGTCCCCGCCGCTACCGCTTCCGCATCCTCAACGGCGCCGTGGCGCGCTTCTTCAAATTCGCCTTCGTGGAACAGGTAGCCGGCGAAAATACCGGCGAGTTCCCCGGCCCGAACGGCTCGGGCGTGTCCTATAACCAGCTGCCGGTCCACATGATCGCCAACGACGGCAACATCCTGGAGCACGCGGTGCCGTTTCCCGATCCGGTGTTTTCGCCTGAAGGCCTGCCGGTGCAGTCCATCGCCGAGCGCTATGACGTCATTATCGACTTCAGCCAGTTATCACCAGGGGTCACCAGGGTATATCTAGTCAACACCCTGGCGTTCAATAATGCCAACAATACTGGCCGGGGCCCAAGTGAGGTCATCCCGCTGGCCGACATCCTCGACGGGAACTATGCGCCGGTGGCGGAGCCGCTGGTACCCATCGGAAACTGTGACCCTACCGATCCCACGCCCAGGTGCTGGTCGGAGGATCCGGCCGTCAAACGGGTTATGGAATTCCGGGTGCAGGCGCCCAGTGGCGCCCCCGACCTGAGCATGAACCCGGCCGACTACGAGGTGGGCGGGAAGACCATGATCCCGCTGGTGCCGTTCACCCAGGCGGAACTGGACAATGCCATCCACCGCACCTTCTTCTTCGGTCGTGGCGGCTTCCCCGGCCTCGCGGCTACCGACGGTCGGCCCACACCGTGGGGCATTGTCACCGATGATGAAGTTGCTTCCACCACGCTCGACGGTTGTATCGCCGATCCCGTTGGTGGTGAGGATGTGTGCACGCGGAATGCGGATGTCAACCGGGTCTCGGCCGCACCGGAGACCATGGGCGATCCTGAGAACGGCATTATGCCCGGCGTGGAGATCTGGCACATCCAGAGCGGCGGTGGCTGGGGTCACCCGGTGCATATCCACTTCGAGGAAGGCCAGTACCTGGCGCGTGATGGCGCCCTTCCACCCCCGTGGGAAGTCGGTGCGCGCAAGGACATGTACCGGGTTTCGGGACTGGCCGATCCGAGCAGCAGCTTGACAATCGATGTCGCGATCCGCTTCCGCGAATTCGCCGGTACCTACGTGGAGCACTGTCACAACACCACCCATGAGGACAAGGCCATGCTGCTGCGCTGGGACAATGAGCGTCCCGGACAGACGGAGCGCATACCCACACCGCTGCCGACCTGGGACGGCGTCGGCTACATCAGCGTGACCAATCCGGACCCGCACACCGGAGAGACGGAGGTTTTAGAGCTGCCCACCATCAAGACCGGCAATGTGGCGGTGGCGACGCTCTCCGACCTGGACAACGACGGGGTCCTGGATAATGCAGACAACTGCGTACTGGCTGACAACGCGGGGCAGGAGGATGGTGACGGTGACCTGGTCGGCGATGCCTGTGACAACTGCACAGCTCGTGCCAATACCGACCAGCGTGATACCGACGGGGATGGCTTCGGCAACCGTTGCGATGGGGACTTCAATGACGACAACATCGTCGATGCCTTCGACATACCCCTGTTCAGATCGGCCTTCGGTTCAATAGACTTCGCGGCACGGGACGAGGATATGAATGGCGACGGCGTGGTGGATGCCTTCGATATCCCGCTGTTCAGAAGTGCATTTGGACTGCCGCCAGGTCCCTCCGCATTGAACCCGTAACCAGGGTGAGGCCGTGCTGTGCAGGTCCGATGGATGAACCTGCACAGCACGGGGGAGTAAAGAAAAGAGAGTGATGTACAGTTTGAAAGCGTTGCCGTCAGCGGCCAGAAGGCCATTGATATCACCAGCAGCCCGGACACTGATACTCATGGGTGAGTCTGATACCAGTACACCTCAGGTCAGAATCGAACCATCCGGCACATCCGCTTGTCGCACTTCTGGAGGATGCAGGCTGTCAGGCATGAACGGCAATTGCTCGGAATCAGGATCAAGAGGTTGCATATGAGTACTACCCGCAACAACTCAAACACCTGGTGTGGCCGGGTCACCCGGGTGCTGATCGCCAGCCTGCTGTCACTGGCAGGCGCCAGCCCGGCATCTGCAATGTCGCCCAGGGATCCTGGCTACTTCCCCAATGTGCCGCTGGTCAACCAGGACGGCGAGACCCTGCACTTCTACGATGACGTCATCAAGGGCAAGGTGGTGTCGATCAATTTCATGTTCACCAGCTGCGGCGATGCCTGCCCGATGGAGACGGCCAAGCTGCGCAAGGTCCAGGAGCTGCTCGGTGAGCACTCCGGCCAAGATGTCCACATGTATTCCATCACCGTCGACCCCGACCGCGACACCCCGGCGGCACTCAAGGCGTACATGCAGAAATTCAAGGTGGGCCCCGGCTGGCAGTTCCTGACGGGAAAGAAAGCAGACATCGATCAGGTACGCAAACGCCTGGGCATGTACAGTGAAGGCGAGGATGAGCTCAGCGATCACGGCGTCAACTTCGTCCTGGGCAATGAGGTGACCGGAAAGTGGTTACGGCGTACGCCATTTGATCTACCCGAGACACTGGTTTCCGTGCTGCTGGGCCGCCTGCAACAGTACCGGCTGGTTTCGGATGCGGCTGCAGCGCTGCCGAGCTACGCCCAGAGCCACGCCATGCCAACTGCCCGCCCGGGCGAGGATCTGTTCAACACGCGTTGCACGGCCTGCCATACCATCGGCGAGGGCGACAGGCTGGGCCCGGATCTGCTGGGTGTCGTCAGTAAACGTGACCGTCAATGGCTGATCCGCTGGCTGCAGGAACCCGACGTGATGCTGAAGGAAAAAGATCCCCTGGCAACGGCGCTTTACAACCAGTACAACGGGGTTCCGATGCCGAATGTGAAACTGACTGACAGGAATGTGCTTGACCTGATCGAGTTCATGCAGGCGGAAACCCGGCGTGTGAACGCACTAAACGGGGGTACGCCGGCGCAGACAGACCGCCTGGAAAGCATCGTAGCGACAGAACCGGCGGTCCAGACGGGCGCGACAACACCGCCTGCGGGCACCGATACCCCGCAGGATCAGGCAAGGGCAGATTCACCATCGATAAAAAAGGTTCAGTAAACGGGAAGATAATAATATGAAAAACCGCTCACACAACTCGAGATTAACCGCGTCCGTTTTCGCCATACTTGGCCTGCTATGCCTGTTCCCGCCCGGCACGGTTTGGGCGATCAGCGTCGGCCAGATCGATACCTTCACTGACGGCTCATTACAGGACTGGATAATGGGTATATCCACGGTCACGACCAGCCATATGACAAACATCGCCGATGGCGGACCCGCCGGGGCCGGCGACAACTTCCTGCAGGTGGTCTCGGACGGGCCGCCTCCTCCGCGAACCTCCGGTCAGGGCAGTCGGATGACCTTCTTCAACCAGCTCCAGTGGACGGGTGATTACACCGCCGCAGGGGTCACCGCGATTGCCGTGGACCTGAAAAATCTGAGCGTCAGTGAAACCCTGCATCTGCGGCTCGCGATCGATGGCGGTTCCTATACCACCAGCCTTGATTTTATCGGGGGCAAATTTGCCACCGCGGCGAGCATTAGCCTGGCCCCCGGCAGCGACTGGACACGGGTCGTGTTCTCATTACTGCCCGGCGATCTGACCCCCGTCTGTAGCCCTGGCCCTATCTGCAGCCTGGGCAACGATGTCCAGGCAACGCTGGCCGACGTGACGGAATTGCGGCTGTTGAACAGTGAAATCCCCGATTGGAACGGTCTACAGGTTGTCGGTACCCTGGGTTTCGACAACATCCAGGCACTTACGGTACCGCTGCCGCCGTCCCTGGCACTGTTCGGTTCGGGGCTCGTTGTACTCGTGACAAGACGGCGCAAACAAACCTTTGCCAGTGGTCGATACCTCGGATAGTTCAACGTGGCTGATGACGGGTCACTCGAGTGGCATTACCGGGCAAGCAGACCACAGCGTTCGCCGGACTGGATACCGCCTGCCGCACCCCCTGCACAAGCCGCATGGCTCAGCCTCGACTGATCACTTAACGAACGACCAGCGGTGTTTCATCGTCCTTCAATCAGTCCTGTAGGGTCGAATTCATTCGACCATTCACGGGACAGCAGGCGTGCTGAGGTGATATCCGTGAACCAGGGATGTCGACCGCGGGTAACCGTGGTGCTGCAATAGGCTGTTGGTCGAATGAATTCAGCCCTACAACGGTAATCTGCCCACTCGATTTGGGGAAGAACCATTAATTCAACCACCGTTGGATACACTGAATTTACACAGCAGTCAGTAATCATGGCCACACAGGAAGTATCGTGTCATTCCCCGTGCAGGCGGGAATCCATTGGAATACCTGAATACCATTAATCGGGAACTAATCAGAGACTCCTAAACTCTGAAGTCTATTGTTACAACTGGCATTTCACTACAATCAAGCATGTATTGTCTGACGAATCATAGAAACCGGGAGCCGGAAAAATGAAATTTCACGCTGGGTTATTTATCTCAACAATAGTTTTTTTGTCTGTTTTCTCTGCGTGCTTCGCTCACGAGAATCCGGGGGCAACAGAGGCTGCTATTGATAGCCCGGAGATTCAGAAACCGGCCGACGCTCCAGCTACAGGTAATAGCCCGGAGATTCAGAAGCCGGCCGAAGCCGAGTCTGCAAATGACAATCCGGAAATTGAGAAACCGGCCGAAGCCACGACTGCAGGTGATAGCCCCAGGATTCAGAAACCAAGCGAAGCCGAGGCAATGGAAGCGGCACTACGCTACGTTAACCCGGATGGAAAATTGACCATAAAAAAGTCGGAGTTACTTGGATGGGGCACGTTCAGTGAAAAGCAAGTCTACTGGCCAATGAAATTTCGCGTGACCTATATAGCGGAGGGAGCTGATAAGCCAAGGCAGAATGAATATGCTGTGAAGGTTTCCAAAGACAGCAACGGTAAATGGGTAGCCACACAGTATTGGGCATGGCGAACCGAGACATGGAGAGCCGACATCCAATAACGACATGAGGATGGTTGTAACGAAACCTCGTGAATACCCCACCGGCTATTAAAGCCGGCGGCTTCGGGTTAGGGCTGAAAGTCGGATCGATCGGTCATACGGCCGATTCACTCCCTCTCCCACCGGGACGCCGACAGGGGGGATGTTGGCGTAGAGCAACGCGTACGCAGTTGCCTAGAGGGTTGGGGAGTTACCCGATTAAGCGCCGGACATAAAGGGGAATCTATTCAGCCAACCACCTGATTTCTATCCCCGCATACTGCCCTTCTCGGCAATTGCTCCATGCCTCGCCTCGGGCGCCTACTTTTGGTGGGCTACCTCCAGCATGGCCCAGGCCAGCCTCTCGACCGCCAGGCGGCCTCACCCTCTCCGGGATCCCGGTGTGAAATGCAGGCCAGGAACGACTTGCACCTCTGAATGCAGCGGCGCAGACAAGCGCCAGCTGCTCTTCCACCGGGGTCAGAGGGACATGATAGCCGGTTAAATCCGCATAGATTTCTGATCAGTGAAAGGTTTTTAACTCATTGATCTGTCATAGTTTTGACGAATTTTCGTCGTAATAGCTTACGATTTTTTCTTTACACATCAAGACTGCAGAATTTTCTTTCCTATTGTTTTAATTGTTATTTTATATTTTTTTCGCCTGGAGACACGCAATTTGGTGTCCATATTTATTACAACTTTGCGTCAACATCCCGTCTGTTTCAAGAATTCTTATAATAATTCCAGTTTATAACTATGTATTTTTTAGTTTTTTATATATCTGGCACGATGATTGCCTTTACAGGCTGTAAATACATTACGAAGGTGACTTTGTCACAACCCGGAGACCCGATCGCGACGACACTGAACGAACAACAATCAAGGTGGCCACGCTGCATGTATTTCTGAAGGCGACCGTCCGGCTCCTGGGAGTTGCCGATTGCCGGTTTTGAATAATTCGAAAAACGCTGAACAGAACAATAACCACAAGGAACGTGCCTTATGAAATACCTGAAACCCATCCGAACACGACTGCTGTCACGTAGTACACCCAGGCTGGCCGCGCTGGCGCGGATTGCTGTCTCCGCTGCCATCACCTGCACCACCGGCAGCGCCTTCGCGGTGGTCGTCTCCCTGAAAACGGTCTCGATCCCGATACCGCTCGATCTCGGCAACTATGTCGCGAACCAGTTCGCCGCCGAGCAGCTGGGCAAGGCCCTGTTCTGGGACATGCAGGTCGGCAGCGACGGCGTCCAGGCCTGCGCCACCTGCCACTTCCATGCCGGCGCGGACAGTCGGACCACGAACCAGCTCAGCCCGGGCCTTCTCGGCGGTGATGAGCAGTTCGGCAACAACACCCTAGGGCTGCCACAACCGGCCCCCGGTGCACTGCGCCCCGACATGACGCTCACCTCAACACATTTTCCGCTGCATCGCTTGACGGACCAGCACGTGATGGGCGACCTGAATAATCAAACCAACGTGGTCAGCGACAGCAACGATGTGGTGTCGTCCCAGGGCGTGATGCTGACCCAGTTCGTGGATATCGTTCCCGGCAGTCCGGTGGAAATCGGCTCCGTCCTTGATGACCCACCCTTCACGACCGCAGAGGGCATCCAGGTGCGTCGCGTGGAACCGCGCAACACACCCACGGTGATCAATGCCGTGTTCAATTTCGATAACTTCTGGGACGGTCGCGCCAACAACATCTTCAACGGCAATAACCCGTTCGGCCCGGCCGATCCACGCCAGCACCTGATCGTCAATAACGCCGGCACCCTGGCGACACAGGCACTGCGGCTGCGCCAGTCGTCCCTGGCGTCACAGGCGGTGGGGCCACCCCTGAGCGATTTCGAAATGTCCTACCGCGGCCGCACCTGGCCCAAACTCGGCAAGAAAATGCTCAGCCTGACGCCACTGGCTCAGCAGGAAGTCTCGCCCAATGACAGCCGGCTGGGGTTCCTGGCGCTCCCCGGCGGCGGACTGAATACAACGTATGCGGCCATGATCCAGGCCGCTTTCCCGCCGCAGTACTGGAACAACACCGCACAGAAAGTCGTGTTCGATGCCAGCGGCACACCGAGTTTTCTGCCGGGGCCAGCCGACCCGCTCAATACCGACGAGTACACCCAGATGGAGGCCAACTTTGCCTTCTTCTTCGGCGTCGCGGTACAGATGTACGAGACGACCCTGGTGGCCAATGACTCCAAATTCGACCAGTTCATGGATGGCAGTGGCGCCCTGACCAACGAGGAAATCCTCGGCATGAACACCTTCATCGGTGCCGGTGGCTGCATTCTCTGCCACGATGGCGGCACCACGATGGATATCAATACGGATCTGATACAGGGCCGCAACCCGGTCACCGATATTCCCGTCCCGCTCAACCAGAACCCGCTCGCCGCCAACGAATTCATGGCGATCGTGACCGGCTTCGGGCTGTACGATAACGGCTATCACAACACCGGCGTGCGTCCGAGCGGCAACCCGACTGTAGGGACGCCCGACTTCCTGGCCGTGAGCGAAGACATCGGCCGGGGTGGCACCACCGGCCTGGGCGGCGGCATGACGGAAGTCTCCCTGTCCAAGGGTATCCTGGGGCTGCAGGCGAGCGGCTTCGCTCCGCCACAAACGCCCGGCCTGGACCCGCTCCCTGTCCATATGGCCGGTTGGGTGCCGGCCCTGCCACTGGGTTTCCTGCCCACCGACACGTCACCGTTTGCCGGGCGGGTGACCAATTTCGGCGCCTTCAAAACACCCGGCCTGCGCAACGTCGCGCTCACCGGACCCTACATGCACAACGGTGGCCTGTCGACCCTGCGCCAGGTGGTGGACTTCTATGTGCGCGGTGGTGATTTTGCCTTCACCAACAGCATGAATTTTGATTCGCAGGGTCTTACCGTCCTGCCACTGTTGCGTGATGCGGGCGCGATACCCGGCCTGCCCACACCCGAAGAGCTCAGGGACGGTCTGACGCAGTTCATGATGGCGCTGACCGATCAGCGCGTAGCTTTTGAAGAAGCCCCGTTTGATCATCCCGAAATTTTCGTGCCCATCACCGGCACCGCGCCGGTCACGCCCGGCACCCGCGCCGGACTGCTCGCCGATACCACGAACTTCCAGCGCGTGTTTGCCGTGGGTGGCGGCGGCCGCAGCGCGGTGGGCCTGCCGCCGCTGGGCACCTTCCTGAATCTGAATCCACGCAGCACTGCCCTCGTGGCGGATGCGGATCTGGACGGCATTGCGGATACGGCAGACAACTGCTCACTGGCCGCCAACCCGCTCCAGGAAGACGCTGACAGCGACGGCTTCGGCAATGCCTGTGACAACTGCTCGGCCGTCGCCAACGCCGACCAGCGCGACACCAACGGCGACGGGTTCGGCAACATCTGCGACGCGGACTTTAACAACGACAACACCGTCGATGCCTTCGACATTCCGCTGTTCAGGGGCGCGTTTGGTTCAGCGGCACCGGACGAGGACCTGAATGGTGACGGCACCGTCGATGCCTTCGACATTCCGATTTTCAGGGCATCTTTCGGAAAGCCGCCGGGGCCCTCGGGCCTCAACCAGACCCCGTAACGAGGAACAGGCAGGAGACAACGGGCCTGCGGATCAGGGACAACCCGCAGGGAAGTGAAGACAGCAGCAGGATGGATAGCAGGAAATGTGCAGCGTAACGGATTAGGGGAAGCTGCGGAATAACAGGGAAAAGCCTGCCGCGGCAGCGCACGACCCACGAATAACACCGGGATGAAATTCCGGCTGAAAATAACAATGGAGAATAACAATGAAACATTCCAGATTCCGGCTGCTACCCGGCACCTTACCCCCTGGCTTCACGCCACTGGCGCTCGCCATTCATGAAACAGGGCATGGCCACAGACCTGTTGCACATGCATCCGGACACAACCGCGTTTCGGTAACCCATCAACTCAATGCACACCGGCAGTACACATTCTAGAGAGGAATACGGCATGAATTACACAAACAAGATACTAGGCCTGACTGCCCTGTGCATGGGAATGGCATTACCCGCCAGCGCAGCCGTACTGTCAAACGTCGGCGGCGAGGTCGAACGCATCATCGTCAATGATCCCACCGACACCTGGTCGCGCGGCACCATGGTGGTCGCCGGACGTAACATCATTATCCCGGCCAATATGGTCATCGACCTGCCGGCCAATCGCCTGACGCTGCAGCAACTCTTTACCAACAGGCCGCCGGGTTGCCCTCCCAACGAGACCGGGCTGGCCAAGGGTGACAGCTGCAACAAAAGCGGTACCGGCGCTGCCGTCACCATTCTGGGCAACAAGACCAACGCGGGCGACCTGATTGCCGGTGAGGTCTTCCTGGAGAAGGGCGA
>CAVQJD010000009.1:0-25673 GCA_963712695.1 uncultured Gammaproteobacteria bacterium
TCCAGATCATGGCGGAATTCGTCGAGGGCTTCGAACGCCTCGCCCAGATCCGGCCCTCGGCCAGCCTGTTTGGCTCGGCGCGCACCCCGGCCGATCACCCCTGGTACCAGCAGGCCGAGGCGATCGCGCGGGCGCTGTCGGATGCCGGCTTCGCCGTTGTCAGCGGCGGTGGGCCGGGTATTATGGAGGCTGCCAACAAAGGGGCCTTCCAGGGCAAGTCACCGAGCATCGGGCTGAATATCCAGCTGCCGCACGAACAGGCAGGCAATCCCTACCAGAATATCGCTCTTAATTTCAGGCACTTTTTCTCGCGCAAGGTGATGTTCGTTAAATATGCCTCGGCCTACGTGGTGTGTCCGGGCGGTTTCGGCACGCTGGACGAACTGGCCGAGATTCTTACCCTGGTACAGACCGGCAAGACCCGTCGCATCCCCATTATCCTGGTTGGCAGCGCCTACTGGCAGGGCCTGATAGACTGGTTTCGAAACACACTGGTGACGGCAGGCACCATAGCGGCCGGTGATCTGAAACTGTTCCAGGTCATCGATAACCCGGAGGACGTAGTGAATGCGATATTCGATTATTATGAGCAAAAGGGCTTCGAACCGTCCGAACAGGAACGGGAAAAGCTGCTGGACCTGTAGGTCAACCATGATGCACAAACTGATAGCCGCGCTGTTTTTCATCCTTGCCATCCCGGCACATGCCGGAGCGCCGGCAACCGAGCCACTGCCCGATGCCGCCCCCCCGCCATCGACCGGTATGGAGGAGGATCTGCAGCCCCAGGTCACCATTATCAAGCGCGATGATGCCGTGGTGCACGAATACCGGGTTAACGGTGCGCTCTACATGATCAAGGTCGAACCACGGGTCGGTGTGCCCTACTACCTGATCGATACCACCGGCGACGGTAATCTCAACGCACGCCGCAGCGAACTCGATCCCGCCCTGGTGGTACCGAGCTGGATGATTTTCAGGTGGTAATTGCCGCAGCAGCGGGCAGTAGTCATGTTCGTATTTACCGGCGTCGAGCGTGACAGGCTGGCGGCGCCGCTGGATTGCGCAGGCATCAGCACGGGCATGGAGAACACCAACGACCTCGTCAGCACCGGCCAGCGGCGCAACATGTTCCGCCGTTTGTTGCAGCGCCGCCAGCTGGATAAACGCCCACTGACAATCGCGGCATAGCGCAGTTACCGGCCAGCATTACCATGCTCAACCGATTGCAACATATTGCCCGCACACTGGACCACATCGCCGAGCTGACCGGACGCGTCGTATCCTGGCTGACGCTGGCCATGGTCGTGGTCACCTTACTGGTCGTCGTGCTGCGTTATGTGTTCGGTATCGGTTCAATCGCGCTGCAGGAATCAATCACCTACCTGCACGCCATGGTATTCATGCTGTGTGCTGCCTACACGCTAAAACACGATGCCCATGTGCGCGTCGATATCTTCTACCAGCGCTGGTCGCCGCATACCCGTGCCTGGGTCGACCTGCTGGGTACGTTGCTGCTACTGGCGCCGGTATGTCTGTTTATAATCAGTGCCAGTCTCGATTACGTGATCTCATCCTGGTCGATTCACGAGAGATCGCGCGAGGCCGGCGGCCTGGATGGTGTGTACATCCTCAAGACCGCGATCCCGCTGATGGCGCTGTTGATGTTGCTGCAGGGTTGCGCACTTGCCATCCACAGCCTGCTGACCATCAGTGGCCATGCCGAACCACCTGTACCGGACGCCGGTATGGACAGGGAGCTGTAGACCGTTGCATCACCTGACTCACATGGCTCCTGGCTACACAGCCGTCATCGATAATTTCGGCGCCGTGGCACCTTGAGGCGGGATTACGCGTTGTGAACGAATTCATTCCCCTGCTGCTGTTCGTTGGCGTATGTGTAGTGCTGATGGCCGGCTACCCGGTTGCATTATCGCTGGCAGGCACGGCATTGCTGTTTGCATTTACCGGCGAGCTGGCCGGCAGCTTCGATCCCGCGTTTCTCCAGGCGCTGCCCAACCGGCTGTATGGCATCATGACCAATGTCACGCTGATCGCGGTGCCGCTGTTCGTATTCATGGGCATCATGCTGGAACGCTCGCGCGTGGCGGAAAATCTGCTCGAGACCATGGCCGCACTGTTCGGTCGGTTGCGCGGCGGTCTGGGTTTCTCGGTGACACTGGTCGGCATGCTGCTCGCCGCCAGCACCGGCATTGTGGGCGCTACCGTCGTCACCATGGGGTTGCTGGCACTGCCCACCATGCTGCGCCGCGGTTACGACCCACGCCTTGCCAGCGGCGTGATCTGCGCATCCGGCACGCTGGGCCAGATCATACCGCCCTCCATCGTGCTGGTGCTGCTGGGCGACGTACTGTCCAGCGCACACCAGCAGGCTCAACTCGACAGGGGAATGTACTCACCTGACACGGTATCGGTCGGCGACCTGTTTACCGGCGCACTGCTGCCTGGACTGCTGCTGGTGCTGCTATACATGCTGTACATCGGTTGCGTCGCCTGGCTGCGCCCGGCTACCATGCCCGCCCTGCCGGCTGACGACGCCGCTTTCGATACCGGCCTCCCCGAACGTGTCATCAAGGGGCTGCTGCCGCCGGTGGCGCTCATCATCGCGGTACTCGGCTCCATCCTCGGTGGTATCGCCACCCCGACCGAGGCAGCGGCAGTCGGCGCCTCCGGTGCCATGCTGCTTGCACTTTTTCAGGGCCAGTTCAACAGGCGCGTGTTGCGCGAAGTCATGCTGGGCACCACGCGCGTTACTTGCATGGTATTCCTGATCCTGATCGGTGCCTCGGTTTTCTCGCTGGTTTTTCGCGGTTTTGGCGGTGATGTCGTGGTTGCCGAGCTGCTGAGCGGATTGCCGGGCGGTGTATTTGGCGCCCTGCTCGCAGTCATGCTGCTGATGTTCCTGCTCGGCTTCGTACTCGACTTCATCGAGATCACCTTTGTCGTGGTCCCGATTGTCGGGCCGGTGCTGCTCGGCATGGGGCTCGATCCGGTTTGGCTGGGTATCCTGATTGCGCTTAACCTGCAGACATCATTCCTCACGCCGCCATTCGGTTTTGCCCTGTTCTACCTGCGCGGCGTAGCTCCGCAGAGCGTCAGCACGGCACAGATCTACCAGGGCGTGGTGCCGTTTATCGGGCTGCAACTGTTGCTGATCCTGATACTGGCCTTTTGGCCGGCACTGGCGACCTGGTTGCCGGGTGTCGTTTATGCAGACTGAACAGCGGCGTCTGGCAGTTGTACCTGCTTCGTGAGATTATTAGTGTCAACTGGTACTGCCAACCGGGTTAATTGAAATGTCGAGATTACGTATCCTGCTGCTCACGTTCCTGCTGATATTGCAGCCATTGCATGCCAGCGCCGGCAGCCGGCCATGGATCAACGCAGCCGCGTTTGTATACGGAGAGAGCGATAACCCCGATGAAAGCAATATCTACCGAGTCAGCTTTCAGAAAAAATGGCATAACAGCTGGTTCAATGGCGGCGCGTGGTTCCTGGGAGGCTACTGGGATAGCGGGCTCTCCCGTATGAAGGCCGACATCGGGAATACCGGTGCAGTGTATGACATCAGCCTGACGCCGGTATTTCGCTTCCAGCGCGACGCCAGCCTGTCCAGCGGTGTAACGCCCTTTGCCGAGGCCGGCTTCGGGCTGCACCTGCTGACAGGCACCCACATCGGCAACAACAGCCTGTCAACGGCATTCCAGTTCGGCTCGCTGTTGGGTTTAGGCGTTGGGTTCGGCGAGCGGGGCCAGTATGAGTTAACCTACCAGTACACAAGCCTGACCAATGCCGACATCAAAAAGCCGAACGATGGTTTCGATGCGCACCTGTTCAAGCTGGGCTACAACTTCTACTAGCGGCTCTGCTGTTGTTTCAGCATCCTGCACGAAAGGAAAGAAACATTGCATCAGGACCAATAGCCACGCAAGAGCACGGAAAGATAACAACAAGCTGAAAGCGGATTATCTTGTGCACATGGCTTGCGATCGCACCGGGCGTTATTCAGGCCTCGTGCTTCCACCTGCTTTGCCCCGAAATGAAATCTGTCACAGGCCTGTGCAAGATCCGGCAATACGCAGCACAACTACCCCTCGCGCACATTCATGTACGCACGTTCTGAAATGTCGTGCCAGCTCATCACCTGGCGCTGGAATGCACGGTAGGAGTCATACACCTTTGCCGACACAGCATTGCTGCCGGCAATCTCTGCCACTACCTGTTCCGACAGTTCACGCAGGCGTGCCAGCACGCTGGCTGGAAATTCCCTGACGTCGACATGGTGCTCATGCACCAGTGATTGCAGTGCAGCATTATTACGCGCTGTATACTCGGCCAGCATATCGCCGTTTACCACGTGGCAGGCATTCACAACAATGCTCTGCAGATCAGGCGGAAGGCTGTCGTAGGCTGCCTGATTGACGAGACATTCCAGCGTGGTGCCCGGCTCGTGCCAGCCAGGGTAATAGTAATATTTCGCTGCCTTGTACAAGCCGAAGGCAAGATCATTGTAGGGACCGACCCACTCTGTAGCGTCAATCGCGCCGGACTGCAGCGAGGTGAAAATATCACTGCCCGGCATGCTTACCGGCGTACCACCGGCACGCTTCAGCACTTCGCCGCCGAGTCCGGGGATGCGCATCTTCAGGCCGTTGAGATCATCAAGCGAGTTGATTTCGCGGTTGAACCAGCCACCCATCTGGATACCGGAGTTGCCGGCCGCGACCGGGAGCAAGCCGAAAGGTGCGTACACCTCGCGCCACAGTTCCATGCCACCACCGTAAAACAGCCATGCATTCATTTCCTGTGCATTCATGCCGAATGGCACGGCCGCAAAGAACTGTGCCGCCTCGCTCTTGCCTTTCCAGTAATACGCAGCGCCATGACCCATCTCGGCCGTGCCGCTGGCCACTGCGTCGAACACCTCGAAGGATGGCACCAGTTCATTGTCACCGTACACGGTGACCTTGAGGCGGCCGCCACTCATTTCGGTTATCAGGCGCGCGACATTGTTGGCACCGTTGCCGAGGCCGGGGAAGTTCTTCGGCCAGGTGGTGACCATCTTCCAGTGCAAGGCCTTGTTGACCAGGACAGGTCCCGTCGTGGTGCCGGGGTCGTGCTGCCCGCAACCGGTCAGCACGACCCCGGCACCGGCGGCGCCCAGAAAATCACGTCGTTTCATACATCGCCTCCGGGATTCGTGAGGCGGTCATTGTACGTTGGATGGGCGGCGCGTGCTTACCCGGCTCAGCCATCTCTTGTGCACGGTCAGCGCAATCGTTTCAGTTATTAGTATTGATACAACGGGTAGTTATGGAATAGTATTCAGCAATCGCTTACGGTATCCAGGCTAGCGCACTAATTCCAAGAATAAATGCTATCGGCAACCGCGCCGCCGGACGGGGCATGCAGGCCAGCACGAGGAGAGTACCGGGCAGCACCATGTTGACTGAACTCAACCGCATCCGTGCACGTTTCATCAGCCTGATCCTGCTGGGGCTGCTGCTCGCGCCCGCGGCGGGCATCGCCAGCGCCCTGCTGTTCGACCTGATCACCATGGACGCGCTGCAGAACAGCCGCGTCGTGTTCACCATGGCCACCTTTGTTGTGCTCATGGCCTGCTGGGCAGGCGTTTATTTTTCTTCTTACTTCAGTAAGTTGCCGCCTCACTCAAAGTCCGGCAAAGGCAGTGGCGAGCTGTCCTACCCGCATCAGCGCCGGCTCGCGCGCTTTGGTCGTGATTACTGGGGCCTGTTCCTTATCTATGCACTCACGATCCCGCCGCTGCTGTTCATTGCAATACAGAAATCGCCGGTGGCCGAACTGGGTCAGTTTCTGCAACTGCTGCTGTTGCAGCTGTCCGTTGTCGTCCTTGTCGGCCTGCCCACCTACCAGCTGGCGCTGGCCGAGATCGACAAGCTGGCCGGATATTTCAGTCTGCAGCAGGTGCGCGGCAGCCTGAGGTCGAAATTACTGCTGATGGGCGGTTTCGTGCCGCTGCTGTGCTACACGGTGTTGATGAATTACCAGTGGCAGCAGACCGGCAACCTGACCCCCGGACACATGGCAATCTGGCTGACGCTGGTCTGCATCAGCGGGCTTGTCACCCTGTTTTCGGTGCGCAGCGTGACCCAGTCCCTGGAACCAATCCACGAGCTGATTACCCGCAGCGGTGCCTCGCGCCATATGGAGCTGGCACGGCTGCGCCCAAGGTCCACCGACGAGATCGGCTTCATCACGCAAATCGTCGGCAAGCTGTTTCGTCAGCTCGGGGAACAGGAATCGCACATGCGTGCCGTGGTCGATACCGCCGTGGAGGGCATCATCGTGGTGGACAGGAAAGGCAAGGTCCACACTTTCAATCCGGCAGCGGAAAAACTGTTTGGCTACAGTGCAGCCGAAATCAGGCAGCGCTCCCTGCAGCCGCTGCTGCCTGAGCTGTTCGATTCCGCCCACGACATAAACCTGGTGGCCGGCGAGCGTGAACTGCAAGGCCGCCACCGCAACGGCAATACACTGCTGATATCGGTTCGTGTCAGCCCCATGCGCAGCAACGGCGAACGCCTCTATACCTGCATGGTGGCGGACATCTCGCGACGCAAGGCCATGGAACAGCAGCTGCGCGACGCCGAGAGCCGTTACCGCGACCTTGTTGAAACCGCACACGACATGGTCTGGACCATGGATACCGAAGGCCGGCTGACCTATGTAAACCGGGCCTGTGCGACCATCTACGGTTATACGCCCGGCGAAATGCAGCAGCGCCACCTGCACGAGTTCCGTTCACCGGACCATCCACCCGTTGACCGCGAGGCGATCGATGCCCTGCTGGCCGGCGAGGACACGGTACAGTTTGAAACCGTTCACCTGGACAACGAGAACAGGCCGCACTTCCTGAGCTTCAGTGCACGATCACACAAGGATATCGCAGGCACGGTCCAGCGCATCAGCGGCACCACACGTGACATCACCGAGCAGAAGGCGTTCCAGCACCAGTTGTCCTATAACGCCGAACATGACCCGTTGACCGGCATGTTCAATCGCAACTATTTCCAGGAGGAACTGGAACGCACCGTGGCACGTGCTGCACGCAACGGAACCTCCTGCGCGCTGTTTTTCGTCGATCTTGATCAGTTCAAGTACATCAATGACACGCTCGGGCATGCCACCGGCGACCGCCTGCTGGTGGACATTGGCGCACTGCTCTCCATGCACGTACGTGACGGTGACCTGCTGGCGCGGTTCGGTGGTGACGAGTTCACGTTGCTGCTCTATAACATCGGCAAACGTGATGTGCTGCGCGCCGCGGAAAACTTTCGCGCGTTGTGCGATGACTACCGCTTCAACGTCAACGACAAGTCCTGGAACGTCAGTGCGAGCATCGGCATTGCCATGATCGACCGGCACACCACCTCTGCCGAGGAAGTCCTTTCGCATGCCGATCTGGCCTGCAATATGGCCAAGCAGCAGGGCCGCAACCGCGTCAATCTCTACAACCCGGCCGACCTGGGCAAGGCCGACATGCAGGCCGATATGAGCTGGGCAACACAGGTACGCGACATGCTGGAACACGACCGGTTCAAGCTGGTATACCAGCCAATCATCAGCACCGACAGTGGCGAGGTGCTGGACTACGAGGTACTCGTGCGCATGGTATGCGACGACGGTCAGATCATCATGCCTGGTGGATTCATGCCTGCAGCAGAACGTTTCGGCCTCATTCACAGCGTGGACCGATGGATTGTGCGCCGCGCCATCCAGGAACTTGCCGGACTCCATAACAATGGCCAGCATGTCAGCTTTTCCATCAACCTGTCCGGCAAGGCTTTCGAGGACGAATCCCTGCTGCCGCTCATCCAGGCACTGCTCGAGGACAGCGGTCTTGATCCGACCTGGGTCACCTTCGAGATCACCGAGACGGCAGCCATCGCCAACCTTGCCGCCGCGGAAGCATTCATATCGGCACTCAAGGACATCGGCTGCCAGTTCGCACTGGACGACTTCGGCTCCGGTTTCTCATCGTTCGCCTACCTGAAACATCTGCCAGTCGACAAGCTCAAGATCGACGGAGCCTTCGTGAAGGGGATGGCGCACAGCGCTGTCGACCAGGCCATGGTGGAATCCATGAACCAGGTCGCACATGCACTGGGCAAGCTGACCGTCGCCGAGTGCGTGGAAAACGGCGAGACGCTAAAGATCCTCCGGGATATGGGCGTTGACCGCGCACAGGGCAACTACATAGGCCAGCCGGATGCCCTGCCGGTCGGTGTAATTCGCCCATCGGGATTCAACAGCGTGGCAAACCTGACACATTAATTACCCGCGCAGTGCCCAACCGGAGCCGACCGGGAACAGGTTCAGGTCCGGAATTCAGTGACCGGCTGATCGGTCAGTTTGAATCCTTTGACAGACATTCTTCCGGATGCGACCCGTCAACCAGAACATGCTCGAATACCGGCGGGCTTTCATCCCCGTAATATTCAATATAGTTATCCCAGTCGTCCAGCTTGGCCAGGTCACGCGCATCGCCCCGGCTCGCCAGTCTGTCCCTGCGGACCTCGGGTGCACACTGCACATAGTGCACTGCTATCGAGCTGCCAAGGGCCTGGCCAAGCTTCACGGGCCAGTCCGGATCCTTGATTTCCCTGGTGAACGGACCAACTATGACCACATCCTGAACAGCCAGGTTTTCGCGGGCAATGTCGAAGAGTGTTTCGTAGACGGGCTCGCGAAAGGTACGCTTGAAGTAACCGGAATCCCGATCATCCGGGCCGCGCCCGGACTGGATGAGCGCAACGCGCACCAGTCGTTCGGTCACCGTGTCAATGTCCAGCAAGGTCGCGCGCCTTGCGGCAGCAAGTTGTCTCGCATATGTTGTCTTTCCCGCGCCTGGACTCCCGCAAACTATAAAGGATGTGTACATTCTGGTGTCTGAAAATAACAAATGGAAAGAGAGGTTCGATCCGCTGCGCTGGCGCCAGAAACAGTATGTCAGTGGCCAGCGCCTGTCCCGGAAAGAAATGCGGGCTAGATAATCAGATCTCGTATAAGCCCGCGAATTCCTCCCGCATGCATCAGCTGTACACACACAACTGCCAGTGCAATCAAGGCAATCAGCACGACAATCACCCAGCGCGATGTTGAAGTCTTTTTTTCCCTGTGCCTGTCTGTGTTCACTGGGATATACCCCCTGTATTGCCTGCTGTTTCAAAGTACGTCTGTTTTTACCCGGATACAGAACGTGTCAACCGGCATCCGCTTCGTGCCGGTTCCGCCAGCCTGAAAATAGTAATCCACAGCTAATTCAAACGACAGCCAAACGTCGTCATCTGAGTACCGATTTCGAACTGCGCGAGACGGCAGCTCAATTACCGCCGCTGTTGGCCAGCATATCCGCGCGCACGACGGCATCCTGCAGTGGCCCCAGCTTGCGAATCCAGGGTTCCATGTGCTGCAGCGATGAGGGCCGCGAAGCGGCGGCAGCTTTTGCATCTGAGAGGTTCTCGTAGACTCCAAGCAGCAACGTGTAGTAGATCTCGCCGCCAGCCTCGACCCGCGCGCCCAGCACACCGCTCAGCCGATGTGCAATCCTGAAGGACTCGATCGCTTCCATGGATGACAAGGCGACAATCTGGACAGTGTAGAACTGTGCTGGCAGCTTGTTCAGGGGAGTGACCGCTGCCGGACGATACGCAAGGTGTCGCCAGTCAGGCTCTTCAGCCGCTTGTTGACTGTGCCCGGAGAATGGCGTGGCGCCGGGCGGCGACGCAGCGGCGGTTGTCCACATCCCGACAGCCGCCACATTGGTGGTCGCCGGGTCCGTAGCAACCTGCAGCGGGTCCGGTGCCGTGGCAGCGACAGCGGATCCCTGCTCCATGACGGCTGGAACAGGTGGCGGTTGAGGCGGTTTTGGCAACGGGGTCGGCAGCGGGTTGATCGCCAGGCGCGGATCCTGCGAACAATCCCAGTCATCCCAGGCGGCGTTCGCCTGACAGAACCAGTCACCGTGTCCGGGCGTGATGCTCGAATCCGCAGTGACGGGAGTTTCGCTGCGCTTGCTGCCGGTATGACCGCAGGCAGCAACTGCCAGGCACAGGGTAACGCTTATCAGGTGACGGCCGAAGTCGGGCATAGCGGGTTACTTTGCCTGTCCGGATATCTACTGTCAAAGCTGTAATGTACAGCCGCGGCAGGTGTTGTTAACACAATCATCATACCGGATGCAGGCAAGTCACCCGGGGTTGCACCCCGGCAGTTGGCAATCATCCGCCCGGGTCCTGCATTACAGATCTCGTGCTTCGAGTCATACCCGCTGCCGACTCAGGTAAATCACGGACGATTGGCATACTCCCGATCAAAAATACGCTCCAGTGGCGCATGAATGCCACGCAAGCCGTCGATCACACGCTTTGCCCAGTCGAAGTATTCACGGCGTCTTTCCAGCGGCCAGTCCGGCGGCGGATGATTTGCCACATCGCGCAGATTGCTGATCTTGTCGGCAAGCTTCACCAGCTTCGCCTCGTTACGGATGTGCGCCGCGTGTTCGACCTGTAGTTGCTTGCGTTCGGCCTTGCCCAGAGTCGTGTCATCGGTAACGTCCATAACAATAGCTGCGATCTCGTCACCGAATTCGCTTACCAGCTCCTGCTCCGTCGTCTCGGTATCCTCCACGGTGTCATGCAGCAGTGCGCTGCATATTACATTCACGTCCGTGATGTGAGCTTCATTGCAAAGTATATTGGCAAGCGAGATGGGGTGATTGATGTAGGGTGAGGCCTCTACGTCCTTGCGGCGTTGCCGGCGGTGTTTGTGGGCGGCAAATGCCAGCGCCCTCAGCAGCAACTTCAAATCACCTTCCTGAATCGTCATCGCTATGCCTGTTATCGCTGGTAATCGCATGTCAGACCGGGTTCGATCGAGTCGATACCGCAGGCAAGCCGCTCGGGCTGGCTATCGCCAGCTGCCCCCTGAGGCCTATGCACCAACCGCTTCAAGGTTAGCGTAGGCCAGCACCAGCCACTTCGATCCGGCATGCGAGAAGTTCACCTGCACACGTGCGCTGGAACCCTTGCCTTCGCAGTTCATGATTACGCCGTCGCCGAACCTGGCATGTCGCACGTGTTGACCGAGGTGCAGACCACCGGCCGGAATGTCATGCAAACCGGACGGCAGCGATGTCGATGGGCCTGAAAGCGTGTGCGGCAGACTGACGCCGGGGCGTGGCCGCACCTCGTCGATCAGGTCCTTCGGTATCTCGTCGATGAACCGCGAGGGCAGGCAGTAGGTTTCCGAACCGAACACGCGCCGGCGCTCGGCCACAGTGAGTACCAGCTGCTTGCGCGCACGCGTGATACCCACGTAACACAGGCGGCGCTCCTCCTCAAGGCGGCCCGGCTCCTCCACGGAGCGCTGGTGCGGAAACAGGCCTTCCTCCAGCCCGCACAGGAACACCAGCGGAAACTCCAGTCCCTTGGCAGAGTGCAGCGTCATCAGCTGTACGCAATCCTCCCAGGCTTCAGCCTGACCTTCGCCGGCCTCGAGAGCGGCATGCGAGAGAAACCCGGACAGCGGATCCATGTCGCTGTCCGGGTCGGATTCGAACTCGCGCGCTGCGTTTACCAGTTCCTGCAGGTTCTCGAGGCGGGCATCGCCCTTCTCGCCCTTCTCCTTCGAGAAATGATCAATCAGCCCGCTCGGATGCATGACATGCTCGACCTGTTCGCCGAGCGGTAGTCCGCACATGCCTGCCGCCAGTTCGTCAACCAGGTTCAGAAATGCAATCACCGCATTGCCGGCGCGCGCTGGCAGCATTTTTTCGTTGGCAACAGTTGCCGCGGCCTGCCACAGCGAGGTATTGAAGCGCCTTGCCTGCTGACGCACCGCGTCCATGGTGCGCCCGCCGATACCACGCGGCGGGTGATTGACGACGCGCTCGAACGAGGCATCGTCATTACGGTTGGCCGCAAGACGCAGGTAAGCCAGGACATCCTTGATCTCGGCACGTTCGAAGAAACGCAGACCACCGTACACGCGATACGGTACGCCGCATTGCATCAGGCGTTCTTCGAACACGCGTGACTGTGCATTGGACCGGTACAGGATAGCGACATCGCTGCGTGCGCTGCCCTTGTCGACATGACCCTCGATGCTGTCGACCACGAAGCGCGCTTCGTCCTGTTCGTTGTAGGCGGTATAGAGCTGGATACGCTCGCCGTCATTGCCGTCGGTCCACAGCTGCTTGCCCATGCGCGCGGTGTTGTTGTCAATCACGGCATTCGCCGCCTTGAGGATGGTACCGGTGGAGCGGTAGTTCTGCTCAAGCCGCACCACGCGCGTATTATTGAAATCTTTCTGGAAGCGCAGGATGTTTTCCACACGCGCACCACGCCAGCCGTAGATGGACTGATCGTCGTCACCGACCACCGTGATATGCGCCGTATCACCGGCCAGCACGCGCAGCCAGGCGTACTGGATCGCGTTGGTGTCCTGGAACTCGTCGACCAGAATATGGTGAAAACGCTGGCGATAATGATCGAGCAGTGCCGGATACTTCAGCCACAGCTCGTGCGAACGCAGCAACAGTTCAGCGAAATCGATCAGCCCGGAGCGCTGGCACAGTTCCTCGTAGGCCTGGTAGATATCCAGCTGACGTTTCAGGTACGGATCGTTGCGGTGCTCGATGTGCGCTGGACGTCGTCCTTCGTCCTTGCAGCTGTTGATGAACCACTGCATCTGCCGGGGCGGCCAGCGGGCCTCGTCGAGGTCCAGGGTCTTGAGGACGCGCTTGATCAGGCGCAGCTGATCCTGTGAATCGAGGATCTGAAAGCCCTGCGGCAGGCCGGCCTCCTGCCAGTGCGTCCGCAGCAGGCGATGCGCGAGTCCATGAAAGGTGCCGACCCACATGCCGCTGGCCGGCGCCTCGATCATATTTTCGATGCGTCCGCGCATTTCACCGGCGGCCTTGTTGGTAAAGGTCACGGCCAGGATCGAGTACGGCGACAATCCTTCCACGTCGATCAGCCAGGCAATACGGTGCACCAGCACGCGCGTCTTGCCGCTTCCGGCACCGGCCAGCACCAGCAACGGATCCTGAGCCGCACAGACCGCCTCGCGCTGGGCATCATTGAGTGATGCTATGATCCGTGACACATCCATGGTGGGTCATTCTAGCAATAGTGGGGGATGTGTTTCAGGCCAATCGCCGCTGATCTTTCGTCCGTGATGTATAAACGACGCATAATCCTATAAACTGTCGATTGACAACCGTGAATAATGACAATAATGCTGGATACGGCGACTGGCACCACACGACAGATTTCCAGGCGCCACGCCGCATTGCAAGCCGGCACTGACAATCCGGAACGGAGCGCTGTCCAGACTGCTGGGCAGACTCTGGAAATACAAGCCGGTTGAGGTGGTTATGGGTACGTTTCTGATAATAATGGCAATCCTGCTTGTGGCTGCCGGCACCGCCTGGTTCACTTACCGGCAACGGCCGGCACAGACCCGGGATAAACGCCGGTCACCGGGTTCGACCCCGCCCGCCCGCCCTGGCGGTATCGATAAACTGAAAGGCAACGAATTGTTCTGGGGCGTCGAGCTGACACAGACCGGTTGCGAGGCCGCACGGATCCTGCACGGACAGCAATTCTGCTTCGAAAAGGCGCCGCAGCTGCCACTTGAGGGCTGCAGTTCGGCTGCCTGCACCTGCCAGTTTCGCGGACTCATGAACCGGCGGTCGCGCATCCGTCGCACACATCCCGACCGTCGCGAGGTATTACGGTTCAATCTGGAACAGCCCGATCGTCGCTCACGTGTCAGTCGACGGCTCGCCGACAAGTGGGCCGATCATACTTACTGAAGGGTCACCTCAATCAGGCGACGTCAGCCAATAACTTCCTGTTTTTTGGTGAGTTAAGGTTGACAGTCCTGGGCTTCGAACCTTTCAGGTAGGCTTCCAGCGTCACCGTCGGGATTTGCGCCATGTCGACCAGCGGATGCATGGTGCATTTCTCGCAGGCAATCAGTTTCGGCGGTGCACCCGCTGGCGCCTTGCCAACCGGGCGTTCACGCAGGTTCTTGCAGGTGGTCACACTCAGGTAGGCTTGCTGGGGAATGCAGTAAAACATTGAATCCATATCCAAAACGAAACTCCTTTGTCCCGCGCCTCGGCGGGTATCGGGAACTTATAAAGCCGCAAATGATACCACACACGGTCTGCCTATGCATACCAGCGCAAGAAATATCAATAACTTATCGTTTGCAGGGTAATCCCCCGCGACGGTCACTTATTCGACAGTGACGGATTTGGCGAGGTTGCGCGGCTGGTCGATGTCGGTGCCCTTCAACACCGCCACATGGTAGGCGAGCAACTGCAGCGGCACCGTGAAAATGATTGGCGCGATGCTGTCGTCGGTCGGCGCGACCGGTAGTACGGTAACGCCCGGCTCGCTGGTTATACCGACGTCCACGTCCGCAAACACGATCAGCTCGCCACCACGCGCCCGCACTTCCTGCAGGTTGGACTTGAGCTTCTCCAGCAAGTCGTTATTGGGTGCGACCACGATTACGGGCATGGTGGCATCGACCAGGGCCAGCGGACCGTGCTTGAGCTCGCCGGCCGGGTAGGCTTCAGCATGAATGTAGGATATTTCCTTCAGCTTCAGCGCCCCTTCCATGGCCACGGGATACTGCGCGCCGCGCCCGAGAAACAGGGCGTTGTGCTTGTTGCCCAGAAGGTTATTGGCCAGTGCGCGAATGTCATCACTCAACTGCAGGGCATGTTCCACTTTGCCCGGCAGGCTGCGCAGCTCGTTGACCAGGCGTGCCTCCGTCTCTGCAGACATACCCTGGCGCCGTCCCAGCACGATAGTCAGCAGCATCATCGCCACCAGCTGGGTGGTGAAGGCCTTGGTCGAGGCCACGCCGATTTCGGGACCGGCGTGTGTCATCAGCACCAGGTCAGATTCCCGCACCAGCGAACTTTCCGCCACATTGCAGATGGACAGGGAATGGCCGAAGCCAAGCCGGCGCGCCTCGTGCAGTCCTGCCAGGGTGTCTGCGGTTTCGCCCGACTGCGACAGGGTGACTATCAGTGAATTCTTGCGCACCACGGGGTGACGGTAGCGAAATTCGCTGGCCACTTCGACGCTGCAGGGAATTCCGGCCAGTGACTCGAGCCAGTAGCGCCCGACCATGCCGGCATGATAACTGGTACCGCAGGCGATGATGTGCACGCCCTTGACCATGTCGAAGATCTCGCGCGCATTGGCGCCGAAAGCTTCTTCCAGCACCCGGTTATTGCCGATCCGGCCTTCCAGGGTTTCAGCGATAGCATGCGGCTGCTCGAAGATTTCCTTGAGCATGTAGTGGGCATAATCGCCTTTGTCGGTTGCTCCCAGCCGAAGTGCCGACTTCCGCACCGGGCGCTCCACGACCTGGCCGGACCGGTCGTACACGATCACGCGATTGTGCACGATATCAGCGACATCACCGTCCTCGAGAAAGATGAAATCGCTGGTGCTGGAGATCAGTGCCGCCACATCCGAGGCAATCAGATTGGAATCGCCCGCCAGTCCAATGACCAGCGGGCTGCCACGCCGCGCAGCGATCAGGCGGCCGGGCTCGTCCCTGCAGATCACGCCCAGCGCAAAGGCACCCTCAAGATCGGCGACCGTCGAACGCACGGCTGCCAGCAGGTCCTGCCCCCTGGACAGATAATGGTCGATCTGGTGCACAATGACTTCGGTATCGGTCTGCGAAGTGAATCGGTAACCGTCTGCGCGCTGCTGCGCACGCAGGGCATCATGGTTTTCGATGATGCCGTTGTGCACAAGCGCCACGCGTTCATGACAGACATGCGGGTGCGCATTCTGTTCGCTCGGTACGCCATGGGTCGCCCAGCGGGTGTGGGCGATACCGGTGGTACCATGCAGTGGCGTACACTCAAGCGCCTTGACCAGTTCTGCCACCTTGCCAACCTTGCGCACCCGTTCCAGTCGGTCTGGGTCAGTCTGTACGGCAACACCGGCTGAATCGTAGCCGCGGTATTCAAGTCGCCGCAGACCGTCTATCAGCAACGGTACAACATCCTGCCGGGCTGCGACGCCTACTATTCCGCACATAAATCCCTCCCTTCCCTCAAGGCTCCACGCCCCGCGCGCATCGTTCTCTGGCAATCAGCCCGAATAGTCGCGTGATGTACGGTGCACGATTCACGTATCACGTTTCACTGTCTTTTTCACCGGGCGCTTCCAGCCACGGCGCGTGGTCTGCTCGGCACGGCTCAGGGTCAGTTCACCGGCCGGCGCATCGCGGGTGATGGTCGAGCCGGCACCGATCGTGGCACCGTCAGCGATCGTGACCGGCGCCACCAGCTGGGTGTCCGAGCCGACGAATACGTCGTTGCCGATAATGGTGCGATGCTTGTTGGCACCGTCGTAATTACAGGTAATGGTGCCGGCACCGATATTCACACCGCTGCCGATGGTGGTATCGCCGATATAGCTGAGGTGATTGACCTTGGAGCCGGCACCGATGTCCGATTTCTTGATCTCGACGAAATTGCCGACATGGGTGCGCTCTGCGAGCCGTGTTTCGGGGCGCACGCGCGCAAATGGCCCGATGCGTGCTGCGTTGCCGATCTCTGCATCCTCGATCACGCAGTTGGCGTGAATGACGACGTCATCGCCCACCTGCACGTTGCGCATGACCACATTCGGACCGATACTCACACGATTGCCGAGCCGGATTTCGCCTTCCAGCACAGCGTTCACATCGATGACCACGTCCTGACCGGCATCCAGCTTGCCACGCAGGTCGAAACGCGCCGGGTCGATCAGCGTCACGCCATCACGCATGCAGCGTTGTGCCTGGCGACGCTGGTAGCAGCGTTCCTGTACCGCCAGTTGCGCGCGGTCATTGATGCCCATGACCTCTTCGATGGTTTGTGCCGCGAAGCCACGTACACTGACGCCGTCGTTGACGGCGCGCACGACGACATCGGTGAGGTAGAACTCGCCCGTTGCATTGCTGTTATCGAGCGCTTCCACCCAGCGGCGCAGCTTCGTGGCGGGTGCTGCAATGAACCCGGTGTTGATTTCACGTATGGTGCGTTCGGCGGCACTGGCATCCTTTTCCTCGATAATGCCGCAGATGCTGCCGTCGGCATTGTGCAGGATACGGCCGTAACCGGTCGGATCTTCGAGTTCAGCCGTGAGCAACCCGACAAAGCCCTGCGCGGCAATCGCGCACAGCGGCTGGAGCGTGTCCCTGCGGATCAGTGGTACATCGCCGTACATGACCAGCACGGTGTGGCCGTCCGGAATGGCCGGCATGGCCTGCGCGACAGCATGTCCGGTGCCAAGCTGACGGTCCTGCATGACCCAGGCGACACCGGCGTCACTGAACTCTGCCTGCACACGCTCCGCACCATGGCCGATGACGACATGAATGTCTGCCGCATCGAGTTGATGTGCGCTGTCTATGACATGGGCCAGCAGTGGCCGTCCGCCCAGCGGATGCAGGACCTTGGGCAGCTCCGAGCGCATGCGCGTGCCCTGGCCGGCAGCAAGTATGACGATACTCAGTGGCATATCAGCGGGCATATCCGTCGTCTGAACTGTTGCACAGTCAGCCGCCTGGAGGCAAAGAAAATCCATTTACAACCGCGCAGCGCGATTTGTCGCCCCGGAGCGATGCTGACAGCGTGCTGGAAAAATCTGCAAGGCATGGCCCCGTATCGGCGCGGCGGGTAAAAATCTTATGCGCGATCGGGTCAGTGCAGCACCGGCACGAGCATGGGCTCGACGCCGTTGGCCATCTCGTCCGGCGTGGCTTCCCGGATGGCGGTGACCCTGATGTGAAACACGATGGTCTTGCCGGCCATCGGGTGGTTTCCGTCCACCGTCAGCTTGCCGTTCCCGATATGAGTGACGATGAAGTTCCGGGTCTCGCCCTGGTCGTTCATCATCTCCACCTCGGCGCCGACATGGCGGAACTCAAGGGGAACATTATCCATTTCATCGGTATAGGTCAGGTCAGGATCATGTTCCCCGAAACCTTCCTCGGGAGACAACTCGACTTCGATGGTATCACCCACCACACTGCCCTCCAGCCCCTGCTCTACCTTCTCGAACAGGTCGTGCGGACCACCGTGGACATAGCTGATGGGAAGATCGGACTGTTCGATGACCGCGCCGGATTCGTCAACAATTGAATAGGTAAACGAAACCACCTTGTTGGGGCCCACGAATAGTTCTGTCATCAGCGTTTCTGACGCAGTTTGCGGATCGCGGCCAACTGTGCCATGGACTCGGCCAGTTCTGCCTGTGCCCTGGCATAGTCGATGTCAGCGGCCTTGTCGGCGAGCAGTCGCTCGGCGCGTTGCTTTGCTTCCAGTGCCTGTGCCTCATCGATATCAGCAGCGCGTAAAGCGGTATCCGACAGGATAGTCACTACGTGTGGCTGTATTTCTAAAATACCGCCACTCACATAGAAGCTCTGCTCTTCACCGTCCTGTGAAATAACGCGAACCACACCTGGCTTGAGCAGTGTCGATAACATAGGCGCATGGCGAGGCATAACGCCGACCTCACCCATTTCTGCGGGTGCAAACACCTGGGTTATCGTGCCGGAGTAAATCTCGTTCTCAGCGCTAACTATATTTAAATGCATGGTCATTGCCATTGGCTTATCTCTTCGCGACTAAAGCTTTTTAGCTTTTTCTACAGCTTCTTCGATTCCGCCAACCATGTAGAAAGCCTGTTCTGGCAGACTATCGTAATCGCCGGAAGAATCGCTTTAAACCTGCGATGTTATCTTTCAGCGAGACGTATTTACCGGGCGCGCCGGTGAAGATTTCAGCAACGAAGAATGGCTGCGAAAGGAAACGCTGAATCTTGCGCGCACGGGCCACAACCTGCTTATCTTCATCCGAAAACTCATCCATGCCCAGAATGGCAATGATGTCTTTCAGTTCTTTATAGCGCTGCAAGGTGCCCTGCACGTTACGTGCAATATTATAATGCTCGACGCCTACAACATGCGGATCGAGCATACGTGAGGTTGAATCCAGTGGATCCACCGCAGGGTAAATACCCAGCTCGGCGATCTGACGAGATAGTACCAGTGTCGCGTCAAGGTGTGCGAAGGTAGTCGCTGGTGACGGGTCAGTCAGGTCATCCGCAGGTACGTACACCGCCTGGAAAGAAGTAATCGAGCCGGTTTTTGTTGATGTAATACGTTCCTGCAAGCACGCCCATTTCTTCCGCCAGTGTCGGCTGATAACCTACCGCAGATGGCATACGGCCGAGCAATGCAGAGACCTCGGTACCCGCCAGTGTATAACGGTAAATGTTATCGACGAACATCAATACGTCACGACCTTCGTCACGAAAGTATTCCGCCATGGTCAGACCGGTCAACGCGACACGAAGACGATTGCCTGGCGGTTCATTCATCTGGCCATATACCAGCGCCACTTTATCGAGTACGCCGCCTTCCTGCATTTCATGGTAGAAGTCATTGCCCTCACGAGTACGCTCACCAACACCAGCGAACACCGAGAAACCAGAATGTTCTACCGCAATGTTACGAATCAGTTCCATCAGGGTTACGGTTTTGCCGACACCGGCACCACCGAACAGGCCGATCTTACCGCCTTTCGCAATCGGCATGATCAGGTCGATAACCTTAACACCGGTTTCGAGAATTTCAGTCGCAGCTGACAGCTCTTCAAATTGAGGTGGTTTACGGTGAATCGGCATCGGGTTTCTTCGTTACCGATATCGCCGGCCTCATCAATCGGATCACCCAGTACGTTCATGATACGTCCCAGGGTGTTTCTGACCGACTGGCACACGAATCGCATCACCTGTATTTTTAACGACCGATGCCGCGACGTAAGCCTTCGGTCGGACCCATCGCAATCGCACGCACGACACCATCACCTAATTGCGCCTGTACTTCCATCGTCAGACCTGTTTCGTCGAGTTTGAGTGCGTCGTAAACTTTCGGTATGGAGTCCCGTGGAAATTCGACGTCGATAACCGCGCCGATAATTTCTACTATATTTCCGGTACTCATGATTTTTTCCTCGAAATATTTAAATCTTCTGTAGGGTGCGCTGCGCGCACCGGTTTAATTAGATAACCCAGTGGTGCACGCAGTGCGCTCTACATCATATCTATACCGCCGCGGCACCGCTGACGATTTCGGAAATCTCCTGGGTGATTGCGGCCTGACGTGCCTTGTTGTAGACCAGTTGCAGCTCGTCGATCAGGTCGCCGGCATTATCGGTCGCCGCCTTCATGGCAACCATGCGTGCTGCCGTTCACAGGCAATATTCTCCACCACGCCCTGGTACACCAGCGACTCGATGTAGCGGATCATCAGTGCATCGATGACCGGCTTCGAATCGGGCTCGTATATGTAGTCCCAGTGCACCTTCAGTTCCTCGTCCTTTTCACCGGATACCGGGAATCAGCTGGTTGATCATCGGCTCCTGGGTCATGGTATTCACGAACTTGTTGTTCACCAGGTACAGGCGATCGATCTCGCCGGCCTCGTAGGCATCCAGCATCACCTTGACAGTGCCAATCAGCTCGATGATCGACGGTTTGTCGCCAAGGTGTGTTGCCGTGGCGGAGACATTGCCACCCATGCGCTTGAAAAATGAATTCGCCTTTCTGCCGATCAGGGTCAGGTCAATTTCGAGACCGTCCGCACTCCACTCGCGCATGGCGGTAATGGCCTTCTTGAACAGGTTGATATTCAGTCCGCCGCACAGGCCGCGATCAGTGGAGATGATGATCAGACCCACGCGTTTTGCCTGACGTTCGATCAGGTACGGATGATGGTATTCCGGATGCGACTGTGCAACGTGCGAGATCACGGTCTGGATGCGGTCGGCGTACGGACGCGTGGCCAGCATGCGGTCCTGTGCCCTGCGCATCTTGCTCGCAGCCACCATCTGCATTGCCTTGGTGATCTTCTGCGTATTCTTGATGCTCGCAATCTTGGTGCGGATTTCCTTCGCGCCTGCCATGTGTGCTCTCTGTTGTTGCCTGCCCCGGTAATTACCAGGTGCCGGTTGCCTTGAAATCTTCCACCGCGGCCCTGAGACCGGCCGTGATTTCGTCATTGTAGTCGCCGCTGGCATTGATCTTGTCCATCAGCGCGGTCTGACTGGCACGCATGTAGGCATGCAATGCATGTTCGAAATCGACCACCTTGTTCAGCTGGACATCGTCGAGATAGCCCTGGTTCGCCGCATACAGCGACACCGCCATCTCGGCCACCGAGAGCGGTGAATACTGTTTCTGTTTCATCAGCTCGGTAACACGCTGCCCGCGTTCCAGCTGCTTGCGGGTGGCCTCGTCGAGGTCGGATGCAAATTGCGAGAAGGCCGCCAGTTCACGGTACTGCGCCAGTGCAAGACGTACGCCGCCGCCGAGTTTCTTGATGATCTTGGTCTGTGCCGCACCACCGACGCGTGACACCGACAGACCGGCGTTGATAGCCGGCCGGATACCGGAGTTGAACAGGTCCGACTCCAGGAAGATCTGGCCGTCGGTAATGGAGATCACGTTGGTCGGCACGAACGCGGACACGTCACCGGCCTGCGTTTCGATAATCGGCAACGCAGTCAGCGAACCGGTCTTGCCCTTGACCGCGCCGTTGGTGCGGTGCTCGACTTCCTTGGCATTGATGCGCGCGGCACGCTCCAGCAGGCGTGAGTGCAGGTAGAACACGTCGCCCGGATAGGCTTCGCGACCCGGCGGACGGCGCAGCAGCAGCGACACCTGGCGATACGCCCAGGCCTGCTTGGTCAGGTCGTCGTAGATGATCAGCGCATCCTCACCGCGGTCGCGGAAATACTCGCCCATCGAGCAACCGGCGTAAGGCGCGATGTACTGCATGGCCGCGGATTCGGCCGCAGCGGCTGCGACGATGATGGTGTGTTCCATCGCGCCGAATTCCTCCAGCTTGCGCACCACGGTGGCGATGGATGAATTCTTCTGGCCGATGGCAACATAGATACACTTGATGCCCGTACCCTTCTGGTTGATGATGGCGTCGATGGCAACCGCTGACTTGCCGGTCTGGCGATCGCCGATAATCAGCTCGCGCTGGCCGCGACCGATCGGCACCATGGCGTCGATGGCCTTGAGACCGGTCTGTACCGGCTGGTCGACCGACTGGCGTGCAATCACGCCCGGTGCGATTTTTTCAATTGGCGATGTCTGCTGCGTCTCGATCGGGCCCTTGCCATCGATCGGCAGGCCAAGCGAATTCACCACGCGGCCCAGCAGCTGCTCTCCGACCGGCACCTCGAGAATACGGCCGGTGCACTTGACGCTGTCACCCTCGGTAATGGTCTTGTAATCACCCAGGATCACCGCGCCCACCGAATCACGCTCGAGGTTGAGCGCCATGCCGAATACGCTGCCCGGGAACTCAAGCATTTCACCCTGCATGACATCGGCGAGACCGTGGATGCGGGCAATACCGTCGGTCAGGCTTACCACCGTGCCCTCGGTACGCGCCTCCGAGACTGCCTGGAATTGTTCGATGCGGCTCTTGATAAGCTCGCTGATTTCAGTCGGATTGAGTTGCATAGTTGTTTACCTTGAATAAACCTTCAATTCAGTGACTCAGCGCCGTACCCAGGCGTTCCAGTTTGCCGCGCACGGAACCGTCGATAACCAGATCGCCGGCGCGAATGACGGCGCCACCCAGCAGTTCAGCATCGGTCTTGCAGGTCAGCTCGATTTCACGGCCCAGGCGTTTGCGCAGGCTCTCGATGATCAGCGCCTGCTGTGCCTCACTGGCAGGATAGGCCGTGATCAGCTCGGCCTGCACGCGCCCCTCGGCTGCACGACGCTGGATCTCGAACAGAGCGGCGATATCCGGCAGTAATCCAAGCCGGCGGTTGTCCGCCAGCACGTGCACGAAGTTGGCACACTTCTCGTTGAATCGCTCGCCGCCAATACCGACGATAAACCCGGCCAGCTGCGTCTCGGTCAGGTGCGGGTTATCGATCAGGTCCTGCACGGCGGGATCGGCCACGATTGCCGCGAGCAGCGCCAGCATGTCCGACCAGTTCTTCAGCGCCTGATGTTCACTGGCGAACAGGAATGCGGCCTGGGCATAGGGACGTGCAACAGTTTGGGCTTCGGCCATGATTTATGCCTACAGTTCCGCGGCCAGTTTATTGAGCAGCTCGGCGTGAGCGCTTTCATTGAGCTCGCGTTCCAGCACCTTGCCGGCACCGGCCAGCGCGATGGAAACGACCTGCCCGCGCAGGTTTTCCTTGACGCGGTTGACCTCCTGCTCGATTTCAGCCTGTGCCGCAGTCTTGATGCGATCGCCCTCGGCGCGTGCGTCGGTCTTGGCCTCGTCGACGATTTCAGCTGCGCGCTTGTCGGCACGGGTGATGATCTCGCCGGCCTGCGCCTTTGCCTCGCGCAGGATTTCCTGCGCACGCTGCTCGGCCAGTTCCTTTTCATGCTTGCCACGTTCCGCCGCGGCCAGCCCATCGGCGATTTTCTTGCGGCGATCGTTGAGCGCGGCCATGATCGGTGGCCACACAAACCTCATGCAGAACCACACGAACGCGATAAAGGTGATGCTCTGCCCGATCAGTGTCGCATTGAAATTCATGCTTGCACCTCAGTGTGGTAACAGTGTCCGCAGACCGCTGTCAGGAAACCACAGCGAACATGACATACATGGCCAGACCGACCGCGATCATCGGCACCGCGTCGACCAGACCCATGACGATGAAAAACTGCGTGCGCAGCATCGGGATCAGTTCCGGCTGGCGCGCGGCGCCTTCCAGAAAGCGGCCACCGAGGATACCGATACCGACCGCGGCTCCCAGCGCACCGAGGCCCATCATCAGGCCACCCGCGATATAGAGTAATGCGTTTTCCATTTTGCTCTCCTAGAGTTGCGTACTGTAATCAATATTAAAATCAGTGGTGCTGCTGGTGCGCCATGTCGAGGTACACGATGGTCAGTGTCATGAAGATGAACGCCTGCAGGGTAATGATCAGGATGTGGAATATGGCCCAGCCGAGCTGCAGCAGGCCGCCGAAACCGCCCATCACCAGACCGCCGCCGTACATCAGCGCAATGAGGATGAAGATCATCTCGCCGGCATACATGTTGCCGAACAGTCGCAGTGCCAGCGAAATCGGTTTCGCGATCAGCGTGACGCCTTCCAGCAGCAGGTTGATCGGGAACATCCATTTCGGGAATGGCTGAAAGGCCAGCTCGCCGAAGAAGCCGCCGATTCCCTTGACCTTGATGCTGTAGTACAGCACCAGTACGAATACCGACAGGGAAAGACCGAAGGTGATGTTCGGGTCGGTGGATGGCACGATCTTCAGGTAGACATGATGCGGATCCAGCCCGAGCAGGTGCTCGCCCACCAGCTGGGTTACATAGGGCAAGTGGTCGACAGCGAGCAGGTCCATTGCGTTCATCAGGAAGATCCAGACAAACAGCGTCAGCGCCAGCGGTGCGACCAGCGGGTTGCGGCCGGAGAAAGACCCGCGCACGCTGTTGTCGATAAACTCGACAATCCACTCGACGAAGTTCTGCCAGCCGGCAGGGGTGTCGACGGAGGCGCTCAGCGCAACCTTGCGGAACAGCCACAGGAATAGCATGCCGAGACCGATCGAGAACAGCATGCTGTCGACATTGATGGCCCAGAAGCCCATCTCGGCGGCTTCCTGACCGGTGTGCGCGAAGCCCCAGTGACCGGCATGCTCGTGTCCCTCGGGAAATTTGCCCAGGGTCAGGTTGGTCAGGTGATGCTTGATGTAACCCGAGGTTGTCAGTGTGTCAGACGACATGGCTCGCAGATTTTCCCTTCATCCCCATGAAAACGAGGGCCAGCTGGCCCGTCACAAATCCCGCCAACACGGCCAGTGGATCCAGCCGCCAGACTCCAAGTCCCAGCGCGAACAGCAGGGCGATTATGACAAACCGCTCCAGTGCACTGCGATAAAGCAGCCGGATACTTTCCCCGGCACTCAGGGCTCGGCCCGTGTCTGCAGCCTGCCGCCGCCGCCACAGCAGCCCGATATTGATCGCGGCCACCAGCCCGCCAAACCCGGCCGATCCCGCCTGGAACCTGCCGTAAACCAAGAAAAATGCCGTCGAGGTGATGGCGACCAGGACGATCTGCAGCGCTACCAGCATCCGGACATCGCGCGCCATGGCCACAATACCAACCTGTAAACAAAAAGTTACGTGTTACCGGCCGGAAGTTCACGCGTCCGTGACGATTCTGCGCATGAAAGAAAAAAACCGGCCACGAGGCAGCCGGGGATTATAAGGACGGTCCATGGTAAGGGTCAATCAATTACGGCCGCGGACCTGTGATTAGCGAATGTGTTCCAGTATTCCGTCGAGCTCATCCAGACTGTTGTAGTTGATCTCCAGCTTGCCCTTGCCACCGCGTCCGGGCCGGATCGACACGCTGGCACCGAGTTTATCTGCCAGATCCGCTTCCAGCTGGCGGATGTTCGGGTCCTTGCGCAGCGGCGGAGCCTTGACGCTACGTGGCTGCTGCAGGTGCTTGACCAGCCCCTCGGTGGCTCGCACGCTCAGGCCGCGCGCGATCACCTGGCGCGCCGCCTCGA
>CAVQJD010000010.1:0-19010 GCA_963712695.1 uncultured Gammaproteobacteria bacterium
GGGTCGTTCGGGCGGGCAGCATGACCCGGACACCATCCTGCAGCGGGAAAGACGTATGCTGTACACGATCAGGCTGAAACGGTTCATATTGCGACACATGCTGGCGCGCCCTCTGTTCAAGGCGGCGAAACTGAAGATGCCCACGGCCAGCGCCGAGCTGATCGAGGTCTCGAAGGAGCTGTTGCCCACTCAGCGGCCGGTCGGGGAACTGGCACCCTACGTGGGTGAGGCACTCCTGGAGTTGCGAGATGGCGTCGATGTGGTGCTGAATGTGGGGCCAAACGGCTGCATGGTTTCTTCAATGGGCGAGGTGCTGACACCGAAGATTATGCAGGCGAGCGGTGTGAAGTCGGGTCGGATACAGAACCTGTTCTCCGCCGATGGCGATGTCAATGAGGAACTGCTGACGCTGGTGGCCCTGAAGGCAATGGGGCCGGAACGGTACTACAGCACAAGCCATACCGTGCAGACCGGGTGACGGCACGGCCAGGCCCGCTGCCTGTTCCGGCTGATCTGTGTCAGCGCTCGAAGCGCCGCGAGTCCTCGCTGGCATAGTTCGCCACGGTGCCATCGATAACAGCGGTGGTCTTGAGCTGCTGTACGGCTTCGGTCAGCCGGGCGCCTGGTATGGCGCAGGTCATCTCGGTATTCGGCATGCCAGTGCGTACACGGCTCAACATGCAACCTACACTGATGGCGGGTTGCTGCTGTTCTTTCGCTATCGCGATGATGTGGCATTGCGGCTTGCCTTCCATGCGCAGGCCCGGGAAGGCGTCCGAGAGGGTCATGGCCTGTTTCGCGTTGATACGCAGGAATACCACGTCGGGTACCTGTGCAGCATCACGCAGCGGACCATAGGTGACGTAGCGGTAGCGTTGCGTCACGACCGGAATTTCCGGGAACATCTCCGGGGCCACCCAGCCGGCACCGACCAGGGCACCGACATCAGACTTGCTGGCGACCTCGTCCAGCGTCCTGAAGCCGTGGGTCACACTGCCGACGCTGCAATTGGCGTGGTCTTCCGCGACGGTGCTGAAGGTGCGGCCTGCAGCCTTCATCCAGAACACGCACCCGGCGGGCACGCGCCGGTACGGCCATCCTCAGTCGGTGGCGGCATGGCATTGCCAAACGGTTCGACACCGGGCAGCGGCTCCTGTGTGAAGCTTATGGCGAGTGGCATATTCTGCAGCCCCAGCGCGTTGACCAGGTCCTCGGCGAGTTTCCTGTTGTTCTGTTGTGACATGGTGTGCTCCTGTTTGTTAGCTATTGATGAATGGCCACGGAAGCACACGGAATAACACGCAAAGAATTTATGGGCGTTTCCGTGTCATTCCGTGTGCTTCCGTGGCTATGTCTTTGTTGCACATTGCAAAAACGCGGCACTGAACCCGGTTTTTCGCTGTACCAGTCCGTACCGGTGTTTCGGTCAGGATTCCAGCAAGGGCGTCAGCCAGTGTTCATACAGCACGTCTGCCATCTGCTGTGCGCCGTGGATACGGGTATCTAGGTCACGTACCATCTGTGCGGCACTCTGCACCGTGGGCCCGGGGTTGTCCAGTTCGTGCCGGTACAGCTGTGCCCATTCGCCCACCATGGGCGCGAGCATTTCAACGTGGCATTGCAGGGCCAGTGTATTGCCGATCACAAATGCCTGGTGGCTGCAGTGTTCGCTTTCGAGGATGCATTCGGCGCCCGCCGGGATGGAGAACGTTTCACCGTGCCAGTGAAATACCGTCGTCGCATCCGGCACATCTCGCAGCCAGCGCTGTGCAGCGGGGTTCGCACGGCGGCGCACCGGATGCCAGCCGATTTCCTGCACCGGGTTGCGGGTGATTTTTCCGCCGAGTGCCTTGCTGATGAGCTGGCCACCGAGACAGTGCCCCAGTACCGGCATGCCAACTGCCTGCGCCTGGCGGATCAGCTTCAGTTCCTGTCCGATCCAGGGCAAAGGGTCGTTGACACTCATCGAACCACCCATGAATACCAGTCCCGCGCAGTCCCCGATCGAATCCGGGACGGCGGCGCCGCCGTCGATGGCGATCAGTTGCCAGGCAATGTCATGACGAGCGAGTACCTCGGCCAGGTAGCCGGGTCCTTCGCAGTCGATGTGGCGGAAGATGTACAGCGGTTTCATAATCGGTCGATGTATCTGCAGGTGAACGAGATGAACAATCCCGCAATTATACGCATGCTGCTGATTGCTGCACTGCTGCTACCGGTGACCGAATCCCGGTGCGCGCCCGATGTGCGTGTGGTCGGACTGTTCAGCGGGCGGGCCGTGCTGCAGATTGACGGGCAGCAGACCGTATTGCGGGTTGGCGAGACCGGGCCGCAGGGTGTCAGGCTGCTGTCCGCAGACAGCGAGTCGGCGCTGCTGGAGATCGACGGAGAGCAGGTCAAGACACGCCTGGACGGGCGGGTCAGCGCACGCAAGCGCACTCCAGCGGTGCAGGAATTCCAGGTCTGGCGCAACACCAGCGGCATGTATACCACGGTTGGCAGCATCAATGGCCTGCATGTGCCATTTCTGGTTGATACCGGTGCCACGCAGGTGGCACTGAATTCGGCACAGGCACGCCGTCTGGGTATTGATTACCGCGTGACCGGTACCGAAGCCTCGGTCACCACGGCCTCGGGCGTGGAGCACGCCTGGATGGTGACGCTGGACAGTGTCAAGGTCGGCGAGCTGGAAGTGCGTAATGTCCGCGCAGTCGTGATCGAAGGACCGCAACCGGAAACCGCGCTGCTGGGAATGAGTTACCTGGGCCGCTTCGAGATCACCAACAGCGGGCAGCTGATGACGCTCAGGAAAAAATACTGAAGGCTGGACACTCGCTCAGAGCGGGTCCTTGATGTGTTCGATCAGTGCGTAGGCCGAGTGGTTGTGAATGGACTCGAAATTCTCTGCTTCCACCGTGTAGGCGCTGATGCGATTGTCGGCGTTCAGACGGCCGGCGACATCACGCACCATGTCTTCGACGAATTTCGGATTATTGTAGGCCCTTTCCGTGACGTACTTTTCGTCGGGCCGCTTCAGCAGACCGTAGAGTTCACAGGATGCCTCGCTTTCCACCAGGTCGATCAGGTCCTCGATCCAGACGAAGCCGGTGGTCTGCGCGTTGACGGTCACGTGTGAGCGCTGGTTGTGCGCGCCGTAATCGGAAATCTTCTTGGAGCACGGACACAGACTGGTCACCGGCACCACTACCTTGATGTTCATCTTCGGCCTGTTTTTGACGATCTCGCCGATCAGAGTGACGTCGTAATCCAGCAGACTCTGCACGCCTGATACCGGTGCTGCCTTGTTGATGAAGTAGCTGAAGCTCATTTCAATATGGCCGGATTCCGCTTCCAGCCGCTCGGTCATCTCCCGCAGCATTTCACGGAACGAGTCCACTGTGATCTCGTACTCGTGCTGATTGAGGATCTCCACGAAGCGCGACATGTGCGTGCCCTTGAAATTGTGCGGCAGGTTGACGTACATGTTGAAGGTCGCGATGGTGTGCTGTTCACCGCCACTGCGATCCGTGACGCGTACCGGATGACGGATGTCCTTTATGCCAACCTTGTCAATCGGAAGCCGGCGCGTGTCCGCGCTGCCTTGCACATCCGCTATGGCAGGGGTGCCGCTGTGTGCCATTTCAGTTGATTTCATCGTGTTCATCCAGATCTGTTGCTGCCATCCCGAATGAACAGCCTAGCGGTCGGGGTGGGGTATGAAAACCAGCCACAAGGGGTAGTTGCGAGTTTGCCGTGCGTTATTCCTGACTGGTTTGCTCGGATATTAGCCGAGGCCGGTGTCGCATGCAATCCGCACGCCGGGGTGGCTTTTCAAATTATCTTTCTCTTTCAATAATATAGGATGAGATCAGGCGCAGCGGGTCAGCGCGCCCGTCAAAATCACGCAGACTGTCTATGGCCGCGTCATGCAGCTCGCGGGCACGCTGGCATGCCGCTTCCAGACCCATCAGTGCAGGGTAGGTCGACTTCTCGCGCTGCTGGTCCATGCCGGTGTGCTTGCCCAGTTTGTGAGTCTCGCCTTCCACGTCGAGGATGTCGTCGCGGATCTGGAAAGCCAGACCGATGCACTTGGCGTAGTAGTCAAGACTGGTCAGCTGTGCCGCGCTGGTGATACCGGCGCAATGCGCGCCCAGCAGTACGCTGGCCCTGACCAGGGCGCCGGTTTTGTGAATATGCATATCTTCCAGTTCGGCGATATTGAGCTGACGCCCGGTGGCGGCAAGGTCGATAGCCTGGCCGCCGGCCATGCCGCGTGATCCGGCCGCCATCGCGAGTATATCGAGCATGTGCAGGCGGGAGGCTGGGTCGAGGTTGTCCGGTCCAGCATGTGCCAGCACGTGAAAGGCGAGCGACTGCAGCGCGTCGCCAGCCAGGATCGCTGTAGCTTCGTCGAAGGCCTTGTGGCAGCTCGGTTTGCCGCGGCGCAGGTCATCGTCGTCCATGGACGGCAGGTCGTCATGAATCAGCGAGTAGGCATGGATCAGTTCCACCGCGCAGGCAGGCGTATCCAGGACGGCGGGTGACGCACCCACGGCATGCCCCCCTGCATAGACCAGTGTCGGGCGTATGTACTTGCCACCGTCGAGCACGGCATAGCGCATGGCCTCATGCAGCCGGGCAGGGTGGGTGACGGCGGCCGGTAACCAGTGCCGGAGGGACCTTTCCAGACGTTCACGGCAGTCTGCCATGAAGGCCGACAGTGCGGGGTCAGGTGTCTTCACTGTCAAACGGCGAGATCGCTTCCTGAGCGTTTTTCTGCATCAGGATTTCAACCTTCTGCTCGGCGTCCTTGAGTGCCTGTTGGCAGGCGCGCGACAGCTGCACACCCTTTTCGAAATGCTGCAGGGAATCTTCCAGACTCAACTCGCCCTGTTCCATTTTCTCGACGAGGGCTTCGAGTTCTTCCAGGGCTTTTTCGAACCCGGGGGCAGAGGAACGTTTTTTCGTCATAAACTTGAATCTTCCGGGCAATCGGCCTACGTTACAACACCCCGTAGACAGGGGTCAATTTCATGGCCGGCAGCCGGTTGCATGCCTTGACGGAGGTTGGTTGCCGGAGTAATGTGAATGCCACAAATAGACCAGGTCTAAATCCGTTCCGGGGGCAACCCCGAAAATCCGCAACTTGTTACGAGAGGAAACATCATGGATCTTAAAGGCAGCACTACTGAACAGAACCTGAAAGACGCATTTGCAGGTGAATCACAGGCCAACCGTCGCTACCTCTACTTCGCAGCCAAGGCAGATGTAGAGGGTTATAACGATGTTGCCGCAGTGTTCCGTTCCACGGCAGAGGGCGAGACCGGTCACGCACACGGGCATCTCGAGTACCTGGAGGCGGTGGGCGACCCGGCGACCGGGCTGCCGATCGGCCCGACCAACAGCAACCTGAAGGCCGCGATCGCCGGTGAAACCCACGAGTACACCGACATGTATCCGGGCATGGCCAAGTCCGCGCGCGACGAAGGCTTTGATGAGATCGCCGACTGGTTCGAGACACTGGCCAAGGCCGAGCGCTCCCATGCGAATCGATTCCAGAAAGCACTTGATGCCATGGAAGACTGACCGCAAGCCCGGGCTAGTGATAAAACCGCACGGGGCCGGTCGATCCGGCCCCGTGCGTCAACGCGCAGCAACGCGACATCTTACATTTATTCAAGCCAACCTGAGTTCACAAGCGCATGGGAACTACCACTGAAGGTACTCGCGAGGGCAGCCTGGAGGCGCCCACCCGTCATCCGCTGGACTGGACCAGCCCGTCTTTCCATGACGAGGAAAATCTGTTCCACGAATTGCAGCGCGTCTACGAGATCTGCCACGGCTGTCGTCGCTGTTTCAGTCTCTGCAATGCCTTTCCAACCCTGTTCGATGCCATCGACGCATCCGATACCATGGAACTCGACGGCGTGCCGCGCCAGGTTTACTGGGAGGTCGTCGACCACTGTTACCTGTGTGATATGTGCTACATGACAAAGTGTCCATACGTGCCGCCGCATGAGTGGAATGTCGATTTCCCGCACCTGATGTTGCGGGCCAAGGCGGTCAGGTTCAGGCAAGGGGGCACCCGAAAACGCGATCGCATCCTGACCGCTACCGACGCAGTCGGCAAACTGGCCGCTATTCCGATAGTGACCCCGGTAGTGAACGCGACCAATAACAGCAAGGCCGGTCGCAAGCTGCTTGAGCGGCTGCTGGACGTGCACCCGGATGCCATTGTTCCGAAGTATCACTCGAAGACGCTGCGCAAGCGGGTTGTGCGTGATCCCGGAGGCAGCACCGTGCCGGCCGGACCGACCACCGGCAAGGTGGTGCTGTTTACCACCTGTTACGGCAATTACAATGAACCGGACATTGGTGAAGATCTGGTCAAGGTCTTCAGACACAACGAAATCGCGGTAACGCTGGCGCAACGGGAACAGTGCTGTGGCATGCCCAGGCTGGAACTGGGTGATCTCGACTCCGTCAAGGCGGCGTGCGATGCAAACATACCCGTCTTGCTCAAGCTGGTCGAGGAGGGCTGGGATATCGTCGCGCCGATTCCATCCTGTGTACTGATGTTCAAGCAGGAACTGCCGTTGATGTTCCCGGACGACAAGCGTGTACAGCGCGTGCGTACCGCAATCTACGATCCTTTTGAATACCTGATGCTGCGTCATAAACATAAGCAGCTGAAAACAGATTTCAGCATGTCGCTGGGCGTGGTCGCCTACCATGTCGCCTGCCACCTGCGCGTGCAGAACATCGGCATGAAGACACGTGACCTGTTGCAGCTGGTGCCCGGTACCACAGTCGAGGCAATCGAGCGTTGCTCCGGACATGACGGTACCTATGCGGTGAAAAAGGAGTATCACGAGACTTCCATGAAGATCTGCCGTCCGGTAGTCAACCGCGTGGCGCGACTTGAGCCGGACTATTACAGCAGCGACTGCCCCATGGCGGGCCACCAGATTCAGAACGGCCTGAAAGGCGGCAAGCCGCCGGTGCATCCGCTGACCCTGCTGCGCATGGCTTACGGCCTGCGGGAGGGCGCAGGGTGATGAACAAACTCACGCGCCATGATCTCTACAGTCTTGAAAAATATGCCGAGCACCGGGCCGACATCCGTACGCGGGTGATGGAACACAAGAAGAACCGCAAAGTCCACATCGGTCCCTCCGCCACGCTGTACTTCGAGGATCGCCAGACCATTCACTACCAGATCCAGGAAATGCTGCGCGTGGAACGCATCTTCGAGGCAAGCGGCATCATGGAGGAGCTGGACGCCTACAACCCGTTGATACCCGACGGTTCCAACCTGAAGGCCACCTTTATGCTGGAAGAGGCGGATATCGACAGGCGGCGTGCACTGCTGGCCGCGCTGGTTGGGGTCGAGGACATGGTCTGGATCAGGGTAGATGGCCACTACCCGGTTTTTGCCATTGCGGATGAGGACCTCGATCGTACCACTAGCGATAAAACCTCATCGGTTCATTTCCTGCGTTTCGAGCTGACCGACAGCATGGTGGCCGGCCTGAAGCAGGGCGCATCGCTGAGTATGGGTATCGATCACCCGGCCTACCGGCATCAGGTCGAGCCGGTCACGCCAGCGGTGCGCGATGCACTGAGTGCAGATCTTGACTGAAACGGTAACTCCCCGGCCCTGTGATTCTTTTGCTATCCCGGCTGTCGCAGTCACGCGGAGATACCGCGTTTCAATTGGCGTGGACTGCATTTTTCATTAAACTGCGCTCCCCATGAACCCGCTGCAGTTTTTTCCGGTGCGTCGCTTGCCAGTACTGTGTGCCTGCCTGTTATGGTATACGGCATTGCCGGTGGCTGCCGGGTCACTGCCGCGTGACGACGGGCCGGTCGGTTTTACGCCTGATAACCTGCCGGCTGACCAGCCTTGGCAGGAACTGGGAGGTGAATTGCCGGCCTACCCGCAGCAGGAGCAATTGCTGGAACTCGATATCGATACCGGTGTGAATCCGTTTCGCTATTATCTGGATCCTGCATCCCTGACTGCAGGTGATGATCGTGTTGTGCGGTTCACCTCGGTCATCGTGTCACCCAGTGGTGTCTGGAATGTCACCTACGAAGGGCTGCATTGTGGCGAGAAGAGTTACCGGCGCATTGCCTATGGCGCACAAGGCCAATGGCATACCCTGCCCGACTCTTCCTGGCAGCCCGTTATCGGCACTGGCACGCAGCGTTACCGCAAGGTGCTCTACGATAATTACATCTGTCCGCCTGCCGAGCCCAACCGTGACGCGGCGCAGATCCTGCGTCGACTGCGTTCCAGCCGTACACTGATCGGGGACTAGTGCCAGGTGCATAGACCAGGGGACAACAGCGCATGAGTACGGTTTACGACGCCTCCGCAATCGAGGTCCTGAGTGGCCTCGAACCGGTACGCAAGCGTCCGGGCATGTACACCGATACCACGCGTCCCAATCATCTGGCGCAGGAAGTGGTCGACAACAGTATCGACGAGGCCATGGCGGGACACGCCAAACGTGTCGATGTGATCGTGTTCAGGGACGGCTCGTTGCAGGTCAGCGATGACGGTCGCGGTATGCCGGTCGATATCCATCCCAACGAAGGCGTGCCCGGTGTCGAGGTCATCCTGACGCGGCTGCACTCCGGCGGCAAGTTTTCCTCCAGGAACTACCAGTTTTCCGGTGGTCTGCACGGGGTCGGCGTGTCCGTGGTCAATGCCCTGTCGAAACACCTCGAGGTGTGGGTCAGGCGCGGCGGCAGGGAATACAACATGGCCTTTTCCGGCGGCGAGAAGACGTCGGAACTGGAAGAAGTCGGCACGGTCGGCAAGCAGAACACCGGCACCACGCTGCGGTTCTGGCCGGATGCGAAATATTTCGATTCGGTGAAGTTCTCCCTGTCGCGACTGAAACACGTGCTGCGCGCCAAGGCTGTGCTGTGTCCGGGTCTTCATGTCAGCCTGTACGACGAGGCCAGTGACGAGAAACTCGAATGGCATTACGAGGATGGCCTGCGCGATTATCTGCGCACTGCACTGGACAACTCGCCCACACTGCCGGAGGAGGCGTTCACCGGCAAGATGGAAGGCAACAGCGAGGCTGCCGAATGGGCGCTGGCCTGGCTGCCGCAGGGCGGCGAGACGGTGGCGGAAAGCTACGTCAACCTGATCCCGACCGTACAGGGCGGTACCCATGTCAATGGCCTGCGCATGGGTCTTACCGAAGCCGTGCGCGAGTTCTGCGAATTCCGCAACCTGCTGCCGCGCGGTGTCAAGCTGAGTCCGGAGGATGTGTGGGACAACTGCTGCTACATTCTGTCGGTCAAGCTGGAGGATCCGCAATTCAGCGGCCAGACCAAGGAACGCCTGTCGTCACGTGAATGTGCAGCGTTTGTCTCCGGCGTCGTACGCGATGCGTTCGGACTGTGGCTGAATCACCATACCGAGGTCGGCGAGCGCATCGCCTGGCTGGCCATCGAAAATGCCCAGACGCGCCTGCGTGCCGGCAAAAAAGTAGTGCGCAAAAAGGTCACCGCCGGACCGGCACTGCCGGGCAAGCTCGCCGATTGCACCTCGACCGACAGCGAGCGCTCGGAGCTGTTTCTGGTAGAGGGCGATTCCGCCGGCGGATCTGCCAAGCAGGCGCGCGATCGCATCTTCCAGGCAATCATGCCGCTGCGCGGCAAGATCCTGAATACCTGGGAAGTCGATCATGCCGATGTGCTGGCTTCACAGGAGGTACACGATATTTCCGTAGCCATTGGCGTGGAGCCGGGTACCAACCGTCTCGACAAGCTGCGTTACAACAAGATCTGCATCCTGGCCGACGCGGATTCCGACGGCGCACACATTGCCACGCTGCTGTGCGCACTGTTCCTGCGTCATTTTCGCGCGCTGGTCGAGGCCGGACACGTGTATGTCGCGATGCCGCCGCTGTACCGCATCGATGCCGGCAAGGAAGTCTATTACGCCCTGGATGACGCGGAGAAACAGGGCGTGCTTGACCGCATTGCGGCGGAGAAGATCAAGGGCAAGGTGACGGTGCAGCGCTTCAAGGGTCTGGGCGAGATGAACCCGATCCAGCTGCGCGAAACTACCATTGCACCGGAAACGCGCCGCCTGGTACAGCTGACCATCGATGCCAGTGACGACACGCACGGTGTCATGGACATGTTACTGGCGCGAAAGCGCGCCTCCGACCGGCGCAACTGGCTGGAGTCGCGCGGCAACCTGGCCGAGGTCTAGGGGGTGCGGGTAGTTCAGCGCTGTTAACTAATAGCCACGGAAACACACGGAACTACACGGAAATTACCTGATGCTTTTGTTCCGCGCCATTCCGGGGGGGCTGTGGCCATATGAATATTCTGGATTTAGCCACGGAATCCACGGATGAACACGGAAACAACCCGTGCAGGGCGCCCATTGCGTGAAGCGTAAAACGTGAAACGTGATGTTTGGGTGTAGCTATTGATGTAGGAGCGCGGGAACGCGCGAACGTGCATGGCATCTTCGTTCGCGGACAACGTCCGCTCCTGCAAGCTGGCGCATGGGTATCTTGCATGAATGTTTGCCACCGGATCACACGGAATTTCACAGGGTCTTTTTCCGTGTTCTTCCGTGGATTCCGTGGCCATTTGTTAGCAAATGTAAATAACAGGTTTTAATTCTATGGAAACACTGGAACTCGACTACGAAGGCATCGAACAGCTGCCGCTGAAGACCTTCACGGAAAAGGCTTACCTGGACTATTCCATGTATGTCATCCTCGATCGTGCGTTGCCACATATCGGTGACGGGTTGAAGCCGGTGCAGCGCCGTATAGTATACGCCATGTCAGAGCTCGGCCTGCAGGCCGCCGCCAAGCACAAGAAGTCGGCGCGCACCGTCGGTGACGTGCTGGGCAAGTTTCACCCGCACGGTGATTCCGCCTGCTACGAGGCGATGGTGCACCTGGCGCAGGATTTCACCTGTCGCTATCCGCTGATCGACGGGCAGGGCAACTGGGGCTCGCCGGATGATCCCAAGTCGTTTGCCGCCATGCGCTACACCGAGGCGCGCCTGGCACCCTATGCCGAGGTGTTGCTGACCGAGCTGGGGCAGGGCACGGTGAACTGGATCCCGAACTTCGACGGCACGCTGGAAGAACCGTCGTTGTTGCCGGCGCGGCTGCCAAATGTATTGCTGAATGGCGCTGCCGGCATCGCCGTAGGTATGGCGACGGACGTGCCACCACACAACCTGCGCGAGGTGGTCGAGGCAGCGATCCTGCTGCTCGAAAAGCCGAAGAGCACGATCGAGGATCTGTGCGAGATCATCCAGGGACCGGATTTTCCCACCGGCGCAGAGATCATTTCACCGCGCGCCGAACTCGTCGAAGCCTATCGTACCGGTTATGGCAGCGTGCGCATTCGTGCCTGCTACGAGGTCGAGCATGGCGAGATCGTGATTACCGCGCTGCCGTTCCAGACCTCCGGCAGCAAGGTGCTGGAACAGATCGCTGCGCAAATGAATGCGAAGAAGCTGCCCATGGTCGAGGATCTGCGCGACGAGTCCGACCACGAGAATCCGACCCGCCTGGTAATTGTGCCGCGTTCCAGCCGTGTGGATGTCGAGGCCCTCATGTTGCACCTGTTTTCCAGTACCGGGCTGGAGCGCACCGCGCGCATCAATCTGAACATGATCGGCCTGGATGGGCGCCCGCGAATCAAGAGCCTGCTGGATATCCTGCAGGAGTGGCTCGAATTCCGTACCGCCACTGTACGACGCCGGCTCGAGTTCCGTCTCGACAAGGTCAGCAGCCGCCTGCACCTGCTGGACGGCCTGCTGATCGCGTTCCTCAACCTCGACGAGGTGATTCATATCATCCGTACCGAGGACAAGCCCAAGCAGGTGCTGATGGAACGCTTCAAGCTGACCGAGGAGCAGGTCAACTACATCCTCGACACGCGTCTGCGGCAGCTGGCGCGGCTGGAGGAGATGAAGATCCGCGCCGAGCAGGAGGAGCTGCTGGCCGAGCGAGACGAGCTGCAGGCCATCCTGGGTTCCGAACGGCGTTTGAAGACGCTGATCAAAAAAGAACTGCGTGCCGATATGGACAGGTTCGGTGATGCACGGCGCACAGTGCTCATCGAGCGCGAGGCCGCGCAGGTGCTGGACGAGACCGCGCTGATTCCCAGTGAGTCCGTGACGGTGGTGCTGTCGCAGAATGGCTGGGTGCGCGTCGCCAAGGGGCATGACATCGATCCGACAGAAATGAGCTACAAGGCAGGCGACGGGTTTTTCATGGCTGCCCGCGGACGCAGCAACCAGCTTGCAGTGTTCATCGATTCCCTTGGCAAGACCTATGCAGTGCCGGCCCACAGTCTGCCGGGTGCGCGCGGGCAGGGTGAGCCGCTGAGCGGGCGGCTCAAACCGGCCGACGGCGCCCGCTTCGCCGGCGTCATGATGGGCGATCCGGAGCAGCTGTTCCTGCTGGCCAGCGATGCCGGCTACGGCTTTGTGGCGAAGCTGGCGGACATGGTCACACGCAACAAGGCCGGCAAGTCGACCCTGTCGGTGCCCAGGGGTGCGGGTGTGCTGCCGCCGGTGAGGGTACGCAGCCTGGACGACGACTGGGCCGTGGCAGCCACCACGGAAGGCTACCTGCTGGTGCTTCCGCTTAATGAGATACCGCAGCTGCCCCGCGGCAAGGGCAACAAGATCATCAATATTCCATCAGCCAAGCTGAAAAGCCGCGAGGAATACGTGGCTGCGATCGAGTGCATACAGGACGGCGAAAAGCTTACCGTACATGCGGGCAAGAAATACAAGACCATGAGCGCAGCCGAGGTGGATGAGTACGCCGGTGAACGCGGCAGGCGCGGCCACAAGCTGCCCCGCGGCTATCAGAAGGTCGAACGGCTGGAAGTGATCCGGTCAAAAACGACGCCGACCGAATAGCGTAGACCGCCTTTAGCTACAGCTGCACATCTGGCCTGGAGCGGGGCCGCTCACAGCTATCCATCAGTCAGTGACGGGTGCGACATATTGTCGCGCGACATATTGCCACATTTTCCCGTGCTTCCCGTATCTGTATATTTTTCATAGCAATCCAATAACTAAATAATCGTTACGGTAAGTTTCCGATGGCTGGACACGCATGCAGCGGCAGGTGGGGTGAACGCCGTGGCTGGCTGGTCGCGTTTTTTGTCGCAATCACCGCACACGCCGGCGTCTATCAGCAACTCACGTTCGGTAACCCGAGCGTAAAACAGCCCGATACTCCGCCGCTGGTGACGGTATCCCTGGTCGCGACATCCGCCGTGCCGATGCCAGCCGAGCCGCTTCCGCAGCCTGTGGTGCCGGTTGCCCAGCCTGAACCTGTTGCCGTGCCGCCAGTACCGGAGCCGCCACTCACGCCCGTCAAACCGAAGCAAACCGTCAAGCCTGCAAAGCCGCTATCCCGGCCGGTCGAGCAGCGTGTCGAACCTGCGCCGTCTGTACATGTGCCGCAGGTGATCGCCAGCGCCACACCGACCGAGGCCGGGCCGGCGTCGGTAGACGTCCCCACGCTCGAGCCTCCACGTGCCGATGCCGCCTACCTGAAGAATCCGCCACCTGCCTACCCGAAAATGCTGCTCAGACGCGGTGTGGAAGGCAGTGTGCTGGTGCGTGCGCAGGTACAGGATGACGGTCACTGCAGCAAGGTACAGCTAAAGGAATCCAGCGGTTTCCGCATGTTTGACGAGGCTGCACTGAGGGCTGTGAAGGACTGGCGCTTCGTGCCAGCCCGGCAGGGTGAACATACCGTGGTGGCCTGGGTGGATGTGCCGATTGCCTTCAGGATTACGCGCACCCAATGAACATCCTGACTTCCGACTCCATCGTTCACCTGACGCTCTGGTTGCTGGCATCCTTCTCTCTGGCAAGCTGGACGATCATCCTGGTTAAAACCTGGCTTTTCCTGCGTGCAGGACGCCAGAATCGCCGCTTTGCCCGCGGTTTCTGGCAGGCCGGCGATCTCGATATCGCGCAGCGGCTCGCGGCGCAGGGCCGCGGCATGCTTGCGGCTGTGTCACGACGCGGTTTTGCAGCCCTGCAGTCACCCGCGGATGAAGGCGTTTTGCTCTTGCGAACCGATCACGGCCAGATGCTGCTGGAACGTGCCCTGCGCGATGAGGTGCAGCACCAGCAACGCCGCCTGGATGGCGGGCTGATGTTGCTGGCCAGCGTCGGTTCCACTGCACCCTTTGTCGGCCTGTTCGGTACTGTGTGGGGCATCATGCTGGCGCTCGAGGGCATCAGTGCCAGCGGCTCGGCTGCACTCGACGTGGTAGCCGGACCGATCGGCGAGGCGCTGATCGCCACGGCGGTCGGCATCGCGACTGCCGTGCCGGCCGTGCTGGCCTACAACCATGGTCTGCGCCAGTCGCGGCGCCTTGGTATCGAACTGGAAAACTTCGCCGCCGATTTCGTCGAGCTGCATGCACGCTAGCCTGGCTGTCACACCCGGCGCGGCCGGGAGCGCTGTGTGCTCCTGCGTGAGCGGGATAACATTCCGGTGCCGCTCAGGGTCGGTTATCCTGGAGATTAATGGCATGGATGAAGCATGATGAGCTTGCAAGGCTTAACCTGTATTTTCGACCGGGTTGCCTGGCTGGCCGGTGAACTGGCGGGTTATCCGGACTGGTAGGGTACTGTGGCGCTGCAAACAAAATCCGAACAGCAGGCGATGAGCGAAATCAACGTAACGCCGCTGGTAGACGTCATGCTGGTATTGCTGGTGATCTTTATCGTCACGGCGCCGCTCATGACACGCGCTGTGCATGTGGAACTGCCCGAGACGGCAGCCACGGCGCCGGTCGAGCAGGCGCGGCATGTGCATGTGAGCATGGATGCGCAGGGCGCGCCATTTGTCGAAAACCGCCCGGTGACGCTGGAAGAACTGGAGGCCGAGCTGCGAACACAACTGGCTGCGGATGCCGGCCTGACGGTGCAGGTACATGGCGATGAGCGCACGCCCTATGGCCGCATGGCGCTGATGATGTCCATGATTCAGCGTGCCGGGGTCACCAGGGTCGACCTGGTGACACTGCCGATGCAGTGAGCGTCGACAGCAAGCCCATGCTGCTCTGATGTGTGGGGAATGCCCTTCTTTGGTGAGCTGCCTGTGCTATACAAGGAACACACGTGGCGGAATGCCTCGATCCTCATCATGCAGGTTTTGTAGTTACTGCCGAAGGTCTGGCCTGCATTTATCGCTGGGCGGCAGCGGACAGGCTGCCAGCAGCGTGATTAATACTATCGTACAATTGCGACAATTGGCCGCATCTTTCGAGCCCCGCATCTTTTACCGGGATGTCAGCGATTACATCCAGGGTGTACCGTCCACGATAGCGGATTTACAGTTTGCCAACGTGTCTGTCAGGCTTATTTCTGCTGTTGACGTTTCAGCGCTTCCAGGTTGGCCAGAACCCTGTTGGCGCGATCGGTGCGTTCTCGCAGCTCAGCGTTGTCCGGATCCAGCGCCTGTGCTTCTGACCAGGTCTTGAGTGCTTCGTGAATCTGCTCCGCACGGTACTGGGCATCCCCGGCCAGGATGAGATTGTTTACCCGGGTGCTTACGGCCTGGTCAAGCGTATTCTGCACGGCAACCACCTCGCTGTCCTGACTGGTCGAGGGTGGAATCCTGGTGAATGCCTCGCGTGCATCCTGCAACTTGTTGTCGTTCAGAGCCTGCTGTGTGGTGGCAAGCAGCTTCACTGTTTCATCCTTTGCTTCACGATCGGTCTTGCGCTTTATTCTCGAGGTTCTGACGTTGTCGGCCTGACGGACCGACTCCTGCCGTGATTTCGCCATCGCCTGGAGTTCAGCCTGCACAGGGGTGATATCAGCCGTTGCATCGAGCTTTTGTGCGAGTTTCAGGCAGCTGCCTGCAGCATCCAATTCATTAACCTGCATGGCGTAACGTGCGTGTTCGAGCAGCTGGTTCGCCAGCATGATCTGTTCATTTTCGTGCTGAGCTTGCACGCGTCGCTGTTCGTAACCGGGTGTCTGCAGATTGACCTGTCGCTCGTAGAGTTGTTGACTCTCCAGCAGGTATTCCGCGCGTACCATCAGGCTGATGCGTTCATTGACCTTGAGCTGGTGTACACGACGGGCTTCAAGCGTGGTGCGCAGCTCGCGCAGCTGCGAGCTGTGTGGCACCCTGCGCAATGCCTCGGACAGCAGTTCTACCGCATTCAGCAGTTCCCTGTTTTCTTCCAGCGTCCGGACCTGTGCAAGGACGTCGCTTTCGTATGCCGACTCCAGACTGGCGATCCTGTCCTGCATTTTGGTGGTGTCGATTTCTGGATGCCGGGTGGTCAGGTGACGGACACGGTCAAATTCGTTTTGCTCGAGCAGTGTCTCGATATCATCGGGTGTGTCCTTTACCATGCGGATGGTCTGCATCTGCTGGCAGCCGGCCAGCAGCGGCAAAAACAGCAGTGATGCGATCAGTTGCAGATATCGTTCACGCATGACTCGCCTCGTCCGCCTCGCTGGTGATAATGGTTTCGAATTGCTTGTCGATCACGCTCTGGTAGTCTGTATTCAGTTGTTCAACACGGTAAGTGCTCACCGCCTGGCTGATGCCGCGCAAGTGTATGGACTGGTATTCGCTCGCCACAACGCGGTGCCTGACATCGTCGCGCTGATACATTTCACGCGAAATAACGATTTCGTTGGCATTGGTTATGCCGCACAGGCGTGATGCCAGGTTGACGGTATCACCCACCACGGTGTAATCCATACGATTCCTGGATCCCATGTTGCCGGCCAGCATGCTGCCGGTATTTACGCCAATCCTGAACTGGACCGGAAACAGGTCTTTCTCCAGACGCAGCCGGTTCTCGTGCTCGACGAGACGCTGAATCAGCAAGGCGCAGGTGATGGCATGGAAGGCATGATCCTTGTCCGGTTCGGGGGCGCCAAACACCAGCATGACGCCATCGCCCATGTACTTGTCCACCATGCCCTGATTGATTTCACAGGCGTGTGTAACCAGAGTGAAATAACGGTTCAGGATGCTGACCAGGTCTTCAGGCCGGATGGTTTCGGAAATCTGGGTGAAGCCTTTGATGTCCGCGAACACCACGGTGCCATCTACGCGTTTGCCGCTGAGCCCGACATCGTCGAGATTGGACAGTATCTCGCGCGCAACACTGGGTGACACGTAACGGGACAGGGCATTCTTGACCTGGGATTTTTCCAGCATGCCTTCGGCCATTTCATTGAATGCTTCCATCAGTTGCCCCAGCTCGTCCTTGCGAGATTCCTTGAAGCGGAATGTATATTCACCCTGGCCGATGGCATGGCTGGCATTGACGAGCTGGTCTATCGGCTGGGTGATGCGCCGTCCAAGTGCAAAGGACATGGCGATACCCAGCGTTATGATCAGCACCGTGGCGCCAATAATGGCCTGCATGGCCTGTCTCAGCGAGGCTGTCATGCCGGCCTGGCTGAATGTGACCATGGCATAGCCGACCGTTATGTCCTGAAACGAGATTGGCTGGATGAACGACATCACAGTCACGTTCCTGGCACTGGTCAATGTCATCCAGTTCCAGATATATGTGCCGGACGTGTTGCGGATAATTCGGGCGACTTCCTTGCGAGTGACCGGATTATTTTCTTCGAACATCACGCCGGCCTGTGTGACCAGGTCACCTTCGATTGACGCGATCGCGGTACCAAGCACGCTGCTGCTGTTTGCAAAGCTGCTGGCAATGGAGTCCAGCGCCAGCTTGTCTTCCGCCAGCAGCGGTTCTCGTGCGGATTTGGCCATCAAGCGTGCCAGCGTGCTTCCCTGTTCGCTGATCTGTGCCTCCAGTTGACGGGATTGCTGCTGGACAAGAATGGTGCCGAGCAGCAGCATGCAGCTGACAATTACCACGGTAATAAGAAAGGCGAGCTTATAGGCCAGAGGCATCCGCTGTATGCGGTCATGCAGGCTGCGCCAGTGGGTGCCTGCTGTCGAGAACATGGCTCTCAGCCACGTCGGTTTTCTGAATACGGTGATGGCCGTGGAGGGGCTGATGACACCGTGGGCGGTGTCGAAGTCCTTGTTTTCCATGCCGGTAGGATCCGGTTCTTCAGGCAGTGGACTATTCATCAGTGCATCTTCCGGGGGGCACTAATCGCGACACGTGCGCTGTCTGTGTACAATGCCGTGGAATTTGAACATGCGACGGAACTTCCATGACCCTGATCAGACCCTTTGCTGCCCTGCGTACTGTTAGTGAACATGCCGCGGATGTGGTTGCGCCACCCTATGATGTGCTCAGTACGGCCGAAGCGCGTGAACGTGCGCGTGGCCGTCCCCTGAGTTTTCTGCATATTTCGAAAGCCGAGATTGACCTGCCTGAAGGTACCGATCCACATGCTGCCGAGGTCTATGCTACGGCGGCAAAGAATCTCGGTCATCTGCTTGCCGATGGCATTCTGGTGCGTGACGCGGTGCCGTGCTACTACGTTTATCGCCTGGTCATGGGTCAGCATCGGCAGACCGGGCTGGTAGCAGCGGCGTCCTTGTCTGCCTATGACAGCAACCGGATCCGCAAGCACGAATTTACCCGTCCTGACAAGGAAGATGACCGGGTGCGGCAGATCGAGGCGCTCAATGCGCAGACCGGGCCGGTACTGCTGGCGTACCGGTCGGTTGCACCAACCGATGCCGTGCTTGAGCAGGTCACACAGCAGACGCCGGCCGTCGACCTGGTTGCCGATGACGGCATCGGCCACGCGCTCTGGGTGGTAAGCGATGTGACGCTGATTGACAAGCTTACCCGCGCCTTTGATTCCATGTCTGCCCTGTATATCGCCGACGGTCATCACCGCTCTGCGGCGGCTTCCCGGGTCGCTGCGCAGCGTGGCGATGCCGACGGCAGTTTCCTTACTGTCATCTTTCCACATAACCAGATGCAGATTCTCGATTACAACCGTGTGGTCCGTGATCTGTCGGGTATGAGCCCGGAGCAGTTTCTTGCCCGTG
>CAVQJD010000011.1:0-425886 GCA_963712695.1 uncultured Gammaproteobacteria bacterium
GTCCGGTGCTCTACCAACTGAGCTAACGACCCTATTCGAATGGCATATGCCGATTGGCGTCCTGAACAGGACGCTCGCATCATACCCTGCCGCCCCGAAATGGCAAGCCCCGGGCCTGCCAAGTCCTTGATTTGCTGGTCGCACATGGCACCTGCTGCGGGTGATCCGCCGGCTCCATGCCAGCCCCGGCCCTGGCTACTTTGTGCAATCGTCGCAATGAGGCAAGCAGCAGGGCATGAACTAGTCGAAGTTTCCCTGACTATAGCGTGTGGGATCGACGACACCGGCAGCCCGGAAACCTTCGGCGCGCAGGCGGCAGGCATCGCATACACCACAGGCACTGCCCTGTGCGTCGGCGGAGTAGCAGGACACCGTGTCGGCATAATTCACGCCCAGGCGCAGCCCGGTCTGGATGATCTCGGCTTTGCTCAGCGCGATCAGCGGGGTGTGGATCCTGAAAGTACCACCCTCGACACCGCCTTTGGTTGCAAGCTGTGCGAGCTTCTCGAAGGCGGCGATATACTCGGGCCGGCAATCCGGGTAACCGGAATAGTCGACGGCATTCACGCCGATGAAAATGTCCCAGGCGCCGAGCACCTCGGCCCAGCCCAGCGCCAGTGACAGGAATACGGTGTTGCGCGCCGGCACATAGGTAACCGGGATCCCCTCGCTGGCGTGATCGGGCACGGCGATGGCCGCGTCAGTCAGCGCCGAACCGCCGATGACATCGAGCCCGATCGGAACGACCTTGTGCTCCGCACCCGCCCCGGCCGCGATGCGCTGCGCGGCCGCAAGCTCGGCTTCGTGACGCTGGCCGTAATCGAGGCTCAGTGCATGACAGGCGTAACCCTGCGCCTGCGCCAGGGCCAGCGCGGTGACGGAATCGAGCCCGCCGGAGAGCAGCACCACGGCCTTGGGCTTCATTGCCGGCGGAGCGGGTCAGTTGTGCAGGAGTGGAATGGCATGGCGTTATGATACAGGATGTGTTCATGCACGGAACGCGGCTGTATCCGCAGCAGCACCGGTTGATACAGGAGCGCTTCTCGAGCGCGATGGAATATGAAATGGATCTTCCCCTGATTGAGCGGGTAACACATCAATTCAGACGGGATGCATTCCTGCTGATGGCAAGGTTGTTGGCCGAATAAATTCAGCCCTGCAACGGGAATCTACCCACTCGATTCGGGGAAGCGCCTTTATGCAAGGTTTTCGGGACCGCTAGCGCCCTGGTTCGTTGCCCCACAGGTATTTATGCAGCTGCAGCTGCATGCGTACCGGCAGCTGTTCCTCGAGGATCCAGTCGGCGAGCCGGGTCGCATCCTGCTGGCCGAAGCTCGGCGAGAACAACACCTCACAGCGATTGACGAGATCGTACCTGTTCATTATCCCGACGGCCCAGTCGAAGTCATTGCGGTCGCAGATGACGAACTTGACCTGGTCGTGCGACAGCAGCCTGTCGATGTTGTCGTAGTGGTTGCGCGCCACCTCGCCGGAACCCGGCGTCTTCAGATCGACCACCTTGATAACGCGTGGATCGACCCCGGACACATCCAGCGCACCGCTGGTCTCGAGTGACACGTGGTAGCCGTAATCGCACAGCCGCTGCAGCAGTGGCAGGCAGTTTTTCTGTGCCAGCGGCTCACCGCCGGTCACGGTGACGTAGCGGGTGCGGTAGTGCCTGACACGCGTGACGATGTCATCAAGCGACATCCACTCACCGCCATGGAAAGCATACTCGGTGTCGCAGTAGCCGCAGCGCAGCGGGCAACCGGTCAGGCGCACGAACACTGTTGGATAGCCGATGGTCGACGATTCCCCCTGCAGGGAATGGAAGATCTCGGTGATGCGCAGGCGCGGGGATTCGGTCATAAAGCTTGAATATAGATGTTACTGCGCGCAGCTGGCCAGCATCCCTGCTGATTACCCGACTCACCTCCGCCCTGTGCACCCTGCGATTTTTCAGAGTTTAATGAAAGATCGCTGACGCGGCTCCCTCCAGCAACTGCATCGATGGGCAAGTAAAAAAACGCAATACTGCTGTGCTGCGAGCGCCCCCACAGCTGCTTTTCTTTTGTGTCCTGGCACGAAATATTCTAGTGCCCTTCCTTCTTCATACGCGCGAGCCGGTCATTGGCCAGGCGGGCTGCGGTCGAGGCCGGGTATGCGCTCACCACCGCCTCGAGTTCGGCGCGCGCCTTTTTCCAGTTTTCCTGCTCGAAGTAGATGTAACCCAGCTTCAGGCGGCTATCGGCCACCTTCGGGCTTTGCGGGAAATTCGTCACCAGCGCATTGAACGTTGCCAGTGCCTGGTCGAAATCACGCGTCACGTAGTAGGTTTCGCCCAGCCAGTAGTTCGCGTTGTCGGCCAGCGCACTGCCCGGGTGACTGGTAAGGAACTGTTTGAACGCCAGGGTAGCGTCCGAATAGCGCCCCTCGCGCAGAATTGCCAGCGCGGTGTCGTACTCGGCCTGCACCAGCGCCGGGTCAACCGGCGCGACCGCCGGAGGTGCACCGGGCGGTGGTGCATCGGGCGGTGGCGCGCCGAATGTGGGTGACATGGTGACCGGTGGCGCCATGACCGGGGGCATCCCGCCCTCGAGGCCGGGCATTGCGGCAGGCCCGACACCGGCCTGCCCGGTTTCAAACTGTTGCAGACGACGATCGATGTCCATGTACTGCTCGCGCTGCTGACGCTTGATATCTTCCAGTGTGTTGGCCTGCATTTCCAGGGTGCCGCGCAGCTGCTGCAGATCGCTCTGCAACTGGTCGATGCGGTTCAGCATGTCAACCAGTCCGCGCGCATCCAGCTTGCGTTCGATGCTGTCGAGCCGCTCCTGCACCGAGGGTGCGGCCAGCGCGGACGGACCGGCAACAGCAGCGGCCATCAACACGGCCGCTGCTGCCAGGTTCCTCGTCAGGTAACTGCGCCGCACAGACATCACTGATACACGATCTCGACGCGGCGATTCAGGCGCCAGGCGGCCTCGCTGTGACCCTCGGCGGCCGGCTTCTCTTCGCCGTAACTCACCACCGATACCTGGCCGGCACCGACACCGTTCAGCTCCAGCACACGCTGCACCGACAGTGCGCGGCGGTCACCCAGCGCGACGTTGTACTCACGCGAACCCCGCTCGTCGGTATGGCCTTCCAGCACAATGTACTGGCCCGAATTGGCAGCCAGGTAGGACGCATGCGCCAGCAGCGTATCCTGGTCTGCCGCAGTGATTTCGGCGCTGTCATAATCAAAGTAGATCACGCGGCGGGCCAGTGGACTGTTTGGATCATTCAGGGAATAACTGGAGAAACTGCTGGCACCAGCCGCACCGCTGGTCGCGACACCGCCATCCCCTGCCCCCATGCTGCGGTCTTCGACCGAGGCGCCACCCTGCGGCCCGCCCTTGGAACTGCAGCCAACCAGCACCGCCACCAGCATAACAACCAACAACCTGCTCATCTTGGACATCATTGCATTGCTCCCGGGTTAAAACCCATCTAGTGAACTGAAAAAACTGTGCAAATCTCTTTGCCGTTACATACCCCTTATCCACCAGGAAGAGGGGTTGGAATGCAATTTATTTCTCCGCGAACGGGGACCACACCGGCTCGCGCACGTTGCCGGCCTGCAGCGACAGGCGCTGCTTGAAGCGGCCGTCCACCGAGACCGCGGCCAGTACCTCGCGGTTGCCGGCGCCGGTGGCATAGATGATCATGCTGCCGTTGGGCGCGAAGCTGGGCGACTCGTCCAGGCTGCCGTCGGTCAGCACACGCATGCGCCGCGTCTGCAGATCATACACGGCAATCCGGTAACGGCCGCCTTCCCCGTTCACCAGCGCGATTTTACTCCCGTCCGGCGAGATGTCCGCACCGGCGTTGTAATTCCCCTCGAAGGTCAGGCGCTGCGCCGCGCCGCCCGAGGCCGGCATACGATAGAGCTGTGCCGAGCCGCCGCGGTCGGAGGTGAACACGATGGCCTTGCCGTCCGGCATCCAGGTCGGCTCGGTGTCGATGGCCGAGTTGTTGGTCAGGCGCCGGAGGTTGCCGCCGTTCACGTCCATGACGTAGATCTCCGGGTTGCCGTCTTGCGACAGCGTCAGCGCCAGGCGGCGGCCGTCCGGCGACCATGCCGGCGCGCCGTTGATGCCCTTGAACGAGGCGAGCTTGCGGCGCACACCGGTGCCGACCTCCTGTGTGTAGATCTCGGCGGACTTGTTCTCGAACGTCACGTAGGCCACGCGGCTGGCATCCGGCGACCACGACGGCGACATCAGCGGTTGCTGCGAGGTCAGGATGGTCTGCGGATTGTAGCCGTCCGAGTCCGCCACCAGCAGGGTATAGGTCTTGTTCTTGCCGCTGCCGCTCGAAGTCACGTACGCCACCTGGGTATTGAATGCGCCGCGTTCGCCCGTGATCTCCTTGTAGACGAGATCGCTGATGTGGTGCGCCACGCGCCTGAGATCGGCCTGTGCCGTCGGAAAGCTCAAACCTATGAGCTGCTTGCCACGGAACACATCCAGCAGCTGAAACTGCACGTCGTAGTTGCCGCCGCCGGTCGGCGTGATCTTGCCGATCACCAGGTAGTCGACGTTGACCATACGCCAGTTCTGGAACTGCACCTGTGTGGCCTCGGTCGGGTGTGCCACCAGGTCACGATCCGGCAACGCCTCGAAACGACCGCTGCGGTTGAGGTCGGCGGCGATGATGGCGGAAATGTTCTCCGGTGCCGGCCCCGCCGCTGTCCAGCCGAACGGCACCACGGCAATCGGCACCGCGCCCGCCACGCCCTGGGTGATCTCGATGGTCAGCGCGCTGTGCGCCGGACCGGTCATGAACAGTAACAGCAAGAGTGTTGTGAAACGTGTGACTCGCATGATGGATACGGTTCCTATCGTCCTGGATTGAATTTGAAATTGATATCGCGAAAATGTTTGAACAGCGTCGCATCATCCGGCATGGGCAGCGGCGACGCCTTCAGCACCGCGGATTCTACCGAGCGATCGAACAGCGGGTCGCCGCTGCTCTGCACTACCCGGGCACCGACCACCTGACCGCCCGGTATCAGCTGTACGTTAACCACACACACCAGGCCCTCGGGGCTGCCGGACGGACGGTTCCAGTTTTGCTGCACCTTTTGCTGGATGTAGGGAATAAATTTCTCCAGCTCACTCAGCGCACGGCGCTGCTCCGCTTCTGCCTGCAACTGGGCCTGCAATGCGCTCTCCGCCTCACGGCGTGCCGCTTCCTCGGCCTTGCGTTTTGCCTCGGCCGCGGCTTTTTTCTTTGCCTCGGCCTCCGCCTTCTTTTTCGCCTCAGCCGCGGCCTTCTGTTTGGCCTCGGCCTCTGCCTTCTGCTTTGCCTCGGTCTCCGCCTTCTGCTTCGCTTCCGCCGCGGTCTTTTGCCTGGCCTCGGCGGCAGCCTTCAGTTTCGCTTCGGTTTCCGCCTTCTGCTTTGCCTCGGTCTCCGCCTTCTGCTTCGCCTCGGCTTCCGCTTTCTGCTTTGCTGCTGCCTCAGCCTTCTGTTTGGCCTCCGCCTTCTGCTTCGCCTCGGCGGCGGCCTTTTCCCGCGCGAGCTGTTCCTGCTTGCGTAGTTCTTCCTGCTTGCGCTGCTCGATTTTCTTCAGCGGGTCCTCGGTGACCAGCTCGGCCTCGATCGGTATCTTTACACCCGGCGGTGCTGTCACCTTCGGCGTCCAGTCCAGCCCGATTACCAGCAACGCCAGCAATACCAGGTGCATCAGCACCGCATAGGCTACGGCGCGCGGATTCTCGCGTATCACCTTCCACATAAACTGCGATCAACGCTCCGGCGGTTCCGTGACCAGACCGACCTTGGGAATTTCTGCCTGCTGCAGCAGCACCAGCGCCGCCACCACCGCGCCATAATCCACGCTGTGATCCCCGCGAATCATCACACTCTTGCCGGGCTGGCGGCGCAGCACGGCCGAGATGTTGTTGACCAGGGTGTCACCGTCGACCGGCTGGTCGGGTGCGTCGCCCACGTTGAGGTACAGGCGGCCGGCGGCATCGACGCTCACCACCAGCGGCTCCTTGTCCTGCTCATCCATGACCTTGGCCGGCGCCTCGGGCAGCTCGACGCTCACGCCCTGGGTAAGCAGCGGCGCAGTCACCATGAATATGACCAGCATCACCAGCATCACATCGATGTACGGCACGACGTTGATGTCGGCCATGGGCTTCTTGCGGGTACGGTGACGGGCCATAGGGCTGTACTCGTTCAGGCCGCCCGCTCGGGCTGCGCCTGACGGTGCAGGATGGTGGAGAATTCCTCCAGGAAATTGTCATAGCGATTGATCAGGCGTTCCACGTCGTTGGAATAGCGGTTATAGGCGATCACCGCGGGAATGGCGGCAAACAGGCCCATGGCGGTGGCTATCAGCGCCTCGGCAATGCCGGGCGCGACCATCGACAGCGTCGCCTGCTGCGCATTGCCGAGTCCGCGGAATGAATTCATGATGCCCCACACCGTACCGAACAGGCCGACATAGGGACTGGTCGAGCCGACAGTGGCAAGAAACGACAGATGCGTCTCGAGGTCGTCGGTCTCGCGCGACAGCACCACGCGCATGACACGCTGCGCGCCCTCTACCACGCTGCGCGAGTCGCTGCCGGTTTGCTTGCGCAGACGCGCGAACTCGCTGAAGCCGGCCTGGAAGATCCCGGCCATGCCGATGACAGAGTCGGGCTTGCTGGAGATCTCGCGGTAGAGCGCGGACAAATCGCCCCCCGACCAGAAGCGGTCCTCGAATTCATCCGCCGCCGCCTGTGCCGCCTTCAGCGCCGTGCGCCTGCGGAAGATCATGGTCCAGCTCGCCATGGACACGCCAAGCAGCAGCAGCATGACCAGCTTCACGACCATGCTGGCGCCCATGATCAGGTGGAAAAACGACATGTCCGTGGCCATTCAAAACTCCTTCAGAATGAAATCCGGTAGTGGCCTGGGCTTGAACGCGTCCGCGTCGAGACAGGCAATCTTCACCGCTGCGCTGCACAATACCTGCGCATCAACGACACGGGTGACGGCCTGCCGGAAAGTCAGGCTGGCGCGGCCACGCGTCGAGACCTCGGCACTCACATCGAGTTCTTCGTTGAAGCGTGCCGGCGCAAGGAAATCGATGTATGCCGAGCGCACCGCAAACAGAATGCCCTGCTCGGCACGCAGCCGGTCCTGTTCAAAGCCCCGCGCGCGCATCCACTCTGTCCTGGCGCGTTCCATGAAGCGCAGGTAATTGGCGTAGTAGACCACGCCGCCACTGTCGGTATCCTCGTAATAAACCCGCACGCGCCACTGAAAGCCGGTCATGCGTTGCCCTCATGGACCATTAGTGACCACGGTGTGCACGAAAAATTCCCTGTCGCGAGATGGTGTTAGCATGTGCGCAGCGTGTCAAGCTGTCGGGTAACAGCGACATCCGGAGTATCAGGATGAGACGTCCTCGCTGGTTTCTCCATCAAACAGTTCCAGCGGTTCCGCGAGCGGATGCGCCGGTGGTTTCAGGCCACAGTGCAGGTAGGCATGACGTGTGGCGACACGGCCACGCGGAGTGCGCATGATGAAGCCCTGCTGGATCAGGTAGGGCTCCAGCACATCCTCGATAGTGCCGCGCTCCTCGCCGATGGCGGCGGACAAATTGTCCACCCCGACCGGACCACCACCGAATTTTTCGATGATGGTGGTCAGCAGCTTGCGGTCCTGGGTATCGAAACCCAGCTCGTCAACATCCAGCATGATCATTGCCGCGGCAGCCACATCACGCGTGATGTGGCCGTCCGCCCTGACCTCGGCGTAGTCGCGCACGCGGCGCAGCAAGCGATTGGCAATGCGCGGCGTGCCACGCGAGCGTCGCGCCAGTTCCAGCGCACCCTCGGCGTCGATGCCGATATTGAGGATGCCGGCAGCGCGCTGCAGGATCCCGGCCAGATCGCGCTGGTTGTAGAACTCCAGACGCTGCACGATGCCGAAGCGGTCGCGCAGCGGCGAGGTCAACAGGCCCGCGCGCGTGGTGGCCCCGACCAGCGTGAACGGTGGCAGGTCGAGCTTGATGGAACGCGCGGCCGGCCCCTCGCCGATCATAATGTCGAGCTGAAAGTCTTCCATCGCCGGGTACAGGATCTCCTCCACCACCGGGCTGAGGCGATGGATCTCGTCGACAAACAGCACGTCGTTCGGTTCGAGATTGGTGAGCAGCGCAGCCAGATCGCCGGGGCGCTCCAGCACCGGGCCGGAGGTGTGGCGCAGGCTGGCGCCGATCTCGTTGGCGATGATATGTGCCAGCGTGGTCTTGCCCAGCCCGGGCGGACCGAAAATCAGGGTGTGGTCCAGCGCGTCCCCGCGCTGGCGCGCTGCACTGATGAAAATCTCCATCTGCTCGGAGACCTGCGGCTGGCCCACGTAATCGACCAGACGCTGCGGCCGGACGGTCCGGTCGAGGATCTCGTCCTCGCGCGAACCCTTGGGAGTCACCAGGCGATCCGCTTCTATCATGCGGCTCGCACCCGAACACGGCACCGGATAGCCCGCAGGCCAGCTGCGCTGACTGCAGTGAAACCTGAATGCGGCATTCTCATGGTGTCTATCAACTGTACAGTGTGTATGCGGTTACCGGTCGTGCCCGGGACTGAGCGGTCCTCGCGCATTCCGGCGCTGACTACCGTCCTTATCTGCGCCTGTGGCGAAAAGCCGGGCTAGTTTCAGTGAGCTGGCCGCAGTAATCAAGCTACTGCACCACGGATTGCAGGGCGTGGCGGATAATCTCTTCAGACGACAAATCCTTGACGTTGACGGCACGCACCATGCGGCTGGCCTCCAGCGGTTTGTAGCCCAGTCCGACCAGTGCGCTGACTGCGTCCTCCACCGGGCTGGCCACCGGCGCCGTGGTTGTGCCGGGTGTCACCGCGCCCATACCGGTCTCGGCCGACAACCGGTCGCGCAGTTCGATAATGAGCCGCTCGGCCGTCTTTTTACCGATACCCGGCAATCGTATCAGGGCGTGCGTGTCACCGGCCTGCACACAGGCGATGAACTGGCCGGCGGCCATGCCGGACAGGATGCCAAGTGCCAGTCGTGCGCCGACGCCGTTGACCCTGAGCAGATGCCGAAACAGGGTGCGGTCGGACAGACGCAAAAAGCCATACAGGGTATGCGCGTCCTCGCGCACGGCCAGATGGGTGTAGAGCGTGATGTCGTGACCGACGGCGGGCAGGTCGTAAAAAGTGGTCATGGGCACGTCGATCTCGTAGCCGACGCCCTGCACATCGAGCAACAGCGTCGGCGGCTGTTTGTCGAGCAGACGTCCGCGCAGCAGTCCGATCACGTGCGTGCCTCGCGTGCCGGCTGCATGGCCTGCATGCGGCGGCGCGATTCGCGGTGATGCCCGTGGCAGATGGCAATGCCAAGCGCATCGGCAGCGTCGCTGGGTGGCTTGCCGCGCAGCGCCAGCAGCACGCATATCATGTGCTGCACCTGTTCCTTGGTTGCCGCACCGGTACCGGTCACGGCCTGCTTGATCGCGCGCGCGGCATACTCATCGACAGGAAGATTCTGCTGTACGGCCGCGCAAATTGCCGCACCGCGCGCCTGGCCGAGCTTGAGCGCGGAGTCGGCGTTCTTGCTGATGAACACACATTCGATGGCCATTTCGTCGGGCCGGTATTCGCCGATGATGCCGCCGACGCCGGCCAGGATGATGCCGAGCCGTTCCGCCAGCGTATCACCCCGCACGCGGATGCAGCCGCTGGCCACATAGGCCAAACGCTGCCCGTCCTGGTCGACGATGCCGTAGCCGGTAACCCGGGAGCCCGGGTCGATGCCGAGAATACGCGTCATGTGTGGCGGTCATGCCCTCTTTGATTGCGGCTTGCGAAAACAAGTCACACACATCATATAACAGCCGTCATGCACACGCTGGATAAATGTTTCCGGTCTGCTTGAACATGCCAATGGCCACGGAACCCACGGAAGAACACGGAAAAATAAAACCCTTTCCATATGGTTTCCTGGCTGGTATCCATCGCGCATGAGATGCGCTCCTGCAACAATGATCCCAACGTGAACATACCGCACCTTTCACGTCTCACGTCTCACGTCTCACGTCTCACGTCTCACGCAATGGTGCACAGTCTGCACCCTGCATTTTTCCGTGTTCTTCCGTGGATTCCGTGGATTCCTTGGTGATTACCCGGCTTCAGATTCCAATCAGGCCAGTTGCGCCAGGATGTCCTCGGCGATGTCCGCGTTGGAATAGACTTCCTGCACATCGTCGAGGTCTTCCAGCCGCTCCAGCATGCGTACCATCTTTTCCGCGTCTTCCAGCTCCAGCGCGATCGTGTTGTCGGCGCGCATGGTGATCTCGGCCTGCTCGGCCTCGAGCCCGGCGGCAATCATGGCGTCACGCACTTCGATAAACTGCTCCGGCTGGGTCAGCACGTCGAAGGAACCATCATCGTAACCGCGCACGTCGTCGGCACCCGCTTCCAGCGCGGCCTCCATGAGCCGGTCCTCGTCGGTACCTTTCGGATAGCTCAGCACACCGGCCTTGGTGAACTGGTAGGCGACCGAACCATCGGTACCGAGATTGCCGCCGGCCTTGCTGAAGGCATGGCGCACCTCGGCCACCGTGCGATTGCGGTTATCGGTCATGCAGTCGACCATGACCGCCACGCCGCCCGGACCATAGCCCTCGTAACGCACCTCTTCGTAATTCTCGCCTTCCGCGGCGCCGGCACCGCGCTTGATGGCACGCTCGATGGTGTCCTTGGTCATGTTGGCGGTGGCGCCTTGTCCACCGCCACACGCAGGCGCGGGTTGAGACGCCGGGTCCGGATCACCCATGCGCGCAGCGACAGTGATTTCGCGAATAAGTTTGGTGAACAGCTTGCCGCGCTTGGCGTCCTGGGCATTCTTGCGATGCTGGATATTCGCCCATTTACTGTGCCCTGCCATGAAAAAACGTCCTCATACTGGAGAATTCGCGCATATTAGCATTGCCGGGAAGTCCAGTGACAGTGCCGACTGCGGCAGACCACCGGGAAAAATCGCTACACAGCGAACCGGGAACAGATCAACTGCGCGCCCGACTTCATAGCGCCTGCCTGATCAGGTATAGTCGCCTTCGACCATGACTACCCGGCAACCCTGCCTGCAATCTGCAACACTCAGCAACTGACGTGCTGCAACTACCCATCAAACCCGAATGGCTGCTTTTTGCAGCAGTTGTGGTATGCACGACCGCACTTGCCCTGCTGACGATCCGCTGGATCGCACCACAACTGCTGGGACTGCCGGTTGACCTGCAGCTGGTGCAATCCAGCAAGACAGTCCCGCCTTTTTTTGACGGGGTTTTCAGGGATGCAGACTACCGGACAGATGAGCTCCTGCTGAATGACCCCGTTACCAGCATACGCTTCAGGCCCTTGCTCGACGCAGACGCCGGAACCGGACCACACGATATCCTCGGTTTTCGCAACACCGGCATACCCAATGATCCCGCTGTCATAGCCATCGGCGACAGCCAGACCTACGGCATCGGCGAGCCCATCGAAAATACCTGGCCCAGCCAGCTCTCCGCCATGCTGGGCACAGGGAATACCGGGATATACAGCATGGCCGTTGGCGGGTGGGGGGCCACGCAATACCTCCACCTCGCTGCAGTGGCCGCGAAGTTCAACCCACGCAGCATCATCGTCGCCTTCTACACTGGCAATGACGCGCTTGAATCCTTCGCCTCGGTGTACGGAAATGAATACTGGAGCTCACTGCGGCCGGACACCACGCTCGACAAGTCCGGTGCCCCCGCGTTCGGCAACCTGCTCGATGTGGAAAAATCCTGGCCAGTGACATTCCAGGACGCGGTCAGCATGGTGTTTACACCCTCGGCCAGGCTGGTCACCAACGACGGCCATCCTGCCGTAACTGCAGGCTACGCCATCATGGCCGAGGTGGCGGACCGCATCGCCGCACTGGCAACGGCACAGGACATCAGTGTGATCTTTACTGTGATACCAACCCGGGAACTGGCCTACGCCCGGAAAGTGCACGCAGCAGACCTGACTCCCCCCGACAGCTACCTGCAACTGGTGAAGATGGAACGTGAACATATCGATCTGCTGGCCGCTCACATCAGAGCCCTCGCCGGCACACGCTATGTCGACCTGATCGCCCCGCTGCAATCAGCAGCACTGGACCCGGAATCGCTGTATCCGCGACAGTGGGATGGTCATCCGGGTGCGGCGGGCTACCGGGTTATCGCTGCGACCCTGGCCCCGGCGGTCAGGGATGCACTTGCCAGGTAAATCAAACGAATACAGCAACGCTCATCACGACTCCAGCACCGGCGGCTTGCGCAGGTGGATGCCGAGCTCGATGAGCTGGCCCGGGGCCACGACCGATGGGGCATTGGTGAGCGGACAGGACGCGGTCTGTGTCTTGGGAAAGGCCATCACCTCGCGGATCGAGTTTGCGCCGGCCATCAGCATCACCAGCCGGTCGAGGCCAAAAGCGATACCGCCGTGCGGGGGACAGCCGTAGCGCAGCGCGTCGAGCAGGAAACCGAACTTGTCGCGCGCCTCCTCCTCGCCAATGCCCAGCAGGTGCAGCACCGCCTCCTGCATGTCGACACGGTGAATACGGATGGAACCACCACCCAGCTCGGTGCCGTTCAGGACCATGTCATAGGCGCGCGACAATGCGTTGCCCGGATCGAAAGCGAGCTGTGCCGGGTCATCGATGTTCGGTGCGGTGAACGGATGATGCAGCGCCATCCAGCGATTGGCTTTTTCGTCGCGCTCGAACATGGGAAAGTCCACCACCCATACCGGCGCCCACGCACCCTGCACCAGGCCGCGGTCGTGACCCAGTCTCACACGCAGCGCGCCGAGTGATTCATTGACAACTTTTGCCTTGTCGGCACCGAAGAATACCAGGTCACCGTCCTCGACACCGGTGCGTTCGACCAGCGTGGCGACCACGTCATCGGGCAGGAATTTCAGGATCGGCGATTGCAGCCCGTCGCGCCCGGCCGCGACGTCGTTGGCCTTGATGTAGGCCAGGCCCTTCGCGCCGTACTTGCCGACGTAACCGGTGTAGTCGTCGATGTCCTTGCGGCTGATGTCGCCGCCACCCGGCACGCGCAGCGCGGCGATGCGGCCGTCGGGATCATTCGCCGGTGCGGAGAATACCTTGAACTCCACCTTCTGCATCAGGTCACCGAGGTCGACCAGTTCCAGCGGGATACGCAGATCGGGACGGTCGGTGCCGAAGCGGCGCATGGCCTCATGATAGGTCATGCGCGGGAATGGATCCGGCAATACAACGCCGAGCACGTCGCTGAACAGCCCGCGCACCATGGTCTCGGTGATACCCATGATGTCGTCCTCGGTCAGGAACGCGGTCTCGATATCGAGCTGGGTGAATTCCGGCTGGCGGTCGGCGCGCAGGTCCTCGTCGCGAAAACAGCGCGCGATCTGGTAGTAGCGGTCCACGCCACCCATCATCAGCAGCTGCTTGAACAGCTGTGGCGACTGCGGCAGCGCGAAAAACTCGCCCGGGTGGGTGCGGCTCGGCACCAGGTAGTCGCGCGCGCCTTCCGGCGTCGAGCGCGTCAGCACCGGTGTCTCGACGTCGATGAAGCCGTGCCCGTCCAGGTAATTGCGCATGGCGCGGGTGATGCGGGCGCGCAGACGCAGCCGCTCCTGCATCAGCGGACGGCGCAGGTCGATGTAGCGGTAGCGCAACCGGTTCTCCTCGCTGACATCGTTATCATCGAGCTGGAACGGCGGTGTCTCCGCGCTGTTCAGCACGGTCAGCGCCAGCCCGAACACCTCCACCGCGCCGGTCGGCATGTCCGGGTTTTCAGTACCTGCCGGGCGGCGCCGCACCCGGCCGGTGACCTGCAACACGTACTCGCTGCGCACCCGCTCCGCAGTGGCGAAAGTCTGTGCGTCATCCGGGTCGAACACCACCTGCACCAGGCCGCGGTGGTCGCGCAGGTCGATGAAGATCACACCGCCATGGTCGCGCCGGCGATGCACCCAGCCACACAGGGTGACCTCCTGGTCGAGGTGGGCAACATTGAGTTCACCACAATAGAGACTGCGCATGGCTGGATTCCGGTCGAGTGCGTTGGAAAACGTGAAATGGTACGGGGTTGCGCGGGGGGGTGCAACTATCAGCCTGATCCGGCTCACTTTTTGGTCGTGGACGTGTCCGCGGCACCCTTGCTGGCCGGCTTGTCTGCGCCCCCTGTGGCAGGCTTGTCGCTCGCGCCCGGCTTGTCACCGCCGGCAACGTTTTTCTTGCTGCCGGTCTTGAAGTCAGTTTCATACCAGCCACCGCCCTTGAGTCGGAAAGCGCTGGGCGAGACCAGCTTCTTGAGTGACTCTTCCCCGCACTCGGGACAGCGCGTCAGGGGTGCTTCACTGACCTTTTGCAGGGTGTCGAAGGTGTGCCCGCAGGCAGCACACTGATATTCATAGATTGGCATGCTCGGATTACGTCTTTTAGGCCTGATTTACAGGCCGGCGCATTATACAGGCCGCGCGCGGCCTGAATACAGCGGCAGTGGCATAACGGTACCGCCGGCAGCCTGATTCTGTGAGAATGTGCGGCTCGATTCCCAGGCACGGCACCAATGCGCCCTCACCGCCCGACCGACATGCCCGGCAGCGCCGGCTACGATATCAGGACCCTGCGCTCGCTGGCGCCGTTCCTGTGGGCCTACCGTGGCCGCGTGCTGCTGGCGCTCGGTTTCCTGGTGCTGGCCAAGGTCGCCAATGTCGGCGTGCCGCTGGTGCTGAAAGACATCGTCGACAACCTGGATACCGGCAAGCAGGCCATGCTGGTGCTGCCGCTGGCCCTGCTGCTGGCCTACGGCGCCCTCCGGCTGGCCAGCTCCCTGTTCAACGAACTGCGCGACTCGGTGTTTGCGCGCGTGCGCCACGGCGCCATGCGCCAGGTCTCGCTCAAGGTGCTGGAACACCTGCACCGGCTATCGCTGCGTTTTCACCTGGAACGCAAGACCGGCGGCCTCTCGCGCGACATCGAGCGCGGTACCCGCAGCGTCAGCTCACTGATGAACTACATGGTATTCAGCATCCTGCCCACGCTGGTCGAGATCACCCTGATCGCGGGCATCCTGCTCTCGCGCTACGATATCTGGTTCGCCGTGGTCACCTTCGTCTCGGTGGTCATCTATATCGGGTTCACCATGTTCATCACCGAGTGGCGCATGAAGTATCGCGTCAGCATGAACGCCTTCGATTCGAAGGCCAACACCCAGGCCATCGACAGCCTGCTCAATTACGAGACCGTGAAGTACTTTGGCAACGAGGATTATGAACTGCGGCGCTACAACGACAGCCTGCAAAGCTGGGAGGAGTCCGCCGTCAAGAGCCAGACCTCGCTGTCGGCACTCAATTTCGGCCAGTCTGCAATCATTGCCGCGGGCGTCACGCTGATGATGATGCTCGCCGCGCAGGGTGTTGTCACCGGCAGCATGACGCTGGGTGACCTGGTACTGGTGAATGCCTTCCTGCTGCAGCTGTTCATCCCGCTCAATTTTCTCGGCGTGGTCTACAGCCAGTTGAAACACTCACTCGCCGACATGCACCTGATGTTCGAGGTGCTGGAACGCACACCGGAGATCACCGACCGGCCGGATGCCCCGGCGCTGGATGCCGGCCGGGGCGAGATCCGCTATGAACATGTCTCGTTTGCCTACGATCCCGCGCGCCCCATCCTGCACGACGTCAGCTTTACCGTGCAGCCGGGGCAGAAAGTGGCGATTGTCGGACCGAGCGGGGCCGGCAAGTCCACCATCGCCCGTCTGCTGTTCCGCTTCTATGACGTCACGCAGGGACGCATTCTGATCAACGGCCAGGATATCCGCGCTGTCAGCCAGGACAGCCTGCGCCAGGCCATTGGCATCGTGCCGCAGGACACGGTGCTGTTCAATGAATCGCTGTACTACAACATTGCCTACGCGCACCCCGATGCGACGCCCGAACAGGTTGAGCAGGCCGCACGCCTGGCCAACCTGCACACGTTTATCCGCGCTCTGCCCGATGGCTATGACACCGTGGTTGGCGAACGCGGCCTGAAGCTGTCCGGCGGTGAAAAGCAGCGCGTCGCCATTGCACGCGCCATCCTGAAGAATCCGCGCATCCTGGTGTTCGACGAGGCCACCTCCAGCCTGGACTCGCAGTCCGAACAGCTCATCCTGGAGGCGCTGCGCGAGGCCGCCGCCCATCACACCAGCCTGGTGATCGCGCATCGCCTGTCGACCATCGTGGATGCCGATCACATCCTGGTACTGGAGGCCGGACGCATCATCGAATCCGGCGTGCACCAGGCGCTGCTGGCACACAATGGCATCTACGCAAAACTCTGGGCACTGCAGCAGGAAGAACAGCGCGAACTGGCGACGGTACAGGCAACCGGGTCCGCCTGAAAGGATGGTTTTCCAGGTGCCCAAAACAGGAAACCCGCCAGTCGGCGGGTTTCCTGGTCTGCCTGTCAGACGAACCTAGAACCCTATACGCAGGCCAACGAAGAACTCGTTCTCATCAGCGTCATCGAAGCGATTGAAGCTGCCGCTCAGCGCAAAGGTCTTGGTGATGTCGAAAACGCCACCGACACCGTAGCCGATGTCATCCTCGCCATCGATATGCAGAGAGGAGACGGTGGCGTTCAGCTCCAGGCTCTTGCTCAGCATGGCACGCACACCGGCCTCGGCCAGGTAGCCGTCGTCACCGAAGCTGCCTGCCGGCGTGTTGGTGACCTCGATGTCCACGTAGCTGATGGCGCCCAGTACATCGATGGTGTCGGTGATACCGAAGTGCATGCCGCCACCGATCTGGAATCTGTCCGCATCAGCATCGGCGCTGGAGTCGGGATCGTCCAGCCATAGCCGGTCATAACCAAACTTGAGGAAGATATGGTCCGTCGCACCGAAGGAGATGTTCACGCCGGCGCCGTCGCCCTCGACCGAGTCGGCATCGATATTGATGTAGCCGAGCTCGGCATAGCTGTACTCCGGCCCCTTGGCAGCTACGGCCTGCTGGGTCACGGCAGCAAACAGGGTACCCGCCAGCATGGCTGTCAATCGCTTGTTGTTCATTACTCCCCTCCTGATTAGGCATGACCACCCGAATGCGGCGGATGATTCTTGTTGAATAACGCGGAGATACTAAGGATTGCGCACCTTGCAGACAAGTTTTTCGTTTAACCGGCGGCAACGGCCTGCCGGTACACCCCGCTCGCGTGACAGATAATTTTCTGGATAATCAGTTGCCTGTAACGGCAACACGGCAAACGACCCGATGCATGACAAAACCATCCTGATCACCGGCTGCTCTTCGGGCATCGGACTGTGCTGCGCGCGTGGACTACAGTCACGCGGCTGGCGGGTGTTTGCCACGGCGCGCCGGCCGGTTGACGTAGAGCGACTCACCGCCGAGGGACTGGAAAGCCTGCCGCTCGACCTGGCGGACTCCGCCTCGATCCGCGCCGCCGTCGATGACATCCTGGCGCGCAGCGGCGGCCGGCTCGACGCCCTGTTCAACAACGGCGCCTACGGCCAGCCGGGTGCGGTGGAGGACCTGTCGCGCGAGGTGTTGCGTGAACAGTTCGAGACCAACGTACTGGGCTGGCATGAACTGACCCGGCGCGTGTTGCCGGTCATGCGCGACCAGGGCCATGGCCGTATCGTCTACAACAGTTCGGTGCTCGGTTTTGTCGCGCTGCGCTACCGTGGCGCCTACATCGCCAGCAAGTACGCCATCGAGGGGCTGGCAGATACGCTGCGGCTGGAACTGCGCGGCAGCGGCATACATGTCTCGCTGGTGGAGCCCGGGCCGATCGAGAGCCGCTTTCGCGCCAACGCGTTTCTCGCCTACCGGCGCAATATCGATGCCGAAAACAGCGCGCACCGCTTAGCCTACCAGCGCATGGAGCAACGTCTCGAGAAGGAGGGGCCCGCCGTGCCGTTTACGCTGCCGCCCGAGACGGTATTGAAAAAGCTCGTGCACGCCATCGAAAGCCCGCGGCCGCGGCCGCGTTACTATGTAACGTTCCCGACTTACCTGTTCGGCACGCTCAAGCGTGTGCTGTCAACCCGGCTGCTGGACCGCCTGCTGTACCGGGTGTAATAACAGGGGTCAGATCCCAGTTTCTGCTTATATTCCTACAATCGCAAAAGATTTGAATTGAAAGAATATAAGCAGAAACTGGGATCTGACCCCGCGTCTACACGGATTTCTGGCCATTCAGACCCGGTATGGACGTTCTATGCCGCCGAGGCGGTGTCGCCACGGCTGGAAGTGAATTCCAGGTGGTCGCCGCTTGCATCGATGTGCACGACGTCGCCGGGGCTGAAGTGGCCGGCCAGGATCTCCTGCGCCAGCGGATTCTCCAGCCGGGTCTGGATGGCACGCTTGAGCGGACGGGCACCGTAGACCGGATCGAAACCGGCCTCCCCGATACGGTCGAGCGCGGCAACGGTAAGCTCCAGTCCGATCTCGCGCTCGGCGAGCCTGCGCCGCAGGATATCGATCTGCAGGTCGGCGATGGCACGGATCTGCTCGCGGCCGAGCGGGTGGAACACCACCACGTCATCGATGCGGTTGATGAACTCCGGCCGGAAGTGCCCGGCCACCACGTCCATCACTGCGTCCTTCATGGCTGCATAGTTCTCTTCACCCGCCATTTCCTGGATCATCTGGCTGCCCAGGTTGGAGGTCATCACGATCACTGTGTTACGGAAGTCCACAGTGCGGCCCTGACCGTCGGTCAGACGGCCGTCATCGAGCACCTGTAGCAGCACATTGAACACATCCGGGTGCGCCTTCTCGACCTCGTCGAGCAGTATCACGGAATAGGGCTTGCGGCGCACCGCCTCGGTCAGGTAGCCGCCCTCCTCATAGCCCACATAACCGGGCGGCGCACCGATCAGGCGTGCGACCGAGTGCTTTTCCATGAACTCGGACATATCGATGCGCACCATCGCCTCCTCGGTGTCGAATAAAAACGCCGCGAGTGACTTGGTCAGCTCGGTCTTGCCGACGCCGGTCGGACCGAGGAACAGGAAGGACCCGTTCGGCCGGTTCGGGTCTGACAGGCCGGCACGGCTGCGGCGAATGGCGTCGGACACCACGCGCACGGCCTCGCCCTGGCCAACCACACGCTTGGCGAGCGACTCTTCCATGCGCAGCAACTTGTCGCGCTCGCCCTCAAGCATCTTGGACACCGGGATACCGGTCCACTTGGACACCACCTCGGCAATTTCCTCGTCGGTCACCTTGTTGCGCAACAGCTGCATGTCCTTCGTCTCGGCAGCATCGGCCGCGGCCAGCTGCTTGACCAGTTCCGGGATGCGCCCGTACTGCAGCTCGGAGGCACGCGCAAGATCGCCGGCGCGATGCGCGGTTTCGAATTCCATGCGCGCGCGCTCCAGCTCTTCCTTGATGTGACTGGCACCCTGCACCGCTGCCTTTTCCGATTTCCAGATTTCCTCCAGGTCGGAGAACTCGCGTTCCAGCGTGTTGATCTCCTCCTGCAAGGCACCGAGACGCTTTTTCGAGGCCTCATCGACTTCCTTCTTCAGCGCCTCACGCTCGATCTTGAGCTGGATCAGGCGGCGCTCCAGACGGTCCATCGCCTCGGGCTTGGAATCGATCTCCATACGGATGCGGCTGGCGGCCTCGTCGACCAGGTCGATGGCCTTGTCCGGCAACTGGCGATCGGTGATGTAGCGGTGCGACAGGGTAGCGGCAGCGACAATGGCCGGATCGGTGATCTCGACGCCGTGGTGCACCTCGTAACGCTCCTTCAGTCCGCGCAGTATGGCGATGGTATCTTCCACACTCGGCTCGTCGACCAGCACCTTCTGGAAGCGGCGTTCCAGGGCGGCGTCCTTTTCGACGTACTTGCGGTATTCGTCCAGCGTGGTGGCACCGACGCAGTGCAGCTCGCCGCGCGCCAGCGCCGGCTTGAGCATGTTGCCGGCATCCATGGCGCCCTCGGCCTTGCCGGCGCCGACCATGGTGTGCAGCTCGTCGATGAACAGGATGATCTGGCCTTCCTGCTTGGCCAGGTCGTTGAGTACGGCCTTGAGGCGCTCCTCGAATTCACCGCGGAACTTGGCACCGGCAATCAGCGCACCCATGTCCAGCGACAACAGGCGCTTGCCTTTCAGGCCTTCCGGCACTTCACCGTTGATGATGCGCTGCGCCAGGCCTTCCACGATGGCGGTCTTGCCGACACCGGGCTCGCCGATCAGCACCGGGTTGTTCTTGGTGCGGCGCTGCAGTACCTGGATGGTGCGGCGGATTTCGTCGTCACGGCCGATCACCGGATCAAGCTTGCCCTGTTCGGCACGTTCGGTCAGGTCGATGGTGTATTTTTCCAGCGCCTGACGCTGCTCCTCGGCGTTCGGATCGTCGACCTTCTGACCACCGCGCAGCTTGTCAATCGACTGTTCGACCAGACCCTTGCTGGCACCGGCCTTGCGCAGCAGCTCGCCGAGCTGCCCCTTGTCCTCCAGCACAGCCAGCACGAACAGTTCGCTGGAGATGTAGCTGTCCTTGCGTTGCTGGGCCAGCTTGTCGGTCACATTCAGCAACCGCCCGAGATCATTGGAGATATGCACATCGCCGGCGGCGCCCTGCACCTGCGGCACCTGGTCCAGCAGCTCACCGAGGCGCGAACGCAACAGGTTGACGTTGACATCGGACTGGGCCAGCAGGTGACGCACTGTACCGCCTTCCTGATCCAGCAGCGCCGTCATGAGATGGGCCGGCTCGATAAACTGGTGGTCACGCCCCACCGCCAGACTCTGTGCATCGGCAAGTGCCTGCTGGAACTTGCTGGTCATTTTGTCCATACGCATGAATGAAGGCCTCCGCGGCGAAAATCGGTATATTCCCCGTTACATAGGGGGGATCAGCGGGCATTTCAAGCCCGCCAAACATCCTCGGCCGGAATTAATAGCCACGGGCGCACACGGAATTACACGGAAAAGCCACCACACGCCGTTCCGTGTTTTCCGTGTGCTTCCGTGGCCAATTAAGAAACTTTTATGAAGACAATCAACCGCTAGTGCAGGGTGGAATGGGCAGCGTAAATCAGCAGGACACCGACGGCGATGAGGACGATCTGTTGAATGGTTGCCGCACCCTCGGTACGCCGGTGCAGGGTGGGAATGAGATCGGCCACGGCGATATAGATGAAGCTCGACGCCGCCACGGCCAGGACGTAGGGCAGCACCGGCTCCATCTCCTGCAACGCATACCACGCCAGCACACCGCCCAGCACCGTGGTCAGGCTCGAAAGGATGTTGTAGATGAAGGCGCGGCCGCGCGTGAAGCCGCTGTGCAGCAGCACGGCAAAGTCACCCACCTCCTGCGGTATTTCATGTGCCGCTACCGCCAGGCTGGTGACAATACCGAGGTGGATATCAGTGAGAAATGCCCCGGCAATCAGGATGCCGTCGAGAAAGTTGTGCATGCCATCGCCAATCAGGATCATCATGCCGGTCGATTGCCGGCGCACATGATCGTGATCTTCCGGCACATGCACCTCGCAGTGATCGGCATGGCAATGCCGCCACAGCACCAGCTTTTCGAGCAGAAAGAATCCCAGCAGTCCCAGCAGTACCGCCAGCGGAATCGTGTGGGTGTCGCTGCCGGCGGCGGCCTCCAGCGCATGCGGCAGCAGACCCAGCAAGGCAGCGCCCAGCAGCGTGCCGGTGGCGAAGCTGACCAGGTGCGGCAGCAGGTGATTGCGCAGCGGCTCGCTGAGTACCAGGAAGACTGCCGCGGCCAGCACGCTGAGCACCCCGCCCAGCAGGCAGAACAGGATGATCCAGGCAATCAGCGACATGCGGTTATCCCACGCGTACAGAAGGCGGCCATGATACGCACCCGCTTACGGCGCCGCCAGCCACACCAGCGTGGCCATACGCCCGGTGGTGCCGTCACGGCGATAGGAAAAAAACGCGCTCGATCGCTGAATGTGCACCAGTCACCGCCATAGACCGCCGTCACCCCGCAGCCCGCGAGCCGTTGCCGGGCGAGGCAGTAGAGATCGGCAAACCAGCGCCCGTCCTTGCCCGGCATGAAGGCACGCATCGCCTGCGTATCCTGCGCCACGAAGGCAGCGCGCACCTCGGCGCCTACCTCGAACGCCGCTGGCCCAATGGCCGGGCCCAGCCATGCCAGCAGTTCCCGCGGCGGCACCGGCAGTTGCCTGACCGTCGCCTCCAGCACGCCGGCCGCCAGTCCGCGCCAGCCGGCATGCGCGACCGCCACACACAGCCCTGCGCGATCGGCAAATACCACCGGCAGACAGTCCGCGGTCAGCGCGGCGCAGACCACGCCTGGCTGCACGGTCCAGGCGGCATCGGCCGCGGGACGGTCACCGGCCTGTCCGGCATCGACCACCGTGACGCCATGCACCTGTTGCAGCCAGACTGGCTCCGCCGGCAACGCCAGCACTTCGCGCAATCGTGTCCGGTTGGCCGCCACGGCGGCGGCATCATCGCCGACATGATCGGCCGGATTCATGCTGGCCCAGGGCACACGGCTGACCCCGCCACCGCGCGTAGTGGTCACTGCGCGCACGGCAGGCGGTGCCGGCCACTCCGGCACCAGCCAGTCACAGGCCATCAGTGAGCACCTCGGCATCTTCACGCAGCACTCTGATGAGCTGCGCCATATCATCCGGCACGTCAGTCTCCCAGCTGACCGTTTCACCGCTGGTTGGATGTTGCAGTTCCAGCCGCGCGGCATGCAGCGCCTGGCGTCTGAAACCGGCCAGGGTGGCCTGCAGGGCGGCGCTGGCGCCGGGCGGCAGCCGCAGGCGCCCGCCGTAGACCGGGTCGCCGACCACCGGTGTGTGGTTGTGCGCCATGTGTACGCGAATCTGGTGTGTGCGCCCGGTTTCCAGGCTGACCCGCACCAGCGTGTGTGCGCGATAGCGCTGCTCGACCCGGTAGTGGGTTACCGCCTCCCTGCCGCCCGCAGTAACGGCCATGCGTTTGCGATCGACCGGGTGCCGCCCGACCGGGGCATTAATGGTGCCTCCGCCAGTCAGTACGGAATAAACCACCGTCAGGTACTCGCGGGTCACACAACGTGCCTGCAACGCCTCAACCAGCCGCTTGTGGGTGGTGAGGTTGCGCGCGACCACCATGAGGCCGCTGGTCGACTTGTCGAGCCGGTGCACGATGCCCGCACGCGGCAGCACGGCCAGCGCCGGGTCGTAGTGCAGCAGCGCATTCAGCAGTGTGCCGGCGGGATTGCCGGCCGCCGGGTGCACCACCAGCCCGGCCGGCTTGTTGATCACCAGAAGATCCGCATCGGCATACCGCACATCGAGTTCGATCGGTTGCGGCCGGTCTGCGGACTGTTCGTGAAGCTCGGCCTCGATGCGCACGATCTCGCCACCGCTGACCTTCTCCCTGACCTGTGCCACGCGCGCATCGAGCGTCACCTGCCCGGCCCGGATCCACTGCTGCAGGCGCGAGCGTGAATAATCCGGGACCAACTCGGCCAGCGCCAGGTCGAGGCGGCGGCCACGCAGGGAGTCCGGAATAGTCACTTGCAGTTGCAGGATCGGCATCATGCGCTCATCGATATTGGGTTATACTCTGGCGGCGCCCCGTGCGGCGCCCGTTTCCTGGACATTTTGACACATCACACGCGATGCGATTGACGAGTTTATTCCTGGCCGCCCTGCTGCTGGTTTCCAGCGGCTGCTCCCTGCTGCCCGACCAGATCGACAAGACCAAGGACTGGTCTGCCAGTCAGCTCTACAGCGCAGCCAAGGAAGAACTGGCGAGCAAGAACTACGAGCAGGCAATCAAGTACTTCGAGTCCCTGGAGGCGCGCTACCCGTTCGGCAATTACGCCCAGCAGGCACAGCTGGAGATCGCCTACGCCTATTACAAGTTCGACGAGCCCGATCTCGCCATCGCGGCAGCCGACCGTTTCATCAAGATCTACCCGCGCCACCAGAATGTGGATTACGCCTGGTACCTCAAAGGTCTGGTTAATTACAACCGCGGCAAGTCACTGGTCGATCGTTTCCTGCCGCAGGACCCGACTGAACGCGACACCTTCACCATGCGTGCGGCCTATGATGATTTCAACCAGCTGGTGCAACGTTACCCGGACAGTATCTACGCCGGGGACTCCGCCCAGCGCATGATCCACCTGCGCAACAGCATGTCCGAATACGAACTGCACGTGGCCGACTACTACATGCGCCGCAAGGCCTATGTCGCCGCGGTTAACCGTGCCAAGTACGTCATAGAGAACTATCAGCGGACGCCCGCCGTACCGGATGCACTGGTGTATATGGTGCGTGCCTACCGTGCCCTCGATGCCAACGAACTGGCCGAGGGCTCCCTGAAGGTGCTGCGCCTCAACTATCCGCAACACCCCGACCTGGCCCGGCTGGAATCGTCCGGCGGTTACCCGGCCGATCAATCGTCCCCGTTCTGGGAGTTCTGGTAGCCGCTGGTGATCGGGTAACGCCGGTCACGGCCGAATGCCCGCCGGGTAATGCGTACGCCAGGCGGAGCCTGGCGGCGCTTGTATTCATTGCGATCGACCATGGCGGCGACGCGCGCCACTACCGTGGCCTCGTACCCGTCCGCCACTATGCGCTCGACACTCATGTCGCGCTCGATATAACGTTCCAGAATCGGATCCAGGATTGTGTAAGGTGGCAGACTGTCAGCGTCCTTCTGGTCAGGCGCCAGTTCCGCTGACGGCGGGCGCTCCAGCACACGCTGCGGAATCACCGCCGCCTGACTGTTGCGATAGCTTGCCAGGCGGTACACCAGCAGCTTTGGCACATCCTTGAGCGGCGCGAAACCGCCTGCCATGTCCCCGTACAGGGTTGCGTAGCCAACTGACATCTCGCTCTTGTTACCGGTCGTCAGCAGGATGCGGCGTTGCTTGTTCGAGATCGCCATCAGGATGATACCGCGGCAGCGGGCCTGGATGTTTTCCTCGGTCGTGTCCGTAGCCAGGCCTGTAAACGCCGGCGCCAGCACCGCCAGAAAACTCTCGAACGGCTGCTCAATGGAGATTTCCCTGTAATGCACACCCAGTGCCGTGGCCTCGGCGCGCGCATCCTCAAGACTCATCGGCGCCGTAAAGCGTGACGGCAGCATAACCGCCGCCACCTGCTCCGCGCCGATGGCATCTACCGCCAGCGTCAGGGTCAGCGCCGAATCGATTCCACCGGACAGGCCGAGTACCGCACCGTCGAAACCGTTCTTGCGGATGTAGTCGCGCACCCCCAGCACCAGCACGTCATACACGGCGGCTTCCAGTGACAGACGCGGCGCGCAGCCGGCAGGAACCGGTACCACGCGCGCGCCTGCGGTGATATCCACCGGGTACAGTCCTTCGACACAGGCCGGCGCATGCTGTGTCACCGTACCCTGTGCATCGACAACGAACGAACCACCGTCAAACACCAGCTCGTCCTGGCCACCGACCAGGTTGACATAAACGATGGGCAGGCCGTTCTCGCGCGCGCGCAACGCGAGCACCTGTTCGCGCTCGTCACGCTTGCCGGCGTGAAACGGCGAGGCATTCAGATTGACCAACAACCGTGCACCCGCTGCCGCGGCCTGCTGCGCCGGGCCGGCCTGCCAGATATCCTCGCAGATGGTGACGCCGACCGGGATCTCGCCGCACGTGACGACGCAGGGCTGCGCGCCCGGCGTGAAATAGCGCTTTTCGTCGAACACGCCGTAGTTGGGCAGAATTTCCTTTTGATACTGCGCGACGATGCGGCCATCGCGAATCACCAGCGCGGCATTGTACAACAGCGTGCCTTCCTGCAAGGGACAGCCGACGATTGCCGTGATGCCACTGATCATGCGACACAGGCGCTCGATCCCGGTCTGTACGTGCTCCATGAAATGTGGGCGGAACAGCAGATCCTCCGGCGGATAACCGGTCAGCGCCAGCTCGGGAAAGATCACCACATCGGCCGCGTGTGTATCGCGCGCCGCGTTGCAGGCATCTATTATCCTGCGCGCATTCGCGGGGATGGCACCGACCAGGAAGTCGAGTTGCGCCATGACGATGCGGAGGCCTTTGGTTTTTTTTTCGATTGATGCCATGGTTCGAGGGTCCTGTTGCTGCATGGGATCTCTGCAGGCAGATCATTATAGTTTAGCCACATGTTTCGCCTTTCTTTTGGGTACTTTCTCTTGGGCACGCAAGAGAAAGTAACTCGCCTGAAAAGGCGCAACCAGGAAATCAGGAAAATGAACTGCCTAGATATAGCCATCCGAGAAAGGACTAACTGACCATAGCCTGCTGCATGGCCGTGCCCATGTCCGCGGGCGAACGTACCACCGTCACGCCGGCCGCTTCGAGGGCAGCGATCTTGGCCGCTGCCGTACCCTGGCCGCCACTGATGATGGCGCCGGCATGCCCCATGCGTTTGCCGGGTGGCGCGGTCACACCGGCGATGTAGGCTACCACCGGTTTGCTGACCTGGGTCTGGATATACTCTGCGGCGCGCTCCTCGTCGCTGCCACCGATCTCGCCGATCATGACAATGCCGTGCGTGTCCGGGTCGGTCTCGAACAGCTGCAGGCAATCAATGAAGCCCATACCGCGGATCGGATCACCGCCAATGCCGATACAGGTGCTCTGTCCATAGCCGCAGCGGCTGGTCTGGAACACCGCCTCGTAGGTCAGTGTGCCGGAGCGCGACACAATGCCGATACGGCCGGGGGTATGGATGACACCGGGCATGATGCCGATTTTGCAACCGCCCGGAGTGATGATGCCCGGGCAGTTCGGCCCGATCAGACGGGCATCTGTTTCGCGAAGTACCGCCTTGACTCGCAGCATGTCGAGAACCGGGATACCTTCAGTGATACATACGATCAGACCGATACCGGCAGCGGCCGCTTCCAGGATCGCGTCGGCGGCGAACGCCGCCGGCACGTAGATCATGGTGGCATCCGCATTCGTAGCGCTGACTGCGTCCCTGACCGTGTTGAACACCGGCAGCCCGAGATGGGTCTGGCCACCCTTGCCCGGCGTCACACCACCGACCAGTTGCGTGCCGTAATCCAGCGCCTGCTGCGAATGGAACGTACCCTGCGCACCCGTAAAGCCCTGGCAGATGACCCGGGTATTGCTGTCGACGAGCACGCTCATGCCGCGCTGCTGCCCCGTGCCGCGGCAACCACCTTGTCCGCCGCCTCGGCCAGATCGCTGGCCGTTTCCACCGCCAGGCTGGAATGCTCGATCAGCGCCAGCCCGGCCCTGGCATTGGTGCCCTCCAGACGCACCACCACCGGCACCTTGATTTCGACTTCCGTGATGGCCTGCAGGATACCCTCGGCAATCAGGTCGCAACGAACAATGCCGCCAAAGATGTTTACCAGGATCGCCTCGACCTGGTGATCTGACAGGATGATCTTGAACGCCTCGGCGACCTTGCCCGCAGTCGCACCGCCGCCAACATCGAGGAAATTGGCCGGCGCGCCGCCGTGCAGCTTGATAATGTCCATGGTTGCCATGGCAAGACCGGCACCGTTCACCATGCAGGCAATGTTGCCAGTCAGGCGGATGTAGTTTAAGCCGTGTTGCTGGGCGATATTTTCGCGCGCATCCTGCTGGCTGGCATCGCGCAGCGCGGCCAGTTGCGCATGACGGAACAGCGCGTTGTCATCGATATCGAGCTTGGCATCCAGTGCCAGCAATTCCCCGGCACCGGTCACAACCAGGGGGTTGATCTCCAGCAAACTGGCATCGCAGGCAAACACCAGCCGGCTGGCAGCATCGAGCAGCCTGGCAAAGGCGCCGATCTGGTTGCCCTGCAGACCGAGGCCGAAGGCGAGATTGCGCGACTGGAAACCCTGCAGGCCGACCGCGGGGTTGACGATCTCGGTGAGGATCGCGGTCGGGTGGGAGGCGGCAACCTCCTCGATATTCATACCGCCGGCGGCGGATGCCATCAGCATGACGCGCTCGCGAGTCCTGTCCACCAGGATACTGAAGTAGATTTCGCGCGCGATGTCGACGGTTTGCTCGACCAGTACGCTGTTGACAGGCAGACCCGCCGTATCGGTTTGCCGGGTCACCAGCCGGCTGCCGAGCAGTGCACTGACCGCATCGGCGAGTTCCGCACGGTTGCTAACCAGCCGCACGCCACCGCCCTTGCCGCGACCACCGGCGTGTACCTGGGCCTTCACGACCCATGCGCCGGAACCGGCGGCGACACTACCGAGGTCTTCACTGCGGGTAATCAGCCGGCCATCGGGAACTGGTATGCCGTACTCGGCAAACAGGTGCTTGGCCTGGTATTCGTGCAGATGCATGGGAGAAGTGTGGCAAACCTTGACGGGTTTGATCAAGTAATACCTGATCGGCATTACACGCCACCGGTTTAAAGGTAGTATCATCACCGGTAACTGCTGACATGGCATGGCGACATGCACCCTGCAACCCGAACCGAATACAATGCGTACCCTGCTCATCTTCATTGCACTCGCGCTGTTCGTTATGATCGGCAGACAATTGCTGCTTAAACCGCGCAGCACCCGTCGCAGGCGCAGTATGACCGGCAAGATGGTCCCCTGCGCAAGCTGCGGCATCTACATCCCGGAAAACGAGGCCTTCGAACGGGATGGACGCCTTTATTGCTCCAGGGAACACCGTGACGCAGCACATGACAGATCATGACTGCAGCTGACAGCATGGAAGGCAGCCTGCCTGAAGGCCTTGGCGCGGATGTGAGCAGGGCCGTCATGCATGACAGACCGGCGTGGAAGCCCCTGCGCCTGCTGACATTTTACCGCCTGACACTTGCAGGACTGCTGACGGTCCTGTACCTCACCATCAGCGTTGACACTTCGCTCGGCATGGAAGCGCCGGGTTTGTACGGACTCACCTGTATCGGTTACCTGCTGTTCAGCCTGCTCGCGGGATTCGCCGCGCGCCTGCGCTGGCCTGGCTACGAGCTGCAGGCGATCAGCCAGATCTTTATCGACATCGGCGTCATCACGGTACTCATCCATGCCAGCGGCGGCCTCGCCAGCGGCCTGGGCATCCTGCTGATCATCGCGGTTGCCACCGGCAGTATCCTGTTCCCCGGACGCCTGGCATTCATGTTTGCAGCCGTGGCTACCCTCGCGGCCATGGGCGAGCAGTTCTACAGCCAGCTGTTGCAGGGCGTTTCCAGCAGCAGTGGTTACACGCAGGTCGGACTGGTGGGTATCGCGCTGTTTGCAAGCGCGGGGGTGACCAACCTGCTGGCACGCAGGATCAGGGAGAGCGAATCGCTGGCACGTCGCCGCGCCGTCGATCTCGCCAACCTCGCCCGGCTCAATGCCCATATCGTGCAGCGTCTGCAGGCCGGCATTATCGTCACCGACCATCACCACAACATTCTCCTGATCAACGACACCGCACGCAAACTCCTCCATACGCCGGGCACCCATAATGGCGAACCGCTGGCAAAACTGTCTCCCGCACTTTTCGGGAAACTGCTGGATTGGCAGCGGGCACCGGCAAGCCAGCCCAGCCTACTCAGGAATGAAGGACATGCGGCCAGCATTCTGCCGCAGTTTACCCGCCTGGATTCGTCGAGCGGACCGGGGGCTCTGATTTTCCTGGAGGATATGGCCGCCATGGAAAAACAGGCTCAGCAAATCAAGCTGGCCTCACTGGGACGCCTTACTGCCAGCATTGCGCACGAAATCAGGAATCCACTCGGTGCGATCAGTCATGCCGCACAACTGCTGAACGAACAGAATGTTCTGGCAGCGGAGGATCGCCGTCTGACGACCATCATCGGTGATAACGCAGCGCGGGTGAACGGCATCGTGGAAAACATCCTGCAGCTGTCGCGCCCGAAGTTGTCGATGCCACAAATTCTTCGCCTCGATGACTGGCTGAGGAAATTCACCGGGGAATTCTCGCACAGCGGCAATACACGACAAGCGCAGATCAGCTATTCGGTTACACCACCGGATACTGAAATCTGCATGGATCCCAGCCTGTTACACCAGGTGGTCTGGAATCTGTGTCAGAATGCAATTCATCACAACCGCACAGCAGAAGCTGTCCAGCTGCAACTGGTCGCAGGACCCGGCGCTACCCCAGGGACGGTACACCTTGATATCATTGATAACGGTCCCGGTGTCGAGCCTGACATGACTGACAAGATATTCGAGCCTTTCTTCACCACACACAGCAGCGGCACCGGCCTGGGTCTGTATATTGCGCGTGAAATCTGCGAGAGTAACGGCGCAAATCTCGAATACCGCCCGGTTGCGCAGGGCGGCAGCTGTTTTCGCATCAGCTTCCCGGCCAATCCGGGATTGGCCACCGGCGCGGCAGTCGCGCAGAACCGTTGATGAGTAATCCACTGGCCCTGGTCGTCGATGACGAGCCCGACATCCGCGAACTGCTCGAGTTGACACTGGGCCGGATGAATATCGACGCCCGCAGCGCGGCAAACTTCGCGCAGGCCCGCTCATTGCTGGAGAGCACGGATTTTGATATCTGCCTTACCGACATGCGACTGCCGGATGGTGATGGCCTGGACCTGGTCCGCTATATACAGGAACACTCGCCGGAGTTGCCGGTTGCCGTGATCACCGCCTATGGCAGTATGGATACCGCGGTGGAGGCACTCAAGGCCGGTGCCTTTGACTTCATTTCAAAACCCGTCAACCTGAATGTTCTGCGCAATCTCATCACCAGCGTTCTGAAGTTGTCGGACGACAGCAACCAGCGCGAGCGGCGCAGCCGTGACACGCTGCTGGGCGATTCAGCAGCCATGCGCAGCATCCGCTCCACCATCGAAAAGCTGTCGCGCAGCCAGGCCCCGATCTACATCTGCGGCGAATCCGGCACCGGCAAGGAGCTGGTGGCCAAGCTGATTCACAGCAAGGGTCCGCGCGCCGATCGACCGTTCGTACCTGTTAACTGTGGCGCCATCCCTTCCGAACTCATGGAAAGCGAGTTCTTCGGTCATCGCAAGGGCAGCTTCACCGGCGCCACCAGCGACAAGGATGGACTGTTCCAGGTCGCCGCCGGCGGGACGCTGTTTCTCGATGAAGTTGCAGAACTGCCCCTGCATATGCAAGTCAAGCTGCTGCGCGCGATACAGGAAAAGGCCGTGCGACCGGTGGGTGCGCAACGCGAGATGGCCACCGATGTCCGCATTCTCTCTGCCACGCACAAGGATCTGGCCGAGCTGGTGGCCGGCGGACAGTTCCGGCAGGATCTCTACTATCGTCTGAATGTCATTCAGCTCAAGGTACCACCGCTGCGCGAGCGCAGTGAGGATATCGCCATGCTGGCCGGTCACTTCCTGCATAAGCTGGCACTCCAGAATGCACAGCCCGATCTCGCCCTTAGTGAAGACGCATTGCAGGCCCTGACCAGCTATACTTTCCCCGGCAATGTCCGGGAACTGGAAAACATACTCGAGCGTGCCACCACCCTGTGCGAGGGCAATATCATCAGCCGCGCAGACCTGCATCTGCCGATGACCGGCTCCATTGCCGGTGTTGGCGACGGTGATCGCTCACGGGTAGTGGAGCCCGGCGCGGTACCGCTGGATACCTATATGGACAGCATTGAAAAGGACGTGCTGATCAAGGCGCTGGAGCAGACACGCTATAACAAGACAGCAGCCGCCAAAAAGCTGGGTATCACGTTTCGTGCGCTGCGTTACCGGCTCAAGAAGCTGGGGCTTGACTAGCTACATGGCCCGGGCATTATGAACGATCGTGCAGAGGGAACTACTGCTCACATAATCCGTGTCACATTGTGACACTCTTCGTCACAATGTGACCTGACTTGTGAGACCGATTGCCATTTTTCTACGAGAAAGACGTTGTCACAAGCAGGCTCACAGAACCTGAATGAATCGACGTCAGCTTACGCAATAATATGTAAATTACTGTATTTATTTTAATTAATTGCGCGTCATAATCAATTTGCGCACCGCAGTCCGGCGAGCGGCAAAAAACTGGCACGGAAAATGAATGTGTATCCCCAGCCAAAGAATCCGGGCAACCGTCCGATACAAGGCTGGCAGGTGGCTCGGATCGGGCAACCAAACAACTTGTTACCATCGTCCATGTACATAAGAGGAAACACCATGAAACTGCAAAAAGGTTTTACCCTGATCGAACTTATGATCGTTATCGCGATCATCGGCATCCTGGCCGCCATCGCGCTGCCTGCTTACCAGGACTACACTGTGCGAAGCAAGGTGTCCGAAGGCCTGAACATGGTTGGTGCGGCCAAGTTGGCTGTCGCCGAGACCTATGACAGTACCGGCGGTTTCGTTGCCAACAATGTTTCCTATGGTATGCCGGCCGCAGCCAGTATCTCGGGCACCTATGTATCGACAATTGCTGCCGCTGGTCAGACGATCACGATCACCTATAAAGCAACAGGCGTAGGTGGTAATCCGACCGCCAACGGTGGCACCATCTTCATAGTGGCCACCACGAACACCGGTTCGGTTGAGTGGGACTGCACGACAGGCACCATGCCTGCCAAGTACCGTCCGGCCAACTGCCGTCCGTAATACGTAGACTCGTGCAATTCGAACGCCCCACCTCGTGTGGGGCGTTTTTATTTGATCGGTATGGATGCGACGTTACACTGCCATACCATGCCACACACGCCGTCACACTGGAGCTGACACGCACATTCCGCCACCATGACAGCTAGACCCGCTTTAGTTACCCAGTCATTACTGCTCGCGGCGCTCTGCCTGCTTGCCATTGCTGCCTACCTGCCGGGCCTGTCCGGCGACTACATGTTCGACGACATGCCCAACCTGCTGAATAACTACAGGTTGCAGCTTGATGACCTTGATTATGACACGCTGCACAGTGCTGCCTACTCCTCAGGCGCCGGCCTGTTCCGGCGCCCGATCAGCATGGTCACGTTCGCGCTGAACCGCTATTTTTATGGAACCTCGCCATGGTCTTTCAAGGTTACCAACCTGGCCATTCATCTCCTGACCGGCATCGGCATTTTTCTGCTGGTACGTCTGCTGATCGAAAGTTACCGGACACTGTTCAGGTCGGGTCTTTCCGGGCGGGCCGCATTCTGGTTGCCGGTCATCATATCTGGCCTCTGGCTGGTACACCCGCTCAACCTGACCCCGGTGCTGTACATCGTACAGCGCATGACCAGCCTGGCAGCGATGTTCACTGTATTCGGACTCTGCCTGTATACCGCGGGACGCCAGCGCATGCTCGCCGGCAGGCATGGCATAGCGCATGTCCTCACCGGCTTCGCGCTGTTCGGGGCGCTCGCCACGCTAAGCAAGGAGACCGGCGTGTTGATGCCCCTGTATATGCTGGTCATCGAGATCAGCCTGTTCCGTTTTCGCAACCAGGATGGCTCACGCAGCAAATTCGTCACTGCGCTGTTTGTTACTGCCATCCTGATTCCGCTGGGCCTGTTCCTGGCCGTCCTGGTAATCAACCCCGAATCGGTACTGAATTACCACAGCCGCAACTTCACTCTCCTCGAACGGGTCCTGACCGAGTCGCGCGTTCTGGTGTTTTACCTGAAGCTGATCATCATGCCCTCGATTAACGAACTGGGCCTGTATCATGATGATATTGCATTGTCGCGCGGACTGCTCGACCCGCCCACCACTCTTTACTCGATGATCGCACTCAGTACATTGCTGGCCGCCGCCGGGATTGCACTGCTCAAATCGCGGCCTCTGGCGGGTCTTGGCGTCCTGTGGTTCTTTGCCGGGCACGCACTGGAATCGACCATCTTCCAGCTCGACATTGCCTATGAGCACAGAAACTACCTGGCCGACATGGGCATCCTGCTGGCAGTATGCACAATGGCAGCAGAGCTCCGGATTACACACGTGGCGCAGGTAACTAGAGCAATCATGCCGGTTTTCTTCCTGGCGGTCTTTACATACACCACCTGGCTGCGCGCCGGCCAATGGGGTAACAATGTTGACCACGCCTTCTATGAGGCGAGGCACCACCCCGATTCCTTTCTGGCTGTTTCTGCGGCCGCCCGCATATATGCCAGGCTGGCCCTACATTATCAACCTGGCGCCGCGGACAGTGCTTATGCATACCTGGCAAGGGCCAGTGAACTTGACGATTTCAGCATCCTGGTTGATGTCATCCGCATCAAGCTCAGCTATTTGCTTGACAGAACGGTCGAACCGGCCTGGTTTGACAATATCATGAAACGACTGAGTCAAGGTCCTATCAAGCCAACCCACATCGACAGCCTGCATGAACTGGCTAACTGCATCGGAATGGGTTGCGATATGCCGGTGGAGACGATGGAGCAGTTGTTTCAAACCGCACTGGACAATGACAGCCTTGATCACCTACCCGTACTGCATGCCGATTTGCTGAATGTCTATAGCTACTTCACTATCAACAAGACCGGCGACTTCGAAAAGGGACGCGCTCTTTTCAGCCGCACCATCGAGCTGGACCCAAAAGAACCACAGCGCTGGATCAATCTGACGCAACTGCTGATCGCCATGGAACGCTATGACGAGGCCGAACAACTGCTGGATAAATTCATAGCCTCCGATGTACATGGCAGTGTTGTACATATTGTGAATGATTTACAATTTGAAATTGATACCAAGCGCAAGGATACTGGCACATCGGCCTATCCGACACTTTCGGAAACCCTGCAACCATGAACCCTTCGACCAGCATTATCCTGCCGGCCAAGAACGAAGCGGAAGGTCTGGAGAAACTCCTGCCGGTACTGCGTGCAAAATTTCCGCAGCAGGAAATCATTGTGGTCAATGACGGCTCCACTGACAATACCGTCGATATCTGCCGGCGCAACGATGTAAAGGTCATCTCGCATGTCTATTCCATGGGCAACGGGGCCGCTGTCAAGACCGGTGCCCGCAATGCCAGTGGTGATATCCTGGTGTTTATGGATGCGGATGGTCAACACAATCCCGATGACATACAACTGCTGCTCGACAGGTTAAACGAGGGTTTCGACATGGTCGTTGGCGCACGCCGGGCCGAAACCCATGCCTCCGCAGCCAGGCGTCTGGCCAACGACATCTACAACCGGCTTGCCAGCTGGATGACCGGGTATGATATCGAAGACCTTACCTCCGGCTTTCGCGCCGCGCGGGCAAGGCATTTCAAGAAATTCCTGTATCTGTTGCCGAACAAGTTTTCCTATCCAACCACCAGCACCATGGCCTTTTTTCGCTCGGGCTTGCCTGTCGGCTATGTACCTATCCATGCCGCAAACCGCAGCGGGGAACGCAAGAGCCATATACGGCTGTTTCACGATGGTTTCCGGTTTCTTGTGATTATCATCAAGATCGGCGCCCTGTTCTCGCCGATGCGTTTCTTCCTGCCAATCAGTGCCACCCTCCTGGGTGCAGGCCTGTGCTATTACGCCTACACCTACTACAGCTGGGGACGCCTGACGAATATGAGCGCGATCCTGCTGCTCTCGTCACTCATGACCTTTCTGATTGGCATAGTATCGGAGCAGGTGTCTGCGCTGCATTACAAGGATATCCAGGAGACACGCCGACGCACTAGCAGGGAAGAATCTTCGGAATAACCGGACTCAGCGCATACTGCCCTGCAGCAGCAACCGTCCGAGCACCCAGCCAAGTAAATCAGCGGCAAAGATCACGGCACGGAATCCAACCAGCAGGACCGCAACACCACCCAGGGCTAGCGATCCACGCAACAGTTCTCCGGCCATCAATTCGAATACGCCGACACCCTGCGGCGCAAACACAGCGATAAAGCCGACTCCCCACGAAAACAGGTATACAGCAGCGGTTTCCAGCAACGGCGTTTCCAGCGATAACGCCTTGAAAGAAGCGACGAACAGCACAAAGGCCGTAGCCGCTACGCACCAGTTCAACAAAATCACAGCTATACCAGCCAGATAGTGTCCAGACGCGATCCGGGCAATCGGCCTGGCAACCCGGAAACGCAGCAGTACCGGCATCAGAATCAGCACGATACCGCCGCCCGCTGCGCATAACGCCGCCAGGCTGCCCCAGTCATCCATACCACGGTATACCGATAACACACCGCCACCCAGCAGGAAGGCTACAGCAGCGGACAGAACATTCTCGAGCAGCACAAACAGGCTGATCCGGCCTGCATCGATACCCAGTTCACGATAGGAAACGATGCGGCCAACCGTATGCCAGATACCACCGGGAATATAGCGCGCCGGCAGATTTGCCAGGTGGATGTTCAGGGCACGCCGATAGCGCATGTGAAAGCCGCTACCCATGAAGACCACGGTAGCGAACAGGGGGGATACAAGATGCATGAACAGCCACACGGCGACCGCAGCGGCGAGCATACCGGTCGAAGTGCCGGTGAGGATTTCGCCCAACAATTCACGCGAGTGCCAGCCAAAATACAGCAAGCAACCCACCGCCAGCAGGGCAAACAGACGCTTGAGCCAGGACAACCAGCCCTGCACAAACCGCCTGCTCAGCATTAGAGGGTTATTTTCCAATATTTCGCGGGATCATGGATTTTTAATACCCGCCAGATATCGCACCAGAAAGCATGTCGGCAGCGCCAGCAGTACGGCAATGCGTTCCAGCAGCGATAATGGACTTCTCGCCACCACCTGTATCAGCTCCAGCGGCAACCGCAGGAGCGGAAACATCCTGTCGATCCAGGTACCGGCCAGCTTGAATTCTGCGCCAGTGTAACGCTTCATCTTCTGCCTGTGCGTTTCCTCATCCCTGGGCTGGCGCCGCAACCATTGTGCCGAGGTGACTTCCAGGAATTCCCCCATCAGGGCCAGCTCAGCCAGCACGATCTGGTCTGTTCCAGCACACGCGTGGATAACGGGGATCCGACGTAGATACTCCATACGAATAACCCCCAGGATTGGATGCATGTTTCCCCAGAATGTCATGAAGAAGCGGCTGATGTCGTTCATACCACCGGTATCGTAGCTGGAAGACCGCTTGTCCATCGGCTCGCCATCCACACCTATCCAGGCCGCCCTCGCACTGGCAATGGCCGCTTCCGGACGCCTCTCCAGCGCTTTTACGCATTCTGTTATCAGATTTTTCGACCACAGGTCATGGCCGGAGGCCCACATGAAATACTGCCCGGTCGCCTGCTCCAGCACCAGAATGGAATTGGCGATGGCTCCAATGTTGGTTTCCTGGCGTATAAGACGCACACGGGCATCACCGGTCGTCAGTTCGCTGCAAATTGCAGCACTGTCGTCCGTCGAGCAGTTGTCGGAAATAATGATCTCCAGGTTTGGATAATCCTGTTCCAGCAATGCAGTCAGTGCATCCCTGACAAATCGTCCTTCGTTGTAAAGGAACATACCGATCGAAACGAGCGGCAGGCCCTCCTTGCCGGTTCCATTCAGCATTGCATTCATATCCTTACAAGATTGTCTGACCGGTATATCAAAAACAGTATTTCACTAACATTCGCGACCTCCAGGTGCGTGAGTCGTTTCGTACCCTGGATGGACATTCCGAGAGGAACCACCCATCGCAATCAGGACGATTGCCTGGTCTGTGCGCTCCACAGAATCAGCTGACACACCGATCCATGCCTGATGGCATCAGACGCTTGCACTGGCTGCGTGCTCCCATGATTCAAAATTACTGTCCCGCTCGGAAATAATGAAATCGGCATGCGGCCACTCGATCCCGAAGGCAGGATCATTCCAGCGCACACCGGCAGCCGACTCCGGATGATAGGCAGCCGACATCTGGTAATAGACCTCGCTTGCGTCTGCCAGCGTTACGAAGCCGTGCGCACAGCCCTCGGGTATGTAGACGGCCCTGTGATTATCAGCCACGAGTTGCACCCCTTCCCAGCACAGATAGCTGGACGATCCGGGGCGCAGGTCGAGTACCACATCATAGACTGCGCCTGCCGTACAGCGCACCAGTTTAGCCTCTTCATGGGGTGGCTTCTGGTAATGCAACCCGCGCAGGGTGCCGGCACACTTGTTGAAGGAAACGCTGCATTGCATCAATTCCGGATTAAGGCCATGCCTGGCAAACTCATCGCGGCAAAAAGTGCGCGCAAAAAAACCACGCTCGTCTACTACCGGCTCCGGCTCCACCAGATAACAGCCATCAACAGACAAAGCTGTAAACCTCATTAAATAACCTCGACCTCCGGAATGAAAGTCACGAACCGCCCACCCCAGTCACGTATATGCGACATGCTGGCAATGATTTCGTCACGCAGATTCCACGGCAGTATAACCACGTAATCCGGCTTTGTTTCCGAGAGTTTTTCCGGAGCAAACACCGGTATATGCGTACCCGGCAGATAGCTGCCCTGCTTGTGCGGGCTACGATCAACTGTGTAGTCGATAAAATCAGTGCGAATACCACAATAGTTAAGCAGTGTATTACCCTTGGCAGGCGCACCATACCCGGCAATCTGCTTGCCTGCGCGTTTCGCATTGATCAGAAACTCCAGCAGGCAGCGCTTTGTCTCGTGCACCTGCCTGGAGAATGCAACATAGGTATCCAGCCGGGACAGACCGGCGACATCCTCACGTGCCCGAAGTTCGGTGACAGCAGTGCTTACCGGCAATGCCCTGTTGTCGACATGGCGCCCGTAGATGCGCAGTGAGCCGCCGTGAGTCGGCAGCTCATCAACGTCGAACAGGGTAATCCCGTGATGCGCGAAAATGCGTTCGACCACCGAATACGACAGGTACGAAAAGTGCTCATGATAAATGGTATCAAACTGGTTACCGTGCATGAGTTTCAGCAGGCTCGGAAACTCCATGGTGATGACACCTTTCGGCTTCAGCAGAATCTGCATGCCGGCCACAAAATCATTAATATCGGGCACGTGTGCCAGTACGTTGTTTCCGAGCAGCAGATCGGCACGGATACCGTCGGCGACCATCGCACGCGCAGTCTCAACGCCGAAGAATTTCACCAGCGTCTCGATCCCCTTCTGCCGTGCCACCGCGGCAACATTCGCGGCCGGCTCTACACCGGTGACCCTGATACCCCGTTCAACAAAATACTGCAGCAGGTAGCCATCATTACTCGCCAGTTCGACGACATGACTGTTACGGTCAAGTCCGAGGCGCTGCATCATCTGCCCGACGTAATCCCGCGCATGCATCAGCCAGCTGTCCGAGTAAGATGAAAAATAGGCGTAGTCGCTGAAGATGCGGTCGGGACTTTCATATTCCATCAACTGCACCAGGAAACACCGGTCGCACACATAGGCATGCAGCGGGTAGAACAATTCCATTTTTTGCAGCTGTCCGGCACTGAGATAGGAGTTGGAAAGCGGTGACATGCCAAGATCACAGAAACTGTGTTTGAGTGGCGCTGCACAAAAACGGCAGTTTGCATCACTCATGAAGTGCGTTTTCCTGGAAGCGCCGGATCTGGCCCAGTGTAACGGCCCTGATATCGGATCCGGCAAAATATGACTTATACCATTCCACGATCCAGTCGAGGGTCTCCTCGACACTTTGCACCGGTCGCCAGTGCAGTACATCGCGGGCGTGACTGCAGTCCAGCTTCAGCAGGGTCGTCTCGTGTGGATGTGCAGTGGCATCGCATTCCCAACCCGCACCATCACCCCAGCGCACCGCAAGCGCATCAGTTAGCCAGGAGACAGTGTGCATATCGGTTTCTGCCGGACCAAAATTCCATGCGCCCGAAAAAAATCCACCCTCATCCCACATTCGTTCGGCAAGGGTAAGATAGCCATTCAGCGGCTCGAGGACAAACTGCCAGGGCCGGATTGCATCTGGGTTGCGCAGTTGCACTGACCTGCCTTCATTGAAGGCCGTCATGATGTCAGGAATTATACGGTCTTCCGCCCAGTCGCCACCACCGATTACATTACCGGCCCTGGCTGAGGCAACGGCCACACCATGTGACGGATACTCTGCAGGATTGAAATAGGATTTGCGCCAGGCCGCAGTTACCAGCTCGGCGCATCCCTTGCTGCTAGAATAGGGATCAAAACCACCCATCGGGTCTGTCTCCCGATAGCCGATATCCTGTTCCCGGTTTTCGTAGCACTTGTCGCTGGTAACGACGATAACCACGCGTGCACGCTTAAGGTTTCGCACGGCCTCCAGTAAATTCACGGTTCCCATGACGTTGGTCGAAAAGGTATTCACGGGTTCAAGGTAAGAGCGCCGCACCAGCGACTGCGCGGCCATGTGAATCACGATTTCGCAGTCATACCCTGCCATGCACGACTGCAAGTTGTCGAGATCCCGCACATCCCCGCGGATATCCTCGATATCATCGGCCACACACGCCAGATCGAACAGGCTGGGCTCGGACGGCGGATCGAGCGAATAGCCGGTTACCCGTGCACCGAGCGACTGCAGCCAGAGACTCAGCCAGCTGCCCTTGAAACCCGTATGACCTGTGATCAGTACCTTCTTCCCGCTCCAGAATTCCGACCTCATCTACCAGACCTTCCAGGGCGGATTGCCCGCCTGCCACAAGGATTCAAGCATGGTCTTGTCGCGCAGCGTATCCATAGGATGCCAGAATCCGTCGTGCAGGAACGCCGACAACTTTCCATCTCTGGCCAGATTTTCCAGCGGCTCACGCTCCCAGACAGTTTTGTCATCCTCGATATAATCGAACACCCCGGGCGAGAGCACAAAAAATCCGCCGCTTATACGACCACCGTCGCCGCGCGGCTTCTCTTCGAAGCCAATAACCTTCTGCCTATCCATGTCCAGCGCACCGAAGCGGCCAGGCGGCTGAATCGCCGTCAATGTGGCGTCACTTCCCATGCGCTGGTGGTACCTGATCAGGCTGCCGATGTTGACGTCACTGAGGCCGTCACCATAGGTGAAACAGAAATCCTCGTCCTGCAGGAAGGATCGAACACGCTTCAGACGCCCACCCGTCATGGTGTCATCACCGGTATCGACCAGGGTGACGCGCCAAGGCTCGACCTTGTTCTGGTGCACTTCCATGTTATTGTTATTCATATCAAAAGTGACATCTGACATGTGCAGGTAATAATTGGCGAAATACTCCTTGATCATGTAGCCCTTGTAGCCGAGGCAGATAATAAAATCGTTTATGCCATGCGCCGAATAAATCTTCATGATGTGCCAGAGCACCGGCTTGCCGCCGATCTCAATCATCGGTTTCGGCCTGACGATCGTTTCCTCGCTGATCCGTGTACCCAGCCCACCGGCCAGAATTACCGCTTTCATTGCGTTTTCACCTAGCTATTGGCCGGTCAGATTGACAGAACTGAGGATAATAATGCATAGATGACATCGACATAAGTCCTGCCGGCACCAGCATATCGGCTCTTGAATATGATTCGTGAATGCGGCCAGTCTGGAGATCCTGCTGATATAATCGTGCAAGGCGCTGTCGTGAAACAGGGTGTTGATCCGCTGACCGCGACAACAAGTTAAAGAGTCGGGAAAATATGACGAAATATTCCTAACCAGGCAGATATATAGTTCAATACTGGTATGTCAGGCTGCATATTCGTTCCTGCAGACTCGCGCCGGCCTTAACAGGCATATATATTATTGATTTAATTGTTTAATAGACGCGCCACATCACGGTAAGCGTAAACGATCCGCGAAACCTGACGCTGATCACTTTGAACTTGGACCTTTATAGAGCATTATGCGCTAAGCCATGGCATCAGTTAACCCGATAGTCAACCTCAGCGGACTTGCACGCCGGCTGGTCATGGATGGTCTTATCGACGAATCCGAGGCCACCAAGGCCCATGAAATGGCGCTCAAGAAGCGCACCCATTTCGTCAGCTACCTGGTTGATAACAAGATCCTGTCGAGCCAGGACATTGCCTGGTCGGGCGCGCAGGAGTTCGGCGTTCCGCTGTTCGACATCGATGCGATGGACATGGAGGTAGCACCAATTAGGCTGGTCAGCGAGAAGCTGATCAAGCAGCACAATGCACTACCGCTGTTCAAGCACGCCAACCGGCTCTTCGTCGCTGTATCCGACCCGACCAATCTGGGCGCAATCGACGAGTTTAAATTCCATACCGGTATCAACACCGAAGCCGTGCTGGTCGACGAGACCCAGCTGCGCAAGGCAATTGAAACCGCACTCGAAGCCATGGACACCACCATGTCCGAGCTTATGGATGCTGACCTCGACAATCTGGAGATCGGTTCAGGCGATGATGAAAACAAGGACGGCGATGTATCGATATCCGACATTGACGACACGCCGGTTGTGCGTTTTGTCAATAAGGTATTGCTCGACGCAATCAATTCCGGTGCATCGGATATTCATCTCGAGCCCTATGAAAAAGAATTCCGTGTCCGGTTCCGCAATGACGGCGTGTTGCACGAAATAACTTCGCCGCCGCGGTCCCTGGCAATGCGCATCATCGCACGTCTCAAGGTCATGAGCCGGATGAACATCGCCGAACGTCGCGTTCCTCAGGACGGCCGTATCAAGATGAGCCTGTCGCGCAATCGCTCCATCGATTTCCGTGTCAACACTCTGCCAACCTTGTACGGCGAGAAAGTTGTGCTGCGTATCCTTGACAGCAGTGCTGCCCAGCTCGGCGTCGACGCGCTGGGTTTCGAGCCCGAACAGAGGGAGCTTTTCACATCCGCCATCAACAAACCCTACGGGATGGTGCTGGTAACCGGCCCAACCGGTAGTGGCAAGACCGTGTCGCTGTATACCGGCCTGAACATGCTGAATACACCGGACCGTAATATCTCCACCTGTGAGGATCCGGTGGAAATAAACGTGCTTGGAATCAATCAGGTCAATGTGAATCCCAAGGCAGGCCTGGATTTCTCGGTTGCCCTGCGCGCCTTCCTGCGCCAGGACCCGGACATCATCATGGTTGGCGAGATACGAGACCTGGAAACGGCGGAAATCGCCGTCAAGGCAGCGCAGACCGGTCACCTGGTGCTGTCCACCCTGCACACCAACGATGCACCGCAGACCCTGACGCGCCTGGCAAACATGGGCGTACCGCCCTACAACATCGCCTCGGCCGTACACCTGATCATGGCACAGCGACTGGCACGGCGCCTGTGCAACAACTGCAAGAAGGAACGCGACATACCGGAAGAGTCCCTGCTCAAGGCCGGCTTCAGCGCTCAACAGGTCAAAGGCCTGAAGGTCTACGGTCCGGTGGGCTGCCCGACCTGCACAAATGGATACAAGGGCCGGGTGGGCATTTACCAGGTCATGCCGGTATCCGAAGCAATGGGCCGCATCATTATGGAAGGTGGCAATTCAATGGAACTTGCGAAACAGGCGGCTGCCGAGGGTATTGCCGATCTCAGGGCGTCCGGCCTGAAGAAGGTGATCGCAGGAATTACCAGTCTGGAAGAAATCGACCGCGTTACGAAGGAATAAGCCATGGCGGAAAAAGCACTCAAGCAACCCGATCTGTTTATCTGGACCGGCACTGACAAACGCGGTGTCAAGGTCAAGGGACAAACCCGCGGTACCAACCCGTCTGTTATCCGGGCCGATCTGCGCAAGCAGGGCATCAAACCGCTCAAGATCAGTAAACAGAGCACGCTGTTCCAGAAGACCGAGAAGAAGAAGATCATACCGAAAGATATCGCGGTCTTTTTCCGACAGCTTTCGACCATGTTGTCTGCAGGCGTACCACTGGTGCAGTCATTCGAGATTATAGGGCGCGGCCACGACAATGCCGGCATGCGCGAGCTCATTCTCAAGATCAAGTCCGACGTGGAATCCGGCACCGGCCTGTCGGAATCCTTCGCCAAACACCCGCTCCACTTCGATGCCCTCGTGGTGAGCCTGGTTCATGCCGGTGAGCACGCCGGTGTCCTTGAGTCACTGCTTGACAATATTGCCACCTACAAGGAAAAGACCGAAGCCCTGAAGGCCAAGATCAAGAAAGCCCTGTTCTACCCGACCGCCGTTATCATTGTGGCGATCATCGTAACGGCGATCCTGCTCATCTTTGTTGTACCCCAGTTCGAGGAACTGTTCAGCAGTTTTGGCGCCGATCTGCCCGCGTTCACCCGCCTCGTCGTCAACCTGTCCGAATTCATGCAGGCATACTGGTGGCTTATCTTTGGCATACTCTTTGGCGCTGGCATGGGCTTCATGCAAGCCAAGAGACGCTCGCGCAATTTCAGCAGGGCGCTCGACAGGATTATTCTCAAGTTGCCTATCATCGGCCCGATCATGCACAAGGCCGCTGTGGCACGCTATGCACGCACCCTTTCTACTATGTTCGCAGCCGGCGTACCACTGGTCGAGGCACTGGAATCCGTTGCCGGCGCAACGGGCAACGTGGTTTATTCGGATGCGGTATTGCTGATTCGCGACAGCGTGGCTACTGGCCAGCAATTGCAATTCGCCATGAATCAGACCGGCCTGTTCCCAAACATGGTCGAACAGATGGTCGCCATCGGCGAAGAATCAGGTTCACTGGATGCCATGCTGTCTAAAGTGGCGGACTTCTTCGAGGCGGAAGTCGACGACGCTGTGGATGCCCTCAGCAGCCTGCTGGAGCCGCTCATTATGTCGATACTGGGCATCCTTATTGGTGGACTTGTCGTCGCCATGTACCTGCCCATATTCAAAATGGGCGCTGCCATCTGATCGAAGCGATCACTGCGACGAAGTTGCCGGACAGGCTGCCATAGCCCATGGAACTGCTGCACCTGCTTGAAGGTTCGCTCATTCTTTTTGCCATTACCAGTGGCGTGCTTGGCCTCATGGTGGGCAGCTTCCTGAACGTAGTCATTTACCGGCTGCCAATCATGATCAACCGGGCGTGGTCGCGCGAGTGCAGGGAAATACAGGGCGAACCGGAACCGGATGTTGTCGGGCAACCGACTTACAATCTGGTGATTCCCGCCTCCAGCTGCCCGCACTGCCAGCGCCCCATACGGGCAGTTGAAAACATTCCGGTACTCAGCTACCTCATTCTCAGGGGGCGCTGCGCCGGTTGCGGCACAGCCATAACGCGCCGCTACCCGGCAATCGAACTGGTAACAGGCTTGCTGTCGATAGTCGTGGCTGTCCATTACGGCTTCAGCATCGAAGCGCTGGCCGCGCTGGTGTTCACCTGGGCACTGATTCCGCTGTTCATGATCGATTTCGACCACCAGATCCTGCCCGACTCGATAACCCTGCCACTACTCTGGGCCGGCTTGCTGCTGAGTCTGTCCGGAATATTCGTGAACAGTCATACGAGTATTATCGGCGCCGCAGCCGGCTACCTCTCGCTCTGGTCGATTTATCACCTGTTCAAGCTGCTCACCGGCAAGGAAGGTATGGGCTACGGTGATTTCAAGCTGTTGGGTGCAATCGGCGCCTGGGTCGGCTGGCAGCTGCTGCCGGTTGTCATCCTGTTTTCATCGGTCGTCGGCGCAGCCATCGGCATCGGACTTATCCTGCTCAAGGGCCGCGACCACAACCAGCCAATGCCATTCGGACCGTTTCTCGCGGCAGCCGGCTGGTTGACACTCCTTTGGGGACAAGACATTATCAGCCTTTATCTGCGCTGATATGTTAAGTGACAGCCCCGAAAAGACATCCGCAAAAGCGCCACACCGCGGCCAGGAAAACGCTTGTTATCGGCCTGACCGGTGGTATCGGCAGCGGTAAATCCACAGTTGCCGGCGAATTCATCAGACTGGGCGTCCCGGTCATCGATACCGACCAGCTGGCCCGGGAACTTGTAGCACCCGGGCAACCTGCCTTACAGGAAATCATCGCACACTTCGGCGCCCAGGCACTTTGTGAAGATGGGACACTCGATCGTGCTTACCTGCGTGCGCGTATTTTTTCCGATCTTTCAGATAAACAGGCGCTTGAGGCGATTCTGCATCCCCGCATAAGGCAACGGCTAAGCGAGTGGCTGACCACAGTTACGAGTCCTTACTGTATAGTCGTGATTCCGCTGCTTCTGGAAGCGCAGCAGATCGACCTGGTTGACCGGGTGCTAGTAGTGGATGCGCCGGAAAAAGAACAGCTTAAACGGGTTGCCGCACGCGATGGGCTGTCACACAATGTAGTAGCCCGGATAATGGCCGCTCAAGCAGATCGGGAAACACGCTTGTCCGTAGCAGACGAAGTCATCGTAAACGATGCCGGCATAGCCAGCCTGATCAAGCAGACTCGGGAATTACATATGCACTTCATGGACATATCGAATGAGCACTAGCTCCAATACCCAATATGCAAAACGCAGGAACGCTGGCGATTCCAACACCGGCGGTACAGACACCCCCGCCCAGCCGACCACGGCGCCGGCCTCGAGCAGTATCGTTTACGAACAGCCACTCAACGAACGCACCCGAACCTTCATGCGGCTCGAGTATCTGTTCCGGCAAGCGAGCCACCATCTCGAATGTTCTTCCGAATGGGACAGCCGCGCAACGCTCAACTGTATCCTCGAAATCGTGGATATTTTCGGTAACACCAACCTCAAGTCCGAAGTCATCAAGGAGCTCGAGCGCCATTCAGCCAACCTTAAACGACTGGGCCAGAATCCGGCCGTCGACCCGGATCAGCTTGGGCTGCTGCTGGATAAAATCTATAAGCATATCGACAGCATGCACGGCATCAACGGCCAGATTGCCAGTGAACTGAAAAGCAGTGAATTCCTGACCAGCATCCGTCAGCGTAATGCGATACCGGGAGGTACTTGTGATTTCGATTTGCCGGCATTTCACTACTGGCTGCAGCAGCCTGCCAAGATCAGGAACCAGGACCTGTTACGCTGGTTGGATAATTTCGATGCCATCGGTCAATCTATCCAGCTGATACTTTCGATGACCCGCGACAGCACACCACTCAAGCGGGCGATGGCAACGCATGGTCTTTATCAGCGCACGCTGGATCCCAACCTGCCCTGCCAGCTGATCAGGATTGCATTACCTGCCGGTCTGCCATACTTTGCCGAGCTCAGCGGCGGTCGTCACCGCTTTACCGCCCGATTCCTGCAGTTTTCTACCGCGGAAGAACGCGCCAGACAAACGGACCAGGACATTGAATTCGAACTCGCTTGCTGCGTAATTTAGGGATCCGGCTTTGAACAAGGAACAATCCAGTCCAGCGTGCGTGAATTGTCCGACCTGCGCGGCCATTGTTGAATGGAGTCAGGCCCAGCCATGGCGACCGTTCTGTTCGGAACGTTGCCAGCTGATCGATCTGGGCAGCTGGCTGGACGAGAGCCATCGCATCCCTGCGGAGGAACCGGCGCTGCTCCATGATGAACCCGGCGCAGACTGAGTCTGCCGATCAGGTACGGTATTCTGCGTTGATCCTGACGTAATTGTAGGACAGATCGCAGGTCCACACCTGTTCGCGATGTTCTCCGCGTCCCAGCACGACACGGATCTCGAACTCGCTGAGAGCAAATACCCGTTCGCCATTGACCTCGGTATAATCTTCTGCGCGTCCACCAGCGCGCACAATACAGACGTCGTCCAGGTAAATCTCCACACGCGAAATATCCATGTTACCGATTCCCGCACGGCCCACTGCTGCCAGTATGCGCCCCCAGTTCGGATCACCCGCGAACAGGGCCGTCTTGACAAGGGGCGAATGGGCGATGGTGTAGGCAACCTGTAGGCATTCGCGGCTGTCTGCACCCTGCTCAACTGTCACTGTGACAAAGCGTGTCGCACCTTCGCCATCACGCACGATCGCCTGCGCCAGCTCGACGCACACCTCTGAGACTGCTGCACCCAATAATTCAAAACCCGCATCTTCGGTCGCAATCCGTGGTGCGGATGATTTACCCGTGGCAACCAGTACACAGGCATCGTTGGTGGAAGTATCACCATCGACAGTAATACGATTGAACGACTTCTCGACAGCGGCGGACAGACAACGCTGTAAAACGTCCAGATCGACCGCCGCATCGGTGGCAATGAAGGCAAGCATGGTTGCCATGTCCGGGCGGATCATTCCTGAGCCCTTGGCAATCCCCGTGACAGTCACCGGCTGGCCGCCAAGCTCGATGCGCCTTGACGCGCCCTTTGGCACGGTATCGGTAGTCAGGATGCCGGTTGCTGCCGCGGCCCAGCCGTCTTCCGATAACCTCGCAAAGGCAACCGGCAGGCCGGCGACCAACCGGTCAACCGCCAGCGGTTCGCCGATAACACCGGTTGAGAACGGTAGCACTGCCTCGGGGGCAACCTGGACAAGATCTGCCGCGGCGGCGCAGCATGTTTGTGCGTCTGCCAGGCCAGCGATGCCTGTTCCTGCATTCGCATTTCCTGTGTTGACAATAAAACACGCAGGCACAGTCCTGCCGAGATGTTCGCGTGCCACGATTACCGGCGCTGCACAGAACTCGTTGCGGGTAAAAACGGCGGCACAGGCAGACCCTCCGGCCAGCGTCATCATCACCAGGTCAGGACGGTCGGGCTTCCTGATGCCCGCGCTGGTGGTGCCCAGCCTGAATCCAGCCACCGGGTAAAGTACAGGCAGTGACTCGCTATTCATGCAGTACCGGTTCGAATAGATTTTGACCAAAGGCGCCGATCGGCTTCAGACACATGAACATACCAGGGCCTACCGATTATGCGCAGTAACATCGCCGTGTTTGATCCACTGACGGCACCATTGCCCCGTATGCCAGGCTCAGTTCAGTTTACCGTGGCAATGCTTGTACTTCTTCCCTGAACCGCAGGGACAGGGCTCGTTGCGTCCTACCTTGCGACCGATGCGGGTGAAAGGCTTCTGCTCCGCCTGCGCCTGCTCATCGCCCGGCGCCTCGTCCATCGCGCCTGCCTCGGCATGTTTGAAGTTCATCTGTGCATGGCTGCGACGCTGCTCTTCCACGGCCTGGACATCCGACTCGGCCCTGACCTGTACCCGGGTCAGAATACTGATTACCTCGTGCTTGATGCGGTCAAGCATTGCCTGGAACATGGCAAAGGCTTCTTTTTTGTATTCCTGCTTGGGATCTTTCTGGGCATATCCGCGCAAACCGATACCCTGGCGCAGGTAATCCATCGCGGCGAGGTGTTCCTTCCAGGCGGTATCCAGCACCTGCAGCATGACGGCCTTTTCGAAATGGCGAACGACCGGACTGCCTGCCTGCGCCTCCTTGTCCCGGTAAGCGGTAACGATTGCCTCCAGAATACGCTCGCGCAGCGTATCCTCATGCAGCGAGGCATCCTCGTCAAGCCAGCGCCGCAGAGGCAACTCGAACGCATATTCGCGCTGCATGGCCTCTTCCAGACCTGCCACATCCCACTGGTCGTCCATGCTACCCGGGGGGATGTACTCGCTTACCAGATCATTAACCACATCGCTGCGAATTGCATGCACGATATCTGAGACATCCTCTGTCTCCATCAACTCGTTGCGTTGTTCGTACACGACCTTACGCTGGTCGTTCGCCACGTCATCGAATTCCAGCAAGGTCTTGCGGATGTTGTAGTTGTGCGCCTCTACCTTGCGCTGCGCATTCTCAATCGCCTTACTGACCCAGGGATGCTCGATAGCCTCACCTTTCTGCATGCCAAGCTTCTGCATCAGGCCGGCAACCCGGTCCGAGGCAAAGATACGCATCAGGTTGTCCTGCAGCGAGAGATAGAAACGGCTGGAACCCGGGTCACCCTGGCGTCCGGCACGGCCGCGCAACTGGTTGTCTACACGGCGCGACTCGTGCCGCTCGGTACCGATGATGTGCAGACCGCCAGCAGCAAGCACTTGTTCATGACGCTGCTTCCACTCCGCCCTGGCCTGTGCAATGGCCGACTCGTCAGGGTTGTTTAGCGCATCGAGTTCGACCTGCATATTGCCACCCAGCACAATATCGGTACCACGACCGGCCATGTTGGTGGCAATGGTGATGGTGCCCGGGCGTCCGGCCTCTGCCACGATCTGCGCCTCCCGGGCATGCTGTTTTGCATTCAGGACTGAATGTTTTATCTTTGCCTTGTCGAGGAGCTTCGACAAATACTCGGAGGTCTCCACAGATGCAGTACCAACCAGCACCGGCTGTCCGCGCTGCTGGCAGTCGCGCACATCTTCCATGATTGCATCGAACTTTTCTTCCATGGTCAGAAAGACGAGGTCACCCATATCATTCCTGATCATGGGATTGTGGGTCGGTATCACAACCACCTCGAGACCGTAGATCTGCTGCAGTTCGAAGGCCTCGGTATCGGCGGTACCGGTCATGCCGGACAGCTTGCTGTAGGTTCTGAAGTAGTTCTGGAACGTGATCGAGGCCAGCGTCTGGTTCTCGTTCTGGATCGGCACCCCTTCCTTGGCCTCGACCGCCTGATGCAGACCTTCCGACCAGCGCCGTCCCGGCATGGTGCGACCGGTGAATTCATCCACGATAATCACCTGTCCATCCTGCACAATGTAGTCCACGTCTTTCTTGAACAACAGGTGCGCGCGCATTGCGGCATTGAGATGGTGCATGATGTTCAGGTTGGCCGCGTCGTACAGGCTCTCGCCTTCCTTTAGCAGGCCGTTGCGTACCAGCAGATTTTCGACATGCTCGTGCCCGGCTTCGGTAAGGTAGATCTGGCGATGCTTCTCTTCCAGGGTATAGTCGCCTGGTCCGCTTTCTTCTTCCTGAGCTTTGAGATCCGGTACCAGCGCATTCAGCTTCAGGTACAGATCCGAGCGTTCGTCCACTGCGCCGGATATAATCAGCGGCGTACGTGCTTCGTCGATCAGGATGGAATCGACTTCGTCGACAATGGCAAAAATGCGGCCGCGCTGTACACGGTCCTGGATCGCGAATGCCATGTTGTCGCGCAGATAGTCGAAACCGAATTCGTTGTTGGTACCATAGGTAATATCAGCCTGATATGCCGCACGTTTTTCCTCCCAGGGCTGCCCGGAAACGGTGACGCCCGTGGTCATGCCGAGGAAGCTGAAAATTTTACCCATCCAGCCGGCATCGCGCCGTGCCAGGTAATCGTTGACGGTAACGATGTGAACACCCTCGCCCTGCAGCGCGTTCAGATAAGCCGGGAGTGTGGCTACCAGCGTCTTGCCTTCACCGGTACGCATTTCAGCAATCCTGCCATCATGCAGCACCATGCCGCCAATCAGCTGCACATCGAAGTGACGCATCTGCAGCGCGCGGCTGGCAGCCTCGCGTACGACCGCGAAAGCTTCCGGAAGCAGGTCGTCCAGCGTCTTGCCCGCAGACAGTCGCTCGCGGAATTCATCCGTCTTGGCACGCAAGGCTGCGTCGGAGAGCGCCTTGATGTCGGGCTCAAGATCGTTGATGCGGGCCACGGCCCGCGACATGCGTTTCAGCTGGCGGTCATTACGGCTACCGAACAGCTTGCTTAGGATATTTAGTGCCATGGATTTCAGGAAATGGGGTCGCGCCAATAAAGGCAGGAATCATACCGCATGTATCAGCAAATTAGCAGATAGCAGGGGAAACCGAAGGGTTTGACTGTGGAGCCTGGCGCCCGGCTAGGTGGCCAGTGGGTGGCGCTTACTCATCAATATACTTGGCTGGATTGACCGCCGTGCCGTTGTGCAGCACTTCAAAGTGGACGTGGGGACCAGTTGAACGCCCGGTAGAACCCATCAGTGCCAGCTGCTGCCCTTTCCTGACCGTATCTCCCGCCTTCACCAGGTTGCGTTCGTTGTGGCCGTAGCGGGTAATATAACCATTGCCGTGCGTGACCTCGACCAGGTTGCCGTAGCCGGAGCGCTTGCCAGACCAGCTGACCACTCCATCACCGACCGCCACCACATTGGAACCTTTTTTACCGGCGAAATCAAGGCCCTTGTGGAATTCCCACTTGCCGGTAAACGGATCATTGCGTTTGCCAAAGCGCGACGACAGCCAGCCTTCACCAACTGGACGACCGGCCGGCATGACACGCTCACTGAGGCTGCGGTTCATCAGCAGCGATTCGAGCACTGACAGCTTCTGCTCACGATCACTCATCTCGGCATCGAGACTGTCAAGCATGGCCAGAATATCGCCCAGGTCAGCTGATTGGTCATTGGTGCCATTCTCCGGGCCACCCACAGCAGGTACCGTGTTGAAGTCAAATTCGGCTTTATCCAGATCGCCCTGGCTGACCAGACGCTCGCCCAGCGCATTTAGCCGTAACATCTGGCCCTGTAACTGGCCAATGCGCGTTGTCAGGGCATTGAGATCGGCTTGCGCGGTTTTGCGCAGTTCCTTGATGTCCATGTGCTGGGAATTTACCACCTCACGCCACTCGGCCACGTATTCGATCTCGTCTTCACCTGCCTGCAGGCCGATGTAAAAGGCCCCGGTTACCATCGTCGCCAGCATGGCAAACGTAAGCGTTGCGACGAGCACCGGCCTGAACTCGAAATTCCAGACCTGTCCGCGACGGTTTGTAAACAGTATGATGTTCATGGCAGCCCTGAATAAAATTACATGAATAAACCACTGAAAATTAATCAAATAATCGGCAACAATGCGCAGTCCAGGCTGCTTGTGCAGGCACGCCTGCTGATGAACCTGGAGGCACAGCTGCAACAATTGTTACCTGACGCGTTGCAGGCCCACTGCCGTTTGCTTGCCGTTAATGGCAATACACTGGTTCTCGCAGCGGATTCGCCGGCCTGGGCGGTACGGCTACGATTTCATACACATCAACTAGTTACCCAACTCACACTGCCAGGAAGCATACGGTTACGTGCAATTCGTATCCGGGTGCGCCCGTCTGAAAAAACAATCCCCTCTGTGTGCCAGCCATGATTTGGAAAAACAGATTTGCTCTGCAGGGACCACGCAGGCAGGCCGCACAGACTGTATCGGACTCTGGAGTGAAAACTGCAGTGTTAAGACTGGCCAGCCGGCCCTGAAAAACCGAACACCGGCCCCGTCGGGGCCAACAGGCAGGGGTTCAACTCAACTGGTGGGTACTGGCTGCAGGAATGAGAGCGGTGCCTCGTTTATGTCTTCAAAAGTCACCTCTTCCCAGGCGGTTACATCTGCCACCAGCGCACGCAGCAACTTGTTGTTGAGAGCGTGACCCGACTTGAACCCTTTGAAGGCGCCGATCAGGCTGTGGCCGAGCAGGTAGAGGTCGCCAATTGCATCCAGAATCTTGTGTTTCACAAATTCGTCACGGTAACGCAAACCATCTTCATTCAGCACCCGGTAATTATCCAGTACAACGGCATTGTCAAGACTGCCGCCGAGCGCCAATTTGCGCTCGTGCAGCTGTTCGATCTCGTGCATGAACCCGAATGTGCGGGCACGGCTCACTTCCTTCACAAACGACGAGGTGGAAAAATCGATTTCCGAGTGCTGGGCATTGGACTTGAATATCGGGTGATCAAATTCAATGGCAAAGCCGACCTTGAAACCGTCGAACGGTTCGAGGCGGGCCATCTTGTCGCCATCCTCAACCTGTACCGGATGCTTGATGCGGATAAATCGCTTCGGTGCATCCTGCTCCTTGATACCTGCAGACTGGATCAGAAATACAAAAGGACCGGCACTGCCGTCCATGATCGGCACCTCGGCTGCGCTCAGATCGATGTATGCATTGTCAATGCCGAGCCCGGCCAGTGCCGACAGCATGTGTTCCACCGTGGAAATCCGCACACCATTGCTGACCAGCGTTGTGGACAAACGGGTATCGCCCACGTTCTCCGGGCGCGCACTAATCTGCACGACGTGCTCCAGGTCGACACGACAGAACACAATTCCGGTATCCACCGGTGCCGGGCGTAACGTCAGATAGATTTTCTCGCCGGTGTGTAGACCCAGGCCAGTCGCACGAATCACGTTCTTGAGAGTACGTTGTCGAATCATGGCCTTTCATTCCCTCTGTATAAATGAGCCTAATTCCAAGACAAGTACCAGGAAAGCCGTCGGCATATTAGCACATGCTCATTAACCCGCCTAGAATAGGGTTACACTCTGATGGTCTCACATAGCATAAGTTCTTTATCAAAAAATCTAGTACATACATCAGCCGTATATAACGGCTACACAGCATGCCGGATCCCGGGCGCCACGCCCGGGACCTTCACGCACGCGACTAGTCTGCCTGGCGGCGCAGAAACGCCGGTATATCGAGGTAATCCAGATCCTCGGCCGAATTTCCATTGCCTGCCGTGGCACGCTGTGCCGCCGTTCTGCGCTTGACGGTCGGGATGTCGAAGTTTTCCGACTCCTTGACCTCCACCGTCTCGCGGGAAATCGCCTTCAAATGCAGGCCTGTGGTCTTCTCGGCAGGTTTCTTCGCTTGCATACCCAGGCCGGTCGCGACCACAGTGACACGCAGCTCGTCGCGCATGTCCGGATCGATGACGGTACCGACTACCACGGTGGCGTTCTCGGAGGCGAATTGCTTGACCGTATTACCGACCTCCTCGAACTCGCCGATCCCCAGATCCAGGCCGGCAGTGACATTCACCAGGATCCCGTTGGCCCCCATCAGGTCGATATCCTCGAGCAGCGGGCTGGCCACGGCGGCCTCTGCGGCCTCGCGTGCACGGTCGTCACCCTTGGCGGTGCCCGAGCCCATCATTGCCATGCCCATTTCCGACATCACAGTGCGCACGTCGGCGAAGTCGACATTGATCAGGCCCGGCCGGGTAATCAGTTCCGCAATTCCCTGCACAGCGCCCAGCAATACATCGTTGGCGGACTTGAAGGCAGCGAGCAGACTGATTTGCTTGCCAAGTACCAGCTGCAGCTTCTCGTTCGGTATGGTGATCAGGGAATCACAATACTGGCTGAGTTCCTTGATCCCGTTATGCGCGACATGCAGACGACGGCTGCCTTCAAAGGTAAACGGCTTGGTCACGACCGCAACTGTCAGAATGCCCATTTCCTTGGCTATTTGCGCCACTACCGGTGCCGCGCCGGTGCCGGTTCCGCCACCCATGCCGGCGGTAATGAACAGCATGTCGGCACCCTCGATGACCTCGGCGATACGCTCTCGGTCCTCATGTGCGGCCTGGCGTCCGACGTCCGGGTTTGCGCCGGCTCCCAGACCCTTGGTGATGGAACCGCCGATCTGCAGCGTGGTGCGTGCCCCCATGTTCTGCAACGCCTGTGCGTCGGTATTGGCACAGATGAACTCCACACCATCGATATTGGCCTCGACCATGTGCTGCACTGCATTGCCGCCGCCACCCCCCACGCCGATGACCTTGATAACTGCACTTTGTCCGCATGAATCCAGTAACTCAAACATGATGTCTCCTCCTGACAGAAACAGCAAAAATTAACCCTGAAATTGATTAACAAACACCGCGACAACTACAGCTGTCGCGACGGTAAACACCTTCATCCTAGAAATTTCCCTGAAACCAGCCCTTCATCCTGTCCCATACCCCGCGTACGCCCTTGCCCAAACCGATATCCGATGACCGCTGATCACGATTGTGATGCCCAAACAACAGCAACCCGACACCGGTCGCGAATATCGGGTTTCGTACTACATCAACCAGGCCGGTGACATACTGGGGAACACCCAGCCGCACCGGCATGTGAAAGACTTCTTCCGCGAGGTCGACCAGACCCTCGATCTTGGCACTGCCGCCGGTCAGCACGATGCCGGATGCCACCAGTTCCTCGAAGCCACTGCGACGCAGCTCAGCCTGGATCAGCGTGAGCAATTCCTCGTAGCGCGGCTCGACCACCTCGGCCAGCGTGTGACGTGCGAGTTGCCGGGGCGGCCGGTCTCCAACACTCGGCACCTCGATGCTTTCATCTGCACTGGCCATCTGGGTGAGTGCACAGGCGTACTTGATCTTTATTTCCTCGGCATGCTGCGTGGGAGTGCGCAGCGCGACGGCGATGTCATTGGTGACCTGATCACCGGCAATGGGTATGACCGCTGTGTGGCGAATTGCGCCTTCCGTAAATACGGCTATGTCGGTGGTACCGCCACCGATGTCGACGATACAGACACCGAGTTCCTTTTCATCCTCGGTCAGCACTGAGTAGCTGGAAGCCAGCTGTTCGAGGATGATGTCATCGACTTCCAGACCGCAACGGCGCACGCACTTGATAATGTTCTGCGCCGCGCTCACGGCACCGGTCACCATGTGAACCTTGGCCTCCAGGCGTACCCCGGACATCCCGACCGGCTCGCGAATGCCTTCCTGATTATCGATTACGAAATCCTGAGGCAGGATGTGCAGGATTTTCTGATCGGCAGGTATCGCTACGGCACGCGCGGCATCAATGACGCGCTCGACATCGCCAGGCGTGACCTCCTTGTCGCGAATCGCCACGATACCATGCGAATTCAGACTGCGAATGTGGCTGCCGGCTATACCGGCGTACACCGAATGAATCTGACAACCCGCCATGAGTTCCGCCTCTTCCACCGCGCGCTGGATCGAGTGCACAGTGGACTCGATGTTGACCACCACACCCTTCTTCAGGCCGCGCGACGGGTGTGAACCGATACCGATCACCTCGAGTTCGCCATCCGGCATTACCTCGCCGACAATCGCAACCACCTTGGAGGTGCCGATGTCCAGACCGACAATCAGGTTCTTTTCAGCCTTCTTCGCCATCCTTACCCTTTTCCGTTAACCCTTGTTACCTGTTTCGCCATCGCCGGCGCTGTGCTGCCAGACCACCGAGAACCCATTGCTGTAGCGCAAATCAACCGTACGCAACTCTGCCAGCCGGACCGCAAACACACTCGGCCATGCACGCACGAACCGCTGCAGGCGCAGCCAGGGCTGCGTCCGGCCCAGCTTCAGCGTGACATCACCCGCAAGCTGCAATTCCCATGCGCGTCGCTCGTCAAGCTGCAGGCGTTGCACCTGAAGTCCGAGTGGTGCCAGTGTTGCGCTGACCTGCTGGTAGTGCTCCAGCACCTTGCGTTCCTGGCCATCCGGCCCGTCCAGCCAGGGCAACTCGATAGCAAGCTGCTGATCTTGCGCCGGGAAAAATGCCTTGCCAAAGCGATTCAGAAATCCCTGCCCGTGCCAGCGGGCAACCGGTTGCTGCTCTTCGATCTGCAAACGCACGGTCTCCGGCCACACGCGTTGTACGGAAGCCCTGTAAACCCAGGGCAGGGCCTCGGCGGCGGCACGAATCGCCACCACATCGACCGTGAAGAAACCACCCGCTGCATGCGGTGCCACGGCCGCCTGCAACTGTTCCTTTTGCAGGTACCGGAAGTCGCCCTTGACGACAACCACGCTCAGAGGGAATCGGTAGGGATCGGACAGCCAGCGCATTCCCAGCAGGGTTGCCGCCGCCAGCACGCCCAGCAACAGCAGACCGGACAGCGTGCGAGCCTGGACGCGCAGCAGTGCTGCAAAACGGTTCCCGATACCTGACTCCACACTAGGCATGCCGCACCTCCGCAGATCGTGCTGCATCAGAATCGAAACTGCTGTCCAGTATTTTCAGCACCAGCTCGCCGAACTCCACGCCGCTGGCCCGCGCTGCCATCGGAACAAGACTGTGGTCAGTCAGCCCCGGTACCGTGTTGACCTCGATAAACCAGGGTCTGCCGGCAGCGTCCAGCATGAAATCGACACGTCCCCAGCCACGTGCACCGACCGCGCGAAATGCCGCCAGCGACAGCTGCTGGAATTGCCGCTCCTGCGCAGCCTCGAGTCCACAAGGAATGATGTAGCGTGTGGTGTCTGCCTGGTATTTGGCCGCGTAATCATAAAACGCATGCGGTGTCTCCAGTCGAATCAGCGGCAGTGCCGTTTCCCCCAGAATACCGGCGGTGTATTCCATGCCGGTGATCCACTGCTCGACCAGCACATTGCTGTCATAACGCGCTGCTTGCTGCCATGCCGGCAATAACCCGCTTGCTTGTTCAACCTTGCTGATCCCGATACTCGAGCCCTCGTGAGCCGGTTTGACAATCACCGGGTAACGCAGACTGTCGCGTTGCGCAGCCACCTCGTCCGCGTCCTGCAACAGGGTAAACTCCGGCGTGGGAATACCCGTGCTCTGCCAGATCTGTTTGGTGCGCAGCTTGTCCATGCCCAGCGCCGAACCCAGCACGCCACTGCCGGTATAGGGCATGCCGAGCATCTCGAGCATGCCCTGCACCACACCGTCCTCACCACCCCGCCCGTGCAAGGCAATAAACACGCGCGCAAAACCTCCGGCAGCAAGCCGTTCATGCAAACTGCCTTGCGCGGTATCCACCGCATGCGCGTCGACACCGGCGGCCCTGAGCGCGGCAACTACCGCAGCACCGCTTTTCAGCGATACCTCGCGCTCGGCTGAATCGCCGCCGAGCAGCACGGCGACCTTGCCGTAGACACGCGGATCGGCCCGTGATGTCATGACACCGGTTCTCCCACAATGCGAACCTCGGTCTCCAGCCGCACGCCCAGCTGCTGCTCGACCGTACCCTGCACCTGCAACATCAGCGTCTCGATATCTGCAGCGCTGGCGTTGCCTGTATTGATAATGAAATTCGCGTGTTTCTCCGACACCTGTGCACCGCCCAGCCGCCTGCCCTTGAGCCCGCAGGCCTCGATCAGGCGTGCGGCATAATCACCCGGCGGGTTGCGGAACACCGAACCGCAACTGTACTGCTGCACCGGCTGAGTAGCACCGCGCCGGGCGAGCAACTCGCGGATACGTGCCTGCGCCTGCTCGGCATCGCCCTTTTCCAGCGCCAGGTGCACGGCAACAAACCATTCGTCCGGCCTGCCTCTGACCGAACGATAATCCACGCGGAATTCATCCGGCGTGCGCGTATGCAGCTCGCCCCGGCGATCGACTGTCTCCACCGCCGCCACATGCGACCAGGTTTCACCACCGAACGCTCCGGCATTCATCGCCAGCGCTCCACCCATAGTGCCCGGAATGCCGGCGAGAAACTCGACACCGGTCAGGCCTGCCCGGCTGGCAGTTCGCGCAACCTTGGCGCAGCTAACCCCGGCCTCGGCGCGCAGCAACCGGGTATCCAGCCACTCCAGTCCTGTCAGCGCACCGAACATCATCAGCACCGTGCCAGGGTAACCACCGTCACGCACCAGCAGGTTGCTGCCCAGCCCGACCCACAGCAGCGGCTCGGCAGGATCCAGGTCACGAAGAAATGCGCACAGATCTGCCAGATCGGCCGGCTGAAAGAAGCACCGTGCCTTGCCACCGGCGCGCCAGCTGACATGCCGGTCCATGGGTTCGTCGAACCGCAATTCCCCGCGCCAGGTTTGAGTCTGTTGAGCCGCCATCATCCTCTGTTCACCCTGCACCTGTTGCCAGATCCACGGCCAGCCGCTGTGACGCCGCACCGATATCACCCGCGCCCAGCGTGAGCAGTATGTCGCCGTCAGCGAGCAGGTCGCCGAGCACCTGCGGCAATACATCCAGATCATCGACAAATACCGGATCGACCAGGCCGCGCGCACGAATACCGCGCGCCAGCGCGCGGCCGTCGGCACCGGCAATGGGTGCCTCGCCGGCGGCATAGACCTCGCACAGCACCAGCACGTCGACCTCCGACAGCACCTGAGCAAAATCATCGAACAGGTCGCGCGTGCGTGTGTATCGATGAGGCTGGAACACCACGACCAGGCGCCGGTCGGGCCAGCCGGCGCGTGCCGCAGCGATAGTCGGTGCCAGTTCGCGCGGATGATGACCGTAATCGTCGATCAGCAGCACTCTGCCTGCCGCCGTGGAAATCTCGCCGGCGATCTGGAAACGTCGCCCTATGCCCTGGAATTCGTGCAGTGCCTGCTGGATGTGCGCATCGGACACGCCCAGCTCGGTTGCCACCGCAATCGCCGCCAGTGCGTTCTGTACGTTGTGCTGACCGGGCAGGTTGAGCGTAATGGACAGGCCATCCGCATGTTCCTTGCGGTGCGCCATGAAATGAGTCCGCGCACCGGACTGCTGCACGTCGGTGGCATGAACATCGGCCTTTACGTCAAGTCCATAGGTCATTACCGGACGTGTGACCTCAGGCAGAATGCGCCTGATCTCCGGATCGTCCAGACACAGCACGGCCAGTCCGTAGAACGGCAGGTGATGCAGGAATTCGATGAACGTCTGGCGCAACCGCTCGAAATCACCCCCGTAGGTCGACAGGTGATCGGCGTCGATATTGGTCACCACGGCTATCGATGGCTGCAGATAGAGAAACGAGGCGTCGCTCTCGTCGGCTTCTGCCACCAGGTAGTGGCCAGCACCGAGCTGGGCGTGGCTCGCCGCACTGTTGAGCAGTCCACCGATGACAAAGGTTGGATCCAGGCCGCCCTCGGCCAGCAGGCTGGCGATCAGGCTGGTGGTGGTGGTCTTGCCATGGGTGCCGGCAACTCCGATGCCAAAACGGAAGCGCATCAGTTCGGCCAGCATCTCGGCACGCGGCACCACCGGGATACGCCGCGCGCGGGCCGCCGCGAGTTCCGGATTATCTGAATTGATGGCGGTCGACACCACCACCGCGTCGCAATCCGACACGTTCGCCGCGGCATGTCCGATCATGACGTGGATACCCATTTCCAGCAGCCGTCGAGTCACCGTGCTCGTGCGCATGTCCGAGCCACTGACCTGATAACCGAGGTTATGCAATACCTCGGCGATACCACTCATACCGGCACCACCGATGCCGACGAAATGCACGCGCCGTACCCGGCCCATGCCCTGCGGGTGTGTGCCGCGCGTCGGCTGCTGCACGCTCATGCGGCACCTCCGCTGTGAGCCCGGCCATCGAGGCCAGCGGCCTGCAGACACAGTTCGGCAACGCGGCGCGCGGCATCCGGCATCGCCAGCGCATGCGCGCGGCCGGCCATTTCCAGCAGCACATCGCGCTGCCCGGTAAAATCCGCCAGGATGCCGGTCAACCTCGCCGGGGTCAGGGTATCCTGCTGCTGCAGGATGGCCGCACCGGCATCGGCGAGGAAGTGGGCGTTGCCGGTCTGGTGGTCGTCGGTGGCATACGGGAACGGCACCAGAATCGACGCCACACCCACCACCGCCAGTTCCGCCACAGTCAATGCGCCGGCACGGCAGATCACCAGGTCGGCCCACGCATAGGCACTGGCCATATCCTCGATAAATGGCTCGACACGTGCCTCGATGCCGGCTGCCGCATAGGCGTTGCGCACCTGCTCGAGATCCTGGCTGCCGGTCTGGTGATACAGCTCCGGACACACGGCGAGCTGCGCAATCGCGGCGGGCACCACGCTGTTGAGCGCAGAGGCACCCAGGCTGCCGCCCACCACCAGAACACGTAACGGGCCATTGCGCCCGGCAAAACGCTCAGCTGGCGCCAGCAGCCGGGTAATCGCACCGCGAATCGGGTTGCCGGTGTGTACCGGCCGGTAGCGGCCCGGCAGGCTGCCGGGGAACGCCACCATCACGGTGCGCGCCAACGGCGCAAGCCAGCGATTGGTGGTACCGGCCACCGAATTCTGCTCATGGATCAGCAACGGCCGGCGCAGCAGCCAGGCAATGATCCCGCCCGGACCGGAAGCGAATCCGCCCATGCCGAGCACAGCGAGCGGACGCAGCCGCAGTTCGATGCGCAGCGCCTGGAACAGGGCAACAGTGAGCATGAAGGGTGCTGCCAGCAGCCGCAGCAGCCCGCGACCACGCAGCCCGGACACCCGCACAGTCTCCAGCCGGTACCCTGCCTTCGGTACCAGCCGCCCTTCCAGTCCGCGCTGTGTGCCCAGCCAGGAGACGGCCACGCCGCGCGCCGTCAACTCTTCGGCCACCGCCAGTGCCGGGAATACATGCCCGCCGGTGCCACCTGCCATAATCAGGATCGGCCGGTTCGCTGCACGCACGGTCATCATGCGGGCACCCGGCGACTGCGCTTGGCTGCCGCGGTACCGCTGGCAGCCAATCCTTCACAGGTACAGCGTGTTTCGTAGTCGATGCGCAGCAGCAATGCCACGGCCATACACATCACGATCATGCTGGATCCGCCATAACTCATCAGCGGCAGCGTCAGGCCCTTGGTTGGCAACAGGCCCATATTGACTCCGATATTGATAAAGCTTTGCAGCCCGAACCAGATGCCGATGCCATGGGCCAGGTTGGCCGCGAACGGATTGCCGGCCTGGATGGCCTGTGCCGCGATCCGAAAGGCGCGCCAAACCAGCACACTGTACAGGGCGATGATTGTGCACACGCCCAGCAGGCCGAGTTCCTCCGCCGTCACGGCAAACACAAAGTCGGTGTGCGCCTCCGGCAGGTAGAACAGCTTCTGCACGCTGGCGCCAAGGCCAACACCGAACCATTCACCGCGGCCGATGGCTATCAGCGACTGGGTGAGCTGGAAACCGGAATCGAACGGATCGGCCCAGGGATTGAGGAAGGTCTTCAGCCGTTCCATGCGATAGCTCGACGACACCGCCACGCCACCCAGCAGCAGGGCCGCCATGCCCAGCGCGCCCGCGAACTGCCCGAGCTTCACGCCGGCCATGAAGATCATGCCCATCACCGTGGCACCGAGCACCACAGTGGCCCCGAAATCGGGTTCCAGCAACAGCAGCACGGCTATCACGGCCAGCAAGCCGATCGGCTTGCCAAAGCCGGAAATGTGGTGACGCACGCTCTCGCCATGCCGCGCCAGATAGCTGGCGAGGTAGATGATGAACAACAGCTTGGCCGGCTCCGACACCTGCAAGCGAAACAGACCCGCATTGATCCAGCGCACCGCACCATTCACCTTCACACCCACACCGGGCACCAGCACCAGCAACAGGATCAGGAAGGCACCGAGCAGCAGGATCATGCCCATGCGATCGAGCATGACCAGCCGTACCCGGAACAAGGCCAGCCCGGCGAGCACACCGAGGCCGATGAAAACAGACTGGCGCAGTGCGTAATAGAACGGATGGCCCAGCTCGCGGTCGGCCATGGTAATCGATGCGGACGACACCATGACCAGCCCCAGCAACGCGAGCGCCAGCGTGCAGCCCAGCAGGGTGTAGTCGAGCCGCGGCAGGCGCACATCGCCCGTGCCGACCAGCCGGGCCTGGAGACTTGCGCCGGCCATCAGCTGACGTACTCCTGCACGGCTTGCATGAACAGCTCGCCACGCTCGACATAATTGCGAAACATGTCGGTACTGGCACAGGCCGGCGAGAGCAGCACTGTGTCGCCTGGAATGGCCATCGCCACCGCCTCGCGCACGACCCCGGCCATGTCCGCAACGTGCCGGATCGGCAGCACGTCTTTCAGCACGGCCTCGAGCAGCGGCGCATCACGGCCAATCAGTACACAACCACGCCCCTTGTCCCGGAGTGCACCGGCCAGCGGAGAAAAATCCGCACCCTTGCCATCGCCGCCGGCGATTAACACCAGCGGGCCCTCGAGTCCCTCGATCGCCGCCAGCGTGGCGCCGACATTGGTCCCCTTGGAATCGTTGTACCAGCGTACACCGTCATGCTCGGCGACGAACTGCATGCGGTGCGGCAGCCCCTGGAATTCAGCCAGTGTTTCCAGCATTGCATCCAGCGACAAACCCGCCGCCTCGCCCAGTGCCAGCGCAGCCAGGGCGTTGGCCAGGTTGTGCCGACCAGCCAGCCGAATGGCCGTCGCGGGCAGCAGGCGTTCACTGCCCCGCGCCAGCCAGGTCACCCCGTCCAGTTGCACCAGCCCGTAGTCCGCGGCCGCCGGCGCGCCCCTGCTAAAGCGGACCTGTGGCCGGGCCGGATCCGCCAGCGCCATCACCACGGGATCGTCAGCATTCACCACCTGCAGATCGGTACTGTTATAGATCACCTGCTTGGCCGCCGCGTAATCCGCGAGATCGCGGTAGCGATCCATATGGTCTTCACTGATATTCAGCACGGCCGCGGCCTGCAGGTGCAGGCTGTGCACCGTCTCCAGCTGGAAGCTCGACAGCTCCAGCACATAGAATGCCGGCTCGGTGTCACCAAGCAGATCCAGTGCCGGCGTCCCGATGTTGCCGCCAGTACGCACCTCGACGCCGTCGCGGCGTGCCATGGCGCTCAGTAACGTCACCACCGTACTCTTGCCGTTGGAACCGGTGACAGCGATCACGGGGGCATGCGCTGCCTGCGCGAACAACTCGATATCGCCAGTTACCGGAATGCCGCGTGCCCGCGCTGCCGCGATATGCGGTTCGTCCAGCGCCACCCCGGGGCTAATCACGATCTGCTCGGCACGCTCGAAGGCTTCGTCACTGAAGCCGCCAAGAAACAGCGCCACATCGGCCAGTTCGCCACTGCGCATCCGCTCCAGCCCGGGCGGTTGTGCGCGGCTGTCGACCACCGCCACCGGCACGCCGTGACGTGACAGGTAGCGCGCAACCGACAGCCCGGTCTCACCCAGACCGACCACCAGCGTCCTGCCCGCCTTGTCAAACATATCTGCCATGACTGTTACCGGAACTGCCATTAAATCCGACTCATTGCCAACCAATACACGCTGAACATCTGCTGCACACTTTCCCTTGTCAGGCCACCACCGCTGTCAGCGAATCTTCAGGGTGGCCAGGCCGACCAGCACCAGAATCACGGTGACGATCCAGAAGCGCACGATCACGCGCGGCTCGGGCCAGCCCTTCAGTTCGAAATGGTGATGCAGCGGCGCCATGTGGAAGATGCGCCTGCCGGTCAGCTTGTAGGAACCGACCTGCAGGATGACCGAAACCGTTTCCATCACGAATACGCCGGCCATCACCATAAAAACCAGTTCCTGACGTACCAGCACCGCGACGATACCGAGTGCCGCACCAAGTGCGAGCGCACCCACATCACCCATAAACACCATGGCAGGATAGGCATTGAACCAGAGGAAGCCGAGCCCGGCGCCGACCAGCGCGCCGCAGAAAATAACGATCTCGGCGGCATCGCGTACGTACGGAATACCGAGGTAGACGGCAAACTTGACGTTGCCGGTGGCGTAGGCGAACACGGCCAGTGCGCCGGCGATCAGTACGGTGGGCAGGATGGCCAGCCCGTCCAGGCCATCCGTCAGGTTAACCGCGTTGCTGGAGCCGACGATGACAAACCAGGCCAGCACGATGTAGAGCCAGCCGAGGTTGATCGCAATATCCTTGAAGAACGGGACGATCAGCGACGTCTCCGCCGGCGAGGCGGCACTCATGTAGAGAAATACCGCAACAGCCAGTGCGATAAGGCTTTGCCAGGCCAGTTTGCTGCGGGCCGATATACCGGCTGAATTTTTCAGCACCAGCTTGCGGTAATCATCGACCCAGCCAATGGCGCCAAATGCCAGCGTCACCAGCAACACCACCCACACGTAGCGATTCGTCAGGTCAGCCCACAGCAGGGTAGCAACTGCCACTGCGACCAGGATCAGCGCACCGCCCATGGTCGGGGTACCGGCCTTGACCAGGTGTGTCTGCGGCCCGTCATCACGCACCGGCTGACCGATCTGGTAACGACCCAGCCGGCGGATCATCTCCGGACCGACCAGGAAGGAGATTACCAGCGCGGTCAGCACGCCCAGGATGGCGCGCAGCGTCAGGTACTGGAAGACATTGAATCCGCTGTGATACTGACTCAGGTACTCGGCCAGGGAAAGGAGCATCAGTGGTTCTCCCGTGAGGATGGTGCGTCCGGTTGCAGCGTACCAAGCAGTGCGTCGACCACCCGTTCCATGCGCATGCGCCGCGAGCCTTTCACCAGGATGTGCAGCGGTCCGCGCAAATCATCGCGTAATCCATCCAGCAACTGTTCGAGGGTGTCGAATGCCGCACCGGGTCCGGCAAAGCCGTCCACCGCGGCATGGGCCAGTTCGCCGAGACCGTACAGGCGCGAGACGCCGGCGACGCGCGCCTGCGCACCCGCATGCCGGTGCAATTCAGTGGCTCCCGCACCGAGTTCGCCCATGTCACCCAGCACCAGCCAGGTGTCACACCCTGCCTGTGCCAGCACATCCAGTGCGACCTGCAACGAGCCGGGATTGGCGTTATAGGTATCGTCGATCAGGGTAATGTCACCGGGCAGGCGGTGTATGTTGAAGCGCCCGGCAACCGGCACCAGTGCTTCCAGCCCCTGCCGGATGTCATCCAGACCGGCACCCGCCAGCTGCGCAACCGTAGCGGCAGCCAGCGCATTCATCACATTGTGGCGGCCCGGCAGTGGCAGACGCAGCGCAATACTGCCCTGCGGCGTTGCCAGTTCGATAGCACTGCCGGCAGCATCGCCCTGCCACTGCGCACTCACGTCGGCGTCGGCATTCAGCCCGAATTCGACACAGCGGCAATGCGCAGCCAGTGTTCGCCACAAAGGCGCGAAGCTGTCATCGGCATTGATCACGGCGATTGCGTCCGCACCCAGCCCCGCAAACAGTTCACCCTTGGCACGTGCCACGCCGCGCACATCGCCGAAGCCCTCGAGGTGCGCGGGCCCGGCATTGGTCACCACACCGATGGTGGGGCGCGCAATACCGGTCAGGTAGCCGATCTCACCGGGATGATTGGCGCCCATCTCAATGACCGCAAACCGGTCTTCGGCCGCAAGTCCGGCCAGCGTCAGCGGCAGGCCGATGTCGTTGTTCAGATTGCCTTGCGTCGACAGTGCGCGTCCGCAGCGCGCCAGGATGGCGGCCGTCATGGTGCGCACCGTGGTCTTGCCGTTACTGCCGGTGATGGCGACAACCGGGATATCGAACCGGCTGCGCCAGTGCGCCGCGAGCTGCCCGAGCGCGAGACGGGTGTCACTGACGCGGATCTGCGGCAGCACTGACGTGCAGGGTTTGCTGACGGCCGCCGCGGCCGCGCCCTGCTCACGCGCCGCGTCAACGAAGGCATGGCCGTCGAAATTGGGCCCCTGCAGCGCGAAGAACAGCGCTCCGCGCATGGGTCGGCGGCTGTCGGTACTTACCCCGCGGAATGGCACGTCGGCGCCGGTCTGCCGGGCGGAGAGCAGCTGCGCGGCTTCGGTGAGCTGCATCGCTATCATGGCGTCCATTCCCGCGCCACGGCCTGTACGCGTTCGCGGTCACTGAACGGCAGCGTCCGGTTGCCCACCTGTTGCACGGTTTCGTGACCTTTGCCGGCAACCAGGACGATATCGTCCGGCCCGGCCGCGTGCATGGCCCAGACGATCGCCCGTGCCCGGTCATGTTCGATATGTACCTTGCGCGGCTGCTTGATGCCGGCACAGATATCACTGACGATCTGTTGCGGATCCTCGGTACGCGGATTGTCATCGGCAAGCACCAGATGATCGGCGTTGCATTCGGCGACAGCACCCATTTCCGGACGCTTGCCGCGGTCACGATCACCGCCGGCACCGAACACGCACCACAGCTTGCCGCTGCAGTGTGCGCGCAATGACTTCAGGGCGGCCTTGAGCGCAGCCGGGGTGTGCGCGTAGTCGACCACCACCAGGGGATGGCCGCTGCCGCCGGCGCATGGCTCCATGCGACCGGATACGGTGCGCGTCTGCGCCAGACGCCGCAGCGCCTCATCGAAGGGCAGACCCGACACGCACAGGCTGGCCAGTGCCGCAAGCAGGTTACTGGCATTGAAACGCCCGAGCAGGTTGCAGCGCAGCGTGCCGCTGCCCCACGGCGTGACCACATCCAGCTGCATACCGTGCATGTCGGTTTGCAGGTTGCGCCCGATCACCCACTGTGCCGGAAAGCGTGTACGGAACGGCTCGTTCTCGAGCCGGTAGGCAACCGGTGCAACACCGGGCGGGATCGCGTCGAGCAATGCGCTGCCGAAACCGTCATCTGCATTGATCACGGCATAGCGCAGGCCGTCCGTATGAAACAGCTTGCGCTTGGCCTCGGCATAGGCTTCGACATTGCCATGATAGTCAAGGTGGTCGCGCGACAGGTTGGTCAGTACGGCCAGATCAAAATGCACGCCACGGACACGTCCCTGGTCCATGGCGTGCGAGGAAACCTCGGAAACGACGCAGCGCGCACCGTGCTGCTGCATGGAAAGCAGGAGCTGCTGCATGGTGAGGGCGTCCGGCGTGGTGTGCGTCGCCCTGTCCAGCTCTCCATACAGGCCATAGCCCAGCGTACCGATCAGACCGCAGCGGCGATCCGCACTGTCCAGCGCCTGGGCGATGAAATGACTGCACGAGGTCTTGCCGTCGGTACCGGTCACGCCGATCATGAACATGCCACGCGACGGATGCCCGTAAAAGCGATCGGCGATCAGGCCAATCACCTGGCCCAGCCGCGGGATCGCCACCACCGGCGCAGGCAGCAGTGCCGCCAGCTCGGCCAGCCCGGCATTGCCCTCCACTGGTTCCCATGCCACCGCCACGGCACCCAGTGCAATTGCCTGACGTGCATGCTGCAGTCCGTGTGTGCGCGTCCCCGCCAGCGCCAGGAACAGGTCGCCCGATTGCACCTTGCGACTGTCCAGCACCAGCCCGGTAACCCGGATGTCAGCGCGCACCGCGGGTCCGCAGAAGTCCTGCAGCAGACCAGCCAGCGTGTGCGCTGTCTGCATTGTTTTCAGCGCCATCATGCAGGTTCCTCCGCATTGATACGGCGCGTCTGCAGCAGCGGCACATCGTCCGGCGGCACAGCCAGCAGGCGCAGCGCCCCGGCCATGACGCGCGAGAACACCGGCGCAGCCACCTGGCCACCGTAGTACTTGCCGGCACCCGGCTCGTCGACCATCACTATCATTACCACGCGCGGATCACTGGCGGGCGCCATGCCGGCGAACACCGACAGATACTTGCTGTCCGAATAGCCGCCGGGCTCCGACTTGCGTACCGTCCCGGTCTTGCCGGCGACACGATAACCGGGCACGCGCGCTTCCGGCGCCGTACCTTCAGGACCAACCGCCTGCTCCAGCATGGCGCGGACTTCACGCGCAATCGCAGCCGGCATAATGCGGCGCTCCTCGGCGACGCGCACATCGTGCAGAAAGGTGATGGAGCGCCGGATTCCGTCGCTGGCCAGCACGGCATAAGCCTGCGCGAGTTGCAGCGCGGTGACCGAGACTCCGTAGCCGAATGACAGCGTGGCAGTCTCGATGGCGTTCCAGCCCGAGAAGTGCGGCAACAGTCCGGACGCCTCGCCGGGAAAGCCGCTGAAGGTCTGCACACCGAATCCGGCATCCGACAGCTCTGTCCAGATTTCCTCGGCGGCAAGCGACAGTGCAATCTTGGCAATACCCACGTTACTGGACTTGCGGATGACCCCGGCCACATCCAGTTCACCGTAATCATGCACGTCACGCACCGTGTTCACACCCACACGCATCCAGCCCGGCGAGGTACTGACCGGCGTATGTGGCTGGTAGCGCCCGCTGGCCAGTGCGGTGGCGACAACGAACGGTTTCATGGTGGAACCCGGCTCGAACACATCTGTAACAGCGCGGTTGCGCATGTCGCTGCTTTGCAGGTCCTGGCGGTTGTTGGGATTGAACGATGGCTGGTTGACCATTGCCAGTATTTCACCGCTTTTCACGTCAAGCACCACAGCGGTGGCGGCATGCGCCTTGTGCTCCTGCATCATCGCGAGCAGTTCGCGATAGGCGAGATACTGGATGCGCCGGTCGATACTGAGTTGCAGATCCTTGCCCGGGCGCGGCAGGCTGATACTCTCGACGTCCTCGACGATATGGCTCTTGCCATCCTTGATAACGCGCTTGGCACCGGGTTCGCCCGACAGCCAGTCTTCGTAGGCGAGCTCCAGTCCTTCCTGACCGACATCGTCGACATTGGTGAAGCCGACCACATGTGCCGCAACCTCGCCATCCGGGTAGTAGCGGCGGTATTCACGCTGCAGGTAGACACCGGGTATATCCAGCGCCTCGACCTGCGCCGCCGTGGCCGGATCGATATGCCGGCGCAGATAGATGAACTCACGGTCCGCACGGCTCGCCAGCAGGCGCTGCACACTGGACTTTTGCAGTTCCAGCAGACCGGTCAGCTCGGGAATACGCTGCTGCTCGTTACCCAGCTCCTGCGGATTCACCCATACCGACTCCACCGGCGTACTGATCGCAAGTGGCTCTCCGTTGCGGTCCTGGATGATGCCGCGATGCGCCGGCAGGGTCACGATACGCAGATGCCGCGCCTGCCCCTGGTTGAGCAGAAAATCCTTGTCCAGCACCTGCAGACAGACAGCACGCCAGACCAGCACGGCGGCCGCCAGGCCCATACACAGCATCAGGAAAACCCGCCGCCCGGAATACAGTGTGTTCATGCGTGAATGGCTCATGGCTTCACAATCACCATTGCGTCAGCGCCCAGACTCGCCATGCCAAGCCGGTCCCGCGCCACCTTCTCGATCTTGCCCTGCGTGGTCAGCATGCCCTGCTCCAGCTGCAGCTGCCCCCACTCGATCTCCATGTTGTCGCGCTCCTTGTCCAGCGCCGACAATTCGATGAACAACTTGCGCCCCTGGTGCTTGGTATAAACGACGGCGACCGCTGACGTGACCACCAGAAGCAGCAGAATCAGCACGGCACCCGGCTGCCGGCTCATTGCAAACGCTCCGCAACTCTCAGCACGGCACTGCGCGCACGCGGGTTGCGCTGCAGCTCATCCGCACCGGCGCGAATTGCCTTGCCGACAGGTTTCATACGTGGCGCGTAATCCATTCCGGCCAGCGGAAATTCCCTTGGCGGCGGCTCACCGCGGAACTCGTCCCGAATAAAGCGTTTGACAATGCGGTCTTCCAGCGAGTGAAAACCGATCACGGCCAGCCGCCCGCCCGGCGCCAGCACGTCCGGAACCTGCTCCAGCACGGCACGCAGATCATCAAGCTCGTGGTTGATGAAAATACGAATCGCCAGAAAACTGCGCGTGGCGGGATGCTTGTTCTGCTCGCGCGCAGGAACCGTTGCGGCAATCAGCCCGGCGAGTTGACGTGTTGTCAGCAACGGCGTTGCAATGCGTGCATTGACGATAGCGCGCGCGATCCGGCCTGCATAACGTTCCTCGCCCAGCGTGCGCAGTACCTCGCCGATCTCGCGCGCACTCGCCTGTGCCAGCCACTGCGCCGCACTCATGCCCGTGGCAGGATCCATGCGCATATCAAGCGGACCGTCCTCGGAAAAGCTGAAACCGCGCGCAGCGTCGTCGAGTTGGGGCGAGGAAACGCCGAGATCCAGCAACAGACCATTGACCCGACCCGTCAGTTTTCGCTGCGCCATCAGCTCGCTCAGCATCGTGAATGCACCCTGCACAATTTCAAAACGAGGATCATTTTCAAACTGCATACTTGCTGACCGCACCGCCTCGGGATCCTTGTCCATGGCGAGCAATCGACCAGCCGGTCCGAGCCTTTCGAGCATGGCGGCGGCATGACCGCCCCGACCAAACGTTCCGTCCACGTACACGCCATCCGCCTGTATTGCCAGTCCGTCCAGCACTTCCGCAAGCAGTACCGGCTGGTGTGTATACGTCAGCCCCACCGATGATCAGATCGTCAGTTCACGCAGGGCATCCGGCAAATCGGTACCGTCACCGCTGCCGGACGTCCAGTCGCCGCACTTCTTCTCCCAGACCTCTTCATTCCAGATCTCGAACTTGTTGCCCATACCGAGAAACATCACGCGTTTATCGAGACCGGCAAGCTTGCGCAAGTGCGGCGGTATCAGCACGCGGCCGTTTTTATCCACCTCAAGCTCAGCGGCATTGCCGAACAGCATGAGTTGCAGTTCGCGCGTGAGTTTGTCCTGGTTAGGCAGGCGCACGATCTTGCGCTCGAGATCGTCCCAGTCGGGGCGGGGAAACAGCAGCAGGGCGCGGTCACTGTGCATGGTCATCACCACGTGACCGCCACAACGCTCCATCAGGCTGTCACGGTAGCGCGTTGGCAGCGCCAGGCGGCCTTTAGCATCCAGATTGACCGTGCTGCCACCAATGAACAAAACTGCCCCCTTTTGCTCCCTTGAAACCCAGAAATAACCACTGGATCCCACTTTTCGACACTATAGGGAGCGGGGTTTACTTCGTCAAGAAAAATCTAAAAAAAATATCCACCCGGACAGTAACTTAGGTCAGATTTTCGAAATCACCGCCGTCGCTGAGGACATATAAATAGAAATCAAAAGGTTGCCAAAAATACCTTGAGTAGATTGGCAGCTTGACCCGTTTTTCCGGCTTTTCGTGCCGTGCGCAGACTGGCAGTGACCGCCTGGTGGAGATTATACGCCTGTTCAAACCCACTATATTGGGTCTGTGAGTGGCTTTCTTAACTAAATGGTGGGATTGTTAACCGCCATGCGGCGGCACTCATCCAGCCGTTACCCAATAAAAAAGCCTGCAAATGCAGGCTTTTTTATTGGGTAACGGATATCGACGGTGTCTAGAACGGAATATCGTCATCGAAATCGGCGGGGCCTTCCGCGACAGCGGGCGCGCGGGACTCAGTGCTGTCACTGGAGGAAAATCCGGCGCTGCCGCCACCCCCCCGGCCACCCAGCATCTGCATTTCATTGGCAACGATTTCAGTGGTATAGCGGTCGTTGCCGGAACTGTCCTGCCACTTGCGTGTTTGCAACTTACCCTCGATATAAACCTGCGAACCCTTCTTGAGATACTCACCGGCAATCTCGCCAAGTCGCCGGAACAGCACCACGCGATGCCATTCGGTCTTTTCCTGCGCCTCGCCAGTCTGTTTGTCCTTCCAGGACTCCGTGGTGGCAAGGGTAATGTTGGCGACTGCGTTGCCGTTCGGCATGTAGCGCATTTCCGGATCCTTACCCAGATTCCCTACCAGAATCACCTTGTTAATGCCTCGCGCCATGATGTTCTCCTGTTCTCCAGCGTTATGCTTGCATTGCCCCCTGCCGGGCCTGTGCAGACGGGTTGATGCGTTATTCTAAGCCAAAGCCGCTGCCCTTAATACCGGGAAAAACGCGTGGAGATCACCGACATTTCCTGTCAGACCCGTGGCAGGCTGGCATCATCAAACAGCCGCTTGTCGACTTTCATATAAGCCACGCCTTCCTCCGCCACCACCACAACCTCGGTCACACCCGCCAGTTCGGCCAGTTGCCGGGACAGGGTTGCCACTTCATCCGGCGTCGTGACACGCACCGGGTGGATAATGGTGGCCAACTTCGGCGGCGGCACCATGGAGCTGGCCAGTCCCAGCCATACCAGTGCGCCCGCCGCGGAGCATATAAAGATACTGTGCAGACCGAACTGGCCATGCAGCCAGCCACCCAGCGACCCACCCACGAAAGCACCGAAAAACTGCATACTGGAATAGAAGCCCATGGCCGTGCCGCGGCAGTCGGCAGGCGCTGAACGTGACACCAGCGAGGGCAGCATGGCCTCGAGCAGGTTGAACGCGGTGAAAAAACCGAGCAGCAGTGCCACGCTGCTGACCAGCGTGGCCGGTACGCTGTACAGACCCAGTTGCACCAGAATCAGCAACGCAATCGCACCGAGAAACACCGGTTTGATGTACCCCTTGCGCTCCGCCAGAATGATGAACGGCACCATAACCGCAACCGAACAGACCAGTACCGGCAGATAGACCTTCCAGTGACTGACCGCAGCCACGCCGGCCTCGTCCCTCAGCAGCAGCGGCATCACCACGAAGCTCGCAGTCATGATGGCGTGCAGTATCAGTATGCCGAAATCCAGTCGCAGTAACTGGCCATGCCGCAGCACGCGACCGAACTGTGCCGGAATCGCCTCTGACTCGCGATGGATGCGCAATGACAGCGGCCGCGGCACCACAAAGGCCACCACCAGCACCCCGCCCAGCGCCAGCACGGCAGTGAGGGCGAAGATGCCCGGCACGCCGATCCAGTGATTCAGCACCGGGCCAATTACCAGCGCCGCTGCAAACGAGATGCCGATGCTCATGCCGATCAGTGCCATGGCCTTGATGCGGTGCTCCTCACGGGTGAGGTCGGCGGTCAGCGCCATAATCGCCGCCGCGATCGCACCGGCACCCTGGAGGGCACGGCCCAGGATGACTATGAAAATGGAATCTGCCAGCGCCGCGACCACGCTGCCGGCGGCGAATATCAGCAACCCGCCGATGATGACCGGTTTGCGGCCGATGCGGTCGGACAGCAGGCCGGCCGGAATCTGCAACAGTGCCTGGGTCACGCCATAGATGCCGATGGCCAGCCCGGTCAGCGCCGGGGTAACGCCCTCCAGATCGGCTGCATACAGCGCGAATACCGGCAGGATCATGAAAAAACCAAGCATACGCAGGGCATAAACGCCCGACAGTGACAGCGCCGCCCGCCACTCATCCCGGCTCATGCCGGCACCGCTAGCCTCCGCCCGATTCACAATCCGCAATCCTTTTGGCCGTGGACACGAAAACGCCGTATATTAACAGGTTGGCCGGCCAGACGTAGCAATACATGGATACCATACAGATCCGCGGGGCACGCACCCACAACCTGAAAAACATCGACCTGGACCTGCCACGGGACAAGTTGATCATCGTCACCGGCCTGTCCGGTTCAGGCAAGTCGTCACTTGCCTTCGACACGATTTATGCCGAGGGACAGCGCCGTTATGTGGAGTCGCTGTCGGCCTATGCCCGCCAGTTCCTCTCCATGATGGAAAAGCCGGATGTCGACCATATCGAGGGCCTGTCGCCGGCCATTTCCATCGAGCAGAAATCGACCTCGCATAACCCGCGCTCAACAGTCGGCACCATCACCGAGATCTACGATTACCTGCGCCTGCTGTATGCACGCGTCGGCACACCGCACTGCCCGGAACACGGCACGGTGCTGGAGGCGCAAACCATCAGCCAGATGGTCGATCACGTGCTGTCGCTGCCGGAAGGCAGTCGGCTGATGCTGCTGGCACCGGTGGTTGAATCACGCAAGGGCGAACATGTACAGGTACTGGAAGAACTGCGCGCGCAGGGTTACATCCGCGCACGCATCGATGGCGAGATTGTCGAACTCGATCAACCACCGAAACTCGACCTGCGCCGCAAGCATGTTATCGAGGCAGTTGTGGATCGCTTCAAGGTACGACCGGACCTGCAGCAGCGCCTGGCCGAATCTTTCGAGACCGCACTCAACCTGTCAGATGGACTGGCACGCGTCGCGTGGATGGACAATGCCGGTACGGAGGAACTGCTGTTTTCGGCCAAGTTCGCCTGCCCGCAGTGCGGCTACTCCATCAGCGAACTGGAACCGCGACTGTTCTCATTCAACAATCCGGCCGGCGCCTGCCCGGCCTGCGACGGACTCGGGGTACGCCAGTTCTTTGATCCAGGCCGCGTGGTCGGCCATCCCGAACTCAGCCTGGCCGGCGGCGCCGTGCGCGGCTGGGACCGCCGCAATGCCTACTATTCCCAGCTCATCACCGCGCTGGCCACCCATTACGACTTCGATACAGAGACACCGTTCGAGGAACTGCCGGAACGCATCCGGAACATCATCCTGCATGGCAGCAAGGGCGAGGTGATCCGGTTCCGCTACCTGAACGAACGCCGCGGCATGGTGGAGCGCAGCCACCCGTTCGAAGGCATTATCCCGAACATGAAACGCCGCTACCATGAAACCGAATCCAACACGGTGCGCGAGGAACTGGCGCGCTACCTCAGCCACCAGGCCTGCCCGGACTGCGGCGGGGCACGCCTGAACCTGGCCGCACGCCATGTCACCGTGGCGGGTCGCACCCTGCCCGAAGTCACCGCCCTGCCAGTCGGTGGCAGCCGCGAACTGTTCAGCACCCTGCAACTCGAGGGACGGCGCGGCGAGATCGCCGGCAAGATACTCAAGGAGATCAACCAGCGCCTCGAGTTCCTGGTCAACGTCGGGCTCGACTACCTGTCCCTGGAGCGCAGCGCCGAGACCCTGTCCGGTGGCGAGGCACAGCGCATCCGGCTTGCCAGCCAGATCGGTGCCGGCCTGGTCGGGGTCATGTATGTACTGGACGAACCATCGATCGGACTGCACCAGCGCGACAACCAGCGCCTGCTCGCCACCCTGACCCACCTGCGTGATCTCGGCAATACCGTAATCGTTATCGAGCACGACGAGGAGGCGATCCGCGCCGGTGACTATGTTGTGGATGTTGGACCGGGTGCCGGTGTGCATGGCGGACGCATCGTGTCACAGGGTACGCCGGCGCAGATCATGGCCGACGCACAGTCACTCACCGGCCAGTACCTGTCCGGCCGGGCAACCATCGGCATACCGGAACACCTGTCGGTGTACGATCCGGATCGCGTGCTGACCATTCGAGGCGCCACCGGCAACAACCTGAAATCGGTCACCGTGGATATCCCGGTTGGCCTGATGACCTGTGTCACCGGCGTATCCGGTTCCGGCAAGTCCACGCTGATCAATGACACCCTGTACCGGCGCGCCGCCCAGGTGCTGAACCGCGCCTCCGAGGCATCCGCGCCCTGCACGGCGATCGAGGGCCTCGAACACTTCGACAAGATCGTCGATATCGACCAGAGCCCGATTGGCCGCACCCCGCGCTCCAACCCCGCCACCTACACCGGCCTGTTCACGCCGATTCGCGAACTGTTCGCCGCCACCCAGGAAGCACGCTCGCGTGGCTACAAACCCGGCCGCTTCAGTTTCAACGTCAAGGGAGGCCGCTGCGAGGCCTGCCAGGGTGACGGTGTCATCAAGGTCGAGATGCATTTTCTGCCGGATATCTACGTACCCTGCGACGTGTGCAAGGGCAAACGCTACAACCGTGAAACGCTGGATGTGCGCTACAAGGGCAAGACCATTCACGAGGTACTGGAACTGACCGTGGAAGATGCAGTGCCCTTCTTCAGCGCCATCCCGGTGGTCGCGCGCAAACTGCAAACACTGATGGATGTCGGGCTGTCCTATCTCACGCTGGGTCAGAACGCCACCACCCTGTCCGGCGGCGAGGCGCAGCGCATCAAGCTGGCGCGCGAACTGTCCAAGCGCGACACCGGCAAGACGCTGTACATCCTGGACGAACCGACCACCGGCCTGCACTTCCATGACATTGCCCAGCTCCTGCAGGTACTGCACCGGCTGCGCGATCACGGCAACACCATCATCGTCATCGAGCACAACCTGGACGTCATCAAGACCGCCGACTGGATTATCGACATGGGACCGGAAGGCGGCATTGGCGGAGGCACCGTGGTCACCACCGGCTCTCCCGAAGCGGTCGCCGGGCACCCCGACTCCTACACCGGACACTACCTCAGGCAGACACTGGATCAGTACCGGCGCCAGACCCGGCCGGCAACCGCCATGAAGCAAACGGCCAAACGCATGAAGACAGAGAAAATCACTTCCTGAACAGTGTTCCCACCCGCAGTCCCAGCTCCCGGTCTGCGCGACCCTGATTCACGGCGATCTCTACCAGGCCGTTGGCATTCCCGTACCAGAACGGGGCGCCGACGGTGACATCGGCAAAGGTGCGCGCCCGCGGCAGCAGGTACTCGCCGGTGCGCAGCAGCGCATGATCCGGCATGACCGAGGCCCGCACCCCGGTAATGGCATTACCGTAGCGGTCGATATACACCACCCGAAACAGATCATCCGGCCAGTCCGGCTTCAGCAGGGTCTCGACTGACACGCTCTGCCCGGTCTCGCGGCCACCGCGCGCCAGTCGTGCGGCGGCCGGGGCAAACACGTCGCGCGCATGAAAGGTCGCCGAGGCTTGTTCCGCTGCCGGCATCTGCCAGCATTCGATTTTCCCGACTCGTCGCGCCAGGATGGCGAACAGGCCTTCGTTCGGTCCGACAAACCAGCGTCCGTCGGCCCGTAGCACCACACCCGGGCGCTGGCTGCCAACTCCCGGGTCGACCACGCACAGGAACACCGTGCCCGGCGCAAAGCCCAGCGTATAGGCTGGCAACAGGTAGGCCGCACCCTGAATATCAAACGCCGCGAGGTCAGCAAACAGGCTGATGACCGGCATCCCGGGCGCCTGCTGATGCAGCACAGCCTGCACCTGGCCGGTATACGGCCCGTCCAGACCGAAATCGGTTACCAGCACAATCATCGAGGTCTCCGACAATGCCACGCGCCCGGAAAAAAACTGTCGCCTGCCATCGTCAGCACATGGCTGAGTCTGCGAGCGCCAATCAGAGCGTTTAATACGGGCAGTGAGGCAACAATGATTCCTCCGGCAAGGATCAGCATGCCGACTATTCGCTGTGATCGATATGGATGTCGTGCGGGAACAGCCGGCCCGTGCCGGTTTCGATAGCGTCTTTCAGACTCAACAGGAAAACACCCCACCTGGTGCGGCAGTGCGCCATGGACTCAGTCGCGACATGATAGATAGATCTCCGGCATCGCACTTATTTACCCTGCTCCTGCGCCAGCGTGTGCCTGTATTCATAATAGGTCTGGGCCGTGGAGTCCAGGCAGCGCTGCTGCTCAGCGCTGTCGGCGATCTTGTAGCATTCGCGCTGTTTCCAGTTACGTCCGGAATCGTACACGAGACTGGAAGCACAACCGGAAACCGCCAGGGTAATGGCCAGAACGCCGGATAATGAGGTGATTTTCATGGCTGACAGTACCCGCAGGAAAACTGCGCCTAGTTTAGGGAAAAACGTCCGCCCGCACCATTGCTGAATGACTGCAGCGCCGACCGACATGGCGACTGTCTCAGGGCGCTGCCGCCTGCAACCGGTTGATGCCAAGTAACACGTAGTACACCCAGCTGTTTGCCGCTACACTGTGTCGACCCTGTCCAATAACGTGAGTTCAGCACCATGAAAGCTACCGCCGAATTACAGGTCATTCCACTGGGTACAGGGGTCTCGGTGCGCGCGGAGGTCACGCGCATCATTGGCCTGCTCCAGCAATACAACTTCATCCTGGAAACCCATGCCGCGGGCACCGACATCGAGGGCGAGCTGGGTGACATCCTCGCCGCCGTGCAGCATGTCCACGAAACCCTGCACGCCGAGGGCAGTGTGCGGCTGATCAGCTACCTGAAGCTCGAGACACGCAGCGACAAGGTGCCGACACTGGCCGGCAAGCGGCTTTAGCAACAATATCAATTAGTTACCTGCATACCCGACCCGCATTTTTGGTAATTGCCGCTGTACATTACGGCGCGGAACAGGTAAAAAAGGTACAGAAACTTTAATAACAAGGCATGGCTGATCTTCCCTGTCCTGATCTGGAATACAAGGACACGGGGCGACAGAGTGGTAACCCGGCATGACAAGCAGCACGATCCGCCCTCTCACCGGCCACTACGGCCGACTGCTACCATCGCTGGCAGCCCTGTTGCTGCTGTCCGGACCGGCACTACCCGATTCGCAAGTCAGCGACACTATTTACGCACGTGTTGCTGACATTCGCGGTGGCATCGACGTCAGCATCGATCAGACCCCCATCGCCTCGGCTATTGTGTTGCCGGCACTGTATGCAAAACGTGACTACGCCCCGGCATGGTCCAACCCGGCATCCGTGCAGCAAATGATCAGCGCCATCGAACACGTCGATCAGGACGGGCTCGATCCCGCAGATTACAACCTCGCCACCCTCAAGCTGCTGCTGGAGCGCAACAACGAAACCGGTGATGCCAACCCGGTACGCACCGCCAATCTCGATCTGCTGCTTACCGACAGCCTGATCAGGCTCGGTTATCACCTGTCCTTCGGCAAGGTCGATCCGGAGGAACTCGATTCCAACTGGAACATGACCCGCTACCTCGAGGACCTCGACACGTTGCTGCAGCAGGACAATGCTATCGAGCACGGCCGTGTCGCCGAGCTGCTGCAATCGCTGCTGCCACAATCCCCCGTTTATCAGCGCCTGAAGCAGGCACTGGCAAGCTATCGCCGCTACCAGCAGCTCGGTGGCTGGCAAGCGGTACCGGACGGGCCGGCACTGAAGACCGGCATGTCGGACGAACGCGTGCTGGCACTGCGGGCACGACTGGTCGCCACGCATGATCTTGCCACCCAGGACATGTTACTGCCGACCTATGACGATGCGGTCGAGGCCGGAGTGAAGCATTTCCAGCACCGCCACGGTCTGGAGGTCGATGGTATCGCGGGACAGAAAACCCTCGCGGAGCTGAACGTACCGGTTGAAGCACGCATTGCACAGATACGTGCCAATCTCGAGCGCGCCCGCTGGATGCTGCGTGACCTGCCGGAAACCTACATCATGGTGGACATCGCGGGCTTCAATGTGCGCCTGTTCAGGAACGGCGAGGTCGCATGGGAAACACGCGCCGTGGTTGGTCAACCCTACCGCATGTCGCCGGTATTCCGATCCACGCTGACCTACCTTGATCTCAACCCGACCTGGACGGTACCGCCGACCGTGCTGGACGAAGACCTGCTTCCGGAACTGCGCAAGAACCCGAACCACCTGGCAGAAAAGGACATGCAGGTCATCGATTATCAGGGCAACCCGGTCGATGCACGCAACATCGACTGGCACCGCTATACCGGCCACAGTTTCCCATGGCTGATCCGGCAAAAACCCGGACCGAAAAATGCGCTCGGCCGCATCAAGTTCATGTTCCCCAACGGGCATTCGGTCTACCTGCACGACACACCCAGCAAGTCGCTGTTCGCGAAACCGGAGCGCGCCCTCAGCTCCGGCTGCATCCGCATCGAGCATCCCTACGAACTCGCGGAACTGTTGTTGCAGGGCAATGCAGGCTGGAATCACGGCCGCCTCGTCCAGGCCATCGATTCGCTGCAGACACGCACCGTCAGCCTGGAGCAACCCGTGACGATCCTGCTGATGTACTGGACGGTATCGGTGGACGACGATGGAACAGTCCTGTTCAGCCGCGACATCTACGCACGAGATCCGCCGATCATTCGCGGCCTGGGTGAACCGTTCCGGTTTCGCAAACGGGACATCATCCGCCCTCCGCTGGAAATGACAGCATCGCGCTGACCAGCCACCTGGTCACACCGGGTATTGACGTGCCGCTCAGTGCCCCCGCTTCTTCCCGGTGATCATGGCCCGAACCAGATTTTCGCCGTGTACCCGGCTGGCTACGATGACACCGGCCACATGGATAACCACCAGCAGCACGGTAAGGTTGGAAAAGAACTCGTGGAGCTCTTCCCAGAACTCTTCTCCCCATGCCTCGCCGTCGCCGTGGCCTTCATGCGCCTCGTCCTCGCCATGCTCATCGTCGGCATGCGCCGGCGCCACTAACGTGACTTCAACGCCGCCTGCGGCCAGCGGGCCATGTCCCTCGAGTCCGTAGACCTTCAAACCGGTATAGCTGGTAAGCACCAGGGACACCAGCAGCATGACGATCATCCAGCCGCCCGCCGGGTTGTGGCCGGTAAACGGTTCCGGCGTCCCGGAGAACATGCCCTTGAGGTACTGCACGGTGCGACGCGGCGAGTAGAGAAAATTGCTGAAGCGGGCATAGCGGGTGCCCACAAATCCCCACAGGATCCGGAATGCCAGCAGGCCGATGATGTAATAGCCGGCATAGATATGCACCAGGCTATCCTCCTCGCCGGTGACATAGGCAATGATGAATGCGGCCACCAGCGTCCAGTGGAACAGGCGTACCAGCGGATCCCAGACCCGAACCTGATTACCAGTCATGACTTAACTCCGTATAATTCATGAAACGGGCTGACAGTGTGCTGCACAACCGTCCACGACGCATCAGGCAGACGCCGCAAGGTGGCCTGCCGTGGGGCATTTGCCTCATGCGTGACACACCATGAATCAACCACCTACGGTATACGGCATGATCTACCTGAAGGAAACCCTGCTCATCGCCCTGCTGTCGGTGATCATTCTCGGCAACCTGTATGACTTCAGCACCGACTACCGGCACGGCGCCCCGGTCCTGCACCTGCTGGAAGAAGCCGCCGTCATCGTGATTTCGACCGCGCTCATGGCCTGGCTGTTGCTCGACCTGCGCCGGCAACGCCTTGAACTCGAGCAACTCCGCCAGGAAGTCGCACAGCGCATCCTGCCGGCCAGCACACCGCCACCGGCGGTGGTCGAGGCGCGCCGGCAACTTGGCGGCCTTATACAGACCCAGTTCCGGGACTGGGACCTTACCGACAGCGAGCAGGCGGTCGGCCTGCTGCTGCTGAAAGGCCTGAGCTTCAAGGAAATCGCCGCCCTGCGCGAGACACAGGAGAAAACCGTGCGCGCCCAGGCCTCCGGTATCTATCGCAAGGCCGGCGTCAGCGGCCGGCACGCCTTCGCGGCCTGGTTCATCGAGGATTTTTTATAGACGGTAGTAAAATCACGAAAGGGAACTCGCGCTGAGACGCAGAGAAATCAGATAGAACAATATCTCGTGCCAGGAGGCCGGGGCGTGAAGTAAAAATTGCCTCGAGGATCTGGAAAAACACAGACTGAATGGCTGTCATTCCCGCACAGGAGGGAAGCCAGTGCCAGTGCAGCAGCATCAGCTGCCGGGCTCGTTAAGGAACGAACGGTTTTCGGAGCCAAACAGAGATTCTCTTGCCCCTCGTTATTCCCTATTAATTTACTGCCGTACTTCGTGAAACGGCGCACGCCAACTTCTGACCTTCCCGGTTACTGATCTGAAGGTCCGTTAATACTGAAAGCAGACGTTCATGTGTAGCTTGTGATCTGTACTCATTCAACCTGCTTCAATCGTCCCGGTTAAGCGGCGGCGCTTAGCGCCGTCCGCTGCAACCGGTTGTTAGCTGAAGTGGCGTCAAATATCCCTATTCCGCAGGTTTCACTTCGAGAGTGATCTGATTGATCTTTCCGGTAAACCGCGTCTCCGCACCGATACCGATGCCCTCGGCGACCGGAGTCTGATTATCGAGGCCGACGTCCGCCGTCTCGTCCGCAGAGAAGATGTTGGGCTGAGTTTTTTCTACACGCCCCTCTGCAACGGGTTTACCGTTTACTTGCAGAGTTGCCTTGCCGCCCTTGCCGATCCCGCCACCGTCATAGTCGAAATCGAGCGTGACCGTTGCCGGGCCGGCCGGCAATGCCTTGGGTGCTGCGATGGTGTAGCGCTCCAGCCCCAGGAAGTTGTAGACGTAAGCGGGTTTGCCGTCCTTCATGTAGAGCGACCAGCCGCCAAAGCGCCCACCCTGGGACAGGATCGCGCCATTGGCACCGCCTTCCGGAATCTCGAGTTCGGCGGTGATCTTGCTGGATTGGTTCTTGATGTTCATGAAGGTGTTTTCCAGCATGCCCTGCATTCCCTCGTAGAGGGTGAGCGAGGTTCGGTCGCCGAGCACATCGGGCCGGCCGGCGAGCGCCGGGTTCGTGCGCTCGATCGTCCGATCGTCAATCGGCAGCACGTGGTACTTCTCGGCCTCCTTCATGAACAGGGCCTGCAGATCCTTCAGTTTGCCGGGTTGTTCAGCGGCCAGGTTCTTGGTGAGGCTGAAATCGCTCTTCACGTCATAAAGATCCCAGACGTCGGTCTTCAGGGGCGGCAGGTTAACTGTTTGCCAGGGCGCGCGGTGAATGGTGCGGGCAAGCCAGCCATCGTGATAGATCGCGCGATTGCCGAACATCTCGAAGTATTGCGTGGTGTGTCGTTCCGCGGCGTTCGGCATCGTCGAAGGTATAGAGCATGCTGGTGCCCTCGATGGGTGTCTGCGGCGTGCCGTTCACACTCTTGGGCTCTGGCAGTCCGGCAGCTTCCAGAATGGTGGGGGCAACATCGATCACGTGCGAGAACTGGCTGCGGATTTCGCCCTTGGCCTTGATACCCTTGGGCCAATGAATGACCGCACCGTTGCGGGTGCCACCGAAGTCGGAAGCCACCTGCTTGGTCCAGGAGAAAGGCGAGTCGAAGGCCACCGCCCAGCCGGCGGCCATATGCGGGAAGGTCTCCGGTCCGCCCCACTTGTCGATCAGCGGGATAAGATCCTCGACCTTCTCGGTAACGCCGTTGAAGTAGGTCATTTCGTTGTACATGCCGACAAAGCCACCTTCGGCACTGGTTCCGTTGTCGCCAGCGATATAGATGAACAGCGTGTTGTCCATCTCGTTGATGTCTTTCAGCGCTTGCACGAGTCGTCCGACCTCGTAATCGGTCTGTGCCATGAATCCGGCGAACACTTCGGCCTGGCGTGCGAAGAGACGTCGCTGCTCCGCAGGCAACTTGTCCCAATCCTTGATGTCCTCCGGCTTGGGAGCCAACTGGGTATTGGCTGGGATCACGCCCAGCTTCTTCTGTCGCTCGATGGTCTCCAGCCGAACCTGGTCCCAGCCCTTGTCGAACTGCCCCTTGTACTTGTCAGCCCATTCTTTGGGAACATGGTGCGGTGCATGGACGGCGCCGGTGGCGTAGTAGACGAAGAACGGTTTGTCCGGCGTCATCGACTGCTGGGCTTTCACCCAGTTGATCGCCTGGTTGGTCATGTCGACCGTGAAGTGATAGCCCTCGGTTTTCGGTGGATCGACCTTGGTCACGCCGTCGTAGACGAGCGGATACCACTGGTCGGTCTCACCCCCGATGAACCCGTAGAACTTGTCGAAACCCTGATGCGTGGGCCAGCGGTCATACGGGCCCGGACACACTGGTCTCCCAGGCGGCGGTTTCGTGCCACTTGCCGAAGGCTCCGGTGCTGTAGCCGTTGAGGCGCAGCATTTCTGCCAAAGGGGCAACGCTGTTCGGAATCTGCCCGGTGTTGCCGGGGAAGGCCGTCGCGGTCTCCATGATCGAGCCGGTGTTGGTGGTGTGATGGTTGCGGCCGGTCTTCAGAGCGTTGCGCGTCGGCGAGCACAGCGCGGTCGTGTGAAAGTTGTTGAAGCGCAAGCCTGCATTGGCCAGTGAATCCAGCGTTGGCGTCTGGATGGGGCCGCCGAATGTGCTGGGGCCACCGAAGCCGATATCGTCGATCAGCACGATCACAACGTTGGGAGCTCCCTCGGGCGCCTTGACCTCAAAGCGTGCCGGAGCCTTGGCATTGCGTGCGTCGAGCTCTTTGTAAGTCGGTGGCTTCGGCTCTGCAATCGGCAGCATTGTGCGATCGAGCGTCTCCTGTGCCGCTACCACCCCAGCCGAACTGGCCAACAGGGCCGCTGCCATCCAGAAGGTTTTATACGGTGTCCTCATTTCTATCTCCCTTCAAAATTTCTGAGTCATCAGCTAACGACAAGATCACCCGCATTGAATCTGGCGCTGGCGCGGTCGGCAAGCACCTTGGGTTCCGCAGGGATTGTTTCCTCAGGGAGGCCCCACCACAGTTACCGCCATAAGGACAGCCATCAGCATTTCTATTTTCATTGTCTTCAATGTTTTCTACTTTTGTTTTGTTTTCCGGCTCACGGCGGGGGTTATCCACTCATGTCCACGCTCATAGGCGAACTTAGCCCCTCACTTTACCGGCTCTCCCTTTGGAAATCTCCACGACCCGTCTATATTTGCCTGCTTCGGCTGATACATCCGTACGATGTACTTCCAGATAGTAGCGGTCTGTCCCTGAATGCACAACGACGGTGCACTCAGGTCATCCAGGAAGATATACAGAACTTCCGACTGGGGTCGACTCTCGCTGTTTAGCAATTACTGATACAGCCACAGCCTCTAGATCTTATCCCGGCCAAAACACATCTTACATCTTTGCAAGATTGCGATATGAGCAAATCATACCGGCTGGCTACAGCATGAACGGGTACCAAGTCTGTTCCATTGTCCGGCTTAATTGCCGACAGCAATGCCGGGTGGATTTCGGAAAAACAGATATGTGGCAATCGCTGTCGCCCAGAATATTACGGTCGCGAACACAAAGAACCAGTCAAACCCGAAGACAATCGGGATGAAGAACGAGACCAGGGAACCACGAGAAATAGGAGTCATTCCGACCAGTATTGTTGTACTTCGTTTCTTGGGTCGACTCCTGCCGATTAGCGGAATCCTGTACAAGAATTCCGTGGAGTACAGGGCGCACGCCATGAGTTGACGTTCCCCGATTTCAGAAAACTCCACCGATACTGGTTTCCAGGTTGCAATAGCAAAGAATAAAATAGATAGGGGAATCTGTACCTATGGCCATTCGGAGTCACTTCGGGCTTGCGGGACAATGCCACCAAACGAGTAATGACACGTGTCCGGACAAAAGATTTACGTGGCCACAGAAAGCCACGTCAGGGGTGTGTCTCAAGGACGCTAAATCCATAGGGTCGCGTGACAGTGGTATTGTACAGCCGTTTGTAACGCCCAAACAAAACCCCCTCCGCAAAGGAGGGGGCTGTTTGTACTATTGCAGTGATTGACCGGTTACAAGGTATGCCAATGCCGCCTTGAACCAAGGTAGACCAGTGTACCCAACAGCAGCAGTGGGAACAGCGGGTCGAATCCACGCTGCATGCCGGTGACACTGCAACCACCTCCGCCGCCTCCGCCACCTCCGCCACCACCGACCGCGGGTGCTTCCACGGCGCCGACATCGCAGATTACGACGCCATCACCGTTGCCATCATTCCGGCGCGGGAAGCCCACGCCGCGCTGATCGACATTGCCATACAGCCCGACCAGCGTCTGGCAGACTGCATCGTCACCCGCCTCGATAGCCGGGCTGCCGCCACCGATGGCGTGAGTTTCGGTCAGGCCACCGTTGTCCTGCAGCAGGCCCAGCAGGGCATCGGTAGTGATCTGGTCCTGGAGTACCGCCGGATCCATGTCGCAATCGTTACCGTCCTCGATGTTGGAACCGCCCGAGACCATGATATTCGGATTACAGGCGCCACCACCGCTGCAGCCGCAGTTGACGAGCACCGGCAGAGCCGGCAGAACCGGCACCTTCTGATTGTTCTGCAAGACTGTATTGGTGAAATTGAAGATACCGGCACCGAAGGCGTTCAGACCGGCACCACCGCCAGGGGCATCAGTGGTCGCGACATTATCCACCACCGTGACATTGCGCAGGTTTACCGTGCCGTTGGTGGTGATACCACCGCCGACATCGGTCGCCTGGTTGGTGCTCACCGTGCTGTTGTCCAGGTCGATGGTGACACCCGCGCGCCCGGCGATACCACCGCCGCCGATGGCGTTGTTGCCATTGATGGCACTGCCGGCGATGGTGGTGGTGTGCGAACCGGTATCGAACAGACCACCGCCGTTCTCCGCCACGTTGGGATTGGTCAGCTCGATGGGGGCCGCGGCATCGAATAGCATGCCGACCGTGGTATTGGTCATGGTCAGTATGGCGTCGTTGTAGATACCGCCGCCGTTGGCATTGCTGGTATTGCCGCTGACAATGGACTCGGTGACGGTCGCCGGCACGGCACTGTAGAGGCCGCCACCGTCCGCGCCGGCCCAGCTGGCGACGACGGCCACCCGGTTCAGCGTCACGTTGGTAATGCCCACGGTGTCATCTTCGCCGGGCTTGCCGCCGGGGAACGGTCCGCCATTGTCGGAACCACCACCGCCAATGCCACCCCCCGCACCACCGCCAGAGCCGTGCACGGATTCCACATACTCCACCACGGCATTGGACGCACCCAGGCCAATGGCACCGCCCATGCGGCGGAACTGCCAGATGTCCACGCTGCCCGGGTTCGCGTTGACTACATTGATGTCATAGGCATTGGGGCCCGTGGCCGCCAGGGAGGTTGCGTCCGTGGGAATTAGGCCTACCTCGCCGTTCCTGATCGCCAGGTCCTGGATCACCACACTGTTGATGGCACCCGTCGCGGTGGTTGTCTGGACGTGAAAGATGCGATCGCCGGTCAGCGGGTCGGCATCGGGTGCCGCCGCGGCCCACTCGATTAGAGTCTGGTCCACACCGGCACCCGTGATGGTCACGTCACCGGTGATATCAAGGTCGCCCATACTGGCATCCGCCGTGACCACCGGTACGTAGGGGTCTGCAAGTGTACCTGTCCCCGTACAGGGCACGGCACCATCGCAGCGCTCGTCCACGCCAGCAAGCGTCAGGGTGATCGTGCCCGCCGGCACGGAAATCGTGTCGGCACCGGCCAGCGCATTGGCCTCCATCACCGCCGCACGCAGGGTGCAGTCGGCAGTAGCCAGCGTGGCCTCGCAGACCCCGTCTCCCGGCGTTATGTCCACTGCATCTGTAAGGTTATTGACAGTAAAAACTGCTGCTTGGACAGCGCTTGCACCAAGTCCGCATATGCTAGCCAGGACAAGACCAATTGTGTGTTCACTTATTGTTCTGAATTTAATCATGAGCCTTTATCTCCTCCAATTAAGACTACCCCCCGAAAGAAAATCATCTTCTAGTGTGAGGAGAATCATACGCGTGTCAAGTTAATAAGATGTTCTTATAGTACGAGTGTTGTGTAAAGGTGGTTTTTCGCGACAAGTCGTTGTTTACATAAGCTGCGTCAGCTACAGGTCCGATTAGGGTCGACTCTCGCGGTTTAGCAATTCAATTACTGATACGGATTCGGCATCCAGGTCTTATACCCGCCAAAACACATCAACCTACTCGCGAACGGCAAATTCGATGCAGGACATTATATCCTTTTATCTAGCAGGCAAACCTGATCAGCTCACTGGCTGATTGACAACTCTTATTTAGATGAGTGCCTCAACCAGAACCATCAACTTTGCAAGGTTGCAATATGAGCAAACCGGCTGGCTACGGCATGAACGGGTACCAAGTCTGTTCCATTGTCCGGCTTAATTGCCGACAGCAATGCCGGGTGGATTTCGGAAAAACAGATATGTGGCAATCGCTGTCGCCCAGAATATTACGGTCGCGAACACAAAGAACCAGTCAAACCCGAAGACAATCGGGATGAAGAACGAAACCAGGGAACCAATGGCTGCGCCAATGGAGTCAGCGGCAAAGACTCCAAGCGGATTATCTGCTGCTGCTTCAAATACTGCCGGAAAGAAACTGCCCGTAACGAATGCCACCGGAGCAAGCAACGCGAGATTCGCCCACGGCGACAGGCTCGCATGCGTGAACAGCAGCACCAGAATGAACAATCCGCCGATAAACTGCAGCAGCGGACGCTGGCCGGGCCTGATGAAGGTACTGCCAAGCCCGGATATGACCAGGAAACTGATCGCCCCGAGTACCAGTGCGTCATGATAGATATACAGCTTCCTGAACAGTGCCAGAATCAGATAATGCTCGATTACCAGAAAGTTGGCGCCTATGAACAGACTTATCAGTATGACCTGCGGGAAAGTTTTCCCGGGAATTTTCGGGTCTCCACTTTTTTTCAACAGCAGGTACAGAAAGCCGGCAAATACCGCCAGCAGGCCACCGACCAGCGCGAACAGCTTGCCGACCTGCTGCGTGGAAAAGATATGCTGGACATTCCCGGCCAGGAACGGCTGGTCGTCGCTGATGGGCCTGAATGCCGAACGATCCCAGCTGCCTCCCAGTTCCACGGGCATGTCAACGAAAAAGGGCGCTAATCCCGCGCCCACTCTGGCAACGACCGGCTGAATATAAAACGCCTGTACCTCACCGAGTGCGGGCAGGTTTTCTGACCTTCTCGCGGCCATAATCAGGAACTCACCGCGATTCCGGTAGACGCGGACCTGCAGCCCGATGTCCGGGCTCGCCAGTGTGTGCATGTATTGTTCTGTCAGGATGGACCGTGGATCGAGCACGGATGGATACCAGATGGCCAGCACCCCTTCCTCCGTCAGGTGGTTGCTGAGTGTCTTGTAGGCTTCGAGGGTACGTATCATGTTACCGGGCTCCAGCATCATCTGCGGGTATCCGCCAACGCTGGGGAGATAAATCAGGTCAAAACGCTCAGCGGAGTTTTCCATAAAGCTGCGTGCTTCATGGTTGACCACTTCCACGCTACTGTCCTGGTACACGTGGTCGAAACGCTCGGCAAGAACCCCCTGCACCGCCCTGATAACGGCCGGCTCGATCTCAATGGCCAGGATCTTCCTGAAATCGTGCCCCGATTTACGTGCGTATTGCACCTGGCGGCCGCCACCTGCACCGATGATTGCAATCCGGCCACCCGGTGGCGCCCACTCAAGCGGCAGCATCCCGATATTGTGCTCGAAATAGCCATTGCCAGGGGCATAACGCCACTGAATGATGTCGTTGTAGAAACCGATGTAGTGTTCCATCCCGGTTTTCTGCATGACCTCGACGAGACTGTAGGTGCCCCATTCCTGGTATATGGTCTGGTAACCCTGCTGGCTGGCATAGGCATGGGTGGACTGCATGCTGGTGCCCTTGTACAAGTGCAGGAAGCCACTTTCAAGCTGTGGCACGAACAGCAACACGGCAATAACCGACTGCTGGAAAAACAACAACCGGCTTGCCCGGGCAGGCGGGCTGAGCAGCAGCATTGACACGGCGACCAGCAGAAACGGAATGCCCAGAAGACGCGCAGCACCCAGCAGCGGGAAGGCGAACTCTGCAAACAGGTACGCCCCGGCCGCGCCAAACAGGTACAGCGCATAAACTACCGGCATCCGGCCCTTGAGGTGCCTGCGGCCGATCTGGTACCCAACGTATTCGCTCAGTCCGTAGGCAAGAAAAAACGGCAGAAACAACAGCGTGAACGTGAGCATCTGGACGAACAGACGCTGCAGCTCGACATCGAACAGGTGCGCCCGGAGGTAGTCAAAATGCTTGCTGGTCAGCATGGCAAGGATGGAAACGACCATCGCCCCCTGCAGGATCCATAATGCATTCAGAAAGGACTGGTTGCTGATGCGCAGGAAATAGGCACCTGCCAGCGCACCCAGGGGAAAGCCGATGAACAGCAGGTCGAAAAACAGCGACGGCATGATGAAGAAGGTGAGCAGCCGGAACAGGACAATGGTGAACAGGACGGTAGCGAACGACAGCAGAAACAGCACCAGCGGAAGTTTCCGGGGGCTCAAACGTTCTCCAGCTGCATGTTGTCCGGGTGATGGCATTTTTCTTTATCTGGCAATGCAGAGTGTGTTTTCCCAGTTCGTTATAGTAATCGCCGGGCCGGAAAATGGGGTACGCCGGTTTGTTGCCCATTGCCGCTTGCGCGGGCAATCAAACGCACATTTGGCCAACAACCTTGCCATCAGAAGGAAGCGGTACACCGGCACGGGAATGACTGCATGATATGCCCTGTACCCGGTATACCCTCTGTGGTAATTGATGTTTGCTGATATCCCTGCGACAGATGTTTTCCGGAGGTCCTGCGCAACGGGGCATGAAAAAGCCGGGCTGTGCCCGGCTTTTTTTCGGCTCGATTTAACCGTGCTGCCTACCCGGCGCCGGCCTCGCCCTGCGGACGATCGACCAGCTCGACGTAGGCCATTGGCGCACTGTCGCCCGTACGGTAACCCATTTTCAGGATGCGCAGGTAACCACCGGGACGGTCCTTGTAGCGCGGCCCCAGTTCGTTGAACAGCTTGCTTACTACCTCGCGGTCACGCAGGCGGCTGAATGCAATACGGCGCTTGTGCACGGAATCACTTTTCGCCATGGTGATGAAGGGCTCGGCAACGCGGCGCAATTCCTTGGCCTTCGGCAGCGTGGTCCTGATCGCCTCGTGGCGCAGCAATGATACCGCCATATTCTGGAACATGGCCTTGCGATGTGAACTGTTGCGGTTTAATTGCCGCCCTGACTTACGGTGACGCATGGTTTGGATCCTGTAGTGTCTTCAGCCGCTTACGGCTTCGATTTTCTTGCTGGCGAGTCTGGCCGGCGGCCAGTTCTCCAGACGCATGCCCAGTGACAGGCCCTTGGTGGCGAGCACGTCCTTGATTTCGGTTAGTGACTTCTTGCCCAGGTTAGGGGTCTTCAGCAGTTCGACCTCGGTACGCTGGATCAGGTCACCGATGAAGTAGATGCTTTCCGCCTTCAGGCAATTGGCGGAACGCACGGTCAGTTCGAGGTCGTCGACCGGACGCAGCAGGATCGGGTCGATGTCAGTCTCCGGCATGGTTGTGGCTTCCTGCGTGCTGGCCTGCAGGTCGACAAAAGCCGACAGCTGATCCTGCAGGATGGTCGCTGCATGACGGATAGCCTCTTCCGGGTTGACGGTGCCATTGGTTTCGATGTCGATAATAAGCTTGTCCAGGTCGGTGCGCTGCTCGACGCGGGCACGATCGACGTTGTAGGAAATACGGTTGACCGGACTGAACGAGGCATCCAGCTGCAGGCTGCCGATAGGACGGCCTTCGCCCTCAACTTCCTCACGACGCGTGGCTGGCTGGTAACCACGCCCCTTGGCAACCTTCAGGGTCATGTTCAGCTCGCCGGCCTTGGTCAGGTTGGCAATCACAAAGTCCGGGTTGATGATCTCGATGTCGTGGTCGAGCTTGATGTCACCGGCAGTGACCGGACCCGGGCCTTTCTTGCTGAGCGTCAGGGTGGCCTGCTCGCGGTTATGCATGCGCAGGGCAACCTTCTTCAGGTTCAGCAGGATATCGATAACGTCTTCCTGCACGCCCTCGATGGTCGAGTACTCGTGCAGCACACCCTCGATTTCCGCGTTGATGATGGCGGTACCCGGCATGGACGACAGCAGAATACGGCGCAAGGCGTTGCCCAGTGTATGCCCGAAGCCGCGCTCCAGCGGCTCCAGCGTGACCTTGGCGTGGTTATTGTTGATCGCCTGGACATCCACGATACGGGGTTTCAGGAATTCATTGACATTACCCAGCATGAACAGGTTCCTCAACAGTTACTTGGAATACAATTCAACGATCAGATGCTCGTTGATATCGGCCGGCAGTTCACTGCGCTCCGGACGTGACTTGTACACGCCCTGCATTTTTTTCGAGTCTACGTCGATCCAGTCTGCAATACCGCGCTGCTGGGCCAGGTCCATGGCGGACTGGATACGCAGCTGGTTGCGGGATTTCTCATTGACGTTGATAACGTCATTCGGCTTTACCTGGTAGGACGGAATATTCACGCGCGAGCCGTTTACACTGATGGCGTTGTGACGCACCAGCTGACGTGACTCGCTGCGCGAGGCAGAGAAGCCCATGCGGTAGACCACATTGTCGAGACGACCCTCCAGCAGCTGCAGCAGGTTTTCACCCGTCGAGCCCTTGGTGCTGGCGGCCTGCTTGTAATAGTTGCGGAACTGGCGCTCCAGTATGCCGTAGATGCGGCGGACCTTCTGTTTCTCGCGCAGCTGGGTCGCATAGTCAGACAGACGCGTACGACGCTGGCCGTGCTGTCCCGGCGGGAACGGACGGCTCTCGACGGCGCACTTGGCAGTGAAGCACTTCTCGCCTTTCAGGAACAGCTTGCCGCCTTCACGACGGCACTGGCGACACTTGGATCCGGTGTACTTGGCCATATCTCTATCCTTCCCTTACACGCGGCGTTTCTTGGGTGGCCGGCAACCGTTGTGCGGTATCGGCGTTACGTCGGTTATGTTGGTGATCTGGAAACCGCAGTTGTTCAGCGCGCGCACGGCAGATTCGCGGCCGGGACCCGGGCCTTTCACCTCGACCTCGAGGTTCTTCATGCCGTATTCCTTCACCTTTTCACCGGCCTTTTCGGCGGCGACCTGCGCGGCGAACGGCGTGCTCTTGCGCGAGCCGCGGAATCCCGACCCGCCAGCCGTCGCCCAGGCCAGTGCATTACCCTGGCGATCGGTGATCATGATGATGGTGTTGTTGAACGATGCGTGAACGTGAGCGATGCCGTCAGCGACATCTTTCTTCACTTTCTTGCGTACAGGTGCTTTTGCCATACCGGGGTTCCAGTTTTATCCAGTCGATTCGATGATGTTTTTACTTGCGGATCGGACGCCGCGGACCCTTGCGGGTGCGACCGTTGGTCCGCGTGCGCTGACCGTGCACCGGCAGTCCGCGACGGTGGCGGATACCGCGGTAGCAACCCAGGTCCATAAGTCGTTTGATATTCATGGACACGGTACGACGCAGGTCGCCTTCAACGGTATAGCGCGCAATCTCGGTGCGGATGCTTTCAAGTTCAGACTCGCTGAGATCCTTGATCTTCATATCCTGCTTGACGCCGGTGGCGTTGCATATCTTCTGCGCCGTGACACGGCCGATGCCATAAATCCCGGTCAGCGCAATCACTGCATGCTTGTGGTCAGCAATATTAATTCCGGCTATACGAGCCATTTAAATCTTCTCCAACGTGGTACGTTTTTTTACGTGCCGCCAAAAAGCGGGTAAGAATAACCCTGTCAGGCCAATAAATCAAACCCAAACGACAGCTCTCCGATCCGGGCAACCCCGCACCGCCTGCTCCAAATACATATCAATTCAATGTCTTGCATAAACCCGCGACGGCTCAGCCCTGACGCTGTTTGTGGCGGCCATCCTTGCAGATGACCCGTACCACACCCTTGCGTCGAACGACCTTGCAGTTGCGGCAAATACACTTGACCGAAGCACGCACTTTCATGTCATTACACCCCTGGGTAGACCGATGCTAACGCAGCAGACCGGTTCCGCCGTGTCCTTTCAGGTTCGCCTTCTTCATCAACCCGCTGTACTGGTGTGAAACCAGGTGGGTCTGAACCTGCGCCATGAAATCCATGGTCACCACGACAATAATCAATAACGATGTACCGCCGAAATAGAACGGTACGTTCCAGTACAGAATCAGAAACTCCGGCATCAGGCATACCAGCGTGATATACACGGCACCGGCGGTGGTCAGCCGGGTCATCACACGGTCGATGTACTGCGCGGTCTGGTCACCGGGACGGATTCCCGGGATGAACGCGCCGGATTTCTTCAGGTTGTCTGCCGTCTCCTTGGCATTGAACACCAGCGCGGTGTAGAAGAAGCAGAAAAAGACGATGGCCAGGGCATAGAAGATCACATACAGCGGCTGTCCTGGCGACAGTGTTGTCGCGATATCGCTCAGCCAGCCCATGCCCTCGCTCTGCCCGACCCAGCTGCCCATGGTCGCCGGGAACAGGATGATGCTCGAGGCGAAGATCGGCGGAATCACGCCGGCCATGTTGATCTTCAGCGGCAGGTGGGTGCTCTGCGCGGCATATACCTTGCGGCCCTGCTGGCGCTTGGCGTAATTCACCGTGATGCGGCGCTGGCCGCGCTCGACAAAAACCACGAAACCTGTCACCGCCAGTGCCAGCGCGAACAACAGGAGGATGGTCATGACATTCATTTCACCGGTGCGCACCAGTTCCAGCGTGCCGCCGATCGCCGAGGGCAGGCCTGCAACGATACCGGAGAAGATGATGATCGAGATACCGTTACCGACGCCGCGCTCGGTGACCTGCTCGCCAAGCCACATCAGGAACACGGTACCGGTCACCAGCGTCACCACTGCGGTGAGCACGAAGGCGGGGCCGGGATTCAGCACCAGGCCACTGCCGGCAACCTGCTGTGCCTGCAGCGCAGTGGAAATGCCAAACGCCTGCATGGTCGCCAGGCCCACCGTGCCGTAACGGGTGTACTGGGTAATCTTGTGCCGGCCCGCTTCACCCCCCTCCTTCTTGAGTTGCTCCAGTGACGGTACCGTCACGGTCAGCAGGTTCATGATAATGGAGGCCGAGATGTAGGGCATGATACCGAGCGCAAACAGCGACAGGCGCTCGAGCGCGCCACCCGAGAACATATTGAACATTTCCAGGATGGTGCCGCGCTGCTGTTCGACCAGTGCCGCCAGCACGTGCGGATCGATACCCGGCAGCGGAATAAACGATCCGATGCGGAATACGATGATGGCGCCAATGACGAAAAAGAGCCGCTGACGCAGCTCTTTCAGCTGCCCGAGACCCGCGGCAGCGCCCGAGATGGAGGGACCGGTAGCCATTTAGTCCTCGATCCTGCCCCCGGCGGATTCGATGGCGGTGCGTGCGCCGCGCGTCACCAGGATGCCCTTCAGGGTTACGGCCTTGTCGAGCTTGCCCGAGGCAAATACCTTCACCCGCGAGATACCGCGCGCGATCAGGTTGGCCTTCTTGAGTGCCTCGAGATCGATCACCTCGGCGTCCACGAGCGCCAGTTCATGCAGGCGTATCTCGCCGGTACTGCGCGACTTGGCGGTAGTGAAGCCGATCTTCGGCAGACGCCGCTGCAGCGGCATCTGGCCGCCCTCGAAGCCGACCTTGTGGAAACCGCCGGAGCGTTCTTTCTGGCCCTTGTGACCGCGACCGCAGGTCTTGCCCAGCCCGGAACCGATTCCGCGTCCCACGCGCCTGGCATTTGTCCTGCTGCCGGCTCCCGGCTTCAGTGTATTCAATCTCATAACCTAGTCCTCCACCCTGACCATGTACTGGATCTTGTTAATCATGCCGCGCACTTCCGGCGTGTCATCCAGTTCGACGGTGTGATGCATACGATGCAGGCCCAGGCCGCGCACGGTGTCGCGGTGACTCTGGATACGCCCGTAGGCGCTGCGGGTCTGCGTTACCCTGATCTTCTTGGTGGCAGCCATGGTTGTTACTCCAGGATTTCCTTGATCGATTTGCCGCGCTTGCTGGCGATTTCTTCCGGCGAGCGCATTTCTTCCAGGCCGCGAATTGTGGCACGCAGTACGTTCATCGGATTGCTGGAACCGATGCACTTGGCCAGCACGTCGTGCACGCCGACCACCTCGAACACGGCACGCATGGCGCCTCCGGCGATAATACCGGTACCTTCGGAGGCAGGCTGCATGTAGACCTTGGCGGCGCCGTGACGTGCGCTGAGCGGGTACTGCAGGGTGCCGTCCTTGAGGGCGACACTGATCATGTTCTTGCGGGCAGATTCCATGGCCTTCTGGATGGCCGCCGGTACTTCGCGCGCCTTTCCGTAACCATAACCGACCCGGCCTTCGCCATCACCAACCACGGTCAGTGCGGTGAAGCCGAACTGACGGCCACCCTTCACAACCTTCGCGACGCGATTGACGGTGACCAGCTTCTCCAGCAGACCGTCGCCCTGTACCTGTGATTCTACCCTTGCCATAGTTCAGCCCTTGATCAGAATTCGAGGCCGCCTTCACGAGCGGCATCGGCCAGCGCCTTCACGCGACCATGATATTTGAAACCGGAACGGTCAAACGCAACACGCGTGATACCGGCGGCCTTTGCGCGCGCGGCAATCGTCTTGCCGATTACAATGGCGGCGCTGGTGTCTCCGGTCTTGCTTATGTCCTTGCGCACATCCTTGTCCAGCGTGGATGCACTGGCCATCACCCGGTCACCATCCGGCGAAATGACCTGCGCATAGATGTGCCGCGGCGTACGGTGAATGCACAGCCGGTTTGCCCCCAGTTTCTTGATATGGGAGCGGGTGCGCCGTGCGCGGCGCAAGCGTGTCTGCTTTTTTTCCATAACCTGTGCCTGCCTGAATAATGCCTATTTCTTCTTCGCTTCTTTGCGGACGACCACTTCGTCCGAGTAGCGAACACCCTTGCCCTTGTAGGGCTCCGGCGGACGGTACGCACGAATCTCCGCCGCGACCTGACCGACCTTCTGCTTGTCGCAACCCCTGAGCAGGATTTCGGTCTGGCTCGGCGTCTCGGCAGTCACGCCTTCCGGCAGTTCGTAATCGACCGGATGCGAGAAGCCCAGCGTCAGGTTCAGCACCTTGCCCTTGGCCTGTGCGCGGTAACCGACACCGACCAGTTCCAGCTTGCGCTCGAAGCCTTCGCTGACACCCGTGACCAGGTTGTTCAGCAGGGCACGGGTTGTACCTGCCAGCGCATTGGCTGCCTGTGATTCGTCGCGTGGACGGAACGTCAGCTCGACGTCCTCGCGCACCATCTCGACGAGATCGTGGATGGTGTGCGAGAGCGTGCCCTTGGGACCCTTCACCGTCACCTGCTGACCACTGGTGGTAATCTCCACCGCCTTGGGCAGCACAACCGGCATTTTTGCAACTCTTGACATGTCTGTAATCCGCCTGGCTTAACTCACGATGCAGAGCACTTCACCGCCCTGTCCGGCCGCGCGGGCCTGGCGGTCACTCATTACACCCTTGGAAGTCGAAACGATCGCCACACCGAGGCCGTTCTGGATTCTCGGTACGTCGTCCTTGCCCTTGTAGAGGCGCAGTCCCGGACGGCTGGCGCGCTGGATACTTTCTATCACGGGCCGGCCATTATAGTACTTCAGCTCGACAGAAAGCACCGGCTTGCCGTCCGCGTCGTCAACGGCATAGCCCTTGATGTAGCCTTCATCAGCGAGCACCTGCGCAATCGCGCACTTCAGCTTCGAGGATGGCATGCTCACCTGTGCCTTGCTGGCAGCCTGCCCGTTACGGATACGGGTCAGTAAATCTGCAATGGGATCTGTCATCATAATCGTTTACCAGCTTGCCTTGACCAGTCCGGGAACATCACCACGCATGGCGGCCTCGCGCAGCTTGTTCCGGCTTAGGCCGAATTTACGATAGTAGCCATGCGGCCGTCCGGTCACGCGGCAACGGTTGCGCCCGCGCACAGGGCTTGAGTCACGCGGCAATTCCTGCAGCTTCATCTGTGCCTGGTAGCGCTCGTCGTAGGACGCCGTGGTACTCTTGATAATCGCCTTCAGAGCTGCGCGTCTTGCTGCAAAGCGCTTGACGGTGCGAATACGCTTGCTTTCGCGGGCGATCATGGAATTCTTCGCCATATCTTTACCTCAGTTCCTGAACGGGAAGTTGAATGCAGCCAGCAGGGCGCGCCCCTCTTCGTCCGTCTTTGCTGTTGTCGTGAATGTAATGTCCAAACCCCGCAGGGCGTCGATCTTGTCGTAATCGATTTCCGGAAAGATGATCTGTTCCTTTACACCCATGTTGTAATTGCCGCGACCGTCGAAGCCCTTCGGGTTCATGCCGCGAAAGTCGCGGACACGCGGAATGGCGATGTTTATCAACCGGTCCAGGAATTCATACATATGCTCGCGACGCAGGGTCACCTTGCAGCCAACCGGCCAACCCTCGCGCACCTTGAAGCCGGCAACCGACTTGCGCGCCTTGATCACGATCGGCTTCTGGCCGGCGATCCTGGTCATGTCTTCCACGGCATGTTCCATGACCTTGCGATCGGCCACAGCCTCGCCTACACCCATGTTCAGCGTGATCTTGGTGATACGCGGAATCTCCATCGGGTTGCTGTAGCCGAACTGCTTTTTGAGTTCGGGAACCACGGTATCTGTGTAAAACTGTTTAAGCCTGGCCATGTCTCTATACCATTGAATCAGACATCCACCACTTCATTGGTGGACTTGAAAAACCGCACCTTGCGACCGTCATCCAGCGTTTTATAGCCAACGCGGTCACCCTTGTTCGTCTGCGAATTGAACAACATTACGTTGGAGGCGTCGATCGGCATTTCCTTTTCGACGATTCCACCCGGCACACCACGGTTCGGGTTCGGCTTGGTGTGACGCTTGACCATATTGATATCAGCGACCACCACCCTGCCGTCCGCCATCACGCGCATCACACTGCCGCGTTTGCCCTTGTCCTTTCCTGCGATGACAATGACCTCATCACCTTTCCTGATTCTGTTCATTTTCCGTCCCTACAGCACTTCCGGTGCCAGCGAAATGATTTTCATGAAACGCTCGCTGCGCAGCTCGCGGGTAACCGGTCCGAAGATACGCGTCCCGATCGGCTGCAGCTGGTTATTGAGCAGCACGGCTGCATTACCGTCAAAACGGATCAGCGACCCGTCGGGACGGCGCACACCCTTGCGGGTACGCACCACGACGGCATTGTAGACGTCGCCCTTCTTGACCTTGCCGCGCGGGATCGCCTCTTTCACACTGACCTTGATGATGTCGCCAATGCGGGCATAGCGGCGGTGCGAGCCACCCAGCACCTTGATGCACATCAGCCGGCGCGCGCCGCTGTTGTCCGCCACATCAAGAATTGTCTGCATCTGTATCATGCTGTTATTCCATTCTGTTTCGTTATGCTAGGCGGGCACGCGATTATTCGCTGCGCCCGACGACCTCGACCAGCATCCATGACTTGGTCCTGGAATACGGCCGGCATTCCTGGATTGTCACCAGGTCACCTTCGCGGCAGGTGTTGTTTTCATCATGTATGTGGAGCTTGGTCGAGCGCCGGATGTACTTGCCATACACCGGGTGCTTGACCTTGCGCTCGATCAGGACGGTGGCTGTCTTGTCCATCTTGTCGCTGACGACCTTGCCGGTGAGCGTGCGGATTGCCTGGTTCATCTCGCTCATACTTTCTCGCCTGCCTTCGCTTTTTCGTTCAACACGGTATAGACCCTGGCAATATCCTTGCGCACCCTGGTGATCTGGTTCGGGCGCGACAGCTGACCTATCCCGCGCTGCATGCTGAGGTTGAATTTCTCGCGCAGCAGGTTCTCCAGTTCCAACCGGAGTTCGCTGACCGATTTGCTTCTCATCTCGTCGGCATTCATCACATCACCGTCCGTGCTACAAATGTTGTCTTGAAGGGCAGTTTTGCCGCTGCCAGCTTGAACGCCTCGCGTGCATCGGCCTCCGAGACACCCTCAATTTCATACAGCATGCGACCGGGCTGTATCTGGGCGATCCAGTATTCCACATTGCCCTTGCCCTTGCCCTGGCGCACCTCGATCGGCTTCTTGGTGATCGGTACGTCCGGAAACACCCGGATCCACAGCTTGCCACCACGCTTGACGAAACGCGTGATGGTGCGGCGCGCTGCCTCGATCTGGCGCGAGGTCATGCGGCCACGATCGGCCGCCTTCAGGCCGTACTCACCGAAACTGACCTTGCTGCCGCGCTGCGCCAGGCCACGGTTACGACCTTTCTGCTGCTTGCGAAATTTTGTTCTCTTGGGCTGTAACATGTCTGTCGTTCTCCGCTATCAGGAAGCCGCCTTGCGCGCGCCTTCCGTCTCGGTCTCTTCTTCCCGGCCGATAACCTCGCCCTTGAAGATCCACACCTTTACGCCAATCTTTCCGTAAGTGGTGTTGGCTTCGGCGGTGCCGTAATCGATATCTGCGCGCAGCGTATGGAGCGGCACGCGACCCTCGCGATACCACTCGTCACGCGCGATTTCGGCGCCGTTCAGACGGCCACCCACCTTGATCTTGATACCCTGCGCACCGATGCGCATGGAATTGCTTACCGCGCGCTTCATGGCACGCCGGAACATGATGCGTCGTTCCAGCTGCTGCGCGACACTTTCGGCGACCAGTGTTGCGTCAAGTTCCGGCTTGCGGATTTCCTCGATATTGATGCTCACCGGCACGCCCATCTTTTCGGATATTTCCTTGCGCAGGCTGTCGATATCCTCGCCCTTTTTGCCGATCACGATGCCGGGGCGCGCAGTATGCACGGTAATCACGGCATTTTGTGCCGGGCGTGCAATCTGGATGCGGCTCACCGACGCCTGCGACAGGCGCTTTCTGATGAATTCACGGATCTTGAGATCCATGTTCAGGTAATCGGCATAATTACCGGCACCGGCATACCAGGTGGACGTCCAGTCCTTGACGATGCCAAGCCTTATACCTGTTGGATGTACTTTTTGACCCATGCTGCTGTCTGCCTCTGCCTGTTAGTCCTGTCAGTCGCCCACCGTGACGGTGATATGGCTGCTACGTTTCAGAATCCTGTTACCGCGGCCCTTTGCACGTGCCTGAAAACGTTTCAGGGTGCGCGCCTCGTCGACGAAGATGGCAGCGACCTTGAGTTCATCAATGTCAGCACCTTCGTTGTGCTCCGCATTCGCAATAGCCGATTCCAGCACCTTGCGTACAATGCCTGCCGCCTTCTTCTCGCTGAACAACAGCAAATTAAGCGCCTTCTCGACCGGCATGCCACGCACCTGGTCTGCTACCAGGCGGGCCTTCTGCGGTGAGATGTGCACCTGTTTCAATTTCGCACTGACCTGCATTGCTCTGTCCTCTACTTCGACTTCTTGTCGGCTACGTGCCCGCGGAACGTCCGGGTCAGGGCAAACTCACCCAGTTTGTGTCCGACCATGTTTTCGTTGACCAGCACCGGTACATGCTGGCGCCCGTTGTGAATGGCGATCGTGAGACCGACCATTTCCGGGATCACCATCGAACGACGTGACCAGGTCTTGATTGGACGCTTGTTGCGTTCAGCAACCGCCTTGTCCACCTTCTGCTGCAGGTGGTTGTCAATGAACGGACCTTTTCTGATTGAACGTGCCACTGTTTCGAATCCTCAATGATTACTTCTTGTTGCGCCGCCTGACGATCATGTTGTCCGTGCGCTTGTTGCTGCGCGTGCGGTAACCCTTGGTCGGAGTACCCCACGGACTCACCGGGTGACGGCCACCTGAAGTGCGACCTTCACCGCCACCATGCGGATGATCGACCGGGTTCATGGCAACTCCACGCACCGTCGGGCGCTTGCCGCGCCAGCGTGTTGCACCGGCCTTTCCGAGCGAGCGCAGACCGTGTTCAGTGTTACCGACTTCGCCAATGGTGGCGATGCAGTCGGATAGCACCTTGCGCATTTCACCGGAACGCAGGCGCAGGGTGGCATGATCGCCACTGCGCGCCACCAGCTGCGCACTGCTGCCGGCACTGCGTGCCAGCTGGCCGCCCTTGCCCGGCTTCAGCTCGACGTTATGCACCATTGAACCGACCGGAATATTGCGCATGGGCATGGCATTGCCGGGCTTGATCGGTGCATCACTGCCGTTGCGAATCTCGTCGCCGGCCTTGACACCCTTGGGTGCCAGGATATAGCGACGCTCGCCGTCCGCGTACAGCAGCAGCGCTATGTGCGCCGAGCGGTTCGGGTCGTATTCAATTCGTTCCACTTTCGCCGGCACACCAAGCTTGTTGCGCTTGAAATCGATCAGGCGATAGTGCTGCTTGTGCCCGCCGCCCTGATGACGCGTGGTGATCCGGCCGGCATTGTTCCTGCCGCCGTTCTTGCGCTTCACGTCGAGCAGCGCAGTGTGCGGCTCACCCTTGTGCAGCTCCGGAGTACGCACGGAGATTACGAAGCGTCGGCCCGGTGATGTTGGTTTGGCTTTAACGAGTGGCATTATACTGTTCCCTTGTGCAAAGGTCGCGCTTTATACGCAAACTACTCCGCGCCCATGAAATCGATGTCGTGCCCTTCGGCCAGGGTCACGTAGGCCTTTTTCCAGTCTGCCCGCCGTCCGGTTGTTGCACCCTGGCGCTTGACCTTGCCGCGCATATTGCTGATCCGGACATTGTCGACCTTGACATTGAACATCAGTTCGACAGCCTTCCTGACATCAGGCTTGCTGGTGCCCGGCAGTACTTTAAACACGAACTGGCGATGTGCTTCTGCCAGACGCGTACTCTTTTCCGATACAATCGGGGCCAGCAGTACCTTCATCAATTGTTCCCGGTTCATGCCAGACGCTCCTCCAGCTGCTTCAACGCGCCGGTGGTTATCAGTATCTTGTCGAAACCGATCAGGCTTACCGGGTCGGCATCTGTCACATCGCACACGGCAACCCGCGGCAGGTTGCGTGCAGCCAGATACAACCTGTCATCCGCCATATCGGTGATGATCAGCACGTTGTCCAGGCCCATGTCCTTCAGCTTGCCAGCCAATTCACGCGTCTTCGGCGCGGTGACATCGAACGCCTCGATCGTCAGCAAGCGGTCCTGGCGCAGCAGTTCGGACAGGATCGAGCGCATGGCCGAACGATACATCTTGCGGTTGACCTTCTGCGCATAGCTGCGCGGCACTGAAGCGAAAACCTTGCCGCCGCCACGCCATAGCGGGCTGCGGATAGTGCCGGCACGTGCGCGGCCGGTACCCTTCTGGCGCCACGGCTTGATGCCGCCACCGCTGACCAGGGCGCGGTTTTTCTGCTGCGAATTGCCGGAGCGATCAGCCGCCATGCAGGCGGTCACGACCTGATGTACCAGCGCTTCCTTGAAGTCCTGGCCGAAGACGGCATCGGAAACCTTGATCTTCGCCTTGGCACCCTGTAACTGTAAATCCATTGTAATTACTCCTAGCGCGCCTTGACTGCCGGACGAATGATTACATCGCCGCCCCTGGCGCCCGGCACCGAACCCTTTACCAGCAGCAGGTTGCGCTCGGCATCCACGCGCACGACCACGATATTCTGTGTGCTGCGGCGCACGTTGCCGAGGTGTCCGCACATCTTCTTGCCCTTGACGACACGACCCGGGGTCTGGTTCTGACCGATAGAGCCCGGCGCCCGATGCGACAGCGAGTTGCCATGCGTCGCGTCCTGCATGCTGAAGTGATAGCGCTTGATCACGCCGGCGAAACCCTTGCCGATCGAGGTTCCGGTGACATCGACTTTCTGGCCGGGTTCGAACATTTCGACCCTGATCTCGCTGCCGACCTGGATGTCCTCGCCCTCGCCGTCGGCGAGCGGGAATTCCCACAAGCCACGCCCCGCCTCGGTACCGGCCTTCGCAAAATGCCCGGCCATGGGACGGGTTACGCGCGAGGCCTTGCGGGAACCTGTGGTTACCTGCAGTGCACGATATCCATCCGTGTCGGCGGTCTTGACCTGTGTCACGCGGTTCGGTTCGACCGCGATCACCGTAACCGGCACGGTGACACCGTCATCACCGATGATGCGTGTCATGCCTGCCTTGCGTCCTACTATTCCGATAGTCATATCGATACCCGTTAGTTCAGTTTGATCTGAACATCAACACCCGCAGCGAGATCCAGCTTCATCAGCGCATCTACAGTCTTTTCCGTCGGATCAACGATGTCCATCAGGCGTTTGTGTGTCCGAATCTCGTACTGGTCGCGCGCATCCTTGTTGACGTGCGGCGAGATAAGAATGGTAAAGCGCTCCTTGCGGGTCGGCAGCGGGATAGGCCCGCGTACCTGTGCACCTGTGCGCTTGGCCGTCTCGACGATCTCCGCAGCCGACTGATCGATCAGGCGGTGGTCAAAAGCCTTGAGGCGGATCCGGATTCTCTGGTTGCTCATGTAATTAATCCAACAATAAACGTTAAACGTGAGACGTTAAACGTGACATATGATTCGTGACATGTGAATCGTGCTGGCAAGCCACTTCACGTCTCACGTTTCACGTTTCACGCTTCACCCGTTATTCGATAATCTTCGCTACCACGCCGGCGCCAACGGTACGGCCACCTTCGCGTATCGCAAAGCGCAAACCCTCTTCCATCGCAATCGGCGCAATCAGCGATACCATCATCTTCACATTGTCTCCCGGCATCACCATCTCAACACCTTCCGGCAGATCCACCGCTCCCGTCACGTCCGTCGTGCGAAAGTAAAACTGCGGACGGTAATTACTGAAGAACGGCGTGTGACGACCACCCTCCTCCTTGCTCAGCACGTATACCTCACACTCAAACTTCGTGTGCGGCTTGATACTCCCCGGCTTGCACAGCACCTGACCACGCTCCACATCCTCACGCTTCGTGCCACGCAGCAACACACCCACATTGTCACCCGCCTGACCCTGGTCCAGCAGCTTGCGAAACATCTCCACACCCGTGCACGTCGTCTTCGAGGTCGGATTGATACCCACAATCTCAATCTCGTCACCTACCTTCACCACACCACGCTCGATACGTCCCGTCACCACCGTGCCACGACCCGATATCGAAAACACATCCTCCACCGGCATCAGAAAACTACCGTCCACCGCACGCTCCGGCTGCGGAATGTAACGGTCCATCTCCTCCACCAGCTTGACGATCGACGGCACGCCAATCTCACTCGTGTCACCTTCCAGCGCCTTCAGCGCAGAACCCGTCACAATCGGCGTGTCATCCCCGGGAAAATCATAACTGTCCAGCAACTCCCGGATCTCCATCTCCACCAGCTCCAGAAGCTCCGCATCATCCACCATGTCCGCCTTGTTCATGTACACCAGAATGTACGGAACACCGACCTGACGACTCAGCAAAATGTGCTCGCGCGTCTGCGGCATCGGACCATCCGCCGCACTCACCACCAGAATCGCTCCGTCCATCTGCGCCGCACCCGTGATCATGTTCTTCACATAATCCGCATGCCCCGGACAGTCCACGTGCGCATAATGACGGTTCTTCGACTCGTACTCCACATGCGCCGTCGCAATCGTAATACCACGCGCACGCTCTTCCGGCGCATTGTCAATCTGGTCATAGGCCTTGAACGTACCACCGTGCGCCTCCGCCATCACCTTCGTGATCGCCGCCGTCAACGTCGTCTTCCCGTGATCCACGTGGCCAATCGTCCCCACATTCACATGCGGCTTCGTTCGTTCAAATTTTTCCTTTGACACGACTTTATTCCTCTATGTTCGTCAGATTAATAAAAGCTCAGGATGCCTTCTTGATGACAGCATCTGCGACATTGGCCGGAGCCTCCGTGTATTTCTTGAACTGCATGGTATAGGTCGCACGACCCTGGGTCTGTGAGCGCAACGAGGTTGAGTAGCCGAACATCTCCGCCAGCGGCACGTCGGCGTGCAGCAGCTTGATGCCGGCATTATCCTCCATGCCGCCGATGATGCCACGTCTGCGGTTAAGATCGCCCATGACATCGCCCATGTATTCTTCAGGCGTCTCGACCTCGACTGCCATGATCGGCTCCAGCAGTACCGGCTTCGCCTTGAGTGCACCTTCCCTGAAACCCATGGACCCGGCGATCTTGAACGCCATTTCATTGGAGTCGACATCGTGGTACGAACCGTCAAACAGGGTGACCTTGACATCCACAACCGGGTAGCCGGCGATCACGCCATTCTGCAGCTGCTCCCGGATACCCTTGTCCACTGCCGGAATATATTCCTTCGGCACCACACCGCCGATGATGCCGTTGACGAATTCGTAGCCGACTCCTGTCTCCTGCGGTTCCAGCCTGAGCCACACATGTCCGTACTGGCCACGGCCGCCGGACTGGCGCACGAACTTGCCTTCCGACTCGACCGACTTGCGAATGGTCTCGCGATACGCCACCTGTGGCGCACCGACATTCGCCTCGACCTTGAACTCGCGCTTCATGCGGTCAACGATGATCTCGAGATGCAACTCACCCATGCCGGAGATAATGGTCTGGCCTGACTCCTCGTCGGTGTGCACGCGGAACGACGGGTCTTCCTGCGCCAGCTTGGAGAGCGCGATGCCCATCTTCTCCTGGTCGCTCTTGGTCCTCGGCTCAACGGCCACCGATATCACCGGCTCGGGGAATTCCATGCGCTCCAGCATGACGGAATGATCGAGCGCTGACAGGGTCGTACCGGTCACGATATCCCTCAGGCCGACACAGGCAGCGATATCACCGGCGCGCACTTCCTTCAGCTCCTCGCGCTGGTTGGCATGCATCTGCAGGATGCGACCGATGCGCTCCTTGTTACCGCTGGTGGAGTTGCGCACACTGTCACCGGACTTGAGCACGCCGGAATAGACACGGATGAAGGTCAGCGTACCGACAAAGGGATCGGTCGCGATCTTGAACGCCAGCGCGGAGAACGGCTCCTTGTCATCGGCATGACGCTCGACCGGCTGCTCGCTGTCCAGGTCGATGCCCTTGATGGCGGGAACCTCGGTCGGTGCCGGCAGGTAGTCGATCACGGCGTCCAGCATGGCCTGCACGCCCTTGTTCTTGAATGCAGAGCCGCACAGCATCGGCACGATCTCGAGATCGATGGTGCGGCGGCGCAGCGCTGTGCGGATTTCTTCCTCGCTCAGGTCTCCCTGCTCGAGGTATTTTTCCATCATTTCCTCGCTGGCCTCGGCGGCTGCCTCGACCATCTTTTCACGCCACTCGGCGGCGGTAGCGGCGAGCTCGGCAGGAATTTCCTCGTAGCTGAAGTTGGTACCCATTTCCTCTTCACTCCAGAGGATGGCCTTCATCTTGATGAGGTCGACGACGCCCCTGAAACCCTCTTCCGCGCCGATCGGCACCTGCACCGGGATCGGGTTGGCGTGCAGGCGGCTGCGCAGCTGGCGCTCGACCTTGAAGAAGTCGGCACCGGCGCGATCCATCTTGTTGACAAAGGCAAGGCGCGGCACCTTGTACTTGGTTGCCTGGCGCCAGACTGTTTCCGACTGTGGCTGCACCCCGCCGACCGCGCAGTACAGCATGCAGGCACCATCCAGCACACGCATCGAACGCTCCACCTCGATGGTGAAGTCGACATGGCCGGGCGTGTCGATGATGTTGATGCGGTGCAGCGGGTATTGCTGGCCCATACCGGCCCAGAAACAGGTTGTGGCCGCAGAGGTAATGGTGATTCCGCGCTCCTGCTCCTGCTCCATCCAGTCCATGGTGGCTGCGCCGTCGTGCACTTCACCGATTTTGTGACTGACACCCGTATAGAACAACACACGCTCGGTCGTCGTGGTCTTGCCGGCATCGATGTGCGCGGAGATACCGATGTTCCGGTAGCGCTCGATGGGTGTGGTTCTGGGCACGGTCGTAGTCCTGCTCGTCTGTATATGTCTGGCGTCTGCTTACCAGCGGTAATGCGAGAACGCCTTGTTGGCTTCTGCCATGCGGTGCGTGTCCTCGCGCTTCTTGACCGCAGAACCGCGGCTCTCGGCCGCATCCATCAGTTCACCGGCCAGGCGCAGCGGCATCGACTTCTCGCTGCGCTTGCGTGCGGCATCCAGCACCCAGCGCATGGCAAGGGTGGTGCGACGTACCGGACGTACCTCGACCGGTACCTGGTAGGTGGCACCGCCGACACGGCGTGACTTCACCTCGACCATCGGGCGCACGTTGTCGAGCGCCTTGTCCAGCACTTCAACCGGATTCTTGTTGCCCTTGCCTGCAATCTGGCTGAGCGCGCCGTAGATAATGCGCTCGGCTACAGACTTCTTGCCCGATTCCATGACCATGTTGATGAACTTGGCCAGCATCAGGTTCCCGTATTTGGGATCCGGCAGGATTTCACGTGAACCAATAACTCTTCTTCTGGACATGGTGCTCTCTCAAATCAATATTCGTTGTTCGACCTGGATCACGATTTCGGGCGCTTGGCGCCGTACTTGGAGCGGCCCTGACGGCGGCTGGTCACGCCGGAGGTGTCGAGGCTGCCGCGCACGGTGTGATAGCGCACACCCGGCAGGTCCTTGACGCGGCCGCCGCGGATCAGCACCACCGAGTGCTCCTGCAGGTTGTGGCCCTCGCCACCAATATACGTAGTGACTTCGAAACCGTTGGTCAGCCGTACGCGCGCGACCTTGCGCAGTGCCGAGTTCGGCTTCTTCGGGGTCGTGGTGTAGACGCGTGTGCAAACCCCGCGCTTCTGGGGGCAGGCCTCCAGCGCCGGTACGGTACTTTTTTCCCGTTTACGGGAGCGCGGATTGCGCACTAATTGATTAATTGTGGCCATTACTCAAAAAAACCCCGAGATTTAGATCGAAATTATTCTACAGCTGAAAAGAAACGACAGGCCGGTTGGGCCGGCCTGTCGAAAGGAGCGGAATTCTAGAAGCAGGGCACTGCCCTGTCAAGGATGTTTTCTATTCTTCTGCAGAAGATCCGGCTTCCGAGGCGGCTGTCGCACCCTCGGCCTGTTCCTCATCCGCCGCATCCACGGCTGCCATTTCCTGGGATATATCCATGGGAATGACGTTACGCTGGCGATGGCGTGACTCGTGGTAGGCCAGACCGGTACCGGCCGGTATCAACCGTCCGACGATAACATTTTCCTTCAGACCGCGCAGACTGTCGCGGCTGCCGCGTACCGAGGCCTCCGTGAGCACCCGGGTGGTCTCCTGGAAGGAAGCCGCCGAGATGAAGGATTCGGTTGCCAGCGAGGCCTTGGTGATACCCAGCAGCAACGGCGTCCACTCCGCCGGTTGCTTGCCGGCCCGCAACAGCTGCTCGGTCTCCTCGAGGACCCGGGATTTTTCCAGCTGCTCGCCCTTGAGGAAGCGGCTGTCATTGCCGTTGACGATCTCCACCTTGCGCAGCATCTGGCGCAGGATGACCTCGATGTGCTTGTCGTTGATTTTCACGCCCTGCAGCCGGTAGACGTCCTGGATCTCCTTGACCAGGTAGCCGGCCATGGTGGAGGTCCCGAGCAGGCGCAGGATGTCATGGGCGCCAGGTTCACCGTCGACCAGGGTTTCGCCCTTTTCAATATGCTCGCCCTCGAAGATGGTGACATGGCGCCATTTCGGGATCAGTTCCTCATGGGTCTCACCGTTTGCACCGGTGATGATCACGCGCTGCTTGCCCTTGGTGTCCTTGCCGAAGCCCACCGTGCCGGAAATTTCTGCCAGAATGGCAGACTCCTTCGGCTTGCGCGCTTCGAACAGGTCGGCCACACGTGGCAGACCACCCGTGATGTCGCGGGTCTTGGAGGATTCCTGCGGGATACGCGCGATGATATCACCCACACTCACCTGGGCACCGTCTTCCAGACCCACCACCGCGCCGGACGGCAGGAAGTACTGCGCATCCAGGTCAGTACCGGCCAGCTTGAGCGACTTGCCCTTGGCGTCGACCAGCTTGACCATCGGGCGCAGGTCCTTGGCGGCACTGCCGCGCGACTTGGGGTCGGTGATCACCAGGCTGGTCAGGCCGGTCACCTCGTCGGTGGACTCCTGTACGGTGACACCGTCGATGAAGTCAGAGAAGCGGGCGACACCCTCCACCTCGGTAACGATCGGATGGGTGTGCGGGTCCCAGGTCGCGATGATGCTGCCACCGCTTACCGTGTCGCCGTCGGCGGCGCTGATCACGGAACCGTACGGGACCTTGTAGCGTTCGCGCTCGCGGCCAAACTCGTCCACCAGGCCGATTTCACCGGAACGGGATACCGCAACCAGGTTATTGTTGCGGTTGGTAACCGTCTTGATGTTATGCAGGCGCACGGTACCGCTGGATTTAACTTCCACGCTGTTGACAGTGGCAGCACGACTCGCAGCACCACCGATATGGAAGGTACGCATGGTCAGCTGTGTGCCGGGCTCACCGATCGACTGCGCGGCGATCACGCCGATCGCCTCGCCGGCATTGACCATGTGACCGCGCGCCAGGTCACGGCCGTAACACGCGGCACATACGCCATAGCGGTTGTCACAGGTAATCGGAGAACGCACCATCACCTCGTCGACACCCAGCGCCTCGAGCCTGTCGACACCTTCCTCGTCGAGCAGGGTATTGCGTGGCACGATCATCTCGTCGCTACCGGGACGCAGTATGTCGCTGGCGGTCAGGCGGCCCAGCACACGCTCGCGCAAGGGCTCCACAACATCACCGCCCTCCACCAGCGGCGTCATGTACAGCCCCTCCTCGGTACCGCAATCGTCACCGATGATCACCAGATCCTGCGCCACGTCGACCAGGCGGCGGGTCAGGTAACCGGAGTTGGCAGTTTTCAGCGCGGTATCGGCGAGACCCTTGCGTGCACCGTGCGTGGAAATGAAGTACTGCAACACGTCCAGACCTTCGCGGAAGTTTGCAGTGATCGGTGTCTCGATAATGGAACCATCAGGCTTGGCCATCAGGCCGCGCATACCGGCCAGCTGGCGGATCTGGGCGGCGGAACCACGCGCGCCGGAATCGGCCATCATGTACACGGAGTTGAATGACGGCTGTTTGACCTTGTTGCCCTTGGCATCGATTACTTCCTCGTGGCCGAGGACATCCATCATGGCCTTGGCAACCTGCTCGTTGGTGCGCGACCAGATATCGACCACCTTGTTGTAGCGCTCGCCCATAGTCACCAGGCCGGAGGTGTACTGGTTCTCGATCTCCAGCACCTCGTCCTCGGCAGCGCTGAGGATCTTCGCCTTGACCTCGGGGATGGTCATGTCATTGATGCCGAACGAGACCGCGGAGCGGGTGGCGTAGGAAAAGCCCATGTACATCAGCTGGTCGGCGAAGATCACGGTCTCCTTCAGGCCGACCCGGCGGTAACAGGCGTTGATCAGGCCGGAGATCGCCTTCTTGGTCATGTCGCGGTTGACCAGGTCGAAAGTCAGCGCGCCGGGCAGAATCTCGGACAGCAATGAGCGGCCCACGGTGGTTTCCACCAGGCCCTTCTTTGCCTGCGCCTCGCCGTGCTCGTCGAGTTCGAAACGCGGAATGCGTACCTTGATGCGCGCATGCAGCGACACATTACCGGTCGAGTAGGCGCGGTGCACCTCGGAAACATCGGCGAATACCATGCCCTCGCCCTTGGCATTGATCGACTCGCGGGTCAGGTAATACAGACCCAGCACCACGTCCTGCGACGGCACGATAATCGGCTCGCCGTTGGCCGGCGACAGGATGTTGTTGGACGACATCATCAGCGCACGCGCCTCCAGCTGCGCCTCCAGCGACAGCGGCACATGCACCGCCATCTGGTCGCCGTCGAAGTCTGCGTTGAACGCGGCGCACACCAGCGGGTGCAGCTGGATCGCCTTGCCCTCGATCAGCACCGGTTCGAAAGCCTGGATACCGAGGCGGTGCAGGGTCGGCGCACGGTTCAGCATCACCGGGTGTTCGCGGATCACTTCCTCGAGGATATCCCATACTTCCGGCCCCTCGCGCTCAACCAGCTTTTTCGCCGCCTTGATGGTGGTGGCGAGACCGCGCAGCTGCAGCTTGCTGAAGATGAACGGCTTGAACAGCTCCAGGGCCATGCGCTTGGGCAGGCCGCACTGGTGCAGCATGAGCGTCGGACCAACCACGATCACGGAACGACCGGAGTAATCGACGCGCTTGCCGAGCAGGTTCTGGCGGAAGCGGCCCTGCTTGCCCTTGATCATGTCGGCCAGTGATTTCAGCGGACGCTTGTTGGTACCGGTAATGGCACGGCCACGGCGGCCGTTGTCGAGCAGTGCGTCGACGGACTCCTGCAGCATGCGTTTTTCGTTGCGCACGATGATGTCCGGCGCACTCAGCTCCAGCAACCGCTTGAGGCGGTTGTTGCGGTTAATGACGCGCCGGTACAGGTCGTTCAGGTCGGAGGTCGCAAAGCGGCCACCGTCGAGCGGCACCAGCGGGCGCAGTTCCGGCGGCAGCACCGGTAGCACCGTCATGACCATCCATTCCGGGCGGTTGCCGGACTCGAGGAAGGATTCGATCAGCTTGAGGCGCTTGGTGATACGCTTGAGCTTGGTTTCGGACTTGGTGGAATTACCTTCCTCGCGCAGCTTGACCGCCTCGACCTGCAGATCGATACCCTTGAGCAGCTCGAAGATCGCCTCGGCACCCATGCGCGCGTCAAACTCGTCGCCGTTTTCCTGAATGGCATCGAGGTAGGCCTCGTCGGTCAGCAGCTGACCGCGCTCCAGCGTGGTCATACCCGGATCGACCACCGCATAGGCCTCGAAATACAGCACCCGCTCGATGTCGCGCAGTGTCATGTCGAGCAGCAGACCGATGCGCGAGGGCAGCGATTTCAGGAACCAGATGTGCGCGGCGGGGCTCGCCAGTTCGATGTGCCCCATGCGCTCGCGACGCACCTTGGCCAGCGTGACTTCCACACCGCATTTCTCGCATACCACACCACGGTGTTTGAGTCGCTTGTACTTGCCGCACAGGCACTCGTAGTCCTTGACCGGGCCGAAGATCTTGGCACAGAACAGTCCGTCGCGCTCCGGCTTGAAAGTACGGTAGTTGATCGTCTCCGGCTTCTTGACCTCGCCGTAGGACCAGGAACGGATCATGTCGGGTGAAGTCAGGCCAATGCGAATGGCGTCGAATTCATCCGTATGACCCTGCGGTTTAAGTAGATTGAGTAAGTCTTTCATCGTCTCTCCTGCACGTGGAGTGTCGCGTTACCGGCGAACCGGCTGCTGATATTCCTGTTGCCTGTTCCTAATCCTGTTCCAGCTCGATATTGAGCCCGAGCGAGCGTATTTCCTTGACCAGCACGTTGAAGGATTCCGGCATGCCGGCGTCCATGTGGTGGTTGCCGTCCACGATATTCTTGTACATCTTGGTACGACCGTTTACGTCGTCGGACTTGACGGTCAGCATCTCCTGCAGGGTGTAGGCGGCGCCATAGGCCTCCAGCGCCCAAACCTCCATTTCGCCGAAGCGCTGGCCACCGAACTGCGCCTTGCCGCCCAGCGGTTGCTGGGTAACCAGACTGTAGGGGCCGGTGGAACGGGCATGCATCTTGTCATCGACCAGGTGGTTGAGCTTGAGCATGTACATATAGCCAACCGTTACCTCGCGGTCGAAAGCATCACCGGTGCGCCCGTCATACAGCGTGGTCTGGCCGCTGGCCGGCAGGTCCGCCAGTTCCAGCATGTACTTGATCGCCGCTTCCGGCGCGCCATCGAACACCGGTGTTGCCATCGGCACGCCTTTCACCAGGTTGCTGGCCAGGTCGATGATTTCCGCGTCATTCAGCGAATTGAGGTCTTCCTTGCGGCCGCTGGAGTTATAGATTTTCTCGAGGAAGCCGCGGATATCGGCAACTTTCTGCTGCGCTTCCAGCATCTTGCCGATCTTGATACCCAGCCCCTTGGCGGCCCAGCCCAGGTGCGTCTCCAGCACCTGGCCGATGTTCATGCGCGATGGCACACCGAGCGGGTTGAGTACGATGTCGACCGCGGTGCCATCGGCGGTGAACGGCATGTCCTCCACCGGCTGGATCATCGAAATCACGCCCTTGTTGCCGTGCCGGCCGGCCATCTTGTCGCCCGGCTGAACGCGGCGCTTTACCGCGAGGTACACCTTGACCATCTTGAGCACGCCCGGCGCCAGATCGTCGCCGGTGGTGAGTTTCTTGCGCTTGTCTTCCAGGCGCTGCTCGAAGTCGTTACGCATCTGCTTGAGCTGTTCGGCGGCCTTCTCCAGGTCGGCGTTGGCATCCTCGTTACGCAGGCGGATCTCGAACCATTTGTCACGCCCGATATCAGTCAGATAGTCCCTGGTAATCTTGCTGCCAGCGGCCAGTTTCTTCGGTCCGCCCTCGGCCAGCTTGCCGGCGAGCAGCATGCCGACACGCTCGTAGATATCGTCTTCCATGATGCGCATCTGGTCGTTCAGGTCCTTGCGAATCGCTGCCAGCTGCTCGTCCTGGATCTGCAGCGCGCGGGCGTCTTTCTCCACGCCGTCGCGGGTGAACACCTGCACGTCGATGACAGTGCCGTCCATACCGCTGGGCACACGCAGCGAGGTGTCCTTCACGTCGGACGCCTTCTCGCCGAAGATGGCGCGCAGCAGTTTTTCTTCCGGCGTCAGCTGGGTCTCGCCCTTGGGTGTCACCTTGCCAACCAGGATGTCGCCCGGCTTTACCTCGGCACCGATATACACGATGCCGGACTCGTCCAGCTTGGCGAGTGCGCTTTCGCCGACGTTCGGAATATCGCCGGTGATTTCCTCCGAACCCAGCTTGGTATCGCGGGCTACCGAGGTCAGTTCCTCGATATGGATGGTGGTAAAGCGGTCTTCCTCCACCACGCGCTCGGAAATGAGGATGGAATCCTCGAAGTTGTAGCCGTTCCAGGGCATGAAGGCGACCAGCAGGTTCTGCCCCAGCGCCAGCTCACCGAAGTCGGTACTCGGACCGTCGGCGAGCACGTCGCCGCGCGCGATGACATCACCCGGACGCACCAGCGGACGCTGGTTAATGCAGGTATTCTGGTTGGAACGCGTGTACTTGGTCAGGTTGTAGATATCGACACCCGGCTCACCGGCCACGGTCTCCTGATCGTTGACCTTGACCACGATACGGCCCGCGTCAACGGAATCCACCACGCCACCGCGTCGCGCAACCACGGTCACACCGGAGTCGATCGCTACAGTGCGTTCAATACCGGTACCCACCAGCGGCTTCTCCGTTATCAGCGTCGGGACTGCCTGACGCTGCATGTTGGAACCCATCAGTGCACGGTTCGCGTCATCATGTTCCAGGAACGGGATCAGCGCTGCTGCAACCGAAACGATCTGCTTTGGCGAGATATCGATGTAGTCGACCTTGTCCGGTATCGAGGTCGTGAATTCGTTCTTGTGGCGGCAGGTCACCAGGTCCTCGGTCAGGTTACCCTTCGCATCCACGGTGGCATTGGCCTGCGCGATGACATACTGGCCTTCCTCGATGGCGGACAGGTACACGATCCTGTCAGTAACGCGACCGCTCTCGACTTTCTGGTACGGGGTTTCCAGGAAGCCGTATTCATTGGTGCGCGAATACACGGCAAGCGAATTGATCAGACCGATGTTCGGGCCTTCCGGCGTCTCGATCGGGCAGACACGGCCATAATGGGTCGGGTGCACGTCGCGCACCTCGAATCCGGCACGCTCGCGCGTCAGACCACCCGGACCCAGCGCGGAGACGCGGCGTTTGTGGGTGACCTCGGACAATGGGTTGTTCTGGTCCATGAACTGCGACAGCTGGCTGGAGCCAAAGAATTCCTTCACGGCAGCGGCCACCGGCTTGGCATTTATCAGTTCCTGCGGCATCAGGCTTTCAGACTCCGCCAGGCTGAGACGTTCCTTGACAGCGCGCTCCACGCGCACCAGGCCGATGCGGAACACGTTCTCGGCCATCTCACCCACACAGCGGATGCGGCGGTTGCCGAGGTGATCGATATCGTCGACGTAGCCGTTGCCATTGCGGATGTCCACCAGAGTCCTGAGCACGTGCAGGATGTCGGAACCATAGCCATGGATGGCCTGTTTCAGATTGCCCCAGCTCAGGGTCTCGCCGCCGGCGCCGGCGGCGCGCGCCAGCTGCACGATGTTCGCGTCGATATTCGCGAGGGAAATCTCGTGTGCATCGTTCTTCGGCTTGAGTCTGGTTTCCAGCTCGTTGATGAGGTACACGTCGTCGATCAGGATACCGGGTCCGGCCACCTCGTCACGTCCGATGCGGCGGTTGAACTTCATGCGGCCGACCGCGGACAGGTCATAGCGATCACTGGTAAAGAACAGGTTACGGAACAGATTCTGCGCGGCGTCCTTGGTCGGTGGCTCGCCCGGTCGCATCATGCGGTAGATCTCGACCATGGCATCCAGTTCGTTGGTGGTTGGGTCGATGCGCAGGGTGCTGGAAATATACGGGCCACGATCGAGGTCGTTGACGTACAGCGTGCTGAGTTCCTTGACGCCGGCATCGATCAGCCTGGCCAGCAGCTCCTTGCCGATTTCATCGTTGGCACTGGCGATTATCTCACCGGTTTCCTTGTCGATAATGTTGCGCGCGACGATCTTGCCAATCAGATAGTCCTCGGGCACGACCAGCGTCTTCACGCCGGCCTTTTCGAGTTCGCGGATATGACGCGCAGTCACGCGCCGGCCTTCCTCGACGATGACCTTGCCCTTCACCTTGATCTCGAAACTGGCCACCTCGCCACGCAGACGTTCGGCCACCAGGTCGAGCTTGATTTCGTTCTTGCTGAAATGGAACGTGTTGGTCTCGAAGAACAGATCGAGAATGCGCTCGTTGTCATACCCCAGTGCGCGCAGCAGTATGGTTGCCGGCAGCTTGCGGCGGCGGTCGATGCGCACGAACACGCAATCCTTGGGATCGAACTCCATATCCAGCCAGGAACCGCGGTAGGGAATCACACGTGCCGAGAACAGCAGCTTGCCGGAGGAATGGGTCTTGCCCTTGTCGTGATCGAAGAACACACCCGGCGAGCGGTGCAACTGGGACACGATCACGCGTTCGGTGCCGTTGATCACGAACGTGCCATTCTCGGTCATCAGCGGCAGTTCGCCCATGTAGACTTCCTGCTCCTTGATGTCCTTGATCTTCTTGGCATCGGCCGGCGATTCCTTGTCGTAGATGACCAGGCGTACCAGCGCACGCAGCGGCGCCGCATAGGTCAACCCGCGCAGCTGGCATTCCTTGACATCGAAGGTGGGCTCGCCGAGGCGATAGTTGACGTAGTCGAGTGCGGCGTTGCCGGAATAGCTGACAATCGGGAAAACCGAACTGAACGCGGCGTGCAGGCCCTTGTCATCGCGTGACTCGGGGGCCTTGTCGGCTTGCAGGAAGTCACGATAGGACTCGATCTGGGTCGCCAGCAGATAGGGGACTTCCAGAATGCTGTGGCGCTCGCCAAAGTCCTTGCGGATGCGTTTCTTCTCGGTGTAGCTATAAGCCATCGGTTTTCCTCTCCAGTAAAGATGAAGAAAGCTGTGTCAGTGCAGCCGCGCGGGCGTCTGTCACGGACAGGCGTGGCGCGAAGCGCACACTGCCCTTTCTTGAACAACAAGCAGAAACAGGCCGGACGCATTAACTGCGTCCAGCCCGCCCTGTATACCCGGGTTTGCTGTAATCACAAATGGATTACGCGCAACCCGCTTATTTCAGCTCTACGGTAGCGCCAGCGTCCTCGAGCTGCTTCTTGATATCGGCGGCGGCATCCTTGGAGGCGGCTTCCTTCACGGTTGAAGGCACGCCTTCCACCATGTCCTTGGCTTCCTTCAGGCCCAGGCCGGTAATGGCGCGTACGGCCTTGATAACACCGACCTTGTTCTCGCCGAAGCTGGTCATCACGACGTCGAACTCGGTCTGCTCTTCCACCGCGGCAGCTTCACCACCGGCAGCCGGTGCGGCAACCGCGACGGCCGCTGCAGCGGACACGCCGAACTTCTCTTCCATGGCGGATATCAGACCGACAACGTCCATCACCGACATGTTTGCAATTGTTTCCAGAATCTCTTCTTGTGAAACGGCCATTTCGAATACTCCTGTCTGTAATCTCTAAAAAATTGGATGTGGTTAAGCTGCCTGCTTGGCATCGCGGATCGCAGCCACGGTACGCACCAGCTTGCCCGGCACCTCGTTGAGGGTCTGGGCCAGTTTGATGATCGGGGCCTGCATCACGGACATCAGCATGCTGATTGCCTGGTCGCGGGTCGGGAGCTTGGCCAGCTTGTCGATCTCGGTTGGCTCAAGCAGTACACCGCCGACGGAAAGCATGGTGACCCTGAACTTGTCGTTTGCCTTGGCAAAGTCCTTGGTCACGCGTGCGGCTGCACCCGGATCCTCGCGCGAAAATGCCAGGATCAGCGGGCCGGTCAGTCGCTCGCTCATGCATGCGAAGTCAGTTCCTTCCAGGGCACGACGCGCCAGCGTATTCTTCACGACGCGCAGATAGACATTGTCTTCGCGCGCCTTGACTCGCAGGCTGGTCAGCTGCTCGACCGTCAATCCGCAGTACTCCGCGGCAACGGCCGAAAAAGCCCCTTTGGCAACCTCGGTTACTTCAGCGACAACAGCCTTTTTCTCTTCAAGAGTTAACGCCATTGTGTTTACCTCTTCAGGAAGTCACACCCGGGTTTTACCCGCGCGCTCCCTTCCCGTTCATTGACATCACGCCGGAAACCGCCCGACGCACTCACCTGGTGATCTACAGACAGGTCATTCGATAACTGTCGTGCGCTCACCCTCTGCGCAGGCTGCCTGCCGGTGGCAGACAATTAAACACGACCCGCGTCGCGTACCTGCGGTCTTTGACGGCCAGTCGCACCTGCTACAGGCACGACACCAGCGCCAAACCTTCTACTCCCTCCCCCTGAGGGGGGAGCGAGGGATAATGATAAAAACCCTTAACTCAAGCTCGTCTGGTCGACCTGCAATCCGGGACCCATGGTCGTCGAAACCGACACCTTCTTCATGTATATGCCCTTGGCGGATGCCGGTTTGGCCTTGTTCAGGTCTGCCAGCAGCGCGCCCAGGTTTTCCTTCAGCGCATTAACCTCGAAATCAACGCGACCGATCGGGCAGTGGATAATGCCCGCCTTGTCGGCGCGGTAGCGCACCTGGCCGGCCTTGGCATTCTTCACGGCAGTGGCCACATCCGGCGTCACTGTGCCGACTTTCGGGTTCGGCATCAGGCCGCGCGGGCCGAGAATCTGACCCAGCGTACCGACCACGCGCATGGCATCCGGCGAGGCGATCACGACGTCAAAATCCATAATGCCCTTCTTGATCTGTTCCGCCAGGTCTTCGAAACCCACGATATCGGCACCGGCGGCCTTCGCAGCCTCCGCGTTCGCACCCTGGGTGAACACGGCAACGCGCACCGTCTTGCCAGTGCCGTTCGGCAGCACGGTAGCGCCACGCACGGCCTGATCGGACTTGCGTGGATCGATGCCGAGGTTGACGCTGACGTCAACTGACTCCTTGAACTTCACGCTGGACAGATCCTGCAGCAGGCGCAATGCCTCGTCGATCGGATACTGTCTGCCACGCTCGATCTTTTCACGATAGGCTTTTACCCGTTTTGTCAGTTTGGCCATGATCGCTTACTCCTTCACATCAAGGCCCATACTGCGGGCACTTCCGGCAATGATACGCACGGCCGCTTCCATGTCCGCAGCATTGAGATCGGGCATTTTGGCGGTGGCGACCTCTTCCAGCTGGGCGCGCGTCACGCTGCCGACCTTGACAGTGTTAGGCGTGCTCGAGCCTTTAGGTATACCGGCGATCTTCTTCAGCAACACGGAGGCCGGCGGTGTCTTGGTGATAAACGAAAAACTGCGATCGCCGTAGACCGTGATGACCACCGGAATCGGCAAACCCTTTTCCAGGCTCTGCGTCTGAGCGTTGAACGTTTTACAGAATTCCATGATGTTCACGCCGTGCTGACCCAGCGCCGGGCCAACCGGCGGACTCGGGTTCGCAGCACCGGCAGGCACCTGCAGCTTGATATAAGCCTCGATTTTCTTGGCCATGATTACTCCTGTGGGTACAAGCGCCTCGCGGCTCCCCTGTAAATTAAATGAGGCCAGACCCCATTTTTTAATAATAAATGGGGTCTGACCCCATTTAATTTAAGCTTTTTCCACCTGGCTGAACTCGAGTTCGACAGGCGTCGAGCGACCGAAGATCAGTACCGAGACCCGCAGTCGGCTCTTTTCGTAATTAACCTCTTCCACCACGCCATTGAAATCGTTGAACGGGCCGTCGGTGACACGCACCACCTCGCCGACCTCGAACAGCACCTTTGGCCGCGGTTTTTCGGCACCTTCCTGCACGCGCTGGAGAATGGCATCGGCCTCGCGCTGCGTGATCGGCGCAGGGCGGTCACTGGTACCACCGATAAAACCGAGCACCTTGGGGGCATCCTTGACCAGATGCCAGGTATCCTCGTTCATGTCCATCTGCACCAGCACGTAGCCCGGGAAAAACTTGCGCTCGCTCTTGCGCTTGGCACCTTCGCGCATCTCGACCACTTCCTCGGTCGGTACCAGGATATCGCCGAACGAATCCTGCATGGCGGCGCGTGCAATACGCTCCTGCAGCGCACGCTTGACCTGATTCTCGAATCCCGAATAGGCCTGTACGACATACCACTGTAATGACATCGTCAGCCTCCCTGGCCAGTCAGCAACTGGATTGCCCAGAGCAGGACCATGTCCAGCAGCCACAGGCCAATACCGACCAGCAATACGATGAACAGCACCGCCAGCGTGGTCTGCACTGTTTCTGCCCGCGTCGGCCAGACGACACGCCGCACCTCGGACTGCGCACCTGTCACGAACCCGAGCACGCCCTTGCCCATGCTGGACTGCGATGCAATAAACGCGGCAATGCCGGCGATCGCCAGCAGGCCCAGCACGCGCACCACCAGCAGCTGGTCTGCGAAGTAGTAGAAGGCGGCAACACCGCCGGCCAGCAACAGCACGGCCAGCGTCAGCTTGATGCCGTCGAACCGGCTGCCTTCTGATTCAACCTTTGCGTTCATATATTAATTAAGCGGGGTCAGACCCCGATTGTTTACCCCTTTTTTAACTTTCACAGACCAGCCGAAAAATTGGGGTCTGACCCCGTTTAATCTGGCAGGCCAGGAGGGAATCGAACCCCCAACCTGCGGTTTTGGAGACCGCCGCTCTGCCAATTGAGCTACTGGCCTAAACTTCCGTAATACGTGAATCGTGCGACGGAACAGCCTCACGTTTCACGTTTCACGCTTCACCCGTTATTCGATAATCTTCGCTACCACGCCGGCGCCAACGGTACGGCCACCTTCGCGTATCGCAAAGCGCAAACCCTCTTCCATCGCAATCGGCGCAATCAGCGATACCATCATCTTCACATTGTCTCCCGGCATCACCATCTCAACACCTTCCGGCAGATCCACCGCTCCCGTCACATCCGTCGTGCGAAAGTAAAACTGCGGACGGTAATTACTGAAGAACGGCGTGTGACGACCACCCTCCTCCTTGCTCAGCACGTATACCTCACACTCAAACTTCGTGTGCGGCTTGATACTCCCCGGCTTGCACAGCACCTGACCACGCTCCACATCCTCACGCTTCGTGCCACGCAGCAACACACCCACGTTGTCACCCGCCTGACCCTGGTCCAGCAGCTTGCGAAACATCTCCACACCCGTGCACGTCGTCTTCGAGGTCGGATTGATACCCACAATCTCAATCTCGTCACCTACCTTCACCACACCACGCTCGATACGTCCCGTCACCACCGTGCCACGACCCGATATCGAAAACACATCCTCCACCGGCATCAGAAAACTACCGTCCACCGCACGCTCCGGCTGCGGAATGTAACGGTCCATCTCCTCCACCAGCTTGACGATCGACGGCACGCCAATCTCACTCGTGTCACCTTCCAGCGCCTTCAGCGCAGAACCCGTCACAATCGGCGTGTCATCCCCGGGAAAATCATAACTGTCCAGCAACTCCCGGATCTCCATCTCCACCAGCTCCAGAAGCTCCGCATCATCCACCATGTCCGCCTTGTTCATGTACACCAGAATGTACGGAACACCGACCTGACGACTCAGCAAAATGTGCTCGCGCGTCTGCGGCATCGGACCATCCGCCGCACTCACCACCAGAATCGCTCCGTCCATCTGCGCCGCACCCGTGATCATGTTCTTCACATAATCCGCATGCCCCGGACAGTCCACGTGCGCATAATGACGGTTCTTCGACTCGTACTCCACATGCGCCGTCGCAATCGTAATACCACGCGCACGCTCTTCCGGCGCATTGTCAATCTGGTCATAGGCCTTGAACGTACCACCGTGCGCCTCCGCCATCACCTTCGTGATCGCCGCCGTCAACGTCGTCTTCCCATGATCCACGTGGCCAATCGTCCCCACATTCACATGCGGCTTCGTTCGTTCAAATTTTTCCTTTGACATCGCGCCTGACTCCCCTTACGGTTTGTGCCTGTACCTTAAATATATGTCCAACTGTTGCAACCATGTTCATGGTCTGGAGCCCATAACCGGATTTGAACCGGTGACCTCTTCCTTACCAAGGAAGTGCTCTACCGACTGAGCTATATGGGCAATAAACCCTGTCATTCTGGAGCGGGTGATGGGAATCGAACCCACGTCATCAGCTTGGAAGGCTGAGGTTCTACCGTTGAACTACACCCGCCTGTCACAATAATCCGACGCCAGGCGTGACCACCCAACCCTGCTTTCCAACCCTTCGTTGTTCTTCCACCCCCACAAAAAATGGCAAAAACGGCGGAAAAAACCCAACATCTGGTGGAGGGGGGAGGATTTGAACCTCCGAAGGCTGAGCCGTCAGATTTACAGTCTGATCCCTTTGACCGCTCGGGAACCCCTCCAAAAATGCAAGCCCGCTATTCTGTTGCAGCCTCATGCGAGTGTCAACAGGCATGCAACGATTGAATAGCGCTAATCGCCCACGTTAGTATCAGACCGGCTCCAGGCGGAATCTGCAGGAAAGCCGGCTATTCAGGGGCAACGGAGTGCGCAACTATAACCCTCTGCGGCACATGTCGCCCGAAAATATCTATCTCAATGTTTATCATACAAATACGGGGGGATTTTGATGGAACAGCGGCTGTATTTCCTGGTACCCGACCGGGCACACGCCCTTGCCGTGGTTGATGACCTGGTCAGTCAGGGCATCGACATAAACCATCTGCGCGCCGTTGCCGATCGGCACACGCGAATGGACGGTTTGCCCGGCGCGCCCGCCCGCGGAGCACACACCTCAATCAGTTCCGTGCGGCAACTGGTCTGGCATGCCAATACCTTCAGCTTCGCCATTGCCGTGGTCGCCACGGTCCTGGCGCCGCTGTTTGTGGGATTGAGCTGGTGGCTGCTGCTGCCGGTCGCCATCATGGCCGCCAATTTTTTGACTGGTTTTTACCTGAACAACGCCTCAAACACGGAACTGAACGAGTTCCGCGATATGGTCGCACACGGCGAGATCCTGCTCGTCGCCGATGTCCCGGACACCCGGGCCGTCGAAGTACATCACAAGATTCAGCGCCGCCATCCTCAAGCCACCAGCAGCGGCACCCCATCCCCGAACGCCCAGGTTGTCAGGCTTTAATTTATAATTTGTCAGATAGTTACATCGCTAGTGGCTGAAGCGTCCGTGCCCTGTCCGCTCACCCAGCAGCAAACTGAACGATTCGGCGCTGACATGGATCAACTGCTCGTGGTCACCCGCCTCGAAATAGATATCCGGTTGCTCGGCAATCAAGTCATCGACCAGGGTTTCAATGCCATACGCAGGACCCAGCGCCGGAAGCGCCCCGATTTCGCAGTCCCTGAACAGCTGACCCAGCTCATGCTCTGTTACCAGACCGAGATTGCGATTCATCTGACGATGCAGCTCGCCCAGATCGACCTGGCGGCTGGCCGGTAAAACCACCATCAGGTAACCCAGATCGTCCCCCAGGATCACTGATTTGGCGAGCCGGCTGCCGGGGATATGTGTGGCCTGGGCGCTCTCTCCGCTGGTCGAGGTGTGCGGATGTGAAAGTATGTCGTATTCGACGTCATGATCGGCCAGGTAATTCGAGATTGTGGTTGCGATTGCCATTTCTGCACCCTCCGCGACTGTTCAGTCAAAAGTATAGATCACGGCTTGCTGACACGCAGACCCGGTGCAGTCTTTTCCACGCAATCAGGCAGGTAATTTGTTTGCGCCAGCCACGACCTTCCATGGCAGGCAGTAGCGCAGCTGTCGGTGTTTACAATGTGTTGCGCAACGCCGCGAGCCGTCGCATCCAGTCAGTCAGCTCATCCAGCGCAACAGCTGCGTTGGCGGGACTCGGATTCGGTGTCACGAACACCCGGCTGGTGCCAAGCGTGAACGGCTGCACCCCACAATCGAGTGTCACGCGCAGCCCCTCGGCATAGCGCATGTAATACTGACAGGCCTGCTTGCCCTGGAACCAGGCAATGCGCGGCGCATAATGCACGAGCCTTTCTTTCAGCAGCGGCGCCCAGCTGCGGTAATCGGCCGCACGCAGCTCGCCGCCACCGGCAGTCGGACGCTTCACTACATCGGTGAAACCGATGTTGTCCCGTTCAAGCAGCACCTGCATGGCATCGACACCTGCCTGAACAGGAGCCTGCAGCAGGCCACTGGCATTCAGCGCTCGCCAGAACCGGTTGCGCGGATTGGCGTAATAGAAACCGGCCGCTACCGAGGGCAGTGACGGATTCAATCCGATGGAGATGATGTCGAGACCGGGATGGAGGTAATCGGGAAGGGTGTTGAGTTGTCTCATGGCTGTAGAGTATCGAATCCGGCAAGACATTTTCAGCTCCCATCCAACCAGACAATCCCGCCAGGACGGGCGTTGCCTATCCCGGCGAGAAATGCGGGCTAGTTGTTGCGGCGGATGCGCAGAAAACGTAGCTTGCCGGTAGACGATCCGGTCAAGCTGGAGCGTTAATTATCATTTTATCCACGACTCTTTATTCAGCAGGCCATATATGAGCAAGTCAATGAAAGCAGCCCTGTTATCGGCCTTCGTATTTCCGGGCCTCGGGCATTTCTATCTGAAGCGGCCTGTTCACGGCGCCTTGCTGACCGGCGCTGCATTTGGGTCACTCGTTCTGATCATTTCCACGGCGGTCGATACGGCCCTGAAAATATCCGATCAAATCATGCGTGGCGAAATACAGCCCGATGTCGCTGCCATTACAGAATTGCTCTCGAGGCAACCGGCGGAAACCGGCTCCCTGCCACTGAATATTGCCTATGCCGTCCTGATCATTGCGTGGCTGGCCGGCATCATTGACTCGTATCGGGCAGGACGCACTCACGTCGACAAGAGAGACAGAGAAGATAAACACTGATTCACCCTGCCTCGTTTATCATCCTGTCATTCCCGCGCACGACTGCGTGGAGGAGGTGAGACCATTTTCACGGGCATAGCCCGGGTTGAGAGGCTGGTCCGGGCCATGCAGAAAGCACACCTGAAGAGGACTCGGGAAAAAGTTTCCCGCCCCTCCCTGGCAGTTAGAAACCTAGCGCGCGATGCGCGTCTCGCCATTGAGCGTCAGAATGCGCACGCGGTCGCCGACCCGGAAGCTGGACTGCGGGGTCTGCTCCTGCACCACGGAAATGACGCGGCCGCTGTCGAGCTTAACGGTGATATCGACACCCTGACGACGGGTCAGACCTTCCTCGGCGGCCGCCCCGGCCACACCGCCCGCTACGGCGCCGACAACCGTGGCGACTGCAGAACCCTTGCCACTGCCCACGGTGCTGCCGGCGATACCGCCGACCGCTCCGCCCGCGACCGTGCCGACCGGCGTCTTGGTACCCTCGATGACCACCGGGCGCGTCGCCTCGATGCTGCCGTACTCCACGGTCTGGATGCGACGCGCGTCATCGCGCGAATAGTAGTCACCGGTCAGGGTGGACTGGCAGCCTGCCAGCAGAAGTGTCAGGGCGAGTGTGGCGATTACTATGTGTTTCATCCGCTTATCCTCGGTTAATGGGGACCACACCCGGTATGGCCGCTAGTGAGTGTCGATCTTGACCAGAAAGCGCCCGCGGTGGTTCCCGGACAATACCCGGTCGAACACAACGGGCAACTCGTCGAGTGTAATGACCCCGGCCAGCATGCGCTCCAGATGGCGCGGCCGGAGGTCGGTAACCAGTCGCTGCCAGACCTTGCGACGCCGTTCCATCGGGCAGTTGGCCGATGTGATGCCAAGCAGGCTCACGCCACGCAGAATGAATGGCATCACCGTGGTATTCAATTGCACACCGCCAGCCAGCCCGACGCCGGCGATATTACCCCACGGCCGCACCGTGCGCGTCAGCCAGGCCAGCGTGTCGCCGCCAACACTATCTATAGCACCGCCCCACTGCGCCTTCTCCAGCGGTGCATCATCATTCACCACGCAGCCGGCGTCGAGCACCCGGTTCGCTCCCAGCGCCACCAGGTAGCCGTCGTTGTCCGGCTTGCGACTCAGCGCAACGACCTCATAACCGCTGCCGCTGAGCAGGTCGATGGCCACGCTGCCGACGCCGCCGGTTGCACCGCTCACCAGCACCGGCCCGTGTGCCGGCGTCTGACCATTCTGCTCCATGCGGTCGATCGCCAGCGCCGCGGTGAAGCCGGCAGTGCCCAGCAGCATGGCATCGCGCAGCGACAGGCCATCCGGCAACGGTACCACCCAGTCGGCCGGCACCCTTACCATTTCAGAGAACCCGCCATCGTGGCTCTCGCCCAGCCCGCAACCGGTGACGAGCACTTCATCCCCGGCTGCAAAGCGGGCATCACTGGATTGCTCGATAACACCGGCCACGTCGATTCCGCCAACCAGCGGAAAGTGCCGCAGAATTCTGCCCTTGCCGGTCGCGGCCAGTGCATCCTTGTAGTTGACGCTGGAATAGCGCGCGTGGATCACGACCTCGCCCGCCGCCAGATCCGCCAGCTGCAGGGTTTCCAGACGCGCCATTCCCTGCATGTCATAAATCCGGAATGCACGAAAACCCGCCATAGCAACCCGGCTATCTTGCGGAAATACTGTCAGTAGCGGGTTTCCAGTCCAGCGTCCCGTGGTAGTCAAACGGCAACCTCGCCCTGCTGTTGGCAAGGCTGAGTTTGCCGGAAATGCGGTAATCCAGCCTGTGTTGCTGGTCAGCATTAAGCGCCTGCAACTGGCGCAACATACCCAACAGGCTGCTGACCACTTCAACCTCCACGACGGCCTCTCCCAGTGCAGGAATGACCACGGCCTGGCGACTGACGCCATAGGCAAATTCACGGTCATTGATCTCTACGCCGTAGCTTAACCCGCTCACCCGCAACTCGATATCGTTCGGATTGATTATCCTCAGTGCCAGCAGGTAGCGCTGTTCCAGCAGCGTCATGTCCAGCGGCTGGATGCTGACCAGCGAGACCCGTGGCTTCTCGTGGTAGCCGCCCAGGCTGGCACAGGCCGAAATCAGCAGGCCCACGAGCGCTGCCGCCAGCAGACTGGACAGTGATGTCCGCAGGTTCCTGATCATTCCTGGCATTTCATTTCCTCGCCCTTGCGGACCGGCCCATAGGGTTCGTGTCGGTGCGCGTCATGATAGCGCATGCGGTAATAGGTGAAGCGCTCAACATCGTCGAAATGCAGGAACGGATTGCCCGCCATCTGTTCGGCCAGGGTCGAGGTGGATAGCTCGGCATAGTTGTGGCCGGGATGTATGCGGGTATCGGCCGGCAACAGCTCGACCATGTTCCGCAGTGTGCCGTACATCTGTTCCGGATCACCGCCGCGCAGATCGCATCGGCCACAGCCGAACACAAACAGTGTATCGCCGGTGATCAGTTCATTGCCCACATGGTAGCAAGCCGAACCCGGCGTATGTCCCGGCGTGTGCAGCACCCTGATTTCGGTCGTGCCCAGCATGATCACATCGCCGCCATGGTGCAGGGTGGGCAGATCCAGCCCCTTACCCCAGAACTGCGCCTCGGCCTTGAGCAGGTGCAACTGCGCATCATCGTGTTCCAGCACCTGGTTGATGCCGTTGATGTGATCGTGATGGCTGTGCGTGAGCAGTATATCGGTAATGCGCATACCGTGATGCGTAGCCAGAGCAAGCACCTCGGGTACATCCCACGCAGGATCGACCACAGCGGCGCGACCACTGGCGTGATCGTGAATCAGGTAGATGAAATTCTCCATCGGCCCGAGCTCCAGGGCCAGAATGGAAAAAGGCCTGGTCTGTGACATTCCGGGACCTCGCGTGCTGTCATGTATCTGCAGACAGTATGATAGATTCGACAGCGCGGCAACAGCCTGCACCTTACACCACCTGCAACCAGAATCGCGCCAGACAGCACGCGTTCACATCAATATATTTACGTGTTATTCCGTGGGTTCCGTGGCTATATTTACAGCCTGAGCACATCCAGCCCCGGGTGCAAACGCAACGCAAAACCATTTCCATATCAAATTGCAGGGAACTGCCGTGGCCGCTTACAAACTCTTGCTGTACCCGCAGGACCCGTACTGCGCACCGGTCGAACTCGCCAGGCTGGACGACGCCCTGCAGGAAATCGGCTTCATCGCCGCACCCGTCGCGACCAGAGACGGTGTGTTCTACCCGACCGGCACCCGGTTCCTGCAACTGCTGAGCTTTCTCGGCTGTGCGCCGGCCATCGAACTGGACCCGCCGACCGATCCCGCAGCGCTGGAAACAGCCCGCACCAGTGGCAGCTTCTGTCACGTCTACCTGTCGTGCAGCGACCAGCTGCAATTTCGCGCCGATCCAGGTACACCCGCCCCGCGCTGCCCGGCATGCCGCCAGCCGGACACGGACTGGCGCCCGCAGGTCGCCGCATGGCAGGGAAACCCCGTGCTGGACGAGTGGACTTGTCAGCGCTGCGGTTTCAGTGGCAGGCTCACCGACCTGCAGTTCCGCAAGTCCGCCGGGTTCTCCTGCACCTGGGTAGAGGTACGCGGCATCTACCCGTCCGAGGCCGTACCGGGCGAGGCCCTGCTGACGCGCCTGCGCCAGCTCAGCGGGTGTAACTGGCTAACCATCTATCTGAAGGAATGAACACCTGCCTGCACAGGCTATCTGTGCCACAATAGGGCCTGCATGTATTTAATCGGTAGTGCGGACATTGCCATGACAGATCTTGAACTCAGCAAAGAAGAACGCATCCTGCGCATGATGAAGCGCGTCCTGACTGATGTCGCCAAGGACACCTATACCAAGCCAGGGTACCGGCATCCCCTGTCTGACAATACGGTAGATGGCATTCGCCAGTGCCTCGCGCTGATTACCGCGCGGGAAGGCGAACTGAACGCGGCGGCCGGACGCAGCAGCAATATGCGCCCGCGGTTCGTCGATGAACCGCAACGCTCTGTCATAGTCCCGCTGAAGATTCCGGATCCGAAAAAGAAGGACCCGCAGTAACCATCCACGCCCTCCCGGCGCTCCCGTCCCATCCGCCCAACGCCTCGCCCGGCACCCCGCCAGGCCATATTTTTAGAAGTAAAATCAATACTTAAGAACCATCCCGGCAGTGCCGATAAGCCGGAAATACGACCCGCCTTCTTCAATACTGTTTGGGTGCACTGCTTTTTAATCGTGATTTTCAGCGGGTTATACGAATCAGCCAGGCAGCGGCTACCAGCACTGGAGAACGGGACGACCACAGCAGCTGGCATGAGGTTTTTGATGCAACCAGGACATCACCGATGAATGTCTGCGGCGCTTTTGCCCGTCAGCTGCTTGCTGCGCAGAAGCGCATTACGTCTGCTGCCCTGCCCCTGAAATATCCGCCAGGCTGCCGTTCATGGCGCCCGTTCTCCGCACTGCTTGCTTGCATGCCGGGCGGTCTGTCGGTTATGACCGGCGCAAACGCCAGCCACACCGCCAGCCTGCCATGTTCAACACCACCGCCAGCGCATCCCTTGCGGCATGCCCGCCATGGCAGCGACCTGATAGTGACACTGCTGTTCCTGCTGTTTTCATGGCAGCCTGGAACCTGTACGGCGGAAGACACACGACAGACCGAGCAGCGGGTAAAAACTGCATTCCTGTACAACATTGCCCGGTTTGTCACCTGGCCCGAGATGCCGGCAGGTCAATTCACCCTGTGCGTACTTGGCCGCGACCCGCTCGGTCAGCAACTGGACACGTTGCAGCACAAGGCCGTAAATGAGCGGCAGCTCAGGGTTATGTATCTGAACAGCCTGGCCATGGTCGATCAATGTCAGCTTGTGTTTGTCAGCGCGTCATACAGGCACAAGCTGCACACTGTCATCTCCCTGCTGAGAGAACAACCGGTACTGACGGTAAGCGATATCGATAATTTCATTGCAAGTGGCGGCATTATCGGTTTCCGGCTGATCGACAACAAGATCCGCTTCGAGATCAACACTGCAGCCGCCAGCACAGCCGGTCTGTCGATAAGCTCCAGGCTGCTGACACTGGCCACATCGGTCCGTGCGGAGGAATAGGCGGCGGTGATGCGTGTAATCAAAAACATCTCGATTCGCCACAAGCTGATGCTAATCATCATGGCTGTCAGCACCGTCACCGTGATGATCGCCAGCTTCGCCTTCCTCACCAGCGACCGGCTCTACTCACAGAAAAATGTCGGCGACAGCCTTGGCATAATCGCCGATATGATTGCAGCGAACAGCACTGCAGCAATTCTGTTCGGCGACCCGGCCGCTGCCAGGGAAACGCTCGGGTTTCTCAAAATGCAGGAAAATATAGAGGCTGGCGTAATCTACACTGTCGATAACGAGATATTTGCCATGCACGGTCAAGCCGGCGCGACGTCGCAGCTGCCGGATCAGCAAGTGCAAGCCAAGAATATTCTGTTCCGGGGAAGCTACGTTGAGCTGTTCTCAGACATCATCTACCAGGGCGAGAAGATCGGCGTGGTCTACCTGCGCTCGGACATGCGCGCCATACATGACCGCCTGATCTGGTTCCTTGCCATCGCGGCGGCCGTCCTGCTTGTTTCCCTGCTGGTCGCTTACTCGCTCAGCGCGCAGCTGCAGCACATCGTCACGGCACCGTTGATAAGACTGTCTGCCATTGCACGCCGCATCAGCACGGAAAAGAACTACTCGCTGCGTCTTGGCGGCGAAGGAAAGGACGAGCTGGGCACACTGATCATCGACTTCAATACCATGCTCGATGAAATCAAGGCACGCGATGAGAAACTCAAAATGCACCAGGAGGAACTGGAAGCGCGCGTCGCCCAGCGCACCCGCGAGCTGGAACGCGCCAACCTGGAACTGGCCTCCTCCAAGGAACATGCGGAAGCGGTCGCCAAGCGCATGCAGTTCCATGCCCATCACGATTCACTTACCGGATTGCCCAACCGTGTGCTGTTGAATGACCGCATCAGGACCGAACTGGCGCATGCGCGTCGTGAACAGTCCATACTGGCCCTGCTGTTCCTCGACCTGGATCGATTCAAGATTATCAACGATTCGCTGGGGCATGCCACCGGTGACCAGTTGCTGCGTGTGATATCGCGCCGCATCAAGGACTGTGTCCGCGAGGGAGATACGGTCGCGCGACTGGGTGGTGACGAATTCATGATCCTGCTGCCGCGCATCACAAGCGTCTCGGATGCCGGCCGCATCGGCAACAAGATTATCGAATCATTGACAGAACCGGTGACCTGCAACGGGCATGACCTGCATATCACTACCAGCGCCGGCATCAGCGTCTATCCGTATGACGGCACCGATTCCGACACCCTGATCAAGAACGCCGATATAAGCATGTACCGGGCCAAGGAACTGGGACGCAACAGGGCAGTGTATTACACCGCAGAACTGAATGCCGGCTCGCGCAAACAGCTTACCCTGGAAACCAACCTGCGCAAGGCGCTGGAACGCAATGAGCTGAAGCTCTTCTACCAGCCCAAGATCGACATCACCTGCAACAGCATTGTCGGTGTCGAGGCCCTGCTCCGGTGGAAGCGACCCGGCATGGGTTATATCAGCCCGAGTGACTTTATTCCGATTGCAGAAGAATCGGGGATGATTTTACCTATCGGCGAGTGGGTGCTGCACACGGCATTCAGGCAACTCAGGGAATGGCATGAGGCCGGCTTCACGGAAATGACCATGTCGGTAAACCTGTCGTCCGCACAGCTGGCCAGATCCGGCTTCGAAAAAGTCCTGGAGCGCGCGCTGGCCGAATCCGGGATTAATCCTGCCCTGGCGGAGCTCGAGGTAACCGAGAATATTGCGCTGAAGAATATGGAATCCGCCGTGGCCACACTCGAAACACTCAAGAAGATGGGCGTCACTATCGCAATGGACGATTTCGGGACGGGCTACTCATCGCTCAGCTACCTGCGCCGCCTGCCCATTGATACCGTAAAGATCGATCAGTCGTTCGTGCGCGAAATCCCTGACAATATGGAAGATGTGCTCATCGCCCAGGCAATCATTGCCATGGCCAGGAGCCTGAATATGTCACTGGTCGTGGAGGGCGTCGAAACCGCAAGGCAACTCAACTTTTTCAAGCAGCAAGGCTGCCGGATCATACAGGGTTACCTGTTCAGCAAGCCGGTTGAGGCCGGTGAAATACTCGAGATGCTGCGGGCACAGACCATACCCGGCGCGATCAACTCCATCCGGCAATAAATCCCCGGGGATGCGTCAACAGGCAGAAAGAGAGACTGCCAGTTAACGAGACGCAAGAGCAGATATCCTGCACCATCGGCTCTTGCGATATTCATTCACCCGTGTAATAACGTGTCCAGGCAGCGATGCCCTGCAGGTCCTGCGCTGTCTGGCGTTCAGGGCTGGTCAAGGGTGACAACAGACCTCGCCTGCTAGTGCCGCATCCCCGCACCGGATCCGTAACGGTTATCGTTGGGCAGACGCTGCGGTAACACGGACGGATTACCATACCAGGCTGGCTGAACCGGACTGTATGGATAATCCTGAAAGACTGCCGGCGAAAAACCGATGGCTGGCATGCGGCCGTTGTTGAAGTTCGCGCGCCGGTCATCCTTTTTCAGGAAACAGAACGCCTGGGCCGTACTCGCGCCCAGCAATGAAACCAGAATGATAGCGGGCAACGCCCGTGTTGCAATCCTGTTTAGCATGACACTCCCCCCTCCCGGTATTACCAGGAGCTGATATGGCGTTTCGTCAGAGAGGTTGAGAATCCTGGTGACGATGTCGATTGCCTCTCCGGCAAACATGTCCAGACTGACCCACTGGTCGGAACTCCCGATGACCTCTGCCCCGTCACGCATTACCAGTCGCATCGACAGTTCTCTGCCGCCTGAGTCTTCCGGACGCTCGGCGGTGATATACATACCCGGCTCAGAATCCTGACCCTGTATCACAGCCATAATATAGTGGTAGTCGATACCGTCGCCGCTTTCAATGTCACCAAGCACGGTGAGCGTAAAATCGCCGAGCCGGTAACGGCGTTTGGGAATAGCTGTCCTGATTCCTGGTTTGTTGTCCATTTATTGTCTATGTAATTCCGGGAACGACCCGACAATAATTACCCATGAGCCGTGCAACTTCAATCACATGCCGGCAAGTCTCTGATTAATTGTCTATTAATTCCATCATCCCCGAACATCGGCGGTTGACCACCATGCAAACAGCGTGCTGGTCAAGATCCAGTTCGGCGGCCTGCCTGGTCTGCAGCGGATTACCCTGCAAAATCCGCCCGATACCAGCCGGGTGCAGGATATCGATGCCCTCGTGGCTGCAGCTGTCACGCGACTTGGAAACCTGCAGGCGATACCCTGAGATCTACTGGCAGCGGACATGACAGGTTACGACCTGTCGTGCCGCAGCGACGCTGACGCCACCTGTCACGCTGGCTCCGGGTAGCACATGGCGACGCGATGCATCGACGTCCGCATGGCGCGTAAACTCAATATGGCGTCAGTAATTTGCCGCCCATTCAGCCGGAATGCCGTCATCAGGTAATCCGGTCGCGCCTCGTGTGTTTTTTTTCTTATTAATTACAATAAATTACATATTTGGCAGGATATTTGCATCTTGCCAAACAGGAATGGATCAGTACAAGCCTGCTCGGGGACGTGGATCGCATGTGTGACCGGTACCGGATGCACGGGCGAAACGCCAAAGATCAGAACAGGCATGCCGAGACAAGGGTACCTATTACACAACAGGCGAACCATGTACCAGCAGATCAACATGTACCAGCCCGTCTTCCGGCGGCAACCCAAGATATTTTCAGCGGCCACGCTGCTGAAGATTGTGGCACTGGCGGCTGTCCTGTTGTTGTCCGTGTACATGCATGCGCGCTGGACGCTACAGGGCCTGCAACGCACGTCCGCAGAACTGACCCAGAACTACCGGCAGCTCGATGCCAGGCTTATCGAACTGGAAGCCTTCGATAAAACTCCAGCAAACAACGCAGCCGGGAACGAGATCATCGTGTTGCAGAAACAGATCAGTGAACGCCGGGAATTACTGCAACACATCGACCAGCTGTCAATCAACACGACGGCCGGTTTTGCCGAGGTATTCGAAACACTGGCACGGCAGGAGGTGCCGGGGTTGTGGCTGACCGGTATCCGGCTTGACCATTCTGGCAATACCGAGATCCGCGGCACCACGCTGGATCCGAAGCTTGTGCCCCGCTACCTGCAGCTGATGGCCCGCCAGCCACGGCTCGCTGCACTCAACAACGGTACGGTCAATCTGACACGGCAGGTACCTGAACAGGCGGAAATTGATTTCGTACTCACCTACAACACACAGGAAGGCGCGCATTGATCACCGCCCGCTATCAGCAACTGGCAACCCGCATTGACGCATTGCAGCTGCGTGAACGTGTACTGCTGTTGACGGCTTGCCTCGTGGTGCTGTTTTTCCTGGTCGACAGCTTCGCTTTTCAGCCGATATTCACCCGGCAGCAACAGCTTCGACTGAACATCACCGATCAGGAGCAGCAACTCGAGGTATTGCGCACCCGTACCGGCCTGCTGGGCTATGGGGTAAACAACCAACCGGTAACGATGCCTGACCGGCTGCAGGCACAGTTTGACGGTCTCGGAGCCGAACTGCAGGCCCGGCTCGGCGGCATGCTCGCCCCCGACCAGGCGGCAAGCATCCTGGAGCAGGTACTCGCCCCGGAAGCCGGACTTGCCCTGCACGAAGTCAATGCCCGATCCGAACCGCTGACTGTAACGGACACCGAAACAGGCGAAAGTGTGGCGGTTGCCGGAATCGGCCGTTACGAGCTTGAACTGCAACTGGAAGGTGGCTACCTGGCGACACTGAATTACCTGCGGGCACTGGAAGCATTGCCGTGGAATTTTTTCTGGAAAGGCGTGGCGTTCGAAGTTACTGAATATCCGAAAGCGCGGGTCACGCTCGATATTTACACCCTGGGCCTGCTGGAAGGATGACGCGGTCATGTCATTGAAGAGCGGACTTAACCTGACGCTGATGTGCGTGCTACTGCTCGCACTCCCGTCCACAGGTGGCGTGCTCATAGATCCGACCCGACCCGCCAGTCAGGGTCATAGCGTGCCAGTCCGCCCGGCCACTGTGCACAGTGGCTGGACACTCGATTCGACACTGGTGGCGCCCACCCGGCGTGTCGCTGTAATCAACGGCAAGCGGGTCAGCGAAGGTGAATCGGTGGACGGCGCCCGGGTCATTGAAATTCGCAAACTCGATGTACTGATCCAGACAGCCGGCAAACGCATAACGCTGCAGCTGCTGCCGGATATTGTGAGAAAACAACCATGAAAAATGGACATAATGCCATGCTTAAAATCACACAGCTGCATCGACAGCTCATCAATGGACTGACTGCTGTCCTGCTCGCCGCCTGTTCGACAGCGCCGTCGTACAATCCTGAGAATACAGCAGCCATTACGCATGCACTGCAGGAGAGCACTGTTGCCGAGACCGTTGCACCGGCGGCCGCCCCGCCACCGGAAGTCGCTGCCGCACTGCTGCCACAGATCAATACCGATCTTGCAAGGCTTGCCCCGGATTTCGAGCCGCGCTTCGACATTTCTGTCAAGGCCACGCAGGCGCCGGAATTCTTCATGAGCCTGGTGAAGGGTACAAACCTGAACATGGTGGTGCATCCGGATGTGAGTGGGAAAATTTCCATCAGCCTGCGTGATGTGACGCTGGAGGATGTACTGTCCACCGTGCGCGATGTCTATGGCTACCGGTACCGCCGCCAGGGCAACACCTTCCAGGTGTTCCCGGCCAGCATGCGCACTCAGGTATTCAGCGTCAACTATCTTGACATCGTACGCGACAGTATTTCACGTACCAGAATCAGCTCCGGCCAGTCCGACAAATCCGGCGGCAATGGCCAGACACCCGCCGTCACCGACACGGCAGCGACAGGCGGCGACGTATCCGGGAGCGTGGTCAGGACAGATTCAAAGTCCGATTTCTGGCTGGATCTGAAGGAATCTCTGCAACTGATCGTCGGCACGGAAGACGGCCGCAGGGTAGTAGTGCATCCGCAGTCCGGCGTTATCGTCGTGCATGCCATGCCCGAAGAACTGCGCGATGTACAGGATTATCTGAGCACCATCGAAAATGCCGTGCACCGCCTGGTTATCCTCGAGGCCAAGGTCATCGAGGTGACACTGAACGACAAGTTCCAGGCCGGCATCAACTGGAATGCCCTGATCGAGTTCGGTGACAACAAGTCAATCCTGTTCGGCCATTCCGGTGGCGGCAGCGTGTTCGACACCGGCGCATCCGATCTGGCCGGCACCGTCGTCCCGCTGGTGGGCGGCACCCAGGTCACCGGCTTCGACACCACTGCTTTTGGCGGTATTTTCACCATTAATGCGAACCTCAATGACTTCAATGCCCTGATCGAATTGCTCAAGACCCAGGGGGACGTACAGGTACTGTCCAGCCCGCGCATCTCGACCGTGAACAACCAGAAGGCCGTGATCAAGGTCGGCCAGGACGAATACTTCGTCACCGATATCGAGACCGACACCGAACTTACCAGTGGCGTCGGCAACACGAATGTCGATGTGACTCTCACGCCGTTCTTCACCGGTGTCGCACTCGACGTGCTGCCGCAGATCGACGCAGATGACAATGTCATCCTGCACATCCACCCGGCAATCAGCAAGGTCACGGAAAAAATCAAGGACATCAGTGTCTCCACTACCAGCGATCTCTCGATCCCTCTGGCACTGAGCACGATCCGCGAGACCGACTCGGTGATTCGTGCACGCAGCGGCCAGGTCGTGGTGCTTGGCGGACTGATGGAAAATGCGCTGCGAGACGAAGAGTCACGCACGCCGCTATTGGGTGACATGCCTGTGGTCGGCAACATGTTCCGTCACCATCGCGAGGTGGCGGCAAAGAGCGAGCTGGTCATCCTGCTGCGCCCCATAGTCATAAATTCTGACCAGCAATGGAATGGGCAGCTGCGTGACACCGCCGACCGCTTCCGCAACCTGAGAACCATGGACAGCGCCGGCCAGGCACCGGCTCCGATGGAGTCGCCCCATGTACCTTGAACACTACGGACTGGAACAGCACCCGTTCACGATTACGCCCGATACGGAGTTCTTCCTCGATCAAGGCAGCCACAACGAGGCGCTGAATGTGCTGCAGTTTGCCCTGCAGTCCGGCGAGGGCTTCATCAAGGTCACCGGCGAAGTCGGCACCGGCAAGACGCTGCTTTGCAGGAAATTGCTGAATTCACTGGGTGAAAGTTTTGTCACGGCCTATATCCCCAACCCGTTTATCAACCCCGTGGCGCTGCGCATGGCGCTGGCCAGCGAGCTGGGTATCAAGTTCGCACGCAACATCGGTCAGCCGCGCCTCCTGGAACGCATCAACACGCGGCTCATGCAGCTGCATGCCGATGGCAGGCAGGTCGTACTGCTGCTGGACGAGGCGCAGGCACTGCCCGATGACAGCATGGAGGCGTTGCGCCTGCTGTCCAACCTGGAAACCGAAAAGGACAAATTGCTGCAGGTGGTACTGTTCGGCCAGCCGGAGCTTGATACACGCCTGCAACAGGAACACTTGCGCCAGCTGCGCCAGCGCATCCTGTTCAGCTACCGTTTAAAACCGCTGGCACCCGCCGAACTTGCCATTTACCTGCAGCACCGGCTGCTGGTGGCAGGCTATCGCGGCGTCCCGCTGTTTACCGCGCGGGCACTTAAACTGTTGCACCGCAGCAGCCGGGGCATACCCCGCCTGGTCAACATCCTCGCCCACAAGGCCATGCTGGCTGCGTTCGGCCGTGGCGATCGCTGCATCGATGTGGCCCATATCCGCAAAGCAGTTGTGGATACCGGTGATATACGGCCGCACCGGCATCGTCTGGCGCTGGCCTCCGGCCTGTTCGGCCTCCTGACCCTGACCGGCGCCGGCTTTTACGCAGCCTGGCACTAAGCATCACGCGTATGAGCCTGATCAACGACATGCTGAAGGACCTGGATCGGCGTAACCACCCACCGGCAGGTGCGCCTGTCGCCGTGTTACGCGGACTGGGCCTGGCCGGCATGAACATGCACGGCCCGCTCACGGGTCTCACCATGTTCCTCGGCGCTGCCGCCCTGCTGGTCGCCATCGTGCTGGCAGGTATGCTACTCGGCAACTCCGCGGACCGGCGTGCGCAAGTACCAGGCGATCCGCGCCAGGAAACGTACATCACCCGGGATCTGCGCTTACCGGATATCAGCGCAATCACGACAAAAGTGGCGGATACCGACACACCTGGAACCGGGGCCCGTGCCGCAACGGGACTCCCTGAGGTAACAGGCGAAAACAGAGCATCAGCCCGGGATCATACCCAGGATGAACAAGCTGTCGCCGCACAACCGGCAGTGCCTGCCGGGGAACCGGTCGTGGAAGACACTGCCCATATCGAGGTAACGCCCCGCCCCCTGACAGCTGAGCAGCAGCTGGCACGCGACTTCCATACAGCCACCAGCGCCGTGAGTGCAGGCAAACATGTCGAGGCGGAGCATCTGCTTGAGGACATGCTTGCCCGCGACAACAGCCAGCACCAGGCACGGTTGCTGCTGGCCGGACTGTATATCCAGCAGCAGCGCCAAAGTCGTGCGGAGTCGGTACTGGCCAGCGGTCTGCTGCATTACCCGCAATATGCCGCGTACGCCAGGCTCTATGCACAGGTGCTTGCCGCGCAGGCACGTGACAGCGAGGCCATCAATGTCCTGCAAGCGGCCCTGCCAGCGGCCAGCGACGATGCCGACTACCACGCATTGCTGGCCGGGCTCTACCAGCGCAGTAGCAAACCCGAAGCGGCAGCCGGTAGCTACCGTGCAGCCTTGCGGCTGGCACCGGCACACGGCGAGTGGTGGATGGGACTGGGAATTTCCAGTGAACAGGCGGGTGATGTAGACACGGCAAGCGCAGCCTACCAGGAAGCATTGCGGCATCCGCTGACTTCAGCACTACAACAGTACGTACAACAGCGGCTTGCGCAGCTTGCGCACTGAACATTCAGGTAGCAACAGGTACTGTATCAGGTAAGGGTTGGGAATATGGCCGCGAACATGCAACGAGTAAAAGTCCGCCTTGGCGACCTGCTGGTCGAGAAGAAGCTGATCTCGGAAAGCCAGTTGCAGGCGGCGCTGGCAGAGCAGAAAAAGAGCGGGCGCAAACTTGGCCGCGTGCTCATCGACCATGGTTACGTCGACGAGGAGGCCATGCTGAGGATCCTGTCAACGCAGATTGGCATTCCCTACATTGATCTCTCGAGGTTCGAATTGAACCCGCAGCTGGTACTGCGCCTGCCGGAAACCGATGCCCGCCGCTATCGTGCACTGGTCCTCAAGGAAACCGTCAGCGGCCTGCTGGTGGCCATGGGTGATCCAACCGACATCTTCAACTACGACGCACTGGTGAAGGTGCTCAAATGTCCGCTCGAGCTCGCGGCCGTCAAGGAGAGCGAGCTGCTGGCGAACATCGACCGCATGTACAGCGGCAATGACCAGCTGCAGTCACTGGCGAGTGAAGTCGGCAAGGACCTGTCCGACAGTACCTTCGATCTTGATCGGCTGATCGCCGCCAGCAACAAAAGTGATGCGCCGGTAGTACGCCTGATCCAGTCAGTGTTTGACAGTGCGGTCAAGGCGCATGCCTCGGATATCCATATCGAACCGGATGAGAACCTGCTGCGTATCCGCCGCCGCATCGATGGCATCCTGCACGAGCAGATTGTCGATGAAAAGAACATTACCGCCGCCATGGTTTCGCGTCTCAAGCTCATGGCGAACGCCGACATATCGGAACGCCGGCTGCCCCAGGACGGCCGCTTCTCGGTCAATGTCAAGGACCGGCAGATCGATGTGCGCCTGTCCACCATCCCGACCCAGCATGGCGAGGGCGTGGTCATGCGACTGCTCGATCACAGCAATTCAATCAGCACGCTCGAGCAACTGGGCATGCCGGCCACGCTGCTCGATACGTTCCGCAGAATCATCCACAAACCGCATGGCCTCATCCTGGTGACCGGCCCGACCGGCAGCGGCAAGACCACGACACTCTACAGCGCACTGCACGAACTGAACTCGCCACAGCGCAAGATCATTACCATCGAGGACCCGGTCGAGTACCGCATGTCGAGAGTCAACCAGGTGCAGGTCAACAACAAGGTCGGGCTCGACTTCGCACGTGTGCTGCGTACTGCCCTGCGTCTGGATCCGGATATTTTGCTGCTGGGCGAGATCCGTGATCATGAAACCGGCGAGATCGCACTGCGTGCCTCGCTGACCGGCCACCTGGTGCTGTCGACACTGCACACGAACGATGCCGTAAGCACGGCCATCCGCCTGATGGATATGGGCCTGGAAGGCTATCTGCTGGCCTCTTCCGTGCAGGCTATCCTCGCCCAGCGCCTGATACGGCGGGTATGCAGTCAATGCAGCACTCCGGCAAAACTGGGCGCCAATGAACAGGCCTGGCTGCATGACCAGGCCGGTGACACACTGGATAAGCATGAGTTCCGGCGAGGCAGTGGCTGCAACAACTGCAACCACACCGGCTACAAAGGTCGTATCGGTATCTACGAGTTGCTGGTGATGACCGCCGGGCTCGCCGAAGCCCTGCGCAGTGAGGACCAGAATGCATTCCAGCGTGCAGCACGCGAGCAGTCCGGCTACCAGCCACTGGTGCGCAATGCGCTGGACTATGCACGTAACGGCATCACCACCATCGAGGAAGTAATGCGATTGTGTGGATGGGCTGACTGATGCCGGTATTCAGGTACAAGGCACGTGGCGTGCATGGTGATGCCATCGAGGGCAACATCGATGCCAACAGTCCTGATATCGTCGCCACGCGTCTGATCGAGGGCGGCCTGACCCCGATCGATATCCAGCCCTTTGTCGAACAGGTCTCCCTGGCCAGCAACCTGAATGCCCTGTTCCGCCCGAAAGTCGAGACTAGCGACCTGATCCAGTTCAGCCGGCAAATGCACAGCATGCTGCGCGCCGGTATACCCATCTTCCGGGCTGTCACCGGGTTGTCAGGAACCACCAGCAACGTTTCACTGGCACAAACACTGCAAGAGGTAACCACCAGCCTGGAGTCGGGACGCACCCTGTCGGACGCGCTCAGCCAGCACCCCAAAGTGTTTTCGGTGTTCTATGTCAGCCTGGTGCGCGTCGGCGAGACCACCGGCAAGCTGACAGAAATATTCAGGCAACTGGCTTTCTATCTGGACCGGGACAAGGCCACCCGCGTCAAGATCAAGTCCGCATTGCGCTACCCGACCTTTGTGATCAGTGCGATCGCGATCGCGCTGGCCGTGATCAGCATCTGGGTCATCCCGGCCTTCAGCAACCTTTTTCAAAGCTTCGGTGCCGAACTGCCATTACCGACCCGCATACTGATGGGCATCTCTGATTTCATGGTGGCGCACTGGCCCGCGCTGCTGGTGCTGCTGGCAGTTTTGATTTACGGCGTGCGTCTGTATGTCAACACCGAGGCAGGCCGCTATCGCTGGGACAAGCTCAAGCTGCATCTGCCACTGGTCGGCAGCGTCATCTACCAGGCTACGCTGGCGCGCTTCAGCCATCTGTTTGCAATGTCGATCAATTCGGGTGTGCCGTTGATTACCGCCCTGACAGTGGTCGCAAACGCATTGAACAACACCTATCTGGAAGAACGCCTGCTTGGCATGCGCGGCGGCATCGAGCAGGGCAAGGCACTGAGCCTGACGGCCGCGAACTGCGGGATCTTCGACCCGCTGGTGTTGCAGATGCTGGCCGTGGGTGAGGAATCCGGGACCATCGGCGAGTTGCTGGCGGAAGTGGCCGACTATTACGAACGTGAGGTGGACTATGCCACCGACCGGCTGAGTTCGGCCATCGAGCCCATCCTTACCGTGGTGATCGGAGGCCTGGTACTGATCATGGCGATGGGCATTTTCCTGCCCATGTGGAACCTGGCCTCGGTAGCCCTGCACTGATCAATAGAAATGGCCACGGAATCCACGGAACAACACGGAAAGCTATCTATACAAGGGTCAGCGAATGTAGGGTGCGTTTTACGCACCGAGAGCGGTGCACGGAGTGCACCCTACAAAAAACGCAATGGCCACGGAATTCACGGAAGAACACGGAAGAACACGGAATGCTAGCTATACAAAGGTCAGTGAAGGCGCGCATCAACAGAAGTGTGAAGCCGTTAATGGAAGCATAAGAAACTGATATTTATTAGATATTTATTTTTAAAGATTTCCCGCGGATGGCCGCTGGAATGGCTGTACAGGTTCAACTGTCAACCCACACAGGAGTTTTAAATATGAGCAAAGCAAAAGGTTTTACTTTAATCGAACTGGTGATTGTCATCGCCATCCTTGGCGTACTGGCCGCGATCGCCATCCCCAAATTTGTCGATCTGTCGGGTGATGCACTGGATGCCTCCAAGAAAGGCATGAGCGGTGCGGTGAAGAGTTCGCATGCCATCGCCATCGCCGACCTGAAGCGCTTCCCGACCGTTACCGAGCTGGCCACCTATGTCAACGGCGAGGGTGTTGGTGCGGCAGCTACCGGTATCACGGTGCAAATCGACGGCACAGCATATACCGTGGCAACCTACACAGACTCGAACTGCGCTACCGCGACCTCGGCAGTGGGTAACACGGTCCAGTGTGTGGGTGTGATTCCGTAGCCGACAGGCAGATTGAACCTGTCAACCTGAAAGGGCGGGCCTATGCCCGCCCTTTTTGTCAGCGGATGCATCATGTCACCATTACCACATACTGCGCGGCTGAAGGGGTTTACCCTGCTGGAGCTGGTCATTGTGCTGGTCATCATGGGTACCCTGGCCGCCTTCGCCGTCCCGCGTTTCGCGCCCTCTGACAACACGGTCGCGGCACAGGCCGACCGGCTGGCACGCGACCTGCGCCACGCCCAGGCCCTGGCCATGAACCAGGGCCGCACCCTGCTCTTCGACGTCCAGTCCGCCACGACCTACCGGGTCACCTTCGGAGGCAGCACCGTCACCGACCCCGCCACCATGCAACCTTACAGCGTCACACTGGATAACAGCGTCACCCTGACCGGCACCGACACCGGTTTCGACAGCCTGGGTCGGCCGGTCGCCGCCGGCAGCCTGCTGGCTGCGTCACGGGTCTTCACCCTGGGCGGCACCTCACGAACCGCAACCGTGACCCTGAGTCCGGTCACGGGTTTCGTCACGGTGACGCCATGAAATACCCGCAGCAGTCCGGCTTCACCCTGATCGAACTGATCATGGTCATCGTCATCGTGGCGCTGGCCTCGGTGCCGATCCTCGGGCAGTTCACCCAGGTCGCCGGCAGCACGCTCGTCGATGAAGAACTCCAGACCGCCGCCCAGCTCGCCCAGGCACGCGCCGAGGACATCCTGGCACTGCGTCGCAACCAGGGCTATGCAACTGTGGCGGTCGGCACGACCACTGATGTGCTGACCGGCAGTTACAGCGGCTATGCCCGCCGTGTGACCGTGACCCAGCCACCGGCCGGTGGCGGTTGCGCCCTGGGCGCGGCCTGCAAGGGCGTGGTCGTGACGGTCAATCGTGGCCTCAGCCAGCGGGCCAGCGTCACCTTCGTGCTGGTGGACTACTGATGGCATTAAACAATCGACAGCACGGCTTTACCCTGATCGAGATGATCATCAGCCTGGTTGTGCTGGCGCTGCTGGGTGCGGCCGCCGGCTATGGCCTGACTGGCGGGGCGCTGGCTTTTTCCGGCAACGCTGACGTGCTGCAAACGCTCGGCAAGCTGCGTTATGCCAGCGAGCGCATGGCACGTGAAACACGCGAGATTCGCCGTAATCCCGTGACGCCGGCCAACTTCGATATCACGACCATGACCGGGACGACGCTGGCCTTTACCCGCAGCAACGGCACGGCAGTGACTCTGACCGGCGCACCGCCGTTACTGACACTGGCCTACACCGCACCGGCCGGCACTCATACCCTGACCGACGAGGTCAGTAGCGTTAATTTTGCCTACTACCAGGCCGACGGCAGCACGGCCGCTACCGGCAGTACAGATGTCGCTTTCATCGAGTTCGACCTGGTACTGACCCGCAATGGCAACAGCTATCCGCAACGCACGCGCGTGGCACTGAGGAATCTCCAATGAATGGGCGACCCTTGCAGCAGCGCGGCGCCGTCACCCTGGTCGGTGCACTGTTCCTGATCCTGTCCATCATCGTGCTGCTGGCTGCCGTGCAGCGCATGGCCGCCAGCAGCATTACCGACAGCGCCCTGCACAACGACGGCATCGAGGCCCTGTTCATTGCGGAGAGCGGCCTCGAGCGTGCCACCTGGCGCTACAGCAATGGCAGCGCCTGTACTGCACTGGCCGGCGAGTCCGGCATCATCGGCCGCGGCAGCTTCGCCGTGCTCGCCGCAACCCTGGTCGGCACCGAGTGTCGGGTACGGGTGAGCGGCAGCGTGACGACCACTGTCGCGGCAAATACCGTGACACGCACCATCGAGGGCGACCTGACGTCCTCTGTCAGTGCCGGGAGCTGGGTCGTAGGCAAGAAAGACGACGATGAACTCATTCTCAACTGGGACGGCAGCAGCTGGAGCCAGGCCGGGCCCTATGGCGGCATACCGGACAAGGACCTGTACGGCATTAGCTGCGCCACCGCCAACGACTGCTGGGCCGTGGGCGAAGATGATAACGGTGAGCTGATCATTCACTGGGACGGCAGCAGCTGGAGCCGTGTCGGTCCTTACGGCAGCATTCCAAACAAGAAACTCTACAGCGTGCACTGCGTTACCAGTAATGACTGCTGGGCCGTCGGTGAAGATGAAGGCGGCGAGCTAATCATTCACTGGAACGGCAGCAACTGGAGCCGAGTCGGCCCCTACGGCGGCATCCCGGACAAGAAACTGTACAGTGTGCACTGTATCGCCAGCAACGATTGCTGGGCGGTCGGCGAGGATAGCGACGGCGAGCTGATCATTCACTGGAACGGCAGCAGCTGGAGCCGCATCGGTCCCTATGGCAGCATCCCGAACAAGAAACTCTACAGCGTGCACTGCGTCGCCAGCAACGATTGCTGGGCAGTCGGCGAAAAGGATGGCGGAGATGCCAATATCATCCACTGGAATGGCAGCAACTGGAGCAAGATGGCCAGCGGCTCCGCGCCCAACAAGGACCTTAACAGCGTGCACTGCGTGGCCAGCAACGACTGCTGGGCGGTGGGCGAGCGGTCCGGCTATGAAAACATCAATCACTGGAATGGCTCGACCTGGACCCGCCTCGGCAACAATCCGGGCATTGGCAATGAGAACCTCTATGCCGTCCATATGGTGAGTGCAACGGAAGGCTATCTGGTTGGCCAGGATGGCACCATGGCCATCTGGAATGGTAGCAACTGGAACGGCCAGCCCGTTTTGACCGGCAAGGACCTGTTGGCCGTTGCCGCTTACGATGGCACAGGTGGCGGTGTCGCGCTGGTGCACTGGAGCGAGGTTATCCAGTGATGTATATACCAGAGGCGGGGTTTATTCCACGCACTATAAACGGTGCGCAGAGATGTAGGGTGCACAAGGTGTGCCCTACAAGGGTGCATGCCGGAGCGGACATCGTCCGCAAATAAATCACAGAGCGAGGTCCATTATGTTCACATTACCCAGCAAGAAGCAGTCCGGCACGATGACCGGCATTGTCTCCAGTGCCAGGGGGATTGCCATTGCCAGCATCCGGCATCAGGGCAAGGCCGGCGTCCACCTGCAGTCATGTTCATTCGAGACCCTGCCTGAGGATAGCAGTGATCTGCAGGGACAGATCCTGAAAGGCCGTGGACTGGACCGGCAGCAGTGCTCGACCCTGCTCGATATCGGTGATTACCAGTTGCTGGTGGTTGACGCACCCGAAGTGCCGCCCCAGGAACTGCGCGCTGCTGTACGCTGGCAAATCCAGGACCTGATCGATTTTCATATTGACGATGCTGTGCTTGACGTGTTCGATGCGCCACCCGGCGGGCCGGCAGGCACCCGCAAACAGATGTACGTCGTGGTTGCACGTGCCGCCACGGTAAGGCAGCGCATCGACCGGCTGGAGCAGGCCGGCGTCAACCTGGAGGTTATCGACATACCCGAGCTGGCAATGCGCAATATCGCGGCCCGGTTGCCGGAAGACGAGACCGGGCTGGCTACCCTGTACTTCGGTCCTCACCAGTGCCTGATCACACTGACGCACCAGACGACACTGTATCTTACGCGCAGTATCGATTTCGGTTATCTCGACCTGCAGGATAATGCCTCGAATCCACACGCCCTCAGCGACCGCCTGGCGCTGGAGATCCAGCGTTCCATGGACTACTACGAACAGCATTTCCACAAGGCTCCGATCCGGGCCATTGCCATCCTGCCACTGCCGGTAACACTCTATGGCCTGGACGATGCCCTGCAGCAGACGCTGGGGCTGGCTACCCGCACCGTAACTTTGCAAGATGTCATCGACTGCGAGCAGGAACCCAGCCATGCTAATGCGGCCAGCTGCATGCTGGCCGTCGGCAGTGCATTGCGTACGGAGTCCCGCGCCCTTTAGAAATAGGTACTGTCGACTGGCGAGGCGAAGACAAATAAATAGCCACGGAAACCACGGAAGAACACGTAAAAATACTATTTTGCAATCTTTCGGCAGGGTCTTGGATAAAGTCTGTACCCAGATTAAAGGGCAAGCTGCGATAAGCGCACCCTGCAGCTACCTGATACCGAGGCGTGCAGTAGGTCTCTCTGAATCTTGTAGTTATCAATCTTCCCGTGTTCTTCCGTGGATTCCGTGGATTCCGTGGATTCCGTGGATTCTGTGGCTATGACTGCTTTCACGCTCATTCAGTCCGTGCGTTCGGATTCACGCCAGGCAAAGGAACAGTCGAGGTGGGTGCGCACGGTAATCAACCCACTCAGACCATCCTCGAGCATGATATCGACAGGACGGCGGCGGCGCAGCCGTTTGCAAGGCTGTTTCAGCCAGATTACGGCAATCCTGTCATTGCGGGGAAATGTGGTACGCAAGGCATCGGCAATACCAAGCAGGTGCTCGACCCGCTTGAGGACATCCGGATCATCCGGCAGTGGCGTATCATCCTGGTAGCGATGCAGATGTCGAGCCGACACCTTCCCGGACAAGGCCAGAATTGCGACCTGGTCAGCAGAGCTGATACCCCAATCATCAAGCGTGTTGATGACAAGACGACCAAGATCAAGACGGTCCTGTTCGGTAAGTTGATTCATTGAAAAATAATCTCCAGGAGTAGTCGACAGCCGCGACACGAATTGGATACGTGGATAAAAAGCTGACAGGTCGTGAGCCATACGTTCCAGCAGCGTTACTTGCCCTGATTTTTCAGGCCACCGCAGCAATCTGGGATTCCGCGATCTGAATGAACATCTTCGGCGAGGCATGCTCCGACCGGGAATAACAGTTTACATGAATTTTACCTACAGGGCCGGATTGCCCCGACTGCAGTAATGTTTTTTACGGACAGCAGCGAAATTGCCAACCGCACCGCTGGCACAAACGTCGCCACCGAAACCGCAATCGAACGTCAGATTTCCTTGCAGTTGCCAGGCAGTCCTTGCTGGCACAATTCCCGATCACACCGAGCCAGGTCGGTGCCGAAATCGAAGCGTCCCTGTCCCGGCTCCGGGTAAACGATAACCGGGACGTGCCGTCCCTATTCCCGGTATTGTCAGTGATGCGCTTGGCCCGGTGACACATGATCATCGTATACGCAGTGATGAAGCACTGGTACACCTGCAGGACATCTGCCGTCCACGCAACCGGATGCTGAAACAGTTGAGCGAACAGATCATCGATGCCCATGAAGAGTGTCTGAGGACGAGCCTTGCCACGGGAGATGAAGCCCGTCTCACTCTCTTGCTGAAACCGCCTGAACTCTATTGCAAACAGATACGAGACACTCTGAAATCATTTTTTCGAAAGCGGAAAAAGCCACTTGTAATCATTGACAACTTTCATATACTTGCAACCACATTGTCACGACTGTTCGCAAGGGGCCTAAATCTAACCGAGTGACAACTACACGTGACCAGCTGTCGCACACCTTTCAAGACATCATTTTTTATGCAGGACCATCTTGTGTTTAGATCTATGCAGGGACGGAGTAGAAACTTGCGCCTGTATGATTTTTTTATGAGATGAAGCGGGGGATGCTGGAAAGATTCCTGATGATGCTCACAAACTGAATGACTACTCTGACCAACAGAGCGGAGTGGGGGGGCAAGAATGAGCGGATACAGGACGGTTGTATCGACTGGATAAGGGATGCGTTACGACAGGGATGTCACCTTTTCAACCACATGCCACCGCAAACGAACTAACGATCCAGGCTTGAGGACACTGAACGATTGATCATGCTGCCTGGAAGTTGCAAGACAGGAACATTACCTCGAGACAACGGCTCGAAACAGCTTAAGACCCTGATTTACAAAGTATTACAGCTCGGGAAGCGCCTTGAATTATGAGGCAGGCACTACGGCAGCTCAGCCACCAATAGTACCTGCTCCAACATACGGTCAGACCAGTTGATCGATTCCCGTGGACTCTGCGCCTGTTTTAGTCTCCACGGCGTTCAGACCGGCAAGCTCACGATACAGTCCCACGAATGTCTCCAGAATCTTGTCCCGATTTTCCGGTGACATAAATGCCTGCATACCGCCCAACGCGGAAAAATCCGACCTCAGACCCTGCATAAACGAGTTGAACACCTGACCAAGATTCTCGACGAGGGATACACTGCTTCCGCCTGCCGGGTCTTCAGCAAGAGGCTCCGCCTCGCTTGCAGGCTGGCTTCCGACACCAGCGGCATCAGTTTCGGCCGCAATTTCCGCGTCAGCAACAGGGACCTGGCTGGCAGAATCTGCACGAACAGCGTCGACCAGATCCTCGTATGCGGCACGAAATCCGGCCATCGCGCGGCGTCGCCCAATCTCGCCATTGTCAAAGCGATCGACCACATCCTGAAGCGCTGCGGTGAATTGTTCCTGCACTGCATCGAGACCCTCTTGCTGCCCGGATGCCCCGATGACTTCAGCAACCTTTGATGTCAATTCCGAGACAGCCGCGCCGATCTGCTCGCCGACCACTTCCCGACGCGCGGCGTGCATCTGTTCATTAATGTAGCGCCCCATACCCATGGCGAAATTGCCGTGGCCAAATCTGCCACCGTGATGCCCGTGATGCTCCCTGTGCCCATGATGTTCTTGCCGTTCTGCGCGAGTATTCGATTCCCCACCGGTCTCGAGTTTGCTGGATGATGCTGCGACCTCACCTTCACAACTGCAACGATTCCCCTGATGGCATCTTGTGGCCGGTAATTCCATCATCGCACCACTATACTGCTGACTCCCGACTGATGAGACGTGCATAGTCTTTTCCCCACTATTCAATGTATGGATGGACCACAATCCGGCCCCTTGCCAGCTCCATCGGCCGCTGGAATCAATGCTTGAAATGAATATCGGAGAGACGCTTTACAAAGCCGGCTAGCGGATGAAGTTGAACAGGCTCAGCTCCTGGACCTTCGAGAACACTTGCTGAGAGGTCTGTAAAGCCAGCAATTCGCGGTTGAAACGCGACACCGCCTCGGTGTAATCCAGATCGATCAGGTCTGATCGCTCCCGATCGAGCACCAGACCAAAGGACTGGTTGATATCGCGCTGCTCGTCAACAGCACGTAATCGGCTGCCAACATCCGCGCGAATCGCCAGCAACTGATCCATGGCGGCATCGATATCCGTCAGCGTATCCGCTGTCGGCGACCCGGCCGCCAATGCATCGGCAAAATCCTTGGCGATATCGAACACACTGCCAACACCTCCGGCAGCGCGATTCACACCCAGGAACACATCTGCACCGTTATCGGTGACTGCAAGCTGACGGACCGCGCTGACCTGCAGCTGTTGCCGGCCCTGGTCACCGTTGTATATGAATGTACCCGTCCCGTCATCAAGGAAAGGAGCCGAGTTAACCTGGAATCCGGCAAACATGAACTCGCCGTTGACATTCTGGGTATTGGCAATGGACACCAGGTCATCAAGCAACGAGCGAGCCTCTACCTCGATGGCCTGCAGGTCACCGGGACCGAGTGTCGCATTCCGTGCATTTACCGCCAGTTCACGCAATCGTTGTAAATGGTTGATGCCTGTAGCCAGCGCCCCTTCCTCGATTTCCAGACGGCCCTGAGCACTGTCAATATTATCGATGTACTGCTGATTCCTTGTCTGATAATCGAGCAGCTGCAGATTGCGCAGGCTGGCGGCAGGATCATCTGCAGGGGACACCAGCCTCTTGCCTGTGGATAATTGCAACTCGGTATGTGCCAGGCTTGACTGCTGGTTCTGCATGGCTGTCACGCGTTGCTGAAACAGCTGTGCTGTGGAAATACGCATGTTAGTTCCTCACCGCGTTAATCAGCGTATCGAACATCTGGTCTGCCACCGAGATGATCTGTGCGGCTGCCTGATAAGCCTGCTGGAATCGCAGCATGTCGGCCGCTTCTTCATCCAGATTCACGCCGGATTCAGAGGCCCAGGCCGCCTGGGTCTGCTCTTTCACCCGCATTTGCACATCACTGCCAACCTGTGCCTGCCGAGTGCGTGTACCAACTTCAGCGACCATCTCGCCGTAAGCATCGTTAAACCCGGCACTACCCCCGTTCATCACACGGGCGGCCTGCAGATCTGCCAGTAACAGGGCGTTGCGATTGTCACCCACTCCGCCGCTGTTGTAGGTAATGTTGAATTCATCACCGTTTACAGGATTACCTGTCAGGCGCACCTGATAGCCATAGTCGATACCCAGATTGGCTGTGGGGAAAACATCAGCGCCAGTAGCCGGGTCATACACACCGGTATCAATTACACTCAGCGTGGACTGATCAATCACTTCATAGGCGTTCGGGCTGGTAAACCGGATAAGTACGGGGGGCGTCAGTGTACCCGGCGGCGACTGAAAAGCCGGGTTGTCAATATCCGTGACCCTGCCCGGACTGATCTGGCCGGTGCCGGCATTCGTCAGCGCCGCCGAAGTGCGCACGGGCGCCGCCAGCGCCAGGTCGCGTGGATCGCCGATGAGTAGCCCGATTGCGCTGGCACCGTCACGCACCGGGCGTATGGTGTAACTGTCGCCGGCCACTGCCCCCGCACCCAGAGAGATACTGATTCCTTCCGCTACAAAGGGATCTGCAACTGTACCGGTACCGCTGAGCGGCACATTCTGCCCGCTGTCTGCACGCGTCAGGCTCCAGCTGCTGCCATCGAATTTAAGACGGTAGTCATCTGCTGTGAGTTGCGCGACATCATCGAATTCAACTGTGATACTGCCACTGTTGCCTATATCTGCAACAACCTGTGGCCTGGCCACGGAAAAAATATCCTGGCCCAGCAGGCCATCCAGGCGCATGCCGCTACGATGCTGCTCATTGATAAAGGTACCCAGCTCGATCGCGATACGGCCCAGCCCGTTAATTGCCGGATCCAGAACCTGCTTCCTGTATTGCAGCAGACCTCCCAGCTCACCACCGCTTATCAGGTTAGTCACAACGACCGGTGGCTGTCCGCTTGCACCGATGGTGATATCAGTCTGACCGGGATCGTTCACATTCTCCTGAACCCCCATGGTATTTGCCTTGACGCCGATCACCAGCGACTGGCCGCTGCCGATGAACACATTCAGAGCGCCGTCTTCCTGCGCAGTAGTTGTAAGCGATACAAGATCCGACAGCTCCAGCACCAGCTGGTCACGGGCATCCAGCAGGTCATTGGGAGGCTGCCCGCCGGCACTGCTGCGCGCCTCTATAATCTTCTGATTCGCAGAAGCGATCGCACCTGCCAGATGATTGATCTCCTGGGTCCTGGTCTCCATGCGTGCAGCAAGGTCGCGACGACTGCCCTCCATCCATGCACCCAGCCCCTGAAAGCTGCTTACCAGCGTACCCGTCTCGCTCAGCAGAACCTGGCGTGCCGAGGTCGAGGTCGGATCGTTGGCCGCACCCTGCACGGCGTCGAAAAAGGAGCCCAGCACCGGGCCCAGGCCAGACTTGTCATCGGCAAGCATGTTGTCCAGATTGCCGGCCAGTGATGCCAGGGTACTCTGCTCCCTGTAGGCGGAACTGCTGGTACGCAGGCCATCGGTGAGAAACTGGTTGTAATTCCTGCGAATTGTCGTGATGTCAACACCCGCGCCCATGAAACCGCTGCCCAGCCCCTGGCCGGGACGGGACGCAAGCTCCACACGCTGGCGGCTATAGCCTGGTGTGTTGACGTTGGCAACGTTATGGCCGACCGTATCCAGCGCCCGCTGATAACTCAACAGTGCCGAAGTTCCTATGCCCAACAAGCCGCTTCCCATTGCTGTACCTCTTCCTCGATTGCCTCAACTACCCGACTTAGTGCCCCTGATTATCTCCGGAAAATGCCAGCTGCTCCGGGCGCAGGTCGAGCGAATCGCGCTGCATGATCTCCCTTATCTTGTCCGCATAACGCGGGTCTGTGGCGTACCCGGCTGACTCCAGCCCATCCAGGTAAGCATCCGCATCCCCCGCCTGCTCCAGCACCTGCCGGTAGCGTGGGTTGCTGCGCAAAAACTCGACATATCCCGATACTGCCTCATCCAGCGAGGCATAACTGCGGAAGGCCGCACGCTTTTTAACGGCCACCCCTCCCTCAAACTCAAGGGTCGGAACGGTCACCCGGTCCCCTGACCAGCGCGAATCGGCCTTGATGCCGAACAGGTTGAAGCTGCTGCGGCCGTCCGGATGGCGGATAATTTTCTGGCCCCAGCCTGTCTCCAGCGCGGCCTGGGCCACAATCACGCCCGGGTGCACACCCAGTTGCGCCGCACCCTGCTCCGCATAGGGCATCAATTCGCGGATGAATTCATCCGGATCGCCTGGTCGCCAGTCGCTTGCAGTGCCGATGGCTTCAGCACCCTCATTCTCACCCTTCGCCATTTCGACCAGTGGAGCCGCCTTCGCGTCAATGTCCAGCAACACACGGTGTACGCTGTTCATTGCCACCAGCGGCGCCGCAGACGCCATACTGGCCGGTCCCGTCTCCGTTCCCGGCCCGGGCACATGCTGCCCGGTCGATCCTGGGGCTACGCCCAGGCTCTTCAACAGCATGTCTGATATCCCGATGCCGCGACCCTTGACCATTTCCAGGGCCAGCTGGCGATCGTAGATGTCGCGGTAAAATTGCGACTGGTCACTCTCAAACAGGCCATCACCCGAACCGGCTTCGCGCATCGCCTTGAGCATGCTCTGTACGAACAGGGCCTCGAACTGGCGCGCCGTCTCACGCAGCGCCTCGGGTGATTGCTTGCCCGCCGCTGCGCGCAGCTTTGCCAGACCGCCAAAGTCGGTATAAACGGAGGCGCTGGATGAATCCTTGATCATGGCTCGGCTGGCCGCATCAGTGATCAGATCACCAGCAGCTCGGCACGCAGCGCGCCGGCCACCTTGAGCGCCTCGAGGATTGCCACCAGGTCACCTGGGGCAGCGCCCACCTGATTGACGGCGCGGACAATTTCATTCAGCGTGATCCCGGGCTCGAAGAGAAACATCCGGCTGCCCTCCTCGGAAACAGTAATATCCGAGCGCGACACAACGGTGGTGGTGCCATCGGACAATGGCGCTGGCTGACTGACCTCGGGCTGCTCGGTAATCGTGACAGTGAGACTGCCGTGCGACACAGCGGCCGGCATCACCCGCACGTGACTGCCGATCACCACGGTACCGGTACGTGAGTTGATGATAACGCGCGCGGCTGCCTCGCCAGGCTCGACCGGCAGGTTCTCAAGCATGGAGACGAACATTACCTTTTTGTCTGGTTCCAGTGGTGCATGTACGCGCACGGAACCACCGTCCAGTGCCCTGGCCGTATCCTTACCCATGGTACTGTTGATACTTTCCACTACCCGGCTGGCAGTTGTGAAATCCGGTGTGTTGAGGTTCAGCGTGACAGTATCGGTTGAGTCAAAGGGACTGGGGACACTGCGCTCCACCGTGGCACCGTTTGGTACTCTGCCTACGCTGGGCACGTTGACAGTGACTCGCGAACCATCTGCACCGTCTGCACCGAATCCGCCGACTATCAGATTGCCCTGAGCAATGGCGTATACCTGACCGTCCGCGCCTTTCAGCGGGGACATAAGCAATGTGCCACCACGCAGACTCTTGGAATTACCAAGCGATGAGACTGTGACGTCTATGGTCTGACCCGGCTTGGCAAAGGCAGGCAGGTCGGCGCTGACAATTACCGCCGCGGCATTTTTCAGCTGCGGCTTGACATTCGGAGGTATCACCACCCCAAGCTGTGCCAGCATGCTGGTAAGGCTCTGCACCGTAAACGGCTGACTGGATGAATCGCCGGTACCATCCAGTCCTACCACCAGTCCATAGCCAATCAGCTGATTGGAACGCACACCGGCTACTGACACCAGGTCCTTGATGCGTTCTGCCCCGACACCGGCTGACAGCAGCATCAGCAACAGGACAATAGAGATTCTCATTACGTGGATTGTTTTCATCGTAGTGCCCCGTTATCCGGTCAGAATGGCCAGATGGGTGATATGAAGAAACGTGCCAGCCAGCCCATGGCATTGGAGTCCGCTGCGGCACCCTTGCCGCGATAGGTGATTTGTGCATCGGCAACCTGGGTCGAGAACACCGAGTTGGTCGATGCGATATCGACCGGCCGCACGATGCCGCGCAGGCGCACATATTCGTCACCCTGGTTTATGGCAATCCATTTCTCACCCTGTATCCGGAGGTTGCCGTTTGGTAACACCTCGGCAACGGTCACGGTGATACTGCCCTGCAGCTTATTGCTCTGTGAGCTGTCTGCCTCGCCGGAAAAGTCACTGGCCGAATCGAGACTGGTGCTGAGCGGATTGCCATCCAGAGTCACGTCTTGCCCGAGGATGGTCGGCGCACTGATGTCGGTAGTGCTGTCCTTGGTAATGTCGGTGCTGGCTGTTTTGCTGGCATCGGTCTGTTCATCGAGTATCACGGTCAGCAGATCACCGACCTGGCGTGCCGTGATGTCCTCGAACAGCGGCCGGGCAACACCCGACATGTAGATCGACCCATTGTGCTGCAGCGCAGGCTGCGGCATTACCGGCTGCGCAGGTGCAAATTCCGCCTCTCCCGGGCGGGTCAGCACCGAACCGGTCGTACAGCCCGTCAGCCAGATGATAGTGCAGCTGACGACCAGCTTCAGCACTTCGGTTCCTATATTACGAGACATGGTTAGATCCTCCGACGCTTACCTGCAGCCACTAGAGTGTGTTGTTGGCGTATTCCAGCATCTGCTCCGCCGTCGAAATGGCCTTGGAGTTCATTTCATAGGCACGCTGGGTTTCGATCATGTTCACCAGTTCCTCGACTGTATTGACGTTGGACGTCTCCAGCACACCCTGTGACAGGGAACCGATACCATTTTGTCCCGCATCCCCGGTCTGCGGTGCACCGCTGGAGCCTGTCTCAAGGAACAGGTTCTGGCCAATCGGCTGGAGGCCGGCGGGGTTGATGAAATCTGACAGCTGGATGGTACCGGCCTGAACCGGCACCGAACTGCCGGGCTGACGCACCGACACAATACCATCGCTGCTGATGGTGATACTCTGCGCATCCTCCGGAATGGTGATCCCCGGCTGCAATGCATAGCCTTTGGCAGTGACAATTTCGCCATTTGCATTCACCTGAAAGGTACCGTCACGGGTATAGGCCAGGGTGCCGTCCGGCGTCAGGATCTGGAAGAAACCGCGACCCTCGATTGCCATGTCCAGGTTGTTGCCGGTCTGCACCAGGCTACCTTGATTGAACAGCTTTTCGGTCGCCACCACGCGCACACCCGTACCGGTCATCAGACCCGAGTTAAGCTGGGTATCCTCCGACGACTGCGCTCCGGCCTGGCCATTGTTCTGGTAGAGCAGATCCTCGAACACCGCGCGACTGCGCTTGAAACCGGTGGTGTTAACGTTGGCCAGATTATTGGCCGTCACAGCCATACGGGTCTGCTGCGCCTCGAGTCCTGTTTTTGCAATCCACAGTGCCTGATCCATTTCACTCTCCTTGTGCAGGTAACCGGCATCATCCGGCTACCGGAATTTCTGTCAGTCGATACGCAGTAATTGCGAAGCTGCGCGATCATTCTCCTCGGCGTTGGCCATGACCTTGACCTGCGTCTCGTACTGGCGCGCCAGCTGAATCATGCTGACCATCGCCTCGATGGTATTGACGTTACTCGATTCCAGTGCGCCTGCCTGCACGGTCACGGCACCATCGGCTACTGCCGGCTCCAGGCCCTTCATGCGCATCAGGCCGTCTGGTCCTTTTTCCATATCCGCAACATCCGGGTTGACCAGTTTGATACGGTCAACTACGGATACCGTATTGGCAGCCGCACCGACTGGCCGGATCGAAATAGTGCCATCCCCGGCAATCGCTATCGATTCAAAGGGTGGCACCGCGACAGGGCTTCCATTTCCCATCACGATATGACCGGCGCCCGTCCTGAGCAACCCGAGGCTGTCAACCCGTAAATCTCCGGCCCGGGTATAGGCTTCATTGCCATCCGGCCCCTGTACGGCGAGCCAGCCGTTGCCGTTGACCGCGACGTCCATGTCGCGACCGGTACTTACCGCCGAGCCAGGTGTGAAGTCCACACCCATCCCGGTTGCCACACCATAGACACGGCTGGCGTGCCCGGCGCCGTAGACTGGCAGACTGCGGAAAGATTCCAGGTCGGCACGGAAACCGGTAGTGCTGGCATTGGCCAGGTTCTGCGCATTCACGGCCTGTGACTGCATGGTTTCCCTGGCACCGCTCATCGCGACATACAGCAATTTATCCATGATCAGTCCCGGTCCTTGTCTGTCTGACTATTAGCGACCAATGTTGATCACAGTCTGTGTCAATGTGTCAGCGGCCGAGATGACCTGCGCATTGGCCTGGAAACTGCGCTGCGCGGATATCAGATTGACCAGTTCCTCGGTAATCTCGACATTGGAACTCTCCAGCGCACCCGACTGCAGGAAGCCGAAGTTGCCGGCACCAGGTTCACCCAGCCGCCGGTCGCCGGCCTGATAGCTCTCACCCCAGGTGCTGTCACCCAGTGGCGTCAGGCCCTGCGGATTGGGAAAGTTGGCCAACGCCACCTTGCCCAGCGCGGACGACTGCCCGTTACTGAAGCGCGCCAGCACCACACCACTCTCGTCGATATCGAGACCACTTAGGCGGCCGGTCGTAAAGCCATCCTGAAACAGCGAGTTGACAGCAAATGAACTGCCATACTGGGTCGTTCCGGTAAAGTCGAAATCGACATTCATGATGGCCGCGCCATTGCCCGGATCGTAGGTGCCGAAATTGACTGGTTGCGGTGTGGTTAACTGACCCAGATCGTCAAAGGTCAGAGTCTGAACGGTGGGGCTTTGCGCCACATCACCATCAGTGACCACGCGCACATCCCAGCTCCGCGTCACCGTATCGATCTTTCTGAAAAACATCGAAGACGTATGCGGCTGTCCCAGGCTGTCATAGGTCGTCATCGATGTCGAGTAGTTGTAAGTCGTCGCATCAGCCGGATCGATGGCGCCCGCTCCCAGCTGCGTCGAACCTGCCTCGAGGTTCAGCGAGATATTCGCCGTACCTGTCGCACTGGGGGGGGTATTCGAAGCAATCAGCTGCAGATCGCTCAACGCTGCCGTACTGAACAGGCTTCCTGTCGTACTGAGCGCCGGGTATGCCTGCAGGCGCTGGCCGGTAACATTGACAACATAGCCATCACGATCAACCTGGAAAGCACCGGCACGGCTGTAGATATTCGAACCCTGGTCATTGAGTACGAAAAACCCCTCGCCATTGACCGCAAGATCGAGGGCATTACCCGTGAAGTCGATATTGCCCTGGTTGAACAGCGCAGAGACTGACGCCAGTCGCACACCGGCACCGGTATCCAGTGAGCCGATACTGCCAAACGCTGTGGCATAGACATCCGTAAACTCGGTACGTGACTGCTTGAAACCCGTGGTGTTGGAATTGGCGATGTTATTCGCCGTAACATCCAGCGACGCCTGCGCTGCGTTCAGTCCACTCAATGCAATTCGAAATGACATGATATTTCTCCTGTTACTGCTAACTGATCTGCCTGATATCCGAAAAACTCACATTGCCGAGACGGGCAAGCTCGAGTGTCAGCGGCTTGCCTGCTGCTGGCAGTGAAACGCTCTGTACCGTGTCGGCAAGCATGACGTCGTATGCCTCGTTAATACCACCGCTGATTGCTTCTGCACGAATCTCGTAATGACCGGGAGGGACAGCCGAGCCATCCGTTGCAAGACCGTCCCAGTTAAAAGTCACCATCCCTGGTGACTGGTTACCCAGACTGACATTCCTTATCAGCTGTCCGGATAAATCGTAAATACCGATGGTCAGGTTGGTGACCGCATTGGGCAGCTCAACGGCAGCGCCGACGACACCATCCGTCTCAAGTACTGCGTCGCTGCCCGGAATGAGTACCTGCCGCCCCAGCATTCCGGCAGCCTGCAGTGACTGGTTCGAAGTCAGCGAACCGGACAGGTTCCGTAACTCTGTCCTCACATCCTCGATGCCGGTCACTGTACCGAATTGCGCCAGCTGCCCCATGAATTCGCCGTTTTCCATCGGCTTGAACGGGTCCTGGTTTCTGAGCTGTGTAGTCATGAGCTTGAGGAAGTCCTCCTGACCCAGCTCGGTCTTCCTGGTACCACTCTGCGCCTGACGCGACAGACCCAGCTCCTCGAAAATAGCAGTGTCCTGTATGCTGTTCATATGCTTGCCTCGTTATTCAGTCTTGCGTCGGCTATTGGCCGAGTCGCAGTGTTTCCAGCAGCAATTGCTTGGATGTTTGTGCCACCTCGACATTGCTCTGGTAGGAACGCGATGCGGATATCATGTTCGCCATTTCTTCAATCATGTTGACGTTTGAAAGGTACACGTAGCCGTCTGCATCGGCCTGCGGATGCTGTGGACTGTATTCGCGGTTTACCGGTGCCTGGCTCTCCACCACACCTGTCACCTGCACGGGCACGGCAGCATTGTCACCGCCCATGGCATTCATGATGGCCGCAAATACCGGCTGACGTGCATGATACGCCGCCTCCGGACTGCCGCTGACCACCTCGGCATTGGCCATGTTGCTGGCAACTGTATTGAGACGCACGGTTTGTGCACTCATGCCGGAACCGGCGACGTCAAATATCCTGAACAAACCCATTGCTTATTCCCCCTTTATCGCGGTCATCAGTCCGCTGATCTTGCCGCTCAGAAAGCGCAGACTGGTACGGTAGCGCACGGCGTTTTCGGCAAACTTCGTCTGCTCCATCTGGGTATCGACGGTATTGCCGTCGAGCGACGGCTGCCCGGGCACGCGAAACATTGCCTGCACACTGCCGCTACCACCCTGCGTACGGATGTGACCGGCATGGGTCGTGGCCAGTGCCGTGGCTGCCTGCGCCTCGTTGAGTGCATTGCGGAAATCCAGATCACGTGCCTTGTAGTTCGGTGTGTCCGCATTGGCGAGGTTGGATGCAAGCATCTCGCCGCGCCGCGCCCGCAATTGCAGAGCCTCGGCGTGTACACCCAATGCACGATCGATGATGGAAGGCATACTGCACCTCGTAAATTCTTTCAGTGTCTGTCTTCTAGCAAGCGACGTGCCAACTTTCCCCATACCGGGCAGGAACCACCGTGAATATGTTTACCGGTGTCTGCAACACGCATCCCCCAACCTTCTATAAATACGCAGATAAAGGCCGCATTGATTTTATTTACAGCAGGCAATCTGCCGGATCCGGGCAGCGACAACCGGCTGCCACGGGACGGCCCGCGCTGCAGGCAGGTGGCAACATGTTGCCCCTGGCGGCAATTTGCAGCCGCCCGCGGCGGTCAAATCGCGTGCGCGCATCCTTCAAATATGACCTTCACAGCCGATTTATCGGGTATGCACGGCGGAAGCGCCATTTCAGATGCACAGGGATGCAGATATGGCATGCATATTGCTGCAAATGAGGCAGGCCTCACTCAGCAATCGGGTATGGAGTAAACAATGGATTTCAGGATATTCGGATACGGACTTGCAGTGGCAGCAGCCCTGACGGCACCGGCACTCCCCGCGGCACCTGTTCAGGATCACGAATCCATCCGCAATGCTGCCGTGCATTTTATTACCGACGTGGTCAGATCGAGTCACGGCCAAACCCCGGATGTGCATGCCGGCAAACTCGATTCGCGGCTGCGCCTGTCGCAATGTGATGAGCCGCTCGAGGCCTTCCAGCCACCTGGCGGCAAAACAATGGGCAATATCACTGTTGGCGTGCGCTGCAGCGGCACCAGATCCTGGTCATTGTATGTCCCGGTCAAGGTCAGCATCTACGACAAAGTGGTCGCTGCCGCCCGTCCTCTGACACGAGGTGAGGTTGTCGGGGAAGGTGACGTGAAAATGGTGGAGCGTGACCTTGCGCATCTGAATACAGGGTATTTCAGCGATCCGGCCGAGGTGGCGGGTATGGAAGTCACCCGCACCATTGCCGTGGATGCCGCGCTGACGAACAACCTGGTAAAGGCGCCACTGCAGGTCAAGCGGGGTCAACGTGTCAGCCTGATCGCCAACAGTGGTGGCCTGGAAGTCAGGATGGCGGGAGAAGCGCTGGCTGATGGTACGGCGGGGGCGCGCATCAAGGTTCGCAATCTGAGTTCGAAACGGGTGGTTGATGGAACTGTACTCTCTGCAACCACCATACAGGTGGCGATGTAAACATCCGGAAACGGCTGCAGGGAATAACAGGAGGCGTTGCATGTCAATCGACTTCAGGAATCCGCTGGCAAATCAGGGCGCATTGTTGCAAAGGCTGCGTGGTCTGGTCAGCCGCACCGGGTCACGATTCGACACTGATACATCCGCTGAAAGGGTGACTGACGGACGACATACTGATCGAGTCAGCCTGTCGAGTGATGCACAACGCCTTGCCAACGGGATGCTCAATCAGGCATCCGTGAATCAGTATGACGCCGAACGGGTCTTCGCCCTGAAACAGGCCATCGAATCCGGTACGTTCCGGATCGACACCGCCCGTATCGCCGAGAAGATCAGCCTGCAATACGGCAACCGCTAACAGGAGCAGAGAAAATGCCAGAAAATCAGGATGCATGCCGGCTGGGAGTCGGCGCCCTGCTGCAGAAGGAACTGGAGCTTACCAGGCAATTCGAGACACTTCTTGCTGATGAATATCGGGTGATCGCCGAACGGGATATCAGTACCCTGGAACAGGTGATTGCCGACAAGTCACGGCTGCTCGAGCAACTTGCCGGACACGAGCAGGAACGCACGCAAATCCTGAAATGCGGTGGCTTCAAGGACGGGCCCGCCGGCATGGCGGAATGCCTGCGCTGGTGTGACCCCCACCAGCAGCTTGCTACGCTCTGGGAACACCTGCAGTCGCAGGCCCGTATTTGCCACGATCTGAACCGCAGGAACCAGCAACTGGTCGACCTGTGCAGTCGTCATGCGCGGGAAGTGCTGCACTTGCTGCGAGGTGAGGCACCAGGCCAGACGACCTACCAGGCCGACGGTGAAGCAGATCACCAGCACAGCAGCCGATCACTGGCAAGGGCGTAACGTGAGACGTGAGACGTGAGACGTGAGACGTGAGACGTGAGACGTGAGACGTGAGACGTGAGAGTTAAATCCTGAACCAGTCTTGAATCAAGCGTTACCTGTCAGGTTTCAGCGCCGGACTTTCACCGGGCACTGTCATCCATATCACAACCCGGGCAGGGATTGATGAGATTGTTATCCCTCGGGCTGGCTCCTTCAGCCGGTACAGATCCTGCTATATCAACCATGCCTGTATCCGCCTCTGTGACCGGCGGCTTTGACATACCAGCTTCCGCGCCCTCAGCGGCCGGCTGCGTCTTGACCAGGGACTCGTCATACAGAAGTGTCACCTCGACCCGACGGTTGCGTGCCCGTCCTTCCGGTGTGCCGTTGCTATCAACCGGCTGAATGTCACCGTAACCTTCTATGCGGAAACGGTGCTTGGGTATATTGCCTGCCTGCATCAATTCGTGCACTACGGTGACGGCACGAGATGCAGACAGCTCCCAGTTTGAACGGAAATGCGAATTCGAAATCGGCTTCGAATCGGTGTGTCCCGCCACGACCACTGCGCCTGGATTGGAACCGATGGTTTTCGCTATTTTCGCCAACATAGACCTGAATGGCTCAATCAGGTCGGTACTGGCCGAGGCAAACGTACCGCGCTCGAGAATGCGGATCACGATTGTCTCGTCGATAATATCCACCTCGACAAAGCCCTCATTTATCTCCTGCTCCAGCGCCAGTCTCAGGCGTTCCTTTTCGGATTTCAGCGCTTCATCGAATTCCTTGCCGGGCTTCGGGATTTCAAGATACTGGCGAAAATCATCGGTAGTGATCTGGCGCATCTCGTTGAGGGGTGTCGATTCATCAGGTTGTCCAGCACTGAATTCCTGTGCAATGATATTGAGGCCCTTGGGTGGATCCTTGACATTAATTTCACGCTGGATACCGAATGCATCACGCATGGAACCGGCTACCTGCTTGTATTTCTGCTGGTCCATTTCGGAAAATGAAAACAGCAACACGAAAAACGCCAGCAGCAGTGACATCAGATCGGCGAAGGTAAGCACCCAGGCCGGGATACCGGTTGGGCACTTGGGTACCGGCGGACAATCGCAATTACTTGCCATGAGCAATCACATGCAACACCACACTCAGGCGGCCTCTTCCTTTTCTTCCTTGACGAACTCACGCTGTGTGACCGGCAAATAGGTCTTGAGCAGATCCTCGACTATGCGCGGATTGAGCCCGGCCTGGATCGCCGAGATACCTTCCAGGATGAGCGATTTCGTCATGCGTTCCTGCTTGCTGCGCAGCGCCAGCTTGTCTGCGATCGGCAGCGCCAGTGCGTTGGCGATTACGGCGCCGTACAGTGTGGTGAGCAGCGCGACAGCCATGGCTGGACCAAGCGCCTTGGGGTCACTCATGTTGGCCATCATCTGCACCAGACCGATCAGGGTACCAATCATACCCATGGCAGGTGCCACATCCGCGATTGACTTGAAAATGCTTTGTCCTTCCTCATGGCGCTCGATGGTGAGATTGATATCGTTCGACAGCATCTTGCGCACAAAATCTGCATCATTACCGTCGACCACCAGCATGACACCTCGTTTCAGAAACTCATTATCGATCTCGATCTGTTCCAGTCCCAGCACACCTTCCTTGCGTGCTATATTGGACAATTCCACACACTTCTCGATCAGCTCCCTCGGTGTCTGCACCTTGTGCAGGAAGGCTTTTGCAGCCGCCTTCATGGCAAGCATGGCTACCGTCAGCGGATATTTCATCAACACCACCGTCATGGTGCCGGCGACAACGATCATGAGACCCGGACCATTGACGAAGATGGAGAAGCCGCTGCCCATGAGAATGGCAGTGGTGATGGCACCCAGGGTGCCGATTAACCCGATTAAGGTTGCGAGATCCATTGTGGTCTAGGCTCCTTGCCTGCATTACAGCCACCCCGAAGGACGGTGATTCCCCGACATTAATGCATCGTGCACTGCACGGCGGGAACCCGGGCATACCTGCCCCGAATACCACATTAGTCGGTCAATCAGGGTAAAACTTTATTGCGCCTCAGTATGTTGACAAGGACTGTCATCGATCACTCCGAGGTATATTCAGGACCGTTCGCTGGCCAAAATCAGGGCTATCCGGCAGGCTTCCCTAGTCTCATTTCCACACCCTGTAACGACACGTACGGAACTTGCCCCCGGGCGCCACACCCGGACAATGTCCGGCACCTGTAAAGCAGCTGTTTTTTATGCCGATATCCGTGCGAATGGAACAGTATTGCGGTCCAGGCATGCAACACTGGCAAGGAAGCCCGGACATAATGCAACAAGTAATGGACGCAACCGCACATGGCATGCACGACACGCTGTTATCCATATGACAATACCATTGTCCTGGGCGAGTATATTGGAGTGGCTGATACGCGCGCATTCAGCATTCAGCTGGATGCAGTGAACACAGAGAATGATGTGACCGTTGACGCTTCAAAAGTCATTGATATCGACACGTCAGCACTGCAGCTGCTGGCAGCGCTGGCTGTCCAGCTGCGTAATAACCGACGCAGATTATACTGGATATCACCATCGGACAGCCTGATGACCACGGCCCACCTGAGTGGCCTGACAGCACAGCTTGGCCTGGAAGCATCCTGAATGACCGGCGTCGTAGGTACGACCTGATCATTTACCTGTAAGCACAACACTATCCCGAAGCGAGACACATGCACCACTTTCCCATGACACCGTTTCGTAAAATCTGTCAGTCATCTGAATATGCCGGCCAAGTGATGGAGAAATAACATGAATAGCCACAGATTCGGACAATTTCTCATAGCCAGGGGCTTGGTGACCAAAGCGGATATCGACGCCGCCGTGGATATACAACAAACCCGCCAGCCGCTGCTGGGCCAGATCGCGATCAGGGAACAATACATGACTGTCAGACAGGTAATGGACGTGCTTCGTAACCAGGCTGGCACGGCTCTTCATTTCGGTGAAGTTGCTGTGCGGCTAGGTTATCTGGATGAACCGGATGTTGAAGAACTGCTGACCCTGCAGGCAGGGGCCAGACCACAACTGACTGACGTGCTCATCGAACAGAACAAGCTGTCTGCTGAAACCTACCTGAAAATGCTGGAAGAATTCCATGCCACAATATCCGGCAGCATCCAGCCCGGTATGAATATCGAAATCACCGGTACCGATAACTGAAAGTAGCCGAGGCAGGGCCTTGCAAACTCACATGCTGCCTGTGTGATCCTTTCCCTGCAGCAGTCCGGTCAATAACTTCCGCTCTTCGCAAGTAACATTTCTGCAGCAGAACAGTGCTCATCCACAGCAAGGTCAGGAATTACCGATTACCCGGCACAGGGCTGCTGTTGCCGAGAAATCGGGATACAAAGATAGTCTTACGCTGCCGGCTTTGAAGCACCGGCCACGCCGGAATCGTTTTCCATATTCTCGCTGTAGACAAGATAGCGGTTGCGGCCGGTCTTCTTGGCGACGTAAAGCGCCTTGTCCGCAGCCTCCAGCATATGTTCCACGGATGAAAAACTTTCACCTTCGCCCAGTATGGCCAGGCCAATCGAAACAGTCACGTTGATTTGCTTGCCGTTATTCAGGGTATGCTTCATTGTCCGAAAACTGTTAACCAGGCGCTCTGCCAGGATATGCGCAGTTTTCTCACCATGCCCTGGTGCGACAATAACGAATTCCTCGCCGCCATAGCGCGCCACAATATCATCATCACGGGTACCCTCTGCAAGCGCACGCGCGGCCCGCTGCAGAACCAGGTCACCCGCCTGATGGCCATAGGTATCATTCACCTTCTTGAAGTGGTCAAGGTCAATAAACATTACAATCATCGCCCAGTCACGCTCGCTGGCCATATTGAATTCATGACTGAGTCTCTGATCCAGATAAGCGCGATTATAGAGACCGGTCAACCCGTCACGCCGGGAGCGCTCCTCAAGTTCGCGGGTTCTGGATTCCAGCACTTCGGCAGCCTCCTGCAGCTTGTCCGCCTGCTGGAGGGTCTGCAGGTTCATCATCATGAGCATTTCCCTGGCGTTATCCATCAGGGTATCTGAATAACTGTAATCACTAAGGTCCACCTCGAACATCTCCTGCGTATCTGCAAAATCTTCATTCAGCGAACCCATCATTTCCTTGAACAGCTCCTCATCGATAGCAAGCCAGTCGCGCGCCAGGCTTGCCACAACCTGCAGGTTATTCTGTTTGGTAGGGTTCTGTATGGCGTCGATCAGCAGACCGGAAAGTGACACACAGTGCATGAGTTGCTGAAAATCCCTGGTCTCGCTGGGAGATTCTGCAGAATGGCTGTACACCACCGCGTCGAACAGGTATTCCGGAAATCCCCATTTGCGAAGTATCCAGCCACCGATGACGGCATGGTCCGCTCCGAGTCGTTCACTTTCATAGGCTGCGACTGCTGCGTGATCATGCTGGCCTGCGCCAAGGTCGTGGTAGAACTTCGAATCCATCTTGTCGATCACCAGCATGCCGATATCCTGTAGCAGACTGGCCAGGAACAGCTCTTCTTTCGTGCGCAGTTTGACAATGACGCCCAGTCGACGTGCACAGGTGGCAGAAGCCAGCGAGCGTTTCCAGAAACGCTTGTAGTTAAATTGATGGTCTTTATTGCCATGCATGGAGGAGGCCAGCGTAAAGCTCAATGCCAGCATCAGGGTACCGTTCAGACCCAGCAGGGTAATAGCCTGGCGCAGGGTTTCCGTCTTGCGACGCAAGGCATAGATAGGAGAGTTGGCAGCCCGCAGCACCTTGGCCGCCAGTGCCGGATCCGTGCTGATGGCGTCCGATATCTTGCCAATATCGACGTCCGGGTCCTGCGCAAGCTCGATGACTCGCAAGGCAACAACAGGCGGGCTGGGCAGATTGGTACAGCGCTCAAGACGGGCTCGAAGCTGCGGATCAAGAAGCAGTTCTGGTGGCGTTCCGTTCACTTTGGCACTCCCTTGTGCAGCAAGGTCCATTAAGCCGCTCGCGTGACATACATGGATGACAACGCGACCGATCCGGCATGCACCGCCGATCACGGCGGCACAATAACTGTATCGTCCTGATATTGTGAATGTTAAGTGGATTTGTAGGTCTTGAAAGAAGAACCGTACGGCGCAGACAGATCTCAACCCATGCCCGAAAAAACTTATTTACTACGGGAACATATGTGGTCTATTTAAGGCTGACCCAGCCCCCCCTGAGACCGAATTCCTTATCCAGACGGTCGGCGTAGCGTCTCGCCTCGCCACTGGTTTTAAATCCAGGGGCGCGCAGCCGGTACATCAGATCACCATCGATGGTGAATACCTGGCGCTCCACGGAAATACCTTTCTTCTTGAGCCTGGCCGCCAGTTCCGACATGGCCTGTTCGTTTGATGATGCCGCAAGATTCACAACCCACTCTTCTCCGGGCACGGCCTGCTCTGCCTCATCAGGGGCTGTCGGCTGGGCAGGCACAGCATTCTCCTTCTGGGCTACCCGCCTGGCAGGCATGGTCTCATTCGCCTTAACTACCGGCTTGTCGGACTTGGCCTTCTTGACCTGGGCTGTTGACTGGGCGGGCACGGCTTGCTTCGTCTGAACTGCCGGCTTGCCTACCATCCCGTCAATCTGCTGCTGTAATTCCGTTATGCGGGCCTTGAGCATATCGATACCCGCTTGCTGTTCCTGGCGCAGGCTTGTGAGCACCAATTCACTGTCCGCCCGGTTCCTGCCGTTCGCCTCATTGAGTACCGTCACGGTGTCGGTCAACTGATCAAGGCGGGCCATGATATCAAGCTGCCGCGCCCGCAGTTCGCGTACCAGCTCTTCGTCTACGGCAGCGTTTGCGAAGGTACTGTCATCTGACATTCCACGGTTGTCACCAGCATCGCGAGTATCAGTAAACCAGCCGCGTACTGTGCTGGTAACGCCGGCGAATCTGTCATTATCACGATACCCGGCATAGTTTCCGGCGAATAAAACCAGGCCAGCGGTAAGCGCCAGCGGCAGGATCAGTCCCAGCCAAAGCTTGCGTGAGACCCGACGCCCGGCCTTTGCCTCAGTCGTCTGCAGCGCATCGTCGGCGATGACCGGGGTGTCCGGTGGCGCAGCGTCCCCGCTACTCGGAGGCCCTTCATCACGAATCTTGCTGATAATGCTGCTGAGGTTTCTGTTACTTTCCATGTCCGCTTCCTTCTGCTGCTGGCCGGAAACCCGATGATGAACCAGAACGCTTCGATTCTCGCATACACCGGGAGCACAGGCCACCGGGTGGATTATCAATCATTGCGCTCGCTGCTATACGCCGCTGCCAGGCGTAAACGACGGGGCCCGTTCCGCCACAGGTGCAGTATTTCACCAGATAAGGGCATCCCCAACCCGGGCATAGCGAACATCCAGCATACCTTCCGTATAAAGTACTGCTGACGGAAGCCGCTATATCCGGTGAGAAAACCGGCCAGCGATGCGACATGGCAAATTTTGAAAAAATCAGTTCACTTCCCCCGATTCCGTCCGAGTTGCCGCGGACGCGACCACTGCCGCAGCGCAAGCCGCGCCAGGAGCAGTCCGATTCCCGATCAAACAGACAGCCGCAGGAGCAGGAGGCAGGCGACGGGAAACAGACCCATATTGACGAGTATGCCTAGAGACCGAGGGTAGTCATCCCCCTGTGACGGCAGCCATCTGTTACTGGCAATCAGTCGATCGGATCAACCCGGACCAACACCCGGAAATAATGCGGATTGGTGTGGCGCAGACTGTAGCTGCGCATACCAACCGGCTCATGCTCCAGTAACAGGGTACCACCGGCATCCAGCCAGCGTCCGGGCCTTCCGCGCAGCACGGTACGCAAGCCTGCGTCAGGACTGGCGGGCATGTCTGCCTGCCCTGCAGCGCCTTCGAACTGGTGTAACTGTAATTCCACATCGCGTTTGATACGTCTTGCCAGCACGTAAAATCCATGTACCCATACTTGTTCCGTCAAGCTGGCATAAGGCACCGGACCACGTCGGGTAAGCTCTACCAGGGGTATCTGCAGTTGCGGCGCTGTGCTGCCGGTAGCCACGAATGCAGCCTGCCCTTCTTCCACCACCACCTGCCACTGGCTGTGACGTGTCCGCCTATACCCGGAGGTGCGGTAATTACGACTCAGGTAGCCCTCCCCGGCATGAGCAGTCGATCGCTGCAGTCCAAGTAACTCATGCACCTCTATCGGATCGCTGCTGCGCAGCACCGTGACCCGGAACTGCTCAGCGGCAGCAGCTGCGGTCGCAACACTGCACATCAGCGCACAGCACAACGCGGCAATTGCACCGGAAAGTAATCCTGCTGTCATGAACATCGGGCGATCTGATGGCCCGCAATTCTCAACGGTACAGGCAGCGCCTGATGACACGCTGATTGGTGCCGATTGGGGTATTACTTGCATGAATTCAGCTCATTTATCAGACAACCGCCGCCGTGTACGAAATGCAGGCTAGCTCAGATATTCACCTGCCGGGGTGCCGGATCGAATCAATCGCTCGACGAAGAACTCCAGTCGCCCGGTCGCCATCTGCGGCAGCGGCCAGCGCTCCGTGCGATCGGCCATCTTGCGGAATGCCAGCGCCGAGCGGCTGCGGGGGTAGGCCTCCACCACAGCCAGCTGCCGCTGCACTGCCTTGCGCAGGTAATCATCGTAGGGAATCGCGCCCATATAACCCAGTGTCACATCAAGAAAGCGCTGCGACACACGGGCCAGTTTGTCGAACAGCTGTCGACCTTCATGCGCATTGCCGGTCATATTGGCAAGAATATGAAAGCGGTCTACACCGTGATAGCGATTCAACACCTTGATGAGTGCATAGGCATCGGTCAGCGAGGCAGGTTCGTCACAGACCACCACCACGACCTCGTGTGCCGCACGTGTGAATGTCATCACGTTCTCGGACAAGCCGGCCGCAATATCGACCAGCATGACATCCACGTCATCCTGCAATTCGCTGAATGCACGAATCAGGCCGCCCTGCTCCGCGGTCGACAGATCGAGCATGCTCTTCATCCCCGATGCGGACGGTACGATCCGCAGTCCCGCCGGTCCGTCCACGATGACTTCCTCCAGGCTGGCCTCTCCTGAAATCACATGCGACAGATTACGGCGTGCATTGATGCCAAGCAGCACATCGACATTGGCCAGACCCAGATCAGCATCCAGTAACATGACCTTGCGGCCCTGCTGCGCCATGGTGACGGCAAGGTTGATCGCTACACTGGTCTTGCCGACGCCACCCTTGCCACTGGCCACGGCAATAACCTTGACCGGTCGTAGCAGTTCCGTCATCCGGCGCAAACCCGCCGCCTGGTCTGTCTTCTGCTCAGGCATGCGCGTGTACATGCGTCACTGCCTCCTTGTTTCCCAGGGCGTGCAGCCAGGTCTCGTCGGATTGCGCCGCCGCACCACGCTCGGCCAGCAACAGGGCATGCGCAATCAGCTCATGCGCCTGGGCCGTGTGAAAATCATCCGGCACACACTGACCATCGCTGGTATAGACCAGCGGCAGTCCATGCTTGATCAACACCGAGAGTGCGCCGCCAAGGCTGGTAGCCTCATCTACCTTGGTGAGTATGCACTTGTGCGGATGCAGCGCGCCGAATGCCTCCAGCACGTCGTCGTTCACAGACATCTGGCCGTTGGCGGCCAGCACGAGATAGCGTCTTATCATGGTCCCGCCGTCGTTCAGCATAGCAAACTTGTCCAGCAGGTCGGTGTCCCGCTGACTGGTACCCGCGGTGTCGATGAGGATCAGCTTGCGATCATCCATCTGGTTGATGATGACGCGCAGTTCTTGCTCGTCACCGGCGATATACACCGGCACCCCCAGCAGCTTTCCGTAGGTACGCAACTGTTCATGCGCACCGATACGGTAATGATCCATGGTGACGAGTGCGATATGCCGTCGCCCGTGTCGCAGCGCGAAGCATGCGGCAATTTTCGCAATCGTGGTGGTCTTGCCAACTCCGGTTGGCCCGACCAGTGCAACCACGCCCCCTTTCTCCATCAGGTCATCACCGGCAATCGGCAGCATGCGCTCGAGTTCGGCAAGCGCCTGCTGCCAGCCAGCCTCGGTATCATCGATGGCAGTGACTCTGTCGGCGATGCGGTTGGCGATCACCGGATGCAGTCGCAAGCGCTCCAGGCGCTCGATGACAGCCGCGCGCACCGGCTCGCGTCTGCGCATGGCATCCCAGCCCAGCTGGGCCAGTGGAAATTCCAGCATGGTGCGCAGCGCCCTGATTTCCTGCTGCATGCCGCTTATCACCCGACTGTCCATGACTGGCTGAGCAGATACACTGGTGACTGGTGCCGATTGCTGCACGGCGGGTTTCGGTGCTGCGACCGGCCTGCCCTCAACACCGGCATTGACCGCCGCGCTTGCGGGTGCGCCGCGCAGCTCTTCTTCATAATCCACGGCAGCAATGATTTCGACGCCGTCCTCAGTCTTGCGGCTGGACAGAATTAATGCATCGGGCCCCAGTTCGTCATTGACCTGCTGCATCGCGTGACGCATCTCCGTTGCGCTGAATCGTTTCATTTTCATTGCCCGCTTCCTCCGTGTAACAACTGCATTCCATGCTGCCCGATCAACTGGCCATCGCATAGGGCTCGCCGCCGATCGTGCTCACTACCCGGATCTGGCGGTTGTCTGGCACTTCGTTGTAGGACAGTACCTGCAGGCCCTGCACCGCACCGCGAATGAAACGTGCCAGCCATTGCCGCAGCACCGGCGACACCAGCAGTACCGCCGGTTCACCATTCAATTCCCGCTGCCGGGTATTCTCGGCCAGCGATTTCAGCATGCCCTCTGCCAGCCCCGGTTCGATGCCCGGCCCGCCTTCCTGGGCGCCTTGCATGGACTGAAGCAACAATTGTTCCAACTTCGGATCCAGCGTCATGGTCGGCAAACTACCCTCCATCCCGTTGATTTTCTGATAAATCATGCGCGAGAGGGTGACACGCACCGCGGCTGTTAGCATGTCGGGATCCTGACTGCGCACGCCCGCCTCCGCCAGCGTTTCGGCGATGGTGCGCATATCCCTGATTGGCACGCCTTCCTCGAGCAGGTTTTGCAGCACCTTCACCACCACGCCCAGCGACAGCGTCTTCGGCACCAGTGTCTCGACCAGCTTCGGCGAACTCTTTGCCAGCATCTCGAGCAATTGCTGCGCACCCTCGTGACCAAGCAACTCATGGGCATGCTGTTGCAGCAGGTGACTGAGGTGGGTCGCCACAACAGTGCTGGAGTCGACCACGGTATAGCCAAGTGTCTGCGCCTCGTCGCGCTGCCCGGCATCGATCCAGACCGCCTCCAGCCCGAATGCCGGATCTTGCGTTTCGACACCCTTGACCTTGCCAAATACCTTGCCCGGATTGATCGCAAGGTCCTTGTCGGGATATATCTCGGACTGCCCGACCGGCACCCCCATCAGGTTGATACGGTAGCCACCAGGCGGCAAATCGAGATTGTCACGGATATGCACCGGATCAATCAGGAAACCGAGTTCCTGCGAAAGTTTCTTGCGCACGCCTTTGATGCGCGACATGAGCTGGCCACCCTGGTTACGGTCGACCAGCGGTATCAGACGGTAGCCGACGTCAAGACCGACGATATCAACCGGCTGCACGTCGTCCCAGCTGAGGTCGGCATTCTGCGGGTCAGGGGCGGGCTTTTCCTTCTCTGCTGCGGCCTGCTGTACCGCCGCCTGCTGCTGCTTCCTGATCAGCAGCGACAGCGTACCGATAATAGTGGCGATCGTGAGGAACACCACGTTGGGCATGCCGGGCACGAGACCAAGCGCGCCGACAATGCCGGCCGCCACGGTCAGCGCGCGTGGATGGCAGAACAGTTGTTTGATGAACTGCTGACCCATGTCCTGCGATGAAGACACACGGGTCACGATGATGGCCGCTGCCGTGGACAGCACCAGTGAGGGAATCTGTGCCACCAGGCCGTCACCGATAGTCAGCAGAATGTAATTCTGCGCCGCGTCGGCCAGGGACAGGTCGTGCTGGATCATGCCGACGGCAAAACCACCGATGATATTGATGAACAGGATCAGCAAGCCGGCAACTGCGTCACCACGCACGAACTTGCTGGCGCCGTCCATGGCTCCGTAGAAATCTGCCTCGTTCGCGATTTCCTCACGGCGCGCACGCGCCTCCTCCTGGGTAATCAGACCGGCGTTGAGGTCGGCGTCGATGGCCATCTGCTTGCCAGGCATGGCATCGAGGGTGAAGCGGGCACTGACTTCCGAGATACGCCCGGCGCCCTTGGTCACCACGACGAAATTGATGATCATCAGGATCGCAAATACCACCAGACCGACGGCATAGTTGCCGCCCACCACGAACTCGCCGAACGCCTCGATCACATGACCGGCAGCCGCAGTACCTTCATGGCCATTGAGCATGATCACGCGCGTCGAGGCGACATTCAGCGCCAGACGCAACAGGGTTGCAATAAGAAGCACGGTCGGGAAGATCGCAAACTCCAGCGGCTTTATCGTATACACCGCCACCAGCAGTACGATCAGGCTCAGCGCGATGTTGAAAGTGAATACCAGGTCCAGCACCAGTGGCGGCAGCGGCAACATCATCATGCTGAGCAGCATGACCAGCAGCAGCGGGGTGCCGAGTCCGATCAACATGCGCGGCCTGAAAAAACGGGATGCGGTTAGATTATCCATGCTTCGCCCTGCCCTCCGAAATTACTGGTCCCTGCGCAGATCGGCCGGAATCGGGAATTCTTCCGGCAATACCGGCGGCCTGCCAGCGCCGGTTTTTACCGCGCGCAGCTGGTAGACGTAGGCCAGCAACTGCGCCACGGCAACATACAGTCCGGCCGGAATTTCCTGCCCGATATCCGCGTTGAAATACAGCGCACGCGCCAGCGGCGGGGATTCGACGATAGTGACGCCATTGGCCACGGCGACCTTGCGGATTTCACCAGCGATCAGATCGGCGCCGGAAGCGACCACCTTCGGCGCCCCCATGTTCTGCTGGTCATAGCGCAGTGCCACTGCGTAGTGAGTCGGGTTGGTTACCACGACATCCGCTGTTGGCACATCCTGCATCATGCGCTGCTGCGCCATACGTCGCTGCAAGGTACGTATACGTCCTTTGAGTTCGGGGCTACCTTCGGTCTGCTTGTTCTCGTCCTTTATTTCCTGCTTGGTCATCTTCAACTTGTTGGCATGATCCCAGAGCTGGAACGGCACGTCTGCGGCTGCAATCAGGATAAGCGCCGCACTCATGCCGACGAATGACCAGCCTATGATATGCGCAGCATGCAGCAGGCCAGCCTCCAGCGGTTCGCTGCCGAGCATGAACAGTTCGCCATAACGCTGCTTGATCAGTAAATAACAGACCACCGCCACGACCAGGAATTTTGCAAAGGACTTGAGCGCCTCGACCGGCGCGCGTAATGAAAACATGCGGCCCAACCCCTTGACGGGATCGAGTTTGCCGAAGTCCAGTGCCAGCGCCTTGGGACTGAAGGACCAGCCGCCCAACACCATGGGTGCCATCAGCGCAACCATAAACAGCAACAGCAGGAAGGGCGCGAAGGCCAGCAGCACATCGATCAGCACCTGCCCCATAAACGGCTGCATTGCCAACGGGTCCAACAGACTGTCGCGGGAAAGGGTGAATGCCGCTGCCATCTGACGCGCCAGGCCTTCGTACATGACACTACCAAAGGCGAGCAACCCCGCCGAGGATGCGAGCATAAGCAGCACGGTATTCAGATCGCGCGAGCGCGGAACCTGACCCTTCTCGCGGGCATCCTGCAATCGTTTGGGAGTGGCGCGTTCAGTACGCTCCATGCCGCTTTGTTCAGCCATGCATCAGCCTCCCGCCAACAGCGAACCCAGTAAATCGAAGGCATTCAGCATGAGGTTCGATACATGCGGCGTCATGCCCGGCAGGCTCACCATGATCACGATAAAGCCGGCACCCATCATGACAGGAAATCCCACACCGAAAATATTCAGCTGCGGCGCGGCACGGCTCATCACGCCAAACGCCAGGTTGATCAGCAGCAAGGCGGTAATGCCGGTCAATGCGATCAGCACGGCACCGGCAAACATGCGCCCGCCCCAGTTCACCAGTTCCCAAAGCCCGTTGGATGACAACCCGGTCATGCCAACCGGCAGGGTCTGGAAGCTGTCTATCAGAATCTGTACCAGCAGCAGATGGCCATCCAGCGCAAGGAAAATCAACGTGGCCAGCGTCAGGTAATATTGTGCAACCACCGGCACCTGAACCCCGTTTTGCGGATCCACCGCTGTGGCGAAACCGAGGCCCATGCTCATGGCGATGGACTGTGCACCAATCACGACCGCCGTAAACACCATTTGCAGGGTAAAACCCATGGCCAGCCCGATCACTATCTGCTGCGCACCGATCAGCAGACCCTGCGCACTGAGCGGATCGGAGGCTGCCACATCCTGCGAAACCATCGGCGCCATCATTAACGCCAGTACCAGCGCCAGTACCAGGCGTACACGTATCGGCACCATGCGCGCACCGAAAACCGGCGCGGCGACCAGCATGGCGCTGATACGCATGAATGGCCACAGGAAGGCAGCCACCCAGGCGTTCAGTTGCATGCTGGTGATAGCAATCATTACAGACTCGTGCTAACCGATCAGGGTCGGGATGTTTTCGAACAGGCGCCGTGTGAAATCCACCACAAGGTGGATCATCCATGCCCCGGCGAACATCAGCACCAGCGCCATGATGGCCAGTTTGGGGATAAAACTCAGGGTCATTTCCTGGATCTGGGTGGCAGCCTGGAACATGCCGACCAGCAGACCAACAGCCAGCGCAGAACCCAGGATGGGTGCAGACATGAGCACTGTGATTTTGATCGCCTCCTGTCCGAGCAGGATTACACTTTCCGGTGTCATTGCAATTCTCTCTGTGTTGAACCTGTGCAGCCGGTTGATGGCCAGCTAGATATAGAAACTCGACGCCAGCGTACCCACGATGAGCGCCCAGCCATCGACCAGCACGAACAGCATGATCTTGAACGGCAGCGAAATGATCATGGGCGACAGCATCATCATGCCCATCGACATGAGCACACTCGCCACTACCAGATCGATTATCAGAAACGGGATCAGTACCAGGAAGCCGATCTGGAAGGCGGTCTTGAGTTCACTGGTCACATAAGCCGGCACCAGCAGCGAGAACGGTACAGATTCGCGCGAGACCAGCGCATCGTCCTCGTAATGCGCAATATCCGCGAACATCCCGAGATCGGATTCGCGCGTCTGGTCCAGCATGAATCCACGCAGTGGCGCAGCACTCTTCTGCAGGGCCTGTTGCGTTGTAATTTGCTCGTCGAGATACGGCTGCACACCCTCGTTGTAGATCTTGCCCAGCACCGGCGACATCACGAACAGGGTGAGGAACAGCGACAGCCCGATCAGGATCTGGTTGGATGGTGTCTGCGCTGTACCCAGTGCCTGGCGCAGTATGGCCAGCACGATAATGATGCGCGTGAACGACGTCATCGAAATCAGTGCGGCCGGCAACAGCGACAGCGCTGTCATCATCGCCAGCACCTGGATACTCACCGTCCAGGTTTGCCCGCCGTCACTGGCCGGCGCCATCGTCACAGCTGCCAGCCCCGGTGACGCGAACGCCGGGCCGGACGGCAGCAACAGTGTCAGCAGCAGCAGACCGGCTAGTACGGTGAACGCCTTCATGTCTGTTTCTCCCCGCCCATCACGTGCTTCAGGCGCTCCGCAAAATTAACCGGCGCAGGCTTAACCTGCGCCTCCGGACTCACCTTTTCATCCAGCACATGCACCCTGTTGACCCGGCCCGGCGCCACGCCCAGGAGCACCTGGGTATCACCGACCTGGACCAGCACGATGCGTTCACGCGCACTGAGCGCAATACCATCGATGACGCGCAGGGTTCCCTGCGCCGAAGAGCGCAGACCGCCGGCACGTTTCATCAGCCATGCCAGGCCGACGATACTGACCAGCACAATGGCCAGTCCGACAACAAACTGCAGCATGAAAGCGCCATCCATGATTTCACCGGCCATGCCGATCGGCGATGGCGCCCTGTCGGCGGCCTGCAGCGGAACGCTCACCGGCAGTGCCAGCAACAGGCAGGCGATTTGCCGCCACAGGGGGTTGACAGACATTCTGCGCATGGACTTCATCCCGTTACTTGAGTGTGTTGACCCGTTCGGCCGGGCTGACAACATCGCTGAGGCGGACACCGAACTTGTCATTCACCACCACCACCTCGCCATGCGCCACCAGCGTGCCATTGACCAGCACGTCGAGTGGTTCCCCGGCCATGCGATCGAGCTCTACCACCGAGCCACGCGCCAGCTGCAACAGGTTCTGGATACTGATTTTCGAGCGCCCGATTTCCATGGAGAGCGTAACCGGGATATCCAGAATCACATCCAGGCTGGTCTCACCCTTGCGGGCGCCGCCATCCTCGCCAAGTTCCTGGAACGAGGCTCGCTCGTATTCCGCGCCGGCGTGCGTTCCGGTGGCCGCCGCATCCGATGCTCGCTGTGCCTGTGCCGCCACCTCATCGGCACCATTGATTTCCCTGTCTTCTGTCTGTTCGCTCATGATGTGCTCCTGCTATTTATTGCGCCGTGTTTTATCACTGCGTTCGATCTCGGCTTCCACCTTGACCGCGTTATGCTCCCGGAAAACACCGAACTGCCCCCTGAACAGCGGCACGTCGCCGACCCTGAGGATTACCTGGCCCGGCATGCTGACAGGGATGATGTCCCCGGGCCGCATACCGACCACGTCACGCAGACTCAGCGCGGTCTCGGCCATCCGGCCGTAGATCTCCACTTCTGCATCCAGCAAATTCTGCTGCAAGGCAAGCAGCCACTGGTCCTGGTTGGCCGACATGTTCTTGCGCTGTCCGCCGTCCAGCAGGTCGCGGATGGGTTCGATCATTGACACCGGCAGGCCGATGTGGAATTCGCCACCGTTGCCCTCGAACTCCATACGGAAACTGGAAATGATGAGCATCTCGCGCGAGCCCGCCAGCGTGGAATATTGCGGATCGGCCTCGGCGCGGACAAAACGCGGCTCCACCGCCAGTACCTTGTCCCAGGCGCACGCAAGGTCCCTCAGCATCTGGTTCAGAACCAGCTGGATTACCCGGTTCTCGGTCGGCGTGAACTCGCGTCCGATCATCTGGTTGCGATACTTGCCGGAGCCGCCGAAATAGATGTCCACAATACTGAACACCAGCGCCGGATCCAGCACGACCAGCGCCTCGCCTGCCAGTGGATTGATGTTGATGAAATTCAGACTGACCGGCAGCCCGAGGCTGTGGATGTAATCCGTGGTACGGACCGTCTGCAATCCTTCCTCGGCAACCTCGACGCTGCGCTGCAGCATCTGTTCAAAACCATCTTCCAGCTGCCGTACGAAACGCGCGTTGATTTTCTCCAGCACCGGCAACTGGCCGCGCACGATGTGATCCTGATCGGTCAGGTCATACGGCAGCACCTCGCCTGCGGGCACCGGTGACATGGCACCCACCTCGCCGGTTGCGACGCCGTCCAGCAGGGCGTCGACTTCTTCTTCCGAAAGTATTTCGTTCTCGCTCATGAGACTAGTGCACGGTGACCTGCGCTGCGCGAAGCGGTCGCACCGGCCGGGCCGGGTTGACAGTGCCGACGCCACCCGTAAGGTTCTCGCGGCTGGCCGATGCAGCAAGGCCGTCCGCCCCCTGTGCCATACCGGCTGCCGCGCCTGCCGGGCGCGTTATCGGGGTGGCCGCATCAACGGGAAAGAGCCGTCCGGTAACAGCGCCGCTAGCCCGCGACAGCACCACCGTCATGACTGATAGAAAGACCTTCTTCATAAGCCGCTCTGCCTCGCTCCTCATCCTTGAATCCAGTCCAGGCGCACACGGCTAGTGCACGTTAGGACTGGCGCCTGGCAGTGTTGATGCAAATGCCATGCCACAAAAACATGAACATTATTCTGTTCACATACAATTACTTACAAACGCTAAAAAACGCCACGCCGGAAATGTGGCGCAACTGTTTTGGCAAGCGGCAAATGGTTGCCGGGATTCCGGCAGCCCGGCGGCAAGCTCTTGCAGGCACGCACCGTGGTAGCGAATGGATTGACGCCACCGGAACGACTGCCCGGGCCCGGCGATGTCGGTGCGGTTACCGCGCTATCCGCTGGCCATATACACCGTGCCCGCGCGCCAGGCGCACGGTTTCCGTGTTCCGGATATCTCTAAATACTTTTCAAATCATTACACTGCCAATGAATTCCAGCGTTCTGCAGCTGTGCACACAAGCGGCTGTGGACGGAATGATGTCACCGCCAGCTGTCTCGCCATAGTCAGGCTCTGCACGTGTGATGTCTGTATCGCGTGTAAAAATTGCGCGCCTGCAAGAAATGGCACACGTCTTGCAGGTTTCGACCAGTCAACACAAGGTATTTTCAGGGATATGAAAATCTACCAGGCCTGCATCGATGCACAGCAACGGGCGTTTGTCAGCGCGCAAGCCATACCGTTTGATGCCTCGGCAAACACCGCACCCGGCACCCGCGAATATGAACTGTTCAAGCAGCTGTATGCCGACCCGGCCATCAGGGACCGGAGCGAACCATGGGGACTCCTGTCCTGGAAGTTCGAACACAAGGCGCCGGTCAGTTTCTGTGACTTTCACGAATTCTGTCGCTCGGCATTTGATGCAGGTGCCGACTGTGCATTCATCAATCCCATGATCGGCAACGAGGCAGTCTACGCGAACGGCTGGGAACAGGGCATTCATTGCGCACACACAGGCATCGAGAAAGTCGCCTATTTTCTGGAGCAGCAGATGGGTATCCGCATTGCCTCGGTCAGCGACGTCACCAGCTTCGCGTTCTGCAATTATTTTGTTGCCAACAACTGTTTCTGGGAAGCCTATTTCAGCTTCATTGAACGTGCGCTTGCGCTGCTGGATGCAGAAGCGGCACGGGGCACAGAGGTCGGAAAGACATACAGTGGCAGCGCCCGGTACGAGCGCGACCCCAGTGCATCCATGCGTATATTCGTCATCGAACGGCTGTTCTCGGCCTTCCTGCTGCAGCAGGACCAGTTCAGGATCAGCGCCTGGACACCGTCGGCCGCTGACTACGACCGCAAATTCGGCACGTGCATGGGGCAGGTGTTATGCAACCTGTCCCGCGTCAAGCAGCACGCAGTCAAAATGGACGACCTGCAGGTCTACCGGATCTGGGACAAGCAACGCTCGGCGCTGCTGGCCAGCTGGCATATCAATATCGTCTGGAATCTGGATGACCCGTTTGCCCTGCCTCTGACACCCGAATACCGGGAATTCAAGGAATATTGCTTGGCGCTGCCTGACGCCGATCATGACACACACGAAGGGCTGCAACTGCAGGGAGCAGCATCCTGATCAGACATGGTTGATTGACACCCGAAAACGTTTACCAATGGAGTACCCCGTTAATGGCACCGATCATTATCTGCGGCATGCACCGATCCGGCACCTCCCTGATCTGCCGGTCACTGGAGGCGGCCGGCCTGTTCGTCGGTCACGAGAAAGAACACAACCATGAAGCGGTATTCTTCCAGACACTGAACCAGTGGATGTTCGAGCAGCTCGGGGCGGGCTGGGACAATACCTACAACATGCGTTTTATCAATGATGAGCTTGCCTGGTATTTTCACAGCGTTATCGGCAATGTCATCAACGGTCCTTCAGCGACGGCCTTCACGGGAGCCGACCCGCATTACCAGTCGCTGTTCACCACGGATAGCCGGATCCCCTGGGGCTGGAAGGACCCCAGAAACACCTTCACGGCAACGGTATGGGCGCGGCTGTTCCCCAATGCAAAACTGCTGCATGTCTGCCGCAACCCGCTGGATGTGGCAGACAGCCTGCGGCGACGTGAACATGAAATCCTCGACCGCCACAAGGCGCAGCTGGCACAGCTGTTACCCGGGCAACTGGATGGTTCGATGCGACTGCAGCAGTCACCGCGACTGTTTCACCTCGAGGAAGGACTTGCGCTGTGGGAGGAGTACACGAGCAGGGCTCTTGCACTGGAAACTGAATTCGGCGCGCGGGCCCTGCGTATCAGCTACGAGGACTTCCTTGCCGACCCGTCGACCGAACTGGCACGCATCGCTGGTTTCGCCGGCCTTGCACCGGCAATCGACCGGCTCGCGTCAGCAATCACGCAGGTGAACCCCGGGCGGCGTTACGCATTCACACACAGCGCCGAGCTGCTGTCTGTGTACCGCGACTACCGCCACAAGGATCTGATGCACAGACTTGGCTACAACGATCTGCACGACTTCACCTGTGACAGTGCCGCCTGATCAGCACGAATCATGCCGGATTCATATTGTATCTGGATCGTGACGCCGCCGGATTACCCGCATTCCGGAGCCTTCAGTGAGGTTGCCCTTGGTCTGCAGGGCGGATTCCGCGAACTTGGCATCAATGCACCCATCGTCACTGTGCGGGAACGCATCAGCGGCAAGACCATCGTGGTGGGCGCCAACCTGCTGCCACGCCTGCCGGGCGCGAAACCACCGGGCAAGAGCATCCTCTACAATCTCGAGCAGATCACGCCGTGCTCCGACTGGTTGACAGCCGACTACCTGAAACTGCTGCGCCGCCACCGGGTCTGGGACTACAGCCGCTACAACATCGGACAGCTGGAACAGCTGGGCATCCGGAATATCATCCATTGTCCGATCGGATACAGCGACCGGCTGTCACGAATCGTTCCCGCGACAGACAAAGACATCGATGTGCTGTTTTACGGATCACTGAACGCGCGTCGCCAGCACGTCCTGGAAACACTGGTCAGCTCCGGCCTAAGGGTCGAAACGCTGTTTGGTGTCTATGGCGAACAGCGCGATGCGGTGATCGCCCGCAGCCGGATCGTCCTGAATGTTCATTTCTATCCTGCGAAGATATTCGAGATCGTACGTATCTCCTATTTACTGGCAAACCGGGTGTGCGTCGTATCCGAAGTATCACCGCCTGACAGCGCACTCGAGTCTGTACAGGACGGCATCATCGAGGCTCCCTATGAACGGCTGGCCGAAACCTGCTGCGAAATCATTGCAAACGGCGCATGGGAAAATATTGCCCGACAGGGCTATGAGGTATTCGTCGGCAATCGGCAGTCCGGCTACCTGCAAGCGGCACTGGCCGCCAGCGCACAGTAGCCCCAGGCCCGGGTTTTCCATCCCAGGGTTGCTGACACCTGTAGCGGCCGGCATCGCGAACAGCTGCCGGCAACAAAATGCACCACGATATCCGGCGCGGATGGCAGCTACTGCATGACAAGGTTACTGAAGTAAACCGCCTCGACGCCGGGGCTGCCGGTCAGGCGTTCCAGGGTTGAGCGAATCTTCTCCAGGATCTGTGCGCGGAAGGCTTCCTTGCCTTCGAGGCTTATCAGGTCTTCCTCTTTCTGGGCACTGAACAGCAGGAGCACGGCATCGCGCACCGCCGGCATATGCAGCTTGAGGTCCTCGATGACGTCCTGGTCATACACCATCACCTCGAGCGAGGCCTTGAGGAAACGGACCTTTTTTGGATCCTGGAAGGCGACGATAAAATCCGGATCGAGCCCGAGATAGATAGGTGGTTTATCCGGCTTTACGGCCTGCGCCTGGCCTGATGCATCCATGACAGCCGGTTCACCGCCCTGGGTCTGCGAGTCACTGCCGAGCATGAAATACGCGGCACCCCCGACGACAGCCGCGAGTACCAGTACCGCGACCGCAATGATGATGATTTTCTTCATAAGCTACCTTGCTTGATGTTGTTACTTCCATGAGTGCTGCATTAGTGCACAACAGGATCTTTCTGCTCATGCCCCTGAAACAGTAATGCAATAGCTATGCCACACATTGCGCATATTTTTTATTTTTAATTACAATATCTTATAATCTCTCGCAGACTTCGGGTCGTGAATTTGACGAGCAACCAGCCTAGAGGGTGATGCAAACGCCGAATTACTGTCGGCAAGCTGCGTCATAACGGCAGCTCGCGGCAGAATTAAGGCCAGCAGGAAGCGGGGTAGTTGTGTAATTGAAAGGCAGGTGAAAATTCCGCGATCAAGCTTCCTCGCCAGACCACAGTCCCTGGCAGTTTCCAGGCACCTCAGACGTAGTAATCCACCAGTCCACGCGCCATCGCTGAACCCGGCAGGCCAGCCGTTAGCGGCAGGCGCTCTTCTGCGTTTGCCATGCGGCCGGCTGCGCCATTGCTATTGTTACCGGCGGCGGCCTGTTCGCGACGGCTGCCGGCGCCATGCTGGGATACGTTGACGTTGACGAGGTTCAGCCCCTGCTCGGCGAGCAGGTCACGCAGGCGCGGCAGCGACGACTCGAGCGCCTCACGCACTGCCGCATGCTGGCTGGAAAAGGCAATGCTCGCCTTGTCACCATCCATATGCAGCTGCATTTCCAGTGGCCCCAGGTGTTGCGGATTCAGCTTCAGGCTCGCTGACTGGATATTCTGCGACACGAACCACACCACCTGTTCGCCTACGGCCCGACCCCAGCCGGGTTGTCCGACCGGAACCGACACCCTGGCTGACGGTGAGCTGGTGTCGGTCCCGAGCAGGAGATCGTTGAATGAAAGGATGCCGGCAGCGGCACCCTGTGCGGTCGCGGGCTGCTCGAATGACGCGGCCTGTTTGTTCCCTCCGCTGGCGAGCGCGTCTCCGCTATTGCCCTGCTCGGTTCGTGCAGCCAGCATTTGCATGACACTTTCGCGCACCGCCAGCCCGACCGGATCGGCAGATGCATGACCGCGCTTGTTATCCGGCTCCACCCTGCCCGCAGGCAACGCGCTAACCGGCGCCTGCGGCGCGGCTGTGGCAGTTACAGCTGTCGCCAGCGCCGCTGTATCAGGCGCTGTTTCGGCTTGCAGAGCAACGACCGGTGCCTGGACAGTTGCAGGCGCTGCCGGCTCGATCGTAGCCATTTCAGGCCTGTCCGGACCGGTTGTCTCTGTCGTTGCAACTGCCTGCCCGATGGTCTCCGGATACAGGGTGTTCAGTAATTCCTCAGGGGCCTCCCCAGGCAGTTGTACAGACAGATCTGCAGTGCCTGCCGGCAGCAAGTCGACCGGCATGGCATCATCCGGCTGTTGCTGTGCGGCCACCTGGCCGGAATCCAGTCCAGCGGGCGCGGTATCTTCACGACGGTCGGCGGCACGCCCTGCGCTGTCCTGGCGTTGCTCATCCGGCAAGCTGTTGCCGCTCTCCCGCACAATCCTTGCCTCGTTACGCTGCACGGTTTGCGTTTGCCCGGCGGACAGTAGCCGGGAGAATGCGCCGGGTTCGTCCTGCTGCGCGCACCGGCCGGCGCCTTTGGGAAGTGCGCCGGATGTGGATATTGCTGTATCTATGGACTGCATGGCTTTATTCATCGTCGTGTCCTGTAATTCCGAAAAGTATTCTTCCAGCTACAAATGCAACTTCCGGGCCAGACCGGCCAGACAGGCAGTGAAAGCTGCCTTCAGGTCATTTCGCGACGCCAGCCACGACGGGCATGTTCGTTAGTCTCCAGCTGTTCCTGGCGGTCAGCCTCGCGACGCTCGGCTTTTACCTTGTGCTCTATCACCTTGTCCAGCGCATTGACCCGCACCTGCTCCTGGCGCCAGTGCTCCGCGCATTGCTCGAGTTCCATTCGTACGCCCTGGACCATATGATGCTGCTGGCGGATTGCCTGGTTGAGTCGTTCCAGGAACAGGTTGTAGTCCTTCATCTGTGTCACGTGCAGACCATCGCGGCTCTTGCGCAACAGGCCCTGCATGTATTCGTCCCGGTAACTTTCCAGTTCCCTGAGCTTTTGCTGTTTCTCCTCGTAGCGCAACCGGGTATCCGCTAGCTTTACCGCGGCCGTGCGCATGCGCTCCTGCGCGAGCTCCAGGGCCGGTTGCATCCGCTGCGAAGGTTTCATCTAGTCTTCTCCCTGACTGCCAGTGGGGCCGCACCCTGAACGGGCGCCAGCATTGTTTCGAGCTGTTGCAAACTTTGTTTCAGCGTCACGGCCTGCCGGTTGTGCTGCAGCAGGAATTCGCGCAGCCGCGGGTAGCTGGCAATGGCCTCATCGACGCGCGGGTCGCTGCCGTGCTGGTAGGCACCCACGGCAATGAGATCGCGATTCTGGCGGTAGGCAGAAAACAGCTGCCGGAAGCGTTGCGCGGCCTGCAGATGCGCGGGCGCGGCAATATCATGCATGATGCGGCTGATAGAGGCCTCGATATCGATGGCCGGATAGAGACCGGATTCCGCGATTTCCCGTGACAGCACCAGATGTCCATCGAGTGTGGCGCGCGCGGCATCGGCAACCGGGTCATTATGATCATCACCCTCGGCAAGCACGGTGTAAAAGGCGGTAATCGATCCTCCTCCTGTATCGCCATTGCCTGCCCGCTCCACCAGCTGCGCCAGCTTGGCGAATACCGACGGCGGATAACCCTTGGTGGCCGGCGGCTCGCCAATGGCCAGGCCGATTTCCCGCTGTGCCTGGGCGAATCGGCTCAATGAATCCATCAGCAACAGCACATTCTGGCCACGGTCGCGGAAATACTCGGCAATTGCGGTTGTCAGCCAGGCTCCGTGCATGCGCATCAGCGGCGGCTGGTCTGCAGGGGCTGCAACTACCACAGCGCGGGACATGCCGGCGCTGCCGAGAATATTCTGCACGAATTCCTTGACCTCGCGACCGCGCTCGCCGATGAGCCCGACCACGACCACATCCGCTTCCGTAAAGCGCGTCATCATGCCGAGTAACACGCTCTTGCCGACGCCGCTGCCGGCAAACAGGCCCATGCGCTGTCCGCGACCGACGCTGAGCAGGGCATTGATGGAGCGCACACCGACATCAAGCGGCTGGGTGATCGGTTGCCGTGCCAGTGGATTGATGGCACGGCCGGTCAATGGCACACGATCGTGTGCGGCAATGGGCCCCTTGCCATCCAGCGGACGACCGGAGGCATCGATCACCCGGCCCAGCAACCCTTCTCCCACCAGCGCTCCGGAACCCTGCGCCGCCGGCACCACGCGTGCACCCGGCGTCAGCCCATGCACATCGCCGGTCGGCATCAGGTAGGTGTTATCGCCCGCGAAGCCCACGACTTCGGCCTCGATGCGTTCACCGCTCGCTGACAGTACATCGCAACGCGCGCCGACCGGAGCCTGACAGCCTACCGCTTCCAGAGTCAGACCCACCATGCGCGTCAGACGCCCTTCGACCGGCAACAAAACCGGTCTGGCCGCTCGCTCATGGTAAGGTTGCAGGCGCTGCAGCCAGATCCCGCTGCGTCGCGACCCTGGCAAGTGCATGTCGCCGTTCATACATTCTCCCCGGATTCGCCCAGCGCTGCCGCAACCGCACGCGCCAGACGCGTTTCCAGCGTCGCATCAACCTGCGAATTCTGTGTCGAGACGCGGCAGCCGCCCCGCTCCAGCACCCTGTCCTCGACAATCCGCCAGCTGCTTTCAGCTTCGCCCGCAGGCAGCAGTTCGCGCACCAGCTGCGCATCATCCGGATGCAGGTGCAAGCGGACGTCGCGCAGTCCTGCCGGCAGGACGTCGAGGGCCTTCCTGACCGCATTGACGACCCGCTCGGGATGCATCTCCAGCTCTCGGTAGATCACCTGTCTTGCTACAGTCATCGCCAGTGCGACGAGTTCCTTTTCGACCTGTTCGTCGAGTTCGGCCAGCGGCGTTGCCAGCGTCTGCATGAGTTGCCGCAGGATATCCAGCTCTGCAAGCACCTGCTCGCGGCCCGCGGCAAGACCTTCCTGCCGCCCCTGTTCGAAACCTTCTTCCCAGGCACGCTGGCCAGCGTCCATGCCGGCCCCGCCCGGACTGCCATCGTCGAGCTGAGGCACATCCCAGCGCCGGCAGCTGTTACGATCCATTGCTGCCGGTGCGTCAGACATATTCCTCACCACCCTTGCCGCCGATGATGATCTCGCCCGCTTCTATCATGCGCTGGGCGACCAGCAGGATATCCTTCTGCGCCTGCTTGACCTCGCTCAGTTTCACCGGGCCCTTGGTTTCCATGTCGTCGCGCATCATCTCTGCGGCACGCTTGGACATGTTCGAGAAAATCTTCTCCTTGAGGCTATCGTCCGCACCCTTGAGTGCGGTCACCAGCGTATCGCCGGAGACCTCACGCAGCAGCGCCTGAATCCCGCGGCCCTCGATATCCTTCAGATTGTCGAACACAAACATCAACTCCTGGATTTCCTGCCCCAGTTTCTCGTCCAGCTCGACGAGACGTTTGGTCAGCGCACTTTCCGCACCGGTATCGAGACAGTTGAGGATGTCTGCGACCTTCCTGGAACCACCGATGCGTGGTGGCTTGACCACGTTGCGCTCGCCAACCTGCTTGGCGAGTACGCGGTCGAGTTCTTCCAGCGCCCCGGGGTGGATCTCTTCCATGCGCGCCACACGCAACAGCACATCAGAGCGCACGTCTTCATCAAGCCCGGACAGCACGCTGGCGGCCTGATCGGCATCGAGCTGCGACAGCACGATGGATATGATTTGCGGATGCTCGTCACGCACCAGTTCCACGATGGTTTCCGGGCCCATCCACTTCAGCGACTCCAGACCCTTTGCGTTGCGACCTTCCAGAACCCGGTTGATCATGCCCTCGGCGCGCTCGGCACCGAGCGCCTGGTGCAGCACCTTTGACACATACTCGTCCTTGCCAATGCTCATGGCATTCCTGCCCTGGGCAGAGCGCAGAAAGTCCTGCACTACCGCCTCGATCTGCTTGCTGCTGATATTGCCCAGCGAGGACATCGCCGTACCTACCTTGTGCACCTCACGCGGGTCCATATGCCTGAGTATGCTCGCGGCATGCTTCTCGCCCAGGCTCATGAGCAGTATCGCGGCACGCTGGGTGCCGCTCAGGGCCTGTTCCTTTTCAGCCATCCGTAGCTACCCAGTCCTTGACGACTCCGGCAACCCGGCGAGGGTCATTATCGATCATGGACCGCGCCATGCCGAACTGCTGTTCGGGCGATACCGGCATCTGCTGTCCGGACAGGCTCAGACGGTCCTCGCCCAGTGCCTGCGGGTTGCCAGCCTTTCCTGATGGCAATGCACCCTGCGCCCCTGCAGCGGCAGCCGGCTCCGGCCGCACCGCCAGACTGCGCAGGACCGGCCGCAACACACCAAACAACAGGAACAGCACGAAGACAGCGCCGATCGCCTGCTTGACCACACCACCGACCCATGGCTGCTGCCAGATCGGCGTTTCAGGAAACGCCTCGCTGACCTGATCAACAGTACGAAACGGAATATTACTTACTTTGATGCTGTCATTTCGCTCCTCGCTGAAGCCGACCGCTTCCTTGACGAGATCGGTAATGCGCGTGATCTCCTCGTCGTCCATCGGGACACGCACGGTCTTGCCCTTGTCGTCGGCCTGCATGCGGTAGTCGACCAGCACCGCAACCGACAGCTGCTTGACTGCCCCTGGCACGTTGCGCGTGTGGCTGATACTGCGATCCATTTCGAAATTTCGGGTGGCGCGGCGCGTGTTGTTGACCGGTGTTGGCTGCTCGCCTTCGATGACACCGACATCGAGAGTACCGGCCGGTGGTGGCTGGTTGGTCAGTGCGCCGGGCACACCGGCCGCCATGCCGGATGTCGTGCTTTCCTCGAAGGTTTCTTCACTGCGCACTGCCCGGTCATCCGGCTGGTAACTTTCCGTGGTGCTTTCCACGCTGGTGAAATCAACATCCGCGACGACCTGTGCGCGCACGCCGTCCGCGCCGACTATCGGAATCAGGATGTCCTCGATGCGCTTGATATATTCCTGCTCCAGCTTGCGAGAGTAGGCCAGCTGGCTGGCGCTGGCGGCCATGCCATGCGCACCGGTGTTCGCTGTCAGCAAGCGACCATTCTGGTCAACCACCGTGACGTCTTCTGCTGCCATTCCTTCCACACTGGCTGCCACCAGATGCACTATGCCGGCCAGGGGTTCATCGTCGAGACGCGCGCCGGAGAAAAGTTTCAGCACCACGGAGGCCTGCGGCTTGTTGCGGTCGCGCACGAACACCGAGCGCTTGGGAATCGCGAGGTGCACACGTGCGCTCTCCACGCTCTGCAGCGTGGATATGGAGCGCGCCAGTTCACCCTCGATGGCACGATTGTAGCGCGCCTGTTCCATGAACTGGCTGGTGCCGAAGCCCTGCTTTTCATCAAGCAGTTCGAAACCGGTTCCGTCACCGCGCGGCAAACCCCGTGTGGCAAGCTTAAGTCGTGCTTCATGGACCTTGTCGGCGGGCACGGTAATGGCACCGGACCCGTGTTCGATCCGGTAGGGAATGGCGACGCTGTCCAGTGTTGCGGCAACCTGCGCAGCCTCAACGTCCGACAGTCGCCCGTACAGCATGCTGTAGTCCGGGGTCCGCGACCAGAGCACCACCGCGACACCCAGCGCCACACTTGCCGCCAGTCCGATCATCAGACCAATCTGTCGCAGTACGGGCAGGGCATTGAAGCCACGCGCCTGGGCAGTAATGTTTTCCGGATTAACCAGTGCCATCTTCGCTCTCTTCCCTGTTCATGACTCGGAGTCGCTTACACCGGCATACTCATGATTTCCTGGTATGCAGCGACCAGCTTGTTGCGTACCGTCACCATGGCCTGGAATGACACGCTCGATTTCTGCATCGCAACCATGACCTGCGCCACATCGACGTTAGGATCCTCGGCTTCGAAGGCAGCTTGCAGTTTGCTCGACACCTGCTGCGTCTCGTTGATGCTGTTCACGGATTCCTGCAACAGACCGGCAAAATCCGGCCGCCCGGCTGCCGCCACATTGCCGGTTTCTGCCGCCGGGCTGCGCTGCGCCAGCGCCGACATGGCGCGCATCTGGTCCAGCACCTGACTAATACCCATTTCGCTCATGCTTCACCTCCGCATTTCACATACCAAACAGTCCTGATAGCAACAGGCATTTCACAAGCCTGCCCTGGACGTCACATCAAGGCCGGCGTCACGCAGGCGCGCGATCTTGTACCTGAGTGTGCGTGGACTGATACCCAGCCGAGCGGCCGCATCCTTACGGCTGCCGTTTCCGGCCTCCAGTGCCCGGATGATCAATTCCCGTTCCTTCACCTTCAAATCCTGCTCCAGCGCCTTCTCCGGCGTTGCCGTGGCACATCCCTGTGCCCCTGTGGAAATCATTTCCGACCCGGTATCGTCAAGGCTGATTTCAGCCGCCTCGATCCGCTCCCCGCCACGCAGTATCAGCGCGCGCTGTACGACGTTTTCCAGCTCGCGCACATTGCCCGGCCAGTACCATGTCTGCAGCTTCTGCTCAGCCGCCCGGGAAAACTCCGGAGTAAATGCTCCGCCCTGGTAACGCCGAACCAGCTGGCGCGCAAGCGGCAGAATATCGCCCGGGCGGTCACGCAGGGCCGGCAGATTAAGGGGAAACACATTGAGGCGGTAATACAGATCCTGCCGGAATTTGCCCTGATTTACTGCATCACGCAGTTTTCGGTTGGTCGCAGCCAGCACACGTACATTGAGCGGGATGGTTTCCCGCCCACCCAGACGCTCCACTTCTTTTTCCTGCAGTACCCGCAGCAATTTTGCCTGCAGGCCGAGATCCATCTCGGAAATTTCGTCAAGCAGCAGCGTGCCACCCTGGGCCTGTTCGAACTTGCCCGGATGTGTGTGATAAGCGCCGGTAAATGCCCCCTTTTCGTAACCAAACAATACAGCCTCGAGCATATTCTCGGGTATGGCCGCACAGTTGATGGCCATGAAGGGAGCGTCCCTGCGCGAGGAGTTCCGGTGAATGAAACGTGCAAGCACTTCCTTGCCGGTACCGGATTCGCCCGTAATCATCACGGTCACTTCAGAACCGGCGACACGGCGTGCCAGCGCCACCAGTTCAACCGAGCGCCGGTCCTCGGCGATCAGCTCGTTGTCAGTGACCTGTTGCACAGGCTCGTCCATCATTACCTCCCTCTCCTGGTGAATCCGCAATGGCACAACAACACCCCACGCATCGTATTGCCAAACCCGCGGCTGCCGCCTTTCATTAAGGCAGGACGGGTCGCAAAACCCTTTCAGCGTGAGGCCAAAGATGGCCACCGGAACCTCGATCTCGAAATATGCAGATAACGTGCCAGAGAGTTACATTTGTTTATTTACAATAAGTTACCGATGCTAAAGGGCATGCGCGTCATTTTATCTGCACGCAATACAATGGCTTGAGCAGGCATGCAGTCATTTTTCCGGCACATGCGTACTGCCCATGGTCCTGCGGCGGAGTCGGTTGCAAGTCGTTAAATTACCTCCGCCGCATGGCACCACCCGCAGGATTTCAGGTTAAGATGCATGGTGCTATGGATTGCACGGAGATCAGGGACTGCCACAGGCCAGTTAGTAATACATTACGCATCAAGCCACTAAGTCAGCGGATATCACTTGATATATTCAATTGACAAACTGATCAGTGAAACGCGCCGACTCGCGGCGGAATACCGGCGCTCCACCGGTCAGGCGCTTCCGGTATCCGGCGAAATCGCCCGTCATGATGCAGCACGCCTGTTAGGCCTTAAACTCTGCGAGCCAGGCACCGCCGGGGTCGACGCCATCGGCACCGGTGGGCGCGAGGGACAACGGGTCCAGATCAAATCGCGGGTCATGTCACAGGAGAGCAAGAGTGGCGCCCGGCTTGGACAGATCAATACACAAGGCGAATGGGACACGCTGCTGCTGGTCATCCTGGACGAGAACTACGAAGCAAGCGAGATCTATGAAGCCTCACGCGAGGAATTGAGCGACGCCATCGCCGGGGCAGAACACAGCAACCGCGCCAAGCGCGGCGCACTGTCGGTAGCAAAGTTCAAGAATATCGGCTGGCTGGCATGGAGCCGGGGAACCGGGCCGGAACCGCTGCGCTGACCGCGCTTTATATCACCCGGTGTTGGCCGAATAGCTGCTGATTGCGTGACGCCCCTGCTTGAGGTTATCGAGGTCGCTTCGATGGGCGTCGCGCTCAGCCTTGCACAGCACGATAATTTCGTTGTTTATGTCACTGACCCGTCTGATGACTTCACTGAGTGCCGGCACCTCTTGACGACTGATCGGCCCTGCAAACAGTGCCTCGACACGTTGCTGGAATTGCTCCCTCAGTCGAGCGACGCTATCCCAGTCCCTGGCAGCGGCCTGAGCCTGCATGCGATCAGCAAGAGCGAGCAGATTGGCAAGTTCTTGCCGCACACTGGCATTCATGGGCATCCGCCTGCTCAGGTACCCACCATCGATTTGACCATCCCCCCCCACTGATGGCTTCCTGGGGGATGGCATCCCAGCCCTGCTTGATTTCACGCAACAGGCTTGCGACCTCATCCAGTGCCGCCTGATCATTATTGACATGTGCATCCATCAGGCGGCGGAACATGTAGTCGTACAGATTATCCAGGTTGGCAGCCAGTTCCCCGCCGGCATCCATGTCCAGACTACTGCGCAGACCTAACACAATGGAACTCGCACTGGTGATACTGCTGCCCTTTTCTTCAATCTGCTTGCGCTGCATCGCACCCTTTGCCCTGGCAATCTTGTCCAGCGCCCCGTCAAGCAGCATCTGGATCAGTCGGTGAGGCGATGCCTCGGTGATACCGGTCTGGGTACCGACCGCCGTGTATTCGCCAACACCACCTTGCTCTGCCGGTTTTTTCATAGTGACACTTTCCTTGTTCTGTTGGTTATTTCGTTAATTGCCTGTGCAATCCAGCCACTCACCCCGGCCCGCATCGGTTAATACACCAATATGCATTATTGATGCCATCCTCACGGCTCTGACACCGATCACCGGTTACGAGAATTATTAATACTTGGCAGCATCTGCAGCTGCTGGGACAGATAATCACTGGTCACCTGCAGACTACCCAGCAAGGTATCCAGCCGGGAAAACTGTGCATAGAGACCGGCCTCAATCTGCGTCATGCGATACTCCAGCGATTGTTCGCGCGTCTCCAGCAGACGTTTGCTGCTATCGAGTCCGTCGGTGCGCCCCTTGATCAGACCGTCGAGATCAAGCCAGCCGTTGACCAGCGTATCCAGCCGGCTGGCGAAACCCTGGCCCTCGGTCGAAAACAGTTCGGACACGGCATTGAAATCGTTGGTCAAGGCACTTTCAACATCGGCCGCATCCACCGTTAGGGTGCCTTCGCGGGAAAAACTCAGGCCAATCTCGCCCAGATAACTCAGGCCGCTGAGTAGACCGGAGGCCGGCGTGTTCATCACATTGCGCAAGCCGCGCTCGACCGAGAACAGCGCACTGTCCGTGGCGAGATCGCCGTCACGCAGGGTCTGGATCGCTGACAGTACCTCATTGTAGGCGTCGGCAAACGCCTGTACGGAATCGGAGACGGCGGTGATATCACGCTCGACATCCAGTGTGAAAGTGGTGCCGGGCACTGCACTGCGCAGATCCAGTGTTACACCCTGAATGATATCGTCGATAGAATTGTTTCCGCGCGTGACGTTATAACCATCGACACTGATTTCTGCATCCAGCAGCGCGGCATCCCCGCCAATAGCGTTGATTTCCTGAAATCCGAAGGTAGCTCCGGAAACGCCACCCGCATAGGAAAGTGTCAGCGCATTGGCCGCACCACTGTCATCTGACGTCAGCACCAGTTTCTGGTTGCCGTCGTTACCGAAAATAATGGTTGCCGTAACCCCCGGATTGGTCGGCTCGGTATTGATTGCATCCCGGATTTCACCCAGTGTGCTGGCCGCGCTTAGATCCACCGTAAGGATATCCGCGACGTCGACACCAACCTGTATAGTCAATGCATCACCGGCACCGCCACCAAAGGTATCGGTATCCAGCGCCTCGACTGAGGCAAATTTGTGCCGCTCTGCCATCCGTGCGACCTCAACCTGGAAAGTCGAAGCGGCAGCTGTACTGGTCGCAGAGGCACTGAATACACTGTCGTCGCCGGATGTTGCAGTGAAAATCTTCAGCGCGGAAGGTGTGCTGAGATCCTTCATGGCGGTCTGGAATGTGGATAGTGCACTTTTCAGTGTGCCATAGGCACTGATACGCGCATCGATATCGGTTTTCTTTTTCTGCAGGGCATCCAGTGGACGCCTTTCGAGCGCCATAAGCTGGGTGACAATAGACTCGACGTCAAGCCCCGAACCGATCCCTGCAGCTGATAACATGATTGGTGTCTCTCGTGCCTGTAAAACCGTGTGTCCGCTCAGGCCCGGTCATCGAATATCAGGCCATCGAAGTCATTGATATGCTTCATCATGGCCAGCATTTCCTCGGACGGAATCTGCCTGATCACCTCATCCGTGTCTTTATCTATAACCTTCACGACAATACGGCCGCTTTCCTCATCGACATTGAAACGCAGACCGCGCTGCATTTGCTGCATACGCTGGTTCATCCGCCCGGCTACTTGAGCCAGCCGCTCCTGTAATTTGCTATCGGCATCTGCACCGGTTTCCCGGGTATTGTTGCCTTGCGAATTGCTGACGGCGGTGACCTGCACCGGCTTCTGCTGTGGAACATCAAATGAACGAGACGTAAACCCAGTATCCGCAAGCGGCATCAGACGTGATATCGGATCATTCATATCAATCACCTGCCTTAAAAGGTGGGAGCTGCCGGGCGTCCCTTCCCGGCAGCTCCCTTAACCCCGTTACTGCAACAGCGCGAGAACTGTCTGCGGCACCTGGTTGGCCTGGGACACCATCGCCGTACCGGCCTGCTGCAGGATCTGCAGACGTGTCAGGTTGGCCGTTTCCTGTGCGAAATCGGCGTCCATGATGCGACTGCGCGCGGCCGCCTGGTTCTCGGAGGCCACCTGCAGATTGTTGATGACCGACTGGAAGCGATTCTGTACCGCGCCGTAGGTCGCCCGCGCGGATGTCACGGTGTCCATGGCGGTATCAATCAAACCCATGGCAGATGTGGCATTAGCAGCTGAAGTAACATCGCCAGCCGGTGCAGCACCCGTCAGTGCGGTGGTGTTGACGTCGATGGTATCCGTTGCATTTGCACCCACCTGGAAAGTCTGGGTGGATGTAGTGCTGAGCACGGCGATGCCGTTGAACGTGGTTGCGCCGATCTGACGTGTGATTTCCGTGTTCAGTGCCTGGTATTCAGCGTCCAGATTGGCGCGGTCGCTGGTGCTGTTGGTGGCGTTCGCAGACTGTACTGCCAGCTCACGCATGCGCTGCAGCATGTTGGTGATTTCGCTCAAACCACCCTCAGCTGTCTGGGACAGCGAGATAGCATCACCGGCGTTGCGAACGGCAACGTTCAGACCACGCACCTGGGCATCGATGCGGGTGGCGATAGCCAGACCGGCGGCGTCGTCCTTGGCGCTGTTGACGCGCAGGCCGGACGACAGACGCTCAATGGAGGTCTGCAGGCCGGTTTGGGTGCGGTTCAGATTGCGCTGCGCAGCCAGCGACATGACGTTAGTATTGACAGAAAGAGCCATGGTAAATCTCCTTTATGTCCAGGCAGGAGCAGGATTAGGTACCCTTCCCTGGACCCGGTTTGTATTTGGCGGATATATCACAGCTATGTGATATTCACCGCCTCCGACTGGTTTAACGTCACGCGACGGCCATTCTTTAATGATTTCCGACAGCTCAGTCGAACTGCCACACCAATGCCCAGCGTTACCGCCTGAAACAGGTAATACATAGATATTTCAGTCGCTTATTCACGTTCCAGGAAACGTTCCGACGGTTCAAGCCAGGTGCTGGCGAGCGAAATACCCGGAATCGCCAGACCAGAAATGCCATTATATTGACGTCCCTGTTCCTCGCCGCACCCACCTGCCGGAGAGGCAGAAATTTAAAAATACCTCCATTTGCACGATAGTTCTCAGACAGCCTGAGTCCAGGCTACAAAAGAGCATCAGCACGCAGATGGAAAACCGTCGCAACTATTACCGGATATTGCATATCCAGCCGGACGCGCCAGCGGCCATCATTAAGGCCAGCTACCGCACCCAGATGCAGAAACTCCGGATGCACCCGGACCTGGGCGGCGACGAATGGAACGCCAGTCTGCTGAATGAGGCCTACGAGGTGCTTTCTGACCCGGACCGGCGCAGCGCCTATGACGAGCAGTATTTCGGCAAGCGCGACAAAACCGACAAACCCACACAACAAGGTCGCGAGAATACTCACTCGAAGGCTCCCGAAAATCCGTTCAAAACCCGGTTCGTGGCTGACCCGTCATCCTGTCCGTTCTGCCAGATACCCAAACCACCCACATCAAGTTATGCAGGACCAGCCGACTGCCCGGGCTGCTCTGCTCCACTGGAGGTTGCCAACACCCTGCGCCTGGCTAATACCTCAAAGCGTGCCATCGAGCGCATCTGTCTGCGGGAAGCAGTCACTCTCTATGTGGCACCCGACGCTGACGGCCAATACGGCACGCTGCGTGACCTGTCGCCGAACGGCATGCAACTGCAATGCGGACAGCCACTGCGGGAAAACCAGGTGATCCGGATAAGCTGCACGGCCTTGAAAGCAACCGGCCGTGTAACATTCTGCAACCGCGACATGACCGGTGAGCGGTTTATTGCAGGTGTGGAGTTTCTCACCTTGCGGTTTAGCACGCGTTCCGGCACATTTCTGTCCGTTAGCGCGTGATCTACCGGTGCCAGCAGCATTGCAGTGTACAGCACTTCCGCGGCCCTGAAACGACTGGAGTTGCGAACAGTCCACACTCTGTCTTATGCCAGAGTACACTGCACTGTCCGCAAACTGCTCATAAGCCATATGCATGTCCACTCTGGGTGTAATACTTGTCCTGCTGGTACTAATCTGGCTATGGCACGTTGGCCAGCGCACCCGGGACAAAGCAATCTCGACAGCACGGGATACGTGCCGGCAACAGGGAGTACAATTCCTGGATGGCACTGCAGCATTACAGTCCGTCAGGCCCGCCTGGTCACGCAACTACGGGCCTGTACTGCACCGCACCTATACCTTTGACTACAGTGAAGACGGCATCGGCCGGCGAACTGGTTGCGTCATCATGAGAAATGCGCAGATTTTGACTGTATTGCTTGATGAATGAGCCGATCACGATCGAGGCATTCAGAACAGCGCTCGCCTGCAGTGGAGTGGATTTCATCTACGCCGGCGAGCCAGCGGACGATCACGCAAGCATACGCTTCATTGGAACATTCCAGGGCGTTGAACTAATATGGGACGCGACCATCATGACGCTTGACTGTTACAACGCACGTCAGGCGCTCGAAAATGAACCCGCGGAACAGCGGCAATTCATCGATATCGCCGAGTCCGGCAACACCTTGCGCCCGATCCTGATCGGCCTGCAGCTGGCCAGAATTGACATCCCTGCCCTGCTTAAATCCATAATCATGGTAAGAAAATACAAACGACTGCATACCGGCCGGCACACGTTCGGCGGCACAGGTCTGCAGCAATAATTCCCTCCGGTGTGTACTGCTATAATTCGAACGCACTATCCAGGTCACGGAGCCACACATGCCTTACTACATCTATATCGTTGCAACCCAGGATTCGACAAAATCGAAATCACTCACCTTCGTCAGTGAATTCGAGAGCTTCAGGACAGCCAAAGCGGAAGTGAAACGACTACGCGCGGAAACCTTGCTGGATGATAGCCAGATCTACAAGATTATCTTTGCAGCCAACCAGCCCGAGGCGGAGAAGAGCCTGAAGGAACACAGGGAAGAACCGATTGCCAGGGAATGGGAAAAATAGCTCCTCCGGAATCATATTGTTGCAATGGAAGAAAACGAATACAAGGAAGCCTACAACGCCGTCAATGAACGGCGCTGCGTGTTTGAGAAATCCATCAATTCAAGACGCTGCAGTTGCAGCAAATCACAGCGCTTCCATCTGGCCGATCGCGAAGGCATTGCCTGCAAGTCAGCCGCCGGGAACGCGCTCTGCTCGCTGCTGCTGCAGTTGATGCGTACCAATGCGCGCTTTGCATTACACCTGACCAGCGTGCAAGGACCACTGCCACATGCCAAGGAGATCCGGGTTCAAACAGGCGGCATGCTTGGCCTGCAGGGACTGGTGTACAGTGAGAAAAAGGGCCAGGCAGATGTCGATGACATCATTACCACCATCGATGCAGCCCTGCGACGCTATGAACGCCTTGAGGATCTCCCCTTCGACAAAATCGTGCAGGGGATCGTAAGATTCGAGGGGCGCAAAAAGCGCCCACCCCGGCACGAGGACATTTAACAGGCTGTCAGACCGGCCATATCTGCTCCGGCTCAGTGATCCTGAAGAATAATACTGTCAACCGAAACCGGTGCGGCTGTTTCAAGAACAGCGCCATTCAATGTAGTGTGTCTGCGCACCTGGTAGTAAACAGTCTTTTTCCCGGCACCGGGACTCAGCATGAAACCGGGTGCATCCTTGATATCCAGCCATTCGGCATCGCCGAAGTCTGCCTGCTCACTCGCACGATACTGTGTCGGCGCCCCGGATACCGTACCGTTAAGGGTCACGCCACGGCTGGTTGTGACTGGAGCGCCGCCATTGATTACAAATCTATCAATACTCACCCCGGCTACAAGCTGACTGGTTTCCACGGCGTCGGGCAGACAACGCGCACCACCACCGCCCGCCGACAACGACAGCACCAGCATCCTGTTGGTATTGGAAGTAACGAGCGTTTCCTGCTCGGACATGAAGCCTGACATCGATGCGGTTACCAGCAACTGTGCCCCGGGCACGGATTCGAACACTGCATAACCCCCGGCATCAGTCCTGGTTGCACCGAATTGGTCCGGCCTTGCTCGGGTACCCAGGCACACTGCCGCACCTGACAATGGCACATTCCCACCCCGCTCAAAAACCCGCACACGCAGGTCCGCCGCTTGTAATTCGGTTGCAACGAATAGCAGCATGATGGCAGCAAGGAGTCCCGACACCCTGTTTACTAGTCTCTGTTTAATCACTGGCACTCTCCTGGACATTGCTCTGTCTCATATTAGTTAACTATCAATAGCACACGTTCTCCGGCAACTCGCGCCTTGCTATTACATATCGATGTTATTGACTACACGCTAGTGCACATCAGCCGGTCCAGCAATCTCATCAAGCACTCCGCGCAATCGCGCCTCATCGACGGGAAATGCCAGCCCATAGTGCACTGGCAGACGGCTACTCAGTTTCTCGAACTGGGGTGCAAAATCCTCTTCATAAAACACAATGACGCGTGCATCAGGCAGACGCTGGACTACGGCAAGCAGCGACTCGAGACTGCTGGTGCGGTCACGAAAATCCGACTGAAAATTGAACTCGGCCACGATGACATCGGGCGTATGTTTCTTCAGGAAGCCGATTGCCCTGCGCATGCGCGTCTCCGTGACTACCTGATAGCCACGCGACTCGTACAGCGGCCTGAAATTCGGATAGCCCCCTTGCTCGATAATCGAAAGCAGCAATCGTGCCTGATCAACCATACCCCGCTAACCGTCCTGTGCGCTGAACCAGTACCGCAACAGAGAGCGCATACCCCGCTGCTGCGCGCCAAATCCGGCACATCCAAACAGATTTTGCTTGCGCTATTAAAGAAAATACCTGTTCTTGCGTCAAAATTCAGTCTTATTTGCTCGCAATGTCACACATAAAATTATAACTATCTGTATTAATTGTAAATTATAGATAACTAACGCTTATTCTGCAATTTAAGTTATTTATTTATTGCTAATTTTAGCATTTGCTTATATTATCTCTCTTGTCCTCGCAGACAAACATTTTTTAACACACTTAATGTATGTATTTCCTGGAGAAATAATATGAAAACAATTACGACTGTAATCACTGCCGCTGCACTGGCAATCGCTTCCACCGCCGCTTCCGCATGGGGCCCATTTGGTAACGGTTACAATGACGGCTTCGGTGATGGTTATGGCGACGGCGACTTCGACGGCGGCTTTAACATGAACTTCAGTGGTCACGGTAGCGGTCGTGGGTATGGCCGTGGTTACAACAACTACTACAACGGTTATGGCCCTTACGGCTATGCTCCTTACGGCGCTCCTTACGGTGGCGCTCCGTACGGTGGCGCTCCGTACGGCTACGCCCCGGGTGTTGCTCCGGTTGCCCCGGCTGCTGTTGCCCCGGCTGCCCGGTAAACCGGTCTAACCGACCAGTAAAGCCAAACGGGGGTGGCTCTTGCGAGCCACCCCCGTTTTTTATTCGGCCGGAAGCAGGTTGTCCGGACGTGTGCTGTTGCGGCAATCACCCGCAGTACAGAACGGTACGGCCTGGCTGACGATCATCCGTGACCCAGGCGCCTACCCGGACGGACTATCCCCTAAATTAGTCTGGCATAAAACTCCGCGCATGGTGCCGATCAGATCCAGCAGCTTTTCGTTACTGACTGAATAATAAATTCGGTTGGCGTCGCGCCGCGAACGAACAATGTTCTTGTTACGCAACTGGTCAAGGTGCTGTGAAACATTGCTTTGCGAGGTGCCGATTTTCTCGACAATTTCACCGACCGACATTTCCTTATTGCCCAGCGTACACAGGATCTTCCAGCGCAGCGGATGACCCATCGCCTTGAGAGCTTCTGCCGTAAGGACAATATCCTCCTCGGGCAGGCTATTTTGAGATTCTTCCATCTATAACTCCTGTAACCCGGCTGTAAAGTGTACGCGCTGCAGAGCCGGTTGCAAGTTGCATTCGGATATACCCTGCGTACAGCTTCGTCAGCTAGTTCCGGTGCGAGTATAACCCGTCATATCTTTTGCAATGCAGATGATATCGGTGATTTTGCCTGAATCGTCCTTGATCGCCGTTCTTGAAAACAGGATAGGCACGCGCCTCTGATCACTGGCAACGAATCTTGCCTCGATGCTGCTGATAGTGCCGGTGCGGATCAGCGCCTCGAGCCAGGTGCCCATAAAGGCGTTGGCCTGTTCGGTTTCCTCTTCCTCGAAGACGTCACCAATAGGCATTCCGAGTCAACTCTCTTCGCTGTAACCGAGCAACCTGCAGGCGGTGGGATTGGCGGCAGTGATATGGCCGCCCGGCTCCAGCAGCAACAAGGCCTCACCCATATTGCTGATTATTTTTTCGAGATAGGTCTTGGCAAGATCGAGCTCGCAGGTACGTTCCGCCACAAGCGCTTCCAGCCGGGTGTTTAGTTCTCGCTCTTTTTCGATCAGGCGCAAATAGGTGCTGATCTTGTTGATCAGCTGATTGTCATCGATTGGCTTTAGCAGATAGTCGGCAGCCCCGACATCGTAGCCTTTCTGCTGAAACTCGTCGGTCTTGTAGGCCGCCGTGAGAAAGATAATCGGGATATCACGCGTCTTTTGCCGCACCTTCAGCATGGACGCGGTCTGGAAACCATCCATTTCTGGCATCTGGACGTCAAGCACGATGAGATCGATACGCGGGTTGTTCAGCGCGATGTCGAGCGCCGCCTGTCCGGAATCTGCCTCGAGCACCTCGACATCCATATGCCTGGCAATGAGGGAACGCAGTGCAAACAGGTTGTTCTCATTATCATCGACAATCAGAATCCGGAAGTCGGCATAACGTTTCCTGTCTATCATCAGCTTCCCCGCAGATATTTCTCAGCTGCCGGTCAGGTATCTGTCCAGCATGTCTTTCAGTATCAGCAAATCAACCGGCTTGGTGATGCAGCCATTTGCACCGGCCTCGCGGCATTGACGCGCATCCTCTTCAGCGGATCTGGCTGTCAGCGCAATGACCGGCAGCTCGGTAAAGCCTGGCTGCTGCCTGATTCTTCTTATTGTCTCGTAGCCGTCCATATCCGGCATCATTATATCCATAAACACCAGGTTGAACTCCCCATCCGTCGCCAGGGTTTCCAGCGCCTCGGGACCATCGCCAGCCGCCATGACTTCGATCCCCCAGTTTTCCAGTATCGGTGTCAGCGCGAGTAAATTACGCACATCATCATCGACCAGCAGTATGCGGGCTCCCCCGTAGTCGGCAGACGGAATGGCTTGGGTTGACTCTTCAAGATCGATGGTTTCGGAGATTTTCCCACTGCTGGACAGTCGCGGCGACTCCGGCAGCTCAAGCGGCAGGAACAGGCTGAAGGTGGTACCGCTGCCGGGCTTACTCTGCACGATGATGTCACCACCGAGCAGATAGGCCAGCTCGCGACTGATTGCCAGGCCCAGCCCGCTACCACCGAAACGCCGGCTGGTAGAACCATCGGCCTGTTTGAAAGCCTCGAATACCAGATCGAGCTTGTCTTCCGCGATTCCGATACCGGTATCGGTAACGCTGATACAGACCGGATAGTGCACACCTTCGTGTTCCGATCCGGGTTTCAGGCGGACAGTAATGGTACCTTGCGGTGTAAACTTCACTGCGTTGGACAGAAAATTGATCAGGATCTGACGCAGCTTTTCACTGTCGGTGTTAATCGCAGCTGGCACATTTGCATCGAATTCCGTGACCAGTTTGAGCTGCTTGTCTTCAAGCTGCGGCTTCATCAGCTCGAGCACACTATCGATGAGCGCCCGCAAGCTGACCGGCTCGGCGACCAGCGTCATGTGACGCGCCTCGATACGCGACAGATCGAGAATATTGTCGATCAATGCCTTGAGATCTGTTCCGGCATTGTAAATCACCCTGGCCTGATGCACCTGCTCCGGTGTGAGTTTCTGACGCACGTCGGCTTCGGACAGCATCTTGGATAGCAGCAGAATCGAATTCAGCGGAGTGCGCAACTCATGACTGACATTGGCCAGAAATTCTGATTTGTAGCGGTTCGATTCCTCCAGCTCCCGCGCATAACTGTTCATCGCCCGGGTATTTGCCGCGTGAGTGACGGCCAGTCGCGTCAGGTTATTTCCGAGCTCGTTGAGCTCCTGTGGCTGGCGCCAGGAAAATTCGATCTCCTCGTTACGCTCGAGCACCCCTGAGATGCCCTCGGTCAGCTCACGCCCCAGGCGCTCCGTCTTTACTGCGATCAGGCGCGCTACGACGAATACCACCAGCAGCAGTCCGATGGCTATCAATGCAATGCGCAGCTCCACGGCTCGTTGCAACATTGCCAGTGGAGAGGGATCGACACTGCGTCCAACCCACAGGATACCGGCGTCCTCGGTCTCGAACAAAGGCACCCACAGCACCTGCTGATTGCCGAATTCCCACAGCGCCAGCTCACCCTTCTCGAACAGCGCCTGCAGACCATGGAAATCATCGAACGCAGTGGTTGGCCTGATTTCTCCGCTCTGCGATGGCAGATACTGCCCGTCACCCAGCACCCAGTAGTTACCACGGTAGGCACTTGCCAGACCGCCCAGGTCGATATAGACACTGACCGTCCCGCGCTGTTCTTCCAGCGTACTCTTGTCGTCGGATAACAGCGGGATGACCACCGGACTAACCAGACTCATCTGCATGAAGCGCTCCGCGAGCACCGCATCCGCGCTATGGTGGAAGATGATTGGACCGTTCAGCACTACACCCGGCGCAACTTCACGACTGGCAGCCAGCAGCCGGGCATTCACCTGGGGATAATCGCCGGTCCGGATCTCCAGGCGCCCGGTCCTGGAGTTGCGATCCAGCCAGAAGATGGGCTGGTCCGCTTCATCGAGAAACAGAATCTGGGTCACGTCGAACTGATCGATCAGAACCTGATTCACCCAGTTGACGTAGCCGGTACGCTGCACTTTCAGCTCCTGCATCGATTGCCGCTCCTTGCTTGGCAGCAGCATGCCCGGCTCCGGCATCTTCGCCAGCAGTCGGGCCATCTCATGGCGGCGTGCCAGATGCTGATCGAGATCGCTGAATTCGGCACGCAGATTCTGCAGGTGCGCCTTGTGATAAAGCGCCTCGATGCGGTCAAAGATCAACGGCACATTGATCACGAAGGCCACCAGCAGCGGAATCAGCCCGAACAGGAACAGGTAGAGGGATATCTGGGTACGCAGCTTCATCGACAATTGAGCAACCGGCATTCCGTTAAACATAACGCCTTCATCGGCCTACTTTAACACGGCTGCCGGAGATTCAGCCCTGTCATAACGCCGGAGATAATTTTCACTACGCACAGTGCAACCGGCGGATTGCAACTGATTCTACAGATTTATGGTAAATAAACCGGTGTCTTCACACACGGAACAGGCCGTGTCAGTCCAGGTAGCGGGCCTGCCACTCGAGGAATTTTGCGTGCGCATAGGCGGCGTACGATTCCCTGTCAGGGAACTGCTGCGGTTCGAAGGCATCGTAGACATAGTAGTCTGCACGCCGGTTTTGGCTGATACTCATATGCCAGATCTTGTGCAACAGGGTCTGCGGGCTGCGCCACTCGAAATCGTCCTGCGATTGATAGTGCAGGAACACCGGCAGGATAGGGATACCGGTGCGCAGCGAGATATCGAAGGCGCCATAGCGGAATGACTCAAAAATGCGCCGCCCCTTGCAGCCGCCCTCGGGATACAGCGCGATGTTCTTTCCGGAACGCAGCTCGCGGTCGATCTCCTCCGCTGCGGCGTTGCGCGATTCCTTCGACTCGCGCCTGACATACAGCGACCCTGCCGCGGCACTGATACGCCCGACCAGCCACCAGTCTTTCACCTCGATCTTGGCCAGCGAGTGCACCGGAAACACGGCCGGAATACCGATATCCTCGAATGCCGAGGGATGGTTGGCAATCAGGATGTACTGTTTCGGCAGACCTTTGCTGGTGTATTTCTGGTGCACGCGCAGGTCGACACCGAGTGCACGCACGAAGCTGCGCGCCCAGAACCGGAACAATGGATAATAAAACCCCTTGATAACAGTGTCGGGCAGCCAGGACAGCAGGTACATCACCAGGGTAAACACGGCAAGCTCGAGCCAGCACACGACACGCCAGATAATGATACAAACGAACCGGATCATGTAACCCGCCGCCTCCTGTTGCCATTTACGCGGGGACTCTACGTTATGTCAATATATAACGTCATTACAAGCGGAGCGGTGCTGTCTTTCAATTCATGATCAATCTGCTGGAGTTTGCGTCGCACCCGGCTCCCCGCAATGACGCTTCATCAGAGTGTTCCCTGCGCGCATCTTAGCAGTCATGTGCAGCTGTTATCCATGGCCCCGACATCCGGCAAAGAACGGGCGCAATGCCCCGTGCATCAGGTTTTCGGGTCAGAAGTGTATATCCGTTTGGGTACCTACGGCCTCAAAGGTGTCCTCGAAGTAGTCCATCTTTTCCAGCACACGATCGATATCACGCGGCGTCTCCTCGAGCTGCTTCACGATCGCATCCACACTGGCCGAATTGCCACCATCCAGCGGCACCTTGTCGTTATCGATCAAGTAGGGCGTTACCAGTACCACCATTTCGGTGTTCTGGCTGGTAATCAGCTTGTTCGAGAACAGGCTCCCGAGACCGGGGATATCGCCCAGGACCGGAATGCCCTCACGGGTCTTGCCCTGGTTGCGCGTGATCAATCCACCGATGAAGACCGTCTGTCCGCTCTCCACCAGCATGGTCGTGGTCACCTCGGCAGTCGACTGGTTGGGTAATCCATCCAGCACAGCACCGGTACTGACCTCGGGATGGATCTCCAGGAAGATACGCCCCTGTCCGTCCACCGACGGTTTGACCTTCATGATCACACCCGATTCCAGGAATTCGACCGAGGTCGTGGTCACGTTGTCGATGGTGGTGGTGACATTGTAGCCGAGCCGGCTGCCGATGATGGTTTCCGCCTCCTGATCTTCCAGCGCCAGCAGCTTAGGCGTCGACAGGGTACGGGTACGACCGCGCGTCCTCAGCGCATCCAGGAACACCTCCACATCCGGCGTGATGTAGTTGAAGAACAGGCCCGGCGATCCCGGACTGCTAAGACCCTGCGTGCCGATTGCCGCATCACCGGACTCGAATATCTTCACCCAGTCCAGACCGTAGGACTCCGAATCCGTCAGCGACACCTCGAGTATCTTGGCCTCGATCAGGATCTGCCGTGGCTGGCGATCGATCTCCCTGAGCAGCTTCTGGATACGCCCGAGAAAGTGTGGCGTATCTTCCACGACGATCAGGCGGCGTTCCGGCAGTGTGGTTACCTGTCCGTAACTGGAGAGATGATTCTTGATGATGCCGGATATAACCTCGGTATCGGAGTATTGCACCTTGAAAGTACGCAGTTCAGTCGGCCCGCCCGCGTCCGACTTACCGGCCTGGTCGCGCTCAACGATGAAGTAGCTGCCGCGGCGGCGTTCCACCCCGTAGCCAGCGGATGCCGCAATCGAGTGAATGGCCTCATCGATGTCAACGTTGTAGAGATTGACGGATATCTCGCCCTTGACGTCGTCGGACAGCAGGATATTGATGCGCGCCGCGCGTGACAGCATCTCCATGACCTCTGCAATCTCTGCCTTGCGCAAGGTCAGTGTCACCTTACCCTGGTGAATAATGTCGGTCTCGGCCCCGGACAGCGGCCCGATCAGCAGCAGCATCAGCAAGGCTGTGCGTACCAGCACCACACCCGTGCGCAGGCAATTACCTGCACCTGTTAATCTAGTCATCATTGCCGGTTCCATCCTCTGGCCTGACCCCGAGTTCCTTGCGCGTTCCATCGCGATCCAGCACCACACCGCGCTCGTTGACGGTTATCAGTCGATAGCCGTTGATTTCGTCCCCGACACCCACGATCTTGCCGCCGATATTTGCCAGCGAGTGATCCCCTGCCAGCATGATGCCGCGCAGTTGCATGGAGACACCGTCGTCGCTTTGGGCAGTCATACCGGTACTGGCAACCGTCTTCGGCTGTATAAAGGGATTGATCCGCAACGGTACGTAGCTGTCATTTGCCAGTGTGCCCCCCGGCGTCAGCGCCATGACCAGCAGCAGATTCCATGCGCAGTATCTAGACATCTTCCGCCTCGCGGTACGAGACAATGGTAAAGGTGGCGGTCAACCGCTGTGAGTCATCGCCAGATGACTCGGACATGATATTGAACTGCTTGACGACCACGTATCCCAGCTCCTCGCGCATCTCCTGCAGCCACTGGTACAGATCAAAGTAATCCCCGGAAACACGTACATTGAACAGCACTTCCTCGAATACCTGCACTCTGCCGCCCATGCCGGGAGTGACACTGAGCAGGTCAACATGGTTGCGCCATGAGACACCCTGCAGGCGACCGATGATAAAGGCTTCCATTTCATTATCCGGCAGGTCGATCATATCGCCGTGCAACTGGTGGTTGAGCGAGGCCACCCGGCCCTGCAGATCGGCCATTTCGCTCTCGAGCGTATCGCCTTTCGCCGCGACATTTTCCAGCAGCCTGAGCGTGGTGAGTGACTTGCGATAATCCCTGAAGTCCGGCCAGACCACGTAGGTTGCCAGTGCCGTCACCACTAGCAGCGCCAGTGACACCATCGCCAGCAAGACTGTCCGTGGCGGGGTATTTTGCAGGAGTGAGGCCATCACCCCCCCGACTCGCGGCTGTTGACGGTAACAGCCAGGTTGAAATCAACGAACTGGCTGTTTGCCGCCACCGAGGTATTGAGAATCCTGACCTCGTGAATCTCGGGCTGCTGGTACAGGCGCCGTACGAAACCGGACAGCGCGGAATGATCCTTCGCCTGGCCACGTATCTTCATGTGGGTCTCGATCTTCCAGGCCTCGTTGCTCTCGGTGCCGTTTCTGGCTGGCATGATGATGAAATAACCATTGCTGGTCGTTTCCTGCTTGCGCTCGACCACTGTGCCGGCACGGTTGAACTCCCAGCCCTGGAACCAGACATCGCCCTCCACCATCGCACGATCGATGGTCACGAACATGGTCGGCGCTGCCGCGCCACTGCGCAGCCCGCCCAGCAGGGCAAGCCGGCTTTCCAGTTCGGCGCGTTTGCCATCCAGTTGTGACAGCTGCTCACGCTGTTGCGCGGTGATCGCCTGTTTTGTCTGCAGATCCGCAATTCGGGTATTGGTTCTGCCGGACAGGATATGCAGAGCGCCCAGGACCAGCATCAGGACAACCACCAGCAACACGACGACAGCAGCGATTGTGCGTGCCTGACCCTGCAGCCAGATCCGGTTGCGATAGTCCGTGGGTATAAGATCGATTTCAGTCATTATCGACCAGCCCGTTCATGGCCAGGCCGGTGGCGACAGCGATTTCCGGTGACGGCAAGGCAGCGGCTACCGGCCGGGTATCCGAGGCGCGGTAAAACACCTGCAGTGGATTGGGAATCGTTTCGACGTCCAGCTGTACCAGCTTGTTCAGCAACGCATCGGCGCCGTGCCAGCGCGCCAGGCTGCCCAGCAGGTAGATGCGACTCACCGGCTCACCGCGTGTCTGCGAGGCGGCATAGATCAGGGTGCGGTTAATCTCCTCGGCCAGCTTGAGAAAGGCCGGTTTGAGAATTTCCTGCAAGGTAATCGAGGTATCCCGGTCCATTCCCGCCCGCAGGCTGCGCCGCTCCCTGACCCACGGATCGAGGCTGTTCACGGCAATCAGTTGCCGCACCGATTCGACCGGCAGCTCCAGGGTCGAGGCCAGCAGATCCAGCAAACGGTTTTCACCGAACTGGATTTCCTGGTCGAACAGCAGACGAGCGCCGGAAATCACAGTGAGGAAACTCGAGTCGCGTCCGAAATTGATTGCCAGTACGTTTTGATGTTCACCGCGCACACCCATGGTGCTTACCAGCCGACGGATCGCCGACGGCCCGATCTCCAGGTGCCGGGGTTTGAGCCCGCTCTTGCGCAGCAGTTCGAGATAGCTGATCACGGCTTCACGCCGTGCGACGGCCACGATAGCCATGCGCTCCTCCATGCCGCGCTCCGAACGCACCGGTATGTAATCGAGCACATAGTCGCTAAGATCGCCCTGCACACGTTCCGCCATCACCTCCAGAATCGCAGCATCGTCCGACCGGCCTTCGACCGCCTGGTAGGAAACCGGCATGATTTTCACGTCGGAGGATGGCAAGGTCGTCACGACGACATGTCCGCTGAAGTTACCCTGCGTGAGTGCCTTACGCACCTGTGTGCGAAAATCCTGCGGCGCCGCGAACAGCTCATCACGGGTACCCGGGTAAGGCTGCGAGGCCATGGCATGCAGCGTGATTTCACCTGCGCTGTCAGCCGCAAGCTGCACCAGGTGCAGGGCATCGAGTGCGCACTCCAGGCCAATGTAGCCCGTACGTACCGTATTGGCGCGCGGATTGAAGCGTTGCAGGACTGTCGCCAGAGCATTCATGGCCGTGATTTCCCCGAAACCCGTGAGTTCTGTAGGTGACTGTTTAAAGGAAGAATCTATTGCCTGAAGATCGGCCCGGAGAGCGCATTCTTGAGGTAGGCGGCGCGTGGCAGACAAGTGTGATTTGTGCGTTGTACGGGTGGTCAAATGATGCTGACGCCCGGCGCGTGTTACACAACGGGAACGGTGCACGGAGTGCACCCTACCTACTCAGATACGCCGAGTAGGGAATATGCCTCACCTAGTGGGTGCGCTCTACGCACCGGAGGTATAACCGAACGCGTAGGGTGCTTTTTAAGCACCAACAGGCGTACCGGGTATGACGCAGGAAATTCGGTGCACGGAGTGCACTCGACCCACGCAGACACACCGAGCAGCGGAAATACCATGCACCGTAGGGTGCGTTTTACGCACCGACAGGCTACCCACTTAGACACACCGGGTAGCGAATATGCTCGCCCCCGTAGGGTGGGTTTTACGCACCGGAGGTATAACCGAACGCGCAGGGTGGCGGCACCGTCGCATCCAGCTCAGGCGACGGTTTGCCTGTGCAGCGGGTTGGCCAGCACGCGGCGGACGATATTGGCCTTGTCTGTGTACTGACCCTTGCGCGACTTGGCCTGATAGAGAGCTTCGTCGGCCTCGCGGTAGATGGCCTCCTGCGAAAGCGACACACCGGCCGGCAGGCTGGCGAGCCCGACACTCAGGTCAACGGCCATCGACTCGCATGGCGGATCAATCGCTGACTGGATCTGCTGCAGGCAGTTTGCGATCAACTGTTCCGGTTGCTCGCTGATGAAGAGCAACGCGAATTCGTCGCCACCCATGCGCACCAGAAAACCGTCCTCCCCCAGGGCATCATTGAAATGACGGGTGACACTGCGCAACACCTCATCACCAAAATCGTGGCCACAGCAGTCATTGATGGGCTTGAAATTGTCCACGTCCAGATAGGCGAAATGAAAGGTTATGCCAGCAGTATGCCAGTCCTGCGCCTTGCCATCGAACACGTTTTTCAGGAAGCGCCGGTTCCAGGCGCCGGTCAGCGGATCCTTGTTGGACAGGTGCAGCATCTTGCGGTTAGTCTTCTCCAGGTCGAAGCGCGTCTGCAGGTCGGCCTTGCGAATCGTGGTGTTGCGCATCACCAGTAACAGGCTGATCAGGCTGGCACTGAGCATGATGAACTGCAGGGACCAGAGGGATTGACTGTCAAAGCGCTCGTATGAGCTCAGGGTCGAAACCGTAAAGGTGGCATAGATCAGCCCGGTCACCAGCGTGGCCTCGCGCAGTCCCCATGGCACCAGTGGCGCCACCATGAACAGCAGCGCGACGCTGGCGAACAGCACCTGATTGAAATCACCGGTCTTGTGCGCCAGCAGCACGAAGGCCGTACCGCTGATGATCAGCAGGGTGGTACCGAGCATGTACAGGGTCCCGGCATCGCGGGCGGCGCGCGCCGAGAGCATGATATGAGTAGACAGCACCGCCAGCAGGCCGCTGGTGTAGACGGTGGATTTGGGGAAATCGAAAAGATAGAACAGCAACGTGCTGGTGCAGAAGATGCACAGCAGCACGAACCCCAGCAACACCAGCCCTCGCCGGGTATCCTCCAGCATCGCGCCACGCGCGTATATCGCAACCTCCCCGGAACTGAACCCGGAGGCCTGCCATGCATCCCTTACTTGCTTGATCATACTCGCTTTTTCGTGTTGTCTCGCACCGGTGCCGTGATCGCTACGCCGATCCTCAGGCTGTTAACGGCCCCGCAGCGCCATTCTGAATATGTGACGTGGTCGGACCTTTTTATCAGACTGATGCTCAAGCAAAACATATGATTTTCTGGGTATCTTCTGGGCCTTAGCCGCCGTTTTCAGGCTCGAAAACGCAGCTTTAAGGAGGAAGCTAATGCCCCGTGCATACCGGAATTTTCTACCAGGACATGTCTGGCACCTTACCCATCGGTGCCACAAGCAGCAGTTCCTGCTCAAGTTCGCCAGGGATCGCCGTACCTGGGTGTATTGGCTGTATCAGGCCCGCAGGCGCTACGGCCTGTGTGTGCTGAATTATGTCGTGACCTCGAACCATATCCATCTCCTGGTCAGAGACACGGGGCATGGCGAGATCGCGCGCAGCATGCAATTGATCGCCGGACGGGTTGCACAACAATTCAATCGACGTAAATCCCGCACAGGCGCCTTTTGGGAGGATCGCTACCACGCAACTGCCGTGCAGTCGGATGGGCATCTTGCACAGTGTATGGTCTACATCGATCTGAATATGGTCCGGGCCGGCGCAGTAGAACATCCCGCTGACTGGGTGCATGCGGGCTACAACGAAATTCAGTCGCTGCCCCGGCGCTACTGGTGCATCGATGTGGTCGCGCTTCCCGCATTACTCGGTTTCGTCGATGCAGACAGTTTACGCAATGGGCTCCAAAAATGGGTGGATCAGGCACTGGCCAAAGGCAAGATGGAGCGTCAACCGGCGTGGACCCAAAGTATCGCCGTGGGACAGCGAGACTACCTGGATGCGATTGGGCGTGAATTGAAGATCAATCATCCGGGACGAATGATCGAGGGGGAACCAGATTTATTGTACCTGCGGGAAGAATCGAACTGTTATGTGCCCTAAATGATGCCTGGAAAATCAGTATAAGCACTGAAATCAGCCGTTCATTGGCTTTAACTGTAGAATTATCAGCTTACTGGGAAGGTCCGACCCCGCATTTCTCACATTTCTAAACCGCGAGCCGCGAACCGGCGTGCACGGTCTTGGAGCCGGGAAAGATCAGGTACATGACACCGTCGAGCTGGCGTTCGACCTCGATCTGGATCGCTGCGCACTGCTCGGGCGTCACGCCCATGGTCTCCCAGACGCATGGATGAGCCAGTGAAACAATAGGGTCGCCCTCATCCTGATCTGTCTCTCCAGCATCGCCGAGCACCCCCGCCAGATGCACAATCGCGGTCTCCAGCGCAAATTCGGCCGGTTGCTCGGGCGTAACGTGTGACTGCACCGGCTCCCACAGGGCGCCGGGCAATCCCCACTGGTGCAGCAGGGCCCCGCCCAGCTGTGCATAATCGAAACCGAGCACCTCGCGCTCCACCTTGTACAGTGCGCGGCGCTCCGTCCGGGCACGCAGCAGGGCCTCTTTCGATTCATCCGGAATTGACTGGTACATAACCAGGTGCCCGATATCGCGCAGCAGGCCGGCAACGAATAGCCGCTCCCTCTCCAGCATGTTGCACTGCGTCGCGAGCAGACGCGCGGCCGCGGCGCAGTAGACGCTGCGTGACCAGAAGGCATGGATGTCCATCACCTCGATGGGAATCCCGGCAAGGTCTGCGCCACCGAGGTGGCCAGCACCAGGTCGTGTACCTGCTGTGAGCCGAGCAAGCCGACAGCGCGCGAGATGGTTTCAATCTTCGAGGCAAATCCAAAATAGGGGCTGTTGGCCTGGCGCAACAGGCGTGTGGCTACGGCAGGATCCGTGCTGATGACCTCCTCGATATCGGAGACGGCATAATCTGGATCGTCCAGCACCGCCCGCAGGCGCAGGTAGACGGCCGGCAGCGTCAGCAGCTGTGCGTCTGCGGTGACTTTTTCCCAGAGACTATTCGTCGGTTGATCCATCAGGCTTTCCCCCACTCCTCTTGTGTCGGTTGCACGAGCAGGATCTTGACAGGTATATACCGGATTCACGACGCACAGGTACCTACCGCAGGACGCGTTTTCCCCACCGGAATAATTCGGTAGCTTGTTCATGAGCGTATATGACGACAATATACACACATGATCGACTGGACGAAGATCACGAGCTTTGACTGGGACGAGGGAAACACTCGAAAAAACGAGAAGCACGGCGTCTCCATGGCGGAAGCGGAACAGGTTTTATTCAATGCCCCGTTACTGGTGCTTAACGATACCGGACACAGCAGCCAGGAGCCGCGCTTCCACGCTCTGGGTAAAAACTGACGACTCCCGGTTACTGCGTATAACGTTCGCTGTGCGCCAAAAAGGGGAAAAGATCCGGGTAATCTCGGCCAAGGCTATGCATCGTAAGGAGCGTGACATTTATGAAAAAGCGACTTAAATCCATACCGAAGCTCGCCAACGAGGACGAAGAGCGGAAATTCTGGGTACAGCACGATTCCTCTGAGTATGTCGACTGGAGCAAGGCGCAGTCGGTTGTCATGCCTAATCTGAAGCCGACGACCAAAACAATCTCCCTTCGTCTCCCCCAGCATCTGCTGGATTCGATCAAGGCCGCGGCAAATGCACGCGACGTGCCCTATCAATCACTGATCAAGGTGTGGCTGCAGGAAAAGTTACATAACCAGTAATATCCCCGGCTGAGTATCACCATTCACGAACACATATAAAACCGGGCTGATGCATTAATGCTTCCGGCACAGTAGGGTGCGTTCCACGCACCGTGAATGTACACGACGGTAGGGTACGTTCTAGGCACCGAGACATGCTCCGGGCAGGGTGCGAAGTTCACGGTGCACAAAGTCCACCCTACCCAAATCTTCCAGAATACGCAGCGAACTGTTATTTGCCCCAAAAAAGCTGCCTCAAAAGTACGCTTTAAGCAGCGAAACGAGGCACACTATCGCTACAAATTTTTACATATCAGTATATTGAGAAGGTCCGACCCCGTAATTTCCCGGCGACCCTAGTAGTGGTGCACGGAGTGCACCCTACGGAGCCGGTGCAATCGCGAGGGTCACGGTAACGTAATCATCGTTCCCGGTCAGCGCGAAGCTGGAGCTGCCGCTGATGCCGGCGGCCGGTTGCAGGACATAGCCGGAACCGCCCGAGGCTGGCTTGGCGCCCGTATTGGAATAATTCATATTGATGGCGGTATGACCTGACAGACCAGGATCACCCACCGTAATGTTACCGTTATCGAAACCACCCAGCCGCAGGATCAGGGTATTGTTCACTGTCGTGGTCACGGATGGACTGGGCGGCGCGGCAGAGGACCCCGACGTATTCGCCGTCGTATTGATCGGCGTGACGGGATCGTGACCGGTAAAGCGCATGATCCAGCCGTAAGTCTTTTTACCCTTTTGCGACCAGGTAAAGGTATAGCTGCTGCCCTCGGAGGCACCGGCCAGCTTCCACCAGACCCCGAAGGTGACCTGGCCACTGCTGTCGGCGACATGGACCAGATTCCAGCCGGCGGGCGCCGCCAGCGAGCTTGAGTTGTTATCGTCGGTCACCACGGCCGCAATCAGCAAATCGCCCGCCACCGTACCGGCGGGTTTGCCGATGGTGATTGCAAAAGCGTTACTGCCAACTTGCGTCTCGGTAAACTCCTCGAATACCGGGGGCGGTGGCGACGGCCCGCTGCCACCACCACCGCCGCCACCGGCGCCCGCGCCCCACTCGATGGCGCGCCGCATGATGCTGCGACCGTCGGCCGTGAGGGAGTTGATGTCGAAGTCGTTGCCTCCCCAGGGCAGTTGACCCGCCGTCCCGCGGCCGTCCCGGTGTCGAACAGCACACCACCGGTCTCGATCACGTCGAGCATGCTGGTGGTCGAGGACGGCCGCTGTGCGAGAACCGCCAGGCCAGGCGCCAGGGTTCCGGCGCGCCCGCCGACGGGCTGCGCAGAGGACGCGAAGGTGACGGCGCCCAGGCTGAACGGCTCGGTAATGTAGTGCGTGTTGTCGGTGACCTCGATTGACGCCTCGGTAAAAGTCGTCTCGCCCGAAGAGATACCGAATTCGTCCGTGATCTTCTCCTCCTCGATTACGACGCCGATGGTCGCCTCGCGCAGCTTGGTTCCGAGCTGGCCCGACGCTATGTCCTCGGCGACATAGGCGACGTCGTGCAGCCGCGACGGCGGCGTCGAACTCACCCTGGCTCGCACTCTCGTCGATCAGATTCACCGTGTAGCCCCAGGACTCCATCAGCGTCTTTTTGGCGGCCTCCTGGGCTGTGAGGCTGCCGGGGTCGACCACCACCAGCAGCAGGTTTCCGGGCCGTCGTGCGGCGCACTCTCCAGCCCATTCGATGGCGCGCTGCAGGATGGCTCCTGGCCGTCGGCATTGAGACGCGCTGACGTTAAAAGTATCGCCGCCCCAGGGCAGTTGCACGCGGCGACCGGCGGCGATGCCGCCGCCCGTGCAACGCAGCACCCGTATCGAGTACAGCAGCAAGGCTCGTGGTACCCACGTGGCGGATGTGACCTGCGCCAGATGAGTCTTCGCCAGCGTGCCACGCTGGTACAGCGACGTCCGCGCGACGTGTAAGATGGGGAGGCCCAGGCCCGAAGTGATGTGGACTGGCCGTTATCCGTGACACGGATCCGGTCAGCGCGAATGATGTCCGGAGATTCGCGCAAAACCGAAAGTCCGGGCGTACGCAGCTCTCCTCGTTGACGACAGCCGATCAGCGGCAGCGCCTTCGAGCTTCGTCAGCACCAGCAGTTACTGCACCGTCGAACGTCCTGGAAATATAGACCACATCATTGGCTGCGACTGCGGTATCGAAGTTTGCCTGGCTGTCGTTGTCGTCGATCACCGAGACCGCATATCCCCAGGACTCGATCAGGGTCTGCTGCGCGGCTGTCCTGCGCCGTAGGACTGCACGCATCGGCGACGACCAGCAGCAGCTTGCCGGTGCGCCACCGGTAGTTGCCCGTGCCCCACGGCGAGCGCGCGCTGCACGATGCAGCCGGCCGTTGCTGTTGAGGTAGTCCCAGTTCAGACTGGCCCTCACGGCCCAGCGGCAGCATCACGCGGCGGCCCGCGGCAGTGCCGCCACCCGGCCATCGCGGCGCCCTTGTCCAGCACCACGAGCGAACCGGCGCCGCCGGTGTCGGCCAGTGTCTGCAGCCCGGCGGCTGCGCCGCCGGAGACGGTGAGCTGTTCCATGCCCGCCGAGTAGATATCGAGCGGCCCCGCCGGGAAGACCGCTGTGATGTAGTGGCTCGGCGTCGGTGACATTGATCGCCGGGCTCGACCGGCCAGCTGCTACCGCCGGCGAAGCCGAGATCGCTGTTGTAAGCTGCCGTCCTGGCTGACCACGCCGATGGACACGTCCTGACGAGCCTGTTGCCCACCTGGCTTGAATTGACCGTCTCCGAGATGAAGACGACGTCATTGCTGGCAGCGCCGTGGCATCGTATGCAGCCGCGTTCGCACTCTCGCCAATGACGTTCACCGTGTAGCCCCAGGATTCGAACAGCGCCTTCTTGTAGGCATCCGCCGGGACCAGCGTCGTCGGGTTGACCACTACCATCAGCACCGTGCCCGAGCCCTGCGGCGCCAGGCAGGCGCTGCCGCACTCGCAGGCGTAGGTAATGGGTCAGTCTGGGGTGCAGGGTCGGGTCGGCTGGCGTCGCTGCTTTCAAAGATAGCGTGCGCATTGCACAGACGGGTCACCAGCTGCCAGGCCGTGGTTCGGAAAAGTTACCGCTGACCCAGCCGCTCACCAGCTCGGTGATATCCCAGGTGAACCAGTCGCTGGCGCCCACAGGAATCGTGGTAACGGCATCGGCTTCGGCAGCGAAATCACCCCCCGGGGTAGTCCAGGCCAGGCCGGTATCACGGTCGTTCCAGGTGACTCCGGGCGCAGCGCTGCCGTTGCCGCTGCCCTCGACCCAGTCATGGGTGATGCGGTGCACACCGACCGACCCGCCAGCCGTGCTGGTCGTGTTCTGGTACAGCGCGAGCTCTGCACTGTGGATTGCTGCACCGTACGGGAATGCTGCCGAGGTTGAACTGGAGCAGACTGTAATAGTCAGCAGTCGCTTCCCCGATCACGAACATAGAGTGAATTGTTTGAGCCGTAGTTCCAGTTGCTCTTCCACTATAGATGCATGGCGTCCTTGCCTTCCGGTCCGGCTTGCAAGGGCATGATGCTGGTGGGCTGGTAAGCCAGGACCGCTGCCCTTGTCAGGCTGCGCAAGATGTCATTTGCCGGTGACGGGTTGCCGGTCAGCGTGCCGGTGGCGGAAACCGTCATTGGCGAAGCCGGACCGTTGCCCACGATCACATCCAGCCGCGGCTGTTCGCTGGATGCGCCCTCGCGGCTGATGTACTCGGCATGGGTGCCTTCGCCGGCCGGGATCAGCATGATGCCGTAGTTGGGAGCGCCGCCGTTAACCCAGGCCTGCACCTGGGCGGTGAGGTTGATTTCTACCCAGACATCCCCGGCATCGGGCTGGGGCGGAATGGTATCCAGCACCACGCTGTCGAAGCGGGTGGCTAGGGTCTCCCAGGTCGCGCCGGTTTCGGTCCAGTCCGCCGTGACCCGGTGCACGGTGACCGGCCCTTCAGGGTGTCCTTTCCCTCCATCGACATAGAACCGGGCCAGCGCGGAATTGATCTGTGCCCCGGACGGATCGATGAGAGGTCGAAGCGCACGATGGTGTATTCCAGGTCACCGGATTCCCTGCGCAGGTGGAGTTTGTTAGCGGTGCCATTGTTGTCGGTTATGTTGTCACTGCGAATCCATGCGTCCTGCACGACCGCGAGGTTGGGGTAGGCCGAGGTGGTTCCGCCCGGGGTGGTGACCGTGGCGGTGTAGCTGCCGTTGCCAGCCTGGCCGAACGGCACTGTCGTCATGCCCATGTCGCCGGCACAGCCGCTGTTCTGCGCGCCCCAGGTGGCATGCGCCAGGCCGGCCGCGGCGATCGCCTCCGCCTGCCGGGCCTGCGCCTCGCCGGCTGCCGTGTCGACATTGATGGCGCCCTGGTAATTGAGCAGGACGGCGATAGTCGCGATGAGCACGATGGCCAGCACCACCGGCAGCAGGATGAAACCGCGCTGGGTGGAGCGCCGGGACGTAGGGTGTGTTTCACGCACCGCGCCATGGTGCACAGAGTGCACCCTACCTGATGTTTCCACCGCCGCGGCAGAATCCATAGGGTGCGTTTCACGCACCGTGTAATGGTGCACGGAGTGCACCCTACCCCATGATTCCACTGCGGTGGCAGAATCTACAGGGTGCGTTTTACGCACCGCGCGGTTCATGCGCGTGGCACGGCTCACAACGCACCCCCCACCCGCACTCGGGTATTCAGGCTCACCGTCTCGCCTGTCTGCGGATCGGTCAGGGCCAGCGTCAGGTCAATGAGCTGGGCACGGCCGCCGCCCAGCGGGATGCGTTCCACCCGGAAACGCGTGACATTGGCCGCAATGACCTGCTCCACGTAATCGGAGCCGGTGACAGTCCCGCTGGCGTTTTCATCCCAGGGCACCGGCGTGCGCTGCATAAGGGTACTGCCGGCCAGGTAGAAGACCAGCGGGTCGTACCAGTCCTCGTCGCTGACGCCGTCCTCGTCGTCGTCTGCCGCGGCCCCCTCGTCCAGCGCGCCATCGGCATCGTCATCCACCGCACAGGTTCCGGGACAGCCATCGCCGTTGTTATCCGCCCCGGGGTCTTCATCGGCGATCCCGTCGCCGTCATCATCGGTCCCGTTGATACGGTCCTCGTTCCGGGCCAGATCTACGCTTTCATCATCGTCGTCTGCTGGAGAAAGAGAAGTAATCGGTGATCCCGTTGCCATCATCATCGATGCCGCGGATGCCGGGCTTGCCGCCATTATCTACATCGGCCGGCAGATCCTCGTCGATCAGGCCATCGCCGTCGTTGTCGGCATCGGGGATGCCGTTGCCGTCCAGGTCGGAAGTGGCCGGCAGGGTCACCGCCAGCACCGCGGTGGCGTACGCGCTGCCGGTGGGCGGCGTCGATGCAGGAACGGTCTGCTCGCGGATGTTCTCGACAAACGCGGTCGTGGTCTTGTCCGCCATCGGCAGCAGCAGTTGGCGCGTATGGCCGACCACTCGCACCATCTGCTCCATGGCAAATCGCGCCTGCTGGGTCAGGTCGTTGCTGTGCTCCACGGCATCCTGCGTATCCATGGCCCGGCCGACGAGGCCGCCGAGCCCGGCGAACAGGAAGGCGCTGAGCGCCAACGCGATCAACACCTCGAGCAGGGTGTAGCCGGATTGACGAGCGTGATGGTGCACGAAGTGCACCCTACGGATAGGAACGGCCACGGAAGCACACGGAACAAATAAAGCTGGACGCAGGATGCGTTTCACGCACCGGGAACGGTGCACGGAGCACACCCTACCTGATGGTTCCACCGCAGAGGCAGGATGCGTAGGGTGCGTTGCACGCACCGTGTTATTACACGCCCTAGTCATACACGCTGGTCAGGCCTTCCATGGCCTGCGTTGTCCCTTCGATTTCAACCCGCAGCCACACCAGGCCCGCGTCCATGCCGGTGTAGAAATCATTGTCGGCATCGGCATTGTCGGCGTCGTAGCGGGACAGGAAGACCAGGCGGCGATTGGCCACGCCGGCCGCATCGGAATAGACGGTGCTGGCCACGGTCGGGTCGTTGATGGCCACGGCCTCCGCGTCCAGCGCTGCAAACGGTTCGGCCAGCAGCGTCTCCAGCCGGGCGGCCAGGTGGAACTGCTGCACGCTGCTGGATTCATGAATGGCGGCGCCCTGCAGGGCGGGCGTCAGGGCCTCCATGGCCGGCACCAGCGTGATGGCGATCAGGGCCGTTGCGATCAGCACCTCGATATAGCTGAGGCCGGCCATGCGCCGGGGCGGCGAAGTGTAATGCTGCGCAGGGCAATGGTGCACGGAGTGCACCCTACCGGATGTCTCTACACCGCTGACAGATTGCGTAGGGTGCGCTTTGCGCACCGCGCGCCTGTTTGTCACCCCAAACGACATACCGGTTTCACTTACATCTGCCACCAGAGTGAAACGGCAACCAGGCACAGGGCGATCCCTACCAGACGCGGATGCCGCTTTGTCCAGCCATCCCAGGTGATTTTGTGGGCGAGCACATCGCGGTTGATGATCTCTTCCAGGGTCTGCTCCCCGCTCAGACCGAAACGCAGCGAGGCAACTTCACGGTTACCCCAGCGTGCATTCAGCCAAGCCTCCAGCTGCGCAATCCGGTCCGGAATTAACAGAAAGACCAGACCGATCAGGCCGGTCGCGAGGGTGATACACAACATCAGGACAGCGGGTATTTGCATGAAAGTCTCCTTTAATTCTCGTTAAGGTCGTGAGTGAAACACGCTGAAGGTGATATGGCCGGTACCCGGTTCATTGCACCGTGACCCGGCCGGTGATCGGTGCGACCAGGACGCTGCGCTTGCCATTGCGGTAACCCAGCTCGACCAGCCCGTCCTGCAGCACGTAGGTCGTACCCGTCGCATTCTCGATCCAGATCGGCACGCCCATTGCGTCGAACAGCAGGTTCTTGCGCCGTCCCGTCGCGTAGAGAAACGGATCCTGCGCGTTGGTGATGCTGACACCGCCCGCACCCGGACGCGCGTCCACATCGAAATCGAATGGCTGCCGCGTCACCGGGTGGTAAAGGATGGACGCCATGCCGACCGGCGTCGCAGCGAGGTCCACCTTGTAGACCACCACCCGCTGGGTGTTCTGACTGATCTCGATACCGTGGACCTCACCGGTACGCAGCGACTCGCTGCGTGCATAACGGATCGCTTCGGCGACTTCCCCGGCAGCCAGATCCAGTCGGGCCGGATCTGCAGAACGAAAGTCGGGGATTGCCGCGAGCGCGACAACCCCCAATATCGAAACAACCACCAGCAGCTCTACAAGAGTTACGCCATGACTACGCAACACCCGCATCTGAACCGATTCTCATGCCCGCAGAGACTGCAGGTCAGTAAGCGTCGAAACTGATACCGTTACTGTCGGTGTTGGTGTCATCGGCGATGAACTTGCCGGAGGTGGTGTCATAACGCCAGCCACCTGCCGCACCGCCGCCTGTCATGGCCAGGTTGCCCGTGGTCACGATGGTAATGGTTGCGACGCTGCTCACCGGGTTGGCCGGCACATCACCCTTGATATACGGTCCGAACGGGAATTCCACGACACCGCCAGCCGGCACGTCCGCGATACTGCAGGTCTGGCCCGCGGCATTGGAATAGTATTTCAGCTGGTCGGCAAAGGCCGCCGGGGTATCGAGCGCGCCGGAGCCAGCCGTGCCGCCGGTACAGGTGCCGCCGGTCGAGGCCACCGCACCCGGGAAGGTCCCGCCGTGCTGCTGTGTATACAGGTCGATGGCGCTGCGAATACCGGCCAGGTTGGAGCGCAGGGCGGCGGCCGCGGCATCATCTGTAGACGAAGCGAACTGCGGCACCACGATCGCTGCCAGGATGGCCAGGATGATGGCGACAATCAGCAGTTCGACCAGTGTAAAACCAGCTTCCCTGCCGGCGTTGGATTTGAATCGTGTCATGGTGGTCTCCTTGAGAACCGGTAATTGTTCAGACTGCGAACGGGTTATCGGCTTTTTTTTCCGGCGCTTTACATTTTTTCGTGCTAATCAAGGCGCTGGCTATTTTTTCCCGACCGGCGCTCCATCTCACCACGCGCTCCGGCAGCGCGGGAATTAGTACCATAATATTAGTGGGTTAGCGGAGTTCTGAGCAGCTGTAGGGTGCGTTTTACGCACCGATAGGGGCACCTATCACGGTGCACGCAGTGCACCCTACCCAATCAGATCCACCGCGCAATCGTAGGGTGCGTTTTACGCACCGCGCTACTCGCCGAATGCTCCCCCATCGCCGACCATTACGTTAGGTCCGCCCCATCCGGGTGGATATCGCCCCTGCCTCACATATCGATGAAAGCTTGACCAGGGCCAGTCGGCCACGGCCCCGACATAACCGTGCCTGACCGAATTCCAGTGCAGATAGTCAAGGCAGCGGATCAGATCCGGCCGGTCCCGCACCTGGTGCTCCCAGTAGCGCCACTGCCAGATAACGCCCTCGTGTCGCGCCGCACGGGACGCGGAAATACTCACTGACGCTGGATAACGCTTGCCACAATCACGCGTTACCAACCGTTTGATCATTGCCCAGCGCATGGCGTAATCGGCATCCCCTTCCGGCAGCGTCCAGACACAATGCAAGTGATCCGGCAGCAACACCATGGCCTCAACCACGACAGGGTGTGTTGCCCGGACGCTCGTGAACGCTGCGCGCAGGGAGGCGCGAATGTCGGGATTGCACAGGAGCGTCCGGCGCCGCCAGGAAACAAGGGTAAAGAAGAAGGTTCCGCCCGGCACAAGGGCACGTCGGTAACTCGACATCATTGCGACCTTGCAGTGAATCATCGGGGTATAGAGCTATGTATCATGGTGCACAGAGTGCACCCTACCCAATAAGATGGTGACGCGATAATCCGTAGGGTGCGTACCACGCGCCGATAGGGGCACCAACCCTGGTGCACGGAGTGCACCCTACCCAATAATTTCACTGCAGAGGCAGAATACGTAGGGTGCGTACCACGCACCGACAGGGGCACCGACCCTGGTGCACGGAGTGCACCCTACCCAATCAGATAACTCCGCGGCAGAAATAATCAGTAGGGTGCGTTTTACGCACCAACAGGCACTCCGGCAGATCTAGTGCACGGCCTGTGACAGCTTGAAGATGGGCAGGATCAGCGAGCTGACAATCAGGCCGACCACGGCGCCCATCACGATCAGCATGACCGGTTCCACCATGCGCGAGAAGGCGGCCAGTTTTTTCTGCAGCTCGCGTTCGTAGTAGTCCGCGACGCGGCTCAGCACCCGCGGCAGGTTGCCGGTCTCCTCACCGGTCGTGACCATCTGGCGCACCAGCGGGGGGATGAAGGCCTCTTGCTGGAACGCCGCGGCAAAACCGCCACCCTCCCGGACCCGGTCCTCGATACCCAGCAGGAAGCGCTGGAACAGCTTGTTCGACACCACTTCGCGGCATGACACCAGGGCATCCGGCACGCTCACACCGTTGGCCAGCGACAGACCCAGCACACGCATGGACTGGATCAGGTAGATCTGGATGAAAATGTCGCGCAAGCCGAACACGTGCATTTTGAACGAATCGAGCGCGATCCTGCCGGCCGGCGTCCGTAACCACCAGACAGTGCCGGCAATGGCACCGACCAGGGCAGCCAGGATCGGCATCCAGTAATCAATCAGGATGTGACTTGCATGCATGAGCACGATGGTGGTGACCGGCAGCTTGTCGGCAATGCTGGCAAACATGGTGGCAAACTTCGGGAATACTGCAACCAGTACGAAAATCACCACGAAAATCGAGAACGCAATCAGGAAGCCCGGATAGGACAACGCCGAAAGCACGGTGCTGCGCAGCTGCTCGCGCTTCTCGTCCATCTTCATCAGTTCCAGCAGCACGGTATCCAGGAAGCCGCCTTCCTCGGCGGCACTGACCAGCTTCACGTAGGTACCGGGAAACAGTGCGGGATACTGTGCCAGCGACCAGGAGAATGTCTTGCCGCTGGTGATGTGTTCCTGCAGACCGGCGATGATTTCTGCCATGGCCGGATTCTCGACCTGCTTGCCAAGCGCCTTCAGCGCCGCATGCAGCGGGGTGCCGGTTTCCAGCAGCAGCGACAGCTGCTCGGTGAAAAACATGCGCTCGCGCACACCGGGCTGCGTGCGCCGGCCGCGCCTGGCGCGGGCAGCGGGCTTGTCGGTGACCCCGGCACCCTTGACAGGCCGAGTGGCGGCAACCTCAAGCGGCATATGAGGAATTCCTATTCCTATATATTGATGACACGCGACACCTCCTCGATCGTGGTTTCACCACTGCGCACGTGGTCCAGCCCGTCATGGAACAGTGTCTTGATGTTGCGCTGCTTCAGGTAGGCAGTGAGTTCTTCACGCCCGGCGTTGGAGGTAATGAGGCGCTGCAGAGCCTCGTCACTATGAAGCACCTCGTGGATGCCCATGCGGCCGCGATAGCCGGAGTCGAAACATTCCGTGCAGCCGCGCCCGCGCGCGAGCTTCACCTGCCGCTCGCCTTCCCAGCCGAACTGTTTAACGAGGTCGGGCCCGGCGACATAACTGGTCTTGCAGGCCGGGCAGATGGTGCGCACCAGCCGCTGGGCGACCACGCCGATCAGGGCGGAAGACAGCAGGTAAGGTTCCACATCCATGTCGATCATGCGCGTGATCGCGCCGATAGCATGATTGGTGTGCAGTGTGGACAGCACGAGATGGCCGGTCAGTGCCGCCTGCACGGCAATTTCGGCGGTCTCGCGATCGCGAATCTCGCCCACCATGACGATATCCGGATCCTGGCGCAGCGTGTGTCTGAGGATGGTCGAGAAGGTCAGACCGATATGCTCATGCACCTCGTTCTGGTTGACGATCTCGATCTGGTATTCCACCGGGTCCTCGATGGTCACGATGTTCTTTTCCATGCTGTTGAGGTAATTGAGCGCCGCATACAGCGAGGTGGTCTTGCCACTACCGGTCGGTCCGGTCACCAGGATCAGGCCATGACTGCTGTCGAGCAGCGACTTGAAGGTTGCAAGATTCGCCACGCTCATGCCCAGCTTGTTCACATCGAGCAGGGCCTGGTTCTTGTCCAGCACACGCAACACGACCTTTTCCCCGAACAGACCAGGTAGCGAACTGAAGCGCAGGTCGACCGCACGCCCCTGCGTGTGCACCTGGATGCGGCCGTCCTGCGGCATGCGCCGCTCGGCAATATCGAGATTCGCCATCACCTTGAGACGTGACACGATCGCCGGGTGATACTCGGCATCTCAGCGTAGTGACCTCATACAGCACGCCGTCGATACGGCAGCGTATGCGCGTCCTGTTGCGAGACGGTTCGATGTGGATGTCACTGGCACCATCGCGAATCGCGCGCTGCACCAGCGAGTTGACCAGATTGATGATCGGACTGCCATCCGCCATTTCGTCGATGGCGGCGTAATCGTCTCGCACGATATTCTCGACGACGGAAAAGTCTGCATCCACGTCGCCCACCAGCTCGATGGTATCCACGTTGCCGGCATAGGCATCGTTGAAGGTATTGAGAATTTCCTCGCGTCGCGCAATCACCGGCCTGACACGGCATCCGGTGAGTTTTTCCACCTCGTCGAACACCGGCATGGCCTGTGGATCGGAAGTTGCGAGATACACCACACCACGCAGCTTTTGCAGCGGCAGCACCTGCAGGCGCTTGGCAACGCGCTTGTCGATGCTGCCGATGATTTCCGGATCGAAGATGCCGGCACGCAGTCGCACATGGGGAACCTGCAGTTGTTCGCCCAGCGCGTTCAGCACGTCCTGCTCGGATACCCAGCCCTTGTCGATGATGATCTGTCCCATGCGCCGGGAGCTGCGCTTCTGCAGCTCGATCGCCTCGGCAATGCGCTGCTCGGTCAGCAAGCCACGCGCCAGCAGGATGTCGCCAAGGCGTTGCGGACGCCCTGCCGCAGGCTGCCGTGGCGCAGGCTCTGACCCCATCAAAGTGACGAAGTCGGAAAATGCGGTGAGCTGCAGGATGTCCTTGACAAGGCTGTTCGCATGCGCCAGCTTCAGCCAGCCACCCAGCCGCACCGCCTGTTCCTGGATATCCACCAGGGCTTCGAGTGCCGCGCTGTTGAGCAGCCTGACCGAGCCCAGGTCCACCACCAGCTGGGTGTCGCCCACTTGCAGGCAGGCGGTTGCTGCGTTAACCAGCTCGCGTATTTCCGCCTCGCTCACCAGCGCCGTACGCGGCGCCAGGTGCGTCATCACACCCACGCGCGTGCGCAGCACCTCATTGGCCAGGTATTCAGGTGAAACGCTCATCGCAGACCGGCGTCAATGACGGACAGACGCAGCAATTGCAGAACAGACACGACTGACACCTTCTGCACTGTTGGCTATCCGGTCTGTACAGACTGCACAGCCGACAGCCCGGACAGGTAATCCGCCAGCGGCTGCGGCTGATCGATGGCGTAGCCCTGCAGATAATCCAGTCCCATCAGCGCGAGACGCTCCGCGAGTGCCGCACTTTCCACGAACTCGGCCACGGTGCGCAATCCCATGACGTGGCCAATCTGGTTGATGGACGCCACCATGGCATGGGACACCTTGTCTTCCAGGATTCTCCTGACAAAGGAACCATCGATTTTTACATACTCGACCGGCAGTTCTTTCAGGTAAGTGAACGTGCTCAGACCGGTGCCGAAATCATCCAGCGAGAAGTGACAACCCACCGCTTTCAGTTGCTCGATGATTCTGAGCGCGGCTGCCTTGTTAGCGATGGCCACTGTCTCGGTCACTTCAAAACAGATACAGTCCGGGGCGATACCGTAATGATCCAGCTTGTCCCTGACGAACTCCGCCAGGCCGATATCGGCAAGCGACTGTCCTGACAGGTTGATGGACACTATCCCCTGCCCGGGCGTAGCGGCAATACCAGCCGCTGCCAGGGTGTAAAAGGTCTTATCGATAACCCAGCGGTCTATGACAGACATCAGGTTGTACTGCTCTGCGGGCCCGAGGAAGATATTCGGAGTCAGCACAGCACCACCCTTGCTGACCATGCGCAGCAGTACCTCGAAATGGTAGCGCTCGGTGCTTTCAGTCACAGGCTGGATCGTCTGACAATAGAGCCTGAAGCGGTCCTCACGCAACGCCTGCTGAATATCGGTTGCGTGATGCATATTGCTTCTGCGCATCACCAGATCCTGGTCTTCCTGGCGGAATAACTGGATCTGGCCAACTCCCAGCTGCTTGGCCGCTTCGCGCGCCAGCTCCGCCGCCTCCAGCACCTGCTCAGCCTTGCGGATGTGGGGCTCGACGAGGGTTATGCCGGTGCTTACCGTAAGATCAAGCGGCAATTCATTCCAGGTCAGGCTTGCTTTCATTACCTGGTCACGCAATGCCTGCGACATTTTCAAACCCTGCTCGAGAGCGCAGTGTTCGAGCAACACCCCGTAGCGCCCCTCGCCCAGGTAACCTACAGTATCCATGCTGCGCAACTTGCGGCGCAGCAACTCGCCAACACTCTTGATAATGTGATCACCGGCCGCCCTGCCGAGACTTTCATTCAGCACCTGCAGACGATCAATATCGATATTCAGCAGACAGTGGAAGATCCCTTCACCACGCGCCTGATCGAGCGCCTTCCGCACGATACTCTCGAAGGCAAACTGGTTAACCAATCCGGTTAGCGCGTCATAGTTACCCTGCGTGATTTTCGCGACCTTTTTTGCCATGACCCTGAGCAGACTTCGGTCGCTGTTGTAAAAGTCAGACCGGTAAATATGATTGAGACAGATCAGGATCCCGTCAACGTCATTACGCGAGTTGTACACCGGACAGGAGAGAATTTTGTAGGGCATTTCCAGCGACAGTTCATCACGCTGACGATCGGTGACATCGTTGACCAGAAGACAGCCACCATGTACCCGCACATGCGGCAGATAGTCCCGGCTCAGCCGGCGTATGATTTCATAGGGTTCCTGGACGGGATCGCGACTGCCAATCGCGCACAGGATACGATCCTGCTCCGGATAGATCAGTGCCACCATGTCCACATCGAGGTAATCGACGTAGTTCTCGATCAACTGCTGGAGTGTAATCTCCTCATCCTCAATAGTGACGGTTTCGTCCGAGGTGTCGTACATGAGGTTGATTTCCTCGTAACGCCCGGCCAGTTCCAGCGCCATGGCATTCAACTCGACAGTCAGCCGGTATTCCTTCTCGATACACGCGACCACTGACATGAATGCCATATCCACCGCCTGGTCGAGGTCCGCGTCGCGACACCCGCTGTCCGCCACCCCGGTGGCGACCAGCACCCCGGCCGTTTCGCCGGCGGGTGTATGGATATCCAACACATAGGTAACACTGTCATCCCCCCTGTCGACCGCAAGGTGGAGCTCGCTGCCAGCCGATTCCTGCCTGATTGCCCTGTTGATCCTTACCTCGGCAGGCAGTACCTGCACCGTATTGCCCGTATCCGCCGCCAGCACCTTGCCGGTCAGACTGCAGATATAAAAATCCAGGCCGTGCGGCAGCAACTGCCGCAACAGTGCTAAATACCGGGAAAAGCTGATATCGTTCAGCGCATCGGCTGACATTGCTGTACTCCGCTGAAGCATTTGGAAACGAAGAATTGATCCAGCCTGCCTAACAGTCTGCGTATGCTGACCGGCTTCTCCAGGAAATCGAGGTTGCCCATGGCTGTTGACCAGGAGCGGTGCTCATCCTCCGCGCGTGCGGTCAGGATAAAGATGCCGAACTTGCGCTCGGGCATCTCCTCCATAATCCTGCTGCAGAGCTCCCGGCCATTCATGCGCGGCATATCGATATCGCTGATCAGCAGATCCGGCGGGTTGCTGCGTATTTTTTCCAGCGCCTGCTGCCCATTACCGGCCTCCTCGACGCTATAGCCGGCCTTTTCCAGTGCCAGCCTCATTATGCGGATGACATGCGGTTCATCATCGACAATCAAAATCCTTTTCATGTTCAGCCCGCCTGCCTCAGAAGACCCGCTTCCTTGTTGAATTCAATGACAAATTCCGACCCCTTGCCGGGCGTGCTGTTTACTGTCAGCGTCCCGTGGTGCAGCTGGACAATCTCGCGGGCCAGCGGCAAACCCAGGCCATGCCCGCTTCTGCTGGCCACCTCTACACTGTGGGAGCGGTAGAACTTTTCGAAAATCTTTTCCTGCTCATCGGGCTGAATTCCGATTCCTTCATCGCTAATGGAGATCCGCACGGTCATGTCCGTTTCCTCGACGGACATTCTGACCACGCCGTTTTCATTGCTGTACTTGATGGCATTGGTTAGCAGATTGTTGATGGCGATACGCATGAGATCCTTGTCCAGCGCCACCGGGCTGAGCTCTCGCGGCAGATCGAGCTGGAAATCCAGATGCTTGTCCTGACCGCCGCGGGCACAGGCATCGAAGGCGTCCTGCAGCAGCTCCCTGAGCTTGACACGCTTGCGCTCGATACTGATGCTGCCGGTCTCGATCTTGGTGATGCTGAGTATGTTATTGATAAGCAAGGTCAGCCGCTCGACCTCATCGTGGATCACGTTGGCTGCCTCGATGCGGAACTGTTCCCGGCTGCCTTCCTCGCCCTGCAGCATTTCGCTGTACATGGCCAGTATGTTCAGTGGCGTCTTCAGCTCATGGGACACATGGGCAACGAACTCGCCACTGCTGCCTTTTGCCAGTTTCTCCGCTGTGATATCGCGAAACACAACCAGTGTTCCGAGCAGCTCGGAGGTATCCCGCGGAGAGAACAGAGGATAGGGGGATATCGAATAGGTCCTGCCCGGCAGGGATGCCGGCTGGAATTCAAAGGCATCGCTGTGATAGCCATGGCTGCGCCGGCCACCCTGGCCCGACAGGAACGCGATGATCTCGGGATCCTTGCACCATTCCCCCGGCCGCTTGCCGGTGATGTCCTCGTGCGGGATGCCCATTACCTGAGCGATCCTGGCATTGGCCAGACTTACAGTACCGCTTTCATCCAGCACGACGACCGCATCCGGAAACGACTGCAGCACGGATTCGATGCGGGAACGCTTGTAGGACAGCAGCTTCGATGAAGTTTCCAGCTGCGCGCGATTTGCCTCGAGTTCGCCTATACGCTTTTGTGCACCATCGATGAAGCGGTTGAAGCGTCCCATAAAATCCTGCATTTCATCACTCACGGCAAGTTCCACCTTGCCGGCCAGGCTGCCCTGATCCATCAGCCTGTCCAGCCGGCTGTTGACCTGCTGCAGGGGACGAACTTCGCGCCTGACCAGGAAATAGAACAGCGGCGTCAGCAGGAAGATCGGCAGGGCGAAGGTCGCGATAAACGCGACCTGATCGGCACTCAGGCCGAAGCCGGGCAGGAAATAGCCGAGGCGCACATAGCCGGCCATCTGGCCGCCATCGAACAGCGGCGCATGAAATTCCGCTACCTGGCGTCCAACGCCAGGCATCGTTAGCGTACGCTGCCCGACCCAGCCGGTAGGTTCCGTCGGAATCGGCACAGACGGAACGATCACGCCACTGCCGGCGATTTCCTCCACATGAGCGCCCTTGCTGTCCACAATCGCGAGATAGGCCAGCGCCGAGGTAGCCTGGGTTTGCTGCAGCACGGAGAGAATGCCAGCCTTGCCCGGCACTGGCACGAACTGCTCGAAGGGAATGCGGGACAGAATACGGACCAGGTTCGTCCCCTGCTCGCGAATATGGGCCTGTTCCTCCCGCTGCTGATGCAGGAACAGCAGCAATACGGTAATGGTAATGACTGCAAGCGAGGCGACGATCATCGTCAGCCCCAAGCGTTCTTTTCTCCACGCACTCACGAATCTGTTGAGCGGCATGATTATCTCCGGCGAGGAATCTGTTTCACTGCCCTGTGTCGGCGGAAATTCTCACAACTTGAACGGCTTAGGTGAACCCGGCGGGCGCAGGTCCATGCCGGCAGATGCCCTGGCTGCCCGCCCGGAAACCGGGCAGCCAGGACGAATAATTTCAGGTACTTGTCGGGAACAGCCGGTGCGCGGCACCGGGGAGAATGGATGAGAAGCTAGCGCAGATTGGCCAGCTGGTTGACGATGATCGCGCCATCCTGCGGCGCCAGACCGTGGTTGGCCGGAATCGTGACCAGCGTGGAACGGCCTTGCAGGGCCGGCACATTGTTCATGTCCTGGCTGTAGGCGGGTACGACATAATCACCCATCCCGGGTGCAGTCTCGGCGCGCACAATCGAGACATACGTGATATCCGGGTGCGGCTGGCTGTTCAGCCAGAACAGCAGGCTGCCCGGATACGGTCGCACCAGGTCCACGTACAGGCCGCGCGAACGTCTCGCCGTGTGGTAGAGATCACCACCGAAGAAGTCCGTCACCAGCGAAAACGGGAACGAAATATCGGTCGCATCCAGCGCCTGCTCGGCGCGCCAGGTGCCGAGATGCGGGCTGGCAATCGTGATCAGCGCCCTGACATCGGGGAAGTTCCCGCGCACCAGAGCGGCGCGTGCCACCACACCGCCGGCCGAATGCCCGACCAGCACGACCGGCTCCTGCGCATGGTGTTGCGCGATGGCCGTCAGGATTCCCTGCAGCTGATAAACCTGTACCAGCACCGGCGCCTCGGACGGGAGATCGACAGCGTAGAACTTGTTGCTGGCCTGCATACCCGGGGCCGGGATAAATCCGACACCGCCCGGTCCGGCCGTATATACGCCGGCACGCTGCCAGCCATGCTGCTGCAGCACCGTGGTTACACCGCTTACATCCCAGTTACCTGCGCCACTCAGGTATCCGTGTATCAGTACGACCACCTCGGCACGCGCACTCAGGGCCGTCATGGTCAGCAGGGGGAAAAGTACAGCCAGGATCAATTTCTTCATTGTTTCATCCTATATTCTCGGACACTTCGCGATATCGGGAAACGGCCGCACCCGCAGGGCACGCGTCGTCGCCAGACATTCCACTCGGCCCGCCCGGGGCCGGCCAGCCATAAGTATATAAGCGTTTTCTTAATAAGCAAGATTGCATATTCAGATACCCATATCTTGAGGCGGAATATTTTTCCCATCGTTAACATGAGCTTATAACCTGAACCTGGAAAGGACCTGGGCTAGCCATGCAAAGCAGTTTGCGTGATCTTTCCAAGATTTATTAATTTACATTTAAATACAATAAGTTATTGTATCCTGCCTGGTATGGAAAATATTTTTTTAGCCTGTTTCCGAATATTTGCACATTACCCGATTCCGATATATCAGCATTATCAGACCCCTACATACGGCCTCTCGCTAACGCCCAAATTAACGCCAAATCATTGTGGTTGACACTCTCCGGCCCAAGGGGCGTAATCATATTCATTCATTGATCAGGTCTTGTTGAAGGAGCGATACCTTGGAAAACATTACCTTCGATGTCGACGAGATATCACGCCTGGACAGGATGCAACAGGCGCAACGCCTCGAAGAGGCGGCGCGCCGGATCGATGAAGTGCAACGTGCTGCCGCTGGTGATCCCGACTCCATATCCTGGGTCGAACAGCAGCGACAATACCTAGTTGATATGCAGCATTTGATATTTGAGTGTTAGCCCGACACCAACCTCCATTACAACCCGCCACCTGTGGCGGGTTTTTTTTGGTGCGCCGGTTTTCTATCAACTGACGGGTGCATCTTCCGCCCTGTCCCGTTAACCTGTAGGTATCACTCGACACGACCGCTCTGTTTCAGCATGAATACCCGGCTGGCCATCGAACTCATCCTGCTGCTGCTCGTCGCCAATGGCACCCCGGCACTGGCGGGCCTGCTGCTGCGCGAACGCTGGAACATGCCGCTGGATGGCGGTTATATCTGCCGCGGCGGCCGGCGCCTGTTCGGATCAGCCAAGACCGTGCGCGGATTACTGACCTCGCTGCTGGCGACCGTGCTGGCCGCCGCCGTGCTGGGTTTCGGCTGGTTGTACGGTGCGCTGTTCAGCGCTCTATCCATGCTTGGCGACACCAGTTCCAGCTTCATCAAGCGCCGGCTGGGCTATCCGGACAGTTGTGCAAGCCCGGTACTCGACCAGTTACCCGAGTCACTGCTGCCATTACTGGTTCTGCAACCACTCACCGCAGCAGGCATTGTGGAAATCACGGTGGCGACGCTGGTGTTCTTTATCCTGAACCTGCTGCTGTCCGCCCTTGCCCATCCGGATCAGGCACGGTGCAGGTGATGCAGAGTGATTTCAGGCGGGCAGTTCAGTCTGATATCCACCACGCAGACGCCGGACCCGGCCGAGGTATAACCGGTCATGCCGTGGTACTCCCAGGCCCCGGCGCAATAGCTGCGAGGACAGGCCGCATTAGACATGATGGGGATACCGCCCGGCAGGCAGATCTGGCCACCGTGGGTATGTCCGCAGAGCATGACGTTGAAATCCGCATGGGCGGCATGGCGGTAAATTTCGGGTGAATGCGCAAGCAGGATCGAGATGGCACCGTCCGGTATGTCATCGGCTGCCTTCTCCAGGTTGTCGGCGCGGTAGAAATGCGGATCATCGATGCCGGCCAGGTAGAGCCGCTCGCCGTTGCGCTCGATGGTCACCTGCTCGTTGAGCAGGACGCGGATGCCCATGTCCTCCATCGCCGGCAGCATGCAGATGGAATCATGGTTGCCCAGAATGCCGTATATCTCCTTGCCAAGCTGTGCCCTGACCTGCTGCAACCCGGCCAGTGCCGGCTCGCACGGACCCCAGGTTTCGGCCCGGTAGTCACCGGTCAGTACGCACAGGTCATAGTCCACCTGGCGTACTGCCTCGCCAAGTACGTGCGGCATGTCCGGGGCCATATCCAGGTGCAGATCGGACAGCTGCAACAGGGTGTAATTCTCGAACGCCCCGGGTAACCCGGGAATAGCGATATCGTTATGGCGCACCTCGATACGACGCGCATTACGCTGGCCACGGCCATGCAGCATCGCCAGGCGCAGGGTATTGCGCATAAGGGAGCGCAGCATATACAGGTTCTCGATATGGAAAAAGGTCCGGCCCTGCCCGAAGACCCTGCGCAGATGGAACTTCTCGAGACCCAGCCGCTGCCGCAGATGCGTCTTGCCCACCCGTGCCTGCAGCAGCCCCAGCGTGGCCTTGTCGATATCGCCCGTCACCATCGTTCCATTGTCGAACGCCGACCGGTAATTATCAATCCACCGGATCCGGCAGCCATGTAACATCAGGTCGCGACGATTTGGTATCCTGCCCGTTCGTGCACTGACCGGGCGAGCAACCCCGCAACGGCTTCAAGAACAAATGCAGAGGAGTCTTCCATGAATTTGGAGAAAGTGGTATTCGCATTCTTTATTGTCCTGTCACTGACACTGAATTTCGGGTTCTTTATCGGCGAGATCGATAATCCGAACCACCACAATGTCTACGAGCTGTACGCGGCGCTGGTCGTCAGCCTGATCGCAACCATTATGAAATTCGGCGATCGTGCCCATATCGGTGCCGTGCTGCTGGCCACCAGCCTGGTCGCCGACCTGCAACTGATTGCCGCCGCCATTGTCTGGACCATCTTCGAACATGGCACCGGGGGTGGCCTGACGCCCATGGTCATGTCCAGTATCGTGTCGCTCTCGGGCGGCGCCCTGCTCGCCAATATCACCTCGGTTGTCATTCTCGTCACCGAAACGGTCATGTTCCGCCGCTAGACGAGCGCCCGCACATGCAGAACGTCATCTATCTGATGTTGCGCCGCATGCGCCTGCCGCTGATTGTGGTGATCCTGGCCTATGCCATTTCCATCACCGGGCTGATGCTGATACCGGGCGTCGATGACCAGGGCAACCCCTGGCAGATGACTCTGTTTCACGCCTTCTATTTCGTCAGCTATATGGGCACCACCATCGGCTTCGGAGAGGTTCCGTACGCATTTACGGATGCGCAGCGGCTGTGGACCAGCCTGGCCATGTACCTGACCGTCATATCCTGGCTGTATGCCATCGGCTCGCTGTTCGCCGTGCTGCAGGACCCGGCGTTCAAGCGTGTCCTGGCCTTCAGCACCTTTACCCGTTCAGTGCGCAGAATAAAGGTACCCTTCTACATGATCTGTGGACTGGGCGATACCGGGTACCTGGTGGTGCGTGAACTGGCTGCGGATGGCATCCAGAGTGTGGTCATCGACAGCAATGAAAACACCATACAGTCCCTGCGGCTGGAGAATTTCCCGGTCGATGTCCCGGCGCTGTGCGCCGACGTGACCGATTCCTCGATGCTGCTGGCGGCCGGTCTCGACAAGCCCGAATGTGCCGGTGTGCTGGCACTGACCGGCGATGATCACGCCAACCTGACCGTGGCCATCAGCAGCAAGCTGCTGGCGCCTAACCTGCAGGTCATCTGCCGCGCCGAGACCCATGATACAGCGGCGAACATGGACTCGTTCGGCACTGATGTGATCATTAACCCGTTCGATACCTTCGCCGAACGCTTCGCCATGATGTTCCAGTCACCGAGCATGTTCCTGGTCTATGAATGGATGACCAGCATTCACGAGACTCCACTGCGCGAATTCGCCGCGCCGCCACGCGGCACCTGGATATTGTGCGGGTACGGTCGCTTCGGCAAGGCGGTGCAGAAGAGCCTGTCGTTCAAGGGCATCCAGACCGTTATCGTCGAGGCAGACACCCTTGCCACGGCGGCACCGGAAGGCGCCATCAAGGGCCGCGGCACCGAGGCCATCACCCTGTATGAGGCAGGCATCGAGCACGCCTGCGGCATTATCGCCGGCACCGATGACGATACCAACAACCTGTCTATTATCCTGACTGCACGTGACATGAATAAAAACCTGTTCGCAGTGGCGCGCCAGAATCTGAGCAACAACGACGGCATATTCAACGCCGCAAAGCTCGACCTGACTATGAAATCCGGCATGATCATCGGCCGCCGCATCATCGATTTGCTGACCAATCCGTTGCTGAACGACTTTCTGCGCATGGCGCGGATCCAGACCGATAGCTGGGCGAATGTGCTGGTGAGCCGGGTGGCCGGCATCCTGACCGAAGAGGCACCGGAAACCTGGACGCTGATCGTCTCGGATCATTACACGCCCGCCGTGATAGAGGCCTTTCGCAAAGGCCTGACGGTAACCGTCCGCCATATTGTCACCGACCCGCGCGAGGTCTCCCACGTCCTGCCCTGTGTACCGCTGTATCTGCGGCGCGCCAATCAGACCGAGGTGCTGCTGCCGGATGACAATGTGGTCCTGCATGGCGGCGATCAGCTGCTGATCTGTGGACGCAGAGAAGCCGAAACCCACATGTGCTGGACGGCAAACAACTACCACGCCCTGAACTTCATCATTACCGGCTACGACCGCCCCAGCGGCGCCATCTGGCGGCTATTCTCCGGCAACGGAACAGAATAAATGGCCCATCCGGCCAATGGCATGTGAAATGCATGGTTAATGTCGTATCCCCTGGAAACCCGACCTGCCGGCGGTAGCAGGACCACAAGGAGATCTCGACATGAAAACACTTGAACTTCAATTAGTTACAGTTGGAATGGATGATGGGAAACAGGGTGTCTTCGTCGGGCTACCGCTGGTCACGGAGCAGATGGCGGAGGAAAATGGCCAGGTCGAAAACATCTGGTTTTCCAATGTGAAAGAAGTACCTGGCAATCTGACCATGCAGGAATTGATGCACCTGATCGGCAAACAGCTGCTCGACAAGCTGGCCACCCTGCAATAAACAAAAAACGTCAAACTCTCGACGTTTATTGACTGAATTGCGTCACAAACAGGCGTTGTGTGGCATGCGCAGGTAAAGATCTGACTGCGCCTTTCACGCTAGCGCGGTCAGTCCGATCCGTCACTGCGCAAGCTCCGTGTAATGTAAGGTAATCTGCCCCGACGGGTTGCCGTCGTACTCCCGATTCCTGCCGAGCAGGCCAGAACCCGCCTGCTGCACGCTCCGGCCAGTAGCCTTGCCTGCAGCTCCCGGATCTGGATCCCGATTTCCTACGACAGCTATACTCAGCTGCAACCCGACACTGACAACCGGTAAATAGTGAGCTTATGACAACGCGCACACTGCTGCTGATGCGACACGGCAAATCCGACTGGCAGGCCGGGGCCGAGGGCGATTTCAGCCGGCCACTTGCAAAACGCGGCACGCGCAGCAGCAAGCTCATCGGCCAGTGGCTGGCCAGACAGCAAGTGCGTCCCGAGACCGTCATCGCCTCGCCGGCAACCAGAACCCTGCAGACGGCAAAGCTGGTATGCAAGGTGCTGGACATCCCGCGGGCACGCATTGTCCAGAATGAACGCCTGTACCTCGCCGACGCCTCGACACTGCTCGACGTGCTCAGGCAACTCCCTGCAGACCTGCGCACGGCCCTGCTCATCGGTCACAATCCGGGCCTCGAGGAACTGCTCGTGAGCCTGACGGGCAACGCCATTCCCGATCCGGAAAACGGCAAGCTGATGCCCACTGCGGCACTCGCGCATCTGGAATTCGATTCTGACTGGACACAGCTGGCTGCCGGGCAGGCACGACTCGTCGAACTCGTCAGGGCACGCAGCCTGGACGAGCGCTGAGCACGACCGCAACCCCGCAACGGGCGGCACGCTGTGAGCCACAGCGAATCCTGTATAATCCGGCCATCATATGAACCGCCGCGGACCCCGATATGGCCCGAGTCAAGATCTATAGCACCGCTCGCTGTCCGTTCTGCGACAAGGCCAAGCAGCTGCTGACCAAGTGGAGCATCCCCTACGACGAGGCGATGATCGATTCCGACATGGCAGCACGGCGTGAATTCTCGATCGCTACCAACGGTGCGCGTTCCGTGCCACAGATAGTGATCGATGGCGTATGCATCGGCGGCTTCACCGAACTGACCGAACTGCATATGGATGACAAGCTCGATCACCTGGTCGAGAAATAACCAGCGACAGCCGTCCGATGACTGAAAAAAAGATCTACCGTATTTCCTTTTACAACCAGGGCAGCATCTACGAGCTGCATGCACACAGCGTCCAGCAAAGCGGCCTGTATGCCTTCGTCGAGGTTGAGGGCATCATGTTCGGCGAACGCAGCTCGGTCGTGGTCGATCCGGCCGAGGAACGGCTGAAATCGGAATTCCAGGGTGTAAAGCGCACCTACATTCCGCTCCAGTCCGTCATTCGCATCGACGAGGTCGAGCGCGAGGGCAGCAACAAGATCATCGAGGGCAGCGCCACAACCGGTACGGTTATGCCCTTCCCCTTGCACCCCCCGGGGCGCAAACCGGAAGCCTGAGTCCCGGCAACCGTCCCCCTGGCGTGCTTGCCTTATTCCGCCAAGTATCGTCCAATATGATTACACAATGACAATCCGAACAGCGGAGAAGCGGTATGGACTATACCAACATCATCACCCCCAAGCGCATAACCAACCTGCAGGAAATGGAGGTTCACGTCAACGGACCGGATGGGGCCAACCGCCTGTTCATCTACAGCGGCATGGCCGAGGTCGAACTCTGTGGCGGCCTGCCCCACCCGCGCTGGTCGCTGGAAGTCGTCTGTTTCGACATCGGCAGGAAGTATGACGTCAAGAATGGCGAGAAGGTCATTAATATCGTGGCATCGGCGGCGCTGGCGGGCAACCGTACGGACGGCGTGGCCAGCTTTGCCGGCTGGCAGATATTCGGTGCGGCCGGAGAACTGGACGTATCCGACGGCCGGGTACGCATGAACATCGCCGCCGGCGCGCGCGATACCCAGGCCTTCCTGGAGCAGATCTGCTTCCACATAGATGTGCTTGCCAAGGTCAACGCATAGCCCCCGACCAGACATCCAGCTCGATGCCCCAGACGCGGGGCAGCACAAAATAGACGAACACCGTAATCAGCACCACCCCCATCAGGTTCAGCCAGAAGCCCGCCTTCGCCATTTGCAGGATGGTCACGTAGCGGCTGCTGAAGACGATGGCATTCGGTGGCGTGGCGACCGGCAGCATAAAGGCAAACGAGGCCGCCACCACCGCTGCCACCATGACCCCGAATGGATGCACCCCGATGGCCGCTGCCAGCGCGCCCATGACAGGCAGCAGCAACGAAGCCGTGGCGGTGTTGGAGGTGACCTCGGTGAGGAAGATCACCAGCAGCACCACGCATGCAATCACCAGCCAGAGGTCGATGCCCTGCAGTATTTCCAGCCGACCCGCCAGCCACTGGGTCAGCCCTGAATCATTGAAGCCCTGTGCCAGCGCGAACCCGCCGCCGAACAGGATAATGATGTCCCAGGGGATGGTCACCGCGGTGCGCCAGTCGAGCAGGAACTCGCGCCGTTTCAGGTCGACCGGTATCACGAACAGTGCCAGCGCCCCGGCAATGGCAATCGTGGAATCCTGAACCATCCGCAACGCTTGCGGCTGAAACAGCCCGCGCAGCACCCACAGGATAGCGACGGTGAGAAACACCAGGGCCACCTGTTTTTCCTGGCGCGACATGGGACCGAGCTGCGCCAGTTGCGCGTGAATGAAGGCGCGTCCACCTGGCAGTTGACCGGCCTCGCTGCGATACATCACGCGGGTCAGGTAGAACCAGGTAATGGCCAGCATTACCAGCGACAGCGGCAAACCAAACGCCATCCACTCGATGAAGCTGATGGTGTAACCGTAGGTACGTTCCACCACTCCGGCAAAGATGGCATTCGGCGGTGTGCCGATCAGCGTTGCCACACCGCCAATGGACGCGGCATAGCCAATGCCCAGCATCAGCGCGGTACCGAAACGCAACTCGCCCGGCGCATGCTCGATACGGCTTTCCACCTCGTGCAGTACCGCCACGGCGATGGTGACCATCATCATGGTCGTGGCGGTATTGCTGATCCACATCGACAGGAACGCCGTGGCCAGCATGAACCCCAGCACAATGCGCTGCGGCGTGACACCGACCACACGAATCGTATGCAGGGCAATCCGGTGATGCAGGTTCCATTTTTCCATGGTGACCGCGATCAGGAAACCGCCGAGGAACAGGTAGATCAGGTGATGTCCGTAGGCGCGCGTGACATCGGCACCGCTCATCACACCCAGCACGGGAAACAGCAGGATCGGCAGCAGCGCGGTCGCCGGGATCGGGATGGCCTCGGTCAGCCACCACACCGCCATCAGTGCCGCCACGGCTGCCACCCGCAGACCCGCCGGCGTCATGCCCTCCGGCAGCGGCATGGCCAGCAGCACCAGCAGCAGTAGCGGCCCGAGCAGCAACCCGATCAGATAGCGCCGCTCAGCCAAGTGTCAGCTCCTGCTGTTCTGCGAGGTGATGAATGTGACGCTTGCTGTAAGTGAAAGATGTCACCCGGGCATTATCAATGCCCGTAGCGCCCTGCGCAAACGGGAAACAGGGACGCGTCGGCAGTAACCGTCAGGCAGCGTTATCGGGTATCACGCCGCGCTCATGCGGATGCGCCAGCGGGCCGGAAACTCCAGGATACCCCGTGAACGACGCAACTCCCGCAGGAACATTTTCGAGGCGCGGTAGCCCTCCCGGAATGACAGTTTCATGTATTCGATCCGGTCCAGCTGGCCGCCCTTCAGGCCATGCTCGAAACCTGCACAGAACCGCTCCTGCTGCAGCGTGCAAGGTATCCTTATTCCAACATCGGCGGGCTTCGGGTAGCGGTTTTCCATGGCATCGCCTCATTTTCAGATTGGCTTCCTGAAAACTATCGGCGTCTGCGAGGCAGCGTTTAACAAGGACAAGCGTCTGTAACAGATACGAATATTTTTTATTGAAACGAATAAACCGGCCTGCTGTCCATTAGCAGTACCCCATCCACGCTATCAGGGACGCTTGCATGAAACCATTACCACTTCGCCGCTGGCTACTATCTATCCCGCTGGCCTTGCTGGCCGCCACCGCACTTGCCGCACCTGGGGCCCAGAATCCAAACCCGGCAACGGCAATCTTCGCGGGAGGCTGTTTCTGGTGTATGGAACCACCCTTCGACAAACTCGATGGTGTGGTCTCCACCACCTCGGGCTATACCGGCGGAAACCTGGAAAACCCGACCTACAAGGATGTCTCACGGGGTGGCACCGGGCATGCGGAGGCCGTGCAGATTGTTTACGACCCGCAGCGCATCAGCTATGCACAGCTGCTGGACGTGTACTGGCACAATATTGATCCGACCATGGCCGATGGCCAGTTTTGCGACTGGGGCAACCAGTACCGCAGCGAGATCTTCTATAGCACCCCGGAGCAGAAGCAGCTTGCTGAACAGTCAAAAGCGGCGCTGGAGGAACAGAAACCCTTCAAGGATGCGATCGTGACAGCCATCAGTGCGGCCGGCACCTTCTATCCGGCGGAAGACTACCACCAGGATTACTATCTGAAGAACCCGGTGCGCTACAAGTTTTACCGCTATGGCTGTGGCCGCGACCAGCGCCTGGAGGAACTCTGGGGCAAGCCTGAGTAAGGACACCCCTTAAACCCTGCCACGGGCGTATCAGTGCCGGATAAAGAACTCGATGGTCGGGTTCCGGTACTCCCGCGGCAACTTGCGCTCGTTCCACGCAACAGCAACCAGCAAGGCGCCTGCCGCAATCAGCACCGTAGCCACGATAATCGCCAGCAACGGCGGAAACAGAACCAGCAGGATGCCGGCAAAAATCAGGAAAATCCCTGCGCCCATGTCATGCTCCCGTATCAATAATTGTTCCAACTGTTAATATCGGGCCAGATCGAGGTAATGCAAGGCATGCCCGGCGCATGAAGAAAATCGTCATCCACAAACCCGGCGGCTACGACCGGCTGATTATCGAGCAGCAGCCGGACCCCATACCCGCGGATCACGAGGTGCTGATCGAGGTACACGCCGCCGGTATCAACTACGCCGATTGCGTGACGCGCATGGGACTCTATGCTTCGGCCCGGCACTATGTGGGCTATCCAATTACCCCGGGGTTCGAGGTGGCGGGCACGGTGCGCGCGACTGGCCAGGCAGTCACCGATCTTGCACCCGGCACACCGGTCGTTGCCGTCACCCGCTTCAACGGTTATGCATCACTGCTGGCCGTACCCCGAGCCCAGGTCTTTCCGTTGCCCGCCACGCTGGATTATGCGCAGGCCGCCGCACTGCCCACGGTCGCACTGACCGCCTGGTACGCACTCTTCGAGCTTGCCCATCCCCGTGCCGACGACACCCTGCTGGTGCACTCGGCCGCCGGCGGTGTCGGCAGCCTGCTGATACAGATGGGCAAGATTGCCGGCTGCCGGGTGATCGGTGTGGTGGGCGCCGCACACAAGGTGGACGCGGTCACGGCACTCGGCGCGGACGCAGTTATCGACAAGTCCGCGCAGGATCTGTGGCGCGAGGCGGAACACCTGGCCCCCGATGGTTATCAGGTCGTGCTGGATGCCAACGGCGTGACGACCCTCGGCGCCAGCTACCGCCACCTGGCGCCCACCGGCAAGCTGGTGGTGTACGGCTTTCACAGCATGCTGCAGACACGACGCGGGGTTCCGCAGCGCCTGCGCCTGGCCTGGGACTGGCTGCGCACGCCGCGGTTCAGTCCGTTTGACCTGACCACGCACAATCGCAGCGTGCTCGGCTTCAACCTGAGTTATCTGTTCGACCACGCCACGACCCTGCAACGTGGCATGCAACAGATCCTGGCGTGGCAGACCTCGGGCAGGTTGCGCCTGCCCGCTGTTACACCCTATCCGTTCGAGGCGGTGGCGGACGCGCACCGCGCACTGGAATCAGGACAGACCACCGGCAAGCTGGTGCTGATCATCGACTGACCTGCTTGCATACACCTGTTGCTAATGGATGCTCGGCGCAGGCGATTGCAAACGGTAAAAAAGCCTGGCATCCGGCATCAGCAGACCGGCACCAGGTTATCGAAAAACTGCCTGCTGGCAGCCTGCCAGGTATGGCGCAGGGCCTCTTCCCGGCAGCGCTGCCTGTCCAGATCGAGCGCTGCCAGGGCGGCGGCGCGCAGGTCATTATCGAGCATGCCGGTCACCCCCTGGGTGACGACATCGAGCGGCCCGGTCACCGGAAAGGCGGCAACCGGCACACCGCAGGCCATGGCTTCCAGCATAACCAGACCGAAGGTATCGGTCAGGCTCGGGAAGACAAACACATCGGCGCTCGCCATGAAGCGGGCCAGCTCCCTGCCAAAGCGATAGCCCGCAAACAGCACATCAGGCCACCGCTTTTTCAGGGTTTCCAATTCAGGACCGTCACCAATGACGCATTTGCTGCCAGGCAGATCGAGCGCCAGGAAGGCCTCCAGGTTCTTTTCCACCGCAACACGCCCGGCATAGGTAAACAGCGGTCGGGGCAAATCGATTGGCTCCCTCTCATTAGGTCTGAATATGTCGGTATCCACGCCACGTGACCAGCGCACGATGTTCGTGAATTTCCATTTCCTCAGCAGGGCTTCCTGACTCGCCGTGGCCACCATGGTGTGTCTGGCGGCGTTATGAAAGCGGCGTACCAGGGCGTATGAAACACCGATCGGCAGCGGCACCCGCTTGCGGATGTATTCGGGAAACTGGGTGTGATAGGAGGTAGTGAATGCCAGGCCATTGCGCATGCAGAAGCTGCGTGCCGCGAGCCCCAGCGGCCCTTCGGTAGCGATATGGATATGCTCAGGCTGCAGCGCAGCCAGCTGTTTGCCCAGCTTGCCGGATGCGTGCAGTGACAGCCTGATTTCCGGATAGGTCGGACAAGGGATGGTTCGATAGTCGGCCGGAGTGAGCATGCTGACCTGGCAGCCCATAGCGGCCAGATTGTCACGGGTGTGCTGCAGGGTGTTGACGACCCCGTTGACCTGAGGCGACCAGGCATCGGTGATGATAGCAATCGTCCGGGCACTCATGATTGCATACCCGGTGTGCCTGTCGCGGTCAGCTTCACGACTCTGGAGTCTTGCTGTGAATAATGACGCGGGTGTTACAGCAATATGAAATATCTGTTACCCGGTCTTAGCCAACAGTGCGATATGTAACAAAACTTACACGAAAACTTCACATTATTGTTGTAATCGGCTGGCAAGGTAGAAGTCGGGGAATTGTATGGAGAGACATACCAATGTCAGTATCCACGCACACCGGCATGTTTTACAGGGTTGTTCGCGCGCTCGACAGTGCAGATATCAGTCTGTGCGCGCTGCTCAACAGGCTGAGCCGAAGCACGGTTGTCCGTAACCTGTTTCGCGCGGTAAGTCGCCTGGGTGACGGCGTCATCTGGTACAGCCTGATGGCACTGCTGCCGGTTATCGGCGGCTATGACGGGCTGGTGGTAAGCCTGCATATGGGGTTAACCGCGCTGGCCGGATTACTGATCTACATGTTCACCAAGCGCTACTCGGAGCGTGAGCGTCCCTTCGTACGCCATGCCGGCCAGGTCGCCTGCGCCATGCCACCGCTGGACCGTTACAGCTTTCCCTCCGGACATACCCTGCATGCCGTAAGCTTCACGCTGGTGCTGTGCAGCTACTTTCCGCAAATGATATGGGTGCTGTTGCCGTTCGCCGTACTGGTGGCACTCTCGCGCATGATACTCGGGCTGCACTATCCGAGCGATGTGCTGGCCGGCGCACTGATCGGCGGCGTGCTTGCGGTTTTCAGTTTCAGTGTGATTGAACTGCTCGGTGTTGGCTGATTCAGCTAAAGAAGCGCTCGTATATGACCAGCCCCCAGCACAGTACCACTATGCAGAGACTGATAAACACCGCCGCAGACCCCATGTCCTTGGCACGTCCCGACAGCTTGTGCAGGTCGGCTCCGATGCGGTCGATTGTAGCCTCGACAGCCGAGTTCAGCAGCTCGACCACCAGCACCAGCAGGCAACTGCCTGCGAGCAGGGCGCGTTCCACCGCACTGCTGCCGATCCAGAAAGCCGCCGGCACCAGGAACAGGCACAACACCAGTTCCTGGCGGAATGCCGCCTCGTTTTTCCAGGACGCACGGATGCCGGCAAGGGAATACAGCCCGGCATTCCAGATGCGGCGCAGACCGCCTGCCTGATTGTACTTGGCCATGACACCCCCTGTGAGGAGGCGCAAGTGTACACACAAGACATTCCTCCATCCAGCCGTGCTGACAACATCGAACATGGCTTGCCGGAAACCTCGCAAGCAGGACCAGTGCGGCACGTGTCCATGAGACTTTCATATGCTTCTGCAGGTGCGGCAACATGATTGAAGAACGCCCGGCACAGATCAGCCAGCTCACACGCTACCGTGCCATCTGGATCTCGGATATCCATCTCGGTACACGCGGCTGCAAAAGCGACTTCCTGCTGGATTTCCTGCGTAACACAGACGCGGAATACCTCTACCTGGCCGGCGACATCATCGATGGCTGGTCGCTGCGCCGTTCCTGGTTCTGGGACCAGAATCACAACGACGTCATCCAGAAGCTGTTGCGCAAGGCGCGCAAGGGAACGAAGGTCGTCTATATCCCTGGCAATCACGATGAGTTTGCACGTGACTACCTGGGCATGATGTTCGGTGGTATCGCGATCGAGGAGAATGCCATTCATATCCTGCTCGATGGCCGCAGACTACTGGTTACGCATGGCGACGAGTTCGACGCCGTCGTCCGCTATGCGAAATGGCTGGCCGTGCTCGGGGACCTGTCGTACCAGGCCGTACTGTCGCTGAACCACTGGTTCAACAAGCTGCGCAGGCGCATGGGCTACCCCTACTGGTCACTGTCGGCTTACCTCAAGCACAAGGTGAAAAACGCGGTGCAGTTCATCGAGGACTTCGAGTCCATGGTGGTACGCGAGGCCTCGATTCACAAGGTTGACGGTGTGGTATGCGGGCATATCCACAAGGCAGAACTGAAGGAAATCGACGGACTGCTGTACTGCAACGATGGCGACTGGGTGGAAAGCTGCACCGCTCTGGTCGAAACGCTTGATGGCGAACTGGTAATTCTGCACTGGAGCGACGCCAGCAATGTGGTTGTGCTCGATTCCGGCAAACGGCAGGCTGCCGCGGCCTGATCAACCGGATTGCCTGAACCTGACTGGACCGACAAGGGAAGGATCGCGCTTGAACATATTAATGATATCGGATGTCTATTTCCCGAGAGTGAACGGTGTCTCGACCTCGATCACCACGTTTCGTCACTCGCTAACGGAACAGGGTCACCGCGTGTGCCTGATCGCTCCCGACTACGGGACACAGGCAGCAGATGACGATGACATACTGCGGATTCCCGCCCGCACCGTAATCCTCGATCCGGAGGACAGGATGATGCAAGCTCGCGCCATCCTGGCACTCGAGGACACGCTGCGCACCTGTGATTTCGACCTGCTGCATATCCAGACACCTTTTATCGCACACCGTATCGGGGTAATGCTTGCGAAAAGGCTGAAAATACCGGTCATAGAGACCTACCACACCTATTTCGAGGAGTATCTCTATCACTATGTTCCCTTTCTGCCGAAACGTCTGATGAAGGCCGCCGCCCGCTACTTCACCCGCACACAGTGCAACTGCCTGGATGCTGTTATTGTTCCCTCCCGGGCCATGCAGGACGTGCTCGGGTCATATGGCGTGCGCACACCTGTAACAATCATTCCGACCGGGCTGGAGCCGCAGAGCTATCAGTCGTATTCAAAAACAAGCTTCCGCGCGCAGCGCGGCATCGATGCTGACAGGCCGGTCATGGTTCATGTCGGTCGTATTGCACACGAGAAAAACATCGGCTTTCTTCTCGAGGTCCTGGCGGAGGTACGTGCTGTGATACCGCGCGTGCTGCTGGTCATTGCCGGCGAAGGTCCGGCACGCAAGGCCCTGCGCGGGCAGGCGTCCCGCAAGGGGCTGGATGACAATATCCTGTTCGTCGACTACCTGCCGCGCGGGCCGGCACTGTGGGAGTGCTATTGCAGCGGCGATGTGTTTGTATTTGCATCGGCCACCGAAACACAGGGCCTGGTCCTGCTCGAAGCCATGGCGCTCGGCATCCCCGTCGTCTCGACCGCACATCTCGGCACATATGACATCCTGGCCGCCGGCAGAGGTGCACTGGTTTCTGACGGTACGCTTGCGGATTTCTCCGAAAAGGTTTGTAGCGTGCTGGGCAGGACCGGGCTGCGCCAGCGACTGGCGCAGGAAGCCCGCGACCATGCCCTGGAGTGGACGGCAGGTAAAATGGCAGTTCGTCTTGCCGGCTTCTACGAACGCATCGTCACGGGTGAAACCACGTCACACTTGACGGAGGATCAGCAGACGGCAGCCGCCGGCTGACACGCTCACCGGTGTAGCGGCGCCACACACGCTCCGCCGGCAAAACGGATCAGGTCAGTCTGCGAACTCCAGCCGCTCCACTACGGCCTCCAGACCGCGCCGGGCGCAGGCAGCGTCCTTGTCGCCGCCGGGCGCACCGCTCACCCCGATCGCTCCGATCATCGAACCGGCCACGCGGATCGGCAGACCACCCTCGACGAGCAGCACGCCGTCGAGCTCGTTGAGTTCATCGCGGATACGCGCCATGTTGTCACGCACCTCGCCGGAGGCCAGACCCGACATCACCACGGCATTGGCCTTGTTATGTGCCAGCTCCATCATGTACTTGCTGGTGAACACATCGCGCATCACGACCACGGCATCCCCGCTGCGGTCGGTCACCACGGCTGCCACCTGGTAGCCGTCCTTGCGACAGGCATCGATAGCTCCCTGCGCGATATCACGCGCCAGATCCAGACCCAGCAACCGGGCCGGCACCACGTCCTCGGCCTGTGTGCCCGTGGTCATCAGCACGCTGGCGATCATCGCCAGCAAGGTATTCGTCTGCGCTTTCATTCTTCCACCTCCTCTTGCATCCCGATCTGTTCGATACGTACCAGCGTTGCGGGCTCCACGACCAGCAGTTGCGCCTTGACCAGGCGCGGCACCAGTTCACGCCAGCCGGCATCGGCCCGGAAAACCTCGGCAAACAGCAGCAGCGCGGCGTTGACCCGCTGTGCGTTGGCCAGTGAGACCGCATGCCAGAACTTCATCTCGACATTACCCGGCGCCAGCGCTTCGGCCGCACCATACTGCAGCAGGGCAGCGTCGATATCATTGCGCTCCAGTGCATGGTCACCGTCATTCATGCGATCGTAGGCGCTGTCCAGCGTCAGCAGGCGCCGCAGTTCGACTAACGGAGTCGGGTGGTCCTCGACATGCAGGTCCACCAGCGTGTCTTCCCAGGGGCGTTCCGATGCCTGTGCGCGCACCACCCGCAGCGCAGCCGACTGCTTCCCGCGCAGGTCACCACCGCTTGCCTGCGCGGCATCCAGCGCCGCGAGCATGCGCTCGGCAAGACTGCCGTGTGCCGCACGAAACGCGTCGGCCATGGCCTCTGGCACGCCGGGCCCGATCATCAGGTTGGCCTGCACCGCAAAATTTTCGCCGGCCAGGTGTCCGGCATACTGGATACACTGACCGCCGGTATGCACGGCGGTACGGCCCTGCGCATCGATCATCGCCACCTGGCGCACATCCGGGCTCGGTCCGCCCGCAGCAAGGCATCCAGCGCCTGTTGTGCAGATTTACCCAGCTGCATCAGGTCAAGACCCTGCGACACCGTAGCGCACATCGACGAACGACTGGGTGGCCACCGCACCGACACCGGCCCTGGCCCAGGGCACCAGCGAGCCCACCGCGAACCAGTGTGACTGCACCGCCACGCCAAGCTGCGCCGGTGTCCGGATCACGCGCTACGATGGAATAGGTATGTACCGGACGACCCATGCCGGACCACGGCTGCGCCAGCCAGCACAGCCGGCAGCAACCAGCCAATCACCAGCACACTTGCTATAAGTGCGGCGCATGTCTTGTTCTCCGCCCGAATCTGTGCAAACTCGGAACGCATTGCGACAGCAACGGTCACACTTCATAGTATGCGAACTTCCCTGCGACATGTAACCCTGACTTACCTGCTGGCTGTCCTGCTGTCTGGCTGTCTGCCGCGTGCCGATGCGGTCACTGCCGGGCGGTCATTCCAGGGCCATTCGTCGAAAACGAGGACTTTCTGTTCGTGCTGATGCCGCGCACCCCCGAGCAGATGGCGGCCTTTTACGAGGCGCGCGGCTTTCCGCCGGCAGCCATCGAGAAAATTCAGGCAGACCTGCTTCGTGACCGTGCACATCGAGAACCGCAGCCAGCGGGTCATCTGGATGGAACCGGACAGCTGGAAGTTCAGCAGCAATGGCCAGCCGCTTGCAGCGCCTGGACACGTCGACTACTGGGAGACCCAGTGGGATGCGGTCAGACCTGCCCCAGGCAAACCGCTCCACCTTTGGCTGGACCCAGCTGCCAGCGGTGCGCGACCTGCAGCCGGACGAGCCGGTCGGCGGCAACCTCGTGTTTCCCGGCACAACCGGCAGCATTCGACCTCGAGGCAGTCTTCCAGACCGGACAGGACCGGCGCGGCAAACGTGCTCGAGGTCCGCTTTGAAAACGTCGCCTGTCCACGGGGAGAACCCTCCGAATGAAACCGTCACACATGCTGCACTCGCTGCCGTGCTGATCATGCTCGCTGCCGCCCTGACCTACGCCACCGAACTGCCGCAGGGCGTCATGCAGGTTGCCGGCAAACCCGGCGCCGCCACTGCAGCTGGACAACCTCGACGGCGAGGCCTATGACCTGGAAAACTCGCACGGACGCTGGCGCTTCGTGCACTTCTGGGCAAGCTGGTGCGGCCCCTGCCGCAAGGAAATGCCCAGCATCGACCAGTTGACCCGGCTGCTGGGCGACAGCGATGTCGAGTTCGTGCTGGTCAATACGGCGGAAACCGAGGACAGCGTGTTCAGCTTTCTCGGCATCGTCGCACCTGACCTGCTGCCACTGCTGGACAGCGATGGACTGGCCACGGAAGCCTGGCAACCACGCGGCCTGCCGGCGACTTACCTGGTCGATCCCGACGGGCTGATCCAGTACCAGGCCCTGGGCGGGCGCGAATGGGAACAACCCGCCTACCTGGAGTTCCTGCGCAACCTCAAATAGCCGGCTACAGCCACTCCAGCAGGTAGTAGATAAACTGTCCTTCCGAGGATTTCGACGGCCCCACCACGCGGGCCGCATGCCGCTTGTTTGCGGGATCCGCCGCCTGCAGGGCGGCTTCCTGGCTAGCGAAGATCTCCACGCAACCGGCGGGGAACCGTTTGCGGCTCTGGCGCGGCGTGAAGATTACCGCGAAGCGTTCCTGGGATACGCCGGTTTCCGGGTCCGGCGGCACGATACCGCGCAGGCTCACGACACGTTCCCCGGCGCGCACAGATCGGGTCGCAGCATCCAGTCCAGCACCCAGTGATCGCGATCGATGCGTTCCAGGCACAGTACGGAACCTGGCGTGAAGCTGACCAGCCCGGTCTGCGCATCATGCAGCAAGAGCAAGGACGCCAGCCGCGACATGAACGGCAGATGCCCGACCACCAGTGTGTCCTCCTGCCAGACGTCGGCATCGGCAATGAACTCGGTCACCGGATCATTCGGCGCGAGCCCCGCAATCTGCTCGACCTTGCCACGCGGCATCACCCGTCGTGCCAGGCAGCTCGCGGTCTGCTCCGCACGCGGCTTGCCACTGTGCCAGACCCGCTGCACCCGGACACCCGCCTGGCCCAGCATCCGGGCCAGGCATTCAACCTGTTCCCTGCCCGTCGCGCTCAATGCACGTTGCGGGTCTTCCTCCTTGCTGAGTGCGAGACCGTGCTGTGCCAGATAGAGCTTCATGTCAAATACCATCCAGACTAAACAAACAATCAATACGCACCTTACATGCTATTACCGCTCATGTCAGGAGTGAGCGCTCGAGAGGGAAGTGCGGCCTTGTCTGCAATAAAATCCACAATGACCCTGATGGTCTCCCTGTCGCGCAGGATATGTATGTGGCCCAGGCCGCGGCTTTTCAGAAAACGTGCACCCGGCCAGGACGCGGCGATACGCTCACCCTGCTGCCAGGGCACACGGGTGTCGAGCTCATCATGGACGATCAGGGCCGGCGATGTGAGCCGGCGCGCATTGCTGGCCGTGGAAATGCGCTCCCAGAAATCATTCTCGAAGCGCCGTTCGAGCCGCCGGCGCAGGTCCTGCAGCACGGCCGCGTGCATGTTCAGCGTGCGGGAAAAACTTTCGACCAGGTAATCGACATCTGCAGGAGCACCGATGAGGACGGCGCGTTGCACCGACAGGCCGTGATTCATGGCGTACGCAAGCACCATACCGCCAAACGAGTGGGTAATGGCTGCGTGCAGCGGACCGAACCGTTCCTGCAGCGCGAGCAGCACGCCGGCACATTCCAGGATATTGGTCTGCTTTCCGGGCGTGGCGCCATGGCCAGGTGCATCCAGCGCCATGACCTGGTAACCGGCATTCAGCAACGGCTCGACGAATGCAGCGACCTGGCTGCCGCGCCCTGACCAGCCATGTATGAACAGCACGAGCGGCCCGCTACCCCAGCGATATACCGCCACAGGAATATCCCCGACCGTGAGCGTTTCGCGCATGGCATTCAGGCTGACCTGCCGCCCGGCAGCCGATTCCGGAAACCGGCGCGTGCTGAACCAGAGCTTGCAGGCCCAGAATCCCATCAGCCGTGGTGCCAGCGCACCGACCGGCCCGAACAGGAAACGCATCATGCGCAAGTCCGGCGGCAGCGGCCGATCACCCGGGCGCCCGCCATGCAATTGTTCTTTCCGGCTGGCCATGCGTTTACTCACCTGACAGAGACTGCATAGTGTGCAGACGTAATATCTGCCGTCCCGGCGGTTATTAATACTCTCTCTTTATATCAGTAGGGCATGATACCTTGAAAAACAGCCCCTTGTTGCCGGGACTTCCGGTCCGCACAGAAATCCGTATGATGGCCGTCCACTGACCCGCCAACCGGCAGCATGACATCTGGCAACACAGGAATTGGAGCAATCATGGCATCGACAGTAGACGAACTGACCATCCGGTACGAGGAAGACGGAATCGAGACCGTAAAGGAGCTGGACAAACAGGTGCTGACCAAGGGCGCCTGGTCCACGGTCATTTTCCGCTATCAGGACTGGGATCGCACCAAGCAGGTGTATGGCCCTGATAAATACTCGATCCGCCGCTACCAGAAACGCGGTGGCGAGTATCAGCAGAAATCGAAATTCAACATCTCAAGCAAGGACCAGGCCGAAAAGATCATCGCCGCCCTGCAGGAGTGGATCAAGTAACCGGTCGTTGACGCAGCACGCGATCGGCGGCAAGCGCTGCTTCCACCCGGGCCCGGGTGACCGGGATTTCACGCAATAATTCATCGAACACGGCGCGCTGCTGGCACAGGTTCAAGGGCCAGCGGTAACGCACTGCCAGGGGTTATTCGTCGGCAAACACGTCGTAGAGATGCTCTTTGAGTATTGCGTCTTCCTGCATGATCTCGAGCTTGCGCCGGGCCAGCGCCTTGCGTAATGCCCTGAGGGCGGCCATGCCCTTGCTGCGTTTCTTTCTGCCGCGCTTTCGTTTCGGTACCACATCCTGAGTTACAGCGCTCATGACTACCCCCCTTGGGACACCGGCGGCGAATCCGCCAGCTGGACTCTGGAGAGCTATCGGCCATGGCGGAAAGCGTCTTTAGAAGGGACTCGTGACCGGACAACGCGGTCTGGCAGGCGGAAATCCACCATTCCTGGATGTTATCTATCTGTTTTTGCTTGCGCTTGTTTGCACCTTGCAGACCTCGCCGCCTATATGGATTGGCGCCTCGCATGCGCTATCCTGAACTCGAGCCGTGCAGCCCGGGTCATAACAGCGAGGAAAGCACATGAAACTATCGATACCTATTGCAGGCAGTTGCCTGCTGCTGTTGCTGATGTCCCAGGCCTGGTCGGCGCGCGTGTATTCCTGGACCGACGCCGAGGGTATTACCCATTTCAGCGAGACCCCGCCGGACGATGTGCAGATCGACTCCGTCATACTGGAGGTCGAACCGGCGCCGGTCGCCAGCACACCAGCCGGGGATGACTACTATTCGGTGGCCAATCAGGCGGCCCGCATGGAAGCCCGTCGACTGGAGATGGAACGCCTGCGGGCGGAAATACTCAAGGCCGAGGCGCAGGCACGGCAGGCGGATGCGGATGCCGCAGCGGCGACCCGCGAGCAGGTGGCCGAGCCGGACGATGACCGCGCCAGCTACTACCCGCTGTATCCCTGGTATCCCTCCCATGGACGACGGCCCTACCCGCTGCATCATGATCACCCGCGTTTCCCGCCCCGCGGGGCGTATCCCCCGCCGCGACATAACAAGAAACTCATCCTGACCCCGGACAAACCGTGAAAACACCAGCACATGCCGCTTGCCTGTTAAACTGCACCGGGGAAGCGCATTCAACGGCAGGCACCTCTGGCAGCGGACGCAGTCCGCGCATCATCCGGCATGGCATGTAACCTGTTTCAAACGACATGACTGACACTGAAAATGAAAGCCCGCTGCAGTTTCCCTGCGAATTTCCCATCAAGGCGATGGGGAAAAGCGGGTGCGACCTGGATATGGTCGTGGTGGAAATCGTGCGCCGGCACGTCCCCGACCTGTCCGAGGGTGCCGTGCGCAGCCGCGCCAGCACGCAGGGCAACTATGTTTCGGTGACCGTGGTCGTCAACGCCACCAGTCGTGCCCAGCTGGATGCCATCTACCAGGACCTGGTTGACTGCGAAACCGTCATCATGGCGCTGTAGTCATTCATCCTTTCATGCACTCACCACCTGCAACCCGCACCGGCAACAGCGACGGGCCGCTCCTGGTCCGCCGGCGCGGACGGCTCGATTACGCTCAGGCCTGGCCGGAGATGCAGACATTCACCGAACAGCGCACGGCGGAAACTCCCGACGAGCTGTGGTTTCTGGAGCATCCAGCGGTGTTTACCCTGGGCCGCAATGGCAAGGACGAGCACCTGCTTGACCCTGGCGGCATTCCGGTCATCCACACGGACCGCGGTGGCCAGGTCACCTACCACGGCCCCGGACAGCTGGTGGTCTACGCCCTGCTCGACATACGGCGCCGGCAACTGGGTGTACAATCCCTGGTCAACCGGCTGGAACAGGCGGTAATCGAACTGCTCGCAGAGCATGACATCCTTGCACACCGGCGCGAGCGGGCCCCGGGCGTGTACGTCGAGGGCCGCAAGATTGCCGCACTGGGACTGCGGATACGCAAGGGCTGCAGCTTTCACGGGCTCAGCTTTAACGTAAACATGGATCTCGCGCCGTTCAGCCGCATCAACCCGTGCGGCTATCGCGATCTCGAGGTAACACAGCTGGCCGACCTCGGCGTGACCACCACGGTGGATTCGATCAGCGGCCCGCTGCAGACACACCTGGAAAGACTGTTAAACGACCCGCTATGAACGAGCGCGACAAGAAGCAGCGCGGCGCGGCCAAGACCGCACGCATCCCGATCAAAATCGAGACCACCACGCGCCCGCCGCGCAAGCCCGCATGGATCCGCGCCCGCTCGCCGTCCGACCCGGCCGTGGGACGCCTCAAGGAAGTGCTGCGCGCCAACCGCCTGCATACCGTGTGCGAGGAGGCCTCGTGCCCGAACCTCGGCGAATGCTTCGCCGGCGGCACCGCCACTTTCATGATCATGGGCGATATCTGCACGCGTCGCTGCCCGTTCTGCGATGTCGCACACGGCCGCCCCGATGCGCTGGATGCGGACGAGCCGGAAAACCTCGGCCGTACCATCCTCGCCATGGGCCTGCGCTACGTGGTAATCACCTCGGTGGACCGCGATGACCTGCGCGACGGTGGCGCGGCCCATTTCAGTGCCTGTATCGAGGCCATCCGCAGGCACAGCCCGGCCATCCGGATCGAGGTGCTGGTACCGGATTTTCGCGGCCGCATGGACCGCGCGCTGGAAATACTCAAACGCACGCCGCCCGATGTCTTCAACCACAACCTGGAAACGGTGCCGGGCCTGTATAAAAAAGTCCGCCCCGGTTCCGACTATGCCTGGTCACTCGACCTGCTGCGACGCTTCAAGGCGTTGCATCCCGAGGTGCCGACCAAATCCGGACTGATGCTCGGTGTCGGCGAGGAGATCGACGAGGTGGAACAGGTCATGCGCGACCTGCGCGCACACCATTGCGACATGCTGACGCTGGGCCAGTACCTGCAGCCCAGCGTGCATCACCTGCCGGTGGAACGCTTCGTGCATCCGGATGAATTCGACCGTCTTGGCGAGCTGGGCCGCCAGCTGGGTTTCACCCATGTCGCCAGTGGACCGATGGTTCGCTCTTCCTACCACGCCGATCAGCAGGCGAAACAGGCATTGCACGAGTAGCCCTGCCGCTGCCACGTCACTGTTTCGGCAACAGGCGCTCCATCAGGTAACCCAGGCAATCCTGGCGTATGACGTGTTTGTCGAGGGTAAACATTGACGGCATGAACGGGCGCACGGTGCGCAACACACCCTCACCGGTCGTGAAGTAATGCCCGAAAACGGGTTGATCATTGTCATCTCGCACATCCAGTGACAGCTCCACACCCTCGCGCAGCCAGCCCAGCTGCGTGCCGGCCGGCAGCTCGCGGAAGTTCAGGTGGTCGATATCTTTAACGAGGCGCAGATCCACCGCCTCATCACCAAAACCGAAACACACATCGTCCGGCACCTTGACAATGGCCACGGTATGAAACAGGTCGACATCGTGCGCGGCCACCGGGTGGTCCGGTATCGCACTCAGGTGGAGGCAGGCGTCGAGGTAATCGCGTGCGTGTTCGGTGCCGTACTGGTGACCGGGCTTGCCGCACTCGATGGTAATGGCCGGGCACACCGATGACATCGCCATCGACTGCACACCCAGCGGGCGGATGAAATACACTACCGTGCGACTGAACAGCGACGCCAGCTGCAGGAAACGGTTGTCGACGCGATTGATACAGGCATAGTGTGGATTGATGCCGGTGTTGTTGTGGATATCGATACTGGCAAAGGCCCTGCGCGCACGCATGCATTCCACCAGCTGCAGCATCATCGCCGCTTCCGGCGTCTCCGGTGTCAGGGTGCCGGGCCAGACCCGGTTGTAGTCGGGCTGTCCGTCGAGCCGGCGCAGGCCCCGGCTGGCTGCTGATACGTTGGCGATGAACACCGAGAGTGCGCGCGGCAGGACGGTATCACTGTACTTGCGCAACAGCGACTGCAGTGCATAGAAACCGGTACCCTCGTTACCGTGCGAGAGCACCGTGACAAACAGCGGCTCCGGCTGTCGCCCCGGCAAATGCAGCAGCGTCGGACCACCCAGCAGGTCCTGCAGTCCCTCGACCTTCACATCCAGCAAGCCTGCGGGCAGGTCTTCGATCTCGTTCAGCATGTAGCGTGTCCGGTGTGGCGGAAAACTGCATTAATTGCAGCAGCTATCTCACTCTGCTGCAACCCTGCTCAGTCATCGGGCCATTCATGCACCGGACGCCCGCTGTCCTGATGCTGGCGATAGAGCTGGGTCATGGCCTGCAGATCGCGCCCGACCCGGTCAGCACAGGCACGCTGCCAGGCTGCGCCGGTCCGGCCACTTTGCACGCGCGCCTCGATAATCCCCAGGTAGCGGTCGATGTCGGCCTGGTCGATCTCCAGCTGCTGCAGGCCCTGCCGCGCCATGGGCAGCAGCTGCTCGCGGACCAGCGCCTGCACTGTACCGCGCGCGGCATCGAACCAGTGCAGCTGCGCGTCCAGCCCGCGCTGGGCGGCCGCGTAGAAATTATCGCGCGCACTGGCGAACGGTAGCTGCTGCTCGGGCGGGGTCTGCTGCGTCATCAGGGTCTGCATCAGGCCGTTGAAAAACGCCGCGTTGGCGATCATGTCGACAATGGTCGGCCCGGCGGGAATGACCCGGTGCTCGATGCGCAGGTGCGGCGTAGCGTCATAATCGAAACCGATCAGCGGCCGGTTCCAGCGCCAGATGGTACCGTTATGCAGACGCACATGCGCCATCTGCTCCAGCCCGTCCCGGTAATGCATGGGCAACATGACCGGGTAGTGCTGTTCGTTCTCGGTAAAGCATTCCATAAGCGACTCACGCACATAGCCCGATCCGAAGGTCACGCGTCGCAGTGGCCCGTGGCTGGCACCGGCCAGTCCGCCGACCGACACCGACTGCTCGAACAGCGGCACGCGGGTCTCCTCCCACAACTCATGATCGAACAGAAAAGGTGAATTCGCGGATATTGCCACCAGCGGCGCCGAGGCAATAATGGACGCATTGTAGGCCCGCACCGCGTGGTCGGGACGCACCTTCAGATGCAACTGGAACGAAGTGGTGGCCGCCTCCATCATCACGCTGTGGTGTATGGTTTTCAGATGCTCACGGCCGTGGATATCAAGCCGCAGCGGCTCGCCCTCGCGCAGGCGCAGCACCTGTTCATTGAGCGCACGATAGCGTTTCAGGTCGGACATGTTTTCCGGACACAGCTCGCGTTCCTGCACCGTCGGCAGAATACCAATCATCACCAGGCCGACGCCGAGTTCCTGCGCGATGCGCGCGCACTGCTGCCAGGTCGCACCGAGACTGGCCTCGAAGCGGCTGAATGCGGAACCCCACAGATGCTGCGGATGATCATTGAGCTCGACGTTGAAACGCGCCAGCTCGGGTACCACCATGGGATTGCCGAGCCGCTTGAGAAAGACCTCGTTGACGGGTGCCGGCCGCGCAGAGGCGTCGACCAGCCAGGCCTCGAGTTCGAAGCCACCCATGCGGTCACGCGCGGAAAAGCTGCCGGCGCGGAACCACTCGGCGAGCAACGCAGTTTCGGCCTGCAGGTACTGCTGGAACTCCGCGAAATCGGCAGCGTTGAATCGGATGACTTCGATTTCCTGACCCATAGGTTAGCGGCGCTGCCTGTGACGGGCTTGATCGTGCATCACGCGCTGCTCACTGCAGGTTGATGACGGCATCGTTGATGGCCGCCAGGCGCTGTGGCGTACCGATATCGTACCAGTGGCCGGTATAGTGCTCGCCCGTCACCTGCCCCGCATCCATCGCCTTGCGCAGTAGCGGCGCCAGCGCAAAGGCGCCCGCTGTACAGCCGTCGAACAGCGCCGGCCGGTAGACGCCGATGCCGCTGAAGGTCAGCATGGCCGGACCGCGCTGCGCCAGGCGGCCTGCCGAGAGCGAAAAATCCCCGTCCGGATGCTGCGGTGGATTGTCCACCATGACAAGATGCGCGAGGCCGTCGATATCGCATGGCAGATTCGCGAACTCGAAATCGGTCCAGATATCGGCATTGACAACCAGGAAGGGTGCGCTGCCCAGCCACGGCAGTGCCCTGAAAATACCACCGCCGGTCTCCAGCACCGCGCCAGCCTCGTCCGAATAACGAATGTGCACACCGTAGGCCGCGCCATCACCGAGTGCGCGCACGATCTGCTCGCCGAGGTGGGCATGGTTGATGACGAGCTCAACAATCCCTGCCCGCGCCAGGGCATGCACATGATGTTCGATCAGGGTCTGGCCACCGACGCGCAGCAACGCCTTTGGCGTCTTGTCGGTCAGCGGCCGCATGCGCTCACCGCGACCGGCCGCAAGGAGCATGGCTTTCATGGGACGCTGGGTATCACCGGTTGCCATGCCAGTATGCTGGATCAGCGCAGCCAGCCCTGCAGGTGCTGCTCAACCAGCTGCGCCAGGAAATCGATATGTGCGGGCCCGTCGTTGAGGCAGGGGATATAACGATACTCACTGCCACCGGCCTCCAGGAAAACGTCGCGATTTTCCATAGCGATCTCCTCCAGCGTTTCCAGGCAGTCGGCGCTAAAGCCCGGACAGATCACCTGGATGTTTTTCACACCCTGCTTGCCCAGTGTCTCCAGCGTACGGTCAGTATAGGGCTTGAGCCACTCCTTCGGCCCGAGCCGCGACTGGAAACTGAACTGCCACTGCACCTGCTCGAGCCCGAGCTGCTTCGCCAGGAGTTCGGCCGTCAGCTCACACTGGCAGGGATAGGGATCACCCTTGTCGGCATACTCCTGTGGAATGCCATGGAACGACATCAGCAGCTTGTCGGGCACACCGTGCTCGGACTGATAGGTACGCACGCTCTCGGCGAGCGCCTTGATGTAGGCCGGATGGGCGTAGTACTCGTTGATGAAGCGCAGCTCCGGTAATGCACGCCAGTGTCGCAACTCCTGCGCCACAGCGTCGAAGATGGCAGCCCCCGAGGTCGCCGAGTATTGCGGGTACAGCGGCAATACCAGCATGCGCTGCACGCCGGCATCACGCAGTTCCGCCAGCCCGGCGGCAATCGAGGGATTGCCATAGCACATGGCCAGCGCGACCCTGACCGGCGCGGACAGTCGTGTCTCCAGGGCCTGTTGCAGCGCGGCATGCTGCCGGCGCGAGATCACCAGCAGCGGCGAACCTTCCCTGGTCCAGACTTTGGCATAGGCGCGTGCCGAACGCCGCGGTCGTGTATTCAGGATTACCAGATTCAGTACCAGCCACCAGAGCGGCCGTGCCAGCTCGACCACGCGCGGGTCCCAGAGGAACTGCTTCAGGTAGCGGCGTACATCGCGGGGTGCGGGCGAATCGGGGGTTCCGAGGTTGGTCAGCAACACGCCAATCGAGGGCTTCCCGGTAGCTTGCATGTCAAAATCACTCCTGCTTGTTCAGCGCCTGCTCGAGGTCCCGCGCATCGACCGGCAGCGGCAGCACGGCATGCAGCGGGAACAGCGCCGCCAGCCTGTCGACGTACTGCAACTCACCCCGCTCGACCAGCACGATGATACGGGCATTCGGTGAATATTTCTGCAGGCTGTAGAGAAATACATCCAGATTGCTGACATTCACTCCCGCGTAGTTGTTGCCGTAGCCATACATGAACTCTGCGACCACGAAATCCGGTTGCTGCGTCTTCAGCGCGCTGATTGCCTTGCGCATGGAAGAGAAGCGCAGCTCGTGGTATCCGAGCTGTGCGTAGAGCTGCGAATAATCGCGGTGCGCAGGCGATTCGATTATGGAGAATAGCAGCGGGGCGCTCATGCACGGAATTATACCGTTTCACCGGCTTGCCAGGGTTCCCGTGCCAGGGGGATGCTGCCGAAGGAACAGACCGTGCCCGCAATCTTTTTCGAACGGGCAGCGCGCCTGCGACGGTCATGCTTTGCCGTGCCCAGTTAAATTCAAATGGTCATGGTATGGCGAGTGCAGTGCGGTAAATTGCTGACCGGAATGCAGTCACTGGAGACGGCCTTGTCACTGCGTGATTGTGCGTCGCTCAAGGCGCCTGCTGCTGGTGCTTCCGGCTCTGGCCTCCCGCCTCGCTCTGCCGGGTCCATGGCCCAGGCCCGGCGTTACCTTCTGCATACCGTCGGGTGTCGATGCAGTGGCTGCGATGAAAAACTGTCCAGTACTAGCAGGATGTTGAAAAGTCCATCCTGGACTTTTTCAACTCGCTTCGGCGCGATACACGCTCGCGCCTCGCTCCATCTTTCAACGGCTTAGCGCCGTTGAAAGATGCCGGCGCATCCCTGCGCCGGGCCAGCAGGCTGTTTTTCAACAGCCTGCTAGTGAGAAAACCCACCCGGCCAGAGCCTGATGCCGAGATAGAGAAACCCGGCTGCCAGCAGTGCGCAACCGACCACGGACAACAGCAGGCCGCGTGCCAGGCCTTTTGCCAGCAGAGTATTGATCCCGATGCCGGCGCCAATGGCAGTCACGAAAAAACCGAATTCATTCACAATCAGCATGGTCAGCACCGGCAGCCGGTAGGCCTCGGCCGGTCCCAGCGCACCCGATCCCGTCAGGCCGAATGCAACCAGCAATCCCAGCCCCAGCGCCAGCCAGGGGAACGGCAGATTAGCCATGAGCGTCCCTCCTGATGATTGCCTGCAACAACCGGTCATGGTACCGGCCCAGCAGCAGCAGCGACAACGCCGCACCCAGTAATGCCCAGCCCATGTCGGACTGCGTGTCCCATACATAGCCCTGCGTGCCGAGGAATGCATCCGCCGCTTCCTCGGACAGCAGCGCCACCACCCATTCGACCAGTTCGTAGAATGCGCTGAAGGCAAGAGAGAAACACAGGATGAAGAAGTTCAGCCAGGCGTGCCCGTTGACCACCGCGTTGCGGATCAGGATTTCACGGGCCAGCAGCGCCGGCACGAAACCCTGGGCGAAATGCCCCAGCTTGTCGTAATTGTTGCGCCCGAGTTCAAAGGCGGTACTGAGCCAGTCGAACAGGGGCACTTTTGCATAGGTATAGTGGCCGCCCACCATAAGAATGATGCAGTGCAGCAGCACCAGCGTATAGGCCAGCCCGGTGAGCGGGAAACGGCGTCGGGTCAGCAGCAGGACAACCAGCCCGATAAGTGCAGGCGCAACCTCGAGAAACCAGGTAAAGCGATCCGCCGGCTCGATACCCGACCAGATCAGTACCAGTGAATACACAGACAGCCAGGGCAGCGACATGGCGGGAGACACTCAGGATGAAGCGGCAACTGTATGCCAGCCGCGCGCGCATTGACAAGTCGCCGCGCAGCGATCTGCGCATGCTCCAGCAGCATCCACTGATATACTAAACATGCATTTTATAATAATAAACATTAAGTTAAATACATCGGCGCACCCTATCAAACAAGATGTCACCAGCCTGAGACAACCCGACTGGCATTTTTTCAGGCGGGACACGCACGGACGGCACAGGCCGTCGTCAGCTCGCGACAGAAATCGCCAGGGTAGGCATAGCCAACGGCCGCACCCGCCCAGGCGTCTGTACTAATGGAATGAAATGACAGGATTTTTCCACCAGTGGCCCGCTCCTTGCACACAGTCGATTGCGCAACAGCGTACCGATCCCGTCCGGGATCCCCGATTGAACAAAGACGGAGTGTGTTATGAAGAAATTATTGATGACAGCTATTTTCCTCGGCGCCAGCGGCCTGGCCCAGGCAGGAAATATGAGTGCAGTACCGTTCATTGACCTGGATGCCAATCAGGACGATACCCTGACCCTTTCTGAAGCCGGCGCACTGCCGGGTATCACCAAACAGTGGCAGTCGCTGGACAAGGACGGTGACGGCAAGCTGAATCGCGACGAATACGCCGATTACGAAAGTCCGGCACCGGCCGCAGGCGCGCAGTACTGACCGGACTCAATCTTCCTCCCTCCATTGTAAAAAACACACAATGGCGCGTGTTCCCCTGCACGCATAGCACAAGGAGGTTTTCCCGGGTGGCGATCGTTGACAGTCGCCACCTTTTTTTCACTCGTACCATTGAGACAGGATGCCGCTTTCCACCGACAGTGGCCTGACTGCAGGGCCGTACAAGTCATAACCGGACCGGCAACCGGTTCAGCGTCTCCCTGTGCAGGCGCCACTCGGGCAGGAACCGGTCCATCAAGGCATGAAAGCGCGCATTATGGCGCCGCTCGAGCAAGTGCGCCATTTCATGCACCACGACATATTCCAGGCATGCTGTCGGTGCCCTGGCCAGATCCAGGTTCAGCCAGATGCGCCGCGCGCGGGTATTGCAGCTGCCCCAGCGGGTCTTCATCATTTTCACGCCGAACGCCTGCACGCGCACACCCATCTGCAACTGGTAGCCCGCAATCAAACCCGGCACTGTTGTTTTCAGATGCTGGCGATACCATGCATCGAGAAGCGCACGGCGTTGCCCGGTACTGGCGCCCGGTCGCGTCTGCAGTACCAGGGTGTCATGCACGAATTGCACCCGGGCAGGCGCATGACATTCGACAACTTTCAGAGCATAGCGCCGACCGCCAAACAAGTGGCTCTCGCCGTCGACATAACTGAGCGCCGGTTCGCATTGCCGGTTTGCCAGGCGCTGCCGGTGCTTCCTGATCCAGTCCAGCCTGGCGTGCACGAACGCGTTGATCGACGCATCCGTCATCGCCGCAGGCACAGACAGTTTTACCCTGCCATCCGGCGGATGCACGCTGAGACGCAATGTACGGATATCTTTCCTGGTGATCTCGACAGCGATATCACCTGGCAGCCGCTGCACGGTTATGTCTGACATGCCGCGTCTTCTGCCATCGGGATCAGGGACGGGGGCGCGTTGTTACTGCTCGCGTCTGTCCAGCTTGCAATCCGGAAACAGCCCGACATCCATTTCCACCCGCCGGCAGCGGCCGCTGGTGTAAGTGGTCAGGCTGGGGTTGTCGCTGTCGTTACGTTCTTCCTGCTCCATGTCACGCAACTGCCTGGCGAGGTCACAGCCCTCGGTATCGGCACACTGGTCTTTCCTGCCGCAAACCCGGCGCACCAGTTTCTCGCAGGGAGAGTAGCCCGCAATCGGCTCGATCGCCCAGTCCTCTTCCTCAGGTCCGGGGCGTTCACGTGCTTGGAGCACGGGCTCATTGGGAATGACCACGCCCTGTCGAATGATGAGGATGGAACCGTCTTCCATGCGGTGGGTACCGTCCCACATCGGGGCCGTGACACCGTCGCGGGTAACCGTGGCACGGTTGGTATTCGGATCCACCGTGACCGTACCGCCATTCTGCATGCCGAAATAGGTGTCCGCGGCCAGCACCGGGGACAAGGGCAGAACCAGCAGGACAAACAACAAACAGGTTACAGGTTTCATGGGGTTATACCGCAGCTTATGGGGCGTCAGTGCTCATGCTGCAAATATAAGCGAAAATCGCCTGCCGGCACTATTATTCTCTTGCCCCGAATCAAGCCCCGCGCTGATAACGCCTGAAAACGCCTGAAAACGGCACAACTGCCGCTCATTCACTCGCCCCGGCGGCCCGGGCCGGCGCGGCAAACCGTAATATCGCATAACCCAGCAGCGCGGAGGCAACCGACCCAAGCAGGATCCCGAGCCGGTCATCGACTCCAGCACCGGGGCCACCCTGCTCGAACGCCAGCGAGCTGATGAACAGGCTCATGGTGAAACCGATCCCGCACAGTGCGGCGACCCCGTACAGCTGCAGCCAGCTGGCACCCTGTGGCAGCCTGGCTATGCCGGTTCTGATCGCCAGCCAGGACAGGCCGAATACACCCGCCTGATTGCCGAAAAACAGGCCAGCCGCAATACCGAGCGGGACCGGGTGCAGCAGGGAGTCGGCTGTCAGGCCCTCGAGCGAGATGCCCGTGTTGGCGAAGGCAAACAGGGGCAGGATGCCGTACACCACGGCCGGATGCAGATCGTGCTCCAGCTTTTGCAGTTGCGTGTGCTCTTCGCCTGGCTGTTTTGCATAGGGAATGAAAAACGCCGTCAAGACACCGGCCAGTGTTGCGTGCACGCCGGACTTGAGCACCGCGGCCCACAGCACGACCCCGATCAGCAGGTACGGCGCCAGTGCCAGCACGCGGAAGCGATTCAGGGCGAACAGGCTGGCAAGCGCCAGTGTCGCAATCAGCAGCGAGAATACGGACAGGTCGGAGGTGTAGAAGAGCGCAATAATCACAATCGCACCCAGGTCATCGACGATGGCCAGTGTCATCAGGAACAGCTTGAGTGTGTTCGGCACCCGGCTGCCGAGCAGCGCAAGCACACCCAGCGCAAAGGCAATATCGGTGGCCGACGGAATCGCCCAGCCCTTCATGGCCAGCGCATCCCCCCAGTTGACTGCCGAGTAAATAATCGCAGGTATGGCCATGCCGCCGACGGCTGCGATCATCGGCAATACGATGCGGGAGGGTTCGGACAGCTCGCCATCGAGAATCTCGCGTTTTACTTCGAGACCCACCAGGAAAAAGAAAATTGCCATCAGGCCGTCGTTGATCCAGAGCAGCAGCGGCTTGGCGATCTCGAACTCGCCAATACGGATTTCCACCGCGGTTCCGAGCAGGGCATCGTAGAGAGCGCTGGCTGCCGAGTTTTCGACCAGCATGGCCAGCACTGCGGCCAGCAGCAGTAAAATACCAGCGGCGGCCTCAAGCCGCAGGAATTCGGTCAGTGCGCGCAATGCCATCCTCCAGTCAGGCTCCTGTGGTGATGGCAGGGTGGCGCATGCACTCAGGCCGGCACATCGAAGAAATCAACCATGCCTGTTTCCAGGGAATACTCTGCGCCCACCACCAGCAGGCCCTGTTCCCGTATCAGTCGCTCGAGCACTTCCGAACCGTGCCTGAGAAAATTGGCGGAAACACGCACATTGGCCCGCACGGCATTCGTCATCAGGGCTTCAGGATCCTGGCCGAGCACTGTCGCGAGCAAACCCTCCACCGAGGGCCGGATCCGGTCCACGATCGAACCGAGGTTGCGTGAGCGTCGCTCGGTCGGTTGCTGGAGTTCCTCGAGGGTCGCCTGCACCGCGCCGCACTGGGTATGCCCGAGCACCACGACCAGGCGCGTGCCATAGCGCTCTGCCGCGAACTCGACGCTGCCGATCTGCGAAGGTGCCACGACATTACCAGCCACGCGGATCACGAACAGATCACCCAGGCCCTGGTCGAAGACAATCTCCACGGGGACCCGCGAGTCGGAACAGCCGAGGATGACCGCGAACGGTTCCTGCCCTGCCACGAACTCGCTGCGTCGCAACTGGCTCAGGACCGTTTCGAGACTGCGCACGCCACCTGCGAAGCGGCGATTGCCCTCACGCAGGCGCTCCAGTGCTGCAATTGCCGTTATCAAATTGCTGTCTCCTCGCACGCGCGCGCAGCAGGTGCACGGGTATCAGTGATGCAGCGGCAGACCGACACGGCGCCTGACGCCTTGTCAGCTGCCGGAATCGTTGCCGCGCGCCGCGCCGGTCATGTCTTCCTGACGAATGCCGATTTCAGCTGCATGGCGCCGATGCCCTCGATTTTACAGTCAATGTCATGATCACCGTCAACGAGGCGGATGTTCCTGACCCGGGTCCCGACCTTGATCACCGACGATGTACCCCTGACCTTCAGGTCCTTGATCACCGTGACGGAGTCGCCGTCACTGAGCACATTGCCGCAGGCGTCGCGGACAACCCGCGCGTCGTCCGCGCTCTCGACCGCCCCGTCCCGCGCCCACTCATGCGCACATTCGGGACAGACATACAGCGCTCCGTCTTCGTACACGTATTCCGATCTGCATTCCGGACACTTCGGTAAATCGCTCATGCTGTTTGCTTGTCTCCCGATTGGCCAGCGCCGGTACGGGTGACCCGGCCTGGCGGGGCTGGCGTACGTGCGCAAGGGTAAGCGACCAGGCCAGGTGATCACAACCGCCGCCCGGCGTATCCGGCCGGCTTGCGACAGGTGCGGCGCGCCACCCGGCTGCATCCCCGCGTGCAAGCCGCGGGTTTCCCCGTTAGCCACCGGACCGATCTCGTCCCGGACCCGCGGTTCAGGCCGGCTTGCCGGTTTTCCTGCCCGCTCGCCTGCCCCTGAGTGCCGCCTCATACGCGCGGCCGGCCCAGATTCCGGCTGCGCCCGGCTCCTCGAACATCTCTTCGGGCGCCTGGTAATAGGCCAGGGTTATCCGCTTCCTGCCCCTGACGTACTCGAACGCAGCAAGTCCGCGCTGCGTGAACAAATCCGCCGTTTCGGCGTCTGCCTTCAGATACAGGACGTCATCGGCCACCAGCGCAAACATCAGCTCGTCGTGGTAGATGCCATAGCCTCCGAACATGCGCCGCGCACGGATAGCGCCGAAAGGCTCGAAGACTTCGTGCAGGTAGTCGACAAACTCGCTCATTGCCCGGCTATCATGCCCCGCCCGAGTCCGGGAATTCAGGACCGGTGTCTGGTGAAATGGTGCCGGTTCAGACCGCAACAGCAGAGCGCAGCGGCGCTGTTGCGGTTCGGCTGGATGTGATTGCCGGCAGACATGATCACCATAATCCGGGGTCACACAAAGCGTTAACACAGGATATTGCGGCAGGCGCTTTTTCGATCGCACATTCGTTGCGGATTATGGCTTGCCACCCGAAAGGATATTGAAGGTTATAAGGCGTTGTGTAGTTACCAGCAGCATCGGCGTTGAAGCCAAACCTTCCGTAATATTCCGGATCACCGTAAACAAAGACGATATTTACCCCCATAGCTGACAACTGCCGCATTCCGTATTCAATCAGCGCCGAACCAATGCGACGTTTTTGGCAAGCGGGCTGCACTGCCAGCGGCGCCAGAATATACGCCTGACAATGCTCATTGTTATCAACTACGACAGGACTGAAAGCTACGTGACCCACTACCGAGTCATCGGTTTCCGCAACCAGGGCGATTGTTTGTGGTGTCGTATTATCGGAAAGCAGGTCAATGGCAAGCTTCAAGACAAGCTCGCTCTCGCCCTTGGGGAAGGCGGATGAATAGATCGTTTTGATATCGTCGCGATCCTGATTTGTCGCTATTCGGATGTTCACGGTTACTCTGCTAACGATCGTGTTAACTCGCAAGCGAAAGTGGTGCAAAGCGCTGTTTTTTTCGAGTCGGGGTTGAACGCATTGTTTGCATTACTCATAGTCGAAATAGTCGGAGTCCAACTTCTTTACTTCGTACTGGCCGGCTGTAGAAACGCCAACATTATGCTCCGCCATCAGCTTGGAAAGATGTTCGCCATCAATCAGAATGATTTTGGTATCAATGACCGAGGCATATTCTCTTGCTTCTTTTGTAAACGATGATGTTGTGATGAATACGCCTTTTCTTGCACGTTGACCTTGTAATGCTCCAGCGAATTTCTGAATTTCGGGACGACCCACCATGCCTTCCCATCGTTTGGCTTGTATATATATGACATCCAGATTCCAGTAACCGCCGGGCTGCCAGCCCTGTTCCTCGATGATGCGCTCGACCGTCTGGTAGCGCTTGTGGCGAGCTTGTCGTAGCGGTAGCGCACGTCAAGACAAGCTGCTCGCCGTACTCGCGCAGCAGCGCCCTGGTACCGTTCACGCCCGACCTGAGTGTCGCCCGGATAACCATCTTCGCCCCCTTCGTATCCTGCGTGCGGAGGCCATCCGGTTATCCGGATGGCTGCAGCCGCGCCAGCACTTCGTTTTCGACGAAGCCGCACAGCGGCGCCAGTGCCGGATGGCGTTCCGCCAGGTCGGTGATGTACGCCGAGTGTACGCGGAATATCGTCAAGGTAGCCCGGCTTGCCGTCGCGGTGGTTGAGGCGCGCGAAGATGCCGCTGGCCTTGAGGTGGCGCTGCACGCCCATGAGATCGAACCAGCGCAGGAACTGCACCGGATCGTTGTGCTCCTCGTGCAGGATACCCGTCTGCAGTGCGAGTTCCAGGTAACCCAGCGCCCAGTCTTCCACCCGGCTGCGCGGCCAGGCAATGTAGCAGTCGCGCAGTAGCGACACCAGATCGTAAGTCACCGGGCCGTACACCGCGTCCTGGAAGTCGAGAATGCCGGGGTTATTGCGCGGGATCAGCATCAGGTTGCGCGAATGGTAGTCGCGGTGCACGAACACCTGCGGCTGTGCCAGTGCGTTTTCGATCAGCAGGTCGAAGGCGTCATCCAGCAGTGCATGTTGCGCATCACCCGGCGTGATGCCGAGGTGTTTTTCCACCAGCCATTCACGGAACAGCTCCATCTCGCGCAGCAGCAGCGCGCGATCGTAGCGCGGCAGGCCGTCACAGGCACAGGTCTGGATGGCGGCCAGTGCACCCAGCGCGTCGCCATACAGCCGTTCCACGCTGGCTTCGTTCAGCGCACCGAGATAGGGTGTATTCCCGAGATCAGACAACAGCAGGAAACCCTGGTCGAGGTCCTCATCGAGCACCTCGGGTACATTGAGGCCGGCATCGAACAGCTGTTTCGCAACCCGGATAAACGGCCGCGAATCTTCCTTTTCCGGCGGTGCGTCCATGATGATGAAGCGCGCGCCGTCGTGTACCACGCGGAAGTAACGCCGGAAGCTGGCATCGCTCGAGGCCGGCGCGAGGGTGTAGTCGCTGAATTCGAGTTCGTTGTCCAGCCAGCGTTTCAGCTGTTCGAGGCGGTCGGGCACGGGTCGGGTTGCCTTGTGCGATTAGTTGCGGGGTGAGGAAAAATACTACCCCGAATCAGCAAGGTACGCCACATCTTCCACAACCGTCATTCCCGCGCAGGCGGGAACCCAGCCCTAAAACAACATCGGATACAGATCATCCCACTCCGGGTTCAACTCCTCGATGAGACGGAGCTTCCACTGCCGGTTCCATTTCTTCAATTGCTTTTCGCGTCCAATGGCACTGGACATATCGGGGCAGGTCTCATAATAGACCAGGCGGTGCACATGGTACCTTGAAGTAAAACCCTTGATGGTTTCAGCACGGTGTTCGTGCATACGTTTGACCAGATCGCTGGTCACACCGATGTAGAGCGTGCCGTTTCTCCGGCTGGCAAGGATGTAGACACAGGGCAGGTGCATTGTTCAAGGCTGGATTCCAGCCTGCGCGGGAATGACATCGAGATATGCAACAGCGTATACCTGCGCCTGCATTACGCAAGTTAGACATTCTGTTCGGTGACTGTCAGACAACCCGGACTCCATGCATGTACCGGAAAAACAGATCGAGGTCATGGCCCGCTCCTGCAATGCTAACTGACGACACGGGAACAACATCAATACTCGGTGTCCTCGGTGTCCTCGGTGGCATTTGTTTTTAGAGTTCCTTGCGCCTTTGCATCTTTGTGCGAGACAGGTTTTTATCACACCTCCGGCTTCGGGAATAAGGCACGGTAGCGCGTGCAGCTCCACTCGCGCAGGTCGTCGACGATCAGGTAGAAGCTGGGTATGGCGATCAGCACCACGGCGGTGGCGAACAGCAGGCCGAAGCCCAGGCTCACCGCCATCGGCGACAGGAAGGCGGTCTGGCCGGTGGCGAAGAAGATCAGCGGCGAGATGCCGAGGAAGGTGGTGATGCTGGTGAGCAGGATCGGCCGGATGCGCACACGGCCCGCCTCCAGCATGGCCTCGATGCGGTCCAGCCCCTCGGCGCGCAGGCGCTTGGCGAAGTCCACCAGGATGAGCGAGTCGTTGACGACGATACCGGTCAGCGCGAGAAAGCCGATCGCGGACAGGAACTGCAGGTTGTAGCCGAACAGCAGGTGACCGAACACCACGCCGATGCTGCCGAACGGGATGGCGATCATCACCACCAGCGGGTCGAGCAATGAGCGGAACAGCGCGGCAAGGATGAAGAAAATAATGGCACCGGATATCAGCAGCGCGTCCTTCATGCCACTGAACGATTCATTGGCGTCCTTCTTCTCGCCCAGGAACAGCAGCTCGTAGCCGGGCAGGCGCCGGTCGATGTCGCCGAATTCCTTGCCGATTAGCTCGGTGACCTCCAGCGGTGTGGTTACGTTGTCGTCGACGTCGGCGGTGACGATGCCCAGGCGGCGCGTGTCGCGCCGGCTGATGGTGTTCATACCGCGCCCGGTGCTGATGTCGGCCACATCGCCCAGATACACCAGGCCGGCCATCGGCCAGCACCAGCGGCAGATCCGCCAGCTCGCTGCTGTGACGAATCGCTTCCGGGTAGATCACGCGCACCGGCACGCGCTTGTTGCCGCGCGTGACGTGCACGGCCTCGACGCCGAGGAAGCCGGTACGCACCGCATCGGCCAGGTCGCTTTGTTTCAGGCCCAGCTCCCTGCCACGCCCGTTCAGCGAATACTGGAACTCCAGCTTGCCCGTCTCGAGATTCTGGCGCACGTCGTGCACCCCCGGCAGGCGCTGCAGATAGTCGACGATGCGCGTGGCCTCGTCGCGCAGTACGCGCACATCGCGCCCGGTCACGCCGACCTCGATGTCGGCGCCGGCCGGTCCGCCCTGCGGGCGCTGGATGGAGATGCGCTGGATGCCGGCCACCGCGGAGAGTTTCTCGCGCAGTTCGTTGATGATGTCCTCGGTCGGCCGGCTGCGGGTGCCCTGCGCCGAGAAATCGAAACTCACCAGCGGCGAAATGAAGCGCTCGATGATGCCCTCGGGCTTCGCCTTCTGCAGGTCCACCACCAGCTGGATATAGTGACTGCCGATCTGGAAGCGGTTGAAGTCGATGAAGCTCACGCCGACATTGGTCAGCAGCGTGCTGAGGTCCTGCTCGTCCAGCGTGCCCAGCACCACCTCTTCCATACGACCGGCCAGGCGCGCGGTATCCTCCAGGCTGTAGGTCTGCGGTGCCTCGGCGTTGATGAAGAACTGGCCGACGTCGACGTCGTCGAACAGCTGGAACGGTATGCGCGTCACAGCGAAGATGATCGTGACCACCAGCAGGCCGGTGCTGAACAGTGCCACGAAATAGCGATTGTGCAGTGTCCAGCGCAGCCAGCCGATGTAGCGCGCCAGCAGGCGGCTCCAGTCCACACTGCGCTCGCCGGCCTTTTGTGCGCGCCGGCCGGCATGCAGCAACTCGGCGGCATGCGAGGGCAGCACACCGAACGCCTCCCACAGCGAACCGAGCAGTGCGGCGCTGACCACCACCGGAATCACCTCGATGAACGCGCCCATCACGCCCTTGATGGAAAACATCGGCATGAAGGCGGCCACGGTAGTGGCGGTACTGGCAATCACCGGCCAGAACACCTCCTGTGCGCCCACGCGCGCGGCCTCGTGCGCGGGCTTGCCCTGCTCCATGTGCCGGTACATGTTCTCGGTGACGATGATGGCATCGTCCACGATCAGGCCGAGCGCAATCAGGAACGCGAACAGCGACACCATGTTAATGGTGTAGCCGAGGTAGAACAGCGCCACCACCGCGACCAGAAAGGAGATCGGGATACCCATGGCGGTGATCAGCGCGACGCGGAAATTCAAAAACAGGTACAGCGACAGCAGCACCAGCACCAGGCCGACCAGCCCGGACGACTTCACCGTGTTGAGACGATTCTTGACGTACACCGACAGGTCGTTGAACAGGCCAACCTCGACGGTCGGCGGTAACTCGGTCCGCAGCTGCGCGGCAAACGCGCGCACCGCGTCCGCCACGTCGATGGTCGAGGCATCCACCGTCTTGGTCACGGTCAGGTTGACCGAGGGACGGCCGTTGAAGCGGCCCAGGGTGCGCGCCTCTTCCAGGCGCAGCTGGATATGCGCGATCTCGCCCAGCTGCAGCTGCCCGCCGCTGTCATTGCCGCGCACCGCGATGGCGGCGATGTCCTCGGGCTGCGGCGCCACGCCCTTGCCGCGCAGCAGGATGTCGCCCTCGCGCGCCTTCAGCGAGCCGCCCGGCAGGTCGCGCAGGTTGCCGCGTACGGCCGCGAGCACCTCGTTCAGTGACACGCCGTGTGCGGCGAGCTCGAACGGGTTGACCTCGACCCAGATCTCCCATTCGCGGTCGCCGGCGGCACCGACGCTGGCGACGCCCGGCAGTTTTGCCATGCGCTCCTTGATGAGATCGGCCTGCTCGTACAGGAAGCCGCGCGATACCTCGCCGTACAGGCTCAGGCTGATCACCGGGAAGCGTGCCTTCACGCGCACCAGCTCCGGCTCTTCCGCCTCCTCGGGCAGGTCGGTCACCTGGTCAAGCGCGGTCTGTGCGTCGCGCATGTACTGGTCGACGTCGGCACCCGACTTCAGCTTGATCATGATCGAGGTCGCCCCCTCGCTGCTGGTCGAGGTGATTTCGTCGATCTCCGGCATGCCCTCGAACTCTTCCTCGATGGGCATGGTGACCTGACGCTCGACCTCTTCCGGTGAAGCGCCCTCGAAGATGACGCTGATGCTGACCGCGTCCAGCTCGACGGTCGGGAACATCTCCTGCGGCATGGCCTTCCACGCCAGCACGCCAAGGATCATCACAATACCCAGCAGCAGGTTGGTGACCAGCGGATTGTTGATGGAAAAGCGGATCAGTGACATCGGCGGCGCTGACGATCGTTCAGGACGCCGGTTGCGGCACGGGCAGGCGGTCGACGCTCACAACCTGGCCGTCGCTGAGCGCCGCGACGTCGCGCGCCACGACCAGCTCGTCGTGGTCGATGCCATGGCGGATTTCCTGCCACTCGCCGACGCGGTGACCGAGTACTACCTCGACCCGCTCCAGCGTGTCGTTGTTGACCCGGAACACGAAAGTCTGGCCTTCCTCATACAGTACTGCCGTGGCCGGCACGGCCACCACCTGGTGCAGGGCCTGCAACGGGAGGCGCACCTGCGCCACCTGGCCCGGGCGCGCGGCCTTGCCCGCCAGGCGTACCCGCAGGGCGTGGGTGAACGTCACCGGGTCCGGGTCGAGCTGAATGGCGATCACCTCGCCCGGCAGCGAGTTGCCGCCAACCTCGACCTCGACCGCCTGCCCCTGGGCGAGAGACGCCATCACGTCGCCACGCACTTCGACGTACATATCCAGGCTGGCCGCGTCGACCAGGTCGACGATCTGCTGGTTGGGAGTGACGTAATCGCCCATCTGGCCATCCACGCGGTTGACGGTGCCGGCAAACGGCGCCAGCAACTGCGTACGTTCGAGGTTGCGCGCGGCGCGATTGCGCGCGGCCTCCTTCAGCGCCAGGCGCGCATCCGCCGAGGCGGTGCTGGCCTTGAGCTGGGCGACCTCGGATTCCAGCCGGATCAGCTGGATACGCACTTCATCGAGATGCGATTTTGAGACCAGCGATTCCGCTCCGAGCTGCTCCAGGCGGTCGAGGTCGTTTTTCTGCAGCGCGTAGTTCTGGCGCGCCAGCTTGAGTAACTCGCGGTCGCGCTGGATGTTGCGTTGTTCCTGCGCGAGCTGGGCCTCGGCCTCGGCCAGCGCGTCGCGGTAGTCACCGGCCGCCAGCGCCAGCAGCAGGTCACCGGCCGCTACCGCCTGGCCGGGCTCGACGGCCCGGGTGGCCACCTGTCCGGCCAGTTCGAAATGCAGCGATGCCTTGCGTGCAGGTTCCAGCCGCCCGCTCACCGTCTCGGCCGGCACCAGGTCGTGCAATGCGACCGTCACGACTTTGACGCGCGTGGGCACGACCTCGCGCAGCTCGGCCTCCTGCTCCGGCGCCGTTAGTATCAGCAGTACTGCGAGCGCGAGAAGGCCCAGTAGGAGGTAGCGCTGAAGTGATGAGTTGATAGCTAACACACTGATTATAAATTGTTTGAAAGTGGGGCCATTCTATGCGATTTTAGCTCGCGTCCGCCATCCGGCCGGCCCGGTGAATTTCAAGTACGATACGATTCCTGTATGCGCATCTGCCTGCCGAGATTTCCGTCACCCTACCGAACAGGCCGGAAACCGGGGACATGAACCCGTTGCGCCTACTGCCGCTGTCGGTTCTGGTCCTGCTGGTGATACAGCAGTTGCCGGCCAGCGCGGCCTGGGACTGCAGCCAGCTGGCGGACGGACGGTGGGATTGCCCTGCCGGTGAGACACCGGCAACGGTGCCGGTGTTCCTGGCCGAATCGGTCGATGGCGAATTAGCGGTCGATCCCACGCCACACCCGGGACCCATGGAGCCACTCCCCACACCCGAGCCGGTGCCCGCCGTGCAACCGCCGGCTGACGTGGCCGACACGGCCGCACAAACTGCACCGGTGGCCGCCGCCGGTACCGGCAAACCAGATCGCTGGGCGTTGTGTCCATCGATCTCACTGGAGACCGACATGGCCATCAGTGCAGACAGCGAAGAGCCGGGTACGATCGACCTGGAGGCGGACAGCGCGGCCGCCAGCGCCGACCGCGTGATCACGTTGAGCGGTGATGCCGTAATCCGCTACGGCGGCCGCCAGCTGCAGGCCAGTGACATCATCTACCGGCAGCAGGCCGGCGAGATCGAAGCCAGCGGTGGTATCCGTTTCACGGGTCCCGACCTGCTGGTGACCGGCGACTCGGCGCTGGTGCAGTCCGAGGAAGAACGCGGCACCCTGCACGGTATTGTCTACGCCTTGCCCAACCAGCACGCACGCGGCCGCGCCAGCCTGCTCAGCCTGGAAGGCGCAAAACGGCAACGCCTGGAAAAGGCCACCTATACCACCTGCGCGCCCGGCAACCGGGACTGGCTGCTGTCGGCCGACGAGGTCGAAATCGACCACGACGACGGCACCGTCACCGCGCGTGGCGCCAAGATAGCCTTCATGCGCGTACCGATCCTGTACACACCCTACATCAGCTTCCCCCTGGACGACAGGCGCAAGTCCGGCCTGCTGTTTCCGAAGATCGGCACCACCGATGAAACCGGTATCGATGTGAGTATCCCCTGGTACTGGAACATCGCACCTCACCGCGACCTCATCATTACCCCGCGCATCATGAGTGACCGCGGCACCATGCTGGGCGGCAAGTTCCGCTTCCTGACTCCGCACAGCAACGGCACCCTGACCGCGGAGTACCTGCCGTCGGACGACAAGTTCGGCAACGAGGATCGCCGTTTTGTCAGCCTGCGTCACAACGCCAATCCGAGACCCCGACTGGAAACCCGCATCGAGGCCAGCGACGTGTCCGACTCCTTCTATTTCGGAGATCTCGGCAATGACCTGGTGTCCTCCAGCCAGACCAGCCTCGAGCGCACAGCGAATGCCATCTGGCACGGGCGTGGATGGAATATGGGCATCACCGTACAGGACTTCCAGAACCTGGACACCACGCTGGCACCGGACGACCGCCCCTACCGGCAAGTGCCGCAAATCGTCTATGAGTTCAGCCCGACACAGCGCTTCATGGGTCTGCGCACCACGGCACTGGCGGAACTCAACTACTTTACTCACAGCGACACTACCCTTGTGAAAGGTACCCGCTTCGACGTGCAGCCGCGCCTCAGCCTGCCGCTGCGCCGTGCTGCCTGGTATGTCGAGCCGGCGGTCAGCGTACGCCATACCGCCTATGCGCTGAGTAATGTCGATCCCGGCCTGGAGGACAATCCGACCCGCACGACGCCGGTGTACAGTTTCGATGCCGGCAGTTTCTTCGAGCGTAATGGAAGCTGGGGTGACAATCCCTACATACAGACCCTGGAACCGCGTCTGTTCTACCTTTATGTGCCGGAAAGGGACCAGCAAAACCTGCCGGTATTCGATACCGGCAACTACGATTTCAATTTCTGGACGCTGTTCCGCGAAAACCGCTTCAACGGGCCGGACCGCATGGGCGATGCCAACCAGCTGGCACTCGCACTGACCACGCGCTTCCTCGATCCTGCCAGCGGCCGGCAGCTGCTCGGCATGAGTATCGGTTCGCTGCTCTACTTCCGGGACCGTACGGTAACCCTCCCGGGCGATACCGCGGCCCTGAATTCCAGCTCTGACATCATCGGCGAACTGTCACTGTCACTGACGCACCACTGGACGGCACATGGCGAGGTGCTCTGGAACCCGCACGACTCCCGCACCGAGCGCAACAACTACCACCTGCAATACCGCCTCGGCCCACGCCAGCTCATCAATCTTGGCTACCGCTTCCGTAACGGCATCCAGGAACAGACCGACGTGTCTTTCCTGTGGCCCATCAGTCGCGCCTGGCACATGGTTGGCCGCTGGTACTATGATGTCGCGGACAATGAAACTATTGAAGTCCTGGGCGGTCTTGGATACGAGCGCTGCTGCTGGGGTGTCCAGCTGCTGGCCCGCAACTATGTCAACAACGATGGCACTGCACGTACCACCGCCGTGTTCCTGAAACTGGAGTTCAAGGGCCTCGGCATGCTCGGAACCAAACTCGATGACGCGCTCGAACGTGGTATTCTTGGTTACCAATCCGACAACTGATGTTTCCGACCTGATGCTATGAAATACCCCCGATTCCTGGCCGCCCTGGTGCTCCTTACCCTGGGTAGCGGCACCGTGACCGCCGTTGATGATCCCGCACTGCCCCCGCCTGTGCAGCAGCAAGGCCCGCTGAACCGAATTGTCGCCATCGTCAATGACGGCATCATTGTATCCAGTGAGCTGGATGTCGCCCTCGCCAGCATTATGGCCCAGCTACGCGACAAGGGTACCCCGCTGCCGGAACGCAGCGTGCTGGAACGACAGGTGCTGGAACGCCTGGTGCTCGAGAAACTGCAACTGCAGCTCGCCGAGGTCAATGGCATGTCGATCGATGACAGCAGACTGAACAGCGAGGTGCAGAACCTGGCACGGAACAACGGGCTCTCGGTTGCCGATTTTCGCGCCGTCATCGAGCGCGACGGTTTCAGCTATGCGGCTTTCCGCGAGGATCTGCGCAAGCAGCTGCTGATCCAGGAACTGCGCCGGCAGATGGTCAGCAGCCGCATCCGGGTGACAGACCAGGAAGTCGACAACCTCAAAGCCACCCTCAAGGCCAGCGGCACGGGCGACGTGGAATATCACCTCGCCCATATACTGGTCGCGATACCCGAAGCTGCCAGTCCGGAGCAGGTCCAGGCGGCAGAGCAGCGCGCCACCGCCATCCTCCGGCGCCTGCGTGCAAATGCCGATTTCACCGAACTCGCGCTTGCCGAATCGGACGGACAGACCGCACTGGAAGGTGGTGACATCGGCTGGCGCAGTCTGGGTCAGATGCCCGAGCTGTTCATTGAACCGTTGAAGACCCTGCAGACGGGCGACGTTTCCGACCTCATTCGCAGCCCGGGTGGCTTTCATATCATCAAGCTGCTGGAAAAACGCGGCGACGAGCGTCACATCATGCGCCAGACACGCGCGCGTCATATCCTGCTTAAAACAGATGACCTGCACAGCGACGCAGATAATCGTATCCGCATCGAGCAGCTGGAGATGCGCCTGCGCGCGGGTGAAGACTTCGAGACACTGGCCCGTTCCAATTCACAGGACACACTGTCAGCAGCAAAGGGCGGCGACCTCGGCTGGCTCAGCCCGGGCGACACTTTGCCCGACTTCGAAAATGCCATGAACCAGCTCGCCCCCGGCGAAATCAGTAAACCGGTACAGACACGTTTCGGCTGGCATCTGATCCAGGTTCAGGAATATCGCGATCACGATGACACGGAAGAGTTCGAACGCAACCGCATAAAAAACCTGATCCATTCGCGCAAGTATGACGAGGAACTGCTGCTCTGGTTGCGGCGCCTGCGCGATGAGGCGTATGTGGAATTCCGCGTCGACGAAAGCTGACGCGTGCTGTCCTGGCCGCTCTGCTAATGCGTATAGCCGTCACGCCCGGTGAACCGGCCGGCATAGGGCCTGACCTGTGCCTGCTGGTGCAACCGCACCTGCCTGCGGATCTCGAGGTGGTCTACGTCTGTGATCCGGAATTGCTTGCAGCACGTGCCGCCCGGCTGGGGCTGCCGGCGCATGTTCGCACCTTCGATCCTGACAGCACGCTGCGACCGGGAGCAACACATGAGTACTGTGTCGCCCCGGTGGCATTACGCGCCCCGGTACAGTGCGGCGTACTGGACAGCAGCAACGCTCAGTATGTACTCGACACACTGGATACCGCAGTGGCCGGCTGCCTGGATGGCCGCTTTGCCGCGCTGGTCACCGGACCGGTACACAAGGCAATTATCAACGATGCCAACATCCCGTTCAGCGGCCATACCGAATACCTGGCCGCCGCAACAGGTACCGGCAACGCGGTCATGCTGCTTGCCGCCGGCAAACTGCGCGTCGCACTGGTTACCACGCATGTAGCACTGGCAGAAGTCAGCGCGCTGATAACCGCAGAGCGCCTGCAGCGTCGTGCTGCACGTACTGCACCACGACCTGCAGACCCGCTTCGGCATCTCAAGGCCGCGCATCAAAGTGTGTGGCCTCAACCCGCATGCCGGCGAAGGCGGTCACCTCGGCCGCGAGGAAATCGAGGTGATCACCCCGGTACTGAACGAGCTGCGGGCGGCTGGCATGGATCTCGCCGGTCCGTTGCCGGCCGACACGGTTTTTACCCCGGACAGCATCGCAGCCTGTGACGCCATCCTGGCCATGTACCACGACCAGGGGCTGCCGGTCCTGAAGCATGTCGGCTTCGGCCGTGCCGTCAATATCACGCTCGGCCTGCCCATCATCCGCACCTCGGTTGACCACGGTACGGCGCTGGAACTTGCCGGCAGCGGCCGGATAGATACCGGCAGCCTGCAGGTCGCCCTGCGTTATGCCGCAGAGATGGCGCGGCGAGTATGAATACACGACGCCTGACCCGGGTACTGCGCCAAACAGCGCTGCCCCGCGAGGCATGACCGATGCCTGAACACAGACGCACCGGCAACGAACTGCATAGCCGCACCCTGGAAAAGCTGCAGCATAATCACGACTTCTCGCTGCAGAATGCCAGGGGGGAGCGACGCACGGGTCTGGTCCTGATACTGACGGCAATCACCATGGTGGTGGAAATCGCCGCAGGCAGCCTGTTCGGCTCGATGGCACTGCTGGCCGATGGCTGGCACATGGGTACGCATGTCGCTGCCTTCATGATCACTATCTTCGCCTACCGCTACGCGCGGCGGAATGCCGACAATCCCGATTATTCCTTCGGTACCGGCAAGGTCAGCGTGCTGGGCGGGTATACCAGCGCAGTGGCACTCGCGGTCGTGGCCCTGGTCATGCTGCTGGAATCGCTGGCGCGCATGATCGTTCCACACCCGATCCACTTTGACGAAGCCATCGTCGTCGCCTGTATCGGTCTGCTGGTGAATGTGGTGAGTGCGCTGCTGCTGAAAGACAGCCACACGCACGAACACGGGCACGGGCATGAGCACGAGCATAAGCATCAACACGACCATAACCTGCGTGCAGCCTACCTGCACGTACTCGCGGATGCACTGACCTCGCTGCTGGCCATTGCCGCCCTGGTATCCGGCAAGTTTCTGGGCTGGACCTGGCTCGACCCGGTAATGGGCACGGTCGGGGCAATTATCATTGCCCGCTGGTCCTGGGGACTGCTCACGCAAACCGGCCCGATCCTGCTGGATGCAAGCATTGACCGTGCCCACCAGGATGCGATTCGGGAGGCCATCGAGCATGATGCCGACAACAGGATTTCCGACCTGCATGTCTGGAGAATCGGCGCAAACGACTTTGCAGCGATCATTTCACTCGTCACGCACGCCCCGCAAACTACGCAACACTACAAGCAGCTGCTGGGGAATTTTCACTGGCTGTCGCACGTCACCATCGAGGTAAACGAGTGTCTGGATAAACCCTGCCTGGTCACCAAGGTTGCTGCTGGTGATAACTGAACATACTGCAGGGAGAATACGGGCAAGTAATGCTAACGCCAGGTTCGGTCGGCCCTGACGGGCTGCGTGATGTAATGCCGGCGCGAATTGCGTGTGGTCGTTGCAGCGATCAGGATTCCGGATGCCGCGCCGAGCGGACGTCAACCGGTGTGTCGAGACAGGGCGCGTCGCATCACGGGCTGGTCAGGCGCGATGGCAGGCATCGACATCAGTCAATGTTCGCGAAACCATATGGAAACAATGTCAGCTGCTGCGGCGGCGGGCAACACCGGCCAGGCCCAGCAGGCCCGACAGCATCAGCCAGGCGGCAGGTGGTACCGGCACATAGGTCGCGGCGACAAGAGTACCGTTCCGGTAAAATCCACATCCTAGGCAGATATCCGAGATCGTGATGGTCGTGCTGGAACCGGGAGCACCGATCACGCTGAAACGCAAACCAACAAGGGCAAAGTCCCCGATCAAACTTTCGCCCAACGGAAGATCTAAGAAAATCCAATCGATAACACCGCTAGTAGCGGCACTGGCGTCGTTGATACTAGACGAAGCCCAGGCTGAAGCTACCGTGGTCGAGTTGTACTGAAGGATTGCTGGGTCCCACCTGACTGTGAAGCCGGCCGCATCTACTTCATCCGTGAAATTCGTACCCAGAACGTTAATTTCCACCGTCGGCTGGGTGGTCACTACAACCGGATTGGGCTGGCCCAGCCCCACGTTGTTGGCCCAAACGTGCCCCGCGGAGAAGCCCGCCAGAGCCAGCGCTGTCACTACATTCAGAATTTGCTTATACATCTGCTATCCCTGCGTCGCGTCAGGTGCACCTTAATGCGTTGTTTTATAGTATTTACGCTCATTGCCCGCAGTCTGCCTGCCGAGGCATACCCTCACGATCCGCGCCAGCAAATTCCGTGTGCAAAACGCTGATCGGTAGACTGCTGAGCTGCAGTTCTGCATTAAAAATAAGCAGGATTCATACCAATAATTTTTTCCTATTATTAATCTGCCAGTTAAATTCAGGCGCCAGGTATACACGACGCCCTCGGCGGATCAAATGTAAACTCAGTCGACAGCGACGATGTTGTGGCACATGCCACATGAACCCTATTGCACTGTTTTATAGGCATTTTATTATAATCAGGCGGTGCCGACCCCAGAGCGCACCCCTGTAAACAAATTGGACATCCCGGCCGTTCGCATGCATGGCTTACCCTGCCTTAAACCAAACCCGGCTCCCGCCTGCTGCAGATGAAAACCGCACCTGGCAAGCCCTCCGTGAATGGCAACCGTCGTGATAGCGCAGCCAGTACGATCTGAAATCCTGCCGGATTTCCCTGGCCGGGTGATCCACCCGCACCCGGGATGGGGTACCGCGTTCAGGCGCAGCTCGCAGCTAATCGCTGGATGCGTGTATCGAGGACCATGCAGCTTGTTCGTGCTTCGTGGGAGAAAACGGCATAGAGGCGACCGTGCAGCAGGTCAAGGATGCGATGCGAGTCTATCCCTGGAGGCAAATCGGGGACAGACCGCGATTTCCCGGTCTTTTGCTTGTCGTTGTCTGACAGATATTCCTGCCAAGAAGAAACAGGCTGCGCGTAGCAGTCAGGATGTGCAACACAGGCAAGGAGGTCACAGGTGCCGCGACGAGCACATCTGGCTGTGGCGCGTATCCGCTGGCATATCATCCAGAAGGAGAATAACCGGCAGGCCACTTTTTACACCGGGGCGGATTACCGTCGCTATCTGCAAGCCCTGGGTGAACAGGCGCGCAAGCATGGCTGCCGCATTCACGCCTGGCGCCTGATGACCAATCATGTACACCTGCTAGTCGCGCCGGAGCAGGCGCAGAACGCTGGTCTGAGGATAGAGTACATGGGGCAACGCCATGTGCAGTACATCATCCGTACCTATCGGCGCAGCGGCACGTTGCGGGATGGACGCTTCCGCTCCTGCCTTGCCCAGGATGAGAGTACGTGCTTGCCTGTTACGGGTATATCGAGCTGAATCCGGTTCGCGCCCGTATGGTGGCGCATCCGTCGGACTACGCATGGTCAAGCTATCGTTTCAACGCCCAGGGAATGTATGCCCCCTGTAGAGCGAGTATGGGTTGAACTGGCAGTTTAGCCGCGACTATCAGACGCCAACCAGTGCGGCACTATGCGTAGTGATAATATTGAACACGAATCTTTTTTGACCGATGCGAGTTGTTATCGCACCCACCATGATTCCAACTGTATGGTTTGTGTGGGCAAATCCATTTAGGGGCCGCCAGCCGGCGGCGGAAGTTTTTCGCGGACGTATTGACGCTACCCTGAAACAGGCGTAGCGTGCTGCGCCACTCGGAGTTGTATCAAGTGACTCCATACCCGGAGTCGTCCGCAACCTGCTCTCGTCGCACACCCGTGGCAACACCCATAGAGCTATTCAAGACCGAAACGCCCATCGATTACATGGGCAAGCGCCGGCTTATGGCGGGGCTGCTCGCCGCGCGAGGTTATGGTTAGGCTGGCGCCGCATGCCGCTCAGGACAGTGCCAAACTCAGCACGCGGGTGCTGGCGGCGGTGCTGGCCGTGATCGGTTACTCCCTGAACGACACCATCGTGGTGCTCGACCGCATCCGCGAGAACTTCCATCTGATTCGCACAGGAACTGTCGCCGACGTGATGAACGCAGCTATCAACCAGACCCTGTCACGCAGCATCATGACCGGCGTAACCACGCTGCTGGTAGTAGTGGCCTTGTATTTCTTCGGCGGCCAGGTGGTACACGGGTTTTCGCTGGCACTGATCGTCGGCATCCTGTCCTCGATGTATGTGGCCAGCCCGCTGGCACTGCGGCCGGGCGTCACGCGCGCCAACCTCGCTCCGGCAAAACGGCCGGATGGCAAGACGGATGGCGGCCCCTGAATCCGCCGCTGCCGGGGTGATATCCGAAAGTCCCCCGACTGATCGGCCGAGCGAACGCGAGCCAGCCGCCGCAGCCCCATGCAGCGAGCAGCGCCAATGACGGCGAGGGCATCCCTGCACGAACGCATGCTGCGCTGGCTGGTTGGCCCGCCGCGTGATCCGATGGCCCCGGAGACCCGCCAGCACATCACCCTGGTCGCCTTCCTCGCCTGGGTGGGACTGGGTGCCGACGGCCTTTCCTCGTCCGCCTACGGTCCGGAAGAAGCCTTCAAGGCGCTCGGCACGCACACCGAGCTGGCGCTGTTTCTGGCCATCGCCACAGCCGTCACCGTATTTGTCATCGCGGTTTCCTACAACCAGGTCATCGAGCTGTTCCCGACCGGTGGTGGCGGCTACAAGGTCGCCACCCGGCTGCTGGGACCCCGCACGGGCCTGGTGTCGGGCGTGGCGCTGGTGATCGACTATGTGCTGACGATTGCCATTTCCATCGCGGCCGGTGTCGACGCCCTGTTCAGCTTTCTGCCGGAATCCTGGGATATTCTCAAGCTCGAAGTGGCGGCGCTGTTGCTGGTGCTGCTGGTGGTGCTCAACCTGCGTGGCGCCAAAGAGTCGATAAAGATTCTGTTGCCGGTTTTCATCGGCTTCGTCGCCACGCACGCCTTTCTCATCGTCTACGGCATCGGGCGTCACGCCGAGGATATTACGGCGCTGTGGCCGACCAGTGTAGCGGAGGCCAGCCAGCTGTCTGCCGAGACCGGCTGGCTGTTCGTGGTGGCGCTGTTCATTCGCGCCTACGGCATCGGTGGCGGCACCTATACCGGCATCGAGGCGGTGTCCAACAGCGTCAACCTGTTGCGCGAGCCGCGCGTGCGCACCGGCAAGTGGACCATGTTCTACATGGCCGGCATCGCTGGCGTTCACGGCCGGCGGCATCATCCTGCTGTACCTGCTGTGGGATGCCCGCCCGGTCGAGGGGCAGACCCTGAACGCGGTGGTGTTCGGCGCGGTGCTGGCCGACTGGCAGTGGTATGGCTTCGATACCGGGCACTGGTTGCTGGTCATCGCCCTGCTGTTCGAGACCGGTCTGCTGTTCGTGGCCGCCAACACCGGTTTTCTGGGCGGGCCCACCACGCTCGCCAACATGGCGACCGATCACTGGGTGCCGCACCGTTACGCCGAACTGTCGGATCGCCTGGTGACCAAGAACGGCATTATGCTGATGGGCCTCGGGGCGCTGGCGGTGCTGCTGTGGAGCCGTGGCGAAGTTGATCTGCTGGTGGTGCTGTACAGCATCAGCGTGTTTCTCACCTTTTCGCTGACGCTGCTCGGCCTGGTGGTGTACTGGTTGCGGCACCGGGAACGCGGCTGGTGGTGGCGTGTGCTGCTGTCGGGGGCCGGACTGCTGATCACGGCGACCATTTTCCTGGTCATGCTGGTGGCGCGCTTTTTTGACGGCGGCTGGGTTGCATTGCTGCTGATTGCCTTGATGATGCTGGGTTGCACGCTGATCGCTGGGCATTACAGCCGGGTGCGCGCCCAGTTGCGCCAGCTGGATGAAGTCCTCGGAGCCATTCCGCCGGCGGGGAAACCGGTGCCAGTGGAGGTGCGCGAAGGCGAACCGGCCGCGGTGCTGTTCGTGTCCAGTCAGCGCGGCATCGGGATACATACCCTGCTCAACATCGAACGATTGTTCCCGGGGCGTTTCCGCAACTTCGTGTTTGTCAGCGTCGGCGAAGTCGACACCACGCGCATCAAGGAAGACGCGGCTATAGAGCGATTGCAACGTGGCGTGGATAGACTGCTCACGCACTACGAACGGTTCTGTCACGCTCAGGGACTGGCGGCCACCAGCTATGCCGCCTACGGCACCGACCCGGTGGCCGCCGCGATGGACGTTGCCAACCAGGTGCTGGAGCGTTTTCCCGGCAGTCTGTTTTTTGCCGGCACGCTGGTGTTCCGGCGCGAAAACCTGGTGACCCGCCAGCTGCACAATTACACTGCACTGGCGCTGCAGCGGCGCCTGCACCTGCGCAGTGTGCCGCTCATCATCATGCCGATGCTGGTGGACGCGCCGCGCGACCGGCGCGGCAGGCGCAAGCGCGACGGAGCCGAGAAGGACCGGCCAGGCGACAACGTACAGGGCCCGTCGCGTGGCTGGCTGCGATAAAACACCAGAGCCAGGACTACAGTGGACATTATGACAGTAGTGCCCGGGATGGGCATCCTCACCTCGGTCAGCCCTGCAGAACTGAGCGCGCTTGGCACGGTGATTCTTACCGACGTGGTCCTGGCCGGCGACAACGCCATAGTCGTTGGCATGGCCGCAGCCGGTCTGCCCGCCGAGCACCGGCGTCGTGCGATCCTGGCGGGTATCATTGCCGCCACCGTGTTGCGGCTACTGTTCGCTGTGATCACCTCGCAGTTGCTCAGGATTGTCGGGCTGCTGCTAGCCGGCGGTCTGCTGTTGCTGTGGGTTGCCTGGAAGCTGTTCCGCGAATTGCGCAAACCGGCGGAGGAAGTCCAGGGCGAAGCGGCACTGGAGGGCGTGCAAATTGGATCGTACCAGCCCAAGCGCTTTCGAGACGCGGTGACACAGATCATAGTAGCCGACGTCTCCATGTCTCTTGATAACGTGCTGGCGGTGAGCGGGGCAGCACGCGAGCATACCTGGGTGCTGGTGGTGGGCTTGACCCTGTCAGTGGCCCTGATGGGGCTGGCAGCGACGCTGATGGCGCGGCTGCTGATCCGACATCGCTGGATTGCATACCTCGGGCTGCTGGTCATCCTTTACATCGCGCTCGAGATGGTCTGGGAAGGTGCTGCCCAAGTGCGTGCCGCGGTCTGACTTGTGGCTTTGCCAGGTGGCGCGCGCGATGTCGACCGTCCGCGGCCTTGACTATAAGGTGGCCTGATATATGGATCTCTATCTGCTGATCAAGGCGTTGATTCTGGGGCTTGTGGAAGGACTGACCGAGTTCCTGCCGGTATCCAGTACCGGGCACCTGATCATAGTGGGAAGTCTGCTGGAATTTGACGACGAAAGGGCGAAGGTCTTCGACATTGCCATTCAGCTCGGCGCAATCCTTGCCGTGTGTTTCGTGTATCGACGCAAGATCACCCGGGTGGTCAGCGGCCTGCCCTCCGACCCGGCCGCGCGACGTTTCGCCATAAACCTGCTGGTTGCGTTTGCGCCCGCGCTGCTGCTTGGCCTGGCATTCCACAAGGTGATCAAGACCTATCTTTTTTCACCTTTCACAGTTGCCGTTGCCCTGATAGTCGGAGCGTTCGTGATTTTGTATGTCGAGAACGTTTACCAGAGGCGCCAGACCGTGGAGAGCGTCGACGATCTGCGCTGGCCCGTTGCGCTAAAGGTCGGCCTGGCGCAGTGTGTTGCCATGATCCCCGGCGTGTCGCGCTCCGGTGCCACCATCATGGGTGGTCTTGTCTTCGGGTTGTCGCGCACTGCTGCCACCGAGCTGTCTTTCTTTCTGGCCATCCCTACCATGTTTGCCGCCACCACCTACGACGTCTACAAGAACTGGGCATTGCTGCATGCCGCAGACCTGCCGATTTTCGCGGCCGGGTTTGTGGCCGCGTTTCTCGCCGGCATGCTCGCCGTCAAGGCACTGCTGCACTACATTGCGCACCACAGTTTCACGCCGTTCGCCTGGTACCGCCTGATTCTGGGCGGAGTAGTGCTGGTGTATTTCTGGTAAGCACGCACCGCCGGGCGCCCGCGACCGGTCTACCGGGGCAGTGGCGGGCGGCTCGGGCGTAGTGTGCGTAAAAGCGCGCGCCACGATGGCACCGGGCCTTAAACGAAGTCCAGCATGGATTGCAGACATCCTGTGTGCTTTAAGTGTCGTAGTCAAATGATTGCACATAACCTTTAACCCGCAGGGCCGCCCTTTCGCCTGCCATGAGCCTCTCTATGTATCCAACGAAGGCCGGAGTTAGCAGGTAATTGGCATACCGTAGGTGAACCGATTGCGACCAGGGCATTGTGGGTGACTACCATCGTATTACCATAACAAGCAATCAATTCTCATCATTTATTACCGATTCGAAGATCGATGAGGATTAGATACTTATACCAACTGCGTGCCAATTCCGGATTGCAACAAATGATATTATCGCGTCAGCAATAGCTTCCTTCGAAAATTACCGCTGCGAATATCGATGCGAATTGTAATCGCACCCACTATGGTTCTAACTGGAAGGTTTGCGTGGATAAATTTCATTTGCGCCATTCATAACTGACGTGAATTCAATTTGTAAGTGCAACTCTATCTGGTCGGTCAGAGGGCAAGCTGCGGTAGTATCGTGGCTTTTCTCACCGCCAAGCAAGAGGAGCACCGATGAGCTACACGCAGCTTACCCAAGAGGAACGATACCAAATTTACATCCTGAAGAAAGCCGAATATAGCCAGGCAGAGATTGCCGAACTGCTGGATCGAGACAAGTCGACCATCAGCCGGGAACTGCGCCGGAATCGGGGTCTGAAAGGCTACCGGCCCCAACAGGCCCACCATCTGGCACTGGCGCGTCGACGACAAGGCCCAACCCCGTATCGGTGATCCGGTCTGGCAGCAAGTCGAGGCACTGATCCGCGAGGAATGGAGTCCGGAGCAGATTGTCGGCCGGCTCGCAGAGGAACAAGGGGTGTCTATCAGCCATGAGTGGATCTACCAGTACGTCTACGCAGACCAGCGCTCAGGCGGCGACCTGTACCGTTCCCTGCGTTGCCAGAAGGCGCGGCGCAAGCGCTATGGCCTCTATGACCGGCGTGGCTGCATACCCAACCAGGTCTCGATCGACGAGCGCCCGGCCATTGTCGATACCCGGCGGCGCTTTGGTGACTGGGAGGGTGACACGGTGATCGGCAAGGGCCATCGGGGCGCCCTGGTGACGCTGGTCGAGCGCAAATCGCTGTACACGGTTATCCGGGCCGTTCTCCGCAAGACGGCTGAGGCCGTCCGTAATGCCGTCGCGCAAGGACTTACCCCGTACAAGGACCGGGTGCATACCATCACCTATGACAATGGCCGCGAATTCGCCGACCATGAAGGTATGGCCGCTGACCTTGAGACACGCATCTATTTCGCGCATCCTTATGCCTCCTGGGAGCGTGGATTGAACGAGAATACCAATGGCCTCATTCGGCAGTACTTTCCGAAACACCGGGATCTGACTACCGTCACAGAACGTGAAATCGAACAGGCCATGGATAAACTCAATCACCGTCCGAGAAAATCACTGGGCTTCCGGACACCCCATGAAGTCTTCTTCAATACCAGGACTTCGTTAACCGTTGCACTTCAAAGTTGAATCCGCGTGACTATTAATAATGACTAATACCAGGATAACCCCTTGACTCACCGTCCACGGAAAAGGTTCGGCCAGAACTTCCTGCATGACCCTGGCGTTATCAACAGGATCGTGGCCGCAATCCGGCCACGAGCGGGTGAGCAGCTGGTCGAGATCGGACCGGGACAGGGTGCGATTACGCTACCCTTGCTCAAGGCTACCGGCACACTCACGGCCATCGAACTCGACCGCGACCTTATTGAGCCACTGCAAAACCTTTGCCGCACGACTGGCGAGCTGACTGTGCACAATGCCGATGCCCTGCGCTTCGACTTTTGCAGTCTGGCAGACGGTACACAGCTGAGAATCATCGGCAACCTGCCCTACAACATATCCACACCCCTGCTGTTTCACCTGCTGGACCAGAGCCGGTGTATCTGCGATATGCATTTCATGCTGCAAAAGGAAGTGGTGGAGCGCATGGCTGCCGCACCTGGCAGCGGTCAGTACGGCCGCCTGAGCGTGATGCTGCAGTACCGATGCAAAGTCAGCGCGCTGTTCAGCATCGGCCCCGGGGCCTTCACACCCCCGCCTAAGGTGGATTCTGCCTTCGTACGGCTGGAGCCGTTCACCAGACCGCCGGTGAACGTCGCCGATGAAGCCGTATTTGCGACCCTGGTTCGACAGGCCTTCGGTCAGCGGCGCAAGACCCTGCGTAATACACTGCGTGGCCTGCTGGACGCGGAACAAATCAGACAGGCGGGGATTGATCCGGCAGCACGTGCCGAAACACTAAATCTCAATGCGTTTGCCGCGCTGGCCAATCAGGCTGCGCGGCATGGTTAATAGTCGGTAGCGAGGAAATCTGCACAGGTCGCGCAGCAGAACGTTATTTCCAGGGCATACTCACTGACAGATGAATGCCACTGGTGCCAGCGCCCTGGCTGTCTGCATGTACCGCACTGTAAGCATCCCTGTTTTCTACGGGGGACTTGAAGGTCATGTGCAGGCCACCACGATGGCCTACCGGGGCGAGTTTCACGTCACCATCGACTAACTGGTCAAACCGCATCTTACTTAATATGGAATCCGTCGCAGCAGCGGTGGCCGGCATGCAGCAGGCGCAACCCAGCAGCATCGAGCTCAGCACGTGTATTCTTGGCTTGCAAAAGAATGATTTACTGTTCATCTCGACACCTCTGGTCTCGGTTGGCTCTACGAACGGGCCTGTTAGCGGGTGACTACATGATGCGTAATTTCTTCTGACAGCGCCGGGATGCCGGTCACATTTTCTACCCCGTGCGGCAACGGCCCGACTCGTAACCATCTTCCGGCCATATTATATTTACATTAATTTTCATTTACTTACACACCGCCCTTGGCGCATTCCGAGTGCTTGATCCAAATCACACCGAACAATGCAGCTTGTACGTCTCGACTGCTGCTTCTCCCGCACAAAACCGGTCTGTTCCTCGAGACTGTAAAACCCTTCAATCTTAAGGGTTGATCAATATACAGCTGCAAGCCATCAACATCAAGCGATTGACCGATGCTGCAATCTCTGGCAGTCGGGTTTTTGTCACAATCAGCGTGAAAGCGTATCCTTCAACCTTCCACACTGGAATGCAGGCAATGAGCAGCGAAAACCTTCACAACATCACCATCGAAGTTGAAACGAACTATATCGAAGGACAGTCCGAGCCTGACAAGGAACGCTACGTCTTCTCCTATACCATCACCATCCGCAATGAGGGTGACGTGCCGGCCCAGTTGATGTCGCGTCACTGGGTCATCACCGATGCCAACGGCAATACCCAGGAAGTCCGCGGCGAGGGTGTCGTGGGTGAACAGCCACACCTTAATCCAGGAGAAGGTTTCCAGTACACCAGCGGCACCATGATTGCGACACCGGTCGGCAGCATGCGCGGCGAGTACCACATGATCGCCGAGAATGGCGATTTGTTTGACGCCATTATCCCACCCTTCACCCTCGCGATCCCGCGCACACTGCACTGATTCGATCCATGGCCGTCTACGCCGTTGGTGATATCCAGGGCTGTTTCGATGAACTAAGTGAACTACTGGGCCTGCTCCACTTCGATCCGGCGACTGATCGGCTCTGGCTGGTGGGCGACCTGGTTAACCGTGGACCGAAATCGCTACAAACACTGCGCTTCGTGCGGGAACTCGGCGCGGCCGCTGTCACTGTACTGGGTAATCATGACCTGCACCTGATCGCCGCTGCCCATGGCCGGGTGCTGGGCCACGGTAGCCACACCCTGGACGCCATACTCACGGCACCCGATCGTGATGAACTGATTGACTGGCTGCGTCAGCGTCCGCTGCTGCATCACGATGACAGGTACGGGTTTACCATGGTGCACGCCGGGCTGCCCCCGCAATGGGACCTGGCCCTGGCACAACAGTGCGCACACGAAGTAGAGAACATGTTACGCGGCCCGCGGCTCGAGACATTTATCGAACACATGTACGGTAACAAACCGAACCGCTGGACGGACAGCCTGACGGGCTGGGACCGTCTGCGTTTTTGTGTGAACTGCTTTACCCGCATGCGCTATTGCGACACCGATGGCTGTCTCGACTTCACCAGCAAGGGGCGACCTGGCAGCCAGCCCGCTGGATTATTCCCCTGGTTCGAATTGCCGCGTGCCAGCAGCAACCTCAGGCTCGTGTTCGGCCACTGGTCGACACTGGGGAAGCGTGATGACCCGGGCATCTATCCGCTCGATACGGGATGTCTGTGGGGCGGGTCGCTGACGGCGCTGCGCCTGGACGGGAATCCGGAATGGTTCAGCCTGAAGTGCACGGGGCAGCGCAAGACCGGCTGAGAGTGGTACGCTGCGGGACGGCCCTGCGCATGCGTTAGCCGCGCACCCGCTCCAGCCTGATAAAGCTGCAGGCATGCGCATTCTTCTCGTCGGGCGCATGCGTGCTGCGTTCCACCTCGCGCCAGTCGAGCGGGTTGAGTTCCGGAAAAAAGGTATCCCCGGGAAATTTGCCTTCCACCTGTGTGATGTACAGGGTATCTGTTGCCGGCAGCACCTGGGAGTAGAGCTGCGCGCCGCCAATCACCATGACTTCGTCATGCCCACGCGCGGCACGCAGCGCTTCATCTATGGAATGCACGACGCTGCAGCCCTCGGCCTGGTAGTTCGTATCACGGGTGATGACGATATTGATACGTCCCGGCAGAGGCCGCCCGATGGACTGCCAGGTCTTGCGCCCCATCAGGATCGGCTTGCCCAGCGTAATTTTCCTGAAGTGTTTGAGGTCGGCCGGCAGATGCCAGGGCAAGCGGTTCTCATGTCCAATAACACGGTTGGCGTCCATCGCCACAATAATCGAAAGTTTCATGGCATGTCAGACAGCGACGGGCGCCTTGATATGCGGATGCGGATCGTAGCCCTCCAGTTCAAAGTCGTCGAAGTTGAAGGCGAACAGGTCTTTCACATCCGGGTTGATGTGCATCACCGGCAGCGCACGCGGGGTGCGCGACAGCTGCAGGTCGGTCTGCTCCAGGTGATTCAGGTACAGATGGGCATCGCCGAAGGTGTGCACGAAATCGCCGGCCTCGAGCCCGGAGACCTGCGCCATCATCATGCAGCAACAGGGCGTAGGAGGCGATATTGAACGGCACGCCGAGAAAGATGTCGGCACTGCGCTGGTAGAGCTGGCAGGACAGACGTCCCTCGGCCACATAAAACTGGAAAAAGGCATGGCAGGGCGGCAGCGCCATTTTGTCGATGTCGCCGACGTTCCAGGCGCTGACGATCAGGCGCCGCGAATCCGGGTTGCTTCTTGATCTGCTCGACCACCTGGCTGATCTGGTCGATGTGGCGACCGTCCGGTGCCGGCCAGGAGCGCCACTGGTAGCCGTAAACCGGGCCCAGGTCGCCGTTTTCATCGGCCCATTCGTCCCAGATGGTGACGCCGTTGTCCGTGCAGGTACCGGATATTGGTATCGCCCTGCAGAAACCACAGCAGTTCGTGAATGATGGACTTCAGGTGCACTTTCTTGGTGGTGACCAGCGGGAAACCCTCGGCCAGGTCGAAGCGCATCTGGTAGCCGAACACGCTCACCGTGCCGGTGCCGGTGCGGTCTTCCTTGCGGGTGCCGTGGTCACGCACGTGGCGCATCAGGTCGAGATACTGTTTCATCGCGTGATGCCTGTCATTACCAGCTGACCTGGCCATCGCTGCGGCGCATGGCATACGCGTAAAACACCAGGCCGATGAGAATCATGGGCAGCGAGAGCAGGTGCCCCATGGTCAGCCACCCGAATGCGAGATAACCGATGTGCGCATCGGGCATGCGCACGAACTCCACCGTGAAGCGGAACACGCCATAACAGATCAGGTACAGGCCCGACACCGCCATGGTGGGGCGCGGCTTGCGTGAATAAACCCAGAGAATCAGGAAAAACACCACGCCTTCCAGCAGCAGTTCGTAGAGCATGGACGGATGGCGCGGCTGTGCGTCGACAAAGGGAAACACCATGCCCCACGGCAGGTCGGTCGGCCGTCCCCACAACTCGCCATTGATGAAATTACCCAGCCGCCCCGCCCCCAGGCCGATCGGCACCAGGGGAGCGAGGAAGTCGGTCACATGGAAAAAAGTACGTCCGCTTTGGCGCGCATAGAGCCACATGGCCACGAACACACCCAGCATGCCGCCATGGTAGGACATGCCGCCCTGCCAGATCCGGAAGATCACCAGCGGATCGGCGCTAAACCCACTGAAATTGTAGAACAGCGTATAACCGATACGCCCGCCCAGCACCGCACCGAGGGCGAAATAGAACACCAGATCGCTGATTTCTGCGGCACGCCATGACGTCCCGGGGCGCCGGGTGCGCAGCAACCCGAGCCACCAGCCTGCCATGAAGGCAACCAGGTACATCAGCCCGTACCAGTGGATTTCCAGCGGTCCGAGGGATACGGCAACGGGATCGATCGATGGATAGGTCAGCATGTCTGTGGTCAGCGTCGCGGCCGGTCAGGTCGGCACACGACAGAAAAAAGCCTTCAGATAGGCGGTCTCGACGATCGCCGGATGTACCGGGTGATCCATACACTGAAAGCCGCGTTCCAGTATCTGCAGCTGACGCGCCTGCCGTACGGCGGCTTGCAGCAGAATATTCTGCAAGCGCTGCTCGTCGAGCAGCATCGAGCAGGAGCATGATATCAGCATCCCCCCCGGCGCCAACAGTTCCAGTGCCAGCAGGTTGAGCCGCGCATAGCCCTGCTCGCCACTGCGGATGTCGCGACGACGCTTGATGAAGGCCGGCGGATCCAGAATGACCACGTCGAACTGACGGCGCTCGGTCTGCATGTCCCCCATCACCTGGAAGGCATCGCCTGCCACCACCTGTACCCGGTCGTGCAGGCCATTGGCGCGCGCCGTGTGCTGCAGGCTATCCAGCGCCGGGGCGGAGGAATCCACACAGGTGACCTCGGCGGCGCCGGCCTGTACCGCCTGCAGGCCCCAGGCACCGACGTAGCTGAACACATCCAGCACCCGCCGCCCGGGCACGTACTTGTGCAGTGCTTGCCGGTTGCTGCGCTGGTCGTAGAACCAGCCGGTCTTCTGGCCCGCACCCAGCGGCACTTCGAAGCGGACTCCGCCTTCTTCCAGGGTGACGGTGTCAGGCACGTTCCCCAGCACCTCGTTGTCCAGGGTCAGGCCTTCCAGTTCACGCATCGGGCTGTCGTTACGCAGCAGGATTCCGGCGGGATGAAACATCCGCTGCAGTACCTCGATGATCACATCGCGGACGCGCTCCATGCCGGCTGTCGTGATCTGCACCACCAGCACATCATCATAGCGATCGATCACCAGTCCGGGCATACCGTCACTCTCGCCGAAGGCCAGCCGGTAGTATGGCCGCGCGAACAAACCCTCGCGCAGTGCCAGCGCGGTGCCCAGGCGCCGCTCGAGGAAGCCTGCGTTCACAATGGCGCCGGGCCGCCGGCTCAGCAAACGTGCACAGATCAGCGACTGCGGGTTGACATAAGCGGTGCCGAGCACCTTGCCGGCTGCCGACTGGACGATGGCGGGCTCACCCGCCTCGAAGTCGGTCAGCGGTGTTTTAACGACATCGACCTCGTTGCTGTATACCCAGAGATGACCGGCACGCAAACGGCGGTCTTCGTCTTTTTTGAGCACGAGAATGGGCAGCCTGAGCTGGGGCATACGGTTAGCAACGCATTCGGTTATGTTTTCAGGGCAACAGGCCGGGATCCTCGACCACACTGCGGCCGGCGAGGATAGCAAGGTACCCGGTTTTATAGGGCTGGGCAAATAGTGTGGCGGGCGGTGGCGTGTACTCGCCAGGGACGGTGATGACCAGGTAGCCGCCCGGATGCTGTTGCGCCCAATCCAGCGCCTCTGACGGCGCGAGTTCCAGCAGCGGCTCGGTCAGCCGCCCGTAAAAACCGAACTGGCCGTGATAGCGATTCAATGTCGCCACCGGATGGCCGGCGGTCTGAGCGGAGGCGATGAAGCGGCTGGCCTGCTTCAGGTCATGGGAAGGCGCCCCGATGCGCAGCACGCCGATGTCGACTATCGCCATGGCCACCACGGACAGCACGGCCATCCGCAATGGATACTGCACCGGCAGTGCCGGAGGCAGCAGCACCAGCACCACGGCAGCGGCCAGCAACAGCGCGCCCCACACCGGGTGCACGGTATTCAACCACGGCGGCGAATCGAGGACGATCGGGAGGATCATGAAGGCAACCCCCAGCATTGACAGTCCGGCTGCCGGCAGCCACGGTCGCTGTGTCACCGGCCGCACCGGCAGGCGGCTCAATACTCTTGCCACCAGCAGGGCGAATGCCGGCAGCACGGGCAGCAGGTACTTGGCCTGCTTGCCGCTGACCAGGCTGAGTAGCAGGAATACCGCAACCAGCCAGAGCGCACACAGGCGCAAACCGGTGTCATCCCGCTGCCAGGTCTGGTGCAGGCCTGTCCACAGCCAGGGCAGCAGGCCCCAGGGGGCGGATAACACAACCAGCCACGGCAGATACCACCAGAAGGGATGCGCATGGGCAAACGAGGTCACGATGCGATTGGCCGTCTGGCCCCAGAGTATCGCCGCCCGGTAGGCCTCACCGCCTGCCGCGGCCGCCGGCAGGGCCCAGGCCAGCGAAATCACAGCGCCGATTGCGACAGCGGCCAGCAGGCCGAGGTACCAGACCAGCCACCCGCGCGCCGGCCGGGTTGTTTTCCAGAGCGGGGCCAGCAGCGCCACCGGCATGCTGTGCAGCAGGATCACAGGCCCCTTGCCCAGCACGCCCAGCCCAATGGCGCACCCCGCTAACAGCCAGCCGGACCAGCCCCCCTCTGCCGCGGACACGATACCCAGTATCACCAGTACCGTGCACAGGGTCAGCAGGATATCCATCTGCACCCAGGGAAAGAAACCCGTCAGGAACAGGCAGGAGAACAACACCCAGGGCGCCAGCCCGGCCGCCTGCCGGTCTTCTGGCCACAGCCGGCGCGCCAGCAGTGCCGTACAGACCAGCAGCAACAGGGTGAGCAGCGGCGTGACCAGGCGCGCCCACCACTCGCTGACGCCAAACAACCACCAGCCGGCATGCACCAGCCAGAAGAACAGCGGCGGTTTGTGGCTGTAGGGTGCACCATTGAGATAGGGCACGAGAAAATCGCCGCGCGCCCACATTTCCCAGGCTACCGCGGCATAACGCGTTTCATCGACCGGGATCATCGTCCGGGCCAGCAGGCCGGCCAGCGTGGCGAACAGCCACAACAGCAACAGTACGGGCCAGAACGGTATGCGCACGCTCATGCCGGTTAACGCGCCGTTGCCTTGCGCACTTCAGTGGTCATTTACCAGGGTCGGATCCTGCAGTTCCTGGCAGAGCTGCGCGCTCGCCCGGAAGTGGCGACGGTACCGGGCAAACAACCAGACGCCAAGCAGCGCCGCCACGACAAACATCATCATGGCGATGGCGATCTGCCAGAACTGCTGGAGCTGACTGCCGCTGCCAACCAGTGCGAACACCGCCATCTGCGGAATGAAGCCCAGCACCGAACCGAGAAAAAACGGCACACTGCGTACCCCCGAGGTGCCAGCCGCGATGTTCACCATCCAGTTGTTGCCAACCGGCAGCAGCCGCACCAGCAGGGTCGCGCTGAAGGTATGTTCCCGGATGAAGTTATACACGTTGCGCAAGCGCGCGCTGAAATACCGCGCGAGAAACTCGCGCAGCAGCAGACGCGTGCAGTAGAAGGTGATCACACATCCGGCAGTAACAGCCAGCATGGACAGCAGAAAACCGCCGGTAAACCCGAAGCCGTAGCCGGCCAGGAAGGCAATCAGCTGCCGGGACAGGCCGCTGCTGATCAGCAGCGCGGAGACGCCGACAAACAACAGCTCGCCTGCCAGGCCGTGGCCACGCACATAGCGGTCGATCCAGTGGCGATCCAGCAGGTCGCCCAGCAGCCAGGCAAGCAAGGCCATCATGCCAATCATCAACAGCCCATGCAGTATGTGGCGTGCCGGTGACATGCTATTCGATCTCGCTAACTACAGGCTGCATACGACGCCGGATCAGCCACCAGACCCCCAGCAGGTCGACAATCCCGACCCAGAGGCGATTCATCACCCCGTACTTGGAATAGCCATGCTGCCGTTCACGATGGCTGACCTCGATCGACTGTACCGTGCCACCCTGACGTTGCACGAGCGCCGGTAGGAAGCGGTGCATGTGGTCAAAATGTGGCAGTGCCAGGAACAAGGCTCGTGGAAACAGCTTCAGGCCACAACCGGTATCCGGGGTATTGTCCGAGAGCAGTGCACCACGCACCGCATTGGCGATGCGCGACGAGACTCGCCTGAGCCAGGTGTCGCGCCGCACCCGCCGGTAGCCGGCAAGCAGCATGATACGGTCCGGATTCTGTTGCATGGCACGATAGAGTTTCATGATATCGGCAGGATTGTTCTGGCCGTCGCCATCGAGCGTGGCGATCCAGGACGCGCGTGCCGCCGTAACCCCGCTGGCAAGCGCGGCGCTCTGGCCGCAGCGTTCGCGATGACGCAACAGCCGCAACCGTGGCTGCTGCTCGCGACAGGCCTGCAGCGCGGCCGATGTGCTGTCGGTGCTGCCATCATCCACCACCACGATTTCGTAATCGAGCTTGCCGTCCAGCTGTTCGGGGATCTCGGCCAGCAATAATGCGATACCGTCCGCTTCGTTGAGCACGGGTATGACGATACTCAGATCCACTTGATTTCCCTATAAAATATAGGTGCGATAAGGCCGGACACGCGACACCCGGGGAGGCATCGTCTATAGTACAACGCCCTGCAGTTGAATTCAGCCACATGCACAAGGACCACGTGTTTACCAACCATCTCGGCGGGGAAACCAGCCCCTACCTGCTGCAGCACGCACATAACCCGGTCGACTGGTATCCGTGGGGCCCGGAAGCGCTTGAGAAGGCGCGCCGCGAGCACAAGCCGATCCTGCTGTCGGTTGGCTATTCCGCCTGTCACTGGTGCCACGTCATGGCCCACGAGTCATTCGAGGATCCGGACACCGCGGCGCAGATGAATGCGCAGTTCGTCAACATCAAGGTCGATCGCGAAGAACGACCTGATCTGGACAGGATCTACCAGACAGCCCACTCGCTGCTGACCCGGCGTCCGGGCGGCTGGCCGCTGACGGTGTTCCTGACAGCAGATGACCAGGTGCCGTTCTTCGCCGGCACCTACTTCCCCGATACTCCGCGCCATGGCATGCCGTCGTTCCGCGAGGTGTTGCAAGGGATCACGGATTACCTCGTTGAGCACCCGGAGCAAATCCGCGCGCAGAACCGTTCGCTGATCGACGCCCTGCAGACCATGAACAGCGCTACAGCAACCGCGACCCTCAATGCACTCCCGCTGGATGCCGCGCGCCAGCAACTGGAAAAAAACTTCGATGCACGTGACGGCGGGTTTGGCGACGCGCCGAAATTTCCGCACCCGACCAACCTGGAGCGCCTGTTGCGGCACTGGGCCGGCAGCCACAGTGCAACCGGACAACCCGACCGGCGCGCACTGCATATGGCAATGTTCAGCCTGGAACAGATGGCACACGGCGGCCTGTTCGACCAGCTGGGAGGCGGGTTCTGCCGCTATTCGGTCGACGCACACTGGATGATCCCGCACTTCGAGAAGATGCTCTATGACAACGGCGCGTTGCTGGCGCTGTATGCCGAGGCGTGGGCGATAACGCAAAATCCCGCTGTTCGAACGTGTCTGCCGGCAGACCGCCAGCTGGGTGATGCGCGACATGCAAGCCCCGGAAGGCGGTTACTATTCAAGTCTCGATGCCGACTCCGAGGGCGAGGAAGGCAGGTACTACGTCTGGACGCCGGATGAAATCCGCGCCGTGCTCGAAGCAGATGACTACCCCCTGTTTGCACGTCGTTACGGACTGGACCGGCCGGCGAACTTCGAAGGACGCTGGCATTTGCATGTCTATCGCACCACGCAGCAACTGGCACAGGAATTTGCACGCGACCCGGCCGAGGTGCGGGCCGTTATCGATCGCTGCCGGGCAGCCCTGCTCGAGGTACGCGCGCGGCGGATCCCGCCGGCACGCGATGACAAGATACTCACATCGTGGAACGGCCTGATGATTCGCGGCATGGCCCTTGCCGGGCGCCACTTCGCCGAACCGGTCTGGGTTGCCTCGGCCGAACGCGCACTCGATTTCATCAGGCACCGGCTCTGGCGTGACGGTCGCCTGCTGGCGACTTGCAAGGATGGCCACGCGCACCTCAATGCCTATCTGGACGATTACGTCTACCTGATCGACGCCATCCTGGAACTGCTGCAGGCACGCTGGCGGGATGGTGAACTGGCATTCGCCATTGAACTCGCCGAGGCCGTACTGGCCCATTTTCCTGACCCGGCCGGCGGATTCTTTTTTACCTCGGACGACCATGAGCAACTGATTCAGCGCCCGCGCGCCGACCATGACGAGGCGATACCTGCAGGCAATGGCATCGCTGCCAAGGTGTTCGGACGCCTTGGCCACCTGCTCGGCAACCCGCGCTACCTGCAGGCCGCAGAAAACACCCTGAAGAGCGCCTGGCCCGGCATCGAATCCATGCCACAGGGTCATGGCGCCCTGCTCACGTCACTCGAGGAATCGCTGTTTGACCTGCAGACGATTATCATCCGCGGCACGCAGCCCGAACTCGCGGACTGGCATGCCGCAAGCGCACGTGTCTATGCCCCGCGTCGGCTGACCCTGGCCATAGCGGACACGGTGACCGGGTTACCGGGCGAACTGGCAATACGCCGGCCGCTAGAGCAAACGTCTGCCTATATCTGTACTGGCATGACTTGCGGCACGCCAGTGAGTGATTCAAGTGAATTCAATAAAATACTCGTTGCAACACACCGCAGCCCCTGATCAGCATCGCAGGTATTGAACGGACCGGAGAAAGAAATCCATGAGCGACACGACCCAGGTTATGCAGCTGCCCGGCGCACAACTCGCGTCCATCGAACACGACGATGACACCCTGACCCTGCACTTTTCCAGGATCGACCTGATCCAGGAAATGGAAGGCGCCTTCGAGGATTCGCTGTGGACGCAGGCGGTCAAGCTGATCATTCGCCATGCCAGCCTGGAAGGCCCGTTACCGGATTGCCCCTGTGTAATCAGTGGCGGCGATCTGACCGACAATATCTATACCTACCGCAACCATGCACCGCTACCCATCAAGTGGCGCGGCGAAGTGCGTTGTAAACTGACTGTTGACGGCACGGCTGCTGACATCACCGCGTCCGGCGACGGCCTGGAAGTCCAGCAACTGGACTATCCGCGCTATATCAAACATATAAAAACGGACAGCCAGGGGATATAAACCCTGGCGGATCTGCCCCTGATTGAGTAGGAAACACATCAATTCAGATGAGACGCATTGCTGCTGATGGCAGTGCTGTTGGCCTCAATCGGACCTGTAGGGTCAAATTCATTCGACCATTCACGAACCAGCTGTTGGCCGAATGAATCGGCCCTGCAACGGTAATCTATCCACTCGATTTGGGGAAGCGCCGTTTTTTATCCGTGTACTTGCGTGGATTCCGTGGCTATTCTTCTTTTCTTTTCACCTCTCATAAAATCAGCCGCTGGTGCGTAAAACGCACCCTACACCAGCATTTTATTTTTCCGTGTTCTTCCGTGGATTCCGTGGCCATTCTATTTTCCACGTCTCACTGCCCTATGGCATCTTGCACATGCTGCAGGAACGCCCCGGCATCCACGAACCCTGCAACGGTAATCTATCCACTCGATTTCAGGCGGGGACCCGGCCGCTTTCAAACCCTCTGGATTTCGGCCTGCGCAGGAATGACGTGGCCGGGTGTCGCGATAGAGGGGGAATGCCTGCTCCATTACCTGAAGCCGGGGAATTTACGGGTCCCCAGTCCGGGAGTTCGTTACTAGTACAGATGTATTAGTACTTTTTTACTAGGTTATTCACCACGTCCGGCAGTCTTTCCCGCTTGCTTGCTTACGATCAATAAATCATGCACTTTCATAGGCATAATCTATTGCCACCAGCCAGTAAGCGGGGATAATCAAACCCACAAATAACTACATTTTTACCTGGGAATAAATTGAAAGACAGCCTGAAAATACTGATCGCGGACGATCACAGTCTGGTGCGCGAAGGGCTAAAGCTCACCCTGACCGGTCTGCCTGCCAGACTTGTAACGATAGAAGCGGCAACCGCAGCAGAGGTCCATGCTGCCATGTCGGCTCACCACGACATCGACCTGATCGTGCTGGACCTGCATTTGCCTGACGTCGCCGATCTGGAGTTGCTGTCGGAACTCTGCAACACCTGGCCCGATATTCCGGTCGTGGTCGTTTCGGCCAGCGAGGACTGCCGCCTCATGCAACGCACCATCGAACATGGCGCGGCAGGATTCATCCCCAAGAGTGTCGCCAACAATGTTCTGGTCAGCGCCATGCAACTGGTGTTGTCCGGGGGAGTATATATTCCAACCGAGCTATTTAACAGCCGTGAGTGCGGCTCATTGCCTGCCGGTGCACCGGTCGGGCGGGACACCTTCACTGCCCGGCAGCTGGATGTACTCGAACTCATGGCGGGTGGTCACTCGAACAAGTCCATCGCCAGCCAGCTTGGTCTCTCCGAGCACACCATCAAGATCCACATTTCGGCAATACTCAGGATTCTTGATGTCAGCAACCGTACCGAGGCGTCGGTTGCCTGCAGAAAACTGGGTCTGTTCTCACAGCGCTGAGCGGACAACACCGCTCGCGCTCGTGTATCCAGCCTAATCCCTTCGTATTAGGCCAGTCGAGCTAGTTGCAAATGGTTAACTTAAGGTCATAATAGGGTCATCGTGTGGTGCGATTAAGGAGAACTTTCCGCCAGGGATGGCGACTTTTTATCACCTCCACGCCGTTCCTACCCAAGCTCAGTACTGAAACTCTCGCGGTATCGCACCCCGAACTCTTCCATCAAGAAACGGTGATTCTGCGTGCCATGGTGTTCTATCTTGATCGCGCCCATCAGCGCAGCAATGCGGCCCGTGGTCTCCCAGCTCAAGCCGTTCATCAGACCGTACAGTAGTCCGGCACGGTAGGCGTCGCCGCAGCCGGTCGGATCGACGACCTGGTTCACCTTTGCCGGCGGTATCTCGATACGTTGCTGCCGGGTGTAGATATGCGAGCCCTCGCCGCCCAGCGTGATGATCAGCGCGTCCACCTGTTCGGCAATTTCATGCGGCGTCATGCCGGTACGCTCCTGCAGCAACTCCGACTCATAGTCATTGACGCACACCCAGGTGGCCTTGTCGATAAAATGTCTCAGTTCCTCGCCGCCAAACAGCGGCAGCCCCTGCCCGGGATCGAAAATGAACGGGATGCCGGCTTCGACGAACTGGCTGCATGATCGAGCATGCCCTGACGGCCGTCGGGCGAGACTATCCCGATGTCGATGCCATCGGCGGCACCAAGCCACGGTGCAGGTGCGACTCATCCATGGCACCCGGATGAAAGGCGGTGATCTGGTTGTCGTCCATGTCCGTGGTGATGAAGGCCTGCGCCGTGTAGCTTTCCAGCCAGCACGACTGCGTCCGGTCAATGCGGTTGAGATCCATCCACTCCGCGTAGGGACCGAAGTCGATGCCCACCGTGCCCATCGGCACCGGGTCTCCGCCCAGCAGCTTGAGGTTATAGGCGATGTTCCCCGCACAACCACCGAATTCACGCCGCATCTCGGGAACATAAAAGGCAACATTCAGGATGTGTACCTTGTCCGGCAGGATGTGATTCTTGAACCTGTCCTGGAACACCATGATGGTGTCGTAGGCAAAAGAACCGCAGATCAGTGCAGACATGTCAATTCCCTTTTTTCATTGGCACCCTGCGTTCAGACGCAGGAGCGGATCGCGAACAAATCTGACGTAAATACACCAGGGTGCGGAGCTCATCGTCACAGATGCAGGGTGCGCTTCACGCACCAGGAACGGTGCACAAAGTGCACCCTACGATTTGAATGCACCTTTCATCTTTCACGTATCACGTTTTACGTTTCACACAATGACCCGCCTTGCAGTTCCTTTTCCGTGTTCTTCCGGGTGATGCCGTGGCCGACATCCTTCGCGCGGTATACAGGACTATTCCGCTGCCGGGCGCCAGACCAGGTCAAGCTGCTTGGCGGCACGTACTTCGTCCAGCCGGCGCACCGGCTGGGTATGCGGCGCTTCCTTCAGCAGTTCCGGACTGTTTTCCGCCTCCTGCAGGATCTTGATCATGGCCTCGACGAAACCATCCAGTTCTTCCCTGGTCTCGGTCTCGGTCGGCTCGATCAGCAGGCATTCCGGCACCAGCAGCGGGAAATAGGTGGTCGGTGCATGAAAATTGTAGTCGAGCAGTCGCTTGGCGAAGTCCATCGCGGTGATGTCCAGCTCCTTGTGCTGGTGCTTCAGGGTAATGATGAATTCGTGCGTCGCGCGCCGCCCCGGGAAAGCCACATCGAAACCCGCGGCACTCAGCCGGGCCATCAGGTAGTTGGCATTCAGCGTCGCATAATCGGCCACCCGGTGCATGCCCTCACGCCCCAGCATGCGGGCGTAGATGATAGGCGCGCATCAGTACGCCGGCATTGCCCATGAAGGCGGACAGCCGGCCGATGCTCTGCGGGCGTACATCCTCGGTTACCCAGTAATAATCGTCGCCGTCGAAGCCCACGATCGGCACCGGCAGAAACGGCTCGAGGCGCTTGCTCACGCCGACCGGACCGGCGCCCGGTCCGCCGCCACCGTGCGGGGTGGAGAAGGTCTTGTGCAGGTTCATGTGAATGACATCGAAGCCCATGTCACCCGGGCTCACCTTGCCGAGGATGGCATTCAGGTTGGCGCCGTCGTAATAGAGCAGGCCGCCGGCCTCGTGAATGAGTGTGGCGATCTCCTTGATGCGGCGCTCGAACACGCCCAGCGTGGATGGATTGGTGAGCATGATACCGGCGGTTTGCGGACCCACCGCGGCACGCAGCGCATCGAGGTCCACGTCACCCACTCGGTCGGTCGGTATCTCGCGCACCTTGTAGCCACACATTACTGCGGTGGCCGGGTTGGTGCCGTGCGCGGCATCCGGCACCAGGATTTCCGTACGTGCATTGTCGCCACGCGCATCATGATAGGCACGGATCATGGCAACGCCGGCGAATTCACCCTGTGCGCCCGCGGCGGGCGACAGCGACACGGCCGGCATGCCGGTGACGTCCTTGAGCATCTCCTGCAGTTCGAACATGCAGGCCAGGAAGCCCTGCCCCATCGATTCCGGTGCCAGCGGATGGCGCGCCAGGAAACCCGGCAACATGGCAAGCCGGTTGCAGGCTCGCGGATTGTATTTCATGGTGCAGGAACCGAGCGGATAAAACTGGGTATCGATGGAGAAATTTTTCTGCGACAGGCGCGTGAAGTGCCGCACTACCTGCAATTCGGACACCGATGGCAGCAGGGGTGGTTCATCACGCAGCAGGGAAGCCGGGATATCCGGCGTCTCGGCCGCCTGGTGCGGTGCTTGCGCCTGGGCACGGCGGCCGGCGCGGGACTCTTCAAATATCAGCATAAGATTTTACTTCCACAATATTTAACAAGGAACACAGCCCTGAGCGAACAGCCATCGCTGACCTGTTGTGGACATCGTCCTCCGCCCCTACGCCTGTTTATATCGCCGCCAGCGCTGCATCGTAATCAGGCTCGTCGGCGATTTCACGCACCAGCTGGGTGTATTGCACCTTGCCATCGGCATCCACCACGATAACCGCACGCGCGGTGATCCCGGCCAGCGGCCCGTCGGTGATCAGCACGCCGTAGTCCTTGGCGAAAGCGCGCGAGCGCATCATCGACAGCGGGATGACATTCTCGAGACCCTCTGCACCACAGAACCGGCCCTGTGCGAATGGCAGGTCGGCGGAAATAATCAGCACCACGGCATCGTGATGGGTCGCGGCATGGGCGTTGAACTTGATGGTGGATGTTGCACAGGTCGGTGTGTCCAGGCTGGGCACGATATTCATGATAATTTTCTTGCCCTGGTAATCTGCAAGACGCACTTCGCCGAGCTTGCCGTCGACCAGATGAAAATCCGGGGCTTTACTGCCAACGGCCGGTAATTCGCCATTGGTGTTGCATGCATTACCATTCAGGGTGATTGTCGCCATTGTTCTTCTCCCGATTCCGTATTTGTGAATTTCAAGAAAATGCGATTTCCATCCGGTTTCCGGCGATTTCACGCATCCCGTGATTGCGTTCGTCGCGATGACGAACACTCAATGTTTCCTAGGCCATTTTCGGTTTCACCGGACACCCCGCAACGGTCTGCGTCTGGATGACGCGATTCAGGTGACCGGCATAGGTCGCAATGTCGGCATCGGTACGCATTTCCGTGGCACAGACCAGCAGGGTATCAGCCAGCTCGGGGTATTCCTGCGCAAGGTTATATCCTGGCAGAATGTTGTGTGCATGCAGCGAACGCATGACACCCTCGACCGGCAGCGACAGGCGCAGCGGAACCTCGTGGAAATACGGGCGGTTGAACACCGGCTGCACACAGTCGTTCTCTGTCAGCGCGGCTACCAGCTTGCGGGTGTTCTCGTGACAGGCCAGTGCGACACGCCGCAGCCCTTCCGCACCCAGCAGCGACATGTAAATGGTCGCGGCAGTCACCAGCAGGCCCTGGTTGGTACAGATATTCGAAGTTGCCTTGGAACGGCGGATGTGCTGTTCGCGCGCCTGCAGTGTCAGGGTAAAACCTTCCCGTCCGTCGCGGTCGAGCGTACGTCCGACGATACGCCCGGGCATCTGCCGGACGTGTTCCATCTTGCAGCACATGTAGCCGAAATACGGACCGCCGCTCATCATCGGCACACCCAGCGGCTGGCCCTCGCCGCAGGCGATGTCCGCACCCGCGCTGCCCCAGCGCCCCGGCGGCTTGAGCAGCGCCAGCGCGGTCGGATTGGCAACGCCGATCACCAGCGCACCCTGGGTATGCGCCCAGTCGGTCAGCGCATCAACATCTTCCAGGATGCCGAAGAAATTCGGCTGCTGGATTACCAGCGCGGCAATATCCTGCCCCGCGTATTGTTGCAGCGATTCAAGCAGCGTGTTGCCGCCCTGCGGGCAATACGGCAGCTCGATCAGCTCGATGCCCTGGTTTCTGACGATGGTGCGCGCCGTCTTGCGGTAGTGCGGGTGCACAGCGGTTGGCACCAGAACGCGGTGGGATTTCGACTTGCGGTTGGCGCGAATCGCCATCAGCACTGCCTCCGCCAGGCCCGAGGCACCGTCGTAAAGCGAGGCATTCGATACGTCGAGGCCGGTCAGGCCGGACATCATGGTCTGGTATTCGTAGATCAGCTGCAGCGTGCCCTGGCTGGCCTCCGCCTGGTAAGGCGTATAGGCACTGTAAAACTCGCCACGCGTGGTGATCTCCCACACCGCGGCAGGAATGTGATGCTCGTAGGCGCCGGCACCCATGAAACACAGCGGTCGGCCGTCCTGCTCGGCACGTTCCAGCATGAGCCGGGTGATTTCCTGCTCATTCATCCCCTCCGGCACACGGGATAGCTTGCCGGCACGCAGGCTGGACGGAATTTCATCAAACAGCGTTTCTATGGTGCCGGCACCGATGGTGGCCAGCATATCCTGCACGTCGGCTTCGGTATGTGGAATGAATGGCATGGTATTTACACTTCCGGAAAATCGTTCTCAACAGTGGCAACTGCAGTCGGCCTGCGCCGCTCAATGTGCCTCGTCTTCGAGGAAGCCTGCATAGGCTTCGCCGTCCATCAGCAGATCCAGATCGGCAGCATTGGTGGGCCGGATGCGGAACAGCCAGCCCGCACCATAGGCATCCTGGTTGACGGTCTCGGGGCTGTCCGCCAGGGCTTCGTTGACCTCGACCACCTCCCCGGATAGCGGTGCGTACACATCGGAAGCCGCCTTGACCGACTCGACCACGGCACAGGCATCCGAGGCAGTAACTGTCTGGCCCACTTCCGGTACTTCAATATAGACCATGTCACCCAGCTGGTCCTGGGCATTATCGGTAATACCGACGGTCACGCTGCCATCATCGTTGTGACGCGCCCATTCATGTGTCTTTGCATATTTCAGTTCTACCGGGATATTGCTCATACTCGCCTCGCTGTGCGTTCAGTTAGCGGTGGAAAAAGCGGTTACAGCTCGATCTGCGCCTTGCCGTTTCTGACGAAAGGTGGCTTCACCACCCGCGCCTGCAGCAGTTTGCCGCGTATCTCGACCTGGCAGGTGCTGCCGGCATCCTTCGGGACGCGTGCAAAGGCGATGGCGCGCTGCAGCGTCGGCGAGAAGCTGCCACTGGTGATCTCGCCCTCGCCCTGGCCGGCCTTGACTTTTTGATGATTGCGCAGCACGCCCTTGTCCTCCAGTAACAGGCCAATCAGCTTTTGCTGCACGCCCGCGGCGCGTTGCTGCTCGAGCGCCTTGCGCCCGATGAAATCACGCTCGGCCGGATCCCAGGCCACAGTCCAGGCCAGCGCCGACTCCAGCGGGCTGACCGACTCGTCCATGTCCGCACCGTACAGATTCATGCCGGCCTCCAGGCGCAGGGTATCGCGTGCGCCGAGTCCGGTTGGATGTACGCCGGCAGCACGCAGGCGGCTCCAGAAATCAGCGGCCTCCTCGGCCGGCAACACGATCTCGAAACCGTCCTCGCCGGTATAGCCGGTGCGGGCAATGAACCAGTCACCGTCGAACACGCCGAAGAAAGGCTGCAGGTCGCTCGCCGCCGCACGCACCGTATCGCGCAGCAGCGGCAGGGTCCTGGCGCGTGCGTTCGGTCCCTGGATGGCAATCATGGCCAGCTCCGGGCGTTCGGTCACGGTCACGCTGAAGTCGACGGACTGCTGCTCGAGCCAGGCCAGGTCCTTGGACCGGGTGCCAGCGTTGACCACCATGCGAAAGAAATCATCACGGATGTAATAGACAATCAGGTCGTCGATCACGCCGCCCTGCTCATTCAGCATGCAGCTGTACAGGGCCTTGCCGCTGTCCTGAAGGCGATCGACGTTATTGGCGAGCAGGTAGCGCAGGAATTCGCGGGTCCGGGCACCGGTCAGGTCGACCACCGTCATGTGCGAGACGTCGAACATGCCGGCGTCCGAGCGTACGCTGTTGTGCTCCTCGATCTGTGAACCGTAGTTGATCGGCATCAGCCAGCCGGCGAAATCGACCATCTTGCCGCCGTCGGCAATATGTTCGTCATACAAGGGTGTACGGTTTGGCATAATCATTTCTTTCCTAAAGTTAACAGGCGCACCCGCAAGCAAAAAAAAAGCGACGGCAGCTTCCTGTCCGTCGCCCCTCTGTCCGGTGACCTGAGAGTGTAGGTGCGCGTCGATATAACGCAGCTTACCCGTCCCCTTCGGTGGGTCGTCGTGCGACCGCTCTCCAGAGTCAACATCTGCAACAGTCCGTTTGCCTGAGCGTTTCCTGGCGTGTTGCGCCTTCGGCGGTGCAGGCCGGTCTGGCCGCACGCTCTCCTGCAGCAGAGTTACGTCGAGGCACAAATATACTCCTGCCGGCGGCCGAGTTCCAGATTCCCGGTGCTGGCTATGCGTGGCGGGCCGGAGAAAAGCCCCGTATGCCGGAGGGTAGTGCCGGGACTCAGGCAGACGGCTCCGGCACTTGCAGCTCACGCGCCAGCGCCGGCAGATCCCCATCCAGCCCCATGGCATGGCGCATGAACAGCTGCCGCAGTATCCCGGCCCGGTTGACGGCGTCCAGCCCGCGGCTGCGCACCTGTCCCAGTAGCGGGTTCGCGTTGCTGAACAGAAGGTTAATCCCGTCCATCGCCGACATCATCAGCTGGTTGTCCCCGCGTCGCCAGCGCTCGAAACGGCGCAGCGTGTGGAGTGCGCCCGGATCGCGGCCCTGGTGGATTGCCTTCAGGACGACCTCGCTCAGGGCCGCCGCGTCCAGCAGGCCAAGATTGACACCCTGCCCGGCAAGCGGATGGATCGAGTGCGCGGCATCGCCAATCAGTGCTGCGCGTTCAATGACGTAGCGTTCCGCGTGCTGGCGCCGTAACGGCCAGGCCGTGCGCGGCCCTGATTCGATAATCTCGCCCAGCCGGTATTCGAAGGCCGCCCCCAGTTGTGCGTGGAAATCATCCTGCGCCAGTCCCAGCACATGCTCGATGTCAGCGGCCGGCAGCGTCCAGACGATGGAACACCAGCCATCCCTCATGGGCAGGAACGCAAGCGGCCCGCCAGGCAAAAAACGCTGCCAGGCGGTGTTGCGGTGCGGCTGTGCGGTACGCACGAGTGCAACCAGGCTGCTCTGCCGGTAATCCTGGCCGTGTACGGCGATACCCAGCATGGCGCGCACCGGCGAGTGCGCACCATCGGCCGCGACTACCAGACTGGCAGTCAGCGTACGCCTGTCATCGAGCATGACCTCGGCCAGCGTGGATGTGGCGTGCACGGAAGTACAACTGGCCGGACACAGTACGCTGACCGAAGGCTGTGTCTGCAACCGCTCGCGCAGGGCGGCTGCGATGCTGCGCGGCTCGAGGACATATCCCAGGCACGGCTCACCCAGCTCGGCGCAGTCGAAATGCAGCTTGCCGTTGCCGACGGCATCCCAGACTTCCATGTCGGTAAACGCACAGGGGTCATGCGTCGCAATGGCATCCCACACCTCGAGGGCCCGCAGGATCCGCTCGGAGGCACGTGTAATAGCATACATACGCGCCTCGCGGACCGTCGGGTCGGGCTGTTCCGCTCCCGCCTCGACCACGGCCACGCGAACACCGGCAGCACCCAGCGCACAGGCCGCAGCACTGCCCACAATGCCCCCGCCGATGATGATGACTTCAAAGTGTTCCATAAAAATTGCTGGTTCAGGCTGCGGTGCGTTTTACGAATCGGCTAGACACAGGTTGCGTTTTGCGCATCATTTACCGCCCGCCGCAGGGTGCGTTGTACGCACCGTTCGCTAGTCGTAGGGTACGTTGTACGCACAATTTGCGATGCACGAAGTGCACCCTACCCACTAATTTAGATGCCGGGCGCGATTTACGCACCCTGCAAATTGCGTTGTAATAACGCGTCACAGCGGCAGCCCGCGCGACAGGCGCGGCATACGACCGGAACGCCCCATGGTCAGCCGCGTCAGCAGGCGCTTGGCCGGCGGCAACAGATCCAGCGCGACCATGCCGGCACTGCGTGCAACCCCCAGCCCCGGCACCGGCAGCGTAAACAGGCGCGCCAGGCCATCGGTAAACACGGTCACGCTGGCATGATCGCGGCGGCGCCAGTCGGCGTAGCGCGCCAGCACCCCGGCTGACCCGGGATCCTCGCCTGCTCGCACTGCATCGACAACGATCTCCGCCAGCGCGGCAACATCGCGCGCACCGAGGTTGAAGCCCTGCCCGGCAATCGGGTGCAGGGTGTGAATGGCGTTACCCACCAGTACCAGCCGCTCGGCCACGGCACGCCGCGCACTGAGCAGGCGCAAGGGCCAGGCCTGACGCCGGCCCACATGCGTAAGCCGCCCCAGCCGCTGTCCGAAGCGCGCCTGCAATTGTTCCAGAAAGGCCGCATCGTCCAGCGCCATGATGACATCGGCCTGCCCGCTCGCGACAGTCCAGACCACGGCACAACGCCCTTGTGACATCGGCAGCATCGCCAGCGGGCCACTGTCCGTGAAGCGCTCATAGGCAATGTTGCGATGCGGCCGCTGCGGCGTGACATTCGTGACAATTGCGCTCTGGCCATAATCGGTCTGCAGGCAGTCGATGCCGGCCTGTTCTCGCAATACCGAATCCGCGCCGTCGGCCGCAACCACCAGTTGCGCCGTGACGGCTTGCGGACCCTCCTGCCGTTCTATCACGGCCTCCACACAATCCCTCGTCTGCGCCGTGGAGACCACACGGGCCGGACAATAACTGTCGACATCAGTCAGCCCGCTGACTGCTTCTGCCAGCACCTGACCAATGACACGTGCGGGCACCACATAGCCGATGGCCGCCAGGCCTTCGTCGGAGCGATCCATGTGAACAGCGCCGAAATGCCCGCGATCCGATACATGAATACTGTGAATGGGGGTCGCTTCGGCCTCGATATCACGCCACAGGTTCAGGCCGCTGAAAATGCGCCGGGTACCATAGGCCAGGGCAATGGCGCGTTCGTCATAACCGGGTTCGCTTCGCAGTTCACGGCGCATCGCCTCTACCGAGGCGATGCGCAGCCCCTGCCCGGAAAGGGCACACGCCAGGCAGGCACCCACCATGCCGCCGCCGGCGATAATGACATCATAGTGTTTCATGACCAGCCCGCATGCCCTCGGCCGCCGCCACTCACGCCACCGCACCGGCGGCAGCCATCAGGGTCTCGATATCGGCGACGCTTTTTGGTGCCGCGGCAGTCAGCACCTCGTGGCCCTTGCGGGTCACCAGCACATCATCCTCGATGCGCACGCCGATGTTCCACCATTTCTTCGCCACACCCTTGCTGCCGGCCGGGATGTACAGACCCGGCTCCACCGTCAGTACCATGCCCGGTTCGAGCACGCGCCATTCCTCGCCCACCTTGTAATCACCCACATCGTGCACATCCATACCCAGCCAGTGGCCGGTACGATGCATATAGAAGCGCCGGTAAGCCTCGCTGCGGATCAGCTCGGCAGGCTTGCCCTTGAGGATGCCCAGCCTGACCAGCCCGCGGGTCAGCACCTTGACCGCCGCCTCGTGCGGTGCGTTCCAGTGGTTGCCGGGGCGGACCTGCTCAATGGCCGCGGTCTGGGCAGCGAGTACCAGCTCGTAGAGCACCCGCTGCGGCTTGCTGAAACTGCCGTTGACCGGAAAGGTACGCGTCACATCGGCAGCATAACAGTCATACTCTGAACCGGCATCGATCAGCAGCAGGTCACCATCCTGTAACGGGTCACTGTTGCGTGTGTAATGCAGCACACAGCCATTGGCACCACCGCCGACAATGCTCGGATAAGCCGGTACCATGCCGGCGGCACGGAACTCGTGCAGCAGCTCCGCCTCGACCTGGTACTCGTGCATTCCGGGCCGGACGGTCAGCATCGCACGCCGATGGGCAGTGCATGTGACTTTGGCCGCAGCACGCATGGCGCGCACTTCAGCCGGGCTCTTGTACAGACGCATGTCATGCAGCAGGTGCTCAAGTGCGACAAACTTGTCCGGCGTGCGCGCGCCACGCCGGCTGCCCTGGCGGATGCGGTTGACCCATTCCATGACGCTCTTGTCGAATTCCGGGCGCGAACCCATGGTATAGAACACCTGCTCGCTGTCCTCGAGCAGGCCGGGTAGAATTTCGTCGATATCCCCGATCGGGAAGGCATCGTCGGCAGAGTATTCGCTGACTGCACCCTGCGGTGCCGGCACGCCGGCCGGTCCAGGTTTCGAGTTCGGGGTCGCGCTCCCGGCAGAACAGCAGGTACTCGCCATGGCTTCGGTGAGGCACCAGTACCGCAACGGCATCGGGCTCGTTGAATCCGGTCAGGTAATAGAAGTCGCTGTCTGCACGAAACGGAAACTCCACGTCCCGGTTGCGCACCTGCTCGGAGGACGTCGGGATTATGGCAATCGAGTCTTTGCCCATCATGCGCATCAGCTGCTTGCGACGGCGGCTGTATTCTTTCTGGGTAAGCATCGGCATACGTCCGGTTATTGCAGCCGCGTGGTCGCTGGCAACGGTTGTAACTCTTCATACAGCAGCAGGACACTGATCCTGACATACTCGCCGATCTCCTCGAAGGCCGATTCGTCGGCCTCGTCCAGTGGATCACTGGTAAAACCGGCATGCGATATGTCGTAGAAATCGTGCATCACCTCGCGCACGGTTTCCGGCAGTTCGGCATCCTCACGAAAACCACCCAGGGCAAGACCATAGAGGAATCCCCCGCACCATTCACTGAGTGCCCGCGTGCGCAATGACAGGGATGTCTCATCCGGTGGCAGCAACAGGCTGAAGCCGAATGCATCGTCATTCAGCTCCCTGAGGATATCGGCACGCAAACCGGTCAGTAGCTCGCCGCATTCCTGCGCCGAAACACTCAGTGTATTGCCTTCACCCAGCAGATGCTCGAGCCAGTTCGAAGCCTCGGTTCTGCCACCGGCCGCGAGAATTCCACTGAGCAGACCGTGCACCTCGGCGGCACTGCTTTCCGCGCCGGCTGCTTCCAGCTGCCGGTTCAATTCCGCATAACTGCATGTTGCTGTATGACTCACCTGTTAGACCCCGCTGGTTACCGGCAGCCGCCCTGATCTGCGCCAGGGGACTGATTATTGCACAAATGCACTGATTGCCACGTAGTGCAAGACCGGCACTGTAACGACTTGTATTGACCCTACCTGGCAAGGGCACTATATTGGCCGCATGAACAACAAAGTTGAATACCCAAGCATAGAACAGGAACTTGTGCGACTGGAAGAACATGTCGAGCAACTTCTGGTACTCGTGGAACGCCTGACGCGTGAAAACCGCTCACTGCGTACACAACAGGATTCGCTCGCCACGGAGCGTGCCGGCCTGCTCGAAAAGCATGACCAGGTCCGTAACCGGGTAGATGCCATCGTTACCCGACTCAAGTCGCTGGAGACCGGTACATGAGCCGCGAAGCTGTCAAGATCACTATCCTGGACAAGGAATACATCATCGCCTGCCCGGAAGGTGAAGAGGCAGCACTCAGAGCCTCTGCCAGACATCTGAGCGAGAAAATGAAGGAAATCCGTTCCGCCGGAAAAGTAGTCGGCATCGACCGGATTGCGGTTATGGCCGGACTCAATATCGCGCATGAGGCCATCGAACTCGGTATCGATGGCACTGACCTGTCACGCTCGGTCGGTGCACGGCTCAACGAGCTGAATTCGAGAATTGAGGAAACCCTGGCAAGCCACCGCCAGAAAGAGCTGAACTGAATAGTCCAGGCGACTGACCGATTTGTTTCGGGCATCCCCTGCTGTGTTCGATAGTCGCTGAGATCTCCTTGAGCCTAATTTCCATCTCAGGGGACTCATGCTGGTGCCGGTGTGCACATCCGCCATGTGCGGATAGCCTGAAGCATCACTGCCGTCCCCCTCTTGAACCACTGGTTCAAGGGCAACAGCGACACCGGCACAAGCGGAGGATGCCCCTCTTATATATATAGATGTAGCTGTATCCACCACCGGCCTGTTGACCGCGCCCGAATGCCATGCCTGACCAACGCGCGCTGCGCCAATCCATCCGCGCCAGACGCAGATTGATACCTTCGGCCGATGCCAGGCGTTGTGCCGGGCAACTGGCCCAGGCCTGCCGCCGAGACCCACTGATCCTCAACAGCCAGCGCGTTGCTGCCTATCTCGCTGCCGACGGTGAGATGGATCCGCTTCCGCTCATCGAATACCTGTGGTCACTTGGCAAGACCGTCTACCTGCCGGTACTCGTCCCCTTCACCCGCAACAGACTCTGGTTCGCACGTTTCGAACCGGACACCCGGCTCGTGACCAATCGTTTTGGCATACCGGAACCGGCACGGCAGGAACTGATCAGGCCAGTTACACTCGACCTGGTGCTGACTCCCCTGGTTGCGTTCGATCACTGCGGACATCGCATCGGCATGGGCGGTGGCTTCTATGATCGCAGTTTTGCATTCCTGCTTGGACGCCGTCACTGGCGCAAGCCGGCACTGCTGGGTATCGCCTACGCATTTCAGCAACAGCCGGCAATCACACCCGAACTCTGGGATGTGCCGCTGGATGCAATTGCCACGGAGGCTGGATTGCAGCGTGTAAAGCCATAACAGGACCTGCATTCATGTACATTGCCGAGATCTGTATCTTTTTAACAACAAATCCTGGTTGTTCTTCATGAAGTACTGGCTGATGAAATCCGAACCGGATGTGTTTGGCATCGACGATCTGAACAGCATGCCGAACAGGACGGACAAGTGGGAAGGTGTGCGTAATTACCAGGTGCGTAACATGATGCGCGATGACATGCAGTCTGGCGATCTCGCTTTCTTCTACCACTCGAACTGCAAAGAGCCCGGCATCGTCGGCATCATGAAAATTGTCCGTGGCGGCTACCCGGACTTCACTGCATTCGATCCCAAGGCAAAATATTTCGATCCGAAGAGCAATCCAGACAACCCGCGCTGGTACATGGTCGATGTGCGTTATGTGCGTAAACTGAAACGCACCATCACTCTCGCCGAGCTGAAAACACATACCGAATTATCCGATCTGCCGCTACTCAGGCGTGGCAATCGCCTGTCCGTTATGCCGATCGATGCAGCGCAATGGAACTACATACTTGCGCTTGAATAACCGTCTGCAGATGCACATTGCAATGCAAACCCGACCGGAACGGGCACAGCAATAATACTGTCGGAATTCTTCACAACGCAGTCTCACGCCAGCAGCGACAATATCATATCTTATTGTTTTATTATGCTTTATGTCAGCATGATCTGACTTGACACAAGCGTGAGCCATATGTTTTGCCAGCCATGAAGTGTTAACTATTCCGACCATTCGTGACGCATTGCGTCACCTGTGGTGACCTGCTGGTAACCGGTGTTTACCAGCAGCAGCGCGCATGCTTTTACAACACAACATCCGACGCACGCCGAACATCATGCAAGCATGGCGAACAACATCAACAGACAGTAAACACATCACCATCATCACGCCACTTGCATTGCATGCAACACATGCAATGCAATGCAACGCGATGCAACACGACACATTGCAACACGACGCGATGCAATGCGTGATGATTAACTCGTGCTTGTATACATGCATAAATTCAAGCAACTCGTAAACATGCCGAAACATTTGCACGGTTGTGTTCGTTTTTAAAAAGCAGCTTCAGTGCATGACGAAACAAACAACAACCGATGATGAATATCCAATAACAAAAAACTGGTATTTTGTAATCGTTTGTTTATACTCGGCTTGGGCAATTTAATGTAATGGAGGTTTGTTATGGCTACAAAGAAGAAAGCTGCAACCAAGAAGAAGGTTGCAACGAAGCGTAAGGCTGCAACCAAGAAGAAAGTTGCAACCAAGAAGAAGGCTGCTCCGAAGCGGAAGAAGGCCGCTCCGAAGCGCAAGAAAGCAGCAGTAAAAAAGAAGGCTGCTCCGAAGCGGAAGAAGGCCGCTGCGAAGCGCAAGAAAGCAGCAGTAAAAAAGAAGGCTGCTCCGAAGCGGAAGAAGGCCGCTGCGAAGCGCAAGAAAGCCTGATCGCAGTTTGTTTAAGTGGAACCCGGTTTCCGGGTTCCACGAAAACATCAAAAAGCCCGGGAATCCCGGGCTTTTTTTTGCCCGCATGAATTCCATGCCTGGCCTGTTCATGGACCATGACCGCTCCTGCAGGGGAAGCTACTGTGGCGAGAATGCCCGAACAGATCGGTTGTTCGTTGCGGTGCTGGCTTATTGGGCAGGGTGCACTTCGTGCACCGGGCATGGGGCATGAAACGCACGCTGCAACTGTTGCAGATCCAGGATCGGCAGATTCATACCCAACTCAGTCGTTCCCGAGGAACAATTTATAGGCCATACAGCTGGTCTCTTCCCAGTTGACATAACCGAGTTCTTCGAGCGACGCCCGAAATGCCTTGCGGCTATCCCTGGGCACCTGTATGCCCACCAGAACACGACCGTAGTCAGCACCATGATTGCGATAATGGAACAATGTAATGTTCCAGCGCTTGCCCATTGAGGAGAGAAAGTTCAGCAAGGCGCCTGGCCGTTCAGGGAACTGGAAACGGAACAGCAGTTCGTTCTTCAGCCCCGGCACACGCCCGCCCACCATGTGGCGCACATGCAGCTTGGCGATCTCGCTGTCGGTCAGGTCCTCGACCGGGTAACCCTGGTTGCGCAATTCCCCCACCAGTGCATGCCGCTCATTATCGCCGTCCTGCAACTGGACGCCGGCGAAGACATGCGCCCGGACCGGGTCTGCAAAGCGATAGTTGAATTCGGTGATACCGCGTTTGCCGATGGCACGGCAGAAGCGCCGGAAACTGCCTGGCTCTTCCGGTATCGTCACCGCCAGCAGGGCCTCGCGCTGCTCGCCGATCTGTGCCCGCTCCGCGACGTGTCGCAGGCGGTCAAAGTTGATATTCGAGCCGCTGTTGATGGCCACCAGGCTGGTGTCGCGAATGCCGGTTGCTTCCGTATATTTCTTGATACCGGCGATTGCCAGCGCCCCGGCCGGCTCGAGCACCGCACGACAGTCGTCAAAAATATCCTTCATGGCCGCGCAGATCTCGTCGGTCGTGACAGTCATGACCTCGTCGACGTACTGCCGCGCGATCCGGAATGGCTCCTTGCCGGCCTGGCGCACGGCTACGCCATCAGCAAAAATGCCAACCTCGGGCAGCTTGATGCGCCGTCCATGTTGCAGCGCCTGGTACATACAGGGGGCTTCATCCGGTTCGACCCCGATCACCCGAATCCCGGGGCGCAAGGCCTTGACAGCAACTGCGATGCCGGCAATCAGGCCACCACCACCAACGGGTACGAAGATGGCATGAATGTCGTCGGGGTGTTGCCGCAGGATTTCCAGCCCGATCGTACCCTGACCGGCGATAACCACCGGATCGTCATAGGGATGGATGAACGTAACGCCCTTCTCCTGGGCATACTGCGCGGCAAACTGGTAGGCCTCGTCGTAGGTATCACCCACCAGCCTGATCTGTGCACCGTAGTTGCTGACCGCTTCGACCTTGATGGACGGCGTGGTGCGTGGCATAAAAATCAACGCCTTCACCTTTAGTTGTCGCGCGGCCAGCGCCACCCCCTGCGCGTGGTTACCGGCTGAGGCAGCGATTACCCCGTGTGCACATTCTTCCGCGGAAAGACCGGAAATCTTGTTATAGGCACCGCGCAGCTTGAAGGAGTGCACCGACTGCAACTCCTCGCGCTTCATCCAGATCCGGTTGCCAAAACGCCGGGACAGCCGCTCGGCAAGCTCCAGCGGGGTTTCCACGGCCACTTCGTAGACCCGGGCATTGCGCATCATTTGCAGGTAACGTTCCAGCATGTCACGTACAGTAGCAGGTCGACTCCGGCTTGCCCAGATATCCGCACCGCCCTGCGCAGTGTCCATGACATCAGCATACAGCCCGGGTATTATCGATAGCATTCGCGATTCGGAGCATCCCTATGACACAGGACGAAATGAAAAAAATGGTGGCCGAAGCGGCACTCGAGTACGTAGTGCCCGGCACCATCATCGGCATCGGCACCGGCTCGACCGCCAATCACTTCATCGATTGCCTCGCCGGCATCAAGCACAAGATCGACGGCACGGTGGCGAGCTCGCGCGCCAGCGCCGAGCGGCTGGCTGCGCACGGCATCCCGGTCATGGACCTCAATGCCGCCGGCGAGCTGTCGGTCTACGTCGACGGCGCGGACGAGTCCAACCATCACCTGCAACTGATCAAGGGCGGCGGCGGTGCGCTGACACGTGAAAAAATCGTGGCGGCCTGCGCGGAGAAGTTCGTCTGTATTGCTGACGGCAGCAAGCTGGTCGACATACTCGGCACTTTTCCGCTGCCCGTCGAGGTCATCCCCATGGCACGCAGCATGGTGGCGCGCGAACTGGTCAAGCGTGGCGGGCAACCGGTCTGGCGCGAGGGATTCGTCACCGACAATGGCAATGAAATCCTGGACGTGCACAACCTGCGCATTATGGAACCGGCCAGGCTGGAACAGGAGCTGAACAACATTCCGGGTGTGGTCACCAACGGGCTGTTTGCGCTGCGCCCGGCCGACGTGCTGCTGCTGGGCACCGCGGAGGGAGTGAAGAAGATCACCTGATACCCCTGCACCTTCGCTGCGGGCTAGCTACGCACCGGGAACGGTGCACAGAGTGCACTCTACAACTGTGGGTCCGTTTTACGCACCGGGAACGGTGCACGGAGTGCGCCCTACAACCTCGCGACACGCCTGTAGGGTGCGTGCTACGCACCGGGAATGCCAACTAAAAAGGGGCCCGCAGGCCCCTTTTCCTGTTCCAGTCCGACAGGCCGATCAGAACTTGTGCTTCAGACCGAATGAAGTCTGGTCTTTCTCGCCGCCATTCGTAGCAGTACCGGAACACACATCAAGCGTTGCGGACGGGCCGCCCGTATCGCAGTCGACTTGGCTGTGGCCAACATACACCATGGTGTTCTTGCTGAAATTGTGCATGGCAGCCAGTGTCCAGGTGGTGTATTCATCGTTGGACGCATCATCTTTGCCCATGCCATAGCCAAGGTAGGCCGTGATGCCAAACAGGGATCCCGTACCGGCAATGTGCCAGACGTCTTCCTCTTTGGATATAGTCTTGTCGCCTTTCGCGTTTTCGTACTGTCCCATGACGCTGAACATGCCCATGTCGTACTTGCCACCGACCTTCCAGGCTTCCACATTGCCTGGACCACCCTGGCCGTTATCCATCCAGTCTACAAACACCAGGGCACCGCCATTTTCGTAGCTGGCACCGATACCGTACGGGTCTTTGTCTTCACCAGGAGGAGGATTGTTCTTATTGTTGTCGAGTGTATAGTGACCACCGACCTTGAAACCGCTGTAGCTCGGGCTGTCATAACGGATGGTGTTGGTGGCGCGGCCCTGCAGTTCCTCACCGGCACCGCTGTGGAAGTAGCCGGATTGCAGGCCGTGGTCACGACCCTGCAGCGCGGTACGGTAGAGCGGGTCGATCATGGCGCCGTGGGACTTGTACACGGTGGAGATGGTACCGATGCGGACCTGGCCGAAGTTACTACTCAGACCCAGCCACTGGTCACGATCGGTGATGGCATCCGCAACAGGCTCGTTGCCATTGGTGTCGTCCTGCGCACCACCTAATCCGTCGTTGCTGGTACTGCGACTGTTGCGTTCGGTGGTGTTGTACTGGAAGTCGATGGAGAAGATCGCCTTCAGGCCGTTGCCCAGATCCTCACTGCCCTTGAAACCGATGGAGCAAGTGGTGCAGTGCAGATTCTGGTCGTCATGGCCACCGTCAACATCCGTCGCGTCGTAGCTGGTATCGATATGGCCGAAGAGGCTGACATCAGCGGCAGCGGTGGTCATACCACCGGCCAGTGCCACACCGATCATCATCGGCAGTATTTTCTTGGTCATGGGACTCCCCTCCACCCTGAGCGTATTGCTTGTTTATACAATTATTTGCATCTATAAAAACAACGTGGGGAGCAATTTAGCGCACCTTCCGGCATCCATGCAACATTTTTTCAGCATCTGTTGCACTACAACAACAAATTACAGCTCGCCCGTCATGTTTCATTCATCCCCTGCGCTAAGTCAGGCACTCCATACGGTATGAATTGCCGCGAATGTCTGCAGATCGGGCTCATACACGCACACAACGCTTCACGCCCAAATCGTACAGGCACACCCTGCTGACAATGTGCCGCCAACCGGGATTCGGCTGACACAGGCGCGTTCGCTCTCGCGCATCCCGGTGTTGCGCGACATTCTGCCCCCCCCGCAATTGCTTCATGCCTCGTCTTCCGGAAGCCGGCTTTTGGTGCTTTACCTGCTGCACCCGTCTGCGGCACCCATCGTCACCGCGAGACAGGAAGAAGGCGAGACCGGGAACCGGTGTCGAGAGACTGGCCTGAGCAATGTCCGTCACGACCACTCGACCCTGCAGGGAATCACTACCACAACACCCGCACTTCGAAACGTACTGCTATCCATGCGAATCGCGATAGGGGCGGTCAGCAAACCTGACCGAGCCCTCCCACACCACCCGGCAGGGGGGGGGTCGTCACCGGGCGGCTGGAATAGTTGAGGTCGGCATGCCTGAGTAAATCCCGTCACATCTCCTGAGGCGGCTTGTTTCTGATCCGACCGATTCAGTTTCTCGCTGCCGTATCTCTACACGCACCACTTTTTGAACTCTACCGGCGTGCTTCGCCGCTGCTAACATCCGGGACATTCCAAACCAGAGAACCAGAAGGCACCCTCTCCTATTCCTTTAGCCCTTCGCTCCACGCTTCCTCCCCACGCCCGGTCACGCTCACGCAATTGCGCTTCACTTCGTTCGCCGTGGTCAACTCGCGGGAGGACTTGCACCTCCAGGATCGCGCCCATGCCGGGCGTACCAAAAAAAACGGGGCCCGCAGGCCCCGTTTTCGTTCCGCACCAGACAACTGATCAGAACTTGAGCTTCATACCCAAACTGAACTGGTCGAGCTCCGGATCAAAACCACCATTGTCCGACTGGTTGTTGTAACCCATATAGACGCTGGTGTTCTTGCTCAAGTTGTGAATAGCGGCGATGGTCCAGGTGTCAATATCTTCCAGTGTCCCAGGGCCGTTATCATCTAACTCTCTATTACCATATGCCGCATAGAGCAGGTTGTTGCCCAGGGTGTAGGAGCCGGCAATGTGCCAGACGGTTAGCTCTTCATCGGTGTTGCTGTCGCCTTCCGCGTCTTCGTACTGACCCATGACGGCGAAGTCAGCGAAGGTGTACTTGCCGCCGACCTTCCAGGCATTGACATTGCCGACACCGCCCAGCTGGTTGTCCATCCAGTCGGCAAACACCAGGATGCCGCCGTTTTCGTAGCTGGCACCGATACCGTACGGGTCTTTGTCTTCACCACCTATCACAGTAGGATTATTCTTATTGTTGTCGAGGGTATAGTGCGCACCGACCTTGAAACCGCTGAAGCTCGGGCTGTCATAGCGGATGGTGTTGGTGGCACGGCCCTGCAGTTCCTCGCCGGCTCCGCTGTGGAATTCGGAGGACTGCAGGCTGAGGTCACGACCCTGTAGCGAGGTACGGTACAGCGGATCGATCATGGCACCGTGTGACTTGTACACGGTGGAGATGGTACCGATGCGGACCTGACCGAAGTTACCACCCAGACCCAGCCACTGGTCACGGTCGGTGATGGCATCGTCAACATTCTCGAAGCCCAAGGTGTCATTCTGTGCGCCACCTAATCCGTCGTTGCTGGTACTGCGACTGTTGCGCTCGGTGGTGTTGTACTGGAAGTCGATCGAGAAGATCGCTTTCAGGCCGTTGCCCAGATCCTCGCTGCCCTTGAAACCGATGGAGCAGGTGGTGCAGTGCAGGTTGGTGTCATCATCATCAGCCGACGTAGGATCTGAATCTGAGAAATCACGGTAGTCGATACTGGTATCGATGTGACCGAAGACGGATACGTCGGCAGCCGCGGCAGTCATACCACCTGCCAGCGCCACACCGATCATTGCCGGTAAAATTTTCTTAATCATGATATTCCCCTTAACACAGTTAAAGTTGAACGGTTAAAAAAGTAGGTGTTGTCATTGCACGGAGCGCACTTTACAACACCCGAATGCAGAAATGCAACAACTATTTTCAAAAAAACTACAACTGTTGTATTTCTGTCGCATTAATGCAACAGCGACACCAAATTTGACTGCATTTCACCAGAATACATTTGTTTATCCTCAGGCGGGCCATGTCCTGAAAACAGGGGGTGTGTCCTGCCTGCCAGCCAGCAAACGGCACACATGTTGTGCAAAAAATACACCCTATACCTATATATAGGGGTCCTGCTCGCGGTGAAGACACAGGGCACACCCTGACGGGGCCGGTATGGCGACGCCTGGCCCGACAATGCCACCATCGTGCGCCACAAGGCAGGGGATCTGCGAGAACGGCCATTCCCGCCCCCTATACCTTGCATAAAGGATAATGGCCACGGAATCCGCGGAAGAACTCGGAACTTAAATGCAAGCTGCAGGGCGCACTTCGTGCACTTTGAACGGTGCGTGAAACGCACCCTACGCCACCACGCTCTCGCCCCTCGGGCCAGCGTCGCATCGCGACACTGTTCATGTCGCGATGTTCAGGATGAACGCGCGCCGTGGAGCACAGGGACGATGGACAGGGATGTAGACGTGGCGCGGGAGGCATGGATGCAGGGAGCGACTGCGTGAGAGCGGCCTCCCGGCGATCTTATCGAATCTGGCCAGCTTCTCAGCCATGGGCCAACCGCCAACAAAAACCCCGCCACAAAGGGGCGGGGTTACTATTTTTAAAACCATACAGCCGAGTTTTCCCGGACTCGCGGCATGGTTTGGTATGGCGGGCCAGGATTACTCCGGGCATCCTGCACTCCGCCCTCCGGGCCAGCGCCGCTTCGCGACGCTGCTCAAAATCGCTCCCGGCGATTTTGTCGAACCCGAGGTTCTCATCCCAGCCCGCACCATTCAATACAACAAAAGGGCCCATATGGGCCCTTTTGTTGTATGGCTGGCGGACTAGGATTCGAACCTAGATTAGAGGAGTCAGAGTCCTCTGTCCTGCCGTTAGACGATCCGCCAACAAGCAGTGTCGCGTTAGCGCTTGGAGAACTGCGGCGCGCGGCGAGCCTTGTGCAGACCGACTTTCTTGCGCTCAACCTGACGCGCATCACGGGTCACGAAGCCGGCACGCCGCAGCGTCGGCCGCAGGTCGCCGTCGTACTCCATCAGCGCGCGGGTGATACCGTGGCGAATGGCGCCGGCCTGACCGCTCATACCGCCGCCCTTGACCGTAACCTTGATATCGAAAGTGTCGGTCATTTTGGTTGTTTCCAGCGGTTGACGCACGATCATGCGCGAGGTTTCGCGCCCGAAATACTGATCCAGGGGACGGTCGTTGACGGTAATTCCGCCATTGCCCCTGCGCAGAAACACGCGTGCGGTGGAAGTCTTGCGTCGTCCGGTACTGTAATAGGTATCACTCATTCTGTATTCCTGTGCTGGCGGCTACAGCCGCTGCTGTATTCCTAAAAGTCTAGAGGCTTGGGTTGCTGGGCCGTGTGCTTGTGCTCAGGACCGCTATATACCTTCAGTTTGCGGTACATGGCACGGCCCAGCGCATTCTTGGGCAGCATACCCTTGACCGCGATTTCGATAACCCGGCCCGGCGCACGTTCCTGCATTTTTGCGAAGCTGGCTGATTTCAGGTTGCCGATATAACCGGTGTGGTGGTGATACATCTTGTCTGTGAACTTACGACCGGTGACGTGCACCTTGTCCGCATTCACCACGATAATGTAGTCGCCAGTATCGACATGCGGGGTAAAGATCGGCTTGTGCTTGCCGCGCAGCCGTCTGGCCACCTCACTCGCCAGGCGCCCCAGGGTTTTCCCCTGCGCATCAACGACATACCAGTCGCGGTTCACTTCATTAGGTTTTGCTGTAAATGTGTTCATGAGTCTTGCTCTGGATCGCGCAAATCAAAGAGCGGGGATGTTACAAAAATAAGCCCGGACATACAAGACGTAAGCACAAAAACCAATCGCTTGCGCCTAACCCGAGCCGTTCTGTGAATGTTGCTCGCACCGAGCGCAGGTCGCACCGGTCCGGCACAATGTGAAGCACCCGCAGATGCGGTGCTTCCGACCTCCCTGTCTCACGCCACGTACCAGCGTCCCTGCAGGCAAAAAAAAGCGCGGCTGCTTAGCCGCGCTAATAAAACCTCCTTGGGGGGAGGTGGAGGAGCGCTAACCGACCAATAAAGGGGGGGGGGCAGGCCGATTAGCGTGTAAGTATTTTCTAATATACCGTTTAACTTGTCAAGCGACATAATGTCGCAGCAGGCATGCGCCACTCCTGTAACCATATGTGTTTGACTTGTATGTGTATATGTCAGACACGGACCAACGGAACAAGCGGCACAAAAGACACCACCGCCGTCATGTTTGTCCTGACTGGGGTGAAAAGCGCTAGATCAGCAGCCGTTCGACGACACAACCATTTACCAGATGCTCCTGGATGATCTCCTCGATATCCTCGTGATCCAGATAGGTGTACCAGACGGCCTCGGGGTAAACCACCAGCACCGGACCCTCACTGCACCGGTCCAGACACCCGGCCGTGTTGATGCGCACCCCGCCAGCCCCAGCCAAACCCAGCTCCTTGGCGCGCTGCTTGGCGTAATCACGCAGCGCCTGCGCATCATGACGCTGGCAGCAAGCGCTGCCGTCCGCACGCAGATTGGTACAGAAAAAGACGTGATAGCGATAGTACGACATGATGAAACGATACCTCCTGGACGCGGGCAGTAAAAGCCGTGACGATAAAGACGGTGCAACAGCCTTCGTGCTATCTTGAGCACATGATGCAGCGCACACAGACCATGATTGACACTATCATCCTGCAGGCAGATCAGGCCCTGCGTACCGTATTCGGGGAACCACCGGGATCAGGACGCCCCAACCCGGGCGATTCAGCCGTTGATGGCGAGCTCTCCTCAACGGAAAAAGCCCAAAGCCTGGGCCTGATGCGCGTCAATCATGCCGGTGAAGTGTGCGCACAGGCGCTCTACCAGGGACAGGCACTGACTGCTCGCCGCACAGAGACCCAAAACCAGATGCAGCTGGCGGCAGAAGAGGAAAACGATCATCTCGCCTGGTGCAAACAGCGCGTACAGGAGCTGGGCGGTCATACCAGCCTGTTAAACCCCCTCTGGTACACCGGATCTCTGGCAATCGGTGCATTCTCAGGTCTGCTCGGCGACAAGTGGAGCCTGGGTTTTCTTGCAGAAACCGAACAGCAGGTGGTCAATCATCTTGATGGACACCAGCAACGCCTCTCCGACCGGGACCGGAAATCACGCGCCATACTAGAGCAAATGAAAACCGACGAGGCAAAGCACCGCAACATTGCAATCAGTGCCGGCGGCGCCAAGCTACCGGTAGCGGTAAAGCAATTGATGACACTGGCATCGCGCGTCATGACCAAGACGGCCTTTTGGATCTAGCAATCCGTATTAATAACTGTGGCAGTTATTACCCGCCCCTGCCGCGCATGTTCCTGCCGTAATAGATCTCGAGCATTTCCTTGTTGACACGCGCCCGAATCTGACGTTTTTCGACAGTGGTCAGATCTTCCTTAGCATCACCGAACAGATAATTCTCCAGATCGAACTCCTTCAGTCGCATCTTGGTATGAAAGATATTCTCCTGATAGACGTTGACGTCGATCATCTGGTAACGCTCGATCGTGTCTTTTGACAGGTAGTTCTGGATTGAGTCGATCTTGTGATCGATATAGTGCTTGCGTCCGCGCACATCACGGGTAAAACCGCGTACCCGGTAATCCAGGGTCAAAATATCCGATTCGAAGCTGTGTATCAGGTAGTTCAATGCCTTGAGCGGCGAGATACGGCCACAGGTCGACACATCGATATCGGCACGAAAGGTGCTGATACCGTTGTCCGGGTGGCTCTCGGGGTAGGTATGTACCGTGATATGGCTCTTGTCGAGGTGCGCAACCACCGACTCCGGCAAAGGCCCGGGCGCCTCCGTGTTCGAGAGATGCCCCGAGGTAACCGGCTCCTCCGAAATCAGCATGGTCACACTGGCGCCCTGCGGGTCATAGTCCTGCCGCGCAGTATTGAGGATAGTGGCGCCGATAATATCAGCGACATCAGAAAGTATGTCGGTCAAACGATCGGCGTTGTAGGCCTCGTCGATATACTCGATGTATTCACGACGCTGTTTACGGGTACGCGCATAGCAGATATCGTAGATATTGAAGCTGAGCGTCTTGGTCAGGTTATTGAAACCGTGTAACTTGAGTTTACGCATCGACCTGGCTTCTGTTCGGTTACTTGGAAGATACAATGGGTGGGTGATAAATAACCTGGACGACAGTCCCTTCCGGATCGCTGCAGTAAAAGCTGCGCGCACCATCACGATGCGTCCTCGGCACCGCCATTATGGCAACATCGTTCGCTTTTAGGAACTCATACCATTCATCCACCTGGTCAGCACTGGCCACGAAGAACCCGACATGATCGAGGCGCTGTCCGCTCTCGGCGGGCTCATGTCCCGCGACGCGGTGCAGGGCAAGATTGTCATTACCGGATGTAAGGTATAGATTGTCGGGGTCTGGCCGCCATTCCTCCACCATACCCAGCAGCCCAACGTAAAAAGCCTCACAGGCAGCCATGTCCTGGACATTGAGCGCAACATGTCGCATGCCAAGCGTCGCGGCAGGCCGCTGCATCAGTCAGCTCTCTCTGCCTGGCATATCTCGAAGTCATGGGTAATCTCTGCAACCTTGCCGAGCATGATGGAAGCAGAGCAGTACTTGCCGGCCGACAGCTCGACGGCACGCGCGACCTGCTTCTCCGGTAAATCTTTCCCGGTCACCCTGAAGTGAACATGGATGCGGGTAAAGATTTTAGGTTCGGTCGCCGCACGCTCGGCATCGAGCTCGACCACACAGTCCGTCACTGGCTGGCGCGCCTTTTTCAGGATATGCATGACATCGTAGGCCGTACAGCCACCCATACCGAGCAGTAGCATTTCCATCGGCCGGATACCGAGGTCACGCCCACCCCCTTCGGGCGGCCCATCCATGACCACCGTATGACCGCTACCGGATTCGCCCAGAAAAGTAGCCGCTTCGACCCACTTGATCCGTGCCTTCATGTCTTCAAACCAGCCATGCAAAGTGCGAAGCCTATCACAGAATTCACCACGTTTATCAACCGTATAAAACTACTAAAGCTACGGAGTACCTGCCCGATATAGTGAGCATGCAAACACTCATACTCCCGCATATTGACGACGTGACCCTCCCGGGCAGACCGATAAATCCCAGCGTGGAACGGTTTCTGGATCACTGCCATCGGCGCAAGTACCCGAGCAAGAGCGTAATCATCTACGCCGGGGACCAGCCGGATGTCCTTTATTTCATCGTGAAGGGCTCGGTAAGTGTGCTTATCGAGGACGAAGATGGCCATGAAATAGTGCTGGCCTACATCAACGCGGGTGGTTTCTTCGGGGAAATGGGCCTGTTCGGTGAACAGGTTAATCGCAGCGCATGGATCAGAACCCGCAGTGAGTGCGAGGTCGCCGAAATCAGCTACGCCCGTTTCCGCACTATCGCCAGGGAAGACCCGGATATTCTGCTGGAACTCACGGCACAGATGGCTACCCGTCTGCGCAAAACCAGTCGCAAGGTCAGCAACCTGGCCTTTCTCGATGTCACCGGCCGCATTGCGCACACCCTACTGGAACTATGCAAGGAACCTGACGCCATGACCCATCCTGATGGCATGCAGATCAAGATAACCCGTCAGGAAATAGGGCGCATTGTCGGCTGTTCACGCGAAATGGCCGGCCGTGTACTGAAAGCCCTCGGCGAACAGGGCCATATCTCGGTCAAAGGCAAGACCGTAGTGGTATTCGGCACCCGCTAGAGAGCCGCTAACGGCCAAACAGTTCGGCCAGTTTTTCTCCCGGGTCTGGCGCCTTCATGAACGCCTCTCCAACCAGGAAGGCATTCACACCCCTGGCACGCATCAATCTCACATCGGCCACCGTGTGAATACCACTTTCGGTTACCACGATCCGGTCATCCGTAATCTGATCGAGGAAACCCAGCGTTACTTCAAGGCGTGTTTCAAATGTATGCAGGTCGCGGTTGTTGATACCGATCATGGGGGCAGGTATTGCCAGTGCGCGATCAAGCTCCCGCCGATCATGCACCTCGATGAGGGCGTCCATTTCCAGGTGCACTGCAAGCTGATACAACTCCCTAAGCATTGCGTCTCCCAGTGCCGCGACAATCAGCAGGACACAGTCAGCACCAAGTACACGCGACTCGTAAACCTGGTAGGGATCTATCACGAAATCCTTGCGCAATACGGGCAGCAGACAAGCAGCTCGTGCCGTTTGCAGGTAACTGTCGTCGCCCTTGAAAAAATCCACATCAGTCAGCACAGACAGGCAGGCGGCACCACCGCGCGTATAACTGGCCGCGATCTGTGCAGGGTCGAAGTCCTTGCGTAAAATGCCGCGACTGGGTGATGCCTTCTTGATTTCAGCAATTACAGCCGGCAGCCCAACCGATAACTTTTCTTTAAGTTGTCGGACAAAACCGCGCGGTGTATCGGCGTACGCCACACGCTGACCAAGCTCCTGAAGACTGACCATGCGGTTGCGTGCATCGACCTCTTCGACCTTGCGGGCGAGAATGCGCTTCAGGATATCCGGGGTATCATTCACGGGTTAGATGGTATTTGTTACTTCGATTAGTGCCTGGAGGGTTTGTTGTGCCTTGCCGTTGCTGATGGCCTCATTTGCCAGGCCGACTCCCTCTTCCAGCGTAGCTGCAAGACCGGCCGCATAGATTGCTGCACCGGCATTCAGCGCCACAATATCACGTGCCGGACCGGGCTCCCCTGCGAACACGGCCTTGATTATGGCCAGGCTCGCCTGCGCATCACTCACTGCAAGCGTGGCCAGATCCGAACGTTGCATACCAAAGTCGGACGGAGACACGGAATACATAGTAATCTCGCCGTCCTTCAGTTCCGCAATCCGTGTCGGGCCAGCTATGCTGATCTCGTCCAGCCCGTCCTCGGCATGTACAACCAGCACATGTTCGCTACCGAGTTGCTTGAGCACCCGCGCCAGCGGCTCTACCCAGTGTGCACTGAATACACCGAGTACCTGGTTCGGTGCGCCAGCCGGATTGGTCAGCGGGCCGAGCAGATTGAACAGGGTCCGCACACGCATCTCCTTGCGTGGCCCTATGGCATGTTTCATGGCACTGTGATGCTGTGGCGCAAAAAGAAATCCGACTCCCACCCGGTCAATGCATGCTGCCACCTGTTCGGGTCCGAGGTCGAGCCTGACACCGGCAGCCTCCAGTACATCCGCACTTCCCGAACTGCTGGAAACAGAGCGATTGCCGTGCTTGGCGACACGACCACCCGCGGCTGCCGTCACGATGGCGCTCGCTGTTGAAATATTGAAGGTACTTGCACCATCACCACCGGTACCACAGGTATCGACCAGGTGCGGGCCGCCGACATGCACACGGGCGGCCAACTCGCGCATTACCCTGGCAGCAGCAGCGATTTCCTCAACCGTCTCACCCTTCATGCGCAACCCGACAAGGAAGCCGCCGATCTGTGCCGGCGTCGCATGACCGGTCATGATAAGGCGCATGACTTCTTCCATGTCACGGCTTCCGAGGTCGCGGTAATCGATTACAGCGGCAATAGCTTCCGGTAAATCCATCGGTCCGCTTCTCGTCGTTACGTGCTACTGGCCAAGAAAATTACGCAACAGTTCATGACCGCAGCCGGTCAGTATCGACTCGGGATGAAACTGTACCCCATCGACTGCCAGGGTCTTGTGACGCACTCCCATGATCTCATCGATACCGACATCGGGATCTTCCGTCCAGGCCGTAATTTCCAGGCAATCCGGTAACGAATCCTTTTCGATCACCAGCGAATGATAACGGGTCGCTTCGAATGGCTGCGGCAAGCCGTGAAAAACACCGACATCGCTATGATGAATAATCGAGGTCTTGCCATGCATGATGGCCCGTGCGTGCACGATTCGACCACCAAAAGCCTGGCCGATACTCTGATGGCCAAGACAAACACCCAATATCGGCACACGACCAGCGAAGGTCTTGATCGTTTCGATGGAAATGCCGGCTTCATTCGGCGTGCACGGACCCGGGGAAACCACGATTTTCTCCGGCGCCAGTTGCTCTATCTGCTCCACTGTTATCTGGTCGTTACGATGTACGACGACATCCGCACCAAGCTCTCCCAGGTACTGCACCAGGTTATAGGTGAAAGAATCATAGTTGTCGATCATGAGGAGCATGTGTTCATTATCCCCGCATAGACAGTAACTGGGCAACAAGACAGAAAGGTTCGACCGCAACGCATATCAGACCCGTCGCAGCCACAGCCCCTGATCACTACGTACCCGTCAGCCCCCGGCAGGCCATGGCAACCGCGCGGAATATTGCGCGCCCCTTGTTCATGGTCTCGTCCCATTCATTTGCCGGAACTGAATCAGCAACGATCCCGGCGCCGGCCTGGATGTGCAGCATACCGTCCTTGATAACAGCGGTGCGAATCGCGATTGCCGTATCCATATTGCCTGACCAGGACAGATAGCCTACCGCACCGGCATAAACGCCGCGCTTTACCGGCTCCAGTTCATCGATTATTTCCATGGCACGAATTTTCGGTGCGCCGCTCACGGTACCGGCCGGAAATGTGGCACGCAATACATCCATGGCATTCATCTCCGGACGCAGCTGCCCTACCACGTTGGATACGATGTGCATGACATGGGAATACCGCTCGATCACCATCTTTTCGGTCACCTTGACACTACCGACAACACTGACACGACCGATATCATTACGTCCCAGATCGATCAGCATCAGGTGTTCCGCGAGTTCCTTCGGGTCTGCCAGCAGGTCATGTTCCAGTGACAGGTCCTGAGCTGCATCATGCCCCCGCGGCCGGGTGCCGGCAATGGGCCGCACGGTCACCTGCCCCGACTCAACATGCACCAGAATTTCCGGGGATGAGCCCACAATATGGAAATCCCCCAGGTCCATATAGTACATATAGGGAGAAGGATTGAGTCGTCGCAACGCCCGGTACAGGTCAAGCGGAGCCCCAGTGAACGGTATTGACATGCGCTGCGACAATACGACCTGCATGGCATCGCCTTCGACAATGTAGTCCTTGATGCGCATGACGGCTGCTTCGAATCCAGCGCGGGTAAAACCGGACACGAAATCGGCTTCCCGGACCGACGTACCGGCAACCGCTCCGGACTCGTAGGCCGGCGCGGCATCATGCAAACGCGCGACCAGCTCATCCAATCGATGCTGCCCGGCTTCCAGTGCATGCTCTGTCGCCGGATCAACGTGTACTACCAGCGTCAGCGTACCTGCCAGATTGTCGAACACCAACAGCTCATCCGACACCATGAGCAGGATATCCGGACAGCCGAGCTGGTCCGGCTTGTCGGAAGTCGCCAACCGTGGCTCGATGTAGCGCACCGTGTCATATCCGAAATACCCGACCAGTCCGCCATTGAAGCGTGGCAGACCAGACAGGTCCGGTACCCGGTAACGTGACTGGAATGCGGCAACCCATGCCAGTGGATCCACCGCAGATGCCGTTTCGACAACCTCTCCGTCTTTCAATACGGTAATATCATGACCGTTGACACGCAGCAGCGTTGAACACGGCAGGCCGATAATGGAGTAACGCCCCCATTTTTCACCACCCTGCACCGATTCGAACAAATAGGAGTAGGCCCCACCCGCCAGTTTCAGGAAGGTACTGAGCGGGGTGTCAAGATCGGCCAGCACCTCGCGGGTTACGGGGATTCGATTGTAACCCTGTCCTGCCAGGGTCTTGAATTGTTCAGGTGTCATCTCGCTCACTTTTGAGATATCCGGATTGCGTACAGTTCCGGCTGCAGACTGACACTTGCCAGCGCCCGCGAGGTCTGTACCTTACCAAATGCGTCTCTCCAGTGATCTGCATGACTTGTCAGGCTGCCTTTTCGAGCAGGGGATACAATTCTGTCAGTGAGTCAATCACGGCATCCGGCCGTGCTTCCCGGATATCGATTCCATGATTGTAACCGTAACTCATGCACACGATCTGGAAACCGGCCGCCCTAGCGGCAACAACGTCACTGACCGAGTCGCCGATCATCAGCGCATTTCCGGGCGCGCAACCGAAGAATTCCGCCGCATGCAACAGCGGCTCCGGATCCGGTTTCTTTCTGGCCAATGTATCACCGCTGATGACGATAGCGAAATCCTCAAACACACCCAGATCCTTGAGCAACGGCTCGGTAAATTGCGCGGCCTTGTTGGTCACACAGCCCAGCTTGTAGCCGGCGGATTTGAGCAGGTCGATGCCTTCCCGCACACCCGGATAGAGGCTGGAACGAATGGAAGTATTCGCTGCGTACAGCTCCAGGAACTGTGGGTAGGCACGCTCGAAATCGGCTTCGGACGGTTCCCCGTTCAGCTGGCCTACCAGTGCACGTCGCACCAGCCGTTCTACACCGTTTCCGACCCAGTCACGCACACGAGCCTCACCCCAGGCCGGACGCCCGAGACGGCTCATCATGGCATCCACGCAAAACGCAAGATCCGGAACGCTGTCCACTATCGTTCCATCCACGTCAATCAGGATCATCTCGGGTTTGCGCATGCGCTGTTTCTCAACCGACAGCTTTGGTGATCTCGGCACGCATCGCGGCAATAGTGGCCTTGTAATCGGCCGCGCCAAAGATTGCCGATCCGGCCACGAAGGTATCTGCACCGGCAGCAGCAATTTCACCAATATTGTCGACCTTGACACCTCCGTCGATTTCCAGACGGATATCACGTCCACTCTGGTCGATAATACGGCGCGCCTCACGCAGTTTGTTGAGCGCCTCCGGAATGAAGCTCTGCCCACCGAACCCCGGATTGACCGACATGAGCAGGATCATATCCACCTTGTCGATAACATGTTTCAGGTAGTCAAGCGGCGTCGCCGGATTGAACACCAGACCGGATTTGCAGCCACAGTCGTGCACCAGTGACAGGGAGCGATCGACATGCTCGCTGGCTTCGGGATGAAAAGTGATATAAGTGGCGCCGGCTTTGGCAAAATCCGGAATAATCCGGTCGACCGGCTTGACCATCAGGTGCACGTCAATATCCGCGGTGACACCATGCTTGCGCAGTGCCTCGCACACAAGCGGACCGATGGTAAGGTTAGGTACGTAATGATTGTCCATGACATCGAAATGCACGATATCAGCACCGGCATCGAGCACATGGGTCACTTCCTCACCCAGGCGTGCAAAGTCAGCTGACAGGATGGAGGGTGCTATCTTGTAATCGGCCATGCTGTTGTCCTCACAAATTATTTCTGCCCGCAAGCGCGGGTTTGCGTAAAAATCAAACGCGAACTTTACCCCAATGACCGGCAATTTTCAGCTACCACCCTGTCAACTGCGGGGCTATGACTGCAACCTGTCAGTATCTGTTCAGTGCGAGCTCCAAGCAGGATATATCAATTCTTTGATTTTGATAGTTTTAATTACCGCATCCCGGCAGCTGAAACACCGTGCAGGCGCACAGGGACCAGCGCGCGCATGCGTCTGGCAAGCTGCGGGCTTCGCACCGGCAACACCCAAAGCTCAGTTGTGCATTTTGCGTTGACAGACGGTATTGCCGGACACGCGGCCGTTTCAGGGTGATTGCGCCTGTTTGCTGACTCTCCGCACTCAATGATCATTTGGCCATCAAGACCTGCATGGATGTACTTGCCATTCCGCCCGGCAAGTCTTATAAAAGAAAAAATAGACTGCGATGCAGCAATGCCTTGATTCATTCAACGACCACCTGAACATCAGAAAACACAGCGGGGGCAACGAGATGAGCTCTACACCACGTATCGGGGATTGGTACCAGTCCATCAACGGCGACAAGTTCGAAATTGTCGCGCTGGACGAGGATGAAGCAACGCTGGAAATCCAGCACTATGACGGTGCCGTTGAGGAAATCGATTTCGAGAGTTGGGAGGAAATGGAACTTGTAAATATCGAACCCCCCGAGGACTGGTCAGGCTCCTACGACCTGGAACGCGACGACTATGGTGTCGACCTCGAACTGACCGGACCAACCGATCACATGAACCCGTTCGACGAGCTCGATTGATCCTGCCAGCGAAATAACTCTACCAAGCCATTCTGACCACCCTTAACTGTCTTTTGCATGTGCCGATAACCCTGTTACTGGCAGTAACAGGAGGCACAGCATGGCAATCATCTACGATCTGTCCACGGGCAAGGTTATTTCTGAACGCGAGGCTATTACAGCTGTCAGAAACCCCCGGCAGGACCCTGCGTACTCGGCAGGCCTGCAGTCGCTGGACACTGATTGCTACCCCGAACAAAACAACCCCTGTGATGCCTACATGGTGCTGTTGCAACGCCTGCTGAAGGACCTTTGAAATCATCACCGTGGTTACCGGCTCCAGCAACCAGCCAGCAGCGAGCCACTCGGTTCTTACCAGATACTGCTCAGACGCTCGTGTAAAACGTCCATTGCTGAAATCGATTTCACCGCCAGCACCTCAACAAGCCAGTAATTCTTCATCCTCACCGCTATTGCCAGCGTCATGTATTCCCGCTCGTTAACTATCTGTCAGAGGTTACTCAGTACAGCGATTTGGCGGGACAGAAATTGATTCTACGACAACCCCAGTATCGCGGAGAAAATTATGATCTGCAGGATAATCAGCAGCATGCGTAAAACTGACACGGACACCAGCTGCTTCGCATTCAGCAATACCAGCAGCGACTAGGCAACTCTGTCATAGTCGAAAGAACCAGCTGGAAAGTAACATCTGCATGAATTGCCATTAATGCCGAGTGGCACAGAAAAGGAGCATTGCTCAGGCGCGGTAAAATCCCGCCCGGCAAGCGACGCACCCGTTCTCACCCAGACCGGGAACAGGCCCTCGGGCTCATGCTTGAACAGCCGGTCGCTGACGAGCGCAAAACGCATGTCGCAGGAAATACACCTCACCAGCATCAACAGCCAGGGGAACCGGCACCAGCGCTTCGCCGCTGCATGGGCCCGCGATGCAAACACCATCATGCAGGTTGAACAATGCCGCATGGGTCGCGCACTGAATATGGGATGCGTCCATACTGAGGAACTGATCCGGCATCCAGTCCAGCGGAGCGCCGGTATGTGGACAGCTGTTCAGATAACCGAAAAGTCCGGCTGGATTACGCACAAGAAAGATATCATGCACGTGATTGCCGCACGACACGGTCATCCCGCGGCTACCCGGCAGCCTGATTTCTTCCAGACTGCAAAGCCGTATCCTGTCGGCCATCTGTTGCATGCGTACAGACTACGATAGCACCCGCCATTGTCAACGGCGTTACCATATTAAGCAGGATGTCAGCTTCTTCCGCCAAACAGGTTCATTAGTTCTCCCGCACGACGCGGAAACCCAGATTGTCCAGTCGTGTATACTGGTCTAGCTGCCCACGCTTGGCGCTGCGTAGAGTATCGAGCGGGCTTGTATAGCCTCCACCACGCACAACACGCTGGCTGCAATGTGGCCTGACCCAGGCAGAGCCATCCAACGGAGCACCATCATAGCTCTCGTGGTAGCAATCAGCGGTCCACTCCTGAACGTTCCCAGTCATGTCATACAGACCGTATGCGTTGGGAAGGAACTGGCCAATCGGAGCAGTGCGTGCACCGTCCCACTCACTGCCACAGTTATGGCAGTTCGCCCATACACCGTCAGTCACCTCGGCATCCTGTGCAGCCATCCACCAGTACATCCAGTAACTCCCGCCACGAGCAGCATATTCCCATTCTGCCTCACTGGGCAGGCGGTATTTATGACCTGTCTCCACTGACAGCCAGTCGACGAAATCCTGTGCGTCCGCCCAGGAAACGTTGATTACCGGTCGATCGCCCCGCCCCCAGGTCTCATCGTATGGCAGCCTCACGCCGGTAGCCCGCGCGAAGCGGTCATACTCGGCGAATGTCACCTCATACTTGCCTATAGAGAAGCCCGGCAGCTTGACCAGATGTCGCGGGCCTTCCTCGAAATTCAATGAGTTGCCGTAACTGCCCATGAAATAACCAGCCACGGCGAATTCCACCATAACCGGCCCCTCACCGCCGCTTTTCAGGGGATCACTGAAGGTACGCAATACCGCCTGCTTTGCGGAACGCGTCGACTTTGGCATGGCCGGCGCGCCGGAAATGTGGCTCTCTGCCGGCAAATCAACTGTGGGCGCGGACACCAGCGCCATCCCGACAGCCGCCTTGCCCTCCGATGCAGCCACTGCGGCAGCTGATATTCCTGCCACAGGTTGCGACAGCTGTAGACTATCCGGATCGTCGCTGACGTGAGGCTGCAGGGACAATTGTCTCGTTTGGGTTGTCTCCGGCTCTGGTGCCACCTGGACAGTCGGCGCGGCAGACATTGTTGCAAAGTCATGGCCATTCGTAGTCGCTGGTGTCAATGGTGCGAGCGTACGCGTTGCTTCATTCTGCGGCACTGTTGCATGTTCGGTCGCAACCACTGTCGACTCAGATGATCCTCTATCAACTAGCCACCAGCCAGCCACGGCAATCACGCCCACAACCGTCAATCCGGCCAGCCAACCCAGCCAGCCCGTAACACGCCAGCTGGACGCATTGGCATCTGAAGCGGGCGGTTGCGATATACCTGCACGAATCTGGCCAGCCGGACCAGCATATGCTTGCGTACCTGCAGGCTGCGGGATATTGGCGGAATTCCCGGTCTCACTCTCGTCCAGGGATGGAATGTACAAGGGCATGTTCGCACCGGATGCATTCTCAAGCTGTCCTAGCAGTGCATTTCTTTCGTTGAGCAGCCGGTCGCGCGCCGCCTCGGCCTCAGCACGCAAGCGAACGGCGATTTCGACATTTTTACGCGTCTCGTCAAGTTGTATGCGCAGACGAGCCGGGTCTTCCAACTGGCCGGGGCCTGCAACATTCATCAAGCCACGAGCGACTTCTACCTCTCCACGCAGGGTATTTATTTTCTCACGTAGCTCGTTTTGCTCTTCCAGCGCGCTGTCACGTTCTCGTGTCAGCTGCCTGAGTTGTGACTCCAGTTGCTTTATGGCTGTCTCAGCCTGCCGGTACTGCTCCTCCATCAGATTTATATCGGCCTGGTGGCGCTCACGCTCCTGATGGCGGAAAACCACCATTTCCGCACGTGCTTGCTGCAGCTCTTGCTGCAGCTTGACGAGCTGCTCTTCTGTGGCCGCATGAGCATCAAGCACACCCTGCAGGCGATTGCGCTCTTCCACGCGCATTGCACCCACAGCCTCCTCGATCACGTCCGACTGGTTACTGAAATTTACCTCGTGCTCGGTAGCAACTGCTGCGAGCTGCTCCTTAAGCTCGCGCTGCCGCGCAGCCATCTGCGCACGCTCTTCGGCGCGCGCCTGACGTTCCGCATGCAATTCGTCACGCAAATTATCGAGATCTTCCTGCGCACTGACACGTGACTTCTGGTAATCGCGTGATGTCTGCTCCAGCTGCTTGCGCAGACGATCAATCTGGCCCTGCATTTCCTTCTCAATATCATTCTTCCGCTTCAGGTCCTCGTGGGATTTCCTGGCGGAGTCCTGAAAGTCATCTTCAAGGCTCTTGGTGCGTTCATCTCCCTGCTCAACGAGCAACTTCATATCCTGTATCTGCTGACGAGCCACGTCCAGCTCATCCTGCAAGATACCAATATCGACATCTTTCTGGCTTGACTCTACACCTAAACTTTCAAGCTGAGCATCCCGTGCATTACTTTCCGCCTGCAGCACAGCGAGTCGTTGCTGTTCGCTCTCCAGGGCTTGCCTGAGTTCGGCAAGCTGTTCTCTGTTACCACTGTCTTGTTGTTCTAGCTGTTCACGTAGTGACTGCATCGTCACTCTGAGTTCCGCTTCAGCTTCTTCCCGGACTCGCAGCTTCTGGCGCAGCTCATCGCGCTCAAGTGTTATGCTTTCCAGCGCATTAGCAGTGACTTGAGTATTTGCAGAATCCTTTACAATACTCTCAGCACCGTCATCGGCGGCTGCCTGTGACAGTGCATGACGCAATAGCTCCACCTCTTCCTGCAGGGAAGAGGCGATTGTCTGCAGTGAATTACGCTCAGCAGCAAGCGTATCCAGCAGTTCTGTCTTCCGTAGAACCTGCGCCTGAAGATCTTCAAGCTGCTTTATGGAAATCTGTTCAGAATCACCGAAACCAGGATTTGCATCCTCTGACAAATTTTCTTCGGCATGCAATTTATTCATCAATGTCAACGCCCTCCTGCGACATCGCATTGCATTCATGCCCACGGGAGATCTGAATCGACGAATCAGCCAGACTTTCCGTAAAAACACTCAGCGAGTCATGCATGACACCCAGAGTGTGAGTCAATTGCTGTAACTGCGACTCGAGCTTATGCTTCTCTCGTACAACCCCATGAAGAATATTCTGTAAAGCAAGAACCTCCTCTTTTTTATTGTCGAACTCAACATGCAATGACTCGATTATTTCATTTGCGTCCAGCCCATCCGAATCACTACCGGCATTCGATACAGCATGATGCGCATGTGTGTCATACCCCCCTTCTTCCAGCGCTGCAGCACGAGCCAGAACAATATCAAGCTGCTGCTGCATTTGCAGTTCCTGCAATTCATGCTGTTTCTTTTCGGATCCAAACCTCCTCTGCAAGTCATCACGCTCTATCTGTAACTCGATCACGGCTCTGTGCATTTTGTGAGATTCAATCTTCTCCTGCTCGAGTTCTTCCGAAAGAACCTGTATCTGATCAGCATGTTGCTGAGTGATGACCTCAAGACGATCGGCGAACTGTCGCTTATCCTCCTCCAGCCTGTTTACGCGGGCATAGAATTTGCCAAGCTTTTCGCCTGACTCAGCCAGCTCACCACGCACCAGTTGCAGCTGAAGCTCGACCTTCTGCCTGACCTGCCTTTCCTGCTCGAGTTCGTCCATCAAATGCCCGATCCTTTCCTGGGCCCGCATATCAGCATGCCCCGTACCTGGCTCAAGCTCAGACTCTTCTGTCGCACCGTCATTCACAACCGACAGGCTAACGATACCACCTTCAAGCACACAGACATCAAACCCCTTGTGACTGAGCACGAATGCTGCCGAATCACTGCGACTTCCTGTATCACAGCAGATAATATATTTTGAATTGAATACCAGCTCCGGCATCTCGCCACGTAGAGTAGACAATGGAATATTCACACTGTCCTCGAAAGAATTACGTTCGTACTCATCCGCAGTGCGCACATCAATCCATACAGCACCTTGATCGATTAGCCTCTTTGCCTCTTCGTAATTAACGTATTTCACCAGCTGGGTTTTCAGAATTTCGACAAAATCCTGCTTGGCAAGACACATCAACAACCCGTCGGTCAACATTTTAACTGTAGCATTTCGCCTGGACTCTGATACCAGCGACTCTTCCCCAAACGAATCTCCGCTTCCGAGTTCGGCAAGTTTGTAATCCGGCCCTTCCGGACTTTCCCTGCGAGTGACGACACAGCGACCCTCATGAATGGTATAGAAATGCTCGCCTTCGCTACCCTGGGCAATGACAATTTGCCCTTTCACAACCTCAACCGGCTTGAATCTCGTAAGCAGCGCCTGCAGCATCGATGGTGGCAGTTTTACAAAGGATTCACACTGCAGCATCCGTGTCATCCAGTCATTGTTATCTGCGACGCCGATGTCGACCACCATTGCCACATTGGAAGGATCCCATGTAAGGAAAACATCCAGTAACCCAGAATCTATCCTTGCAATAACACACCGGACGACTGCACGGGCAGCGAACATGCGGGGCTGCTGATTCGAAACAGGATGGCGACTCGGCTCTGTGCCTGCATGGATTTCACCGGCGACCTTGCGAAAACCATCGATCAGGGTAATTGTTCCATCGAGCAGGAAAATTGTCTGGTTATCACGATCACCCTTGCGAAACAGGTAGTGTCCTGCCTTTACTGCCTCTATGACAATTTTCTCCGATAGCTCCTCGAATCGCTCCAATGAGAGTGAATTCAGAGGTATCAACTCATGGAGAATCTTCTTGCTTTCAGCGGTTTTTTTTGCGGCGAGCATATTCACCCTGCTTACTGAGTCTGTTCGGTAAGAAACTGTTCTGCCGAGAAGGAACTCTTCGACAAGAGCTGCATTGACCGTATCGGCCAACAACATGTGTTATTAACAAATGCACAGAGCTCTGCGGCAGCGGCAGGCCGACAGCACATCCTCGCAGCCATGCAGGATATCGGACAGATTCCACCGCAAAACTTGATCGCCATCACAATATTTCAGCCCGAATCACGTATAGCTGCCCGTATCATTCCGGATTATTTGCCTCACGATATACCCCCAGACACAGAGTTTCAGATCATGACAGCCGGATGAGGGGGCGCGGAAAAAGCGTAAACTGGGCGTAGCAAACTTAAATCCGAAGCGCCCTGCGTAAATGCCTAGGGCTGCAAGGCACAGGATAGTTGGCTATTCGCAAAGATCAGCGCACCGTGCAGGCAGAATTAATCACGAATGGTATTTTGAATACCATGCGGAGCCCACTTTGCACATGCGGCAACTCAACAATAAAACAGGCACCGCCCATCCATGTCCGGCAGCCGATGTTCGCTCACACAAGCCTGCATCAAATGTCACCACCGCCCAAACACACCGTCTTCGGACATTCGCGGCCATGGTCTTGAGGACTGTATTTTCACTGTTTTTACTGTCGGCAGAGAAATATGAAGCGTGACTTCGCATACCAGGCACGGGAGAAAGCTGGGAGCCCTCATTTCGTGACACAACGGTGCCAGGTAGTGCGCACTCTGTAAAAACAGCAGGCCGCAAACATCAGGATCCACCAAATGCTACGAAAGAAGGCATTTAATGCAGCAAAAGACTTTCACATTTCATTTATTGTGCTATCTTACGCGTGCTGTTACATCTACCACCCAACGAGGAGTTACTTCGAATGGCAAAAAAGAAAGCGACGGCCAAGAAAAAGACAGCCACCAAAGCTGCAGCAAAGCCAACGACAAAGTCTGAAACGCTTAACTTCATTGCTGACAAAACCGGACTCACCAGGAAGGATGTCGGTGCAGTATTTGACAACCTTTCAGCCCTCATGAAGCGCGACCTCAAGAAAGGTCCGGGCGTGTACACCGTCCCCGGTTTGATGAAGGTCAAGGTCGTACGCAAACCAGCTACCAGGGCACGCAAGGGTGTGAACCCGTTTACCGGCGAAGAGATGATGTTCAAGGCCAAGCCGGCACGCAACGTGGTCAAGGTCCTGCCGCTGAAAAACCTGAAGGAAATGGTTTAAAAAACATTGATATACGGGGCTGCCACCCAGCCCCGCTTCTTTTCGGCGGGTCAAAGCCTAATCTGGCCCTTCCTGCTGCTTGACTTTGCCGCGTATGAATTGACTGTGTGGCACATATAGCAGGTCAGCGACCTTCCGGACAAGATGCTCCTCATGTGCATGCACCTCCCCATCGAGGAAGGTTATCTCCCACAAGCGATGGACAATTTCGATTCTGTCTTCAAGACTGCATTCGCTGGTGATCAGACGGGTAAAGGGATACAACGAGGTAACTTGGTCGGCCTGCCGCTCCGCCAGCTTGCATATTTCTAGCGCCTCATCCGGAGATACGGCATAAATCTCCACAACGATATGTTTGATCCGCTCATGTTCATCATCTGTGACTCCAGTATCGGCGGCCGCCACCTCCATCAGCAATGCCGCTGTAGCGACCCGTAGCGCGCGCTCCGCGTCCCGACCGGCACTTGAATTTAACGACGGATGTTTATTTAAAAGTGACTGGATAGTGCTGATCATTGGCAGATTACTGGCACTTTACAGCCAGACCACTCAACATAGGGATATAAAGCCGCACCAGGCGGACAGGGTTAATTGATATGCCGGCCGGATTGATATTGGCCATGCAAGAATATTGTGAAAAATTCATGCAACAGAGGGTGATTGATGGGTTCGTTACTATCATCATCAAGTAGATTGCGCTCGGCAACGTAGGTTTCATGCCCGGTATCGTGCACCAGCACGTGGTACCAGGGCTCATCCTTGGGTGGTCTGCTTTTGGCCACAGCCTGGTACCAATCTTCCTCGCCAAGGAACTCCGGATCAACATCCACGACTACACCGCGGTAATCAAACAAGCGGTGATGAATACACTGTCCGATTGAAAATTTGGCCTGTTTCATAACCTGCTACACGCCTGCTTAATCTGCACCCTTACAGCTGCGACAATCGAATCGAATGCAAGTTCGCGCGACCCAGGAAATCCGGCATATAATAGTTACGGCGCGACGGAACCCCGAGGCTAAACATACTTAATGATAATTAATCATATAGTTAAGAATGGCAAAGTGGTTACCATCCAGTACTCGTTGACTACTGCAGAGGGGATAATTGTGCGTGAGGCCAGCGGCAGACCGGTCAGTTATCTACATGGCACAGGATTGTTACCCCGCAAGCTCGAGCGCCGCCTGGAGGCACACAGAGTTGGCGATGTGGTAAGCGCCCGGCTGCTGCCGGATGATGCCTTTGGCAAACGTAACATCGACCTCGTTTGCAAAATACCACTGAGCGACTTTCCCCCAGGCGAAAACATCGAGAAGGGCGGGCAGGTGCTGGGACACGACGAAGATGGCAAGGATATTCTTTTTACAGTGACCGCCATCCATGACGGCATCGCTCATCTCGACGGCAACCACCCACTCGCCGGCCAAACGCTGGTATTCGAGGTCGAGATTCAGGGAGTTCGCGATGCAACCGCGGACGAAATCCGCACCGGCAAAGTCGCAGATACAACCAGCTAGTCAACGATCAACCCGGAATCGCGTGCCCTGGTAAAACAGCTGAATGCACCCGGGCTCAATCTTTTCCAATAACGCGCCACTGCTCAGCGTATCGCCCTCCCGATATTTTTTAAGGTCGATCAGGACAAACCGCCGGGCGGGCTCATCGGCATAAACATGAACATCAATATGTGGCAACGCGAAACCACTGCGGAATTCAAGCGACAGTTCACTCCATTCCGGCATCTGCGATTCTGGAACACTGGCAGCCACTGGCGCCTCAGGCTCGGCCACGCGCGACGTTTTTTCCGGCTTGGCAACTGTACGTTCCGGCGTCGCAGTCACGACGGGAGGTGACGGGTAATCCACCTTAGGTCGCATTTCGCGCGGCCTCTCACGCGCCGGCTTTTCCAGCGGCTGCAATGGTTCCAGTATCGCTGCTGAAGTTTGGGTATGCACATCAGGAGGTGAATTATTGTTCAACCCCGGCTGACCGGAAAGTTCGTTGGTATCTCGCCCGAGCAGGTAGACTAGCATTGCTGCATTGAACAGCAGCAATGCTGCAACCATCCACGGCCAGCGGCTTGCATAGGATGTTTTACGCACACCCCAGTGCTTAGACTCCAGATCAGGAACATCGCCAAGGTTGCGTTCGCGGTCAGCCTTTTTGAGTGCTTCGAGAATATACGACATCTGTCAATCCGCGCGCACCGGCTGTAATACCGGCACGCCCTCCTGTGCGGCGCTGGAGTTCAATTGTATCAGGGTGTTTTTACCGACAATCCCGTCGGCAATGAGACCGCGGCTGCGCTGGAACTCCAGCACGTGCTTTTGCAGAACAAAATCAAACAGGTTCACATCGGTTGCCGGAATCCGGATTCCCTGCGCAATTTCGAGCTGCTGGCGGATCCAGTTCACATCAGGGTTGCGGTCACCCATTTTCAGATACAACCTGCCACCGGGTGTTGACTGCAATAACAGGGAGAAGTCCCCGTACCAGAAAGGGTCGACCTGTTCGACAGTGGTACGATACGGCGCACTACCCATTACCAGCTCCACAAGTGAACCATCCAGATGCCTGAGGAATACCGGGACCCGACTTCCATCCGCCGCGGCAAGTATCAACACCGCAGGGCGATTAAATTGCCGCAAGCTGTTCCAGTTCCCCTGCTCCTCCAGACATAACAGGCCATACTGCAGGGCGTATTCACAAAAATCGGGCTTAACAGTCACCGGTAAATCAACCGCCCACGCGGCAAACATTTCAGTCCAGGAGGCGCGATACCAGGAACGATCCGCTGATTCCAGCAACGAATCAAGTGTAACGGCAGAGTGAACTCCGCCGCCTCCCGGTTCATCTTTCGAGCTGGCTACAGGAGCACCGGCCTGGCTCGCTGGATCAAGCGCTTCAAAGGCCACCGCGGCTGCCATTTCCACACTTTTAGGTTCCAGTTCAAATTCTCTGGCATCCAACCGCAGGGTGGACTCGTTTGTCATTGACCAAGGCAGATACTGCGATGCGACGATTGCAAGGACCACTATCAGCAGGCCACCAGTCAACGCCGGCAGCCACCAGGATATCGCGGAGGTTTCTGATTTATCAGCCAGCACCTCACGGGCAGCTTTGCGTACGACCTTGCTGTCCACTTTGGAGCTGCCTTCCACATAGGCACCGAGCAATGCCCGATCACTCAGGACATTGATTAGCCGGGGTATCCCGCCAGATAATTCATGAATTAGATCAACCGCCCGTTTTTCAAAAATTGTTTTTGTTGCTCCGCAGATCTGCAAGCGGTGGCGTATATAGGCGTCCGCCTCATCACGTGAAATCGGCTCGAGGTGATAGCGAGCAGTTACTCGCTGGGAAAGCTGCCGCATATCCTCACGGGCCAGTAATGTGCGCAGTTCAGGCTGCCCTATCAGAATTATTTGCAGGAGCTTCTGAGTGGCCGTTTCCAGGTTGGTGAGCAGCCGCACCTGCTCGAGGACGTCAGCAGACAGGTTCTGCGCCTCGTCAATAATCAACACCGTACGTCGACCACGTGCGAAGGCATCCAGCAGATAATGATTGAGTATATCTACCAGTATCTTGATGCTGTTGGAATCTGCAGGGTAACTCGCGCCCAGCTCGTCGCAAACCGTGGCAATCAATTCCACAGCCGTCACCTTCGGATTCAGAACCATGGCAATATCGACATTGTCCGGTACCTGCTCCAGTAGACAACGACAGATAGTGGTCTTGCCGGTACCAACTTCCCCGGTCAACTGGACAAAGCCACCGCCTTCACCCAGGCCATATAACAAGTGCGCAAGCGCCTCACGGTGCCGCGCACTCATGTAGAGGAAGCGCGGATCGGGCGTTATTGAAAACGGCCGTTCACTCAAATCAAAATACTTGAGGTACATTGCTCATTAATGCTGTAATTTGCCAGAAGGTTCCGAAAGCGGTAAATGCAGCTCGTTTATATAATGAATGGCGGTGGAGACACTCGTCACTTTATAAACACAGCAGCAAACACCATAGTACACAATAATATCCTTTCTCAACTGCCGGTTGCGACCGTTATCTTTAACAGCGGCTTGCTTCCGGCCGCGCTGGAGCTGTGCGAATCCTACCCCGAAGGTGAACAGCGTCTGGCACAACAGATTGTTGGCAGGATTCTGGATGAGGAGGCATTTTCCGCCAAAGCAACTGGCTACAGATGCATGGCCAATCCTGATCGGCAGGAATAAAGAAGTGCTCATTGCCGAGTAATAATTCTGCATGGCAGAGATGCCCGCCCGGGATGGAGGCAGACAGGCCTACCTGCTGACGGCCGGGATAGATTGCGTCAGCAGGTCGTTGCCGGGAAAAAATGCAACGCATGGCCTGCATACTGTTTGCCGCACGGTGCGAGTTCACGCATCGACGCAGGCACCCGCTGTTTCGAAAACAGAGCAAACCAGCATGCCGCTCTGACTGTGCACAACGGCCTGAGTCCACATCACCATGGCGTGGATAATCCAGCTTGGCGGTTCGGCCATGGAAACTCTCTTTGGCTTCGATTTGGCGAAAGACTGCCGACGAGCCATGCCATAACACTTTCCCTTGCGCTGTATTTGGGAGATCTCTATGCTCAACATTTCCAGGATTGCAGTAATCCCCGCCGCACCGCATCTGGGCGATAACAATGTGATCCCATAGACTCGCGATGAACTTTCGCCCAAAGCAGATCCAGATCCACGATATCAATCTCTACCTTGGCTTTCAGGGTTGGAATAAACCCGAATTATAATTAAACATCTGTATCATATAAAATTTATTCCATCCAATGTCGGGGCATCCTGATGCCTGCCGATTATTCCTGGCAAGCTTGCCGCATGCGGGTAGAATTCCCGCATCAGCAAAATTTACATGTTTTTCACAGGATTTTGCTTTGCTTCTCAAATTTTGATTCAAGCTTTCTACCGGGGCTGCCGATATGTTGCAGTACGCGGAGCTATATGCCTCATGCGATGGCTTGTCTTTTCCATATATCATTGTTTTATTTATATTTTAATTGACTTTTCACAGGCAGGCTGATTAAGTTATGAACATCGCGGTTGTCTACATTTCTGTCTACACAGCCCAAGGTCACCAGCATGATTGATGGTGTATATGCAGCGAATAGTAAACAAGCGGGATTAACCTTGCTCGAGCTCATGATTACACTGGTTGTGGGCTCAATACTGCTGGTAATTGCCGTGCCCAGCTTCCTGTCCTTTCAGAAGGACAACAGACGCGTTACCCAAATCAACGAATTGGTCAGCGGCCTGAATATGGCACGAAGCGAAGCAACGAAGAGCAACGCAACCGTGGGTTTCTGCCCCAGTTTGAACGGTACATCATGCGCAGGGGCAACTTATGACAATGGCTGGATTGTATTTCTCAATAACGATGCCGACAGCCCGCCGGCTGTCGATGTCGGGGAAACCGTGCTGCGCGCGCATTCTGGCGTCACAGCTCCTGGCGCCAGCTTGCGCGCCGTCGGGATCACCACCGGGCTCAATTATTTGGCAACGGGGCGTCCGAATATTGCCGGCGATATCACTTACTGTGACGACCGTGGTGCCAGCCAGGCGCGTAGTGTCATCGTCAGCCGTGTCGGCGTCATTACCTCCTCGGATGAACATTTGGACGGCACAGCACTAACCTGTCCCTGAGATGAGATGATGCATATACCAGTCAAACAAAACGGGTTTTCACTGCTGGAGGTGCTAATCGCGCTCATCGTGCTGTCGATCGGCATGCTGGGACACTCGAAGATACAGGCGCTGGGTGTTCGCGCCAGCACCGATGCCCACTTGCGTACCGAGGCCACGTTTCTTGCCAGCGACATGATCGAACGCATGCGCGCCAACCGGCCGTCGGTGGCCAGCGATTATTACGCAACAGGCATCAATTACGCAGCTATAGATTGCACTGGCGCACCGGCCAAGATCTGCAGCGAAGGTACAGCAGGCGCTGCGGTTGACTGCACCTCGCCCGAGATGGCCGATGAAGATGCATTCAACTGGTTTTGCGATGTAACAGCAACCCTTCCGAACGGCAATGTAGCAGTCAGCTCCGCAGCCGGTATTTTTTCAGTCCAGGTGAGCTGGGACGGCCTCGATGAGGACGGCAATGTCCAGAATCGTAATGTATCGGCAACCTTCATCCCTTAAGGCACCAGCAATGCGGCAAAAAGGATTCACACTGGTTGAAATGATGATCTCCATAGTGATCGGCCTGCTGCTGATTGCCGGTGTTCTGAGTGTCTTTCTCAGCACCAAACAGGGATACAGAATGACCACTGGCTTGTCCCTGATGCAGTCAACAGGACGCGCCACCCTCGACCTGCTTGCACGGGATATCATGATGGCAGGCTTCCCGCAGTCCAGCGGCATAGAAGCAATTGTGTCCGGGGCCGGCCTTACCCAGGATGGTGGCGGCAATAATAGTGACACCTTCACCGTGCGCTATCAGTCAACAACCGATTGCCTCAACTCTGCTGGCGGGACGCCTGTCTATGCAGACGGCATTCAATACGCCAAGAACAGGTACTTTGTCCAGAACGGCAACCTGATGTGCCAGACGCTGGCCGAAGATAATTCAGTACTGCAAACAGGCGTAATGGTGGCAGGCATCGAAAACATGCAACTTCTTTACGGCGAGGACAATGACGCAACTGATGGCATTACCAATGCCACACGTTATGTCACAGCCGGCAATGTGATCGACTGGAACAACGTGGTCAGCGTCAAGATCGGTTTTATCGTAAATTCCCAGAGGGTAATTGCCACATCCGACGATAACGCGACCTTTACACTCATCGGACAGACTGCCACTGCTGCCACCGGTGACCGCCTGCGGCGCCGTGCATACAGCACAACCACCGTGATCAGGAACAGGATGCAGGAATCATGACCAACATGGATCGCAACAGGATTCATAGCGGCTCTCCGTCTCGTCATAAACAGACTGGCGCTGCCCTGTTTATCGGCCTGATGCTGCTGCTGGTAATCGCCATCATCGGGGTCAGCGGTGTGCGTTCGGTAATAATGGAGAAAAACATGGCGAGCAACAATCAGTACCATATGCTGGTATTCCATGCCGCCGAGACCGCGATCGAAGGCACGCTCGCGGATGACACAGCCTTCGTCGCCGCTATCAACACACCGCTTGCCAGCCCCTGGCCAACCCGTAACTATGCCGTCACCCACGCATCGAATCCTTTCGCGGTCAGCAGTACCGCGGAGATTGCCGTTGGAACACCAGTTGTTCCCATAGGTTATACCATCGGTGAATTTGTGACCTACCCGTTCACGATCACCGGTGATGGCGCTATCGCATCAATCAATGCAGCGGATACGCATGTGCAGACTGCCAGCAAGATTGCACCACTCCTGCATTAGTGGAGCAAAAAATTCTGATGTTAAACACATTTTTCGGCATAGCAAACAGTAAAGTTGGCACTAGCGGTGCTGCGCTGCTGCAAGGAGAATCGATATGAAATTCCTGAAATCTATTGGCCTTGCCATGGGCCTGCTGTGGAGCCTCGGCGCAGACGCGGAAATCGTCATCCTTCAGGGAGCCATCGAGGCCCACGATATAAAGGTCGTTCTCTATAGCAGTGGAGATGGCTACGTGCTGGCACGCAGTTGTGAGACCTGCCCGTTCACCCGGCTGGACATCGACAGCAAAACCGCTGTCACGGTTGACGGCAAACCCGTCAAGATTAACAAGCGTATTGAAAAGCACTGGTCCGGTGGCATCGTCATCTACGACATCGAGACCAACCGTGTTGCACGGCTGAAACTCTAGTTATCAGTTGCAGGTTCAAGAAGAGGGAACTGGCTATGTTTACGTTCACAATCAAGTCACGGGCAATGCTGCTGACATTCTTCGTGTCTGCACTGACCGGATGCCCGCTGCTGGCGGACGATACCGAGGTCTATCTCGGCGATCTCGCCTTCACGACCAATATCCGGCCGAATGTGCTGTTTATCATCGATACCTCCGGCAGTATGGTTGGCGACGTGCAGCTCACGACGGGCACCTACGATCCCGGCACTACCTACACAGGAACCTGTAACACGAGTCGTGTATACTGGGCCCCGGCGAGCGCCAATGGCGTCGCACCCAGTTGCTCGACCAGTAACTATATTGCAGCCACCTCGAACAAGTGTGCCGACTCGTATTCGGCATTAGCAACCGGCGCATCGGGCGGACCGGGCTACTACACCGGCACCCTCGCGCGCTATAACATCAGGAGTGGTGAAGATCGCTGGCAGGGCCTGAGCAGCAACGACCATACCGAGATCATCGATTGCTCTCCAGACTACGGCGTCCACGGAGACGGCGGCGCCAGCGGCACCTACCCGGCCGACCAGAATGACGGTGGTCCGTATAACACCACTTCCGCCAATGCCATCAACTGGAACTCCACCGGTAATGTCTACACCCTGTATTCCGCCAACTACCTGAACTGGATCAACTCGCCAGGCGTTGCTACCACCGTGACACGCTTGAAGGTCGTCCAGGACGTATTCGGCAACCTGGTCGACAGCACCTCGGGCATCAATGCCGGCCTGATGCGCTTCGACGACAGGGCCACGACTTCAAATCATGGCGGTTATTTCCTGCTGCCCATGACGGCGCTGGACAGCAGTTCACGCCCCGTATTCAAGGCCGCAGCCAATGCTTTGACGCATGACGGTTACACGCCACTGGCCGAAACGCTTTACGAGGCGGCGCGGTATTTCCGCGGTGAGAACGTCAAGTTCGGCAACAGCACCTCGCCGGGCACCAACCACAACGGCGTTCTGGAACCGACCGACGGTACCTTGTACAGCAGTCCGATAGAGTACCAGTGTCAGCAAAACTATGTGGTGCTGCTGACCGACGGCGATCCGACCTTTGACTACGATGCCGATAGCGACATCGCGGCTCTCCCTGACTTTACGGCCACTGCAGGAACCTGCGATTTCAATGCCGGGGATGACTGCCTTGATGAGATAGCCGATTACCTTTTCGCCTACGACCAGCGCACCGACCTGGATGACAAGCAGAATGTCACTACCTATACGATCGGTTTCGCCACCAACCAGCAGCTGTTGCAGGATGCTGCCAACAAGGGCGGCGGCAAGTACTACACGGCCGATGACTCGGTTCAGCTCACCACGGCGTTCACCCAGATCATTTCCGATATCCTGGCCGTGAACACCACGTTCGTCGCACCAGCGGTGCCCGTCAACGCGTTTAACCGTCTGACCCATCGCAGTGAGCTGTACTTCGCCCTGTTCCGTCCGGAAAAATTCCCGCATTGGTCAGGCAATATGAAGCGCTACAAGCTGGACGGAAACCCGCCGATCATCACCGACTCAACCGGTGCCGCGGCGGTTGACGCCACAACCGGCTTCTTTGGCGCCAATACAACCAGCTTCTGGACGTCGGGCACTGATGCGCCGGACGGTGATGAAGTTGAAAGGGGTGGCTCCGCAGCAGAACTGACCCTGTCGCGTAACATGTATACCTATACCGCCGCCACCGCACCGAGCAACGTCGACCTTACCCTGGCAGACCATCTCTTTAACGAGACGAATGCACTGGTAACCAAATCGATGCTGGGCAACGGCGGTATGACAGATGCCTACCGCACGTCACTGATGCAATGGGCACGCGGCGTTGATCTCTTCGATGTAGACGAAGACGGCGATACTACGGATGCCCGGCGCCGGATGGGCGACCCGTTACACAGCAACCCTGTCGTGGTCAACTACGGCGGCACCGACGCCAACCCGGACATCACCCTCTTCATTGCAACCAATGAAGGCCTGCTGCACGCCATTGACACCACGGATGGCAGTGAAGTGTTTTCCTTCATTCCCCAGGAACTGTTGCCGAACCTTGACATCTTGTACAACAACAGCGGCGCAAACGCCCATCCATACGGACTGGATGGCCCACTGACGGCCTGGGCGAAAGACGTTAATAACAACGGCGTACTACAGGACAGCGGCGGTAACACCGAAACCGGCGAGCATGCCTATTTGTATGTTGGCATGCGCCGCGGCGGCAACAACTACTATGCACTGAATGTCACCGATCGCAGTGCGCCGGAGCTGAAATGGATGATCCAGGGCGGCACGGGCAACTTTGGCCAGCTGGCCCAGACCTGGTCAAAAATGGAACTCGCGTACATCAAGAGCAGTGGCAACAAACGGACTGTCCTCGTCTTCGGCGGCGGTTATGACACCAACCAGGATACCGAAACCGCGGGCATCGACAGTGAGGGCAATGCCCTCTATATGGTGGACGCAGAAACCGGTGCACGTCTCTGGTGGGCCGGGAATAGCGGCTCCGGTGCCAACCTGACATCCAGCAGTATGGAATACAGTATGCCGGCATCGGTTATGTCAGGTGATATCAACGGCGACGGCTACACCGATATCGTCTTTGCCGCAGACATGGGTGGCCAGATATGGCGGTTCGATTTCAACAACAGCGGAGCAAACACCACCATCACCGGCGGCGTGGTCGCCCAGCTCGCCGGCAACGGTAATAACGAGCATCGTCGCTTCTACAATAAACCGGACGTCTCGCTGATCAAGCTCAATGGCGTCGTGTACTACGCGGTGGCGATCGGTTCCGGATATCGCGCCCATCCCTTGAGCACGGTTACGCAGGACCGTTTCCATATGCTGTTCCTCCCGGATGTGTTCACGCCGCCGGTTAGTTACAGCTCGCCCCTGGATGAAGGTGACTTGCTGGATGTCACCAACGACCTGAGCCCGAACCTGTCCTCGAGCAGTGGCTGGCGTCTCGATTTGGAGAGCGGCGAGAAAGTCCTGGCCAGCTCACTGACGGTTGACGGTACGGTGCTGTTTACCACCTACAAGCCGGATTCGAATCTGGTCAATTCCTGCGCCCCCAGCCAGGGTGTCGGTCGTCTGTATGCGATCAACGCCTACGACGCAACCCCGGTCAAGAATCTGGACGGAGTGGGTACGCTCGAAAGTCTTACTATCACTGATCGCTACAAGACTCTGGTTCGTGGTGGCATTCAGCCAGAGCCGCGTCTGATCTTCACCGATGACGACCATCCGATCCTGGTAGTCGGCCCGGAAAAGGTCGATGACCTCGATCTTTTCAACCCGATCAGGCGCACTTCGTGGACAGACTAACCGGAACGGGGCAGTGTCGATGAGACAGCAACGCGGATTTACACTGATCGAATTGATGATCGTGGTGGTGGTGATGGCCATCCTGGTGGCCATCGCCTATCCAAGCTATATGAATCAGGTGATGAAATCTCGACGTGCCGACGGCATCGCAACGCTCAACCGCGTCGCCATGGTTATGGAGTCCTGTCGATCCGACGCGGCTACTTATGCTGGCTGTGTTTTCCCTGCCAACTCCGAGGATGGTTTCTACACCATTGCCGCAGCCGCTACGATAACAGCCACTGCCTATTCATTTATCGCCACACCGGCGGGCGTACAAACCAGAGACACACAATGTGCGACCTTAACACTGGATTCGCGGGGTAACCGGGGGTACACGGGCACAGCCCCGGATGCCGACACCTGCTGGGGTCAGTAACATCATAGAAAAGGGCGCCGGGAGATCCATCTCCCGGCGCCCTTTTCGCTTACCTGGCTGAAATCAGGAATCGCGTGCGGCATCATCCCGGTGGCGATCCACCACCGGCGAATGCAGCACCATATCCATACCTCGCCAGCTGGCCATATCGACCGACTGACGCTTGCCGCTAATATCTTCCAGAATGATGCGGTTATGCCGGCCCGAGGAAAACACGATAGCCCTGACCTGGATCAATTGGCCGGCCAGGTTGCTGTACCAGTAGCCGGGTATTGGCTTTTGTTGCAGAAACATCCTGCCTCCTTCGCCCGAGACCGTTATTGTTATCGGAGCGTTTTTGTTCTTGCGTCTGATGACATTCTACACCCGAACTGTCATGACAATGTTATAGCCCGCGTGCTGCATTATGAACAATCGGCCTAAGGTACTACGGCAGCCAGATTTTTAGCTGCTACCCCCGCGAATTAAACTAACCATTAATAATCAATGTGTTACATGCACTACATCGCAGCGCCCGACTGGAAACACGGAATGCGCAGCCTTGCCCCACTGCATTCAGGAGAGATCTTGACGACCTCCCTGCTCTTTTTTCTGTCAATGCAGAGCCCTACCCGCACTTTGACTCTCCACAATTCAGGCAAGTCAGGCAACCGTCCATCTGTATCGCGGCCTTGGTGTGGCACTTCGCGCAGAGCTGCGCCCCATCGGGAAAATCACCGGCATTCGCGCAATCATCGCTACCCTTGGCCGCCTGGTACTGGGCACGTTTTTCGGCAACCAGTTTTTTCTGGTGTTCGTCCAGCCCGTCATCCTTCAGCAGCCCGATCATACGCATATGGCACTCGATCGCATCGCCGATTTCAGCCACCAGCGACGGCATGTACTTGCCACCCTTCTTGAAATAGCCACCACGCGGATCGAATACCGAGCGCAACTCCTCCACCAGGAAGGTCACGTCACCACCCTTGCGGAACACAGCGGAGATAATCCGCGTCAACGCCACGATCCATTGGAAGTGATCCATGTTCTTCGAATTGATGAAGATCTCGAACGGACGACGCAGCTCGTTATTGGTACCGTGATTGAGCACAATGTCATTGATGGTGACATACAGTGCGTGCTCTGAAAGCGGCGTCTTGACCTTATACGTCGAACCGATCAGCATCTCCGGACGCTCCAGCTTCTCGTGCAGATGGACAATGTTGTCCTCATGCTGCACCGCCGGGGCTACCGGCTGTTGCGGCTCGTCACGATCACCAACCTTGTATCCCACTATCTTTTTTTCAATACGAATAGTCATTCTGTACTCCTGAGAAATCTCTGATTACCGGATCTTCATGTAAATCTGGATGCAGCAGCCAACTAGAACTTGCCGTAGTAGCCTTCCTTGAGCGCATCGTACAGATTTGCGGCAGTATGGGTTTCACCGTCATACTCGACTTCCTCGTTACCCTTGAGGCTGACCTTGCTGCCGTCTTCCAGAGTGAACTCATACACGGTGTTTTCCAGATCCTTGCCCTTGACCAGAACGCCCTGGAAGGCCTCCGGATTGAAACGAAAAGTCGTGCAACCCTTCAGACCCTGCCGGTATGCATACTTGTAGATATCCTTGAAGTCCTCATACGGGTAGTCCGTCGGTACATTCGCGGTTTTGGAAATGGATGAATCCACCCACCGCTGTGCGGCTGCCTGGATGTCCACGTGCTGCCTGGGTGTGACATTGTCAGCGGCGATGAAATAATCCGGCAAGGCATCTTCCTCACCCTCCATACTGGCATTGGCATTCGGATTTACCAGCTCGCGATAGGCGAGCAGTTCGAACGAGAATACGTCGACCTTTTCCTTGGTCTTGCGTCCTTCACGTATCACGTTGCGGAAATAGTGATGCGCAAAGCTCGGCTCAATACCATTACTGGCGTTGTTGGCCAGCGACAGTGAAATAGTACCGGTCGGCGCGATCGAGCTGTGGTGGGTAAAGCGCGCGCCGGACTCGGCCAGCTGTTCCACCAGCGCGGGATCCACACCCGCGACACGCTGCATGTAACGGCTGTAACGTGCATGCAAGACCTTGCCCTTGACGGTATCGCCAGACAAATAACCGTCGCGGCGCATATCAGGACGCTTGCGCAGCATCTCCTCGGTCACGGTGAAATCCTCTTCCATGATCGGTGCCGGCCCCTTTTCCTTCGCCAGGTCCAGCGCCACCTGCCAGCCGGTCAGGGCCAGTTCGCGACTGACACGCTCGGTAAATTCCACCGATTCCGTCTCGCCATACTTCATGCGCAACATGGTGACCGTGGAACCGAGCCCCAGGAAACCCATACCGTGACGGCGCTTGCGCAGGATCTCGTTACGCTGGCCCTCCAGCGGCAGGCCATTGATCTCGACCACGTTATCGAGCATGCGGGTAAAGATAGCGACAACCTTGCGGAATTCCTTCCAGTTGAACTCGGCACGCTTGGTGAACGGATTGCGCACGAACTTGGTCAGGTTGACCGACCCCAGCAGGCAGGAGCCGTACGGCGGCAGCGGCTGTTCACCGCAGGGATTGGTGGCGCGGATGTTCTCGCAGAACCAGTTGTTGTTCATCTCGTTGACTTTGTCGATCAGGATGAAACCCGGCTCGGCAAAATCATAGGTGGAACTCATGATCATGTCCCACAGGCGCTGGGCAGGCACGGACTTGTACACCTTGCAGGCCACGAGGCCGGCGTTGTTGGTGATGTAATCGCCCTTGTATGGCCATTCGCGCCAGATCACCTGCTCCGGATTGTTCAGGTCGATCCCGTCTTCCAGCTCCTTGCGACTGATCGGAAATGCCAGTTTCCAGTCCGCATCATTCTGGACCGCATCCATGAATTCCGTGGTGATCAGCAGCGACAGATTGAACTGCCGCAAGCGACCGTCCTCGCGCTTGGCACGGATGAAATCCATGACATCCGGGTGACCGACATCGAAGGTGGCCATCTGCGCACCGCGCCGGCCACCGGCCGAGGATACGGTAAAGCACATCTTGTCGTAGATATCCATGAACGAGAGCGGGCCAGAGGTATAGGCGCCGGCCCCGGACACATAGGCACCCCTGGGACGCAGGGTGGAGAACTCATAGCCAATACCGCAACCGGCCTTCAGCGTCAGTCCGGCCTCATGCACCTTATCCAGGATATTGTTCATGGAATCCTGCACGATACCGGACACCGTGCAATTGATAGTCGATGTAGCCGGCTTGTGTTCCTGTGCGCCGGCATTGGAGGTGATCCGGCCAGCGGGGATCGCACCATGACGCAGCGCCCAGAGGAATTCACGGTACCAGGCATCGCGCGCCTCTGGTGTGGCCTCAACATCAGCCAGCGCGCGTGCGATACGCTGATAGGTGGCATCGATGGTCTCGTCGACCGGCGTGCCGTCCTTGGTCTTGAGACGATATTTTTTCTCCCAGATATCCTGCGATGCCGGCTGCATTGGAATCTCAGTGACGCTGGACGGGACTGCTTCGAGATGTGCCATCGTGGTCATGTGTCCTGTAGTCCTCCCTCTGTTGTTACATTCTTGTACAGGAATGCGTTTTCTACCGCCTTGCTGTCGGGATATATCCGCAGCCGGGGTCTGTTTCACACAACACAACATATTGTGTCGAGAAGGCGAGATTATTCAGCCCGGGCCGCTCTGTCAAGGGCATTTTATACGCACATAAATAATTATAATTAACAGCTAGTTATGCTGGTATTTTGGGTGTCGGAAAGATGTCGCCGGAGGGCTGGCTGAATAACAGATAAACACAATATATTGTGTATCTAATATTCAGGAAATCAGCCGGATTGATGGCCTGCCGTTAGACTTTTGTCTACAAAACAGGGAGCTGAGTGTTTAATGGTGGTGCTCGTGCTGCCCCGCCTGTTCGGCAGCGGGGTGCGCATGATGCCCATGCTTGCCGGGAATAGCAAGCAGCATCCCAATCCCGATCAGGATCACCACGATGCCAGCCGCCTTGCGTATCCGCGCATCGCGCATCCAGCGCCCCAGCGACCCGAATGCAACCCCCATCGCCAGCATGGTCGGCAGGGTACCGGCACCGAATGCCAACATGATAGCTCCACCTTCCGCCCCCGAACCGCTGGCCAGTGCCAGTACGAGTACCGAATAGACCAGGCCACAGGGCAGCCAGCCCCACACCATGCCAAGCAACAGCGCCTGTCCAGCATGACGTACCGGAATAAAACGCCGCCCGAGTGGTTCGATATGTCGCCAGGCATGCGCGCCCAGACGCTCCAGCCACTGCAAGGCCTGCCACCAGCCGCCCAGGTAGAGCCCCAGCAGGATCATGATAACGGCGGCAAGAATGCCACCAACAGGAAAGCCTCCGGTCAATCCCATCGTCGTGGCCTGTCGACCCAGCAGGCCGGCCAGCATCCCGGCTACGCCATAGCTGACGATACGGCCTGTGTTATAGGCCAGCTGTGCCGTAATCAGCCGGGCACGGGAATGTCGGAGGTCGGTTGCCAAGCCTGACGTCAGCGCGCCGACAATGCCGCCGCACATACCGATGCAATGGGTACCGCCGAGCAGGCCAACGAGACTGGCAGTGCCTAGAGTTTCGAGGTTCATGGTGATTCGTGAAGGTCATCCAAATAAAATTCACTGACGGGGAGCCACTAACCTCCTGCGTGCGGGCACACAGACCTATTGCACAGACTGTACACACGTGTCGAGCAGGATGTCCGGGTCATATTGTCGCAGCATGCCGCATGCAGTCCAGCAGACAGGATTGCGAACGCGCAGGAAGACGGGGCTCACACCTGATAACCAATGGCAAGAGAGACCTGTGTGGCACCTACCCGGCGCGTCTTTTTCCAGCTGGCGACCGGGTGATCACGCTGTCTTGCGGTAACTACTGGAGCAATACCCGGAGAAAACGCAAGCGTCAGGTGCTGCGACTACTACTCTACCGGGGCAAGCATTAACGGCGCGGCCTGGGGCACCCGTAGCGTTCCGGACAGACGCCAGTCATCGGCCTCAAGCTGTACGTACCAATGGCCCTTGCCAAGTGCTTCGATCCTGCCCTGATAGTTACCGGCAGCTTCGTGACGCAGCGTTACGACCTGGTCAAATCCGGCACGCGTTGGATGCAGTAGCGACAACCCGATGCTCTCCGGCCAGCTGCCATTAACGGCACTGAGCTGCAGCCGCACGATATTCTCCTGATACATCACAAGGCTGCCGGCAAGTTTGTAGCGGGCGGCCGCATCGTCGCGCGCCAGATCGAGGTTGATGGCCTTGCCGCGCTTGTAATAATCGTCAACCACCAGTCCATCGCTGGTACTGACTGCCAGATAGAGCGTGATCATGCCGCCGATCACGGCTGTCAATGGCAGCGCAATCACCAGCCACACCCAGGGTTCTGCATACCAGCGCCTGGGCTGTTGTTCCGTCATCGTGTGCATCCCTAGCGTGGACCGAGGAAACGCGCCGTTTCTGTTGCAGACAGCGCCGGGTCATCGTCCGCAACCAGCGTGAACTCGATCTCGCTGCTGCGCGTCTTTAGCTCAGCTTCATCCACCTGCACGCGTACCGGCAATTCGAGGACGTCGCCCGACTCGACACGGACTTCCGGCAGGTCCATGCGTAATTTCATTCCCGGGACGCCACTGACATCCAGCGTAAAGACATGCGCTGTGTTATCCATATTCAGGACCTTCAGAATATAGACGTTTTCGATCAGACCGCTACTGGTTTCGCGATAAAGCTGGTTGCGGTCGCGAATCACATCCAGCCCCAGAGACACCCGTTGGCTGAACGACCATACAAACAGACTCATGATGCCAAGCAGGATCATGGCATAGATCACGATACGCGGACGGAGAATATGCGAAGCCTTGCCATGCATGGCATTTTCCGTGGTGTATCGGATCAACCCCCTCTGATAGCCCATCTTATCCATCACATCATCACAGGCGTCGATACAGGCGGAGCAGGCAATGCAGTCGTACTGCAGACCATTGCGGATATCAATACCTGTCGGGCACACCTGCACACACAGGGTACAGTCAATACAATCACCGAGACCCAGCGCCTTCGGGTCGGCACTGCGCTTGCGCGAGCCGCGCGGCTCGCCGCGCTCGGGGACATAGGAGACGATCAGGGTATCCCTGTCGAACATGGCGCTCTGAAAGCGGGCATACGGACACATGTACTTGCAGACCTGCTCGCGCATGAAGCCGGCGTTGCCGTAAGTGGCAAAGCCGTAAAAGATGACCCAGAAGGTTTCCCAGGGCCCGAGCTCGAACGACACCAGGCGCTGGCCGAGCTCGATGATTGGCGTGAAATAGCCGACAAAGGTAAAGCCGGTCCAGCCTGCAAAGGCAAGCCATAAAAAATGCTTGGTCGCCTTGATTCGGAACTTGCGCGCATTCATCGGCTGCGCATCGAGTTTTTGCTGCCTGCCACGGTCACCCTCGACCTTGCGCTCGATCCACAGAAAGGCCTCGGTCCACACCGTTTGCGGGCAGGCATATCCGCACCAGATTCGCCCGGCAATGGCGGTCACGAAAAACAGCGTCAGGCCGGCAATAATCAGTAGCGCGGCCAGATAGATGAAATCCTGCGGCCACAGCGTGATGAAGAAAATATGGAACTTGCGCGCCGGCAAGTCCAGCAGCAGGGCCTGGTGCCCCTCCCAGCGCAACCAGGGCGTAATGTAGTAAATGCCAAGCAGACTGAGCACGCCCAGCACGCGCAGCCGCGCAAACAGCCCATGCACCTCGCGTGGATAGATCTTCGCCGCTTTGGCGTAGAGGGACTCTTCGACCTGTTCGTCGGTGTGACCCGGCGTTACAGGCGTTTTCTGATCGGCCGCCGCCATGATTTCAGCTTACTGGCCCCGGCTATCCGGGTCTTGACGCATACAGTTGGTGATTGCGAAATACAGCGTACCGATACCGGAGATGGTCGAGACCAGCCAGAAGAATAAAAACCCGATGGAATAGATACCGAGCCGGCTGACTTCGGTATCTTCACCAAAGGGGTAGAGATCTGCGGGATCAAATGCGGAGAAGAACAGCCCCGTCGCCACAATGGCCACCAGAAACGACGGCCATAGCACAGCAATGCACTTCTGGGTTTTTGGTATCTGCTGTTGTGCCATGAGCCTTCTTCATCACCCTGTCAGGAGACTAGTCTTTCTCAGCGGCCTGCCCGGTCGAAAGACTATAGACATAGGCAGCCAGCAGATGCGCCTTTTCCTCACCCAGAAACTCACGGTGAGCAGGCATCAGGCCATTGCGGCCCTTGGTAATTGTCTCCATCACCGCGGCCCTGGAGCCGCCATACAGCCAGATGTTGTCTGTCAAATTGGGTGCCCCGAGCGCCTGGTTGCCAGTGCCGTCCATGCCATGACAGGCCACGCACAGCTGCTGGAATTTCTCCTTGCCACGTGCGACCGCAGCCGGGTCCGCATCGCGGCCACTCAGGCTGAAGACATAGTCAGTGACATCCCCAACGCCCTGTTGGCCACCCAGCGCCTGTTCCCAGGCTGGCATTACGCCGCTGCGACCTTCCAGGATTGACGCCTGGATGGTTTCCGGCGTCCCGCCGTAGAGCCAGTCATTGTCACGCAGATTCGGAAATCCGCGCGCACCGCGGGCGTCAGAGCCATGGCAGGTTGCACAGTAGCTCACGAACATACGCTCGCCCATACGGCGTGCCTCGGGATCAGCGGCCACCGCGACCAGATCCATCCCGGCGTATTTCTTGAACAGCGGGCCAAACTGGGCGTCGGCCCGGTCCATCTCGCGCTGATACTGCCCGGTCGACGTCCAGCCCAGCATGCCCTTGAAAGTACCCAGCCCCGGGTACAGCACCAGATAGCCGATGCCGAAGAACAGCGTGAGGTAGAACATATTCAGCCACCAGCGCGGCAACGGGTTGTTGAGTTCCTGCAGGTCCTCGTCCCAGACATGCCCCGTCGGCTTGCCTACCTCGTCGATTCGCACCGTGGACAGCCAGCGAATCAGCCAGAAACACGCGATAATGCCCGCGACAGTCGGGATAATGATGTACCAGTTCCAGAAGCTGCTGGTGAAATCAGCCATGGGGATTCTCCTTGGAATGTTTATTTGCCGGCAACATCTCGTCATCATGGTCAAACGGAATGTTGGCCGCCTCGTCAAAGCGCTGCTTGCGCTTGCCGCTCCAGGCCCAGACGACGATGCCGATGAACAGCACCAGCACGACCACCGTCCAGATTTCCTGCATAAGCGTTGAACTCACGGGAATTATCTCCGGGTCTTTACCGCCGTGCCCAGCCCCTGCAGATAGGCGATCAGGGCATCCATTTCGGTCTTGCCTTCAAGCGCCTTGGGCGCATTCTCGATCTCGGCATCGGTGTAGGGCGCGCCCAGCAGACGCAGCACTTCCATTTTCTTCTTAATGGCCGAGGCATCGGCTGCATCCTCTGCCAGCCACGGGTAACCCGGCATGATCGATTCGGGGACCACGTCACGCGGATTGGTCATGTGTACGCGATGCCATTCGTCGCTGTAGCGACCACCCACCCGGTGCAGGTCGGGACCGGTGCGCTTGGAGCCCCACTGGAAAGGCCGGTCGTAAACGTATTCACCAGCGACCGAGTAATGCCCGTAGCGCTCGGTCTCGGCGCGGAACGGCCGGACCATCTGCGAGTGACACACATAGCAGCCTTCCCGTATGTAAACATCGCGGCCCGCCAGTCGCAGCGGCGTGTAGGGCTCCAGCCCGGCCACCGCTTCGGTGGTGGAATGCTGGAAGAACAGCGGCACGATCTGTACCAGTCCTCCGATGGAAACCACCAGGATGATCAGGATGATCATCACGCCGATATTTTTTTCTATCTTGTCATGTCCAGTCGCCATGATCGTCTCCTCAATGAGCCGCGGCAGGGGCCGGGATCGCACCGACGGCGGGCTTGGCGCCTGCAATGGTCTTCCAGATATTCCAGGCCATCACCAGTGAACCAAACAGGAAGAATCCGCCCCCCAGGAAGCGCACGATGTAGTACGGGTGCATGGCCTGCACCGCTTCAACAAAGCTGTAGGTCAGCGTGCCGTCCGGGTTGGTCGCACGCCACATCAGACCCTGCATGATGCCGGCCACCCACATGGATGCGATATACAGCACGATGCCGATGGTCGAGGTCCAGAAGTGCACTTCCACCAGCTTCAGGCTGTACAAGGAACGGTTGAACAGCCGCGGGATCAGGTAGTACAGACTGCCCATGGAGACCAGTGCCACCCAGCCCAGCGCACCGGAATGCACATGGCCGATGGTCCAGTCGGTGTAGTGCGACAGCGCGTTCACCGTCTTGATGGACATCATCGGTCCCTCGAAGGTGGACATACCGTAGAACGAGATCGACACGATCAGCAGACGCAGCACGGGATCGGTGCGCAGCTTCTCCCAGGCCCCGGAGAGCGTCATGATGCCGTTGATCATGCCGCCCCAGCTCGGCGCCAGCAGGATCAGCGACATGATCATGCCGAGCGACTGGGCCCAGTCCGGCAGCGCTGTGTAGTGCAGGTGGTGCGGGCCGGCCCAGATATAGGTAAAGATCAGCGCCCAGAAATGGACCACCGAGAGGCGGTAGGAATACACCGGGCGTCCTGCCTGCTTGGGCACGAAGTAGTACATCATGCCGAGGAATCCCGCCGTCAGGAAGAAGCCCACGGCATTATGCCCGTACCACCACTGCACCATGGCGTCCTGTACCCCGGCATAGGCCGAGTAGGACTTCAGCATCGTCACCGGTACGGCGGCGCTGTTGAAGATATGCAGGATCGCAATGGTTACAATAAACGCACCATAAAACCAGTTCGCGACATAGATATGTTCGACACGGCGCTTCATGATGGTACCGAAGAACACGATGGCATAGGCCACCCATACCACCGCTATCAGGATATCGATCGGCCACTCCAGCTCGGCATATTCCTTGCTCGTCGTGATGCCAAGCGGCAGGGTTATGGCGGCAAGAAGAATAATGAGCTGCCAGCCCCAGAAGGTAAACGCCGCCAGTTTGTCACTGATCAGGCGCACATGGCAGGTACGCTGAACAACATAATAGGAGGTTGCAAACAGCGCGGAGCCGCCGAAGGCAAAAATCACCGCATTGGTATGCAGTGGCCGCAGGCGGCCGAAGGTCAGCCAGGGAATATCGAAGTTGAGCACCGGCCACGCCAGCTGGGCAGCGATGAGCACACCCACCGCCATGCCGACGATACCCCAGATTATGGTCATGATCGCGAACTGCCTGACCACCGTATAGTTATACGTTTGCTGATCGGTCATGCCGACCTCCCTGATTCAGATTGTTAAAACTGTTACAAAATATCCAGTCGCACCCGCTGCTGATGAGACGGTGCCCGACCACTATCTGGTAAACTGCGGCTCCAGCCCCATCCCCCACAGGATGGCTGTTACGGCAAGCAGGGCCACGAATGCCACCAGGCCCACGGCCAGCACCGCACTGGAGAACAGGAAGCCACGGTCTTCGGAAATACCCATCATGATTGGCACACCGGTGTAGAGCAGGTAGACGGTGTAGGTCAGCGCCACGATTCCGACGACCAGGTTCACCCACAGCACCGGGTACAGCTCCATGACGCCGATGAGAAACAGCGGCGTGGCCGTGTAAGCCGCCAGCACGACACACTGCGACAACGCCACCGTCGCGCCATAGGTACCGGCCATCCAGTAGATCATGTAGCCGATGGCGAACACACCGACCAGCATGGCCAGGTAATAAAGCACGGAGATCAGCGCCGCGCTTTCCGTGGTCAACTTGACCGGGTCACCGGCTCCGATCTGCCAGCCGAATTGGGTAGTGCCGATGAAACCGGAAATGGCCGGGATGGCAGCGAGGATCAGGACGTGAATCGCGTAGCACTTGCCAATGGTACATTTATCGTCGCGAATGGCTTGCCATTCACGCTTTGGATTGACGAACAAACCCCAGACGTGTTGCAGCATCGGTCAGTCTCCCCGTTTATTGTTGATTGTGCGCAGCGTGTGGCTGCGCACAATCGGGACGTCAGTATCCTTCAGTCGAAAAGGTGATTCAAGCGCAAGGATCAGAACTTCTTGCCGACGCTGAACATAACGACCCAGGGGTCGATATCAACATCGAACTTCGGCAGGCCGGTGACACTGGCCTCGGTGCTGATGTCGATGTACCAGACCTGGCCACTTACCAGCCAATCATTCTGCAGCTCGTAGTCCACGCCGAGCTCACCGGCCAGACCCCAGGAATCGTCAATGTCGAGGGAGGCACCGCTCAGGGCGCCCTTCGTGTCTTCATCGAAGAAATAGGTGTAGTTGATGCCGGCGCCAACATAAGGATGCAGCTTGGATCCTGTATCAAAGTGGTACTGCAGGGTTACCGTCGGTGGCAGATGCTTGGTCTCGCCCACCGTGTCGAGAGAAGAAATCGTGCCTTTAGCCTCGATGTCATGATCAAACGGCCACGCGGCGAGCAGCCCGATACCGATGTTGTTGGTTGCCATCCAGGTCCCGGTGAGACCCAGGCTCCAGGCATCGTCGGCCTCGACCTTCGCACCCGCCGGAAGCCCTGCGATATCGTCCGATTCGCCTGTCGGGAGCACGCCGGCCGCACCGGCGCGCAGAATGATGTCACCCGCCTGATAAGCCTGGGCGGACGTGGCCAGCAGGGTGGCCAGCAGGGTGGCTGTAAAACGTGTTTTCATGAGCAATCTCCTGTTTCGTAGGTTGTTGGGACGCCACGCCGAATGCCAGGCGGCAGTAATAAAGTAAAGGGGTGGATATTATTTACATACGGATCCTGATATGAGTTGATCTATATCAACCTATTAGAAAATTATAATACGCATTTCTGTAACGCCCGATTACCGGTAGGCTATGGTCTGCCGCGTGTAGCGCGACGACCCGAAAACAGACCCTGACCATGAAACCCACCGCGACCCTGTCGAAACCGGCCGCCGCCGAAAACCAGCGGCCTGCAAATGAAGCGCAGGCGGCCAGTTGTTTTCACTGCGGCCTGCCAGTGCCGACTGGTCTCGAGCTGACGGTCAGCATCAACGGCCGCGAGGAACCTATGTGCTGTCATGGCTGCCAGGCCGTCGCCCGGGCCATCGTCGCGGCCGGCCACAGCGACTTCTATCGCCACCGCACTCATGTCTCTCCTACCGGGGAGGCAGTGATACCGGAATTCATCCAGCAGACACAAGTCTACGACCACCCCGAAATCCAGAAGACCTTTGTCCGCCGCACGGGCGCGCACGAGCAGGAGGCCGCGCTGATTCTCGAGGGTATCGTGTGCGCGGCCTGCGTATGGCTGAATGAGCGCCACGTGAGCCGCCTGCCGGGCGTACTGGACGTGCAGATCAACTACGCCACACACCGCGCACGCATCCGCTGGGATGACTCGCGGATCAAGCTTAGTGAAATTCTGCAGGCGATCCACAATATCGGTTACACCGCACATCCCTACGATCCCGCCCGCCAGCAACTGGCACGCGAGCGTGAGCGCCGCACCCAACTCAAGCGCATCGGCATCGCCGGCGTGCTCGGCATGCAGGTCATGGTGCTCTCTATCGCGCTTTACCTCGGCGACGCATCGGGCATGGAGGACGAATTCAGGCATTTCTTTCGCTGGATCGGGCTGCTGCTGACAACACCGGTCCTGGTCTATTCGGGCGCACCGTTCCTGCGTGGTGCGTGGCGTGACCTGCGCAATCGCAGCGTTGGCATGGACGTACCAGTGGCGCTTGGCATCCTGGTCGCCTTCACGGGTAGCGTATATGCCACACTCACCGGGCATGGCGAGGTGTACTACGACTCGGTGGTGATGTTTATCTTCTTCCTGCTGGTGAGCCGCCATTTCGAACTGATGGCGCGCAAGCGCGGCGCGGAGATCGCCGAGAACCTGACTCAGGCCCTGCCCGCCATGGCGACCCGGCTGATCGAGACCGATGGCAGGGAACTGCAGACCATCATCCCGGCCAGCGAACTGCAACCGGGCGACCGGGTACTGATCAGGCCGGGCGCCGCGATCCCGGCCGATGGTACAGTCGAGTCGGGCAGTTCCGGCGTCAGCGAGGCCCTGTTGAGTGGCGAAAGCACACCGTTGGCGAAAGCCCCTGGAGCAGCGCTGATCGGCGGCAGCATCAACCTGGAGAGCCCGCTGGTCATGCGGGTGGAAAAGACCGGCCTGGATACCGTGCTGGCAGAGATCACGCGCCTGCTGGATCGCGCCCAGGAAGAAAAGCCGGCCATCACGCAACTGGCCGATCGTGCGGCTGCCTGGTTTGTGGTCGCCGTGCTGCTGCTGGCCGTCGCTGTCGGCCTGTACTGGTGGCAGCATGACCCGGACAGCTGGCTGCCGGTGCTGGTATCGGTGCTGGTGGTCACCTGTCCGTGCGCCCTGTCGCTGGCCACGCCCACCGCCATCAGCGCCGCCACGGGTACGCTGCTGGCGCGGGGTCTGCTCACCACCGGCAGCGCACGTCTTGAAACCCTCGGACGCGCAACCCATGTCGTCTTCGACAAAACCGGCACGCTGACCGTCGGCGCTCCGGTTATTGTCAGTATCGAGCGCGATTCCTCACTCGGTGAACAGCAATTGCTGCAGATCGCTGCCGCACTGGAGGCCCATTCCGAACATGCGACGGCGAAGGCGGTCTGCGCCCGCGTCACCGGCAATCCGCTCACAGCGCGCGATATCATCAACTATCCGGGCGCCGGAATCAGCGGCCGGGTGCAGGACGACATCTGGTTCATCGGCAACGCCGACTTCGTGCGCGAGCACAGCGGCGTCGACATCGATGTCAAAACACTGTCCGCAGAGGATGGTGCCACGCAAATCCTGCTGGCAGACAGGGACCGGGTACATGCGCGGCTGTCTTTGTGTGACGAGATTCGGCCCGATGCCCGGGACGCGATCCACGCACTGCAACAGGCCGGTAAACAGGTGATCCTGATGAGCGGCGACAATTCGGCGGCCGTGCATGCCGTCGCCGGCGCGCTGGGTATCGATACGGTGTTTGCTGAACTGAAACCGGCGGACAAATTACGCGAAGTGCAGCGCCTGCAACAGCACGGCGCCATCGTGGTGATGGTCGGCGATGGCATCAATGATGCGCCGGTGCTGGGGGCGGCCGATGTCTCGATCGCCATGCAGGCTGCCGCCAGAATCAGTCAGGCCAGCGCCGACATGATCCTGTTGTCGGACCGGCTGGAAGGCCTGGCAGCCGGCGTCCGACTTGCCCGGCGCACGCTGCGCATCATCCGGCAGAACCTGGGCTGGGCAATCGCCTATAACCTGGTCGCACTGCCGGCCGCGGCGCTGGGCTATATTGCACCCTGGATGGCTGCCATCGGCATGTCATCCAGCTCACTGCTGGTCGTGCTCAATGCCCTGCGCCTGATCCGCGGCAGATAAGATATGGAAATCATATACCTGCTGATCCCGCTGTCGATCATCCTGGTCGGATTGATTATCTGGATTTTTATCTGGGCAATTCGCTCGGGTCAGTTCGATGACCTGGAAGGCCCGGCACACCAGATCCTGATGGACGATGATTCGCCCAGGGAAGAAGCTGAGAGTGAGCAAACGGAAGAGAAATTGTAGGGGCGCACTTTGAGCAACGTGATCGGTGCGTAAAACGCACCCTACACCAAGACCAGTTGTAGGATGCATAAAGTACGCCGCGCGTTATTGGTGTGGAAAAACCACGCACAACACGCACCGGCGTATCTAATTGAGTAGGGTGCACTTTGTGCACCAGTGATCGGTGCGTAAAACGCACCCTGCATCCAGGCGCGCCATACCCGGTGCGTAAAATACCCTACACGTGAATCAGCAGCTGGATGACCGACTTGGCCGCGAAGCCGACGATACCAAGCCCCAGCGACAGAAAGATCATCAGCGTACCGAAGCGGCCGGCACCGGATTCATGCGCCAGGCGATACATGACAAACAGCATGTACAGTATCAATCCGCCAATCCCGAGGCTCAGTGAGATCGACTCGAACTGCTCAACACTCATGAACTGAACCCGGCGCATCCCTCAAGGCAAGATGATAGATACATGAAAAGCCCTGCCCGGCCAGCAGGCGCGCAGCACGCACACAGGCAACCGGATGCGCACCGCAGACGATCACCGGCTCGTGCTTGTCGAGATGCCTGAAGTCGTAGGAAAGTGCTTCCACCGGCAGGTTCACTGCGCCGGGTAGCGCATCGCGCATGAATTCCTGCACCGAACGGACATCAACGAGTTGACCACCCCCCGCTAGCAGATATTCTGCGAACCCCGCAGTCAGCGTCTGTGCACCTGCCAGACTCAGAGTGTGGATGGCGAGGTTCATGACTGATCCCTCCCCACCTTGTCCTGCTCGTCAGGTAAGCGTGTGGCAGTCATCCCGCAGACCTTCAGCCTGCAAAAGCTGACAAACACCGCCAGCATAATAATAAACACCACCAGCGCAGCAACCGTGAAGCCATCGATGTACATCGAACACCTCCTCGTACCCGTCAGTAACTACAGCTAATGGTTATATTAGTATTTAATAATATCTTGTCAATAAAAACACTGCCTGGTGCAGCGATTTTCATCAACAATGGCAATCCAATTGTTTCTTTTCAATTAGATAGCGGATGTGAGACGGCCCATGCAATTGCCCTGCAACTGGTAGAGCCAGGTAAATCCAGACTCCGCCTGCCAGCTGGGTAAGCTGGCTGCAGACCAAAGCCGCGTTGCAAAGCTACCCGGATTGCAATCAGCAAACCCTCGTTACAGTTCCCTCAGGCAGCTCGGATTCTTCATCGCGCAGCGGACCGCCACACTGCTCAAACACGCAAAAGCGCACGACCAGACCGAATTCGAAGATAAAAATCACCAGTGCAGTAATGCTCAGGCTGTCGAAGTACATATCTCACCTCCATGTCGGGAGCCTTTATAGCATATAAGTAAATAATTAAAATATGATGAACATCAAGCTTCACACATTCAGCAACGAGAAAATTGGACTGCCTGGAACAGGCAGACCACACCTGTCCTTGCATGCCTGCAGCACGCGAAGATCGGCTCATGGCATTCGCAGCACCGGCTTGCAGGGCAACCCGTCAGTACATACCTGGATTGCTGAAACGGGCTGCGGCAGCCACAGCGGGGAATTAACCCGGACTCCTTGTGCATCAAACCTCGCTGTAACAATTCCGCAGGGCAATCCGGACTGCACTTTTCACGTTCACGCTCCCGGTTGCGGTTGTAATGACTTGCACCCTATGATTGCCCGCTATGGAAAACCAGAACACGATCGTGGAACTGCAGGAGTGGACCGCCACGCTGGCCGAGTCCGTCAGGCGGGTCGCATTTCAGATTCTTGAATATCTGCCATCGATTCTCGGGGCGATGGTCCTGCTACTGGTCGGTTGGGGTATTGCAAGGCTGCTAAGGTATACAACAGAAAAAATCACTGAAAAAACCCTGATTCGGCTGGCACACACACGGCCGATGGATACCCGCATCAAGCAACCGCAGTCCTACAGCGCAGCGCCACGCATCGCCAGCCGCATCGTATTCTGGGTAACCATACTCTTCTTCATACTTGCAGCAGCCGAGGTTCTCGAACTCAAGGTGATATCAGGACTGCTCGGCGGTGTTACCTCCTACCTGCCGCGCCTGCTGGCGGGACTGCTGATTCTCTTTATCGGCTTGTGGTTTGGCGAAGCAACACGTGCCGTCCTTACCCGGAGCAGTGCCCGGATGGGCATTGAACAGGGTGATATCCTCGGACGCCTGGGCCAGGCGCTGGTCCTGCTGGTCGTGTTTTCCATCGCCGCCGGACAGGTCGGCATCGATAACACCATACTGGTTGCGCTGATCGCGACACTGTTCGGTGTGCTGCTGGGGGCCATCGCGCTCGCCTTTTCCCTGGGCGCACAGGAAACGATAGCCAACATGCTGGGCGCCCAGTCGATTGCACAGACATACAATACGGGCGATATCATACGCATCGGCGATATCGAGGGAAAAATACTCCGCATCACACGCACGAGCCTCATCCTCGAAACCCGGGAAGGACAGGCGCTGATTCCGGCCAAGCGCTTCAGCGAACAGGAGTCGATCAATATCTCCCGCGCCAGCCAGACATGAATCCGTTTTCCCGCCTGAGTTCGGCTGCCCTGAAAAGCCAGCCCGCGACGTCAGCTCGCGTACTCGAGGACTACTCCGCCGACAATGTCGCACGCTTCCTGGCAGCGGCGAATCCGGCAACTGCCAGCCAGGTCGTCGCCCACTTCACGCCTGCGTTTGCTGCACATTGCCTGGCCAGCCTCGAACCCGCTGCATCTGGCCGGATTTTTTCCCTGCTCCTGCCCGATCAGCAGATTATCGTGCTGCGCCAGCTTGAGCGTAACAAGCGCGAGCCCCTGTTGCAGACATTGCAGCCAGAACTCGTGGTATCACTAAGGCGCCTGCTGCCCTATCCCGAGGGTACGGCCGGCGCCGTCATGGAAGCACCGCTGGCGAGCGTACCGGAGGAACTTTCAGCGCGAAATGCCCTCAAGCGTGTCAAGCGGATCCAGCGTGGCATGAAGTTCTATCTGTATGCTACCAACAGCAAGGGACAGCTTGCCGGTGTGCTGACCCTGCATGAACTGATAAACACCCGGCCTTCCAGCACTGTCGGCCAGGTGATGCACAGGCACGTCGCCAGCCTTTCCCCCATGCAGCCGATACATGCTGTCCTGGATAGTCCCTACTGGCAGGATTACCACGCGTTGCCCGTCACGGACGAAAATGCTGTCCTGCTCGGCGTAATCCGCCAGAAAAGCCTGCGCGCCCTCCAGGAACAGGCCATGCGCTCAAGCTCGCTTGGCGATGGATTCAAAATTTTCATGGCCGTGGGTGAGCTGTTTTCCAGTACCGCGCTGCACCTGCTGTCCGCCATGATAACGACTGGCAAGGCGCTCACGCCGCGTGACCCGCATGGTTGAGATACGCACCATAGCACATGCCCTGACGGATGCCTTTATCGACAACTTCCCCCAGGAAGCGACCGAAGTACTGGAATCCGCACCCGCTGACGAGATCGTCCTGCTGCTGCAGAGGCAATCCCCGGAACGCGGCGCAACTATACTCGGTCGCATATCGACCGCGCTTGCGATCAGCGCACTGCAACAACTGCAACCGGGCGTCGCCAGGCAGATACTTGCCGCCATGGATCCGGCCAACGCCGCGCTGCTGCTCATCAGTCTCGCCCAGGAAAGCCGCGACAACCTGCTGGAAACTCTGGACACAGGCCATGCCAGGGAACTGCGCGATCTGATGTCCTATCCAGAGGGCAGTGCAGGACGGCTGATGCAGCCCCGCGCTGCCAGCATTCCGGCCCGCCTGACCGTCAAGCAGGTGCTGAACCGGTTACGCAAGTACCCGCCTGCTGATACAGCCGTCCTTGTTGTAACGGATGACGACGGCAGATTGCTCGGCCTGGTCGACCTGGTCGATATCGTCCATACCGACCCCGCTGCGCGTCTCGGCACACTGGTGCGTATCACCTCTCCCGTCAGTGTGAATGCACTCACCCCGCGAGAGGAAATTGTCGAGCTCTTTTCACGCTACCGGCTGCGTGTGCTGCCGGTTGTCGATCTCGATAACCGCATGCTCGGCATCATCCGCCAATCCACGGTTATCAAGGCCGCGCAGGAAGAAGCCGCCGCCGACATGCAGGCCATGGTCGGCGTGAGCCGCGATGAACGGGCCCTGTCCACACCCCTGTTTGCGATGCGCAAGCGACTTCCCTGGCTCAACATTAACCTGCTGACTGCCTTTCTGGCCGCTTCCGTGGTCGGGATTTTCGAGAATACCATTGCACAATTCACTGCACTGGCGGTCCTGCTCCCGGTCGTGGCGGGCCAGTCCGGCAACACCGGTGCCCAGGCGCTCGCCGTCATTATGCGCGGACTGGCACTGCGCGAAATCCGGCTGCGTCACTGGCAACGCGTACTGCTGAAGGAAGTGCTGGCCGGTCTCCTGAATGGCTTTGCGATCGCGCTCGTAACGGGACTCGGTGTGCTGTTATGGAGTAAGTCAATCGGTCTTGCCGGCATTATCGGTATTGCCATGGTGATCTCGATGATGCTGGCGGGTCTATCCGGTGCGGCGATACCGCTGCTACTGACTCGACTGGGCCAGGATCCAGCCCAGTCGGCCTCCATCATTCTCACCACCGTAACAGACGTGGTCGGTTTCTTCAGCTTCCTGGGACTGGCATCCTTGTTTTCCGGATTGTTGTAAAGTACACGCAGATCATATCCATTTCGACAGGCCAGTCAGGCACTCCTGCACTTTTGAACAGAGCATGATGATTATCTCACCCGGTAAATTTCCCAGCGCGCTCGCCCTGCTCGTACTGCTGGCTGTATTGCTGCCTTGCCCGGCACTTGCACAGCCCCCGAATAACCAGGCCCAAGACATCGCAACAGACGCGAAACTGCAGAACGCGCTCGAGAGTCTCGCAACCATCCAGCGCTCCATCGAATCAAAGCGCAATACCATTCGCGAGCTCAGGGACCAGCAGAAACCGCTGGAGGAAGCCGCCGAACGGCAGGAAATCGAGCAGAAGATCGAGCGCATCAGAGCCGAAATTGCGGAACTTCAACAATCGTTCGAGCATATCGCGCTCGGTGGCATCAATCTCTCGATTCTTACGGACCAGCCCGAACAACCTATTGACTGGCGCGAAGAAGTCGAGCAAATCAGCCGTCCGCTGCTGGCCTCGCTCAAGGAACTCACTGCAAAACCACGCCAGCTGGACAGCCTGCGCAGGGACATCGAGCGGGAGGAAAACCAGCTGAAGGTCATCGAGAAGGCGCTGGATTCGATCCGCTTATTCACGATGCAGGACCTGCCACCCGCGGCAGCCGAACCGGTCAAGCAGTTACTGGTCACCTGGCAGCAGCGCCGGGACGATACAGTGCGGATCCTGGAAATTTCCCGCTTCAAGCTCGATAGCCTCAAATCCGAGGGTGTTGCGTGGCGGGCTGCCACGAGGGAAGCGATCACCGAGTTTCTACGCGGTCGCGGACTGACCCTGCTCCTGGCCATCGGCATCAGTGTCGGCATCTGGCTGATCCTGAAGATGATACTCCGCATCTACCTGAAGTGGCTCTATCGTACCCCGCTCGACATCGGCGTGACGCGGGCGCCGCTGATTCTTTACAGCTACCGCCTCGCCACGATAGCCCTGATCATACTGGCCACGCTCATAGTCTTTTATGTGCGCGGTGATGTGCTGTTTCTCACCCTCGCCCTGATCGCACTGGCCGGTGCCGCGCTTGCGCTGCGGCAAACCCTCCCGCGATATGCGGCCGAGATACGGCTGTTGCTTGGCGTGGGCCCGGTGCGTGAGCGGGAGCGACTGGTGCTGGAAGGCATACCTTTCATGGTCGAGTCTCTCAGCGTCTATTCGGTATTGCGCAATCCGGCGCTCGAGGGCGTGGTACGGCTGCCCCTGCATGCCATGAATGAATTCGCATCGCGGCCCGCCGGTCAGGAGCCCTGGTTCCCCTGCGCACCGGGGGACTTCCTGCTCCTCGACAATGGCAGAATGGGGAAGGTACTGCGCCAGACGATTGAACTGGTCGTACTCAGTGTCCAGGACGCCCTGGTGCAGCTTCGCACCCAGGACTTCATGGGTCAGAATGTCCGCAACCTGTCACGCGATGGCTTTGGTATTGCCAGCAGTTTCGGCATCGACTATCAGCACCAGGCCATCTGCCTGGATGCAGTACCAGGACGGTTCCGGGAGGCGATTATCGAGCGCTTCAGGCAGGCGGGACTCGGAGACAGCATCCGGGACATCCTGGTCGATTTCAAAGAAGCGGGTGCCAGCTCACTGGATTACCAGATCTACGTTGTACTCGACAGCATGGCAGCACCGGCCTATTTCAGGGCCCAGCGCCTCGTGCAGCAGGCCTGCGTGGACACCTGTAACCGCGAGGGATGGGTGATACCCTTCACCCAGATTACCGTCCACACGGGGGGCGACACAGCAGAATCCGGGCAGGTTCACGCAGCTGGTATAAATACGCCACCTGCGGCCAGCCCAACGGCAGGCTGACCCGGCGTGTCCGGCGCTGCAGGACCAGCGCATCTGTTTCCTCATGGGCCCGGCCTGGAGATGATGACCCGCTAGGTCGTCAGCCGCCGGTAGATATCCGACACCTTGAGCGGCAGCTTGCGCACCTCATCGATGACGGCATAGTTCACTGCGCCATACATGTGCGGCAGGTAATCGCGCGCCTCGCTGTCGATGGTGATGCAAAACGAGTGGATGCCCATGCGCTTGGCTTCAATCAGTGCCTGGCGCGTGTCTTCGATGCCGTAGGCGCCGCGGTAGGTGTCGTAGTCGTCCGGCTTGCCATCGGACAGCGTAATCAGCAGCTTGGTGCGCGCCTCGACCTCACTCAGCAGATGGCACAGATGGCGGATGGTCACACCCATGCGCGTGTAGTCCCTGGGGCGGATGCCGCTGATGCGTCCGCGCACATCATCTGTATAGGCCTCGTCGAAGCGCTTCACGCGGTACACCTCGCAGCGCTTGCGTGTCATGCCGGAAAAACCGTAGATGGCATAGCGGTCACCCAGTGTTTCCAGCGACTCACACAGCAGCACCAGGGCCTCGCGCTCGGCATCGTTGATCCAGCCCTTCGTGGACCCGCTCATGTCGACCATGAACATCACCGCAATGTCACGCTCCAGCTTGTGCATCTTGGTGAACAGGCGCTCGGTCATCTCCATGCCCATGGTGGTGTCGGCGCAGGCCTCGACCAGCGCATCGATATCGACGTTATCGCCGTAGGGCTGTTTCTTGAGCAGCTTGTCCTCGCCGCGCAGCGCCTCGAAGGTGCGACGCAGGTGCGCCGTCAGCCCGCGGTACTTCTGCAGTGTGTCACGCACGAAGCTGTCGTCGGTTGGACTGACTTCCAGCTCGCGCAGCACTGCCCAGTTCTTGCGATAATTCTGGCGTTCATAGTCCCACTCGTTGTAAAGGAAGGCACCTTCTTCATGGTAGGTTCCCTTCCACACATCCTCGACACTCTGTGCGCCGATCGCCTCACTCAGGTAGGCGCCGTCGCCGGCCGCGTACAGATAATCTTCCGGGATCTCGCCCAGGTCCTGGAAAATCGAGGCCATGGTTCCCTTCACGTTGTCGGGCGGGGCAATCGGCTTGCCATCGAGCTGCATCTCGTATATAAAGCCGTCCGGGTTTTCGTCCGACTCGACCTTGCGCAGTTCGAAAGGCAGGCGCCGTTCACTGCCGTCAGGCTCATCCTGCTCATGAAGCGACTGGCCGACCGCCTCCTCCGCTTCATGCAATTCATTCGCCAGGCGCAGCATATGTAGCCGGAATGACTGCCTGTCTGAATCGATACGCGCGCGGCGCACTTTTTCGACTGCGGCCGGTTGCATGGCACCCTGGTAGATCGCCTGCCCCGGCAGCGGCACATCGATCAGCCGCGCCAACCACACCAGGGTATCCTCGACATGCGCCTCAGGGCGCGCCAGTAATTCGGCCGCCTGCCGCCAGGCGTCGGAGAGTTCGAGTGCGCTGTCAGCGCGGAAGCGTTCGAGGTGACGGTACACACCCGGCAACAGGTCACGTATACGCGCATCCAGACGCAGCGTTTCCAGCGCATGAAAACACTGCACGGCGCGATCGAAATCGGCAAAGCGGCCGAACACTTCGAGCGGCTCGATGCGCCAGGTGCCGAACCAGGTCTGTGCCCACTGGTGCACGACCATGACCTTGTACAGCTGGAAATTGTCCTCGCGGCCCGTGTAACGTGCGACCGAAGCAGGCAGGAAGATGGTTTCGGTATCGGTAAAGCATTGCTCGCCGCATGCGATCTTGAGACGGCGCCCGTTCATACCATGCACAAACATTTCCAGCACATTGACCACATCATCGAACCCGACACCAGTCGCACGCGCCCGGTACTCGCGCGCGAAGCGTTCCACATCCCGGAACGCAGCTACTGCCGGATGCAGACCCTTTGTATCGTAGATATCCATGCATGCCAGCAGCCAGGCCTCGACCCCTGCCAGGTCCATCAGGCGCAGCGCGTGGGTGACATGCGAAACGAAATTCAGTGCCATACCGGAACTGGTGCGCGCCACCACGCTCACCCAGTGCAGTACGAAATCCTGCTGCTCGCGCGAAACCCGGGCCAGCGCCCGCGCCGGCTCCTCGGCCGCACCCAGCGAGATCATGTGAATATCGAGCCGCTCTTCCAGCTGCGCCGCAGTCAGTGGCAGGCCGCTGGTCTGCAGAAACTCGGTAGCGTCATACCAGCGTGCAGCGACACCAGCCGGTAACACGCGTCCGTCAGCGGTCTGCACGCCAAGGTGCAGTGGCTCGATGGTGCAGCCGGGCAGCGCCTCGCGCAGCAGCTGACCGAGTCCCTCAGCCTTCCAGATAATGGCGCCGCCGTCGGTCGATAACCACACGCCCAGTGAGTTGCCGGTAAGCAGGCGGGGCAGATACTTCACAAGCTTGGCCATGTCGACCTCGCGGTCCCACATCTGTCCACGCGGCCCGTGGCCGATGGCCGGGATCGGGAGGATTACCATCTCGAAGCGCTGCTGGCGGCGCAGCAGGTGCTCGACATGATCCATCACATCCTCGTGTACGTATTCGATGTTGCGGTTACCCGCATGCGCACGTGCCAGCGCCAGCATTTCCACACTGGCATCGACATGTACCACGGCCGCGCCGGCCTGCAGCGCCTGTGCGGAAATATAACCATTGCCACCGAACAGGTTCAGCACCTTGATGTCATCGAGGTCATAGCAACCCTCGATACGCTGGCGTACCCATTGCGCACAGGGAATATCCCGACCGCGCAGGCCGACATGCCCGCGATCATCCAGCCGGCACAACACGTCCTGGTCGCCGACCCTGGCGGTCCACTCGCGCGGCAAGCCGTTGCGGGTTGGATGCCAGCGCCCCTGCACGCCGAGATCGGCCACAAATATCCAGTCCGCACTCCACAGGCGATTGGCCGGCATCCCGGCGGCCTGCCGGTCGGGACTGTCCACCCGATACTCACCCCAGCGTTCCAGCTTGCGCCCGCCACCGAAGTCGATGAGCTCATAATCATCGAATGGCGTGGCGATTATGGCATCGCGGGTGTCGGCTTCGGAAACGGTGGGGAGCTGGACCATGCTTCAGGATGTTATCAGATGAATCGTGATGCAGGCCAAGCAACGTTGCGTAGTTGCTGAAAAGTAGACTAAAAATCAGGCGTTCGGGCACCGCGCATACGCGCACCATAGCGGAGCAAAGCGCCCCGGAAAGATTTTTCCGGGGCACACATGACATTGCCCATGGCAGGCGCTACGCTATGGCGCTTCTGCAGGGGCGCCTGGACAGACAGCAATGCACATAAACAGAAAAGCTGTAATGTTAATACTCACGGCAGGGGTCGGCGTGATAGCCGGCGTGCTGTTCCAGCCGCATCTTACCGGCACACTCGATACCCGTCCCGAAAGTACGCCAGATGTTACCGTAACCACCCCGGAAACAGCACCACGCGATATTCACCAGCAGGCCTTGCAGGGCAGTACGCGGGACAAGGGTCTGTTCCTCGATAACCTGCTCCTGGCACTGAACACCTATGGGAAACCCGGCGCCGCGAACGGCGAGTACATCAAGGATTTCACCGAGCTGTATGCCACACTCGCCCTGCTGGTACAGGATGACAGCGAATACGTGGCGGAGCCCGCGGCTGCGATCACGAACGTTCTGGCACTCATGCAGCGCACCACAGATATACCGCCGATTTCTGAATCGGCAAGCATCAGGACCGCACTGGTAAACGTCATCGCGCACGGTAAAAACGACACCGCTCGCAGCCGCGCCATCGATGCCTGGGTACGCCTGTATCCGCCGGACGACAGCATGGTCGGCACGCTGGAAACGATTCTGCAGGGCGATATGGACCGCTTTCCCGAGTCACACGCCGCGGCATTCCGCGCTTATGGCATCTACCAGCGACGCTATGACTACCAGCTGCCTGACACTGCGGTAACGACGGCGAAACACCTGCTGGAACACCCTTCACAATCCGTCCGCGTCAAGGCCGAGTATGCGTTGGCGAAAATGGGTGGCACCTCGATGCTGCCGACACTCATGGCGCAACTGGAACAGGCCGGCAACGGTAGCGAAAGCCGCGTGCTGAAGGTGCTGATCCTGAGCCTCGACAGCAGTCAGGACACCCTCGACAGGCTGAACCGGATTGCGGCCAACGCACAGTGACTGTCAGCCAGGTAACTGGCCCATGCCTAGTGCTGCAGATTCTCCAGGGCCAGCTCCGCCTCTGTCTTCATACCGAACTTCTTCATCAGCCAGCTCGGCGGGCAAAATCCGGTAAACGAGCTTTGCAGGCAATTGAACCCGATAAACAGGGTGAACCAGGTCCAGTTCGGGTGATGGAACAGCGCCAGCAATGACGTAAGCATGACCATGGTGCCGCCAAAGGCAAACAGTGTGCGTTCTACAGACATCCTGAATTTCTCCTCAAACACCGGGACCGGCGCCACCGGTAATTGACAATACGACCAGCAGTCGGGGCGCTGCCCCTGATTTTCAAGCCGATCAGCGCCGCGCAACCCAGGTATCTTTCAGGCCCAGTTTCTCCTGGATGGTTCCGGCCTGCGTGCTGGCCGCATGGAAAGACTCGAAACCCGGCACGCGCAAGCGGTAAACCGTGCTGCCGTTGACCACTGCCTGCACCTGTTCCACAGCCACACCCACCTCGACAAATTCCACCAGTTTTTTCCTCGCGAACCCCTGACTGGTATAGGATGCCAGGTTGATTACCCAATCACCCTGCCCGGGCGGTTGCAACTCCGGCGCACGGCGCTGCTTCGGCATCGGCGCAGGCTCGGGTGTCGGTACGGGCAACGCAGCCGGTGCAGGCCCCTTGGGCAGCGAGTGCACGGCCAGCACGATGCCCGGGCGGATTGGCCGGTACTCGGCAGGCAATTGATCCGTACCTGTGCCCGCCAGTGGCGCGCCGGCAGCCTGCAATGCCTCCACGCGTTGCGCCAGTTGTTGCATAGCCGCCTCAAGCGCCCGCAGGCGCTCCTCATGGGAACCACTGGCCGTGACATCCGGCAGCGTGACAGCTGCAGTACCGGGCTTTGCCTGCCCGCCGATGCTACAGGCGCACAACAGGGCCGCACCCAGGAGCACGCCACTCTGAATCATCAGGATACCGCCGGTTACCCGCATTAGTGCTCTCCTCCATCCTCCGCAACTGTTTTGTCCTGCCCGACCCAGTGACTGAACCATGAGCGCGAATTGTCAGCGCCTGCCGCCGTGTTTGCCTCACCGGTGTCAGCGTCATCCGATTCGCGGGTACCGACCGGGTCCTGCGCATCGGCCAGTAGCGGCTGTGGCCGGCCGGAGTGAGCATCATGCCAGGCACGCGCCAGCCGCTGCGCCTCGACCAGCTGCAAATCGCTGATCTGTCCTGCGAGCTTGTCGCGGTTTTGAATTGCGTTCTCGTTGCCATTGGCGCCGGCCAGATTGAACCATTTGTGCGCCAGCACGTAGTCCTGCGGCACACCGCGCCCGGTGACATAGAAAGTACCGAGATTATTCTGCGCCCGAGGTTCGCCACGCTCCGCGGCAGCTCGGTACCAGCGTGCCGCCTCGCGATAGTCGCGCTCGACGCCGATGCCTTCCTTGTACATGAGACCGAGGTTGTACTGGGCGCGGGCATGCCCCGACCAGGCGGCCTGCTGCAGCCAATGGACAGCCTGTGCCTGATCCAGCGCGACGACCTTACCGGTGCGATACAGCATACCCAGGTAATACTGGGCATCGGGATCGTCCTGCTGCGCGGCACGCGTCAACCAGCGGATGGCCATATCCGTATCCACTGGCGCGCCTGAGCCATTAAGGAACATCAGGCCCAGCATGCGCTGCGCAGGCGCATAATCCTGGTCGGCCGCCTTGCGGTACAGGACGTTGGCCTGGCTCACGTCGCGGGACGCCGCCTTGGCTTGCGCATAGTGCTCCGCCAGCAGGAACTGTGCCGGTGCCAGACCCTGGTTCGCCGCCGCGCGCAACCAACGCACGATTTCGGCTTGATCGCCACCCGTCACGCGCCTGTCACGGTAGAGCAATGCCAGGTTGAGCTGGGCAGCGGCATGCCCAGCGTCGGCGGCCGCGCGATACCATTGCGCGGCACGCGCGTCATCGCGCGGCACATCGCGGCCTTGTGCATGGATATACCCAAGACAGAATTGGGCGTCGACATTACCCTGTGCGGCGGCGCGCTCCAGCCAGCCGAGTGCGGCCTGCGTGTCGGGAGACCGACCAAGCCCGTCCAGTAACAGGATAGCGGTGTTGTACTGTGCCGCGCCGTCCCCGGCCTCGGCCAGTGCCCGCCAGGCCTGTAGCGCCGTCACGAAATCCTGCTGCCGGTAGGCCTGCTCGGCCTGTTGCCAGTCACAATGTGCGGCACTGGCGACCAGTAACAAAGCGATACCCGTGAATTTCAGCGCGCGAGCTGTATGCATCGCCGGGCCATCCTCTCCCTGAGTGATGGCGGTATTCTACCCGTATCCCGTTGAAAGAAAAGCGTCGATCGCCCATCGCATGGCAAGACAATGATGAACGACGGTTGGCCGAAATGCTACCTCTGACCAGACTGATTCAGACTGCGTTGATTTGCACTACCAGGTTTTGCGGTACTCGAACAATACCGCGCGGTCACTGCTGACGGTATCTCTAAGCACCAGGCCGAAAGTCTTGTTGTCGTTAAGGTCATAGCGCTGGTCGGTTGCCGCCACAGCAACGGCTGAACCCAGCAGACTGATGGCCTGGCTGTAGCCGCCGGTTTTGGCGAGCATGCGATCGATATAAACCTCAACCTGCTTTTGTACGATCTTGCGGTTCTTATGTACAGAATGCTGGTAGCTGTCGTAAGGCATCGTCATGCTGGTCTGCTGCCACACGGAATGATCCGTCTGGGCGGCTGCATACAGAGCCTGATCCTTGTCATCGGCATGCACAGTCGTCGACCAAAGCAAAATGCCGAGCAGGCTTGTTAGGTAGTTGCGCATCATGCTGGCCCCCTTTTTTCTTATTGACGTGCAGTCATCGAAAGGCAATACGCTGTTCCCGGTCAGACGGAGTTGCCTACAATCTAAGGCAAGCTGGCCGGCAATTCAATCACACTAAAGTCGCAGGCCCGGAAAGGCAACCAGAGGATAAACCAATAGGTATTAATTAATTAGTTATATTCACACACACCATCCTGACAGCCGGCATGGAACACGCTGACAGCAAGGCGGTTTCCCCGGTCCGCCGCCGGGGAAAGCCACCCTGCCGTGATTTACTCCCTGGGCAGTTTGCGTCACTGCCCGTCGACCGACACCACTTCCCAGGAACCATCCGGGTTGCGGCAGGCGGTGCCGTAGGCCTGCTCCGTCCGGCCGCCAATCGAGACGTTATGCTGGAATTCACGGCAATAGCGACCCGAGGCAGTGATGCCTTCGCGCGTGGCGATCACAGCACCGCTGGCGCCGCCATCCTGCCAGATGATCGGTTCGCCGATGGGTGCCGTGGTCGCAGAAATCTGTGCCGCCTCGTATTCGCGTTGCTGCGCCTCGTTCAGGTAATCCAGCAGTCCGAGTGTAATCGCGGTGAAGGCCAGCCACTTGTAAGCATCATCGTCGTGATGATAATGCCCGTACCCCGAATACCAGTGGCCATACGGACGCACGATGACTACGTCACGGTACCAGCGCACCCGCCCACGCGGGACGGTGTACGGCTTGCCGCGATGGATAACCACGGGCGGTCTTTTATAGTAATCCCGATACCGTTCCCGATAGCGGTACTCGGGTGCATAGCGATGCTCCACGACCCTGGCATCACCCCTGGTGTCCCTGTGCTTGCCCCAGTCCACGCGTTCATCCCGGTCCCCGCGATCACTCCCGGTTTCCCGGTTATCCCGGTTATCCCGGTTATCCCGGCGATCATCCCGCTTGTCACGGCGCTCGTCCCGGTAATCGCGTTGATCGTCACGGTCATAATACCGACCCGGTGGCTCGGCAAAGGCCGGTCCGGACACAGCGGTCACCAGCGCACTTGCGACCAGACCGCTGCAGCACAGACGTTTCGCCCAACTGATGTTTTTTTTCATGATAATCAACCTCTTTAAGATTACTGATCCAACCCTCGCCCGGAAACAAGCCCGGTCGGGTGGTGCATGGGTGCGAAGACCCTGTTGCGGCTAACCATCGGTCACCTGGAGTATAGATTCCGCCCGGATGACCTGCCTGCAGGATACTAACGCCGCGCTTGTGATTCGGTTAACAGTCTCACGCGACAGTTTCCAGGACAACAGATTGGGTATCCACCATGTCTGGTGCACATCCAGGATCATGCAAGTGCCAGTCAACACGCAAAGCCCCTGGCTGGTATCTGGTTTTACGAGTCATCGAGGCCAGATCCGATGGATTCTCACGAACTGCGCACCCATCTGATCTGTTCAAGCCCCTCAGTTTTTTGCCGGATTAAACCGGCTTCACTCGATGTGAGTTATCCGCGCAATGGCTTCTTGACTTCCATTCATATGCCCGACCAGTTGCGCCACGCAATCACAGAACTGCAACAGGCGTCTCACTGGAAAGGTGACGAGAACCTGCGTAGCTGAAATCACAGCCGGGTAGGGTGTAACTCACGCAGGCCCGGTTGTGCCAGACCCTGTACGGCGAGAGTTCTCCATCAACAGCGGATCCTGTCGTGAATAAACATTTGCCAGCAGTTCGAGCATGTGAAATTTGATCATTATGGGCAACCCAGGGACAAGTTGGACCCTTTCAGGAGTCAAACAATGAAGACCAGAAAATATTTACATCCATTAATTTCTCTTGCGCTCTCGGCAGGTATTGGTGTTGGCCAGGCACTCTACGCATCAGCCGCCGGTGCAAGCACATTACTTTCCGAGAACTTTGACGATGGCGGCGGGATAAATTCCGTCTTCAATTTCACGAACAGTAGTGGGCAAGTGCCAACCATGAGGGGCGGCGGCCCAACTGGCAACTACGCACGTCTGACCAACCTGAGCACTGCCAACATCAACTCACTCGCGTTCGATCTCGCCCCGGGGTCATTGGGTCCGGAGTTTACTGTCTTCGTTGATTTCCGCATGACCAGCGATGCGGATGCAGCGGCCGCGGGCAACCCCTTTCCTCAAGCTGCAGATGGCTTGGGGATCGGTCTGTTTGATACCAGTCTGTTCCCGGCGACCGGGCCCGTAAACCCGTTGAACATCTGGGAAGATCCAAGGGTCGACGCACCAGCGGGCTCTGTCATGATGGGCTTCGATATCTTCAGCTTCACAGCCTTTGGGGGAAACAATGTGCGGATGACCGGGCTGTCGGGCGGAGACGAGCTTCTGGCAGACCTGACGGTTCCGTTCAGCCTGAACCAGAATGTCTTTCACCAGGCGCAATGGAGCTTCACTGACGTCGGAGCCAATGCCTTGATGTCGCTGACCCTGGTTCAGGACGTTAATGGCATCGCCATCGTGCATAATCTGCTGAGCGGTATTCTTGTTCCAGGCCTTGACCTCGACACCTTCAGCGGGCGCCTGGTGCTGGGTGGCCGAACGGGGGCCGGCTTTGCCAATGGGGATGTCGACAATATCCGGATCGAGGCTGTGCCTATTCCGCCTGCCGCGCTACTGCTCTTCTCCGGGCTGGTCGGTCTCATTATGGTGGGCCGCCGCGACAGCCGGATGAGTACGGTATAAAACCGATTACCCCGGTTCAGACTGGTTGACTTAAGGTGCCGGCAGAGTAGTCATATGCCGGCACCAACCGGACTGTCACGCACCCGGACAGTTTTGAAATGATTTTTCATCCGCAAATTCCCTCCTCCTCGATACCAACTGCACGCTGAAACCGGATCCTGTCCGGTAACAAACCGACCCGTGCGGGAATTTGCTTAGCCACTGCGCAGGCAGATCCTGCAGCCCTGTACCGGAACGACCGGCTTACAGTCCTGTTCGCCAGCCAGTAATGATCTGGTGCATTAAGGCCTGGAATGCACCAGCATAGAGCGATTTTCTGGTTGGCCTGAACCAAAAATTTCTGATTCCGCCCATTAAAGAATAACTTATGTCAAGCGGATTTCTGGCATGTTTATTGCCTTGCTTAACAGGCCGGATTGCGGAAAGACTTACCCGTCAGGACATATCCAGCATCGGGATGACTTCCCTGCCGGGGCGATGCTGAAATGAGTTATGCGCTTGATAATTTTTATTCAACAACTACACATATCAGTCAATCCGTGGTGACGGACAGCAGGCATTAGCAATCTTTCTTGAAATGTGAGGCATATCGATGATGCGGACAATCTACTCTTACATATGTGGAGCGCTGATATTGATTGCGGCCATGATCCCGACAGCGATACTCATTATGGATAAAACCGGATTCTAGAATCACCCGCTGTCAGTCCGACAGGTAGTACTCGACCGTCGAGACCACCCGGATTTTCTTGATGTGCGGGTTGTTCCTGTCCCGGTCCTCGATGCTGAACTGACCCTGCGAGGCACGCTTGATCTTGCCCAGCGTGCTTTGCGAATCGGCCGCGAATTTCTCCGCCACCTCCCGGGCCTGCCGCGTCGCCTCCTCGATCATCACCGGCTTGATGTCGTTAAGATGCGTGAACAGGTACTCCGTCTGGGCCTGGTAGTTCGTGCTGCCAAACACGATCCCCTGCTTTCCCAAATCGGATAACCTGGTCATGGCCACCCGTGCAGTTGCGATCTTGTTCGAATAGACCGTGACCGTCTGCACCGCCGCATAGCGAAACTCGGCCCGGGTGTCGCCGTATTGCTGCGCTGACTTGTCGGTGATGGTCGGTGATGCCACGGTGATTTCGTCCGTGGAAAACCCGTTCGCGACGAGAAACCGGTTGATCAGGGACGTGCTCGCCTCGATAGCGCTGTACAGCTCTCCCGGATCATTGCTGGCCGCGGTGAACTGGATCGGCCAGATCATGATATCGGCATCGACCTCGCGCTCCGACAATCCCTTGACGGTTACACTCCGCTCGTATTCCCTGAACTGTATCGCCGCGTTGCCGAGCAGGTAACCCAGGGCAAGCAGGCCGAAAAACAGGGACACGCCCAGAATGAATGATGCGGCCTTGTTGTCTTGCGGCATGCTGGATCTCCAGGTACTGGCGTGTGCCAGTGCACAGCGTGGGATGATATTGGAATTAATGGAGTTCTGACAACATTTTCAAATCAGGCAAGCGGAAGGAAAAGATCGTACCCCTGTCGAGGTCGCTGCTGACCTGGATCTCGCTGCCGTGCAGCTCCAGAATACGCCGTACGATGGCCAGCCCGAGCCCGGCGTTCTCATTGCCGGAGCGATGTTTGGCACACTGATAGAAGCGCTCGAAGATGCGCGGCATATCCTCTTTCGGTATGCCGCTGCCAGTGTCCGCCACCTGTACCGCGACGTTGCCGGAGTCCACATCCACGCCGATGCGTATACGGCCGCCGGCCGGCGTGTGGCGCAGACCATTTTCCAGCAGATTTTCCAGCACCCTTTGCATCATGCCTATGTCGCCGCAAACCGGCGGCGTGTCGGGGTTTAGACTGATATCCAGCGAAATAAATTTCTCGCGTGCACGCATCAGATATTTCTGGGCCACGTCCTGCACCAGTTCACACATCGAGAACGACTCGGCGTACATCACGGACTCGCAGGAATCCAGCCGCGCCATCTCGAAGAGTTCCTCCACCATGTCGGCCAGCCGCTGGCTGTGACCGAGTGCCGTCTGCAGGTATTCGCGCTGCTGCTCTGCATTCAGCATGCCGCGCTGCAAATCCAGCGTTTCGAGGTAACCGCGTAGCGTCGTCAGCGGTGTGCGCAGGTCATGCGAAATATTCGCCACCATCTCGCGACGCGAGCTATCCATGCGCCTGAGCGCGTCCAGCTGCGCGCCGATCTTGTCGGCCATGGCGTTGAACTGCCGACCGAGCGTATCGATTTCATCGTCGGACATACCCGGGTAACGCACGGCAACAGCCGCATCGGGTTGCTCGCCGCTATAGCAACGCATGATATTGCCGAGCAGACGCAGGCGTCGTGTGAGCACAGCGAATACCAGCAGGCCGCCACCCAGGGCCGCAACCAGTGCAACCAGCAACACTACCAGCGCGGAGTTCAGGATATAGCTGCTGCCGATCATCCCGGCAATGTACTCGTACTGCTCGCCGCCGAGCACGATGTACAGATAGCCCTGCACGCCTGCGGCACCCCGGACCGCGGCTGCGGAAAACACTTTGCGACCTGTGGTGCTGCGCGGATCATCACCCCGGATCGGGAAGCGTGCGTCGCCGGCCAGGTAGGCGAGAATCGGCCCCAGCGCGACACGCTCGCGCTGCACGGCACCGGCTGGTGCGTTATAGCTGACGATGGCCCCATCGGCATCAAGCAGGTAGACCTCGATACTCGGATTGATCACCATCAGCTGGTCAAACAATGTATCGAGCGCCGGCCGGTTGATGCCTTCGCCTTCGAATAACTGATGCTTCCCAGCGATGTACGTGGCGAGATCGCGGTTCAGCTTCTGTGTAACTTCCTGCTGGTAGAGTGTACTGGACCGTCCGACCACCTGGATCAGAATCACACCGACCACACACAGCAGGACAAACAGGGTCAGTGCCAGCCGACTGTAGAGGGTGCGCAGCATTACGGCACCATCAGCCTGCTGCGCTGCCGGCAAACTTGTAGCCGACGCCCCAGACAGTGAGCACATAACGCGGCTCGGCCGGGTCAGGCTCGATCTTCGCGCGCAGGCGGTTGATGTGCGAATTCACGGTGTGCTCGTAGCCGGCGTGCCCGTAACCCCACACGCTGTCGAGCAACTGACTGCGCGTGAATACCCGCTCCGGGTGACAGGCAAAATGCCAGAGCAGATCGAACTCGCGTGCGGTCAGTTCAATCGCCCTGTCACCGACACGTACCCGGCGCAGGCCTGGATCGATGTGCAACTCGCCGCAGCACAACGGCTTGCCCGACGGCAGCAACTCCGCTGGCTGGTACTGTCCGGCACGGCGCAGCATGGCATTCACCCGCGCAACCAGTTCCGGCACGCTGAATGGCTTGGTCAGGTAATCATCGGCACCAACCTCGAGACCGAGCACACGATCCAGTTCTGACGTACGCGCCGTCAGCATTAACACCGGCGTAAAGACTTTGCTACTGCGCAGACGACGGCAGATATCCAGACCGTCGACCTCCGGCAACATCAGGTCGAGAATGATAAGGTCATACTGACCGGTCAATGCCTGATCGAGGCCGGTCCTGCCGTCAGCTGCATGCTCGACGTGCAACTGTTTGCTGCGCAGGTTCACCATCACCAGCCGTGCGATGTCCGTGTTGTCTTCAATGATCAGGATGTTATTTGTCATGCGTAATCAGACAGCCGGAACCGCAGGAGATTCTGAAAAAATGACTTTAATGACAGCCTAGCACCCAGCTATCACGGAAATATCACAACCGTGGGATGTTCAACGGGGCCAGAGTCACTGCCCGGATACCCCTTACCTCACAGGGAGCGGACCGGGAACAGGGGTCAATGCAGGGTGCGCAAGGCATCGCGAATGGTGCGCCCGATGCTGCCTGCTGCCTCAAATTCCGTCGCGTGATGAAATCGTGACCGTTCCGGGATGGTTCCGTGAACTCTTGGGGCTAGCCTTTCATTGCGTTTAACCGGGTCTTGCTTGAGCCCGGATTTAGCCACTTTTCAGAAACTTCTTCAGGAGAATACCAATGAAAGCAAACTTTAAAAACCAGCTATCCATGCTCGCGGGGCTGGCAACGGCAGTACTTGGCAGCGCGGCCCTGGCTTCCGATTCCGGTCGTGGCAATACCTATGATGTCACCATTACCAACCTGACACGGGGCGTATCTTTCACACCCATTCTCATGGCCAGTCACCGGCCTGAAAATCATCTGCTGTTCAACGCTGGCGTTCCGGCCAGCGCGGCCCTGGCCGCACTGGCCGAAGGCGGGGATACGCTTCCATTGAAAGATGACCTGGACGCAAACCCGATCGTCGGTAGCACCGCCACGTCCGCCGGCCTGCTCGAGCCCGGCGCTTCAGTAACCGTTCAGATCAAGTCGAGATCGGCGAATCAACGTATATCCCTGGCCGCCATGCTACTCCCGACCAACGACGGATTCTTCGCGTTCCAGAATCTGGCGCTGCCAGCAGATCGCAACAGCAGCGTTACGTACGGCCCCGCCTATGATGCCGGGAGCGAACCCAATGATGAACTTTGCATCAGCATTCCAGGCCCGGTATGCGGTGGCGCCGGTGGCTCACCCGGGGTGGGCGGTGAAGGTTATGTGCATGTTCATAGCGGTATTCACGGTATTGGCAACCTGGAACCGGCACAATATGACTGGCGCAACCCGGTTGCACGCGTCGTCATCACAAAGGCCAGGTAATCTGATGTCGTGGCCGGATACAATCAGATAAGGTATCCGGCCTTTTATTTGCCTGGATCTGCTCAATAAAACACACCCCGCGACATCCATGTGCGGGGTGTGAAAGTGGCATGTCGGAGGAGAATTATTATGTGCGCCACTGGTTATAACGATAGTGGCTGCAACAGTCTCCGTATATTGTCCTTAAGTTCAATAATGGGGCCAGATAGATACTTTGCTGACACAAAGACGAAAAGAGGCAGGCTGTAAATTCAGTTGAAATGTGTATCCGGCGCCTGCAATTCGAGTACCATGCAGCCTTGTCGAGGATACTTTCTACAGGGGTAAGTATGCGTGCAATGAGAGTACTGCTAACGTATCTGCCGGTATTGGCGTGTTTCTTCATTATGCCGGCGCAGGGAGATGTGACATTGCGCATCGTGGACGGCAAGGGTACCGAATCGCTCGTCTATGTCAACGCGGGGCGTTGTCGTATCGAGACCAGGGACATACCGATATATACCGTGATTAATACCCGAGACCATACCCTGGCGTATGTCGATGCCGGCAAGGGTGAATATTCCACCCTGAGCGAAGCCCAGCTGCGCGAACAGCTGGACAGGATTGACGGGGTTCGTGAATCGCTCAGCCCGCATATGGAGACTCTGCGTGACGGGCTGCAGGCTTTACCTGCCGAGCAACGCGCACTGTTCGAGCAATTCATGGCAGGCCATGCCGCGCCCGGGGCCGGCAACACAACTACCCTAGTTGCGGATGGTGGCAAGCAACGATTCGCCGGCCTGGTTTGCACACATCATCGTATCATGCAAGGTCAACACCAGGTCGGCGATGCCTGTCTGCTGCAGGGTGCGGGCGGAGTCATATCGCCCGGGGATTTTTCCACCCTGAACACAGCCATGGGTTTGTTGCGCGATCTGTCCGGTCGTGTTGGCGGATTGCTGGGGCAGGCCGGTACTAAAACCGTGCTGCTACAGACGCAGGTAACCGGAATACCCGTTGCCCTGCGTGATTACAGCAGCGGCGAGAGTTACCGTGTGGCGCAAGCCAGTGCCGCTCGCCTGGATGAGAAGCTGTTTAGTGGTTACCATGGCTACCGGAAAGTGGACGCACCGGCATTGCCTGGATTGTTCTGAGTGGGATCAGCAGAGCAAAACCCTATTGATTATTTATATAAGTGAAAACTGGGATCTGACCCCAGTTTTTCTATAAGTGAGAGAACAGTGTTATGGCATCGTTGAATTTTCTACATTGAATCCAGGGCTTTCCTTGCGCCCTCGTGCCCCTGCTCGGCTGCCTTGGCGAACCATTTCCTGGCCTCCTGCTGGTCCTGCTTCACGCCCATGCCTTTAAGGTACATGTTACCGAGGTTGAACTGGGCCGTGCGATTACCGCGTTCGGCGGCCTTGCGAAACCACTTGAGCGCCGCCGCATAATCCTGGCTGACCCCCCGACCTTTCTGATACATGAGACCCAGGTTGTTCTGCGCGCTCAGGTGGCCGTGCCCGGCCGCCTTTTCGTACCATGCAGCCGCTTGACTGTAATCCTGTTTGACGCCGTGGCCCTTGTCATAGCGCAGCCCCATGCTGTACTCGGCCGGCGGATACCCCTTCTCCGCGGCCTTGCGGTGCCATTTGACCGACTCCGCATAGTCCTGCCTGTTGCCTTCGCCGGAAAAATAGCTGAGCCCCAGATTATGCTGGGCAACAGGATCCCCCTTCGCCGCGGCCAGCGCGAACCACTGGGTGGACATGTCCGGGTTCTTTTCGACGCTCTTACCCGTCTTGTACAAGGTCCCGAGTTGTACCATCGCCTGGGTGTCACCACCGCCGGCGGCCTTCTCGAGCCATTTCAAGCCTTCAGCTTCGTCCCTGTCCACACCCTCCCCGCTGGCGTACATCATGGCGATATTGATCATGGCCCGGGTGTCGCCCTGTTCAGCCGCCTTCCGGTACCACTGCATGGCCTCGCCATAATCCTTGTCGACGCCCGTACCTGCCCGATAGAGATTGCCCAGGTTCGTCTGTGCCTTGTTATGTCCCTGCCTGGCGGCCTTGCGGTACCAGTCGGCCGCCTTGCCGAGGTCCCGCTCGACATCCTTGCCCGCCTGGTAGCGCTGGCCCAGGTTGAACTGGCTTGCCTTGTCGCCCTGCTCGGCGGACTTCCTGATCTCGCCGATGGAGTCAGCAGGCAGGGCCGGTACCGCGGCAGCGGCGGACATGATAAGCAACAGTGTTAAAAACAGTTTTTTCATGGCACATTCGCCTGAGTGGGGCCCGATACATTATTTCCAGCGCTGTATATCAATATACAAATGGATTCCAGTCTGACAACATAAATCCGCTGCGGATTTAGAGATGACGGCAGGCTGACTGATCAGTGTGCTCTGCCCCCGTTGATTCGTATTATCTGTATTATTGTCTGTACCTGATCCAAAACAAGCGACATCACACGAAGGAGATGCCAATGCAAACCGTTAACTGGAAAAAAGCCGGTATTTTCATGCTGGTGATCAACTTCATCGTTACCACCTACCCCGCCACATCCTACGCCGGACTGGTCGGAACTGATGAGCTACTTTCCGCCGATACCCGCCACCGGCAAATAACCGAGATCCGGAATGTGCTGGCCCGGGACGAGGTGAGAACGCAGATGCTGGACCTGGGTGTCGATCCCACGCACGTGGAGGAACGCCTCAATGCCCTGACCGATGCGGAGCTGGCACGATTATCCACAGGAATGCAGGAACTGCCGGCAGGCGGCGACGTCGTAGCAGTGATCGGCATACTTTTCATCGTGCTGCTGATCCTGGAACTCCTGGGCGTGACAAACGTCTTCACCAAGATATAAACGAAGGGGCCGGATACTTGTTACATTGGTATCCGGCCCCTTCAATTTAATGGGTGTCAGAGCACATTTTTTCCTGATATAGATCCAGCCTTTTCCTCTACATTCCTCATTTCCTGGTGGCCACCGGTACGGCATCGAATTGCCGGCCGCCGTGCGCCACATTCGGAAGAAATGCCACACGTAACCCTGCCGAGACATCCCCAACACATTATTCAGCGCGGCATATGCAGGCCTGTGACTTTGCAGCGGTGAATTGCCGACTTTATCCGGCGTTATTGCAAGAGGCAGCCCAGGAAAGTAAGCCACTTCGGGGAATATCAGGAGAAAATGTGCTCTGACACCCTTTTATTCAGCCGGCCTTTCTCTCGAGGATGTAGCTCAGGATGAGTAGCGTTGGTGGCCAGTGACCGACGTAAATTCCCCAGCGCTCACGATGCGCCTCCTCCATGACCGAGCGCAAAGCGGGGTCAGAAATCCCGGTGAGGACTTCCCCTCCGATCTCCGGAGCGATGAACCATGCCAACCAGGAGATGGGAATGGAGGCGATACCGAACCAGAACAGTACTTGAGATAGCAGTTTCATATTTCTACTCCTTGTCAGGTGAAAACCGACGGGCGACCAGGCCCTGATTCGTGATACACATTACGCAGCGGATACCCTCCTGTCGAGTATAGGAGACTAATTTTATAACCACTTAAAGGGGGCGGATACACGTACAGGATTAACGAGGCTGGAAATTGTTTCCGGCCCCTTTATTCCACCAAAAACAGGGCGGCCATTCCCAGGAAGATAAAGAAACCTATGCTGTCCGTCGTGGCCGTCAGGATAACGCTGGACCCCAAAGCCGGGTCGCGTCCTGATTTGTTGATCAGCACGGGCACAGCCATGCCGAGTACGGCGGCGACGATCAGCGTCAGCTGCATCGCGATCGCGATCACCAGCGCCAGTGATAAATCCCGGTAAAACACCAGCGTGAAGAAACCAACTGCCAGGCCCATCAGACTGCCGTTGACGGCGCTGACTGCAACTTCCTTGCGAAACAGGTGCGCCGTATTTTCGTCTGTTATTTGCCCCTTTGACATGGCGCGAATGATCAGCGCCGAAGTCTGGTTGCCCGTATTTCCGCCGACACTGGCTATGATAGGCATCAGCGCAGCCAGTGCCACGAGCTGAACGATCGTATCTTCGAAAATGCCGATCACCCGCGACGCAATGAATGCTGTCAGCAGGTTGACGACCAGCCATGCACCGCGGTTTCTGATGCTGTCAAGTAATGGAGAAAACAGATCCTCATTTTTCCTGATACCCGCCATGCTAAGCACGCTGTCCGCCGTGGTCCTGCGCAGATAATCCATGACGACATCCACTGTGAGCCTGCCTATCAACTTGCCGCGAGCATCGATCACGGGCGCCGATACCAGATCGTATCGCTCGAATGATTTTGCCGCATCGGATGCGCTGTCATCGGGCGTGAATCGCACCGCCACCTGCTGCAAGCAGCGTACCACCTGATTTTCAGGATCGTTCAGAAGGATACTCTGCAGCGGCAGCACACCCCTGAACAGGCCGCGCCGGTCAACGACGAACAGGTTGTCATTGTGTGTGGGAATTTTTTTCAGGTCACGCAGGTGCTGCTCCGCCTGCGCCAGGGTATCGGTAGCATCCACGATCACCATCTCGCTGCTCATGAGACTGCCGACAGTGCCCTCGTCGTAGCGCAGTGACTCCCGTATCCAGTTCCGGTCTTCATGCGGCAGCGAGGCAAGGCGCTCGTTGAGCAGCTGTTCCGGAATATCATTGGCGATAAATGCAAGGTCTGCACCATCCATCTGTTTCAGCGAGAGTCGCAACTGCTGATCCGACATGTTATTGATCAGGTTCCGGCGAACCACATCGGAAACTTCGAGCAGGATATCTCCACCGCATTGCCCGAGCACCCGGCTCCATACCAGCAGGCGGTCGGCGGGCGGTAGTACCTCGATGACGTGCGCGAGATCTGCCATGTGCATGCGTCCGAGTTTTTGATCCAGTCTGGCGAGGCTCTGCCGGTGGTCGATTGTTTCAACCAGATCCTGTCTGCGCGAATCGCCTTTCTGGCTCAGCTGCTCGGTCAGGCGGTGCCTGCGCAGCAACTCATATACCCTGGCTACATTGTCTTCCAGTCTGTTTTCAGTCTCGAGTGTTTGCATAGTGATACTTGCGCCGCCGGCAGTTTGCCATGGCCCTCATCATATCGAATCAACGCTCAATGGGATCAGGCTCGCTTGAATTTTCGTCGGCCTGGAATGCCTGTTTGTTCAAACTTGCGCCCTGGCAGGTCGATAACAGGAAACCAACCGGATCACTCCTGTCATGCACCAGTCAAACCCGCTCAAGTCACTCAATAAACTGGTTTTTTATGCCAGCCTGCTACTGCTGCTGGCATCCTGCTGGCAGCGCAATGATTTCCCCGAAGACCTGTCTGTCGCACCGGCTTTGCTTGCGCCGCCGTTACAACAACCCGTCGGCACACAGCCTTTCACGGTCACGAATAACGGCACTGACTACCGCATCGAGCCGCGGCACCAGTATGATCTTTATGGCCTGGTTGTTTCCTACTCGCACCATAATGGCAACTACAGCCTGCATCGCCTGTGGAATGACCATATCAACGTCGCCGATGTGTGCGTGGTCTGGAGCGACAATGCCAACGGTGCCGACCTGAACCGTGTCAAATTCTGGAACGGGAAATTTACCTGCAACTTCCAGACTGACGATGCCGGCGTCTGGAAACGCTTCAGGCAAGACCAGATATCCAACAACCACCTGCTGACGGACGATGACCGCATGCGCAGGCAGATCAAAAAGGTTCGCATCGGCGACCAGATCCGGATCCAGGGCTGGCTGGTCAATTATTCCAATGACGCGGGGTTTTCCAGGGGCACCAGCACGACTCGCACTGATACCGGCAACGGGGCCTGCGAGACGATTTACCTGAAGGATTTCGAAATACTGCAGCGGCTCGATAACGGCTGGCGTACATTGATGAACCTCGCCCTGGCGGGCGTTATCGGCAGCAGCCTGTTAGGGTTGTTTGCTGTTGTGCGTGGCCGCTTCTGACGCATTCGTGTCATGGCACATTTCCTGTATGCCATCAGCCTGCCCGTGCACCCACCTCAGATCATCAGTTAATGACGACGATCTATATGAGTAAAAACTGGGATCTGACCCCTGCTTTCACCCCTGCTTTCCTCTGACACCATTTTTCTTTAGATGTATCCAGCCCGTTTATTTACCTGTTCCTGACACGGCGGCCTTCGGACCGACTGGTTTCTTCCCGGGAATGGGAACGCCTGACCAATGTATACCATTGCCTCTACAGCCAGCTTTCTGCTGCCAGTACCCGTTTTTAAAATTCCCGTAACAGGCCAACCGTAAAATTGTCCCGGGCTATCAGGGAGTACCAGTCCACGCGGACATCATAGAAATCAAGGAACACGTCATGCGCCTTGCGACAGAGATCATTACGAAACTTATTTACGAACAGGTACTTGCGGGGCCTGCATGGCCTCATCCATGGGACCATTATCCTTTCATGACGGCGGGCAAATATGTCTGGCTAAGATATCAGGAGCTCGACTCAGTGCAGCGCAAGCAAGTCAGGTGCGCCGTGGTTCAGGTTATGCGCAAACTGGGTCAGCATTCATTGGCTGTTGAAATGGAGAATTCCTGAGTATGAAGCTACACATAACCGGCCGGATTTTTTTCGGAGCCATCTGTATCGCGCTGGCAGACTATGCATATCCGGAAGACAACCAGCAATATGTTTACCTCGAGGAGACTCATGGAGTCGAGTCCTCTCATACCCTGATTACTCGCCATAACGGGAAAGACGTCGAATTGCGCTGGATTGCACCAGACAAGGCCTATTTCAATCTATGCGATGAAACGGGTAACACCCGGGAATGGCGATTCCATGATGATATATCAGACGTGAACGCAACACGTAACGGCAATATTATTCGATTGGTAGGTACCAGGAATGGGCAGACAATCCGCCAGACAACAGAAATTGACGAGTCACCCTGGTTCCAACCACTATCCTATTCCCTCGGACGGTTTAGCCAGTCTCGGCTCGATTCGGTCGTCTTCTGGACGATTCGCCCGGATACCTTTGATATCGTGAAGCTTCGCGCAAGGAATAAGGGCGATGAATCGATTATGACCGATACCGGTTATTGCCTTACACACAAGATTAGTATATCGATAGCTGGATTGCTTTCTCACTTCTGGCAAGCGCATTACTGGTTCCGGCAGGAAGATGGTCTATTTATACGCTATGAAGGGGCCAACGGCTTGCCCGGGACCCCGACGACCACAATCCAGCTGGATGGATAAGCAGCTTTGTAAACACCGGATGCCAGCTGCTCTCACTTGTGCACCGGAGATTGCTGGCCAGAAGTATGCATTCAGCCAGCAAGACTTCCTCGGGTAATGACAAAGTATCTATGACACGGCGGGCAATAACAGTGTTCAGCTGCTTCGGCCAGTTGATATGAGTAAACATCGAACAAACAGCTCCGTGCAAAGTAACTGCGACACATTATTTCGGAACCGTGGCTCCTGCCTGCGCAGAGGAATTGTTCGCGCTATCCAGAGAGTTATCATATCTTACGGCTTCTACGATCATGCATAATTCCACATTGTCATTAACGACTTGTGAAAGCTCATTCATACCAAAGTCTGACCTCTTGATGGTTGTGCCCGCCCTGGCCACGACCTTCTCGATGTGGCCGCCAGTCTCCTTTTTCATACTAGTCAGTTGCACCTGCAATTTCACGACCCTGGTTACACCGTGCAGGGTAAGATCCCCCGTCAGCACAGCCGTGCTATCATTGGTCCAGTGTATATTCGTGCTAACAAAAAGAACCTCAGGATAGTTTTCAACATCAAAGAAATGCTCACTCTTGAGCAAGCGTGCAGTGATCAAATCATCGGTATGCAGACTGTCAGCCCTGATGACAATCATTGCCTGCTCGTCCTCGCCCGAATTCGGCCATAATGAAAGTCCGCCCTGGAAATCGCGAAATTCGGCCTTGACTCTGGATAACTTGCTGTCTGCACAGAATCCCACCCGCGAGGTGGAGGATTGAATTCGATACAGGTACCCGTCTTCCGCGGCCGAGAGCATAGCCTGCACCCTTTCCGGTGCAACCATGCCGTCCTTGAAGGGGGCACATAAGTCTTGAGCTTGCGTGAAGCCCGAGGCCACGCTTCCGAGCAGCAGTACCGATAGCGCAGCAAATTGACGAAATCTGTATGATTTCATGGTCTTACCAATAGGGAGAATTTATTAGCTTATTATATATTTCTAATATTAAATATCGATGACAATCTCCACGCGAGCATCCCTTTAGTCGTATCCCGGACCACTTCAAATTCACCCGAAAAGGAAGTTTCAGGTCTTCGATTTAACATCGGGAATGCGGGGTATCGGTTATACCGTTGTCAGCCGGATCGGCTGTGAGCAGCTGGTAATCCCATTTTATTCAACCCGTATTGTGCTGATGCCGGAATCATTTTCTGCCCTTGCGATCCCCAAACAACATGGTGATGTTGATGCGACGGCATTCGTAACTGTCCCTGAACAGGAATCTGTCAGTCTCATGGAACAGGTCCGAGTTAAAGATCACCGCCCTATTGCAGCGGTAGGGTACCCGTACTGAGCCGCTGTCATGCTGCTCCAGGAACCGTCTGATCGCTGGTCTGTCGTTGTTGTACTTGTCGAAGTCCCAGGTGCTGGGCGCTTCAGTCCGGTAGACTAACAGGCCACCATGTTCCGGATCGAGGTTGCAGCTGTCCGGTGTAATCCAGAAATTGACGTTGACCTCGGCACTGTCGGCATGTGTGCCGATGCCTTTCAACCGACTATCGTATTTGTAGGCCCACAGGAATTTCAAAGGATTGTCCGCCAGCAGTTCCGGCATGGCCGCGCGCAATTCTTCTGCCACCTGGATCAATAACGGGCAGTCAAAACCATCGTCGGCATATGCCCCTACATAGCCGACATGCCGGTAGTCGTACCATACTGTTGATTCCAGGCAGTAGGTGTAGAGTTCTTCCCGTACTGTCGGCAGCAGCAGGTCATCGATCCAGGCGATGCCGGGAGCGTTCTCACGATAGCGCGCCACCGCACCTTGCCAGTCGACATCCGGATTCAAGGCCTGCTGACATCGCCGCCCTCTGGGTGAATCATAGATCATGCGGTTATAAGTACTGCCAATAGCAGACTGATCCTCACGTATCAGCGGTGCGATCGCCATCGGGCCACCGACCGATTCGTAGTGGCCGCGTGCCTGACGATAGCTGTCTGCTTCTTCATATGTGGCGGGCAGAAGGCCCCTATCGGTCAGATACATGAGTTGCTCCATATCATGCTGTAATTTGTGCGCGGCAGTGTATCTGAATGTATCGCCTGGTTTTGGGTCACGTGTCGGAAAGACTTCCGTTGAAGTTGCAGGGATGCCGCGCATCAGGCGACTGGCCTTGCCAAAGAAAATCATGCCCTCTGGCAGCTTGCCGGTATCCTGCAGGCACAGACCGAGGAGCCAATTGAGTCGGACATCGTCAGGAGTGGCGTCCAGGCCGATACGCAGGATGCGTGTGGCTGACTGGTAGTCCTTGCCGTGCCTGTGTAATTCCGCCAGCGCCAGCACGGCATCGGCATGCTGCGGGTTGATTTCGATCGCCTTCGACAAGCATTCCCGGCCACGTCGCACTCGCCCCAGCCGTAGCGCCGCAAGGCCCATATTGAACCAGGCCGAGCTATTATCAGGTTGCAGGCGTACCAGGCGTTCCAGTGATTTAACGGCGTTCTTCAAGTCACCGGTTGCCAGCTGCAATTGCGCCTGGATGTTCCAGGCTTCGGGGTCGCCAGGTCGCCTGCGGCAAGACTGCTCACCCAGCTGGAGCGCCTGCGATGTTTCGCCTTGCTGCATTAACCGCCGGACCTGATGCTCGGTATCAGACATATATTTACTCCTGCAGGCAACACGTTGGCACACCGGTAAACACCCGGAAGATCACCGCCGTAGATGAGAATCACACCATTATATGACGTCATCGAAGAGTGGGCAGCCTCAGGCCATTTGTAATGAAATGGTAATAATGGCGAGTGTGCAGAAAAGCGTGGAGAGAATTACCCGGGGTCAGATCCGAGTTTTTACTTAAATCCCAGAAATGCTTCAATTCTCCGGGGAATTGTCTCCCCGTGGCCGGCCGTCCATGCCGCGCCGCACCTGACGTTGCGTCATGCGCTCGATCACGTCCTTGAAATCTTCCCTGCCCAGCACCAGCTCCTGGTTAAGGGCTTCCCGGATTGCGGTGATCTGACGCTCGCGCAGGCAACGCCGGAATAAGTCCTGATAGGCGAACAGACGTTCATCCCGTGTGCTGCCCAGAGATAGATACAACGTATGTGGCCTGACCATCGGTCTATCCTTTCCCCAGGCATTCATACCATAGCTCGACCACCGGTATTCGCCGGGGTGTGACACCATGCCGGCACGGAGTGGATTCATTTCGATGTAGCGCATGCAGGTTAACAGCCAGGCATCGCTGTCGATGATGCAGGCCTTGTAACGACCCTCCCACAGCGTACCGGTGCGGCAGTAGCGCCGGTTGATGTACTGAACATATTTGCGGCCCGTGTCCTGCATCACCCGGGAAATCCCGAACTCGCGCGCCGGCGTAATGAGCAGATGGACATGGTTGGTCATCAGCACATAGGCATGCAACCGGCATTCGTGCCGCAGCAGCGCCTCGCTGAGTACATCCAGATAGCACAGATAATCCGACTCGGCAAAGAAACAGGGATTGCGGTTGTTCCCACGCTGGATGACGTGTTGCGGTACGTCCGGCAGTTGAATACGCGGCTTCCTGGGCATGGCATACCTCCTGTATGCCATCAGCCTGCCCGTGCACCCACCTCAGATCATCAGATAATGACGACGATTTAAATAAGTAAAAACTGGGATCTGACCCCGGTTTTAAATGGGGTCAGAGCAGAATTTTCAGTAATATCAGGAGTCACTGTGTTCTGGCACCTATTGATTATGAAACCGATACCTTTCAACAACACATACGTTAACCTGGGCGAGGATTTTTACGTCAGGTCCCCGCCCTCGCCCGTGGCGAGTCCGGCACTGATCGTTTTCAATCAGGCACTGGGTAATGCACTCGGGCTATCGGACACCGGCCTGGACTCACCCGAGGGCGCCGCCATCCTTGCCGGTAATCGTGTTCCCGCGGGTGCCGAGCCCCTGGCCATGGCGTATGCCGGCCATCAGTTCGGAAACTTCGTACCGCAACTCGGGGATGGCCGCGCCCTCCTGCTGGGCCAGGTTGTCGCCCCGGGCGGCGGTCCCCATGACATACACCTGAAAGGGTCCGGGCGCACCGCCTTCTCGCGCGGCGGTGACGGACGTGCCGCGCTGGGGCCGGTACTGCGTGAATACCTGGTCAGCGAGGCCATGGCAAAACTCGGTGTACCGACGACGCGTGCACTGGCCGCCGTAACGACGGGCGAACGGGTCGCCAGGCAGGACCTGGTGCCCGGGGGCATCATTACCCGCACGGCCCGGAGCTTTGTGCGTGTCGGCACCTTCGAGTATTTCTCATCGAGAGGCAACCTGGACGCTGTTGCAAAACTGGCCGACTACGTTATCGAGCACAACTATCCCGCGTGTATCGATGCGGCAAACCCTTACCTGGCCTGGCTTGAGGCGATTATCGACCGTCAGGCGGCGCTGATCGCACAATGGATGCAGATCGGTTTTATCCATGGCGTAATGAATACCGACAATATGTCGATAGCGGGCGAGACCATTGACTATGGTCCCTGTGCATTCATGGATCATTATGCACACGGCCAGGTCTACAGCTCCATCGATCGCCACGGGCGCTATGCCTATAACAACCAGCCAGCCATCGGACTGTGGAACCTGACGCGCCTGGCCGAATCACTCCTGCCCTTGCTGGACGACAACACCGACACCGCTGTTGAGGCCGCGAAAGGTGCACTGAGAAACTATGCCGGTCTCTACGAGGATTACTGGCTCGACGGGATGCGGGAAAAAACCGGCCTGGCGAGCCACCTCGATCATGACAGGGCACTGATCGATGAGCTGTTTGATGTGATGGCAGCGAATCACGCGGACTTCACGCTGACGTTTTATCATTTATCAACGCTGGCAATGGAGCCTGCGGACCAGGACAGGGATGTGCGCGCCTTGTTCGATAACCCCGGGCAATTCGATCACTGGGTACAGCAATGGCGTGCGCGCCTGCGCCAGGAAGGCAGCATTGATGCCACCCGCCAGGCGATGATGCGGGCGGTCAACCCCGTGTATATTCCCAGAAACCACCAGATAGAAGCCGCCATCAGAGCAGCGGAAGATCATGATGATTTCTCAGTGTTCCATCAGCTCCATGCGATATTACAAAATCCATACGAATTACAGGCACAGAAAGATGCATACAGGTTACCGCCGGAACCGGATGAAGTTGTTCAGGAGACCTTCTGCGGAACGTAGTGGCATAGGGGCCAGAGCACAATTTACCCTGATATTGGTATTAATTATGCTCGGACCCCGTTTATGTTGTGAAAATGCATCTGGCCTGAATATCACCAGGCGCTTCATTGCCTAACCATGGGTGTCGACCGCTCAGAAAATGTATCCGGCCCCTTTAATTCCTTTAATTCCTTTAATTGATATAGTCTCACCTGCATGCGCAAACGCAAACGCAAACACACCCGCAGGCATTACTATATTCCGCTCGCAGCAACGCTGGCCGTAGTGGCTGTGTGGTCCTGCTCCACCAGCCCACCGCAAAATCTCCACGACAGTTGCGACATCTTCGACGACAAGAGCGGCTGGTACAAGGACGCCAAGCGCGCCTACGAACAGTGGGGCGTGCCGATTCATGTGCAGCTTGCCATCATCTATCAGGAATCGAAATTCGTGGATGATGCCAAGCCACCGCGCGACTACCTGCTGTGGGTCATTCCCTGGGGGCGAGTGTCATCCGCCTACGGCTATGCCCAGGCCAAGGATGACACCTGGGACTGGTACCGCGAGAAATCCGGCAACCGCTTTGCGGACCGCGACGACTTTGCTGACGCCGTGGACTTCATCGCCTGGTACGGCAACATGAGCCACCGTATGCTGGGCATCTCCAGATGGGACGCCTACACCCAGTACCTGGCCTATCACGAAGGACAGGGCGGCTACAAACGCAAGACCTATAACAAGAAGCCCTGGCTGATCAAAGTCGCGCACCAGGTGGACGACCGCGCCGGGCGCTATCACACCCAACTGGCGCAATGCGAAGACGAACTGGACAGCGGCTGGAGCCTGTGGCCGTTTTGAATGAGATCAATGGGGTCAGACTCCAATTGGTTGCAATATTGACGAATCAATCGAGCCTGACACTATTGATTCTGGAGAGGCCTGATGGACCAGAAACTACCGCCCTTTCATCTTGCCATCCCCGTGCACGACCTTGCCGAGGCGCGTGCCTTCTACGGCGGCCTGCTGGACTGTCCGGAAGGGCGCAGTGCACAGCGCTGGGTCGATTTCAATCTCTATGGACACCAGCTGGTCTGTCACCTCGCTGCCCTGAAACCCGGCAGCAATGGTGCCGAATATTACAACACGGTAGACAACCACGATGTGCCGGTGCCGCACTTCGGCGTGGTGCTCGACCGTCCAGCCTGGGAGGCATTGGCAGGGCGACTGCAGGCTGCCGGCGTGACCTTCCTGGTCGAGCCTCACGTCCGCTTTCGCGGACTCCCGGGCGAACAGGCCACGATGTTTTTCCTCGACCCGAGCGGTAACGCGCTTGAATTCAAAGCCTTCAACGATGTCGCCTCCGGTTTGTTTGCCACCTGAATCGCTGGATTACCGTTGGGATCAGAGCACAATTTTCCCTAATATGTAGGATGTGTGTGCTCCGACCCCATTTATCTTATAAAGCGCCGCCATCACACCCTGGTTTCGGCTACCATTCCCTGGCTCATCTGCTTGGCCAACCCGGCAAGTTCGTTGTCGATCATCAATAAACCCTGCCCCTGGTCGCCGAACAGGCGCAGGCGGCCGAGTATGTCGTTTACAGTCGCCTCTTCCTCGATCTGTTCGGTGATGAACCACTGCATAAACACACTGGTCGCGTGGTCCTTTTCCTGGAGCGCCTCGTCCACCAGCCTGTTGATGGCTCCCGTTACTTCGCGCTCGTGCGCCAGCGTCTGCTCGAACATGTGCATGATGCCCTCCGAGCTGGCGGGCGGAGCAGCAATTTCGCTGAAGTGAATTTCGGCGTCCTGATCGACGAGGTAGCGGTAGATCTTCAAGGCGTGAGCCATCTCCTCTCCGTGCTTGGCAAAGAACCAGGCCGCCGCGCCTCTGAGATTCGCCGTCTCGGCCTGCGCGGACAGGCCCAGATAAAAGTAGGCCGAGTACATCTCGCGATTGAGTTGGGCGTTGAGACTGGCCGCCATGTCTTTGGAAATCATCGGTAACCTCCTTGCATACGGGTTTTTTCGCAGCCTGGCTACGCAAGCGCACTAGATAATGGTGTTAGAGCACATTTCTGACTTGTTTTCAGCGAAAAATGCATTCTGACAACCTTTACGTCGCCGAATCCATGCCGTCACGAGATAGAATACACCATTCCCCGGACATACAACGGAAGCAGAGCATGAGCAAACACATCGGCATCCTCACGGCAGGCGGCGACAGCCCCGGACTCAACGCCGCGATCAGGGGCGTCGCCAGGGCGGCCATGAAAGAGTACGGCATGCAGGTGATCGGCTTCCGGGACGGTTTCCGCGGGCTGGTGGAAAACCGCACCGTGCGGCTGGAAAGCGCTTCCCTGTCCGGCATCCTCACGGTCGGTGGCACCATCCTCGGCACCAGCCGCGACAAGCCGCACAAGATGAAGGTGGGCGGCAAGATTCAGGACATGACCAACGTCATCGTCGAAAACTACCACGCCAACCACCTGGATGCACTGGTGTGTCTCGGCGGTGGCGGCACACAGAAGAACGCGTTGCAGCTGAAGCAGAAAGGCCTCAACGTCATCACACTGCCAAAGACCATCGACAACGACGTGTCTCGGCACCGATGTCACCTTCGGCTTCGATACCGCGCTGGGCATCGCCACCGATGCCATCGACCGCCTGCACAGCACCGCGCACAGCCACCATCGCATCATCGTGGTCGAGATCATGGGCCACAGTGCCGGCTGGCTGGCACTGGGCGCGGGCATCGCCGGCGGCGCCGACGTGATCCTGCTGCCCGAGATTCCGTACAACGTCGACAGCATCGCCGAGGCGATCCTGCGCCGCATGAAGAGCGGCAGGAACTTCAGCATCGTCGCCGTTGCGGAGGGTGCGATGTCGCTGGACGAGGCCGAGGCCGTGCGCAGTGCCCGGCAGGTACTGCAGGATACCGCCGACAGCGACGAGAAAAAGGCGCGCAAGAAGGCCAAGGCGATCATCCGCAAAATGGAGGCCGGACGTGGCGATCACGCCCTCAAGCTGGCGCACCAGCTCGAGGAACGCACCGGGCTGGAAAGCCGCCCGACCATTCTCGGCCACCTGCAGCGGGGCGGCACGCCATCGGCGGCCGACCGGCTGCTGGCCACCCGGCTGGGCACGGCCTGTGCCGACCTGATCCATGAAGGCGTCAGCGGCGTGATGGTGGCCGCCCGCGGCGAAGGCACCGAGGCCATGCCGCTGGAAGAGATCGCGGGTCGCAAGAAACTGGTGCCGCCTGATCATCCCTGGCTGGTGAGCGCGCGCCGGGTTGGCACGAATCTGGGAGACTGACAGCCTGAGGCAGGTCGGTACGGATCAGGGGCCGTGATGGAATTGGAGTCAGATTCTAGTTTCAACTTGTATTAGGGAATACCGGGATCTGACTCCTGTTTTTCTTTTCAGGCAATCGATTTGCCCTACGACCCAGGGATTCTCTCTTCGGAATATGTATCCGGCCCCTTTATTTCCTTTATTTTCGCAACGTCATACCTTAGGACAATATCAACCCGTTAATGCCAGGCGTACTTTAGGAAATAGACAGAACAAGCCAGCCTCACCAGGAAATCAGAAACAAATAAATGTTCTTACGGTTGTCCGTCATGAAAAAATCACAACCTCTCTGTACAATATTCGCGTCTTGTATTGCAGCGTTACTGCTCCTGGCACCGACCGCGTTCGCCGGCGACGCAGTCTATGTACACCGGAACAGTCAAAGCACGGCCAATCAGGACACCAGGCTGTGGACCATCCCGCCGATCAGCAAGCGCTGGGGCATCCCGCACAGATCCAGCCACTGGACTATTCCCAGGTCAGCAGCCGATCTGCTGCCACCGGGAGAGAACGGTCATTCCTCCAGGGCACATAACGTTAAAAAGCAGCACTGATTCGGTAAGCCACACCAAACGCTACATAATTATCTGAATACTACCGGCAGGCTGCTGCGCCCGGCCGCTCTGGTTTGCTACTCGAATTCGGCCCGTTCTATTTCTAGCAATGCAAGACTGATGTGCTTGCCAATTTCATCCTGGAAACCGGACCAGTCCCGGTAAGCCGACAAACTCTCGACGAGAGCATCTTTCATCTCGAAGTCGCTCATACCCTCAGCGTACAATGCGGTTACTTTTTCATAAAGTATCTCCAGGTAATCACAGAAGGGCCTGACCACCTCCGGACCGCCCGATGCACCGTGACCGGGGATGTAGTGTTTCAATTTCAGATCCAGTGCCTGTCGACAGGCAGAAAGATTACCCCTGAAAGACCCGTCGTCCATACGACCGATGCGCATATACAGGGCATTATCGCCGGTTGCCAGCAGCGAGTCCTCAACGACCTCGATCATCGCGTCTGTCCTGGTGTGGGCCCAGTCTGACAGATAGACCCTGAGCGTCACATCACCCACCTTGATCTCCTGACCATCCTTCAGGGGCTGGTCGGGTATGACGGCTTCGGTGCCGCTGGATGCGCCCTTTGTCATCTGTTCCATGATTGCGACCCAGCTTTCTGCCTCACCCGCATTCGCCTGCTCGATCATCACCGGGTGTGCGTAGAAACGGGCAGTCGGATACACTTCCCGGATGGCCTGGTTACCCAGCCAGTGATCACCGTGAACATGCGAGGCGAACACATGTGTCACGGGCAGATCCGTGAACTGCCTGATCTGCCGCAGCACCATGCGCCCTGTTTCGAGCGTGGAACCCGGGTCGATGATCACCACGCCACTACGGGTAATGACGAAGGCGGGATTATTCATAAAGCCCCGGTTGTCGGGATTGGGCAATTCCGTCGGGCCTTGTATTACCCAGACATGATCGCTGAGCCGCTCCGCCGCATAATCTGGAAGCGGATCCGCAGCCCCTGCAGCCAGTGAGATGGTTGATAAAAAGAGGGCAATTGCCGCTTGCAACTGTTTCATGTCGTTTACCTTGACCTTTGCGCCCGTTGTTAACGGACCCATGCACACGTGTTCTTCACGCGGGGGCATCTGGTTAAGCACCTTGTAACCCCGGTTACGCAGGCAGTTCTTCACCACCCGTTCTTTCTCGTCTTGCGCCTTGCCGCCGCCGAGCACGGCGCTCCTGGCGGCCTCGGTCCGACCAAAGAAAATCCATGACTGATGGAAAATGTATCCGACCCCTTTTATTTTTTATTTTCTTTATACGGCTAGCGCAGGGATGCCATACAGTACACCGCCGGCAAGGAAAAACACCAGAAAGGTAAACGAGATCCAGTGCTGCAGGCGAAAATACAGCACTTGCAGCAGCCCTCGCAGGAAAAAGAAAACCGAGATTGAGAGCAGGATGCTACGTCCGACCGAGGTGTACCGCAATTCGTAAGTGTGCACCAGTGACAGCCAGGCGAACATAACGAACACGAATACCAGACTGAGGTTCAGGACAGGCATTATGGCTCGGTTGATAGCCGTCAGTTTACGCAGATCATTGTTCCATCCGAACAGCCGCCAGAACAGCAGGTGAAAAATCACAAGTACGATGTTGTACAAGCCACCGGCCTTGATAAGAGTGATCATAGTTACTAATGGTATATCTGAATATTGGGATCAGAGTACATTTGTTCTAATGTAAGCAGCAAATTCCTCTGACACCCTTTTACTTTATCAAGATAGAGAGTCATATCCTGGTTACGACTAATATCAGGGAGAACCGGGATCTGACCCCTGTTTTTCTGTTTTTCGTTTGACGAATCAATCGAGCCCGACCCCATTAATTCTACATACTCGATTGATTTGGTTAGGTATTTATCACCCGCTCAATGCGGCTTTGGGTGGAATTAAAAATACTATATTCTTAGCTATCACTTACCGTTGTGAGCTATCGAGATGCTTAAGAGAACCGTGGTTATTTTTGCTGCCGCAGTGTTCCTTGGGGGGGCAGTACCGACCCAAACCGCCCAGGCACGGGATTATTACGATGATGATGACATTTGGGATCTGATGAATCCCTCCTGGTGGTACGATGAGATGTTCGATGACGATGATGATGACTGGCGGTACTACCGGCGCCATCATTATAATCCCTACTGGGGCCGTCCCTATTACTGGCGTCCTCCACCGACCGTGATACATATACAGCCGGAACCGCAAAATCCCGAGACCGAGCCGCCTGATTAATTAACAGGGGTCGGATACATGTTCTGACCCAGGCGTACAGAATCAGCCGATACCCCTGCAATATTCATGACGTCATTGTGATTACTCCCATTTCCGGAGTTATCACATACCACGCCCTGTGCGCCTGAAAATTGCTGGTATCCCACAGCACATCACCCAGCGCGGCAATAACCGGCAGGCATGTTTCTACGCCGATGAAGACTACCGGCTTTACCTGGAATTGCTGGGCGCGGCCTGCCGAAATCACGATTGCAGCCTGCATGCCTATTGACTGATGACCAATCACGCACACCCGCTGATGACACCGTCCACACCCGTGCGCGTATCCAGGGTCTTGCAAGACCTGAGCAGGGATTTTGTCCGGTCCATCAACAGAACCTACCGTCGCACCGGCACATTCTGGGAAGGCCGGCTCCAGTCATCATCGGTCGATACCAGTCGCTACTGCCTGACCTGCTACCGCCATGAAGTCGGGAAGGCACTCTCGGTCAGACTGGGACAGGGCAAACGGGGTAGACCAAAGAAAATCCATGACTGAAGGAAAATGTATCCGACCCCTTTTATTTCCGATCGAACAGGCCATCCCCGACATCCGGCAGGCGCTCTCGAGCGGTAACCGTCTGGTGCTGGTGGCACCGCCCGGCGCCGGCAAGACCACGCTGGTGCCGCTGGCGCTGCTGAGTGAGCCGTGGCTGGCCGGGCGGATAATCATCCTGCTCGAACCGCGCCGCCTCGCCGCCCGCAATGCCGCTGCGCGCATGGCAGCCCTGCTCGGCGAGAAAACCGGCGACACCGTGGGTTACCGGATACGCGCGGAGCGCTGCACCAGTGAGCGCACGCGCATCCTGGTGGTGACCGAAGGCATCCTGACCCGGATGCTGCAGGCCGATCCCGAACTCGCCATGGCCGCACTGGTGATCTTCGACGAGTTCCACGAGCGCAACCTGCATGCCGACCTGTCGCTGGCCTTCTGCCTGCAGTCGCAGGAACTGCTGCGTCCCGATCTCAAACTGCTGGTGATGTCCGCGACACTCGATGCGGCAGGCGTGTCACGGTTGCTCGACGACGCACCGGTGGTGACCAGCGAAGGGCAAACCTTTCCGGTCGAGACGGTTTACCTGCCGGACAAGGCACCCCTGCCCGAACCCGGCCGGATCAGTGAGGCGGTGATGCGCCGGCTCGAACGGGTGCTGGCGGAGGAATCCGGCAGCGTGCTCGTGTTCCTGCCGGGGGTGCGCGAGATCAGGCAGGTCGAGAATGCGCTTGGCGCACTGCCACCCGGGCAAAGGCAAGGTATGCCGGTCGTGGCACCGCTCTACGGCGACCTGTCGCGCGAGCAGCAGGACCGGGCAATACAACCCTGCACGGCCGGCAGGCGCAAGATCGTGCTGGCCACCAACATCGCCGAGACCAGCCTGACCATCGAGGGCATTTCCATCGTGATCGACAGCGGGCTCGAACGGCAGGCCCGCTTCGACCCCGGCTCGGGCATGAACCGGCTCGACACCGTGTTCATCTCCCGGGATTCGGCAGACCAGCGCAGCGGGCGCGCCGGCCGGCTGGGACCGGGCAAATGCTACCGCTTGTGGACACCGGCACAGCAACAGCGCATGGCACGCCACGGCACACCCGAAATCCTGCGCAGCGATCTCGCGCCACTGGTACTGGAAACGGTCAACTGGGGAGTACGCGAAACCGGTGAACTGTGCTGGCTGGATCCGCCCAATGCAGGCGCGGTCGCACAGGCGCGCGAACTGCTGCGCGAACTCGGCGCCATCGACGAAGAATCCCGCATCACCGCCCACGGCAGGCAACTGCTGGATACCGGTGCACATCCCCGGCTGGCGCACATGATGATCCGCGGCGCGGAAGCCGGTCACGGTTTCGATGCCTGCCTGCTGGCCGCGCTGCTGACCGAGCGCGATATCCTTACCGCCAGCGGCGAGCGTACGGCCGATGTCGCCCCACGGCTCGCCCTGTTGCGTGCGTTCAGGCAGGACGAAAGCGCGGCATGCGCTTATGGCGTAAACCGTCAGCAGTGCCGGCTGGTGCTGCGCGCGGCCGCAGAGTTCCACCGCCGCATCCGGCGTCATGAACGGCAATCCGGCGCGGAGGCGATCGACGACCGCGACCTGCCCGGCGTGCTGCTGGCCTGGGCCTACCCCGACCGTATTGCCCGGTCCCGCCACCCCGCAGGCAACCGCTACCTGTTGCGCAGTGGCAAGGGCGCCTTTCTGGACGCGGGCGAGGCCCTGGCAAAGGCCGAGTTTATCGTCGCCGCCGACCTGGACGGCCGCCAGCGCGAGGCGCGCATCTATCTCGCGGCGGAAATCCCGCTGCAACAGATCGAGGCGCGCTTCGCCGGTGACATCACCCGGAACACCGGGGTCAGCTGGAATGCACAGACGCAAAGCGTCGATGCCGTCACCCGGACCTGTCTCGGCGCCATCGTGCTGGAACAGCTGCCGGCCGGGGACATCGCACGCGCTGCCGTGCATGACGCCCTCATCAAAGGCATCCGGCAGTGCGGCCTCGACTGCCTGCCGTGGGACGGGCGTGCGCAGACGCTGCGCCAGCGCGTACAGTTCCTGCGCAGGCAACAGCAACGTGGCACGATCCAAGACCCAGAGCTCGGTGCGCTTACCCTGCCCGATCTGTCCGACACAGCGCTGTCAGACCACCTCGAAGACTGGCTGCTGCCGTATCTCGACACGCACAACAGCATCAGGAAACTGCAATCGCTCGACTTGCACGCCACCCTGCTCGGACACTTAAGCCATGCGCAGGTACAGGCACTGGACAGGCTGGCGCCGACACACGTCTCCGTACCGAGCGGTTCCCGCATCGCCATCGACTACAGCGACGCGAACAACCCCGTGCTCGCGGTGCGCCTGCAGGAATTGTTCGGTCTGCAACAGACACCCGCCATCATCAACGGTAAGTTCAGGTTGCTGCTGCACCTGCTGTCACCGGGCTACAAGCCGATGCAGGTCACGCAGGACCTGGCCAGCTTCTGGAAAACGACCTACTTCGAGGTAAGGAAAGAACTGCGCGGCCGCTACAAGAAACACCACTGGCCGGAAGATCCGCTCACGGCTCCGGCCACCAGCCGCGCGAAACGGCGGGGAGAGACATAGCAGAGGAAAATGTATCCGGCGCTTTTCTCGACCTCTATTGCGCCAGCGCGACAGTCACGGAACGGGGCGCGCCTTCTTCGAGTAAACAGGGATCAGATCCCGTTTTTCCGTAATATAAGGCGAAACCGGGATCTGACCCCTGATTATGTGTGTTTATTGCGTTCAGCCCCCGCTCAACGCCTGGAAGATATAAACTGTCCCGTCGGCTGGCACATGATCGGAGAGTCTCTTTTTATCAACCAGGATTCTGTCATTGATGCTGAGATTTACATGCTTTCGCAATGCGCCATGTTCGTCGAGCACGTAATCGGTGAATCCGGGGGCCAGTTCATTGACCGCCTGCAAGACCTCCGCGACCGAGCCAGCATCCACCCTGATCACCCGGTTTTCGAGCACCGGGAAGAACCGGTAGAGATGCCGCGTCATTTCAACCGTCGGCATGGCGCTCAGCCAAATCGCACCGAATACACCGGGGGAAAGTTGTTACCCAGGCAGCGCCAGGATTCACCACGGTCTTCCGACAGGTAGACGTTCCCGGTCGTGCTGCCGAAACAGAGGCAGTCACCGGATGCATCGAGAGCATGCCGCAGAACGATGTCATAGGCGTTCTCCTGCGGCAGCCCGTTACGAAAAGCCCGCCATGACTGCCCTCCATCGGTGGTCTGTGCGACAAACAGGCCACCATCGATCGCCATACGCTCGGAATCCGCGCGGGCGGGCACCACCCAGGCCGTTCGGCCGTCCTGTGCATCGACCGCGACCGGAAATCCGAAATGCACACCGGCCTCCGGCTGGCTGACCTTTTTCCAGTTCCGGGCGCCATCGTCACTGTAAAAGACGCCGCAATGATTCTGCTGCCAGAGATGATCGGGCTGCCCGGGACAGGCTGTCACGAAATGCGCATCGTGGCCCCACTCCGACTCCGGGTCCGGCATGTAGTCATTCGTCATACCCAGGTTACGGCCCGCCCAGGTCTTGCCACCGTCGGTGGTCTCGATCACACCGGCGGTTGATACCGCGACATAAAGATGTTCAGGATCACGCGGGTCGACGATGACCGAGTGAATACCAGGTTCGAACACGCCGTAATCGATACTCGCCGGCGTGCCATGCCAGTGGTTATCGCTGGTAGCATCGCCTGCAAACAGGTCACCGCCGCGGCTTTCGTGGTTCCACAGCGGCCGGTTGAGATCCCAGTTGTCACCACCGTCATCGCTGACAAACAGCCCGCCGGGGATCGTGCCGGCGTACAGACCGGCCCGGCTGCTGCGGGCTGCCGAAGGCAATGTGCCAGATCTTGTAGACCGTTGCATCACCGTACTCGGGTATACCCACCGGCGCTTCCGGGTTGAAATCCGGGGTCGGCAGGTACTTTTTGATGTAGCGCGCACCGGCCGGGTACTTGACCGATGACACATCCTCCCAGGTGGCCCCGCTGTCACGCGAACGTGACAGCTTCGGACCCCAGTGGCCATGGTCCAGTGACGCCCACAACATGCCATCACGCGGGTCTCGTGCCGCGTAACAGATGGGGATGCCTTCATGCGCAATAGGTCGAGGAAGCCAGGCACCCCCGGCATGATCAACGATCACCGTACCCTTGCGCGTACCGAGCAATATCATGTCCGGCATATCCAAAACCTCGCGATCTTAATATGAAGGGCAAATTGGCGTCAGACGCATTTGTTGCCCATATTAGGAATAAATGTGTTCTGACGCCATTTATCTCGCTGGCGGCTCAGGTCACCAGTCGCGAGAAGCGGCGGGGAGGATCATCAAGATAAGGTGTCAGAGCGAAAATTCTCTTGGAAATGGAGAAATGTGCTCTGATACCCTGATCATGCGCAAGCTGAAACCAGGATCTATCTCCTGTTTCGCGTCTCCGGCCGGAGACAGGCAGAGGCTTTGCCCTTCAGGTAGTTAGCCGTCTCCAGGCAGATACCGTCGCAAACCGGCAACAGGCGGCACCTTTTTTCTGCGTGGGATTCCTGCTCATACCCGGTCGCACAATCCCAAGCACCTGACAACAAGAGGCCCAATAGCGGTTGGCAAGGGAATTGCATTGGCGGTTTGTTGGGCCGGGAATACCCGGCGTCTGCATCTGCGCGATGCAGGGCGAATTTCGTTCACCTTAATCTGTTGCCAGAGGAAATCCAGTGAATAAATCAACGCTAACGGGAGTCGTGGCCGGCGTTATCATCGCTACGGCCAGCGGCACCATCGCCGGTTACAACATGCTCACCGGCGAGGAACCTGCATTTGCCGAGGTCCTCGATGTCAACGAAGTCAAGACGACGGTTCAGGTACCGCGGGAAGTCTGCGAGGACGTGGCGGTCAACCGGCAAAGGCCGGTACAGGACCAGCACAAGGTGGTGGGTACCGTGGCCGGTGCAGTGCTGGGTGGCGTGCTGGGCAATCAGATCGGGGGCGGCAGTGGCAAGAAACTGGCTACCGTCGCGGGCGCCGTGGCCGGCGGTTATGCCGGCAACAAGGTGCAGGAAAACATGCAGGCACGCAACACCTACACGACGACCGAAAACCGCTGCCACACCGAGATCGATTACCGGGAGGAAGTGGCCGGCTACGACGTCAGCTACCGGATCGGAGACACGCCTGGCACAATCCGCATGGACCGGGCGCCCGGCGCGCGCATCCCGGTTGTGGACGGCAGACTGGTACTGACCGAAAGCGGTGACACTGTCCGCTGATCTGCCGGCGCAAAAGGGTCCCGCAAAAGGGTCAGAGAACAATTTCCACCTGGTTTCGAATCAATTGTTCTCTGGCCCCGTTTCGCATAAACAGGGGTCAGATCCCAGTTTCACCTTATATTAAGGAAAACTGGGATCTGACCCCTGCCCCACCCTCTGCTCTCTTATCTACCGCTCTCGATCCACTTGCGAATCCGGTTGGAGTCGCCGAAGGGTGTCAGCTTGCCAAAGGAGTCGAACAGCACAATGGTAAGTGGCTCATCGACTATCTCGGCCTGCATCACGAGGCAGCGCCCGGACTCGTTGATGTAGCCGGTCTTGCTGAGCTGGATGTCCCAGGTCCCTTTCCTCACCAGGGGATTGGTGTTAGTGAACGTGAGTTCACCGCGGCCCTTGTATGGCCTGACTGTGGCTGAGCGGGTGGTGGTGGCATCACGAATCAGCGGGTAGGACATGGCAGCGCGCACCATCCTGGCCGTGTCGCGGGCGGAGGCAATATTACCGGGATCAAGACCCGCCGGATCTTCAAAATGACCGGTCTGCATACCGAGCGTATCAGCCTTTTTGTTCATGGCTTCGACAAATGCCGCCTTACCCCCGGGCCATGTGCGGGCAAGCGCATTGGCCGCCCGGTTTTCGGACGACATCAGCGCCAGTTGCAACAGCTGTTTGCGCGTCAGCACCGCGCCAGACTGCAGCCGCGAACCGGTCAGCTGGATCAGGTCCCGGTCATCTTTGGCGATGGTGATCTTTTCCTGTAAATCGAGGCCGCTGTCCAGGATAACTATCGCCGTCATCAGCTTGGTAATCGAGGCGATGGGGCGAGGCTCACTCACCTGCCTGGAATAGACTTCTTCGCCATTCTGATCCAGCACCAGCACCGCGGCCGACTTGAGCTCCAGCTTTTCCGGATTCAGTGCGCTCCACTGAGGCGCCGTCATGGACTGCGCGGGTGTGCTGGCCTCCAGCTTTGCCAGCTGCTCAGGGATACCCGCAGCCATGCCTGTTGCTGCGAAAAGGATGAGTGAAAAACAGCTGTGTACAATAAATTTCTTCATAAACACCGTGTTCGGCCACCAGGCACGTTATTTTAAGCCAAAAAGGGGCCGGATACATTTTCCGACCACCTATACCTGCAATAGCCGATAACCTGGCGCTGTTCAGCACTGGCATGATCTCGACTCCGACTTCATGGAGTCATGCCATGCCCTGCTCGCCTGAACATTTCCGGCATCCCGCAACATGTCACCCAACGCGGCAATAATCGTCAGGCCTGCTTTTATGCAGATGAGGACTACCGGCTGTACCTTGAACTGCTGAATGATGCCTGCCGGTTACATGCATGCTACCTGCATACCTATGTCCTCATGACAAATCATGTTCACCTGCTGATCACCCCCTCAACGCCTGACGGTATATCAAGGGTGATGTGCGACCTGGGACGGGACTTCGTCCGGACCATCAACAGGAACTACCACCGCACCGGTACACTCTGGGAAGGCCGTTTCAAATCGTCACTGGTCGACACCAACCGCTACTGCCTGACATGCTACCGCTACCTCGAGCTGAACCCGGTACGCGCGGGCATGGTCGGCCACCCGGCAGATTATCGCTGGTCGAGCTACCATTGCAACGGGCTGGGCAAACCTGACACTCTGATTAGCCCCCATGATTGCTGGCAGTTACGGGGCGAGGATGATCAAGGCAGGACCGCGACCTACAGAGCACTCTTCAAAGCCGCCCTGGAACAGGCAGACATCGAACACATACGTCATTGCATGAATACCGGCTTGCCGACGGGCAATGACCGATTCAGAAGGGATATAGAAAAAGTCCTGTCGATCAGGATTGGACAGGGAAAACGCGGCAGGCCACGAAAACCCGAATAATAAAGGAAAATGTATCCGGCCCATTTATTACCTATTTTTTATGCCTGCCGCGCTTCCAGTTGTTCGCAGGCCTCCAGCCAGTCACGTTCCAGGGCTTCACTCTCCCGATCGACGTCCGCCTTCTCCCGCAGCAGTTCATTCAACCGGGTCTTGTTTTCCAGGCAATAGAGTCCGGGCTCAGCGAGGCACTGCTCGAGTTCATGCTGCCGCGCGTGCAGGCCGGCGAGCGCGGCTTCCACCTTCGCGATTTTCTCGCGCAACGGCTGCAACTGCCGGCGCTGTTCGGCCTCCTGGCGCTTTTGCTCCTTGCGCCGGGCCGCGCCACTCGGGCCATCGGCGTTTACAGGCACAACCCGGCTCTGGCGGTTCTGCGCGGTCAGCCACTGTGGGTAATCATCCAGGCTGTCCGGGAATTCCTCCACCCTCCCGGCGTACACCAGCACCAGCCGGTCGCTGGTGACACGCAGCAGATGGCGGTCGTGCGAAACCAGTACCATGGCGCCGGCGAAGTCCTGCAGGGCCGTGGCCAGCGCCTGACGCATTTCCAAGTCCAGATGGTTGGTGGGCTCATCGAGCAGCAGCAGGTTCGGCCGCTGATAAACCAGCAGCGCCAGCACCAGTCGCGATTTCTCCCCGCCCGAAAACGGACCGGTCGACGCCAGCGCCTGGTCGGCGGGAAAGCCGAAGCCGCCGAGAAAATCGCGCAGTTCCTGCTCACGCGCCTTCGGATCGATCCGCAGCAGGTGCGCTAGCGGCGAGGCCTGCGCATCGAGCTGCTCGACCTGGTGCTGGGCGAAATAGCCGACCCTAAGGTCCTGCGCCGGCTCGCGACTGCCCTGCTGCGGTTCGATCACGCCGGCCAGCAGCTTGATCAGCGTGGATTTGCCGGCGCCGTTGGGTCCCAGCAGGCCGATGCGTTCGCCCGGGGAGAGGCTGAGTTCCACGCCGTCGATGACGGTTGTCGCGCCGTAGCCGGCGGTCACCGCGCGCAGGCGCAGCAGCGGGTCCGGCAATTTCGCAGGCTCGCGCAGGCTGAAGTGGAACGGTGAGTCCACGTGCGCCGGGGCAATCAGTTCCATGCGCTGCAGGGCCTTCAGACGACTCTGGGCCTGGCGCGCCTTGGTGGCTTTGGCACGGAAGCGCTCGACAAAGGCATGCATGTGCGCGATCTCGCGCTGCTGCTTCTCGTATTGCGCCTGCTGGCCGGCCAGGTATTCCGCGCGCCGGCGTTCGAAGGCCGAATAGTTGCCGCTGTAGAGCGTGAGCCGCTGGTGTTCGATGTGGGCGACATGACTGGCCACGCTGTCGAGGAAATCCCGGTCGTGCGAGATCAGCAGCAGTGTGCCCGCATAGGCGCACAGCCAGTTTTCCAGCCAGATGACGGCATCGAGGTCCAGGTGGTTGGTGGGCTCGTCAAGCAGCAGCAGGTCCGAGCGGCACATCAGCGCGCGGGCGAGGTTCAGCCGCATGCGCCAGCCGCCCGAGAAAGCGCTGACCGGACGGTCCTCGTCGGCGCTGCTGAAACCCAGGCCATGCAGCAACTGCGCGGCGCGGCTACGTGCCGTGTAGCCGCCGATCACCTCGTAGTGCGCGTGCAGTGTGCCGAGCTGCTCGCCATCATGCCGGGCCTCCGCTTCCGCGAGCGTGGCCTCGACCGCACGCAGCCCCGCGTCCCCGTCGAGTACGTACTCGATGGCCGCGTGCGCCTCGGCCGGCATCTCCTGCGCCACGTGGGCGATCACCCAGTCGGCCGGATACCGGCACGCGCCGGCATCGGCGTGCAGTTCGTCGCGGATCAGGGCAAACAGGCTCGACTTGCCGGTGCCGTTCGTGCCGGTGACACCGACCTTCCATCCCGGGTGGATCTGCAGGGTGGCGTGCTCGAACAGCAGCCGTGGCCCGCGTCGCAGGGCAAGATTGTCAAATTGCAGCATGGCCGCCATTGTAGGGGATAAAGGGGACGGAGGAATTATTCTTCACCCGCCTTCCTCGGCCTACCCCGTCGCATCAGACCAAGCCGGATACCATAACGCTGCTCAATCTGTTGCCGGAACCGGTCATCACCGACCGGCTGGCAATAGTGCGCCGCCTGGCGGATCAGATGAATATCCTGCCCATCCAGATGCGCCCTGAAAAGTTCGCGATAGGCAAAGCAACGCTGCTCACGGCTTACCCCCAGCGCCAGATATTGTTCATGTCGCTGCAACCAACCACTGTCGCCATAGGCATTAAAACCATAACTGGACCAGCGGTAGGCCTCCGGCCTGCCCACCATCCCGGCCCTGACCGGGTTCAACTCGATGTAGCGCATACAGGTCAGAAGGTAATGCTCGGCCTGCACCAGACTGGATCGATGGCGCCCCTCCCAGAGCGTACCTGTTCTGCCATAGCACCTGTTGATATAGGCCGCGTACCGGCTGCCGACCACCTTCATGGTGTCGGAGATGGCAGACCTGCTGTACGGCGTCACCAGGAAATGTACATGATTGGTCATCAGACAGTAGGCATGCACCCAGCAATGGTAATGAATAGACAACTCGCGCCAAAGATCAAGATAGAACTGATAGTTCTCTGGTTCTATGAAACAGGCTTCACGGTTATTGCCGCGCTGGACGATGTGGTAAGGCAAGCCGGGAATGTAAGTACGTGCTCGGCGAGGCATCGTCCCGCTCCATGCGACAACACGACATCGTTATCGCATGCCTGCGGACGAACAGGCGTCAGAATATTCCGATGTGCAAGGCAATACTGCGCAGTAAATTTATATCCTCCGTCCCCTTTTATTTAAAAAACCGACGCCCCCAACTCCCGCACTGCCACCAGCATCTCCGCATCATCCGTCAACGCCTCCGCAATACAACTCCGACACGCCACCACCGGATTAATCCCCGAGTGGATCAGCTTCGCCGCATGCACCAGCAACCGTGTGCTCGCCCCCTCCTCCAACCCGCTGCCCTTCAGGTTCCGCGTCATCTGCGCGAACTTGATGAGCTGCTCGGCGGTGGCCTGGTCGATGCCGGTCTCGTTGATGAGGATCTTCGCCTCCAGCTGAGCTGACGGGTAGTCGAACTCCAGCGCCACGAAGCGCTGGCGGGTGGATTGCTTGAGGTCCTTGAGCACGCTCTGGTAGCCGGGGTTGTAGGAGATGGCCATGCAGAACTCGGGGCCGGCCTCGATCACCTCGCCGAGTTTTTCCATGGGCAGCACGCGGCGGTCGTCGGCGAGCGGGTGGATGACCACGGTGGTGTCCTTGCGCGCCTCGACGATCTCGTCGAGGTAGCAGATCGCACCGCTGCGCACGGCGCGGGCCAGCGGCCCGTCGACCCAGACGGTCTCGCCGCCGGTGACCAGGTAGCGCCCGACCAGGTCGGAGGCGGTCAGGTCGTCGTGGCAGGACACGGTGATCAGCGGGCGCTTGAGGCGCCAGGCCATGTGCTCCATGAAGCGCGTCTTGCCGCAGCCGGTCGGGCCCTTGAGCAGGACGGGTAACTGATTTTTATAGGCCGCGTCGAACACGGTGATCTCGTCGCCGACCGGTTCGTAATAGGGTTCCTGCTCGACGAAATATTCTTCCGGTTTGAGGGTGCGAACGGTCACTGTGGCTCCTCGGGGTTTGGATCGGGTTGTAAAAAGGGGTCAGACCCCTTTTTCACACTCAGCTTGCTGATGTTACTGCATATGATTCGGAAAAAGGGGTCTGACCCCTTTTTACCCAGTCGGTTATTTGACGCCGCATGGGCTTAACGCGGTTCGCGGACTCACCGCATCCAGCACTGCCATTATTTGTGCCCTCGGTCTGCTCTGTGGCCTGCTGTTCCGGCTACACCTTATATATCGATTCTATTTCTGCATCGTAAAATTCGATGGACTTCATCACCTTGTATATATGGCGCCGCATTGGCAGACGCGGTAAGGTTGTCGCCCTGTTTTTCCTGGCCCCAACTCGTGCGCGCAGGCTTGCGCCAGCCACGGGGGCTGAATAGAAAAATCAAAGAATTCATGTAGTTATATGCGCCCTTGGCGTTTACTGGAGGGATAACAATGTCGGATGTAATCGCAACCAACCAGACCATTCTGGTGGTGGGAGGCGGCATCAGCGGCGTCACCGCCGCTATCGAGGCTGCCGAATGCGGCAAGCAGGTGATACTCGTCGAGAAGAACCCGTCCCTCGGCGGCCGGGTCAGCCAGCTCTACAAGTACTTTCCCAAGCTCTGTTTCCCGTCCTGCGGCATGGAAATCAATCTGCGCCGCATCAAGGCCAACCGCAACCTGACCGTGCTGACCATGAGCGAAGTGTCCGCGGTCAACGGCGAGGCCGGCAATTACAGCGTCACGCTCAAGACCCATCCGCGCTATGTGAATGCCAACTGCACCGCCTGTGGCGAGTGCGAGAAGGCCGTGGAAAGCGAATTCGACAGCGAGTACGACTACGGCATGAAAAAGCGCAAGGGCGCCTGGCTGCCGTTCAACATGTCCTACCCGCAGCGCTACGTGCTCGACCCGCGCATGATCGGCACGCCGGACGCCGACAAGGCGAAGGCCGCCTGCAAGTACGACGCTATCGATCTGGACATGCAGGAATCCGCGACCACCCTGACCGTCGGCGCCATCATCTGGGCCACCGGCTGGCAGCCGTACGACGCCGACAGGATCCAGCCCTACGGCCACGACCGCTTCGCCAACGTGGTGAGCAGCGTGGAATTCGAGCGCATGCTCGACCCGTTCGGCCCGACCGGCGGTAAGATCGTGCGTCCGTCCGACGGCAAGGAAGCTAAGGACGTGGCGTTCATCCAGTGTGCCGGTTCGCGTGACCGCAACCATCTCAAGCACTGCTCGCGCATCTGCTGCATGGCCACGCTCAAGCAGACCACCTACCTGCGCGAAAAGTACGCGGATGACTTCAAGGCCAGTGTGTATTACATCGACATCCGCGCCATCGACCGCATCGACGACTTCTACCAGAAGGTACAGGACGACGCAAACGTGACCTTCATCAAGTCCAAGGTCGCCAGCATCACCGAGGACAAGACCACAGGCAACCCGATCCTGCACGGCGTGGACACCGAGGGTTACCACCGCTACAGCAACCCGCACGACCTGTGTGTGCTGGCGGTCGGCATGCAGCCGAGCGTGGCGAAGGGTGACTTCCCGATCCAGGTCGTGGTGAACGACAACGGCTTCATCGAGGCCTCCGATTCGAACGGCGGTATTTTCGCGGCCGGGTGTTCATCCGACGCGCTGGATGTGAACCGCGCGGTACAGAGCGCAACGGCAAGTGCATTACGGGCAATCCAGGTCGTGAACCGGGTTGCCAGAGCGGAGGGCTGAACATGGCAGACGAAATCAAAGTAGGCGCCTATATTTGCAAGGGCTGCGGCCTGGGCGAGCGGCTCGACTGCAGCGAGCTGGCCACCATCGCGCAGCGCGAGGGCAAGGCCAACCTGGTGCGTGAGCACGACTTCCTGTGCAACGCCGAAGGCGTGGCCATGATCCAGAACGACATTGACAACGAGGGCGTCAACAAGCTCATGATCGCCGCCTGCTCGCGGCGCTCCAAGAACGAGGCCTTCAACTTCCAGAACGTCGCCATCACTCGCGCCAACCTGCGCGAGGGCGTGATCTGGTCGCGTCCGGACACAGACGAGGCCCGCGAGCTCACGCAGGAAATGGCCGCGGACTACATACGCATGGGCTGTTCCGAGATCAAGTACATGACGCTGCCGCATGTCAACGAGGCGGCGGCCAGCAACGATCATTTGCTGGTGGTCGGCGGCGGCATCGTCGGCATGACGGCGGCGATCGAGGCCGCAGCGGCCGGCTATCCGGTCACCCTCGTCGAGAAGAGCGGCCAGCTCGGCGGCTCCGCCAACTACGAATACAAGCGCGTCCCCGAGCACATGCCCTATGCCGATCCGGAAGACACCGGCGTGGCGGAGATGGTGGCGAAGATCGCAAGCAACAGCAAGATCACTGTGCACCTCAACTCGACGCTGACCAAGACCAGCGGCGCACCGGGCCGTTTCTCGGCGGACATCTCCACAGAAAGCGGTTCCACCACCACGGAAAACTTCGGCGCCATCATCATGGCCTCGGGCGCGCGCAACTACGACGCACGCAAGCTGCCGGAACTGGGATACGGCAAGACCCCGGACGTGGTCGACCAGGCCGGCCTGGAGAAGCTGGCGCTGGAGGCCAACGGCGGCCCGATCAAGCGCCCGTCCGATGGCAAGGAGGTGCAGAACGTCGTGTTCGTGCAGTGCGCCGGCCAGCGCTCCACAAAAGAAGGCCACCTGCCCTACTGCTCCGGTCACTGCTGCCTGACCTCGATCAAGCAGGCCATGTACTTCAAGGACCAGAACCCGCAGATTGACACCAATATCGTCTACTCCGACATGCGCACCCCGGGTGCCGGCGGCGAGGATTTCTATCGCAGCGGCCAGCAGAAGGGCATCACCTTCACCAAGGGCAAGGTAGCCGAGGTCAACGTCAACGGCGGCGCCGTGCAGGTGAAGTTCCAGGACCTGATCCTGAACCAGGAAGTGAACGAGAGCGCCGATCTGGTGGTGCTGGCCACCGGCATGATCCCGAACTCCGGTGTCGATATCGATCTCCCGGTCACGGCGGATGTGGAGGATGTCGACCTGGACAATCTGGTACCCGAGGTCAAGGTCGAGTCCATTCTCAACCTGACCTACCGCCAGGGCCCGGACCTGCCGCACCTGAAGTACGGCTTCAACGACTCGCACTTCATCTGCTTCCCGTACGAAACGCGCCGTACCGGCATCTACTCCGCCGGCCCGGTGCGCCGCCCGATGGACATGGCGCAGGCGAAAGAAGACGCCACCGGCGCCGCCCTGAAGGCCATCCAGGCGCTGGAAAACGCCAAGCTCGGCCGTGCCGCACACCCGCGTTCCGGCGACCTGTCCTTCCCGAGCTTCCGCAAGGAAGGCTGTACGCAGTGCAAGCGCTGCACGGTGGAATGTCCGTTCGGCGCCATCGACGAGGACGAGAACCGTTATCCGCAGTTCAACGAGGCCCGCTGCCGCCGTTGCGGCACCTGCATGGGTGCCTGCCCGGTACGTGTCATCTCCTTCGAAAACTACTCGGTAGAGACGGTCGGTCAGCAGCTGAAAAACGTCGAAATGCCGGACGAGTTTTCCGAGAAGCCGCGCATCCTGGTGCTGGCGTGCGAGAACGACGCCTACCCGGCGCTTGACATGGCCGCACAGAACGGCAATCACTATTCACCGTTTGCCCGCGTCATCCCGGTACGCTGCCTTGGTTCCGTCAACACCATCTGGATCACCGACGCACTGAACAGCGGCTACGACGGCATTGTGATGATGGGCTGTCAGAAGGGTGAGAATTACCAGTGTCACTTCGTGAAGGGCTCCGAAATCGCGCACGTGCGCATGAGCAAGATTGACGACACGCTGACCCAGCTGGGTCTCGAGAAGGAACGCGTGGCCACCTACGAGGTCGCGATCACCGACATCGAGCGCGCCCCGCACCTCATCAACGAGATGGCCGAGACTGTCGAGAAGGTCGGCATGAGCCCGTTCAAGTTCTAGGAGAAAACCAATGAGTGATGCAAATCAGCAAATGGTCGAACAGTACCGCAACAACTTCCTCCGCGAAGTCGAGGACAACGTCGAGGAAGGCGAATGGGTGAAGATGTGCATGCAGTGCGGCGTGTGCTCCGGCTCCTGCCCACTCGGTCCGCACTGGGATCATCCGCCGCAGGAGCTGTTCATGATGATCCGCGCCGGCAAGCGTGACGAGGTACTGAGTCCACCTCCATGTGGATGTGCACTTCCTGCTACAACTGCGTCGTGCGTTGCCCGCGCGAATTGCCGATCACCCACATCATGCACGGCCTCGCTCACTATGCGAAGCGCCTCGGCATCGCGCCGAAAAACCAGCCGACCCACAAGTTCTCGCAGCTGTTCTGGAACAATCTGAGCAAGACCGGACGCGTCAACGAGCTCAAGCTGGGCCTGGCGCTGTACTTCATGAACGGCCTCGGAGAGGGCGTCAAGACCGCGCTGAAGATGAAGGACGTAGGTCTCGGCATGCTGCTGACCAAGCGGCTCAGCCCGATGGAGCTGATCGGCGGCCACAAGTGCAAGGACGCGAAGGGCCTGCAGGCGATCCTGAAAAGGCAGAAGAACTCGAGGCCGCGCGGATTCCCGTGGCCGGCAAGTGAGGTAATCAGACATGTCCAAGAAATCCTATTCCTTCTATCCCGGCTGCTCCTCGCAGAAGGCCGCGTCCGCCTCGAACTACCTGGTTTCGGTCAACAGGATGTGCGAGACGCTCGATATCGAGCTGACCGAAATCCCGGACTGGAACTGCTGCGGTGCTTCGGTCGGCTACGCCGAGAGGCGGCGAACTGCCGCGCATCGCGCTGTCTGCGCGCAACATCGCCCAGTCCGAAACGGAACAGCCCGGTCAGGACATCGTCGCCACCTGCGCCGCCTGCTGGCTCGCCGCCCGGGAATCCAAGGAACGCCTGGACGGTCGGCACCAGCTGATGAAGGAAACCAACGAGGCACTGGCCGCGGCGGGTCTTCATGTCACGGCGGACCGAAGGTGCGTCACATGGTCGAGGTGCTGATCGAGGACTTCGGCTACGACGAGCTCGGCAAACACGTGAAGAAGCCGCTGGACGGCATCAAGATTGCCGGCTACGTCGGCTGCCAGACCAACCGTCCGTTCGGCATCGACGGCGAGTCCTACGAGAATACCAAGTATCTCGACAAGCTGGTCGAGACCATGGGCGCCGAACCGGTCGAGAACTATGACAAAAAGGTTTCCTGCTGCGGCGGCGCACTGGCCTTCTCCGAGCCCGAAAAAAGCCAGGCACTGATCAAGGACATCATCGAGTCCGCCTACGATGGCGGCGCCGACATGATCGTCACGCCATGCCCGGTCTGCCAGATGAACGTCGAGGTGTACCAGAACCACATCAACCAGAAATACAAGACCAATTTCAAGATGCCGGTGGTCTACTACTCGACACTGATGAGCGTGGCCTACGGCAAAAATGGCAAGGAAGCCGGTCTGGACGGCCAGGTCATCAAGGCCAAACAGCTCGAAGAGATCGCCTCGAAATAGCCGCCTGCCGGGAACAGATTTTTAAACCTGCCCCCTTCGGAATCCAGCCCCTCGCAAGAGGGGCTTTTTTTCGCCTACAGGGACGTAGGTACGTCGCGGGAGGCAGGGAAGCCGGAAGCGACGCGCCACAGGGACGATCACTCCGGGCCTCCTCGGCAACTGCTCCTGCGTCGCCTAAAGCGCCTACTGTTGGTGCTCTACCTCCTGCATCCCTGCAGTCGTGCCCTCTCGTGACACTCGTACTACCCTGTACATCGTAGGTACGTCGCGGGAGGCAGGGAAGCCGGAAGCGACGTGTCCGGCCAGTATTTCACAATATTATGATTTAATTAGTTTTTCATGCCTGTTGGAGATCAAGACAGTTTCTGCCTATAGTTCAGTCCAGAGGCGTGGATGCATCAGTCACTCGCTGGCACAAGTTGCAAGAGGTTCATGGAATGACCATCAGTCAACCACGCGGGCCTTGACCCTCTGTATCAGTTCAGGGCCTAACCAGCAACGGACGCGGAGGTGGCAACATGACGGATGTCTGGATCCCATCTTAATGAATTTAAATTACGCCGCCATCGGCAGGTTAATGACGCTCGGCTTCATGTGGCTCGGCTGTACGCTGTTCAACAAGGTTGTCGGCAGCTTCGACATCGGCGATGAGCTTCGCAAGGGCAACCAGGCCGTCGGCATGATGGTAATGGGCATGTTCATAGGCATCGGTATCGGCATCGGCCTGGTCATTGGCCTGGGGCTCAACTAGCCATGTCACCGCCCGCCGTGGCGCTGCTCCTGCTGGCACTGGCCACGACCGCCTATGCCGGCACCAGCCAGAAAAAGAAGCTCGCAGACTGGCCGGATAAATACGACGAGCACTTCAGTAAATACTCAAAACACTATTTCGGACCCGGCCTCGACTGGCGCTGGTTCAAGGCCCAGGCGATTGCCGAATCCGGCCTGAACCCGAATGCAAAAAGTAAATCCGGAGCACGCGGTATCATGCAGATAATGCCAAGCACCTATAGCGAGATCCAGGAAAAGAATCCTCATATGAAGGATATGGACTCGCCACGCTGGAATATCGCCGCCGGGATCTACTACGACCGTACGCTTTACAAGCGGTGGGAATCACCGCCACCCGGTTACGAGCGCCTGTATTTTGCCTTCGGCAGCTATAATGCGGGCTATGCGCGCATCAAAAATACCTTTCAGCGTATCGATCCATCGACCGCATCCTGGGAAGAGGTTTAACACCACGCGCCAGACGAGACACGTCACTATGTCCGACGCATCCGCCGGCTGATGAACAAACATTGAGCCGGCAGGGCCACATGCGATATGCGCTACCGCATCGGTGAACCACCTGACCAGCCCACGGGACCGCTCCTGGATCAGGGCGGCAACCAGTATCGCGATATTGAGCTGCCTGATCGGCATCGGTTTAACTTCGCCGGCCTGCGCAGTCGCCACTACTGGCTCACCATCTGGGGGTCCGGCCTGGCGCTTTCGAGCGTCGGCTACCTCGTCTTCGTCGCCCTGGCCTGACAGCCATCGGCCGCGGTCCCGCAGCAGGGGCCACGCGTCAGGTTTTTCATGTTCAATACACGACCGGCACGGTCGATATCAGCAGGTGTGCCACCCCTGCGGGAGGCCTGGTACCGAACTATCCAAGAACCTCACAACCATGGACCGGGTAAGATCATGACGAATTCACAGAGTGCTGCTTTCGCGTTTGTCAGGACATTGGGCCAGGAACTGTCCCGTCAGGAGTTCGACATCCCGCCTTTCCCGGACATCGCCCTCAAGATCCGCGATGCCATGAGCAAACCCAATGTCAGTATCGATATGATCGCACGCATTATCGTTGCCGATCCGGTGCTGACCACCCGGCTGGTACGAATGGCAAACTCGGCACTCCTGCGCCGCGGGACGATCGAAATCACGGACGTAAAGACCGC
>CAVQJD010000012.1:0-41415 GCA_963712695.1 uncultured Gammaproteobacteria bacterium
GATCGCCTTTGACATTGGGACCGTTTCCAGCAGGATGAAAAATTTTGGGTATGGGCATCTGTTGATGCCGATTGAGCAATCAAACTCACCATTTTATGTAAATAATTTTCTCATGGATTCTTATATATCCCATTCAGAGGAAAAATGCTCCACAATCAGGCTCACACATTATGGCAAGATGATGAGTGAATATTATTCATTTGTTTAGTGCTGGATTATTTATTTCTCAAGCGAGTGCTTCTTTTATGTTGCATAATTACTTTTTGTTTATAAGTTGTGTGCCGGTCTTATTCAATGAGTGTGAACTATCTAATAAAATGACTTATATCCTAAATTAGGAGTCATGGATGACAATTTACATTCACATTGGGCTTAGCAAGACAGGCTCCTCATCTGCGCAGCAATTTTGCTGTAATAATCGTAGTCATCTTGTGAACTATGGTCTGGTTTATCCGAAAAGTGGCGTGCATGATTCTGCGCATTATGGTGTGAGTAAGAAGTCTGATTGCGAAGCCATCGAATACTAGTGTGTCATTGGCGGACAAGCTGGATAAAGAAATTCTTGAGGCTCTAAGCAATAACAACAAAGTTTTAATTAGTTCAGAATATTTCTTTTTAGCATCAGATGACGAAGTGGGTTACATAAAAGAGTATTTTGACAAGTTCAATACAAATATAAAAATTGTTGTATATTTGCGCAGGCACGACCTCCTGGATAAAGTCGCTTTTTAATCAGGTTTTGAAAACAACCAGCGTGCTACCAGCCTGGAATCTCGATATAAGGGACTATTTTATATTTCTCCTCAGCGAGCAAGGTTTTGAAATTAGGTATCCAAGGATCCTGGAACGCTGGGCGTCATGGTTCGGGCAAGAGAACATAATTGTAAAGCCATTCGAAAAAGGTCAGTTCAAATATAGAGAGTACATATGGGACTTTCTTGGGTGTATAAGTCACGACCTTCCTGACCTGCTTCGCAAGGACGGTATTGAACCGCTGCATGCTAATGAGTCAGTCAACACGGAAATTATAAGGTTGATTGCAAATATAAGAACGTCAAATGTTGACAATGATACAAAAAATCATATCACAGCCCGTCTACTCAAAAGTAAAATCAGTCACTCAGAGCATACAACGCACAATCAATCAAATGGCTCCGTATTATTAGATATGCCGCTGGTATTAAAAAGGTCGATAGTAAAATACTTTTCGGAAGATTATAAGTTAGTATCTGAAAAGTATTTGCATGATCGGGATGGGGTGTTGTTTAAAGATCCAATAAGATGATGTATTGCAGGTCAGCGGTTATCTCTGGATTGATGGTTTTAAACATGAAAAGTCACAATTGTATTTAACTGGACATTTAATAGTCCAGTTCGGTGTTCTGCATACCAGTATTTTCCTGTTGTCACGATTGAATATGTAAAACCATCACGGTTTCATTTGTATCTATTTATATGCTGATTAGTAGCGATTGAAAGAATCGAGCAATCAAAATTAGTGAGCCAGGACTTAATATGAAGATGAGTGTAACAGAGCAGGCAAGATTGCTTTACCAAAAAAAACTGCTAAATCTGGGAGATGTCCTAAGCAAGGAGTATGAAGATATCCTCTCGCCAGGATTTGACGATACCTATGTAGATCAGTTTATCCATGCTCAATTTACTACCGGAGCAGAGGATTATGCCAGGCGTTACAATAGTCAGCATTATTTTGGGGGATTGATCGATGGAGCGCTAAATCGAATCGAATTGGATAAACAACAAGCGTTCACAATTCTGGATGTCGGTTCTGGTAGTGGGAATACCATCTTTCCACTGCTTGATGAATTTCCCAATTCTGTTGTGTTTGCCAGTGATTTAAGCAAGGAATTGTTGGCTATCCTTGGCCAGGTCTTGAATAAGAAGGGTTTAAAGGAGCGTGTAGCCTTGCTACAGCTCAATGCTGAGGAGCTTGAATTTCAGAATGCTTCACTGGATATTATTGTTGGCGGTGCCATTTTACATCATTTGTTTTCACCCGATAAAACCATAAAGTCTGCATGTAAAATTTTAAAAGAGGGCGGCTATGCGATGTTCTTTGAGCCATGTCAAAATGGACACATTCTGATTCGTATGGCCTACGACGCAATTTTAAATCACTCGCGTGCTACAGAGCTTGATAAGACAACCGTCCGCGAGCTGCAGCAAAGGATCAGTTTCTACGATGTACGTTTTGCCCAGGATCGAGATAAAAGCAACCCTATGTTCCTGAGGCTTGAAGATAAATGGATGTTTTCAAAAAGCTATTTCCAGGAGTTGGCTAAAGATAGCGGATTTTCATTATGCATGGTTTATGGGCCATTGAGAAACAAGTCGCTACTGGAAGACAAAATAAAAGTACACATGCGTCATAGCATCGGTGAGGAGTCACTTCCAGGATGGGCGTGGGATAAGATCAAGGAAATGGATGCGAGTTTTACTACAGATTTCAAACAGGAAAACCCGACTGAGCTTGCCATTGTGCTAAGGAAGTAAGTTACCTAGGTAAATGCAGAGGTGCGTTGGCTGCCACCATTCCTGATTATCATCGCCATGCGTGATTGGCTTCACTTATAGTTGATTAGATTTATTTGCCCACGATCCAAGTGGACTTTTAGTCAACAAGCTAGTGACTGCGTTTGCGCGAGTAAAGTAGAAAAATATGCCTCTGCTAAACATTCAAGCAGAGGCATATTAAATCAGGAAGGATAGTAAACAATAAAATTATCTTGAGATTGCGTAAAACTGCGGTGTAAGTACATTGGCTCCAGTCTGATTATTAATCAGAAGAACCAGAGAGTTTTCACCGTTTGCGACTTCCTTGATAAGTACAATGGCGACCATGTCGTTAACAAGGTCATCGTCGGTGTCTATGCCATTCGTGCCCGCAATTACTGCATCAGTGTAATACTTTTTCCAGTTTGGTGTCGCACCTGACAGATCTGTAGAATATACAAAAGCGGCAGTTACAACTTGGTCGCTTGCTCCATCAAAGCACTGTAATTCCATATTCATTACCGACCGAATACGGTTGCTGGCATTTACAAGGTTGCTCGTGCTGTCAAGCTGAGCTTGCCCCCTTCTGGTAAAGAAGGTGTCGGAAAAATCAAAGAAGTTCGGGCCTGTCGGTGTGCAGCCGGCGGGTAAGCCAGGCGTCGGAAATGTCTGGGGTGGTGTTGAGGATACGAGGGTTGTTGTGCCCGCCGTAAATACTCTGTAGCGGATGGTAATGCTTTCAGGGTATCCATCCTGGTTGTTGTCATTCTCTACGATAAGTGGCATGGCAACTTCCAGTCCGTTACCATGAAAATTGCCAAAGTATTGTTTAACCTCCAGTTCTGCCTGGTCTGAAATTGCCAGGCCAGATGATAAAAGTCCAGCCAGAAGGAATATAGTTTTTGAATACCTGGATCTCATGATCGCTCCTTAGTGGGGGTAGTAGTAAAAGACATATAAAACAATAAATTGTGAATTTCGACCGGGCTTGAGAAGCATGGACGATTAACCTGTGCATTTCAACATTTCAATGTTGGTTATTTGATGTGTCGTTGCCGTGACTTTACACATGACTAATCCTGTGTGACAGATGGGCTATCAGGCACCAATCATGCTGGCGCATTGCATTGTAATTACAGGGAAAATATACAAGATGACTGTGTGGAATTCGCGATGAATCTGCTCATGCTGTCAGGATGCATTAAAAAGATGTATTGTCGAAATCAAATTACGCACGCTGATATGACCGTGCATTCTTTTGTGTGCCCCGTGTGGAATTGGTTCTAATAAGGGTGCTGCAGTTATCAAGGTAACGGTGTCTTGCAGACTGTGCCGCTATGCAGAAATACATGTTTGTGCGCCTGGCAGTTATAGAAATTTTGTTTGTACAGAATGATTGAAATCCCGAAGAATTATAAACCAGAGTCTGAGCAAGATGAGGCGTCAATCTGCGCTGCAATCGAGAGTGCGTTTTCCCCGGAGCATTACATTGCCAATTATCCTGAGATTAGGATATCTGGGGAAGATCCACTGCTGCATTATGTAAGACGTGGGTGGAAAGAGGGGCGGAATCCATCGAAATTCTTTTCAACCAGTTATTATCTCGGCGTGAACAAAGACGTGGTGGAAGCTGGTATAAATCCACTATTTCACTACGTTACCAGCGGTTTGCAGGAAGGACGAAGGCCGCTACCCTTGCCGCAGGTATATGAATCCAGCGAAGCGGAATACCAGCGCGTTAGAACGGTTGTCGGTGCGGTTTTTGACAGTGAGTTCTATGCTGGGAAATATCCGGAGTCACTGCAACAAATGCGGGATCCGCTTGATCATTTCTTAATTATTGGGTGGATGTATAATCTTGACCCTGCGCCATGGTTCTCGGTGAGTAGCTATCTTCAGGAGCACGAAGATATCCGCACATCCGGCGTCAATCCGTTTTTTCACTATCTCACACACGAGCAAACGGAAGGGCGTTCCGGCATTGAACAACAGCTGGATGCTGCATCGGATAACCACCTCGAACAGGAAAGATTGGTATTGCAGGATAAATTCGACTCAGCTTTCTACCTGCATGTCAATACAGACGTACAGGCTGCCGGGACGGATCCGCTGGAACATTACCTCCAATTCGGTTGGAAAGAAGGGCGTGATCCGACACCGGATTTCTCAACCACCTATTATTTGCGTACTAATCCCGATGTCGAGGCAAAAGGCATTAATCCTTTCTACCATTATCTTGTGGCAGGCCGAAAAGAAGGGCGCCATCCAGTGTTGCCGGGAGGTTATGCATCACAAGCGCTCTACAGCCTGACGTCATTGGAGCAACAGGTTGCTGAGTCACGTCAGCGAGAGGGAAAACGGGCGCGCGAAGAATTTATCATCCGAAACACTGCGCGATAGTATTAATAGACGCATGGCCAGTTCTTCGAGGCATGTGGTGATATCGATCGGTCACGATGATTACCGTACGGTGGTCGGAGGTGTGCAGCGTTGCATTCAGCAGGAACAGCAATCGGTAAATGAGGCAGGTGCAGGTTATCTGAATCTCTATCCAATCTATCCATTGCCGATCCTCGCGCCTGAATCAGATATAAATGAAGTATTTTTGCAGGTGGTATGTAATGGAGACTCTCTGGGTATTGCCTCAACAACTATCTGCCTCGAGGCGTTACAAAATATTCGGGCTCAAAGAATAGATCTGGTTGTGCATGCGTTGCTCGGCCATGTGCCCGGCTTTATTCGTTTGCTTGGTGAGTCGGCGGTGAATGGGAAGCGAATTTTCTGGATTCATGACTACCACTCAATTTGCCCTGGTTACACCCTGTTGCGTAACACTGTGCAGTACTGTGGAATTCCACCTATTGAGTCAATGGCCTGCTCAATCTGCACCTATGGAGAGTATCGAGCTAGTCAGTGGTCACAGATTCAGGCGCTATTTGATGCGCTCGATTTTACCGTGTTGGCGCCATCGGAATTCGCAGGTAGTCTATGGCGTGATAACAGCCATCTGCTTTATCATGAATTACTGGTCCAGCCACATACGCGTTTCGTGGAATCCGGCGATTGCGTATCAGTGGGCGTGCCTGCAGGAAAGGTTCCGGGTAATCGTGTGCTACGAGTCGCTTACACAGGCCATCCAATGCTGCACAAAGGCTGGCCAGTGTTCAGAAATCTTGCGAATGCCAACCGCAGAAATCCGCTGCTGGAATTTCATGTGCTGAGTGACCAGCAGAGCCATGATCTAGCGGGTATTCACTATACGCCGGTCAGTGTGTCTGTGGACCAACCTGCAGCCATGCAGGAAGCCCTGGTCAAGCTGAATATTGACCTGGCATTTATCTGGTCAGTCTGGCCAGAGACCTACTGTCTGACTGCGCATGAAGCAGCGGCAGCCGGCGTACCCGTGCTAACTTGCGAGCAGTCGGGCAATGTGGCGCGGATGGTAAAGTCGCGAGACTGTGGATTTGTGTTTCGTGACGAGGGTGAATTACAGGATGTATTCGCCTCGGATGAAATCCGGCATATGCTTCATGCGCTGCGTGCACGTGGGCACGTTCGACCCATGGCTTTGGAATACAGCGCGATGAGTCTGCAGCTGCTGGGCATATCTGGATAGTCTGATGACTGTACATTGTTTTACCAGCATCTCGTTTTCCTACCTGAACAAGGCGCGTGTACTGGCCTGGAGCCTGAAGCGTTTTCATCCGGACTGGGTCGATCACGGTGTGTATTACAGATCGCCAGCCCGAGGGGTTTCCCTTTGAACTGGATCGGGAGCCGTTTGACCGCGTCATCTGGGCGCATGAGCTGCCGATTGAGAATGTTGCATGCCTGGTTGTTCGGCCACGATGTCGTGGAGGCCTGCACGGCCGTGAAGGGGCCGGTCATCCACCTGCTCACAGAGCAAGCCGATGCCGAGAAAATTATTCTATCTCGATCCTGATATCGCAGTGTTCAGCTACACTTCAGCCACTGGTGGATATGCTCGATACAGTCGTCCATCCTGCTCGACGCCACACCAGTTGACACCGGAAGAATGAACCGTATGGCGATCGCAGATAATGAGCGTACCTCTTTACGGCTGCGGCACCTATAATCTCGGTTTTGTAGCTATACGTAACGATGCTACACGGCCAGGCATTCGCAAGCTGGTGGAACGAGCGCCTGCTGGATTATTGCTATGATGAACTGAACAGGGGATCTTCGTCGACCAGAAGTGGTGCGACCTGGTACCGGCGCTGTTCGATGGCGTCCACATCGTGCGTGACCCCGGCTACAACGTAGCCAGCTGGAACCTGAGCAACCGGAAAATCCGAATTACTGAAACCGGGGACATACTCGTCAATGGCAGCCTGTTGCGCTTCTATCACTTTACCAAACTGGGACCGCTGGGCGACCTGATGACGCAGCGCTATGCACAGAACAACACCGAGGTGTATGAAATCTGGGCCTGGTACCGACGCATGATCGAACGTTTCACCGCGCCCGAGATACCGGACGGCTGGTGGTACTACGGTCGCTTTGACAACGGCGCGGAAATCTCCAAACCACAGCGTGTGCAGTACCGGCAGCGGCCTGATTTGCAGAAGTCTTTCCCAGATCCATTTGCCACCAAGCAGGGCGGGTATTTCAATTGGCTGAAAGATCAGGAACGCACGTGAGATTCCCGGTAGAAACCTGGCAAGCCGACTGCAGGTAACAGCGTGAAAGACAGCCGCTTTCTGATTATTGCCGAACCAAGGTCCGGCAGCAATAATCTGTCATATTGCCTCGGGGCCCATCCCGACCTGGTGGTGGGTAATGAGCTGTTGCATCCACGCAATGGCGTCAGCGCGAGTGATTACGGAATAGTTTCGGTAACAGTCGGCAATACAGGATCCGGTTCATACCACTGGATTGCTGCTATCGATTCTGGCAGACGAACCCGTGTGATAGAGAGCCTGTTTGATCGCTACAACGGTTTCAAGATCAACATCAGACACATTCCAGTCGATTTGATTATCGATATCATTGGCGAATTTCACTGTAGTGTCCTGCTGACCCGGCGACTGTCGCTGTTCGATCAGGCGCTATCCTATTTTATTGCCATAGCCCGGAACCGGTGGCATGCCGATGCGCAGAAAGACAAGCTGATCGATGTTGCACCCTTCGAGATTCCTGTCCGGAAGTTCCTGGCGTGGATGCAGTCCATGCAGGAGGAGCGGGAGCTTTTGTCGGCCCGACTGACGGCGTCGAACATAGCGATAGCCCCGGTGATCTATGAAGACCTTTACCGGGGTAGTATCGATGAGCGCATCGCAAGGCTGGACGGGCTGTATTCCTGGCTGGGTCTTGCCGGACTTGCCAGACTGGATTTCCGGGACCGCGATGCTGTGCTGAAGAAGATGCGTCATTATCTTGATGATGCGAAACAAAAAATAACAACGATTGATGACAGGTGTCTGATCATAAATTTTGAACAGCTGCATGAAGCCAGCCTGGGCTGGCAGGCACAGTTGGGTGCAAGACCGGTTGCCGGATGAATATGCCGCACAAGCAGGAAGACGGAAATTTGCACTGATTGCTACCTGACATGACAGCTGATCTAGCTGCCCTGCGCCAGTGTGAAGCGGATGGCCATTACAGGTAAGCTCGACAGCAGGGCACGGGCGAAAGAAATTACCGGGTCATGAACACAGTAACGGAGCGCGGAATGAAAATGTTTGTGGTTGTCTATCAGTATGGCAAGGTGGCCAGCACGGCGATTGTCAACTCACTAAACAAGATCGAGGACGTCCGCGCAGTACAGACACACTTCCTCGGGAAGGATACCTTCATCCATGTACTGAACCAGATTCTGGATCCCTACGAGTCGGACTACTTTACCTTCCACCGGCGCGGCCAGCTGTTCGAGAATATCGATTTCATGCGTGATATCTACAAGCATCAGGCTGGTTTGGTGCAGGGCAGTCAAATGGTTTTCCTGACCGTTGTACGCGAGCCTGTCAGCTGGTTTCGTTCGGCGATCACTCAAGATACCAAAGGTTACCTGCCGATGCTGCAGTCACTGCAGGTGGAGGACAACAATTCCGAGATAGACCCCGCCGAGTGTCTGGAATCCGGACTCTCACGGGTTCTGTCAGTCATGATTGCTGCGCTGAAGGAGGCGGGCGGGATTGAAGCCTATATGCGTGACCCCGCGCGGTTAAAATTACCGCTTGGGGATACTGTAGAAGGCAAGCTGGTCAGCATATTTCTGGACCTGTTCAAGCGGCCGTTTGCCTGGATCAGTCGGGAGTTTGAGGCTGTGGTTGGTGTGGAACTCGGTGCAATGCAACAGTGCGCACCATTTGTATTCAAGGCCACATTCGACTGGGGGCCGGCCTACGTGATCCGGTTTGAAGATTTAGAAAAATCGCTCGAGCTGGTGATGAACGAACTGGGCCTGGGTGGCAAGCTGGTTCTGGGGCGGGAGAATATCAGCAGTAACAAACCCTATTCGCAGTCCGTATCGAAACTGTTCACGCCTCAGGTAATTCAGGAACTGAAACAGCTTGGTCGCGGCAACTATCAGCGCGCTCTTGGGTATGAGTGAGTCTTGACATGTGGCCGATTACCGTATAACTGATTACCTGAATCGCGGTGTACACGACCGACAGAATACATCTTTGGTTGTTCAAGAAAGACACTGCACATACGGTTATATGCAGTGCGCGGTAGTGTCCACAAATTCTCGCATATTTAGATCTCTCTCGACAGTAAAGCTCTGCAACTTGTGAACGGGAGACTGAATGTATGCGAAACTTATCATACGTCATAGATTTGGTATGTCTGCTAACAAGCTTGCTACTGACACAGTAGACACACCTTGGCCATATTTTGATGCATGCGAAAATAGCTGATGCAGACCCCGCCGAAATGCCTGTGTCGTAGGGCGACTTTAGAACAATTCGATATTATTGCCGCTCTGCCGTAACCTGTAGCCATCATATTATCAGCCAGCAACAGGGATCACCCGTATAAATAATGAAAATCCAAGAGGGCGACACATGAATAAAACACGATTATTGGGTGCGGTGTGCGGGTTTGCGTTATTTGCTGGCACAGTATCCGCACAACCGGTTTCTGAAAGTCCGAAAATTCTTGTGCAGTACGATGAAACAACTCTGTCTAAAGACTCTGTAACCTTTCAGCGCGGTGTGTTTCGCGTTGAGGAGGCCGGGCTGGGAGTCACGATGCTGTGTATACCAGTGGAAGGGCAGTGGAAGAAAGTAGGTACAATGAGCGATTGCGGGAATCCACCGCCACCCGCCTTGCAACGCGAAATCCGGCAATTTTCACCTGACCAGACGTTCCTGGGCATCAGAAATCTTGGAATCACCTCGAAGGAGTGGGATATAGCACAGAAGATGGTTAGCTCCGGAAGTCCAGGCAATGCCTTGTCTAGCGTGGGCGAAGCATTCTATTACGTCGTGGGCAGCAGCGACGTGCGCTGGCGCCTGGACTCCCGGAAGTTGCCCGAGCAGCTGAAAACGCCTATCCCCGGATCAGGAATTCATGTTGATTTTGGCGGCTTGTTCTCCAGTGAGCACAAACTGCCCTTATTCGATTCGGGCGGTGGAGACTTTGAGGTTGAAGCGCGGCTTTCAGTGCCAACTTTGGCGCGTAGCGGCAAAGCTCGCTCGGGTCTGACCCTGGCAGTTGACCTGGCTATGAAATCCGAAACAGGCAACGCGGTCGCCATGGCGGTAATTGTAAGCCTGGTCAACCGAGATGCTGGCAGACGCGAAGTAATAAGAAGCGACGGCCGTAGTATTTTCGCATCGACCTACCTTGCACCGGGCAACAGGTACATTCAGCAGGTGGAGAATCACGAGCGCAGTGCCTCCTGGTCAGGGCTTGGGACATTCGCTTTCAAGCTAACACGCGAGAATATGAAGCACATCCTGGCGGATGCCAACGCACGCAGGCGGGCCGCAGGAATGGAACTTCTCGACGAGAGCAATCTGGACAAAATACGGGTTTCAGGTGTCACACTGAGGAATGAAAGCAGATTCCTTGATCAGGGCGATGTGACAATTGAAGTTATTGTCGATTATCTCCAGGTAATAAGAGGAGCGTCGTCAGGATAGAGACATCTTATGTCCATATAGATAATTTAATATACAGTCTCTTACTTTTTTTTCTATCGCCGGGTGTTATGCAAGTATATAGTATTTGCTGTCCGCCCACGCTGTGTTGCGATCTTTCCGGGTGGCTTCACCATTAGGCTAGTACAGATGTATTAATACAGCCCGTGATGAAGTCATCAATGGCTGAACGTCGTAAATCCTTTAGTTTCATAGATGCATTGCCGGGCTCACCTAAAGGTCCGGGTGTTCTCCTGCTAACTGCTTCAGCGACATAATCGTTGATTGAAGACATCTGCCTTGACGAGGCCGACGGTATGTTCTTTGCGCAGAATTTTTGATTCTTATCAATGTAATTTAGTAATGAATCGAGTAGCATTTATAATGATTGATTGGGTTACTTTTGCATACGTCTGAACTATTGTTGTGTTCAGTGTGACAGGCGCTAGCCGAGTGTTATGGTCTGCGTAAGGAAACCCGTTTAGAAAGAACATTGAAATGAAATGGTTGCATAGAGCCCCGGTGTTTGGTGGCAGCGTGATAGATACTAAGTTAGTGACTAACAAAATCATGGTTAGATTCGCATTAGATATATAACAGGAGAAGTTGATATGGGCATACGAACAAAACTATTACGTGCCAGCGCCTTGAGCGCGGCTGTAGCTATTACACTGGGTACTGTTAGTGCTGCCCATGGTGCGGTAGTGCAGCACATTGCAGGGCACACCTTCTCGACACGCGATCTGGTCGCGGACTTTGATGGCCGGACATTCGGCAATGCGGGTAACGGCCGCTATCCTCAGGTTTTGTGTGGCCAGGGTGGCACGGGCGTATGTGATGCCGACCATAGCCCGATCCCAGGCAGTGAAGCCGCTTTGCTGTGGCCAATTGACAGTGAGTTTGGCTTCAACGTTGTTCCCTTCGCGGCAGCCTTCACGAAAGTCATCGGTGACGGCGTATGGGGTGAAGGCTGGGTCGGAGACATCAAGAGTAGCACCACTATCATTGGGCTGGAGTTCTCGGATGCCGAAACAGATTTCTTCAAGGTGCCGGCCCCGCTGGGTACCTGGTGTGCCGGTATCGGCGAGACGGCCGTGAAGTGCTCGACCGAGCGTTATGTGGTGATGGAACACGTTCTGACCTGCCACGAAATCGTTGCCTATATGGAAAACGACCCGGAACGCGCGGACCCGGTCGATGGCACTCAGCCGGTACTGCTGAGCCCGGAAGACGGCACACCACTCGTCGACTGTGCGACCAAGAAGCTCGACAACGACCCGTACGTCATCAATGCTAACGGGCCGTTTACCGACATGCTACTCAGCGACGCGGTGTTGGCTGGTTTCACCACGCCGGAGGATCCACTGACCTACCTGGATCCCAACGAATCCACAGTCCTGGAAGACATCGCCTACACGACCGATTATTCGATCACTGCCAAGGATGACGGCAAGCCGCTGTATCGCTGGGGTACATTGATCAAAAAACCGAACGATATCCGGATCTATGCGCGGATGGCTCTTCCGGCTGACTGGAAATCCGGTGGTGCGTGCCAGACTCAGAATGGTGGCCTTGGCTGCCGGGTAACAAAGGCGACGCTGTACATCTATCACAACATCACCAACAACCCGAACGACCAGGTGCGTCCCGAGGATATGGAGAACGAGGGGGCCACCGGCCGTCTGCCGGGCTACGATATTGATGTCAATGCAGCGGCATATGGCAGCGGCTCCTGGACCTCGGATGTAGATTGCTACGAGGCGGATGGTCATTTCATGCCCGCCGGCACGGTGCTGAAGAATCCCGACATGGCGCTGGGCGGTGTAGACGCCATCGTCGGAACCGATCCTTATGCCTGGTCCACCGATCTGGAACAGGGTTTCAGCAACGCCTGGGCCACCACCGTGGACCGCGAACCTTTCGAGTGGTCCTATGATACCGATGGGGATGGTGCAGCGGACTACAGCGTGCGTGAACCTGCCCTTGCAACCGGTGGCACGCTGCTGTCAGGGCCGCGCTGGCGCCTGACGGCGGGCAAGTTTGGACAGGACGTTCCTGGTCTGGACATCCCGAACGTCATCTGCGCACCGCCGCCCTACCAGAAGGCCCTGATCAAGTACACAGTGGGTGATCCGGTACCGCCGACGGGCCGGGATGTGTTTGACATGCTGAGCTGGAATCCTGCCGACGTACGCAGCGTGACGGATCCGGATAGTCAAGCTCCAGTCTCCCCGCTGACTTTCACCAATGGCTGGGTTGATAGCGACGCCAACGACGGTACGATAATCAACCCCGATGTGACAGTGGTCAATCCAAACCTTACCGGTGTCACCATCAACGGTGCGCCGGTCTCGGAGGACTTCGACCTGTCGATCTACGTCAAGGGTGACCGCAAGCCGACCCAGTTGTACAAGGCCTATCTGATTGTCCAGTACGACAACGGTCAGTAACAATCGGACGGCTTGAAGCCCGGGGCCCGCTTGACGGGTCCCGGGTGATCCAGGCAGGGTTATTGATTTATTACAAGAGGGGGCGAATGCTCCCTCTTTTTTTGACCGACTATTTATGGCAATTTTCTGCCATCGACTTTTATTTAAAACAGGAAAAACATGTTTAAATATCGCACCTTTCTTGATGCCTCCCGTATTCGCGCCCTGTGCTGCGCTCTGTTTGTTGCAATCCTCAGCGCACCGGGCATAGCCGCCGAACCTACTCCTCCCATCGATGCAGACGTTGAAACTGACGTCGTCATTACACGTATTCTGGATCCGGACAAGCCACTACCGCCGGCCGAATCCCTGCTGCCCCCGCCGCCGGTCCCGAAGGCGACGAAAACCGTTCCCGGAACGACATCCCTGATGCGCGCAGCCATACGCGGTGACCTCGGTGCCATCAAGGAGGAGCTGGCCAACGGCGCTGATATCAACGAACAGGATCCCGATGGCGCGACGGCCCTGGCCCATGCGGCCGCGGCCGGCCAGGTTGCCGCGATCAGGCTGCTGCTCGATCGGGGTGCGGCAGTCGATCTCCCCGAACACTTCGGGGCCACGCCCCTCATGCAGACCATCACGGGCGGCCATTTAGAGGCCGCTGCACTGCTGATCGAGCGCGGTGCGAATGTCAATGCCCGACTGAGCAAAAGCAAAAGCACCGTGCTGATCCTCGCTGCCTGGCACGGCCAGACTCCAATAGCCAGACTGCTCATCGACAAGGGCGCCCAGATCGATGCAGTCAATACCGGCCATGTCAGCGCCTTGCTGACTGCTCTCGAGCGTCAGCAGCGCGAGGTCGTGCAGCTGCTGCTGGAGCGCGGCGCGAAAGTGGACGGCGTTACCCGGGCCGGGCTCAGCACGCTGGATATCGCCGCCATGGCCGACGATGGTGCCGCTGTCGAAGTGTTCCTGAAGCGGGGCCTGGACGTGAATCGCAGCGACAAGACAGGGCGCAGCGTGCTCATGCGTGCGGCCATGCGCGGCGCCACCGGGGCAATGCAGATACTGATCAAGGCCGGCGCCGATGTGAATGCCGCCACGAAGAACGGCACGACGGCGTTGATGATGGCAGCCGCGAATAACGAGAAGGACGCCGCCCGTCTGTTGCTCGATAAGGGCGCCAGGGTAAATGCGCAGACCACCGACCTCGGTGCTACCGCCCTGCTGTGGGCGGTCGGCAGGAACTATCAGGAGCTGACGCGTCTGCTGCTGGAAAACCAGGCCGATCCAAACATCGCTGACAAGAATGGCCGAACGGCGCTGATGATTGCCGCCGATCAGGGCAACAAATCCATGGTCGAACTGCTGCTGGCTGCCGAATCCGATCCGGCCCTGAAAAACGCGACCGGAATGACCGCGTATGACTATGCCGTCCGGAACAAGCGTGCGCAGATTCTCCCGCTGCTCTCGAGTGAGAAAAAAGCGGCCAGGGCGAGCGATCCGGCTGCACCGCTGGAGCCTGCTGCGCCGGCGTTAACAGAATGAGTGGCCGGGCTGTTCCGTGTTCGAGGTGATTATGTCTAACAAATTGGACAGTTCCAGCAGAGGGCGTGTGCTGGCTTGATTTTGTATGGCATGGGTACATTGGGTTGCGATGTAACTGAAAAGGTCTGGGTGCTCGGATCTTAACCGTTCCAGGATATCCTGCATTGCAAGGGGTTCCCCGGTTCTGCCAGCGGCGGAGGGGGTATCCTGCACACTTGTTATGTGTGATCCCCGTTTGATCGGCGTCAAGTGCTTCTCCATCGCCTGTTGAGACGGAAGCTGATATTTTTCCATAAACCGGTTTCTGACCGCGTCAGATAATATGGATGTGAGATCAACCTCCGGTTGTGGCGACTCATCAGACAGCCGCTGCAAGAACTGGTTAATTCGTTGGTTCAGCTTGCTGTTGTCCTGTGCCAGAACGTGGTTGAGTAATCGTTTCAACTCCAGGGCGTTGGACGAATAGCGTCTGTTTACATAGTGAACGGTCGATGGCGTGAGTGTCTGTGTGCCTGCATCCGAAACCCCCAGCATCATCAGAAACTGGGTTTGGATTGGCAGTGTGTCGAATAGGTCCGGGTTGTAGCCAACAGCAATAACGCTGTCCTCGCCGAATAATTCGATCCATTGCTTGAATGATCGGCCTGTATAAAAATCGGAGTTTGCCTGCAAGCGTTTTACGCAGAATTGTTCAAAGGTTGCGGTGATAAATCGGTTCCTGACCGACTGGTTGTAATTGGAGTAGATGTTATCAATCGGGCTGCGGTAAAAGACAAGGACCTTGAGCCGCAGATCCGGGGTCATCTCTTTCAGTTTCTCCGGGTGAAAAAACAGTGATTCGGCAGAAATCAGCAGGGTCAGATCCTGCTGCTTTGCCTGATTCATCCAGCTGTCTAGCGCAGCCCGTGCGCCGGGCAGATTCCCCTGTTTGATGCTCAGGCCGAAACTGGTGTGTCCGCCTGAAACCCCGTTTTTATCGAGCCAGTGTTCCGGGTAGTAAAAGCCGAACGTTTTCAGTGTTTGCCGGTTCTCGAGCAAATGCTTCTGAATGGCTGAGGTACCCGTCTTGGGCGCACCGATATGAAAGACGACGTCATAGCCCTGATTCAATTGTTCAAAACTGGGCGATTCTGGTAGTGGTTTGATCACTGGTAAATCATTCAATGACTTGAATGTAGTCTGGGTTGAAAGTGCTCTGGTATTCGTGTGCAGCAAATCTCCATAGCTGTTGGTTCCGGGAGGGGGAGTAGCTCACGCCATGTAAATTCTGCCATTCGTGGCTATTACAGATCCACTGCTATCTTGGCGGATACCGCGATCTTGTACACGATTTCCAGCAGGTCGATCGCGAACTGGCGGTACTTCTTGTCTACCTTCGGGGGCACCAGGATTTCGTCGCCGGGTCCAATCGACGCGTCCCCGGGGCTGACGATTTCCACTTCGGCGTTCGGATGGTGCAGGATGATCTTCGAACGGTCGGCGCGCTCCGAGTAGTCGCCGGCCCGCTTGATGTAGTCGGCCGCCGTCCAGTCCGCGCGCCAGGTGGCGGCATGCATCATGAGTACTTCGCCGGCCACCTTGACGATCTGGGTACGGGTCGGAATGACGATGGTGTCGTCCGGCTCGAGCAGGATGTTTTGCTGCACGCCATTCTGCACTGTGACCACGCGGCCGAGCGGGTCGATCAGCCGGGCCCGTTCGGCAAACTGCTCCACCAGCTTGGCTTCCTGGGTGCGGATGGTGGCCTCGTTGCTGGACCCGGATTGCGCCAGCAGGGAGCTGCGTTCCAGCCGGAACAGGCTGTCGCTGATGGCGTCTCTCTGTGATTGTGCCACCGATACCCGGCGCAGGTAGATGGCGTCGGTGTTGGCCAGGGTCCGGTTAACCGGAATGTGGTTCAGCACATCGACGAGCCGGGCGCCGCGTTTCACTGACAGTACCGACGGACCTTCGTACTCGCCTTCGATCTTGACCAGGATCGTGTTGGCCTTGCCGTCGTCGCGCAGCGTAATCGCGTCGCCGTCCTGCAGTGTAATACTCTGGAATGCCGCCAGGGATACTGTCTGGTTGAACGGCATTTCGTTGCGCATGCCGACCAGTGTGACCTCGGTCGCCTGCGCGGCCTGCGGGATGATCTCAAGCACCCCGGCCCCGCTTGTCATGCCCGGTTTCAGTTCTACCAGGGCAGGGCGGGCGACATTGCCGGACAGTTCCACGACCGGCCCGCGATGCCGCACCAGGATAGTGTCATTGTCCTGCAGCTGCGGGGTGGCGATCTGTCCCTTCAGGATAAAGTCGTACAGGTCAATGGTGGCAATGACCTTGCCGTCGCGCAGGATGTCGATATTGCGATAGCTGCCCAGCGCCGCATCGATGCCGCCGGCGAGGTCGAGAAAGTAGAGAATACTGTCCGATGGAATACCGTTGTAGCGCCCCGGATTGTTGACCAGGCCGGTGACGAACACGGCCACCGGCTGCGAGGTGACCAGGTTGGTGTAGACATCGACATTATCGATGTAGACCTTGCGAATATGCGCCTTGACGGTTTTGGTCAACTCCCGGTTGCTGACGCCTTCCAGCTGGAGCGGACCGATATCCGGCAGGAAGATATTGCCCTGGCTGTCGACGGTATAGATGTCGTTGACGTTGATGGCGCCCCAGGTACGCACGTTGACCTGGTCGCCCGGTGCAACCACGTAATTCGGGTTCAGGCCGTCTTCGCGGGTTTTCAGGAAGTTGCCGGTAAACAGGGAAGCACCGAACGGCTGCAGGCCGGTGGTGGTCGGTACCGGCAGGGCCGTTGGCTGCGTAACGGCATCATCTGCTGCCTGTGCCGGTAGTGTGGCGCAGCAGATGAGTAGCAGCAGTAGCCTGATGAGTGATAATCGGTACATGGTTTATCCTCTTTTGTGCCCGGCGCTTGATCGGGTACTCCCCAGCCCTCTCCCGGAGGGAGAGGGGGTTAAATATTCGTAACACGTAGGGTGCGTTTCACGCACCATACCCGGTGCGTGAAACGCACCCTACATGAGCCGTTGTAGGGTGCGCTTGCGCACCATTCCCGGTGCGTGAAACGCAGCCTACATGAGCCGTTGTAGGGTGCGCTATGCGCACCATTCCCGGTGCGTGAAACGCAGCCTACGTCTACCTCAAATCCTCGCATGTTCACGGATCGCGGAATACAGCAGCGAGCCGATGCCGAAAGCCAGCATGGAGACCAGCATGACAGTAAATATGCTTATCAGGCGTTCCGGGTGTGTGGCCTCATCCGGTTGCGAGGGGGAAACGATGGTGGCCAGGTAACGATGCTGCTGGGCCGCTTCGGTGCGGGCGATCTCCAGCGAAGTCAATGCGGATTCGTAAGCCTGTTCGGCAAATTCCTTCTCTACCAGCAGCGGTTCAAAACCGGCAATCGAACTGCTCAGGCTGTTGTCTTCCGGGTTGGTCAGGCGGGTGTTCTCGCTGGCGATCTGTTTTTTCAGCGACTCGATGCGATTCTTCAGTGCCACCGCCCTGGGTGAATCAGCGCGCATGTAGGAAATAATCTCGGTCAGTTCAGCCTGTGCCTTGGCCTGTTCCGCTTCCAGCTGGCTGCGAATTTCCATGACCGCGGCAGCGGATTCGGCGGGATTCATTTCATTGCCCGCGAGCTGCTGGCGCAGAATGTCATTGCGCGCGGCGGCCAGCCGTTGCTCGCCGATTCGTACCTCTTCGCGGGCGAGTTCCAGGCGGTCGACCTCGGCGCGCCGGGACAGTTCGTTGACCAGTTCCTCGCCGTAGCGCAGTATCGCCCCGGCAAACTCGGCGGCTTTCGTGGCGTTCAGGGCCCGCACCTGGAGCGTGGATATGCCGGACTGGGTATCGAAATCCACGTCAACGCGAGACAGGTAATAGTCAAAAGCCTCCTCGAAACTGGCGCTGCCGGACAGTTTCGACAGCCAGTCGCCGGCGTCCTGGTAGTGCTTCAGGAAGGCGTGTTCCTTGTCCAGCCGTGCCAGCACGTCACGCGACAGGATGTAGTCCCTGACCATCAGCGCGTCCTTGTCCGAGCCGGCGCCCGGCAGGCTGCCAATCAGCGTGTCGAGGCTGAGGCCGGCACCGCGGTCGGTGGACTGGACGCTGTATCTCGCCTCGGACTGGTAATAGTCACTGGCGATCAGGCCGTAGTAAAGCACGGCCAGCAGGGTGGGAATGCCGACCCACCAGCGGAACAGCCGCTGCAGTCGTTTCACCCGGGCCTTGCGGCTGGCTTCAAATTCGTCGTTGTCGGTGCTCATGGTATTCAGGCGGCCTGGTAGCGTTGTTCCGCCTCGTCGATGGTTGCGCACACCGTCAGTTGGCCGTCGATCAGCACGGCGCACTTGTCGCAGAACTGTTTGATCGTGTTCAGGTTGTGCGAGACCAGGATGAGCGATGAGCGTTCGCGGCGTTCCCGGAACGCGTTTCTGCACTTGTCCTGGAATGGCTTGTCGCCAACGGCGGTCACTTCATCGATCAGGTAGACGCTGAAGTCGATGGCCATGCTGAGCGCGAATGCCAGTCGGGCTTTCATGCCCGTCGAATAGGTGCGCAGCGGCATGTAGAAATACTCCCTGAGTTCGGAAAAGTCGAGTGCATCTCGCGAGACCCTGCGCACATCGGCGCCGTAGATGCGTGCCACGAAGCGGGTGTTTTCCTCGCCCGTCAGCCTGCCGTTGAAGCCGCCGGCAAAGCCGATCGGCCAGGATACACGCTTGTGACGGATGACCACGCCGCGGTCGGGTTGCTCGATGCCGGCCAGGATGCGCAGCAGGGTCGACTTGCCGCTGCCATTACGGCCCAGGATCCCCATGTTCTCGCCGGCCACAAAGGTGAGTGAGACATCATCCAGCACCTGGTTCATACCGTGCCGCATCGGGTAGGCCTTGGAGATATGGCGCACCTCGATCATGTCAGCTCCAGCCGGCGTCGCGCCACGCGCTCCAGCACCAGTCCGCTGTAGGCAAAGCCGAGGATCCAGAAAGCAACATAGGGCAGGTTCAGATGCCCGGCGTGATAGCTGTCGAACCAGCCATCACGCACCAGTTCCACGCAGTGCAGTATCGGGTTCCAGAGCAGGATGTCACGGGCGTGCGCGGGCAGTTCATTGGCGGTGAAAAACAGGCCGGAAATGAAAAACAGCGGGCGCATCAGCAATGGAACCAGCCGATCGACGAGTTTGTTGTACACGCCCAGCGCACAGAAAAACAGCCCGAGCGCGGCGCCCAGCAGGCTCGCCAGCAGCAGACCGGTCATGACCGCGAGCAGACTGTCGATGCGCAGTTCGCCCAGGTACAGGCTGTGCCCGCCCATGATGATGATAAAAACCGTGACCAGGGTGACGAACTCCAGGCTGACGCGCGCCAGGACCAGGTCGAGGGGGTGCACCTGCGGGTAGAACAGCAGACCCTTGTTGGCATCGATAGCGCCCTGTGCCCGGGCCAGGGTGTCACGGAACAGATAGTAGGGAATGATACCGGTGGTGATGAAGCTGACGACGTCCATGCCGGGATGGATGGCTCTGCCGGTGAAGTAAAAAATACCGTAGAAAGTCAGCACCCAGAACAGCGGCTCCAGCAGTGCCCAGATGTAGCCCAGCTGGTGGGCGCCGAAGCGGGTGCGGCTTTCGCGCAGCACCAGCGCGTGAATGACCTGCAGCTGTTCATGGAGCCCGGTGGACAGGATCATGGTTGCTGGCTGCTACCCGGCGGCGCACTGGCAAAGACATCAACCGCGATAAAGAGCCGCTCACCCTGCCGGCAGGTCAGGCGTTGCGGTGCGGCGGGCTGCCCGCCGCTGCCGATGGCCCGGAGGTGGCGACACTCAAGGCCGCTGGCGGCCGTGTAGCTGGTGCCGGCTTCCAGGATACGGCCGTCGAACACCGTGCGCTGGCCGTCCTGCAGGCCAGCGATGACCGCCAGCAGGGCTGTTTCCTGTGCGCCCCTGTCAGAGGCAGCGTCCGGGACGGACACCTGCGCCGGCGGGAGCGGCGGGGTGGCCGGCTGCAACGGGTTGCCGGCGCAGCCGGTCAGCAGAAGCAGCACGGCCAGCAGGATGCCGGAACCGCTGTGCGCGGTGGTGACCAAGGGTCGCAGGTTGTTGCGTGCCGAAACGGGTTTCATGATTCGCAATGGATGTCGGGTGACGTAGCGGAGCTGCATCGTACCCCATCCCGGGCTGTTTTCGCAGGTGAAGATTGCGTGTGGTCATCCATGATCGGTCTGTTCTTACGAGTGTCTTGCGGGTTGTAGCGCTAAGTGCCCCTGCGTATATCAAGGGGTTGCAGCGCGATGCTGTACCTCATTGTGACGCATTTTACTGATCAGAACGACTTCCTGCACCCTTTACCGGTGCCAGCCTGTGTTTACGGCGCCTCGGCCCGGCGGTGTGCTTTTCTGTAAGCAGGCGGGCTGCTAGTATAGCCGGCACTAACTCGTGCCCGGCACGCGAGGCGGCGGCAGGGGAACCCGGTGCCGGCAGGTGAGAACGGCGGCTTAAACCGCCCGCAATATCCACTGATGCCGCTGTAAATTGCGCTACTGTCGCGTCGGATCGATCCCGACGCATACGTTGGTAATACCATGAACAATAATAGAATTTCAATTCTGGCAGACGGTCGGAGTCTGGGTGTGTTGCTGGTCAGCCTGGCGCTGCTGCTCAGTGGGGCGGCCAGGGCGGCGTGCGCTCCCCAGCAGGTCGTTCGCGATGATGTGCTCATTGTCGTGAACGACAACTCCATCGACTCGCCCACGGTGGGGGATTATTACTGTGAACAACGCGGCATCGCACCCGGCAATATCGCGCATGTGCATGTGCCTGTCGTCAACGAAGTTGCGCTTGACCAGTTCGTTTCCCTGCGTGACCAGTTGATCCGCTTCCTGCAGCAAAATACCCTGAACGGCAACGAGACCCCGGTGGTCTGTGATACAGCGCAGGGATACACGCCATATTACTGCCCGGAAAGCGTCGACCAGATACGCCGGCTGACCCGTATCCGCTACCTGGTCACGACCAGGGGAGTACCGATCAAGTTTTTATTCACCGGTAGTACACTGAAGGGCCCCAGAACATACGAGCGTGGATAATTACCTGCGCTTCTGGCTTCTCAACTATTTCCCGCAGGATGTTAGTTTCTCGATGAACTCACGTGCAATCGCGTTTGAGGATGGGCGTGGCATGCGTCCCGTGATGCCGTCCATGGACCGGGAATTCATTGTCGGACGTATCGATGGCATCACGGCAGGGAATGCCATGCAGCTGGTGGATCGTGCAATGGCGGCGGAGCGCAACGGCGTGTATGGAAAGCTGGTCAGCAGTCCGTTCGGACCCGAGTCGGGGGAGGGCACCATTACCAACAAGGGCGGTTCATGGAAGCAGTGGCTGGCCAACGGGCAGCTGATGAATGTGTATCCGTCATGGTTCTATCTGCATGGCCTGTTCGGTACCTTGCAGACACCGCATGCCACGGCAGTCACTCATATCCTCGACCCGGAGTGTTTAACACTTGATGTCAACGACAAGTCTCCACAGAATTGCGTCACCCGACTGACGCTAGATGACATCATCAAGAGACTCTACAACGAATTTGAGGGCCCCGGCACCCCGTCGGGGGTAATTCCCCGACCGGATAATACCCTGGTTTACCTGGGATACCTGGACGGATTCAGTTCAGTGGACAGTTTCGACTCGCTGTTGAACTGGCGTGACAGTGACAGCTGCAACACCCTCTGTGATCCTGCCGATGTGGCCTGCAAGGCGGCCTCAACCGATACCTACCGGGAAATTGACACCCGCTGCGTGCGCGTGGCAGATGGTTTTATCGGATACAACAAGCGGTCCTATCCGCTCGGATTGATGTTTGGCTCCCCGACCGGCTGGACGACGGAACTTGCGGTGGGTACGAATCAGTGGCTGCAAAATACTTCGGGAGGCGTTTCTCTCCGCGAGCCGCAGGTCCGCGCGGATACCGGCTTCGATGATAGGTACAGTCTCTGGTTTGAAAATTCTCAACAACGGCCCGTCGCAAGTTGTTATGCCAGCGGCGACGATTTACTGCAGCCACCCCAGGCGCCGTGCATCTCAAATGAACGGATTGTGCTCAACCAGCAGGTACCCATAACGGAGCGGGCCGTTAACCTGGCGGCGCCGCAGGTAATCACCGTGCGCTTCAAGTACCGGGCGCTTGATTTAAACCGGAACGTCCCGCTGCAGGTGCGGTTATTGGTGCACGAATCGGTGTACGGCGACACCATCCTGAGTTCAAACCAGATCGATTACCTGAAAACGCACGGCCGCGACCCTGGTTGCGCCGCATACCCCGGCCGACGGTACCAGCTGGGGCGATGCCGAGGCGACATTCACCCTCGATCCCGCACTGCACCGGCACCCGGCGTATCTGTTCGATGGACTCAAGATTCGCATCGAGAGTCCGGGTGTTTTCGAGGGCCAGCTGGCTCTCGATAGGGTGACGCTGGATATCGATGGCGTAGCGGTTCCATTGCAGAACGCCAGTTTCAACGAAGGTTACCGTCAACTCTCCGGGGGGGATTCCGCAGCCAGTTTTCTTGGCAGGCTGAACGGTGCCGCCTTCTTTGGTAACCTGACCCACCACGCGCAGACCGGGCACTCATTTGACGCCCATCCCTTCGAAACACTTATCTACTTCCTGCGCGGCCTGCCGCTGGGTGATGCCGTGTGGTTTGCCGAGACATTTAATTCCGGAATCCTGTACGGGGATCCACTCTATTCGCCTGTGGCGGTGCATCTGCATTACCTGCAGGGCTCTATTCCCAATGCACCCAAAGACACCTTCGACAGGCAAGCGCCACTCGCATTGCACGGTGATACCGTGAACGGTACCGGCACTGATGTGACCACGACCTACAGCGTCGACTTTTGCAGTGGCAAGGATTTTTTCCTATGCGATATTAACCAGAGCTGGCGTCCGGTCAGCAATCTGCAGAACAAGCCGGGCGGCAGCCGCAATATGCCGCTGGGCAGCTGGGATACCGCGCAGCTTGTGAATGGTGACTACACGCTGCGCCTGGCGGTAACCAGTAGCAATTCGACCTCGGGCCTGTCGCAGACCTTTAATGACTACTACCCGCTGTCACTGCAGGACGGGCAGCAGTCCGGGGCTTCCAGTGGCGGCGGCGGCTGTGTCCTGCGCAGCAATGATCGTGCACAGGGCATCGATCCGCTGTTGCCGTTAGGGGTGTTACTGGCCGGATTGGGCATCGCGCAGAACGCGTATCGACGCCGCTCGATGTTCCCGTAGGTGCAACCACGAGCCTCGTGCTGTGTGGCTCGGTACGGCCCCAGTGCAGATCTAATCTGGAAAGCCAGCATTCAGCGGGCCGTTTCGTATCTGGCGCTCCCTAGGGGATTCGAACCCCTGTTACCGGCGTGAGAGGCCAGTGTCCTAACCACTAGACGAAGGGAGCATTTAGCCCACGGGCTGGAAAGCAGTGGTATTATACGCCGACACTTTTTATCCACAAGCAACAACAGTGAGCGACGCAGGTCCGATACCCAGCCACAGCGAACCCAACATTATCACCCGGTCAGCGCACACCGTTTCCCGGGCCAGCATCAGCCAGAATGCGCTGAAAGTGTTGTACCGCTTGAAAGAGTCCGGCTACCAGGCACACCTGGTGGGTGGTGCTGTGCGTGACCTGCTGCTGGGCCGGGAACCCAAGGATTTCGACATCGCCACCGACGCCCACCCCGAAGACGTGCGGCGCCTGTTTCGCAACTGTCGCCTGATCGGCCGGCGCTTCCGTCTGGCACATGTCGTGTACGGACGGGAAATCATCGAAGTCGCCACCTTCCGTGCCATGCAGGACATGGACAGCGGCGACGACGGCCACCACGTCGACGGTGAAGGCCGCATTGTACGCGACAATGTCTACGGCAGCATCGCGGAAGATGCGCTGCGCCGCGACTTCTCTGTCAACGCCCTCTATTACAACATCGCGGATTTCTCGATCATCGATTATGCCGGGGGGATGCCGGATATCGAGGCTGGCGTGCTGCGCCTGATGGGGGATCCCGAGGTGCGTTACCGAGAGGATCCGGTACGCATGCTGCGTGCCGTGCGTTTTGCCACCAAGCTGGGATTCCGGCTCGATCCCGTAACCGAGGCGCCAATCAAGACGCTGGCGCCGCTGCTGGGCGATATCCCGCCGGCTCGCCTGTTCGAGGAGGTGCTCAAGCTGTTCCTCACTGGCAGTGCGCTGGCGAATTTCGAAATGCTGCGCCACTACTACCTGTTTGGCCAGCTGTTCCCGCTGACCGAGGAGTCACTCGCGCACGAGGAAAACAGCTTTCCGATTACCTTCATCGCGCGCGGCATGGCCAATACCGACGCGCGCATCGAGGCCGACAAGCCGGTCACGCCTGCGTTCCTGTTCGCCGTGCTGCTGTGGGAACCGGTGCGTCTGCGCGCCGCTGCGCTCGAGGCGGAAGGCCTGCATCCGGCATCAGCGCTGCAGCACGCCGGCTCGCAGATCATCGAGGAACAGGCACGGGTCATGGCCATGCCGCGTCGCTTCTCGCTGCCGATGCGCGAGATCTGGGTGCTGCAGCTGCGCCTGCAGCAGAAAGGCGGCCGTCGCAGCCAGCGGGTGCTGGAGCATCCGCGCTTCCGGGCCGCCTACGATTTCCTGTTATTGCGTGGCGAGGCCGGTGAGGTGGAGAGGGATATCTGTGACTGGTGGACCGTATACCAGCAGCAGCAGCAGCCGGAACAGGGTTCCCGGCCCGAACCCGCCAAGCGCACGCGCAAGCGACGACGCGGTGGCCGGGGTCGCCGCAAGCCGGTGCAGGAACCCGCACTATGACGGTGCGCGCCTACATCGGCATCGGCAGCAATCTGAACGCCCCGGTGGCGCAGGTGAAAGAGGCATTCGAGGAACTGGCGGTGCTGCCGGATACTCTGCTGGCCGCGCGTTCCAGCCTGTACAGCAGCAAGCCCATGGGGCCGCAGGACCAGCCCGATTATGTCAACGCCGTGGCGGCACTGGATACCCTGTTGTCCGCGCCGGAACTGTTGCGGGCCTTGCAGCACATCGAGACCCTGCTGGGCAGGGAGCGCGGGGGCGAACAGTGGGGGCCACGGATACTCGACCTGGACCTGCTGCTGTACGGCAGGAAGGTGATCGACAGTGCCGGGCTCAAGGTCCCGCACCCGGGCTTGCACGAGCGTGACTTTGTTATCATTCCGCTGTCAGAGGTCGCCGGTAACCTGAATATTCCTGGCAAGGGCATGTTGAGCATACTGATCCGGAATGTAGAGAACCATTCGCTCAAGAAACTGATCACCGGCTGATGAGCCAGCAGCGTCCTGGATATATCGTGGTCGAGGGTCCGATCGGGGTCGGCAAGACCAGCCTCGCGCGCCGTCTGGCGCAAAGTTTCGAGAGTGACCTGATGCTCGAGGGCGCCGACGAGAACCCGTTCCTGGAACGTTTCTACGAAGACCCGCGCTCGGGTGCGCTGCCGGCGCAGCTGTTTTTCCTGTTTCAGCGCGCGCGCCAGATGCAGAACATGCGCCAGGCCGACCTGTTCCAGCCGGTGCGGGTGTCGGATTTCCTGATCGAAAAGGATCGGCTGTTCGCCGAGCTGACGCTGGATGCCGAGGAGCTCAAACTCTATGAGCAGGTCTACCAGCACGTCACTGTCGATGCGCCGGTGCCGGACCTGGTGATCTACCTGCAGGCGCCGGTCGACGTGTTGCTGAAGCGCATCGCGCGGCGCGGCATCCGTTACGAGCGCCGGATCGACGCAACCTACCTGCGCCGCCTGTCAGAAGCCTATGCCAGCATGTTCCTGCACTATATCGCGGCACCGCTGCTGATTGTGAATGCGGCGCACATCAACCTGGTCGATAGCGAGACAGACTATCAGGCACTGCTGGATCAGATTCATGCCGCTGGCAAAGGCACGCAGTATTTCAATCCCATGGCCACGGCGATCTAGCCCGGCTATACCTGCATGTCAGCTGAAAAATGGTCACGGTAGAACATGGATGGAACAGCTTGCCGGCGGTCAAACGCTTGCAGCTGTTATCGTGTGACGCACGGGTTGCTGCAGGCCTGATCATCGCATGACAGATAAAATTGCCACCCCCATCACGCTCGAGGGCCTGTGTGCCATGAAGTTACGCGGTGAAAAGATCGCCTGCCTGACTGTCTACGACGCCGGCTTCACCCGGCTGCTGGAAGCTGCAGGCGTGGACCTGTTCATCATCGGCGACTCGCTGGGCATGGTGCTCATGGGCTATGACTCGACTGTCCCGGTGACCATGCAGGACATGGTGTATCACGCAGCAAATGTGGCACGCGTCGGGCGCCATGCGTACCGGGTGGTCGACCTGCCCTATCACAGTTACCTCGATGCCACGCAAGCCTTGCATAACGCGCGGCGCCTGGTGGACGAGGGTGGGGCGCACATGGTCAAGCTGGAGGGCGGCAGTGCGATGGCGGGCATTGTGGCGCAACTGGTCGATGCGGGTATTCCCGTGTGCGGGCATATTGGCCTGTTACCGCAGTCGGTCGAGCAGTACGGCGGCTACAAGGTGCAGGGCCGGGAACCGGATTCGGCCGCCGCGCTGCGTGCCGATGCCAGGGCTCTCGAAGCGGCCGGTGCCGGATTGCTGGTGATGGAATGCATCCCGGCGGCACTCGCAGCCGATATCACCCGGTCTGTCAGCATGCCGACCATCGGCATCGGCGCCGGTGCGGGCTGTGACGGGCAGGTGCTGGTGCTGTACGACATGCTCGGTATCAGCGCTGGCCGGCAGCCGCGGTTCGTACGTGATTTCCTCGGTGCGGGTGGCAGTATCGCCGGAGCGGTACGAGCCTACGTCAGCGCCGTCAGGTCCGGCGCCTACCCGGCGCCGGAACACAGCTACTGAGGCCGTTATGGAAATCGCCCGGAGCGTTCAGTCGTTGCGTGCCTGTATCGGGGGCTGGCACAGTGCCGGCGAGCGCATCGCCTTTGTGCCGACCATGGGTAACCTCCATGCCGGCCATCTGGCGCTGGTTGACCATGCCCGCTCCTGTGCCGATCGTGTCGTAGTGAGCGTGTTCGTGAACCCGATGCAGTTCGGCCCCCGGGAAGACCTGGCCAGCTATCCCGTGACGCTGGCCGCAGACCAGGCCGCGCTCTCGGCCGCCGCTGCCGACCTGCTGTATTTACCCGGGGTGCCGGACATTTACCCGGACGGGGTCGGGCACACCACACGTGTCGCGGTGCCGGACCTGAGTGCTATCCTCGAAGGTGAGCAGCGACCCACGCACTTCGACGGTGTCAGCACGGTGGTCGCGAAATTGTTCAACCAGGTTGCGCCGGATATCGCCGTGTTTGGAGAAAAGGATTATCAGCAGCTGCTGATAATCCGGCGCATGGCGGCCGATTTGTTCATGCCGATCCGGATCGACAGTGTGGCTACAGTGCGCGAGCCGGATGGTCTGGCGATGAGTTCACGCAACAGCTATCTCGTTGCGGCCGACCGTGGCATCGCTCCCCAGCTCTACCAGACCCTGCTGGATGTGAAGGGCGCGCTGGAGGCCGGGGAGCGTGATTTCGCCGGGGTAGAGCAGGTCGCCATGCGGCAACTCGAGGCGGCCGGTTTGCTCCCCGATTATGTCAGTGTCCGGCGTCAGGCGGATCTGGCCCGGCCGGGAGCCGGCGACAGCGCGCTGATCGTGCTGGCGGCCGCCTGTGTCGGTCGCGCGCGGCTAATTGACAACGTCAAGATATCAATCGCTTAGAATGGCTATCTCAGGCCGAAACTATCCATGATTCTTGCAATCTCACTGTCGAGACAGCATAATCAGGCCAGTTTCACGGACGCAGACAGGATGCAATCAGGCCCATGCAGATCACCTTGCTGAAATCCAAGCTCCACCACGCTAACGTTACTCATGCGGAGCTCGAGTACGAGGGTTCCTGTGCCATCGACGGCGCATTGCTCGAGGCGGCCAATATCCGCGAGTACGAACAGATCCAGATCTACAATCTGAATAATGGCGAGCGTTTCACCACCTACGCTATTCGCGCCGAAAACCATTCCGGTATCATCTCGGTCAACGGCGCCGCGGCACACAAGGCAAGCCCGGGTGACCGCATCATCATCTGTACCTACGCCATCCTGTCGCAACAGGAGGCCGCGGCGTTCAAACCGACGCTGGTCTACCTCGACATGCACAACCGCATCAAGGACCGGCGCAACGCCATCCCGGTGCAGGTGGCCTGAACGACACCTGCGAATACGTTTGAATTTATCAGCTTGCGCCCGGTTCCTGACCGGGCGTTTGCATTTGTGGCGCCGGCCTGGCCAGGTAATTGAACCTTGCCGTGAAGCGATGGCCTAATGCTGTATCCATGCATGCCATCTGTGGCAGAAGGAATTCAGGGCCATATCCAGTGCCGCTCGATGAGCTGGAAGACAGAGCAATAAATATCAATAACTTGTGTGATGTTCCTCATCCCGTCGCTACGCACAGGCTGAATGTCTTTGGCCTGTATGACCAGTCGGCGAATACCCCGGACACCGCCTGGTCGGTACCGGGGTTCCGGGTGATAGCCGAGCCGCGCCGGCTGAGCGCGAAAAATTATTACCACCCGGTGTCACCCTTTCTGGTCCCGTCGCGTTAGCTCAGATCAGGTAACCACAAAAGAAGGATGCTGCTATGAAGACGAGACCCAATACCCTGCTGGCTGCTGTTGTGGCGCTTGCCCTGATCGTGCCCGGCGTGGCCTCGGCCGACCGCCGCGGTAATGATTATCGCGATCATGGTGACCGGCACGGTTACAGCCACAGCTACAAGAAACACTATCATGACCGGCACCAATACCATCGTGGCCATCATGACAATTACATTAGCAACTACTACAGTCAAGATGATGACGATGATGACGATGATCTGCTGGTAGGTCTCCTGGTCGGCGGAGTCCTGGGCTATGCTATCAATAGCGCCCAGCACAGCAACACCTACTACAATGCTCCCTAAAGAGGATTCTTCCATGAACTTAATACTCCGCTCCCTGCTGGCTGCTGCTGTTGCACTGTCTCTGGCCGTGCCCGGTCTTGCCTCGGCCGATCGCCGTGGCCAAGAGCGCCACGGTTATGGTGGTGACCGGGGTGGCTACAAGCACGGTTACAAGGGGGGATATCACGGCCGGCACTATGGCTACTACCCCTATGGTTACTACAATAATCATGACAATAATAATAACGATCACGATGACGTGTGGATTGGTCTGGCAGTAGGCGGCATTCTGGGCTACGCCATAGGTGGTCGGTATCCTTACGGCTACTATCCTCCGCGTGCGCAGCAGCAAGCCTACCCGGCACAGAGTCAAACCTACGGCGACGACACCTGCCTGCAGGAGCGTGAGTACCAGACCACGGTCGTGGTCGGCGGCAAGAACGTACCGGCCTACGGAACCGCCTGCCTGCAGCCGGATGGCTCATGGAAGCGCGATACCCCCCAGCTGGGTTCCAACTAGCCCGGCCTGCGCAATACACCCGCCTCCCGCGGCGCGCACCGGCGCGGGAGGCATTTTTCTGTCTGCATACCTGGTTTCGCGCTGAAAGCGGACAGTGCGAGCCGGCATCAGAGTTACCTTCCAGCAGGAGACGAAAACCTGGCCAGGATGATTATTTCCGGGGCTTCTGTGCACATACTTGAACTCATCGGGCGGGAAGCGTATGGATAGACGCATGCATCGATCTTCAATTCTGGCTGTGAAATACAGTGTGCTGATGCTGTTGCTGCTGGCACTGGTGGCTGGGGCCCGTGCCGCTGAGGTTGTCCGCGAGATCAATCCGGCCTCCGGCCTGTCGACCTGGCGCGTGGATGAGCAGGATTTCAGCATCGAGCTAATCCAGCTGCTGCCGGACTATGTCCGTGCCGTGTTCGCGTCCAAGGGGTTGCCTCAGGAGGTGATCGATGCCGTGAGCAGCTACTGTGTCTTTGGCACCATCGTGCGCAACCGCTCCGCCGTGCCGCTGTCGTATGATGTGGCGGACTGGCGCTACGTAACGGCCGAAGGTGTGGCGCATGCCGGCAAGACCAAGGCCGAGTGGGTGTCCGAGTGGCGTGACATGGGTATTGCATTCCGCTGGACGCTGCTGCCCGAGGCGCAGACCTTCCAGGTCGGCGACTGGGGGCAGGGCTTTACCACGGTCAAGCTGTCGCCCGGTACCCGCTTCGACCTGCACTATGGCTGGAGCCAGCAGGGCGAGATCCATAAATATGTAATCAAGGACATGCAATGTGCGCCTGAAGACATTGAAAGATAGCTGGTTATTGCTAGTGGCATTGGTATTGATGAGCGGGCCGCTGGCTGCTGAGGAAGCTGCACCGGAGCTGAGCTACCGGCTCACGCCGCTGGAAGCACCGATCGAGGCACCCGGGTTTTCGCTTGGCGACATGGATGGTGTGCGGCACAGCCTCGATGATTATCGCGGCAAGTGGGTCCTGATCAATTTCTGGGCGACCTGGTGCCCGCCCTGTCGCAAGGAGATGCCATCACTGGAGAAACTCTACCAGGCGTTTCATGAACGCCCGTTCCGGGTGCTGGCAGTCAATCAGTGGGAGGATGTCGATCACGTGTTTTCCTACATGGGGGACCTGAACGTGTTCCCGAGCTTTCCCATCCTGTTCGATCCGGAGAGCAAGGTGTCAGAAGCCTACGGGGTGCGTGGACTGCCGACCTCCTTCATCATCGATCCGCAGGGGCGCATTGTCTATCGCGCGGTCGGTGGCAGGGAGTTCAATCACCCGGAGGTGATCAGGCTGATAGAGGATTTACTGGCGCGCTAGCAAGCCAGGCGCGCAGCCAGGCGGTCACTTTGCGCTGGCGGGGCCGACTGCGGGCTCGGGTTCTTTTCTGCGTGAGGTGTCGCGGATATTAAAGTGGCTCTTGACCTCGATCCGGCCGTCGGTTTGCAGTGTGGCAAACCGGTCTCCTTCGGCACTTACGACGACCACGACCGGGTCCTGGAACAGCGGACGGCGCACGCAATACAGCTTCCAGCCGAAATTCTCGATCTGGCGCAACGATAACAATTGTTTCTCATTGAGGATTTGCGTCAGGTTCTGCGGCACGGGTGGCTGGCCTTTGCGTTTCTCGGGCAGGCTCGCCGTATCCTGCGCGGAAGGCCCGCTGTCCGGGCGGACTTGGAAACTGGTGTCGATTTCGATCTTGCCGTCCGGGTCGAGTACGCCGATCTGGTCATTTTTGGCATTGCTCACTACCGGCACCGGGTCCTGGAATAATGGCCGGCGCACGAATTTCAGCTGCCAGCCTAGCCTGCCGATCTCCTCGAGCGTTTTTGCCTGCGCCGGTGTCAGCACCTGTCGCAGGTTTTCGGGAATGGACTGATCTCCCTTGCGCTTGTCTTTTTGCATCTGTCGATACCCGTGGTGGCCGTCTGGGAATAAGTTTGCGAATCCACGACTGTTTCGGCCCCGGCGCGGGGATTCTTGAACGAATTGGCCGTATGTTCGGCGCGCCGCCCGGTCCGGCTGGCCCCCAGGCCCCGCGCATGGCTCCGCTAGAGACGCTATGCTGTGTGCCATGTCCCTGCGAACAGTCCATATCCTGACGGTCATCGGGCTCGTCCTGTGTGCGGCGGCGGCCGCGGAGAATGTCGACTGGCCGGGGCCTGGCATGGTGAGCGCTACCGACCAGGTCAACGAGGGAGATCTGGCATTTCTCTCAGCCATCCCGGAGCGGCGGGTTCTGCAGACGCATAACCGGCTAATCATCAGTACAGATAGCCTGGTTAGCGGGTGGGTCGAACTCGAGCAGTGTCAGGGCAACCTCGACCCGGTCGATGTGGTCGAGATCGTGTACCGCTACCGCGGTCTGCGCAATCTGCAGGTGCAGTCGGTCACGGCCATGGAGGCAGCGCGTGTGGAGGGTGACAGTGTGCAGCTGACCGGTGTGCAGCCGGGCGGCGAGGTGTGCATCACGGCCGAGGTGGCGGTGCTGAAGGCGGACGCTGGCGGTGGTTACCGCCTGCAAAGTGGCCCGTTTCACCGGCGTTTCCTGGACGGCTATTACCCGATTCAGCTTGACTACGCGGTAACGTGGCCGGAAAGCCGGCTGGTGCTGGCATCAGTGGCGCCCGCAGCACAGCGCGGGTTTACGGTGCGTTCGCAACCGGGCTCCCTGCATATCGAAACCCTGTTCGAGGGCATGCTGACCATCGAGCTGCAGTTCAGGCCCCGATAGGAGTGGAGGCAGTCGCGCACGAATTCCTGCTGCCTCACAACACGGATGCAGCAGTGCATACCCGCTTGCCGTCACCCGTTGCCCAAACTGGCGACCAGAAATACTCCAAGCACCATCAGGGCGCCTGCGGCCAGGTTCATCGAGAGCTCCTGTTCATGAAACAGCCAGGCGCCATACAAGATGCCGAACAGCAGGCTGGTGCGCTTGACCGCAATCATGTAGGCGACCTCGATCTGGCCAATGGCATAGAAATGTGTCACCACCATGACCGCCATGCAGGCACCGATGGCGAGATGCGCCAGCGGGTACCGGCCCAGCGCGCGCCAGGTGCCGGTATGGCGTGACCCGAACACCACTGCAGTCACACCGCCCAGTGCGACGAAATAGAACGGACCGAAGAACCCTGGCGTGACATGCGCCAGCGCCGCCTTGCCGAGCACCGAGGTCAGGCTGTAAATGGCCGCCGTGCCCAGCATCAGCCGCGAGCCATGTTCGCGGGCGATAGCGCGAAAGGGTGCGAGGATGCGCGAGCCCAACTCGTGGCGGGCCGCCTTGAGATTGAGCAGCCAGGCCCCGCATACCACCAGCACGATGCCGGCGAAGCCGGCCCGGCTGACCTGCTCGCCCAGCACGAGGTAGCCGGTCAGCACGTTGAACACCGGGGTAAAGGCCAGGTAGGGCAGGGTGAGCGAGAGGGGTGATTCGCGGATCGCCCGCATGTACAGCCACATGGCGAGGATCTCCAGTGGCATCAGCAAGGCCATCCAGCCCCAGAACGCGGCCGTCAACGCCGGCCAGGGCTGCAGCAGCAACAGTGGCAGCAGCAGCGCGCCAGCCACCCCGAAACGCACCAGAACCAGTTCACCCGGCCGGTAATGCGCAAGGTAGCGCTTGGACAGCGCATCCGCGGTTGCGAGAAAGAATGCGGACAACAGGGTCAGTCCAAGCCAGTTCATGGAAGTGCACGTCTGGTGAGTTTGTGCGGCGTGCCGCTGGTATACGCCAGTATACCGGTTCATTGCAATCAGTCTGGACTGCTTGCGCAGGCGAAAACCGGGCTGGTTTTTCTATACAATAGACTTGCGCGAATCGCCGGCTGCTGTCTGCAGATGAATTCTCGTCCCTGGCGCCGCTGTGTGATGCAGGCGGAGCCAGCCCTCAGCGCCACGAAAGGAACGTTATATATGAAATGCAGTGCAGAACGCCTGATCGAGGCGCTGGTCGGCGTCGATCAGGCCAGGGAGCGCAAGGCTGCCGAGGAGCAGGCCGCATTGGCAAGAAAGGCCAGCTATGTGGTGACCGTGTCGCGCGGCTACGGTTCGCTTGGCAAACAGGTGGCCCAGGCGCTGGCCGACCGTCTGGGGGTGCGCTGTTGTGATCGATATATTCTGGATGCGGTTGCCAGGCGCGCTGATCTTGACGTCGACCTGGTCAGAAAACTCGACGAAAACGTTCGGCATACCCGCAGCGAACCCTGGCAGGCCCTGTTCAGGGGCAAGACCCTCAGCGAACAGCGTTACCTGGATCATCTGGTAATGGTGATCATGAATATCTCCAAAAAGGGCGGCGTCATTGTCGGGCGCGGCGCCCACCTGATTCTCGGTCCCGACAGGGCATTCCGTGTCCGGGTCGTCGGCACGCCGGCGGCCTGTGCAGCGCGGATTGCCGAGCGGGAACAGCTCGACCTGGAAGCGGCCGCTGAGCGTGTCCGGGAGGTAGACCGGCAACGGGCCGAATTCCACCGGCAACACTTTGGTGTGGACGGTACGGAATGCAGTACCTATGACCTCGTTCTCAACTCGGACCGCTTCAGCCTCGGGCAGATGGTCGACCTGATCCTTCGCGCCATGCTGGAGGCAGGCTACGAGATTACACCGGATATCCTTCAACATGCCTGAGTAGCGGTGTGTGCCGGAGTTTAACGTTTCTGGCATACCCTGCACGCGCGCGACCGGGGGGGCAGGGAATCAACCGCCGTAATTCGGCCAGCTGACGGCAGGCGCAACTCGCGCGCTTGCTATACACTAGCCCAGGTAACCCCGGTATTCCCTATGTCCACCATCAGCATCCCCAAGGCCACGACCTCCCTGTATGACTATCCGAAATACTGGGCGGAATGCTTCGGCCATGCACCCTTCCTGCCCATGTCCCGGGCGGAGATGGATGCGCTCGGCTGGGACGTCTGCGACATTATTCTGGTGACCGGGGATGCCTACGTGGATCACCCGTCCTTCGGCATGGCCATCATTGGCCGGCTGCTGGAAGACCAGGGTTTTCGTGTCGGCATCATCGCGCAGCCAGACTGGCATTCGAAACAGCCATTCGAGGCGCTGGGCAGGCCGACGCTGTTCTTCGGTATCACCGCCGGCAACATGGACTCGATGATCAACCGCTACACGGCGGATCGCAAACCGCGCTCTGACGATGCCTATACACCGGGCGGGCAGGGAGGTGCGCGCCCCGACCGCTGCACGCTGGTCTATGCGCAACGCGCCCGCGAGGCCTACCCGGACGTGCCTGTTGTACTGGGCGGTATCGAGGCCTCATTGCGCCGCATTGCGCACTACGACTACTGGCAGGACAGCGTGCGCCGTTCCATCCTGCTCGATGCACATGCCGACATCCTGCTGTTTGGCAATGCCGAGCGCGCGGTGGTCGAACTGGCGCACCGGCTGGCAGCCGGTGAGCCGTTGCAGGATATTACGGACATCCGCGGTACGGCCTTCCTGCGTCACACGACGCCGCAGGGCTACACCGAGATCGATTCCAGCCGCATCGACCGGCCGGGGCGGGTCGAGGCGCGTATCAATCCCTATGTCAGCACCGAGGAGCTGCCGGCGTGCGAGCAGCAGCGCCGCAACAGTGCCTGGTTCGGACAGGATGAAAACGGTAACCCGCTGGTGGAGCTGGTGCATCCGAAACTCGAGCGTGCCCGGACCGTCATCCGGCTGCCCTCCTTCGAGAAGGTGCGCAACGATGCCGTGCTGGATGCACACGCCAGCCGTGTGCTGCACCTGGAGACCAATCCCGGCAACGCACGCGCCCTGGTGCAGAGTCACGCGGGCGTGGACCTGTGGCTCAATCCACCGCCGGTTCCGCTCAGCACGGAAGAAATGGACTACCTGTTTGACCGGCCCTATGCGCGCGTGCCACACCCCGGCTACCAGGGGAAGCGCATCCCGGCTTACGAAATGATCCGCTTTTCAGTCAACATCATGCGCGGCTGTTTCGGCGGCTGTACCTTCTGCTCCATCACCGAGCACGAGGGACGCATCATCCAGAACCGTTCACAGGGCTCGATCCTGCGCGAGATCGAGGCGATCCGTGACCGGGTGCCGGGCTTTACCGGCGTGATCTCCGACCTCGGCGGCCCAACCGCCAATATGTACCGTATCGCGTGCAAGAGCCGGGAGATCGAGAGCGCCTGCCGCAAGCCTAGCTGCGTCTATCCCGGCATCTGTCCGAACCTCGATACCGACCACTCTGCACTGACCCAACTCTACCGCGCGGCGCGTAAATTGCCGGGCATCAGGAAGGTGCTGATTGCATCAGGGGTGCGTTACGATCTCGCCATCGAGGATCCGGAATATGTGAAAGAGCTGGTCAGTCACCACGTCGGTGGATATCTGAAGATCGCGCCTGAACATACCGAAGACGGGCCGCTGTCGAAAATGATGAAGCCGGGGATCGGCGCCTATGACCGCTTCCGCGAAATGTTCGAGACATTCTCGCAACAGGCCGGCAAGGAGCAGTACCTGATCCCGTACTTCATCGCCGCGCATCCCGGTACCAGTGATGCGGACATGCTCAACCTCGCGTTATGGCTGAAGCGTAATGATTTCCGCGCCGACCAGGTGCAGGCGTTCTATCCTTCGCCGATGGCGACCGCCACCGCCATGTACCGTTCCGGCAAGAATCCGCTCGCCCGTGTAACCTACAAGAGCGCGGCGGTGGCCAGCGTAAAGTCTCCGGAGCAGCGTCGCTTGCACAAGGCCTTCCTGCGCTACCATGATCCACGCAACTGGCCGCTGCTGCGTGACGCGCTGGAAAAGATGGGCCGCGCCGATCTCATCGGTGATGGAAAAAACCAGCTCATACCACGACAGCAACCGGACGCGACGCATGATTACCAGGCGCCGCGCCGCAAGAATTCCGCACGTGCACACCAGCGTCGTACCAGGGGCGACACAGTACTTACCCGGCATACCGGATTACCACCACGCGAAGAGCGCTAGCCTGCCTCGCGTCTGCCTGTTTCGCAAGTAGTCACGAAGAAGAATCACTTCGCCGAAAGGGGAGCGCGGTTCGCGCGCAGCAGAAAAATAGTGCGCTGCTTTGAAAGGCGGATCTTCCCCTGAATGAGTGGGTAACGCATCAATTTAGACGAGACGCAGTCTTTCTGATGGCAAGGTTGTTGGCCGAATGAATTCGGCCCTGCAGCGCTAATCTACCTGCTCGATTTGGGGAAGAGCCTGAAAGGCTGGGATCGGGGCTCATGCCGTGGTGGCGCTGGTCCCCGATCCCTGAAGTGATTTCAGCTGACGGGTGGGTTGCTGCTATGGCGCGCCGTAACCGGGCCCGGGTCCGTACTCAGGTCCGGGGCCGTAACCGGGTCCGGGTCCATAGCCTGGGCCGGCTTCGCCGCCGGGGCCTGGGCCATAGCCCGGTCCGGGTCCGTACTCAGGTCCGGGGCCGTAACCGGGTCCGGGTCCATAGCCTGGGCCGGCTTCACCGCCGGGGCCTGGGCCGTAACCGGGTCCGGGTCCATAGCCGGGGCCGGCTTCACCGCCGGGGCCGGGGCCGTAGCCCGGTCCGGGTCCATAGCCTGGGCCGGCTTCACCGCCGGGGCCAGGACCGTAGCCCGGTCCGGGACCGTAGCCGCGGTCGCGTCCGTAATCGCGGTTGCTGCGGCTGCCCATGCCGAAGCCCGAGCCGGAACCGCTGTCGCTGTCATTACCCGGGCCGGAGCGGGTCCGGGAGCGCTGTTCGTAACCTTCGCCATAGCCCTCGCGCGGACCGTAACCGCGATCGCGTCCGTAATCGCGATTGCTGCGACTGCCCGTGCCAAAGCCCGAACCGCTGCTGTCACGGGGTCCATAGCCACTGCCCGGACCCTGATTGGAACTGCCCATGCCCATACCGCCGGCAGAGGCTGTGCTCATCACCATCGAGCCGGCGAGCGCCATGGCGGCAATGATGCTGGAAATCTGGAATGATTGTTTCAAGGTGAATCTCCTTCTGGATTGTTAGGGTGTTGAGTAGCGCGACAAAGGCGCTCACGCGGCACACAGATTCTGTATACCACCCGCATAATGCGCCATATTTCCGGCAGGTGCAAAAGATAATCCAGTCGGTGTTCCGGTTTGCGGCAACACCCTGCCTGCCAACCGGCTGTCACTGCACTTGCCGCTCCTGTGCTCGAATGGCCAGCGCCATTTTTTGCAAACGGCGTGCCTTGGCTATATCGTTCACGGCTGCCAAGCCGGGGGCGCACAACCGGCGTTCAATCTGGAATTTACAACCCATGCAGTATGAAACCGTCGATGCCGTGATCACGCCGCAAGGCAGCCTCGATGTGCTGTCCAAGGCCGAGGTCGCCAAGTTGCTCGATACCAGCAAGGGTGGCCTGTATAGCACATTGCGTAACTGCGCACTGGCAGTACTGAACGTCGGGAGTGAACTCGACGATGGCAAGGAACTGCTGGAGCGTTACAAATCCTTCGATATCCGTATCATCCCCGAAGAGCGCGGTATCAAGCTCAAGGTCATCGGTGCACCGGCCAGCGCGTTCGTCGATGGCGTCATGATCAAGGGCATCAGCGAACACCTGCTGGCGGTGCTGCGTGATGTGGTGTATGTCAGCGACAAGATTGCCACCAATCCGAAGTTCGACCTGGTCTCATCGGAAGGCATTACCAACGCCGTGTTTCACATGCTGCGCAACGCCAGTATCCTGCGTCCGCTGACCAATCCGCGTCTGGTCGTATGCTGGGGCGGCCACTCGATCAGTCGCGAGGAATACGACTACACCAAGGAAGTCGGCTACCAGCTCGGGTTGCGCGGCCTCGATACCTGCACTGGCTGCGGTCCGGGCGCGATGAAGGGCCCGATGAAAGGTGCGACCATTGGCCATGCCAAGCAGCGTATCCGCGACGGGCAGTATCTGGGCATCACGGAGCCGGGCATCATCGCCGCCGAATCGCCCAACCCGATCGTTAATGACCTTGTTATCCTGCCGGATATCGAGAAACGGCTGGAAGCGTTTGTGCGTACCGGCCATGGTATTGTGGTATTCCCCGGCGGGGTCGGTACTGCCGAGGAAATCCTCTACGTGCTGGGTATCCTGCTGCACCCGGACAACGCGCAGCTGCCGTTCCCGCTCATATTCACCGGTCCGGCAGGGTCCGCTGGCTACTTTTCCGAGATCGATGCGTTCATCGCCGCCACGCTCGGGCATGAAGCACAGCGCCGCTATTCGATCATCGTCAATGACCCGGAGCGTGTGGCGTACGATATGAAACGTGGTATCTCAGAGGTGCGCGAATACCGCAAGCACCGCGATGATGCCTATTATTTCAACTGGTCATTGAAGATCGAACTGGAATTCCAGCGGCCGTTTGTGCCAACCCATGAAAACATGCGCAACCTGCAACTGCACAGGGATCAGCCACCTCACACGCTGGCGGCCAACCTGCGCCGCGCGTTCTCCGGTATCGTCGCCGGCAATGTAAAGAACGAAGGGATTCTGGCTATCGAGAAACACGGTCACTTCGAAATTCGCGGTGACGCCGAAATCCTGGATCCGCTGGATTCGCTGCTCAAGTCGTTCGTCGCCCAGCAGCGTATGAAATTGCCCGGCACGGAATACGTACCCTGCTATCGCATCGTGAAGTAATGGCGCAGCACAGGTCGGCCAGAGGATCTGAACGCCTGCGCAAGCGGAATTTCATGGTGTAAAAACCCGGGTTGCCTGCGGGTCCCTGCCGGCCTGTGCCCTGTGGCTCATTCGAATACAACCGTCCTGTTTTCATAGACCAGGACGTTATGGTGCAGGTGGTGCCATATGGCGCGGGCCAGTACCATTTTTTCCAGGTCGCGCCCCTTGCGGATCATGTCCTCGACCGAATTTTCGTGACTCACGCGTGCTACATCCTGCTCGATAATCGGTCCGGCATCCAGTTCTGCAGTCGCATAATGACTGGTAGCGCCGATGATTTTCACGCCGCGGTCATGCGCACTGTGGTACGGCCTGGCACCGGGAAACGCGGGCAGGAAGGAATGATGGATATTGATGATGCGATCGGGGTAGTTGCCGATGAATTCATCGCTCAGGACCTGCATGTAGCGTGCCAGCACGATGAAATCAATCCGGTATTGCTGCAGCAGATCAAGTTGTTTGCGTTCCTGTTCCGCCCGGTTCTCGCTGGTAACCGGCAGATGGACATAATCAATACCCGTGCGCGCGGCCACAGTCTGCATGTCGGTATGGTTGCTGATGATCAGGGGGATCTCGACCTGCCATTCGCCTGATTCATAGCGGGCCAGGATATCGTAGAAGCAATGCGGCTGTTTGGATACAAACAGCGCCATACGTGGAAGCTCATCCGAAAAATGCAAACGCCAGTTCATCGAGAAACGCTGCGCAACGAGAGTCTCGAAGTATTCGCCTATCTTCCCGTCGGCAATGACAAAGTCATGCAGGTCCCATTCGATACGCATGAAAAAAATCTGGCGCCCGGTATCCACGTGCTGGTCCAGATAGAGGATGTTGCCGCCGTTCTTGTATATGAACTCGGTAATGGATATCACAATCCCTTTCTGGTCCGGGCAATGTATCAGCAGGATTGCCGACTTGGATGTCGTGTTGTTCACATTGATGCCTCTGTTGACGGGTTGATCTGTCGGAAAACCGTTTGAGAGCATGTTATCAGAACAACTGCACCATGTTTGATGGAAGCGCATAACCCGGCCTGGTTGGCCAGATTTTACGATCGCATGTACTGCTGCAAAGGCACCGGGGAAAGCCTGTCACAGAGACCTTTTCGTCCCCGGGGAAATAATTGATCCGTTCGGTTGCGACGGCGAGAATAAGCCATTCTTCAATGAGTGGACGTTGCCCGCTGGTGAACGTTCCGGCCGATGTGCGTTACTGCCCGATTTTCCCGAACTCCAGAAAGTAATTGGTGCGCAGCAGCGGCTTGTCGTCCAGCAGCCGGAAGCCGGCAGCCTGGATTTCGCGAATCACCTGGCCTTTGTCGCCGCGCACATGTTCCATCACCCAGCGCGAGCTGATGCGCGGGTCGCGACGGAAGTCGATGATGATGAGTCGGCCACCCTGGCGCAGTGCACGGTGGATAGAGGCCAGCATGCTTTCCGGGTACTCGAAGTGGTGATAGGTGGCGGTGACAAAGGCCAGGTCGACCGCGTCTTCCGCCAGGCCGGTATCACGGGGTGAGTTGACGATACCCTGCACGTTGGTCAGTCCCTGTTCGCGGCAGGTACGCAGGATATTCTCCACGAAGGTGTCGGAGATGTCGACGGCATAG
>CAVQJD010000013.1:0-40186 GCA_963712695.1 uncultured Gammaproteobacteria bacterium
GAGCGCCAGATCGGTTTTCAGTGACAGGCGTGCCTTGCCATCAGGCACCCCGTCCCCCTGCGCATGGATATCGAGCAACGCGTTCTTGACATCGACCGATTCCAGGTTCGGGGCAATAAGCACGTTGCCGGTCAGCTCGAACTGGCTGGCTACGTCCGGCTCCGTGGTTGCAATCTTGAACCGCAGGTCAAGATCGAAAGAATCCCCCGCGGCAATCGCGCCGGTGGTGAACGACAGGTCATCGATCACGTAGCGGGTGTCGCTCGTGCGATCATCCCAGACGATACTGGCGTCGGTCACGGCAATGCCGCCCACGGCCAGCCCGCCAAGGCCGGTCGTACCCCCGTCGCCGGCCTCTTCCTGCCGCTCTTGCGCCGGTGCGGATTCAGCCAGCAGATCTGCCCAGTTGGTGCGCCCGGTCTTGTCTTTTCCCAGGTTGAGCTCCAGCCCGGCCAGCTTCACGGTATCGACTTCGAGCTGCTTTTTCAGCAGCGGCAACAGCTTCACCCTGACCTGGGCAGCATTCATGCTGGCCATGTAAGGCTCGGCAAAGCCCTGCGCATTACCCAGCCGGGTGGCGCCCAGATCCAGCCCCAGCCAGGGAAAGACGGACAACCCGATGTCACCATCGATTTCAAGATTGCGGCCGGTCTTGTCCTTCACCGCGCTGATGATCTCCGGTTTGTAATCATTGGGATCGATGACCATAGGCAGGACAATAGCTGCCCCCACCACCAGTGCCACCAGGAGTGCTGCAATAGAGAGGATGATTTTCAGAAGCTTGCCCATGAATCCTTCCTGCATGTCGTTTGATTTAGGGAACCTAAGATCAGGCGTTCAGCCTGCGGTACGCAACAGCGAGGCAATCTCCAGCTTACTGATCATGAATTTAAAAGATTGCTGCGCCTGGTTCGCATTGACGTACTGCATGTCCTGATCAGCGATTCCTTTGCGGGGCTATTATGACAGAGGACAGAGTATATTGTTTCATTGCTGTCATTACACGCCGTGCTCTGTTTGCACGGTTATTACCCGCCGCCGGCAGCGACCTTCCCATAGATAAAAAAAGGGGTGTGGTTTCCCACACCCCCTGTTGCACTGCTGCGGCACCCGGGGTGCCGGATCTTACGCCTGCGGCCTAGATACCCTGTTTGGTTTCAAGACGGGTGGTACGCTCCTGCATACGCGCCTTGTGGGCTTCTTCTGCAGCCTTGCGACGCTCGTCAGAGGCCTTGCGGAACTCTTCCATACGTGCATCCATTTCCTTGCTGCGCGCATCACGCTCGGCATCGATCTGGGCACGGTAGTCGTCACGCGGGAAGGCCTGACCGGCGAACTGGTCAGCCCCCTTGCGCATTTCTTCCCTGCGGGCATCCATTTCCTTGATGCGGGCCTCGCGCTCGGCGTCCATCTGGGCGCGTACTGCGTCACCCTCGGCGAAAATGGCGTCACCCGGATACGGCTGGGCGGCATAGTACTCGGCAGCCTGCTGCTGGGCCTTCTGCATATCAGCCACGAACCTGGCCTGCTGGTCGGCAATCGCCTGCTTCTGCTCTTCGGTCAGCTCAACGGCCGGCTGGACCGGTACGCCGTAACCGTAAGGGGCATATCCGTAGTACGGTGCGTAGCCGTCGTAGTAATGGTTGTAACCACGACCATAGCCACGACCGTGGCCGCCCGCGCTCATGTTGAAACTGAAGCCACCGTCTGCCCAGCCATCACCCCAGCCATCACCGAAACCGTTGTTACCCGTCATCACCCCATCCCCAGGCAGAAGCAGAGGCAGAGGCAACCGCCAAAGAAGCGGCGGAAATAATCGTTGCAAGCTTTTTCATGATACAAATCTCCAAAATTTATAAAGGTATGATTAAAAATTCTTCTTTGCAGGACCCTGCCCCGAAGCGCAGAATAAGTATATTAACGATTTCTAATTAATCAACAATTGAATTATCTATATGTCCATTAGATAAACTAATGGCTTGTCCGGGAGGGAATTTCAGAAGTGGAGCGGGTGATGGGAATCGAACCCACGTTTGAAGCTTGGGAAGCTCCAGTTCTACCATTGAACTACACCCGCGTGCAGCAGCCTTTATAAGGCCTCGCGTCTACCCTGTCAAAAGGCAGCTTGCTGAAAGGCACGGCACACTGTGTCGTGAAAAAAGGCGGCCGGCCAAGCCGGTAGCGGTTGATGCGCTGTGGTGTAATTTTAAAGTCTGCTATATTTTTTGCGGATGACACCCATGAATACCAGAACAAAGCCGCCACTTTCCCGTCTATCTGTAGTAGCGTCATGGTGTCAGGCCCAAAGGAGAACGACATGAAGCCAACCAATCCAGTCAGCCGCACACGCCGGATGGCACTCAAGACCCTTGGCCTGTTCGGGGGACTGCTGGCTGCCGGCAGGACGCAGGCACACCACACGGATACCCATTTCGAGGATTCATGCCCGCACAATATCGTCTACCAGTGTAACAAGGCCGACCGGGAGTATCTGCAGCATATCCTGTTCTCCGCAGGCGAATTGCTGCGCCGCTATGGGGACGACGTGCAGATCGTGATTGCCGCCTTTGGCCCCGGGCTGCACCTGCTCGGCAAACACCCCGAAAGGGCGATTCCGCTCGAACTGCAGCAGCGTGCCAGCTCACTGGCCCAGTACGGTGTGGCCTTCCATGCCTGCGGCAACACCATGCTATCGCTCCACTGGAAGGAGGATGACCTGCTGCCGTTCGCAAAAGTGGTGCCGGTCGGCGCAGAAGACATCATGTTGCTGCAGGAGCAGGGCTTCTCCTATATCAGCTGGTAGCGCCGCATCTGCCATCCGGCAGTGCCCCTGTGTGCAAGCCTGGCGTGATCAAAACAATCCGGACAGTGTCACCACCACATTCAGGACAATCAGCACCAGCGTCAACACCATCAACAACCGCAGCCTGCTGCGGATAGAACTTTCCATAACCTTGCCCTCCCGTGGGAAGGGGCAAAGATTACAGCGGGCACATGACATGATTATGAACGGTACGGTGTGCCGTGCTATGAACGGTACGGTGTGCCGTGCTTTACCAGCGTGGTAACCGGCTCCGGTCCGTGCGTCAGTCCTCGCCTGTCATAAAAGTTTCAAGCGCCTGTCACAGGCATGACACAGTCCCTAACTAGCCTTGAGACTGAACAGGAAATCTTCTGGAGGCACACCATGCATGTCATCATCAAGCAATGGCCAAACAAGACCGCAACCATCATGAGCGAAAACGGTCAGGTCATCTGGACCTTTTCCTCGGTCAGCGAAGCACGCCTGGCGTGCAGTGACTGGCATAATCTGGTCGACTGCGAACCGGTGTTCGTGACCGAGGGACCGAACGATGCACCGGGCCCGCTGCCCAGCGCGGCCTGAGAGTATTCATTACACGGCCAGCCGCACGTTTTCCGGGCCTACTGGCGCTCGCTGTATAGCGCCTTGATCTGCCTCCCGAAAAGCTTCAGCACCTGCGCACGCTTGACCTTGAGTGTCGGCGTGATCATGCCATTGTCGACTGTCCACGGTTCGCGGGTCGGAATCACACGACGTATTTTTGCATAGCCCGGGAAATCCTTGAGTGTTCCCTTGATACCCTTGAGCAGTTCGCTATGCAGCTTCTGGTCGAGCAGGCTGTCGGCGGCATCAGGATCCAGACCCAGGCGCCGCGCCAGTTTCGGCCATTCATCCGGATTCAGTACCAGGATGGCGGAGAGGTAGGACTCCCCTTCCCCGATGACCATCGCCTGGTCCACCGAGGGCAGCAGACAGATGGCCAGCTCCATGTCCATGGGCGGGATCTTTTCGCCGTTGGACATCACCAGGATATCCTTGATACGCCCGGTGATGTAGATATGCCCGCGCTCGATGCGAGCCTGGTCACCGGTATGCAACCAGCCCTCGGCGTCGATGATCTCGGCAGTCGCCACGTGATTGTTCCAGTAACCCTGCATCATGCCCGGCGTCTTCACCAGCAGTTCGTCATTATCACCGATGCGTACCTCGATGCCTTTCAGTGGCACACCGACACTGCCCGGCTCGTTGTCTTCCGGCAGGTTGACGCTGATCACCGGGCTGGTCTCGGTCAATCCATAGCCTTGCAGGATCGGAACGCCCAGCCCGATGAATATCTTCGCCACGGGCAGTGACAGCGCGGCGCCGCCGCTGACCGCCATGCGCAGGCGTCCGCCAAGTTTCTCCGTGATCTTGCCGGCAACCAGCCGGCTAAGCAGCGGCCAGGCGAGCAAGGCGGGGTGCCAGGCAGCACGCCGCTGCTGATACTCGAAGCGACGCCAGCCGACTTCGGTGGTCAGGTTGAACAATGCGCGCTTCAGCGGTGGCATCTTCTCCATCTGGCCCTGGATACGCGCGAACACGCGCTCGAAGATACGTGGCACGGCGATAAGCACGGTGGGACGGATGTTTATCAGGTCCTCGGCCAGTTGCAGGATTGAACGGGCATAGGCCACACCCGAGCCGGCCATCACCGGCAGGTAGTAACCGGCCGTGCGTTCCAGGGTGTGCGACAGCGGCAGGAAGGACAGGAACAGGTCTTCCTGGTACACGTCGATCATGGTCAGTGCTGAATGTGCGATCGACATCATGTTGTAATGCGACAGCATCACCCCCTTGGGACGCCCTGTCGTACCGGAGGTATAGACAATCGAGGCCAGCGCGTGCGGATCGCCGTTGCGTTTGGCAAGCGGCGGCGCCACGTGCGGCAAGTAGTCGGAAATGTAGCGCACCCGCGGGTCGGCCAGCAGCGCTTCCGGCTGGTCGGAGCGGGACGGGTTGAGGATCAGCACCCGCTGCAGGTGTTCCTGCCCGGTCAGGGCCGGCGCCAACCGTTTCCAGGTAGCGGCATCCTGTACCAGCAGCAGCCTGATCGCGGAATCGTCCATGATGTAGGCAATATTGTCCGGCCGGTCATCGGTGTACAGCGGCACCACCACCAGGCCGCAGGCCAGCGCTCCCTGGTCGAAGTACACCCATTCCTTGCTGTTGTGCAGGTTAACCGCAACCCGCTCACCAGGCTCAAGATTTTCTGCCGCCAGTGCCGCCGTCCAGCGTGCGGCCTGTTCACCGACCTCGCGCCAGCTGGTGTCGCGCCAGTGCTTGGTTTCCGCATCATAGCTGCGGTAGGCCAGAGCGTCCGGCGTCCGTCTGACACGCTGGTACATCAGGCCATCGAGCGTACCGGCCGCCTCGATGGAGATGATGTCTTCCGTCATGAGCGCCATAGGTTATTATGTCTCCTGCTACCGGCAGCATCGGGACCCTGCCCTGCTGAGTGCGGTAGAATGTCGCTTTCAGAGCAGCCGCGAAGCACCATGGATATCATAATCAACGGCACTGTCCGACAGATCCCCGACCAGACCAGCGCCGCCGAACTGCTGCTGTCGCTGGGCCTTGCCGGCAAACGCCTGGCGCTGGAGATCAATCGCGAAATCGTCCCGCGCAGTAGCTTCGAGCAGCACATGATCCGGCCCGGGGATCGGGTCGAGATCGTCCATGCGATTGGTGGCGGCTGACATACCCCTGTACCGCTATTGTCTTTCACCCCAAGTATTCAAGAGTTATCCGCCCATGTCCACTGTACTGCATTCCCGTCCGACACCTCCCATCGACGATCCACTGGTCATCGCCGGCGTCAGCTACCGTTCGCGTCTGCTGGTCGGCACCGGCAAGTACAGGGACATGGCCGAGACCCGGGCTGCCACCGAGGCCAGTGGCGCGGAAATCGTCACCGTCGCGATTCGCCGCACCAACATCGGGCAGGACCCGAACGAACCGAACCTGCTGGATGTACTGCCGCCGGACAGATACACCCTGCTGCCGAATACCGCCGGCTGCTACACTGCAGAGGATGCCGTGCGCACCTGCCGCCTGGCGCGTGAGCTGCTCGATGGCCACGACCTGGTGAAACTGGAAGTGCTGGGTGATGAAAAGACGCTGTTCCCCGACATCGTGCAGACCCTGACTGCAACCGAGGTCCTGGTGAAGGACGGTTTCAAGGTCATGGTCTATACCAACGACGATCCCGTCATCGCGAAGCGTTTCGAGGAGCTGGGTTGCGTCGCCGTCATGCCACTGGCCGCACCCATCGGATCGGGCCTGGGCATCCGCAACCCGTATAACATTATGACCATCGTGGAGAATGCCACGGTGCCGATCCTGGTCGATGCCGGCGTCGGCACTGCCTCCGATGCCGCGCTCGCCATGGAACTTGGCTGCGACGGTGTACTGATGAACACCGCCATCGCCGGAGCACGCGACCCGGTGCTGATGGCCTCGGCCATGAAGAAAGCTATCGAGGCCGGGCGCGAGGCGTACCGGGCCGGACGAATCCCGCGCAAGCGCTTTGCCAGCGCCTCATCGCCGATCGACGGGACATTTTTCTGAGCGTCCCGCCTGTGCCTCGGCGCAAAGGCCCAGAAAAAGCAGCCCTGCGCGGGAATGACAAAGTATGGAGTTGAGAAAAAAATTCTTTGTGTTTTTTTGTGGTTCTGCGTCTTTATGCAAGACCACTGGTTAATGAAACCTACTGGCACTCATTGAAGATCAGTGACTGGCAGGTCTTGCAGATCTCCGGGTCAAGTCGCCGGTAGATACTGCGAATGGCATCGGTCTTGCCATCGAAAAAATGCTCCTTGCCGATGCGCCTGATAAAGCCGGACCTGGCGGCAAACTCGTAGACCGAGGACTTCAGGCCGACAAAATACAGTCCGCCGCCCTTCTGCGCGAGCTTTCTGTTTTCCGCTACCAGCCCTTCCGCGGCCGCAAGGTCAATAAAATTCACCCCGGATCCAACGATCAGGATGTGATAGATCCGTTCATTGTCCATGATCTGGCTGATGCGTTCCTGGATGTGATTGATGGAACCGAAATAGATGGACATGTCGATGCGGATGATCTTCAGCTGCGGGCACTGCTTGAGCGGCTTTTTCTCGATATTGATCAGTTTCCTGGACGGCGTGTCATCCACGGTGAGCGTGGGAATTCGTGGCGTGGATGTCTTGGCGAGGAAAAACACCAGCGACAGCAGTACGCCGATATAGATGGCGAACTCCAGCTCCAGGAACAGTGTCGCGAAAAAGGTGATCAGCAGGATGCTGGATTCCGATTTGCTCAGCGTCAGTATGTTCTTGATGTGATGAAAATCAATCAGGTTGTAGGCTACCAGCAGGATGACACCCCCCATGGCAGCCACCGGCAGGTAGGCGGTCAGGGGCGCTATCAGCAGCACGATCACCATCAGGATCAACGCCGCGAAGATCGCGGACAACGGCGTCCGCGCTCCGGCCTCGTAGTTGATTCCTGAACGCGTAAAGGAGCCGGAACCGGCATAGCTGGAGAAAAAACTGCCGACGATGTTCGACAGCCCCTGCCCGATAAACTCCTGGTTGGCATTGATGCGCTGGCTGGATTTTGTGGCAACAGCGCGGCTGATCGAGACTGCCTCGATCAGCCCCAGCAATGCCACGGCGAAAGCTTCAGGTGCCAGTACCTTGATGGTCGCCAGGCTAAACACCGGTGACGACAGTGGCGGCAAATGCGCCGGCAACTTGCCAACCAGCGCGATGTCGTCAGTGAAGTGCCTGAGGAACAGGGCCATCACGCTGCCCACAACCATGCCGGCGAGCAGGTTCGGCAGCTTGCGTGAATAGCGCCTGACCAGCACGGACACCAGCAACGTGGCCAGCGCTATGGCCACCAGGTAGTAGTTGATTTGGCCCAGCTCCCTGTAGATGTCCATCCAGGTATGCAGAAACGATTCCCCCTTGGGGACATGAACGCCAAGGATGTGCTTCATCTGACTGGTTGCGATCAGGATCGCGGCACCAGCGGTAAAACCGATAACAACCGTGTGCGATACGAAGTTGACCAGCACGCCGAGCCGCGCCAGCCCAAAGCTCAGCTGGTAGATGCCGGCAAGAAAGGTGAGCGTCAGCGCCAGTGCGACGAACTCAGGTGTGCCCGGGGTTGCGTGGTGACTGATAGCCGAGAACACGACAATGGAAATCGCCGTGGTCGGACCCGACACGAGGTGAAAGGAGGAGCCGAACAGCGCCGCAATGATCGGCGTCACCATCGCGGTATACAGGCCATACTCCGGAGGCAGTCCCGCGATGGTCGCAAAAGCAACGCCCTGGGGCAGCACAATCACGGCGCCGGTCAGGCCGGCAAGAAAGTCGGTCTTCAGTGACTCTCTGGAAACCAGCCTGATCCAGTTCAGAAAGGGAAATATTGCACGTGCTTTCATTTGCAGTCCTGTAAGTCTGCCCGCCGAAGGACTTCACCCGGAACGCACACTTCCTGCCTGCGGAAATCCTGATCAGGCATATCGCCTGTCCGACGCGAAGTCACGGGGCGTCAACATCAGCATGAATGTATATTGCGTTAAGAACGATGAAAACCCGAAGCGTGGTCAGGCGCATGCCTGTCGACACCGGGTCAGTTACAGTGGCCGGGTTGAAGCAGAACGTCCGGCGTGGATGTAATCTGCTGCCAGACACCTTCGGAAAGTGTCGCTCCATTAAACGACAACAACCGGCCACAGGCAAGGAGAAAACGTGCTGCAACAGAACAGTCGGCGTTCTGTCGTCGGTTGCGGTCGATCACAGGCGCGTGCCACCGGCACGTTTATTTAACCGTCCATTAAATGCTTTTATAAGCCAATCTACCCGCACCATGACGCCGCCATTGGTGAACCCGTCATGCCATCCCGCACTTCCCGTAACCCTGCCTGCCGACGCAGCTGATACTGCAGTACATCGTTCCGATCGCAATTAAGAGCGAGTCCCATTCAACAGCCGGCCGCTCGCGGCTGTATGCACTCGCGAAGCCAGCACCTACAATAGGGCCCCCAAATCACGACAGCGGCCGTGTTACCTTGGACAGCAACCCCGTCACCCGGAAAATTCGCTCCTTCGTCAGACGCGAAGGCCGCCTGACCAGTGGACAGCAACGCGCCCTGCAGAACCTGTGGCCCAAGTACGGGCTCGACTCCGGGTCGGCCATCGACCCGGCGCAGGTGTTCGGCCGGCACGCACCACTTACCCTGGAAATCGGTTTCGGCAACGGCGATGCCCTGCTTGCCATGGCACAGGCCGCACCGCACGAGAATTTTTTCGGCATCGAGGTACACCGGCCGGGCATTGGACACCTGCTCCTGGCGATAGAGCAGCATGCGCTGGAAAACGTCAGGATTTTTAATGAAGACGCTGTACAGGTCCTGCAGACGGCATTGCCCAATGGCTGCCTCGACCGGGTGTTGCTGTTTTTTCCCGATCCCTGGCACAAGAAGCGCCATCACAAGCGCCGCCTGGTGCAACCCGGTTTCATTGCACTGCTGGCACGCAAGCTGCAGCCAGGCGGCATCCTGCATCTGGCAACGGACTGGGACGACTACGCCGTACATATGCTGGCTGTTGTTGAGGCATCGGGTCTGTTCAGAAACTGTGCGGGCAGCGGACAGTACTCCACACAACCCGGCTACCGGCCGTCAACGAAATTCGAGCGCCGCGGACAGCGCCTGGGACACACCGTGCGTGACCTGGTGTTTGTGCGAACGTGAGACGTGAGACGTGAGACGTGAGACGTGAGACGTGAGACGTGAGACGTGAGACGTGAGACGTGAGACGTGAGACGTGAGACGTGAGACGTGAGACGTGAGACGTGAGACGTGAGACGTGAGACGTGAGACGTGAGACGTGAGACGTGAGACGTGAGACGTGAGACGTGAGACGTGAGAGTCAAAACCAGCATCAGCCCTGAGTCAAGCTTTACCTTTCACTTTTCACCTTTCACCTTTCACTTTTCACGTTTCACCTTTCACGTTTCACCTTTCACGTCTCACCTTTAACGTTTCACGAATTACTGTTCACGTGCTCTCGGCCGGCTGCGGCACACGCAGCGGGCAGGTCTCGGCATGGTTGTCGCCAAGCCGGCTCCAGGCATAGTTGAAGGCCTGCGTGCGCAGGGCGAACATATGGTCCCTGCCGAGCTGTTCGATCAGCTTGGTGCGTTCAAAGGCATCCCAGATCTGTTTCTTGGCTCGCGCGATAATCAGTTCGACACCGGCCTCTTTCAGACGGCCTATCAGGTTGTGCAGCATTTCCTCGCCGGTGGCATCGATCTCGTTGATACCCTCGGCATCGATGATGACGAACTTCAGGTCCGGCTTGAGGGCAACCCGTTCCATGATCTTGTCCTCGAAATAACCGGTATTGGCGAAATACAGCGGCCCATCGAAGCGAATCACCGATATATTGCGGCAGGTCTGCAGCTTGCGCACCTCGGCGTCACGCAGCGTACCGTCCGGGTCGCGGGACAGTACAGCGACACGTGGCGCCATGGTGCGATAAAGAAACAATCCGAGTGAAGAAATCACGCCTACCATGATGCCCTTGTCCAGGTGCGGCGCCCAAACCATGGTCAGCAGAAAAGTCACGACGGCAACCACCGCGTCATGCCGCTGCACCTTCCAGGCATGCTTGATAGGATCAACCTTAACCAGGTTGATCACGGCCATGATGATGACCGACGCCAGTGTAGCCTGGGGCAAATGGTAGAGCAGCGGCGTCAGCGCAATCAGCGTGATGCCGACTACGATACCGGTCACAACCGCAGAAAACCCGGTCTTTGCCCCGGCACTGATGTTTACAGCGGAACGCGAAAAGGAACCGGATACCGCATAACCGCCCGACAGGCTCGACATGATGTTACCCAGCCCCTGTCCGACCAGTTCCTGGTTGGCATCGAGACGCTGGCGGGTGCGTGTGGCCATGGCCTTGGCGATCGAAATGGCCTCCATGAAGCCGATAACCGAAATGACGATCGTTACACTCAGTAATTGTGCCATGACCTGGAAATTAATCGTAGGCAGTGCGATTGGTGGTATGCCGGCAGGTATCGTGCCGACCACCGCGCCGCCCATCTCCTCGAAATTCAACTGCCAGGATAGCAAAGTGGTAATGACCACCGCGGCCAGCACATTTGGCACCTTGGGGAAATAACGTTTGAGAATGATCATGATGGCCAGTGCCAGGATCGCCATCAGCATGGTTTCAAGGTGCGTGCTGTGCGTCGCCGCTACCAGGGTATTGAATACGGTTTCATAAGTGTGTTCGGCCTTTTCAACCGAGACCCCGAACAGCTTGTCGAGCTGTGACGTGCCGATGATGATGGCCGCCGCGTTGGTAAATCCGACCACCACCGGGTGAGACAGGAAGTTCACCAGCACACCCATGTGCAGCAGACCCAGCCCTACCTGGAAAATACCCACCATCAGTGCCAGCATGATGGCATAGGCGACATAGAGCTCCGGGTTGGCACCCGCAATCGGCTCGAGCGCCGAGGCCGTCATGAGCGAGACTACCGCAACCGGACCGGTCGCCAGCTGGCGTGAAGACCCAAACAGCGCGGCAATGATGCCCGGCAGGAACGACGCATACAATCCGTAGTACGCCGGCAAACCCGCCAGCTGCGCATAGGCCATGGATTGAGGAACCAGCACCAGCGCAACGGTTATGCCGGCTATCAGATCGGCGCGCATGATTTCAGGCTTCCTGACGTCGCCGATCCAGGCCATGAACGGCAGGAAACGATCCAGCCTGCGCATACCGTGCTGATACAGTTTCATTCGATTGTGACCTCGGCCAGCCAGTCAGTGGGTGATTTCAAACCCCGGTAACCCGGTAGTACAAACCAATAATTATATTCCAATGATCTACCCAACCGGAAATCCCTCGCCCGCGGCGCACCGGCCAACATGGTCAATCCACAGTGGACCGACAATATCTGGACAGGGTCTGAATCCACCTGATTGGCAACCGCTCATCAGTGTGCCGAGTGATTTCCATGCAGGCTCTTCCAACCATCTGAGTATTATGTAATAAATTAGCCTGGGGCCAGCGCGGAATGCGGGCTGCTTGAGTTGCGCATCAGAAAAATGGTTCAATACGCGGCTGTGCTGGATTGACACAGATATCATGTTGCGGGCAGCACGCGCTGACATGCGCCCTTTCACCAGCACAGCCGCGACCTATAGTCACCTTTACCAGGGCCAGGAGCCACCATGTCCAAGAAACATCCGATTATTGCCGTCACAGGATCATCAGGAGCCGGCACCACGACCGTAAAAGTCGCCTTTGAACACATCTTCCTGCGCGAGGGTGTCAATCCGGTGGTCATTGAGGGTGACAGTTACCACCGCTACGATCGTGCCGCGATGAAAGAGGCGATGCAGGCAGCCGAGGCCAGTGGCAACGCCCACTTCAGTCATTTTGGTCCCGAAGCGAACGTGTTCGACAAGCTCGAGGAAACCTTCAGCAGCTACGGTGAAACCGGCAGCTGCGAGCGCCGATACTACCTGCATAGCGAGGACGAGGCTAAACCGTTCGGCCAGAAGCCGGGCGAGTTCACTCCCTGGGAAAAGGTGGGTACTGACACCGACCTGCTGTTCTATGAAGGCCTGCATGGCGGCGTCGTCACAGATACCGTCGACGTCGCCCGGCATGTAGACCTGCTGATCGGGGTGGTACCGATCGTCAACCTGGAATGGATCCAGAAGATTTTCCGTGATTGCGAGCAACGTGGCTATTCTGCAGAAGCCGTGACCGATACCATCCTGCGCCGTATGCATGATTACGTGCACTACATCACTCCACAGTTCTCGCGCACGGATATCAACTTCCAGCGCGTACCCACAGTGGACACATCGAATCCCTTCATCGCCCGCGACATCCCGACGCCCGACGAGAGCTTTGTAGTAATCCGGTTCAAGGACCCGCGCGCGCTCGATATCGACTTTCCCTACCTGACCAGCATGCTGAAGGATTCCTTCATGTCCCGCCGTAACACCCTCGTGGTTCCGGCCGGCAAGATGGGCTTCGCGATGGAAATCATCCTGGCTCCGATCATCGAACGCATCCTGAGCAAGCGCAACAGCTAACCTGCGTACCGGGACAGGCGCTATACCTGTCCCGGCATCGGCAATAACCCCAAATATATTCCTGTTTTAAACAACCGGTTACTCATTGCATAACCGGTTTCCTCACCTATACTTTTCAAATTGTAAGGAGGTACATACCAGTCTCACTCGCCATAACACCTAGTGGGCCGGGCACCACCAGAAACCACTGAACATGTCGCTGATCGATTCATACCTTAGATCCTGCTCTGAACTGCGTCGCTTTTGTTCCCGCAACGGGTGGATCGATAACGATTCATTGCGCTACACCATACTCATGGAAACCAGCGACGGGGTGATTGTGGAAATCGAGTTCGACGAGCTGCTGCTGGAAAGCCCGGATTCTGCGGCAACGCGGGTTGGCTGCTGCGGACAGTTACACCTGCATACCGATCGTTTCGGACAGATCTTGCGTGTCGAAGCGCTGTAATCCGGTCAATCGACATGCGTCACCCGCACGTGTGGCGACAGATGGTCATGCATTAACACATCTGGCAGCAGGTCGATTCAGCAGCCGGCACCATACACCGGGCAGTGCCCGTGCGGCGCATGATGCAGGCTAGAAGTAGACATAGCCCTCGTTCTGCAGACGCTCGACCTCGATGCGGCCGTCCGGCACCTGGTCGATAAAGGCAGGAATGTCGTCGCGCGCGATGCCCTGGATGCTCATCATGGTCTGACAGATTTTCACGTCCACAATATCAAGAGCATCGAGCCGCGCCGCCTGATCCACGACATCCCTGTACTGTTGATAGTTTTTACTGGAGAAGAACTCCACTTCAGGCCCGTGCAACACCAGTACCACACTCGCGACCTCGTCCGTACCCCGGAGTCCGGTCGCCAGTTGCTCGGCGCGATCCAGCAACACATGCAATTCGTCGAGAGTTCGCACCGAGATGTCCAGCACCGCCCTGGCCGGCAACGCATCATCAGTCATGGAGGAATTCGGCACCGGTAGCATGTGATTGGCTACGGGCATGGTTGCCACGGAGATGTCATGACGCCCGGGCGACCACAAGAAAAACACGCCACCCGCGAGGGCAGCCGCCAGTACCAGTACTATGAGTACCTGTTTCATGATTCTTCCCGACCGGCAAACAATGTGTGACTCCTGTTCAGAATCCAGCCGGAACGCGTGCAGCGAGTACTTTTCGGTTACAATTCCCTGCCCGACCTAACCCATACTCTAGACACTCGCCTGTCGGAATGCCATGCCTGATGCCAACATGACATCCAGTGAACACACCCGGAACCGTCGTATCGCCGCCTGGCTTTTGCTGTGCTGTCTGATGATCTATGCCATGGTAATCCTGGGTGGTGTGACACGGCTGACCGGATCCGGCCTGTCCATGGTCGAGTGGGATCCGATCTTCGGGATCGTCCCGCCGCTCGACCAGCAAAGCTGGGAGGCAACCTTCGAACTGTACCGCCAGTCCCCTGAATACCGGCACATCAACGTCGGCATGGACCTGGAGGGGTTCAAACAGATCTACTGGTTCGAATACGCACACCGTTTGCTGGGGCGCACAATCGGCACGGTTTTCCTCCTGCCGTTTCTGTATTTTCTCGCCAGGGGCTGGATCCGCCGACCACTGATACCCCGGCTTGCGACACTCTTCGTACTGGGTGGACTGCAGGGACTGCTCGGCTGGTATATGGTCAAAAGCGGACTGGTCGACAACCCGCACGTCAGCCAGTACCGGCTGACCGCACACCTCGGACTGGCAATCCTGATTTATGCCTGGATGCTGCATGTCGCACTGGGCCTGTGGTTCAGCGCCGGGCAGCCACCACTAACCGGTAGTTTGCCCCGCCGTGCCATACGTTTCCTGCTCGGACTGGTATTCGTCACCATACTCTCTGGTGGCTTTGTGGCTGGTCTGAAAGCCGGCAATGCCTACAACACTTTCCCGCTGATGGACGGCCACTGGATACCGCAGGTGATGTTCATGCAGGAACCACTGTGGCGAAATTTTTTTGAAAATATCGCCACAGTGCAGTTCGATCATCGTCTGCTGGCGACTCTGGTATTTGTGAGCGTGTGCCTGCTCTGGCTGGGTACCCTGCGCAACCGGCTGGACAACCATACACGCGTCGGCCTGCATGCGCTGATGGCGACGGCATTGTTGCAGGTTTGCCTGGGTATTTCGACACTGCTGCTGCATGTGCCGGTGTCGCTGGCAGCCATGCATCAGGCCGGTGCGGTGTTGCTGTTGAGTGTACTGGTCTACCTGAACCAGCGCATGGCGCGCAACGGTTAACAGCAGCGGAGCCGGCAGGCCCTGTGGCCTGCCGGCCAGGTCAGTTACAGGCTGCTGTAGTAGGCAGCGAGATTATCGATATCCGCATCGCTCAGCGGTTTGGCCATCGGGGTCATCATCGGATCTTCGCGGGTACCATCACGGAAGGCCTTGATTTGCTTGACAAGATAGCCCTCCTTTTGTCCCGCCAGGTTCGGCCACATGGGATTGTTGCTTAAACCCTCTGCACCGTGGCAACCGGCACAGGCAGCAGCCTTCGTCTTGCCTGCCTCGGCATCTCCGGCAAGCGCCGCTCCACTCATCCCGACGAGGATGCCCGCAATGATCATGCTTGTTACTTTTTTCATTGGTTGTACTCCATTGTGTAATTAAACCGTGTATTCCATAGCATTCAAAGTTTGCTGGCCAATGCTCGCGAGGCTATTAGATACAATAATAACCGGCAAGCCAACTTGAATATTGCCTTATTTACCAGCTTGTTAGCGTTTAGTGCTGTAAAAATCGCTGCCACCAGCGACGCCGATTGTGCGGCAATCCGAGAGTGTGACTCATTTCAACCGGTGGAAGTTTCGAGAGAATCCAGCCGGGTAGCGGTGGATTGTCGCTATAGCCACAGGAAACCCCGAGATTGTTCGGATCGAATATTTTCACGAACGTCGGCGCATCCGTTGAGTCAGTAAATACGATTCCGCAGTAATCCTCGGCATGTTCGTGACGCAATAACTGGAAGATTTCAGAAAGAAATTTCCTGAATTGCGCGCCGCTGGCCGGAACCAGTGGCGGCGGCTCGCCGATGGCGTAGATATACCAGCCGCCCTCGGCGTCTGCGCCCAGAGTATCCCATAACAGGTCCAGCTTTTCCCAGCGCAAGATATTCTCAAAACGTCCCCTGAATGCAACCCGGAACGGTTCGGTGACCTGCTCGTTCATTACTGCCTCAGCATCAAGTTGTTTTTAATACACTATATACTACCGACACAGTCAGCACACAAACCCGCACCAGTACCGAACAGCGAACACACCGCCCATGGACCCTGAATTCTGGCACGCACGCTGGGCAGCCAACCAGATCGGCTTCCACACGCGAGAGATCAACAGCTACCTGCAAGACCACTGGCATGCCCTCGGATTACCGGCGGGCAGCCGCATCCTGGTCCCGCTGTGCGGCAAGAGTCTCGACCTGCTCTGGCTCAGAGAGCAGGGACACGTCGTGGCCGGTATCGAAATCAGCCCGCTCGCCGTGCAGGCCTTCTTCAGTGAAAACGCGCTGACCCCCGACATCCGCGAGGAGTCCGGATACAGTTGCTGGTCAGTTGACGGAATCGAGATTTATTGCGGTGATTTTTTCCAGCTGCATAGCGCTGAACTGGGTGTCATGGCTGGTTGCTATGATCGTGCCGCGCTGATTGCCTTGCCCGAGGCACAACGCCCTCGCTATACCGCACATCTCGCCGGCCTGCTACCGCCGGCAAGCCGCGGGTTGCTGGTAACAATGGAGTACCCGCAGTCGGAAATGAACGGACCACCATTCGCCGTCCCGAGCCATGAAGTCAGCCGCCTGTTCTCCGGACAATTCGAGATCGAACACCTGCAGCAATTTGATGCACTGACGGTGTATCCGGCTTTCAGGGAACGGGGGCTTAGCGGTCTGACCGAACATGTGTGGAGCCTGCGGCACTGCTGAGGAAGTGGTGTCTGCAGTCTTGTCAATCCCATGAATTACGGAAGAACCTGCTCACATCAATGCCATGGTTCTATTGCAATGTCAGTAAGAATGCCATCGGCTCAGGTATCCTGTTCGTAAAAGTAGATCCCGAGGCTTATGTACTTGCCCTGCTCACCGCTTCCTTGCTCGAGTTCATAGGCAGCAAACTGGCGGTCGAGCTGCTCGAGCAGGGCCTGCGCCTTTTTGAACGACAGCTTTCTGAGCCCGGCGACTGCTGCTGGCTCAATATTGTCGTAGGCGACCTTGCGCTGGAAGCGCAGGTCATCAGGCGCCGCAACAAGATTGTGGTCGATAGTGGAGATCAGTTCGCATACATCAACACCGAGAATCTCGATTTTTTCTGCGGCATCCTTGCCAGGCACGTAGGCATTGCGTACCAGGCTGACCCTCTGTTTCGATACGTTTACGCTCCCGGCTTCCTGCAGCATGGCCAGCATGGCCATGGTCGGGATATCACCACTGTATTGCCTTACCAGTGAGGCAAATGTATTACCCTTGCCATCCACGGGCAGCGTTGCCGGCTTGCCGGATGGATCGTGGAATTGACTGTCATTGCGCCAGCCACTGATCACCCGGACGGCGCGATTGAAACGTGCCTGCTCGAGCATGACATCGGCATCACCAACCTCCAGCAGACGGCTGACTTCCTTGCGGGTAAGGCCGGTAAGTGCCGAGACACGTGACACGGTCTGTTTCTTGCCTTTCGGCGCGAAATCCCGGAATGCCACATCGACATATGCCTTGCGCACCAGCTCGGCCAGGGTGCCGTAGGCTACGCCGTTTCGAAGCAATATACGTACCAGCGGCTGCAACAGCTGCTGCACCGCAAGAGACAGCGTCTTGTTGAACTTATTAGCCACAGTGAATAAGTAAATGCCCTAGCTGAAATAAAGTGGAATCAGTCCCGGTCAGGAGGTGGTTGCAGGCAAGCCCGGATTATCAGGATGTCCGGCGTGCTTGCCCGGGCAGAAAGACACCTGAGCTAGAAATCCGCCCGGTAGCCAAGACTGACGAACCAGCTTTCCGATTTGGATGAGCCGGCGATAATATCGCGGTCTGACCACTCTCCACCCAGCTCGGCTTCAAGTCGTAAACGGCGTTTGATACTGTAGGTGAGCTGTGCCGATGGTCGATAGATGTACTGCTCGGTATCATCATCGTTTTTCCTGTAGTCGACACTAAAGCGGGGGTTAACACGGAAATCCTGTGTAACAGGATAACGGGTATTCAGAGACAGCGATATCGTATCGGACGTCGTCGCATCGAGGTAGCGCAACCCCAGGATCGAGATATCACCTTCCTTTATCAGGTTGCTACCGATCAGTTGTGCAGTGTAAAAGTACTCGTTGTCCGTTCCGGGCACCGCCAGTGACGTCCCCGAGGCAGAGGTGTCGGAAAGCTTTGACAGGGTGATATCACCGCTCACCTGCAGTTTCTCGGTTATCGGTCTTGATACACCCAGCGTACCGAGCGTGCTGGTTGCGGTACGATCTTCAGCAAACTGATAAATCTGATCCTTGGTATAGAAATCCAGCATATCATCGATTGAGAGCAAAGGCGTGATTAAATCAACCGGATTCAATGCGCCCTGCAGGGCGTTGCTGGTAGTGAGGATCGGGCTGTTTCGGTAATCGAGCACGATATTGAATGTCGTCCTGTCCTCGGTAGTCCAGTTGCCGAGCAGTTGCGCGGTATTTAATGATTTATAAAAGATATCATAGTCGACCAGCGTGAAGAACGAGCGATTCACATCGAAGTAGCGCAGCTCGCCACCGATGGCACGCCGGTCGAGAGTACTGTCAACTTTCTGCTCGATGATGAAAACATTGGTGTCCCAGCCTGTCAGAAAATCTTCCAGCTCGAAATTCAGTCCGTAGAAATACTTGCCCGTTTCTACTGAATCGCGGGATGAATCCACCGGGAAGCCAGTGGTTGCGGCTACACTCAGCTTGCGCGTTACCGGCACATCCAGCAGCAAGCCGTCGAAGCGTCCGAGCACACCGCCGTTACTGCGTGACTGACGTCCCAGCCGCATCGCGAGCCCGTTGCTTCTGTTCGTGGCATCGAAATACAGCGAGCTAACTGTAGTTTCACTGTCGTCACCATCATTGAGAAAATCGTGCAAATAGCCACCGGTCAAACGCGAACGGAGTTCATAATCACCGGTTTTCAGACGCCCGGTAATGTCGAGATCTGATGACAGTGATTGCTGGGTAACAGCTGTCAGCTGGTCGTCATCATTCAGCTGTGAGGTATTCTCGTCACGGCGATAGAACTGAGAAAAACCACCAAATACATCCCACTCCCTATCCGTCGTATCGCGCCCCTTCTTGGCCTGAAGTTTATCCTTTGGAGACTTGGTTGCCGTCAGCAGGCCGGCAAGCCGCTGTCGAACACGCGTAGCACCCTCGCCTTCAGGGTAACGCTCCAGATAGCTGTCATAGGCTGCCTTTGCCTGCGCCAGCTGCCCCTTCCGTTCACGCGCAAGACCGAGGAACTCCAGTGCATCACGGCTGGAGGCATTCTCGGGATACTCGAGCACCTTGGTATAGAGACGGACCGCGCCATCGTAGTCCTTGTCTGTCATCAGCTTTTCAGCTTCAGTCATGAGCTCTCCCATCTTTTCCAGCTCTGTCGCGGTCACCTTGCCGCCCACCCGCGCAGCTGGACTGGGTTCCGGCTGAAGCTGCTGTTCTTTTGGCTTGGCCACCCGGACACGGCTATCAAGTACATTGTCAGCTGACTCCGTACGTTCGTCTGGCGACACCGGCGTCACCCAGGCACCAGGGAAATACGGCATCAGCTGCTCCAGCACTGTTTCGGCATCCTGCTTATCGGAGAAAAAGCCCAGGCGCAGGCGGTTCCAGGTCTTGCCGTCCTTATCGAATTGAGTGGTGTATAGCCGGTAGGTCAGCAGAATATCGAGTTCCGGCAATTCTGCTGCCGTGAATGTCTGCAGCGATGAAGCCAGGTTGATGGCATACGGGAACGTCCTTGCTGTGGTAGTAGTTACAATGTCCTCGGCAGCACGCCCTGCGTCCTTGTGCTGCACGGTGATCACAAGCTGCCTGGGATCCGGACTGGGTGATACCTCGAACTCGACCTCTTCTTCAAACTGCAGGCTGATTGTCGTCGAGGCAAAACCGGCACCTTGGTAAGTGACTTCCGTCAGTGGCACCTTTTCACTGGCACTCCACTGGATAGTCTCATTGCCAAACAGAGCATCGGCTTCTGCACCCAGCGGTGTAGCCGGTGCAACAAAGATCCGAATGAAATCGCCGCGCTTTTCCGGGACAAAACGCGTGAGTTGCACCGGGATATTCAGAAAGATACGCACGGTCGAATAACCTTCTCCATCCGCAACATCCAGATGATCGAGTACATTGATCCGTGCATGTGTGACGGTTGAAAACAGTATTATCATGCAGGCGGACAGCAGAGTGGCCATGCGCGACCATGATCTCCTCGTACTATTCATAATTTTTCTCTTGGTTTGGCACTATGTTAATAATTCATCCGGCGTCACCCCGGTGAATTCCCGACAATTACAAAGATACTGTTCGAATCGCGTCCCTGCCGCGCGCGCAATGCAACGGGCAACCGAAAACAGTTTCAGCTACAACCTGCCTTGGATTCCCGAGTGACACCGCATGCTTATAATACATCCGACTCTCCCACGGTCGGAGCCAGTGCCTCGCGTGCGAAAAAGAGTATATCCCGTTCTGCCAGACCGGCCACAGCCGGTTGTCGCTTAACGCGCAAATCGGCACCGATGACCTGGTAGAAAATGATGCACGTATCGTCCATGCAGGGTCAAACAGACAGAAATCACCAGTTTCTCACCACACGTACTGGACATTACAGTATCCAGCACCAGGCCTTGGGACGGCTGCATATGTGTGGTGACCACACAGAGCGCACAATCACACAATAATCCTGGAAATGCCTGTATCGCGCAGCTTTCCTGTCATACAACCGCGTTAGTCCCAGTTACTGTCGGTGACCCTGTGGCAACCGCTACGTCCACAATCACGGTATTCACTTACCGACCGGTTGTTGTGTGCACCCGCTCTATAATCATTGGCATGGCAGCCCGCGCAATCCGGCTGATAAGCTGGTGTCGGCCACGGCAGGATCTGATTATTGCTGGTATGGCAGGCGGTACAAGGCGGGTTGCCACGATGATCACCCGGATAGGTCCCGGAGCTGTGCGTGAAGTTGATCGGCAACCAGTTGTTGGTGCTGTGGCACTCGTCGCACTGCACACTGGTGACGAAGTGGTTCGATGGCTTGCCGGTGGAGGTACTGCCATTGTGACAGGTCGAGCAGGTTCCCGGAGACACCGCACTGTGGTCGAAGCTCGCCGGTATCCAGCCGATCGTGGAATGGCAATCATCACAGGTATTGGAGCTGGCAATATGGTTGGGCGTCTTGCCCGTCGCCGTGCTGCCGTTGTGACAGCTGAAGCAGGTGCCCGGCGATACACCAGCGTGGTCGAATACAGCCGGTGTCCAGCCATTGGTGGAATGGCAGTCATCGCAGGTATTGTTACTGGCGATGTGAGTCGGTGTCTTGCCAGGTGCCGTGATGCCGTTGTGGCAGCTGAAGCAGGTGCCCAGTACATCGGCATGATCGACACGGGTCACCGGCGTGAAGCTGGTCGTGCCGTGGCAGTCTTCGCACACATTGGTAGTCTGCATGTGCGTGCTGTTCTTGCCGGTCGCGGTGGTCCCGTTATGGCAGGACGCACAGTTGCCGGTCACACCACTGTGATCGAACACCGCCTGGGTAAAGGTCGTCGTATTATGACAGTCGTCGCAGGTATTGCTGCTGGCGATGTGAGTCGGTGTCTTGCCGGGCGCCGTGATGCCGTTGTGGCAGCTGAAGCAGGTGCCCAGTACATCGACATGATCGACACGGGTCACCGGCGTGAAGCTGGTCGTGCCGTGGCAGTCTTCGCACACATTGGTAGTCTGCATGTGCGTGCTGTTCTTGCCGGTCGCGGTGGTCCCGTTATGGCAGGACGCACAGTTGCCGGTCACACCACTGTGATCGAACACCGCCTGGGTAAAGGTCGTCGTATTATGACAGTCGTCGCAGGTATTGCTGCTGGCAATGTGAGTCGGTGTCTTGCCGGGCGCCGTGATGCCGTTGTGGCAGCTGAAGCAGGTGCCCAGTACATCGACATGATCGACACGGGTCACCGGCGTGAAGCTGGTCGTGCCGTGGCAGTCTTCGCACACATTGGTAGTCTGCATGTGCGTGCTGTTCTTGCCGGTCGCGGTGGTCCCGTTATGGCAGGACGCACAGTTGCCGGTCACACCGCTGTGATCGAACACCGCCTGGGTAAAGGTCGTCGTATTATGACAGTCGTCGCAGGTATTGCTGCTGGCAATGTGAGTCGGTGTCTTGCCGGGCGCCGTGATGCCGTTGTGGCAGCTGAAGCAGGTGCCCAGTACATCGGCATGATCGACACGGGTCACCGGCGTGAAGCTGGTCGTGCCGTGGCAGTCTTCGCACACATTGGTAGTCTGCATGTGCGTGCTGTTCTTGCCGGTCGCGGTGGTCCCGTTATGGCAGGACGCACAGTTGCCGGTCACACCGCTGTGATCGAACACCGCCTGGGTAAAGGTCGTCGTATTATGACAGTCGTCGCAGGTATTGCTGCTGGCAATGTGAGTCGGTGTCTTGCCGGGCGCCGTGATGCCGTTGTGGCAGCTGAAGCAGGTGCCCAGTACATCGGCATGATCGACACGGGTCACCGGCGTGAAGCTGGTCGTGCCGTGGCAGGCCTCGCAGGTGTTGGTGGTCTGCATGTGCGTGCTGTTCTTGCCGGTCGCGGTGGTCCCGTTATGGCAGGACGCACAGTTGCCGGTCACACCGCTGTGATCGAACACCGCCTGGGTAAAGGTCGTCGTATTATGACAGTCGTCGCAGGTATTGCTGCTGGCAATGTGAGTCGCCGACTTGCCGGGCGCCGTGCTGCCGTTGTGACAGCTGAAGCAGGTGCCCAGTACATCGGCATGATCGACACGGGTCACTGGCGTGAACCCGGTCGTGCCGTGGCAGGCCTCGCAGGTGTTGGTAGTCTGCATGTGTGTGCTGTTCTTGCCGGTCGCGGTGGTCCCGTTGTGGCAGGACGCACAGTTGCCGGTCACACCACTGTGATCGAACACCGCCTGGGTAAAGGTCGTCGTATTATGACAGTCGTCGCAGGTATTGCTGCTGGCAATGTGAGTCGCCGACTTGCCGGGCGCCGTGCTGCCGTTGTGACAGCTGAAGCAGGTGCCCAGTACATCGGCATGATCGACACGGGTCACTGGCGTGAACCCGGTCGTGCCGTGGCAGGCCTCGCAGGTGTTGGTAGTCTGCATGTGTGTGCTGTTCTTGCCGGTCGCGGTGGTCCCGTTGTGGCAGGACGCACAGTTGCCGGTCACACCAGCGTGATCGAATGTGGCTGACGCCCAGGTGTTGGTGTTATGACAGTCGTCACAGGCATTGGCACTGGCGATGTGATTCGCTGACTTGCCGCTGGCCGTGCTGCCATTGTGACAGCTGAAGCATGTTCCCACCACCTGGGTATGATCCGGGTGCGGTACCGGCGTCCACAGGTTCGTGTTATGACACGACTCGCAGCTGTTGCTGGCATTGATGTGCGTGCCGTTCTTGCCGGTCGCGGTGGTCCCGTTGTGGCAGGACGCACAGTTGCCGGTCACGCCGCTGTGATCGAACACCGCCTGGGTAAAAGTCGTCGTATTATGACAGTCATCGCAGGTATTGCTGCTGGCAATGTGAGTCGCCGACTTGCCGGGTGCCGTGGTGCCGTTGTGACAGCTGAAGCAGGTGCCCAGCACATTGGCATGATCGACGCTGAGCACCGGCGTGAACCCGGTCGTGCCATGGCATGACTCGCAGCTGTTGCTGGTATTAATGTGCGTGCTGTTCTTGCCGGTCGCGGCGGTCCCGTTGTGGCAGGACGCACAGTTGCCGGTCACGCCAGTATGATCGAACATTGCCGCGGTAAAGGTGGTCGTATTATGACAGTCCTCGCAGGTATTGGCGCTGGTGATATGATTGGCCGACTTGCCAGGCGCCGTGGTGCCGTTGTGACAGCTGAAGCAGGTGCCCAGCACATTGGCATGATCGACGCTAAGCACCGGCGTGAACCCGGTCGTGCCATGGCATGACTCGCAGCTGTTGCTGCTATTAATGTGCGTGCTGTTCTTGCCGGTCGCGGCGGTCCCGTTGTGGCAGGACGCACAGTTGCCGGTCACGCCAGTATGATCGAACACCGCCGCGGTAAAGGTGGTCGTATTATGACAGTCCTCGCAGGTATTGGCGCTGGTGATATGATTGGCCGACTTGCCGCTGGCCGTGCTGCCATTGTGACAGCTGAAGCATGTTCCCACCACCTGGGCATGATCCGGATGTGGTACCGGCTTCCACAAATTCGTGGCATGACAGGCCTCGCAGCTGTTGCTGCTATTGATGTGTGTGCTGTTCTTGCCCGTTGCAGTACTGCCGTTGTGACAGGAAGAGCAGTTGCCGCTTACGCCACTGTGATCGAACAGGGCTGGCGCCCAGGCACTGGTACTGTGACAGTCGTCACATGTGTTGGAGCTCACAACATGGTTTGTCTTCTTGCCAGTTGCACGGGCTCCGTCGTGACAGCTGATACAAGTGCCTGGCGCAACACCACTGTGATCAAAGGTAGCTGCAGTCCAGCTAAATGGAGTATGACAGGTATCACATTCCTCACTGGTACTGATATGCCCGGGTGTCTTGCCGGTCGCATTGCTTCCGTCATGACAGCTTGAACAGCTGCCGGTAACGACATCATGATTCATGCGTACCAGCGGGGTCCACTGTTGACTAGAGTGGCATTCTTCACATATCGGCATGGTCTTGATATGATCTGCCGGCATCGCTTGTCCTGACATGCGGCTGCTAGACGAATGACAGGCAATGCATACCGTTGGTGTTCCCTGGAAAATACCTTGCATGTGGCAACTGGAACAATCAGCTGCAGCATGCGCACCTTCTAGAATAAACCCTGTCAATGCATGATCAAATGCGCCAGGCTGACTGCTGACCGCAGCTGTCGATGACGTCGCCGCCACCTTCAGCTGACTGCCGCTCTGCTGCACAGTACTGGCTGCTGCCGAACTGACAATTGTCTTACCAGGCAGCGCCTCACTCGAAACTTCTTTCGAAAACCAGTTCGCAGGAGACAACTTATCTTTCAGACCACGAAAAAAGGAGTGCTCCTTGGTTGTCGCACTTGGCGAATTTTCAGGAACCGACTTGACTGCAGCCAGATTGTTCGGATTACTTACGGCCTTGCTCGTGCCCACATTATCTTTGACACCTGCATTATTGTCCCTTCCGCCACTCGATGCCACCGGGAAAGACGTCTGCTTTGCCGCAGTAACTTTTACAGACTCCTCATCCTGCTTCCGTTCTGCAGGACTTGCAGCATTACCGTCTGTTGTAACCGTAGCGCCATTGCTACCTGATGTGTTCCGGGTAGATTTACCTGCATTGCTCGAGCTGATCTTACTGTCAGCTGACATTACGACCACGGAATTATTAACTGTCACCTGACTCGCCGGCTTGCCTGGTTGTCCTTCCTTTCCTTTGTCGCTAAACCAGCTCGCAGGTGATAGCCGGCTGATCTTGTCAAAAAATGTCGTGCTCTTGTCCTTTTCTTGCACTGTTTCAACTGGTAAGGGCGGGGCCGGGTTTAAGACTGCCGGAGCTGGCTCTTTTGGTGTAGCAATTTTTCCAGCCAGCATCCTGGTCGACGCATACCGTCTGTCGGCGGAAGTAACAGCCGTCACCTGCGCGCCCGGGAAGCGGTTCTCGATTTTTTGTAATGCGGCAAGTGCCTCTGTCTTGCTGCCAAAAAATCCAAGCCGAAGCTGTTGCCATTCTTCACCGTCTTTTTTAAATGTTGAGGTGTAAGCGCGGTGTGCAAATGGAATATTAAAATCATCGACTTCATCTGCAGTGAACTGACGTCTTGTCGAGGCCAGTCTAATGACATATCCATTTGCTGCCTCAATATCCTGTTCCAATGCGGCCGCAGGTGCACTTGATGTGGCAAATACGCCCAGCAAGGCAATGAATACCAGTAGCACTCCTGCTTTGAACAGGAAATTGACGAGTTCTTCTGGATATTTCACTTCAGGCACTAGTTTCATGGCTCGCTCGCTGGACGTAAAATATATCGTCCTGTCGGTGTATTACCTCATTTCTACAGAGTCAAAGGACTCGGTATTGTGGCAGCGTTCGCAAAAGCGCCCAAACCTGCCATCGTGGACATCGTCATCCCTATGACAGGCATTACACGCCGTACTCTGATCGATCTTCTTCTTTACCGGTTGAGTGTGACAGGCCTCGCACACAAGACCCTCATGGCTTCCATCAAGTACATAATCTGTCTGCTTGTTGTGGTCAAACTCCCAAAGCGACCAGGCGTTCGGGTTGTGACAGATCTCGCACTGGGTCCCCAGGGTTAGCTTGTGCACATCATCCTCACTGTGGCACTCGTTACAGTCTGTACTCGCGTCCTCAAAAACGGCCGAAAGATGGCACTCCTCACAGGGTGCTACGGCGTGCAAGCCGATCAGCGGGAATCGGGTCATATCATGCTCGAATCGTATCTTCTCCGCCCAGCTCTGCTCATTATGGCAACTCGCGCAATCCTTGCCCTGCTTCCCGTCATGCACATCATTATCCTTGTGACAATCCACGCATTCACTACCAAGCGTCTCGTCATCAAGCTCACCACGGTGGCAGGCACTGCACAACAAGTCCGAGTGTTTACCCCGTAGCGGAAAATCTGTTTCCTTGTCATGATCGAACTTGACCTTGTCCCACCCACTCGGTCGATGGCAGGAATCACACTTTTCGCCATACTGGCCCCGGTGTTCATCATCATTACGATGACACGAGATACAGTCAGTTCCGATATCTTCGTCAAACAGATTGCCACCATGGCATGTATCACAGGCAACATCCCGATGTTTTCCTGTCAACGGATAATCCGTGTTCTTGTCATGATCGAATGAGATCTTTTTCCATTCTGTGTCAAGATGACAGTCGCCGCACTTCTTGCCATATCTGCCAGCGTGCACATCATTAAGTACGTGGCATCCTATGCATTCTTTCGGCGTTCCTTCGTAGCGCTGATTTGCATGACAGCTGTTGCAGGCTACATCCTTATGCTCACCTCGTAGTTTGAAATCAGTCTCGTCATGGTCAAATTCTTGCTTTTTCCAGCCTTTCTCTTCGTGGCAATCCTCGCACTTTTCACCAAGATTACCCTTGTGAACATCATCATCGCTATGACAGTCATTACAGAGAGCCGGGGCCTCGCGATATTTTTTGTCCTGCTCATGACATAAATTACAAATAACACCTATATGACCACCCTTGAGGGGATAGTCCGTCATGTCGTGATTGAAGGTTTCCTTACTGAATTTCATCACATTCGCATCACGGCCCAGATGATCTTCATGACAGGTACTACACTTGGAATCACCCGACCCACTCAGGCCATGGAATCCATGCTTTTCCTTGACGTCTTCAGCTACATCCTCATGACAATCAAGGCAAAGTGTACTTTGACTTTCCTTGCTGAAAGGACGATGGCACTTTCTGCATTCCTTCTCATATTTGGCATGCCCCTCAATTAGCTTGCCGGGCATGACCAGAGACTCGATATCAACTGCGTAGGATTTCTCAGCAGAACAAAACATGACGCTAACCAGGCACAGGAATGCAAATACCAGCTCTTTCTCCACGAAAGTGCGCATCACAAGGATTAGTAAAAATGCACTGCATATACATGAATGACACCTGATATCAGCATCATCACGAAGAGTGGAAGATGCAGTACATGCCAGAGCGAAAAAAGCCGCTCAAAGAATGTGAAACCGGCAACACGCCGTATGGTTTCCATATACAGGCGCAGATAGTACCCACTCGAGACTTTCAGTTTCCGGATATCTTCAGGATTCAGACGGTCACGAGTTATAATAATGTTCTGTGCCTTGCGCATCCTTAGTTTTGCCAGCAGGCCGCACCAGCGTGAGATGGTCGATATATGCATGATGTGCAGAAAACTTCCAATGAGCCCCTGCGGCTGTCGTAGCGTTTTTTTCTCGAGTTTAGTAAGTCTTTCCTGCAATTCCGGATCGACTGCAAACACCCTGTGCATGTAGCTTCTGATAACAATGGCATCGCTACCCAAATTGGCCAGATCAGCCTTGCGGCCGTAGAGTCCATAGTGGATCCGGGTATAAAAATAGCGCCCCAGCAATCCACTTGAGGCAACCAGCAACATGCTTGACATCGCAACTGTTCCGTTTAGAGAACCAAGCTGAAAATTGGAGTGATAAAGAACAAGCACCGGAGCAACTATTCCAATCACCATATGCGCGCGAAACCAGTGTTGCACCTTGCCAATTCGTCTCATCCAGCTGACATGCTTGCGCGCAGGATAGAGCAGCAAAAACACCATCATCACACCGCCAGTAATACCCAGCGCATATCCAACACCGTCTTCTGGTGACAGATAAACATCACCACGCCGCTGCCATCCATATGCAATCACGGCAAACACGACCATGTAATACAGCAATGTTCGCCGGCTATCGCCAAGCAGAGACCGCAAACGTGTCTCGCGCGTGGGATCCTGCCGCCTGTTCACCGGCTCTTGCCGGTCAGCAGGCCTTGTTTCCTGCGACGGAATTTGACCCATAGTTGCAGTTGAGATACTCGCGGACATATCAACCTTCTCCAGCAGGACTGACTGCCTGCGACAGAACCGACTGGTTAATAGTTATGACGATGTCTTCCGATTTATTCACATTGACAATTGCACTGTAACCTTCAAGGTCTCCTGTTCTGGCACCTGCCTCACCACTTGCAGACAGCCTTGCGCCGAGAATAACCTCGCTAAACGCCGACAATCTGAAATCAGACGTCATTGCCATAGAGTCATTCAGCTCAAACTCAATCGGGAACTCACTCGCCGACTTGCGCAGAACAGCAAGAGGCATGCGTGGACCTGAAACAGCACGAGCAAAAATGAACACTGTTTCTTTTCCCGAAACTTTACTCATAAGAGACGGATCCAGCTTTACAACACCCCGTACAGTGACCGGACCTGACCGGTGCTCAACCGGACGCTGATAACCAAGCGCGCTGGCCTTGGCAAAAGCCGCCTCAGCTTCTTTGGTTCGTCCCAGAAACTCATACGAACGACCCAGCAAATTCCAGCCCTTTGCATCTTCAGGCTCACGTTCGAGCCGCTGTTCGAGTTGTTGCAGCATGTCTTCAACGGCCGGCAGGGGCTTGCCGGCATCACTCGCTTGCACTGATAGCTCTGTTGCTGACTGCAGCGGTTGCTCTACCATGTCCGCATTGATCGACTCGGCATCACCAACCGCCAGGTAACCACCTATGGCAGCAAACACCAGCAATATCATTCCGATTGTGACCGCCTTCATAAGCCTTCCACGTGATTTACAACACGCAAATACGCATCAAACCGCGTCGCCACCTGACTGATAGGTATCCGGAAACTCAGCATGCTCTCCTGCACTCCTGCTACTTAGCCAGCACGGGCCGAAACCAGCAACACGCCCTTGCCGTTCACTCACGTCGAATCAGACGCGCGTTTGTTGACTAGCAATTCCTTGCCACGACACGATTTAACGCCAGAAATACCGTTAATTAGCCCTGTAATTCATGCACAAATACGTATGCCTAAAAATTACGGTCCGTTCAGTAACGGCGGAACTAACAAGCCCTGTAATTGCACTAAGCCATGCCTAGCAGATCAAAATACCCGCCTTGCGGTTGTGACGCGATTCACATTTTGGGAATATATTCCCATATATTGAAGAATGCAAATTTTTTTCCGATAATAGACAACCATGCAGGTCGTACAAAAACCCCTTGATCTTACTGGACTTATCCGTCAAAGAGTCTGAAATGCCTGGAAGTGCAATAGTATTCTACGTCGCGATCCTGCTCGGGATCTGGACAACCTATCTGGTACTGCGTACGCGCAAACAGCGCCGGGCGCGCAGGGAACTGAGCGAAGCCCAGGAAGCTGGTCTGCTCCAGCCGGCCTCGCTCCATCCTGTCTTTGACGACAACCGCTGCATCGGTTGCCGTTCCTGCATCAGCGCCTGCCCGGAAGATAATGTGATTGGACTTATTCGCGACAAGGCTGCACTGATCAATCCTGCTCACTGCATCGGGCATGGCGCCTGTAAGGCCGCATGCCCGATGGATGCAATCAAGCTGGTGTTTGGCACCGCCGAGCGCGGCGTGGACATCCCCATGGTGTCACCGGATTTTCAAACGAATGTCCCGGGTATCTATATTGCCGGTGAACTTGGGGGAATGGGCCTGATCCGTAACGCGATTGAACAGGGCAGGCAAGCAACTGAATCGATTATCAAGGCAAACCGCAAGGGCGCCGGCAAACAACTGGACATATTGATTATTGGTGCCGGGCCCGCAGGCTTCTCTGCCACACTCGCCGCAAAGGAGCATAACCTGCGCTACGTTACCGTCGAACAAGACTCTCTGGGCGGCACAGTGGCTCACTTTCCACGCGGCAAGATCGTCATGACGGCACCTGTCACACTCCCTATTGTTGGCAAGATGAATTTTCGTGAAGTATCAAAGGAATCACTTCTGGAATTCTGGAGTGAGGTTCTCGACAAAAGCGGAATCGTTATTAATTTCAGTGAGCGTGTAGAGTCAATAAATCCGGACAAAGACGGGTTTATTGTGACCACATCAAAGGCCGAATACAGCACCAGATCTGTTCTTCTGGCGATAGGCAGGCGCGGCACGCCCCGCAAGCTTGGGGTTCCAGGCGAAGAATCGTCTAAAGTGGTATACAGACTGATCGATCCTGAACAGTACCGAAAACACAAGGTCCTGGTTGTCGGCGGCGGTGACAGCGCCCTTGAGGCAGCTGCCAGTATAGCAGAGCAGCCAGAAACACATGTCAGCATTTCATATCGAAGCGAGTCGTTTTCACGGGCCAAACAAAAGAATCGCAACAGGATCGCTGATCTCAGTGCGGCCGGAAAACTGGATGTTCTCTTGTCATCGAATGTCAAACAGATCAGCAAAAATTCAGTTGAGATTGAGCACCTGGGTAACATCGTTACTATCGATAATGATGCCGTCATTGTCTGTGCCGGCGGCGTTCTCCCGACTCCATTCCTGAAAAAATCCGGCATCCAGGTTGAGACAAAGTATGGCACTGAATAACAATCAGCATTCCTCGCATATACCATGGCGCCGGAAATTCATCCACGCCAGCCTGCTGCTGGCAAGCCTTTGCACACACATGCCTGTGTTGGCAGAAGACCATCTGCTCGATGAGTTTTATGCTGCCGTTCGCACCAGGGATATGGACAAAGCCGTTGCTGTACTCAGGCCACTGGCTGAACAGGGTAACAGCGAAGCACAGTACCAGCTCGCTGCGCTATACCGTGCCGGCACCGGCGTACCGAAAGACCACGAAATCGCATTTGGCTGGCTCCAAAAAGCTGCATCACAGGGCCACGCACAGGCCCAGTACAATCTGGGTGTTATGTACGAACATGGCTGGGGTACGGAAACAGACATCCAGGATGCGATGCATTGGTACAGGCTCGCAGCTGGAAATGATCATGCAATGGCAAAAAAGAAGCTGGCAACAGCCGAAACTGCCGGCGAAAGTGATATCGCAAAGCACTCCGATTCAGACGTACTGCGACGTGCTGTAATAAAGGCCGACCTGCCTGCCATTCAAAAGGCCCTTGATGCCGGTGCCGATGTCGATATAAAAGATGAATATGGTAATACCGTGCTTATGGATGCCGCAGAACGTGGTAATCCCAAGGTATTCAGACTACTGGCTGCGAAAAGCAAGAATCTCGACCAGAAAGGCAGCAGCGGTGAGACAGCACTGCAGATTGCTACTCGTAACGACCATGCAGATATAGTCAAGCTGCTGCTTGACAGTGGTGCCGATATTAACCTGACCGATGCGAGTGGCAATACACCTGTTATGATCGCGACAAGCAAGAACCATGTCGCCTTATCCAGATTGCTAATAAGCAGAAACGCCAGACTGGATGTAAAAAACCGTGATGGGCTGTCTGCCGCTGATATAGCTGCACGCAAAGAGCATGACGCCATACTCAAGATGCTGGCAGAACGCGGGGTCCTTCCTGACAAGCGCGCGGTCAAGTCTACGGCATCTGCTTCCACACTGGTTGAGCTCCAAAAAAAGCAGTTGAAGGCCGGAAGTGCGGACGAGGGGCAATTACCGGCTCTGATCGAGGCAGCCTGGCGAGGCAAGGAAGATATATTGCGTGAACTGATTCGCCAGGGAGAAAGTGTCAATAAAACGGACATAGAAGGTTATACAGCGCTATCCCGCGCCGCCTGGAAGGGTAATCACGAAATTGTATCGATCCTGCTTGAAGCCGGCGCCAAAACCGACAATCAACTGAAAGACGGCACCACCACATTGATGCTGGGTGTCCTTTCGGGTGACAGCACGACTGTGCAGTTGTTGCTTGACAGCGGCATCGGGATTGACAACGCGCGCACCGATGGCTGCACCGCCCTGTGCATTGCCGTACAAAATAATTCCGATGAAATCACCCGAATACTGCTGTTTCGCAACGCCAATACCGACCTTGCAGATAACGATGGCAAAACTGCATTGATGCATGCCGCAAGGAGCAACAACCGCAAGTTGCTGGAATACCTGCTGCTGAAAAATCCGGATATAAACCGTCAGGACAAGCAGGGCCGTACAGCGCTTTGGCATGCGATCGATAATGGCGCTACAAAGAATATCCAGCCGCTTCTTAACAAGGGTGCCGATACGGCATTAATCGATAACAACGGTAATTCTGTACTTGCCATTGCGGCTTCACGTGCGAATGCCGAGGCTGTAACTCTCCTGCTGTCGCACAATGTCGATGTTCAGGCTCGCACACGCGACGGGAATACTGCCTTGATTCTCGCTTCAGATGCCGGTAACAACCAGATTGTCAGCGCCCTGATCAGTGCCGGCGCAGAACTCGATGCACGCAACAATATCGGCGAAACCGCACTCATGCTGGCTGCGTCGCGCGGCCATTCGGCAGTTGTGAAAAAGTTGCTGTCAGCGGGAGCTGAAGCACGCATACGCAATAACAATCGTGAACAGGCTCGAGACCTCGCCGCAAAAGCCGGCCGCGACGAAGTCGTGAAAATTCTCGAACAGCAGAAAGCCAACAACAAATTGCTTCCTGATTGGTTATAGCTGGCCTGTATTAAAATCGGATATCACACCCTGTGCAGCATCCAGTCATGAGCAGGCCATATGCCGGCAACATATCCCCGAGACAGCACGAGCATGCAATCGGGCTCACTCTGCGACACTCACGTCATGAAAAATTGATTGCAAGTCGCTTGCCCAGCGCTGGAAGAACACCGGATCAATAGCATCTCCGGCGATCCTGGCATAGATATCCGGATGGATGGTTACCAGCACAGTTTGCTCGCCCTCGGCAAAAATCGAGATTTTGGGCGGCAGATACGGGATTAACTGGGGAGCTTTTTCGCTCAGCATCCTGATCTCATCGCTCTTGCCGGCGAACACGATCCGGTACTTATCAGTGTTGTAGCCCATGCCAGTAAGACCTATGTCAATGCGCTGCACGCGTGACACGGTATAACCGTGCGCCCTGATGGATTCCTGCAGCACGAGCATGGTTTCCGGAAAGGGTTGCCGCGAGCGGGTCATAATGATTTGCTCGGCAGTGACCTGCGCTGCAACAAACAACAGGAACAAGATCACCAGCAGCTTGAGCCCGTATTCTTTCATAGCGTTGCCTCTTCCAGAATTGCCTCATAAACGATGCGCATACGCTTGCAATAATCTTCCAGTTCGTTGTTGTTGAACAGATGGCTGAGGTATTGAGGGTTGATGCTGCTTACCGTTACCTGCCCATCTCTTTCCGTTACCGTGACCAGACAGGGCAGAAACATACCTACACGTGGATCGACTGCAAGCGCATCGAACAGGAATTTAAAATTACAGAAATGCAGAATAACCTGTTGTGTGTTTTCCTGGCCTTCGGGCACGAGTCCGTGTTCGAGGGTATCGGTCCTGATCAGGATGAAGTTCTGGCTGGTGATGGCCTGCTTGATATTTTCAACGGTTTCCTCGAGGGTGTAGGGCGACTCCGCAACCAGGACCGGCGATTCGGATATGCTGGTCTCCTGCGTTTCCGTTACGTTTCCATCGAAGGAACGCACATAGCTCACCAGGTCATTGATATCCTGATCCGAAAGACCCTGCACCAGGAATGAACGCATGGGTGTGCCTTCCCGGCCGTACTGCAGGGTATGCTGAACCATCGTATCGGATGCCGCGGCCAGGAAACCACTGTTGTTCAGCGCAGGAGCAATGATTGGCAGGTCACGATGACGCGAGAACGTGACACCCGTGCCCTTGCCACCTTCGCCCTGCGCACCGTGACAGGCAGCACAATAACTCGCATACAGTTCCTTGCCATGGGCTACATCACCCTTGATGATCGCAGTCGAGTAGCTCGGTGCCGGTTTGCCCGACCAGCTGCGAATGTAGCTTACGATCGCATCAACTTGCGCATCGCTGAGCGCTGCAAACGCCGGCATGACCCGACCTGGCCTGCCATGACGGATGGTCTGACTTAGAAAATTGTCGTCCACACTATCCAGAAAGGACGGCAGAGACAGTGGCACACCGACGCCTCCAGCCCCTTTGTCACCATGACAGGCCGCACAACTCGACGCATATAGACTCGCCCCATCCGGCGCGGCCAGTGCGGCGCCGACCATAGCGAGCACAAATACAAGAAATATCAGACGCATAAGAGACCTCGACATTTACTCTGCTGAACTCCACCCAGGAAATCCGCTGCCCTTTAACAGCAGGCTTGACCAATAAGATAATAACTGAATAATAATATTGTGATAATTCAACATTCTTCTTGACACAGGTCAATATTTGTAGGTTTGCCTTGCGTCAGAATAATGTTGCCTAATATCACTAGTGCATTTGACATCACAGGAGGTTACACAATGAAAAGCGTTAAAACAGTTCTTGCCGCTGCTGCAATCGCCAGCCTGACAGCATTGCCGATGACATCCGCTCATGCGTGGGGCGGTTGGGATGACGGCTGGGGTAGCGACTGGGGTCCTTTTGACGGCGATGGCTGGGGCGACATGGACTTTAACATGAGTGCCGGAGGTCGTGGTCGTGGTTACGGTCGTGGCTACGGTCGTGGCTATGGTTATGGTGGCTACGGTCCTTATGGCTGGGGCGGCTATCCTGGCTATGGCGGCTGGGGTGGTCCTGGTTATGGTGGCTATGGCGGCTATCCGGGCTATGGTTACGGCGGCTATGCTCCGTATGGCTATGCTCCGGTTGCGCCTGCTCCGGCCGCACCTGCTGCTGAAAGCAAGTAAGCACGGTTTCACCACGCACAGGGATGTGCATGTAGTGGTGGCATCATAAGTGCATCTGATGTATAAACAGGCCTGGTTTCCAGGCCTGTTTTCTTTTCACCACCGGCGCAAGCGCAGAGGTATAAATGAAAGTACATCGACTGGTTTTATTTCTCGCCCTGTTTTCCGCATCCGCAGCTCTTACCGCAGCCCCCTATCCGCCCGGTTACCCCGGCATCCACACCCGAGACGCTATTGACAAGCTCGATTCAAACAATCCCGGCATGATTGTCAGGGCTGGCGTGACCAAGCTAACCAATTTCATCAAGAGTGGACGTGCCACTGACCGCGATCAGGCACTCGCCTTCATGACCACTGAAGTTGAACCGTACTTCGATTTTGAATACATGACACGCTGGGCTGCAGGGCCGGCCTGGAAAAGCATGTCACCACAGCAGCGTGCCTACATGCAGGATCAACTGAAGAAATCGTTCATGAACACGCTGGCATCCCAGCTGGTTACGTATGATGACCAGCCGATCCGGTATTTCACACCACGCGGTCAGGATGGCAACGATGTTCGAGTCAGCGTCTGGATCATGCAACCGACCGGTATCCCGACAAAACTTGAATTCCGTTTTTACAAAAACAAGGATCAATGGAAGATCTTCGATGTAAAGGCCGAAGGCAACAGTGCGGTCGTGTATTATCGCAAGCAATTTCGACACCTGATGCAGCCTGAAATCGCACGCGGCTACTAAACAGTGCGAACCAACCCGCCTGCCATCCCTGGCGGGCGGGTTGATTGTCCTTAACGGGGCCACACACTCCCCTCCCAGACCAGTACCACATCTTCTATCTGTACCCGGCTGCGTAGCGCTGCCTCTGATAGACCATATAATCATTTACCGGTCTTGCAGTTGGCATGCTATGCCACACCCGGCAAGATATGATGGTTCCCAGAGTTCAACCAAAGCCCGGCGCCGCATCAGCGAGACCGGCGCAGCATGTAACCTGCGCCCACCGCATGAGGCGCGCGCCTCATCAATGACCCTGAATAATTACGGCCTGCCGTGGACGGGCCGCTTAACCCTGGCTCCGATGAAATTCTGCAAACATCTGTCTCTCAAGAATATTTCCTGAACCAGATCATAGAGCACCTGACCTCTCTGCTGGCGCTCGCCATCCATAGCCGACATCCTGCCGCGCCGGATGCTCCGTCGTCTGCCTATAATCAGTGCTGCTTATCAGACGCTGATCAGCTGATTCAATATCATGAGTAAGCGTGCCGCTATATGCTAGAGTTATTCGCATGCTCCGATTATGACGTGGTAAAAAAACACCGACCGGCGTATGCGGATTCATTGTGTGGCAGACCGGACACCAGGCGGCTGCCCATTACCGAAACATCAAACAGGTAACCGGCGATGACACCGTACACAAAGACATTGATAGGCCACCTGACCAAGGTTGAAGCAGGCTCACTCGCCGCACGCCTGCTGGAGGCCGGCGAAGGCCGCCAGCCACGCATCTCCATCAAGGGCGAACTGGACCTGAGCGGACAACCCGGCTCGTATGTTTCGATCGTCCAGGGCGACATAAAGCTGCTGGCAGTAATCACCTCAATCAGTGAAACTCCTGCCTCCGGGAATACCGGCACCGGCAAGGCCATCAACATGATTCCGTTGGGTGAAATCAGCACCAGCGGCGTCTTCCATAACGGTATCAAGAACTATCCCATTACCGGCGCCGAAGTGCACAATATTACCCGTGACGAAATGGAATCCATTTTCGTCAAGTTCCGCGCCCAGGGCTATGCCGTCGGCGTTTCTTCCGCAGATGAAACCATTGATGTATGCCTTGACCCGGCTGCATTGTTTGGCAGGCATATGGCCATCCTCGGGCAGTCCGGCGCGGGCAAGTCCTGGACGGTCGCCAACTTGCTGCAACGCGCAGTCAAGCGCATGCCCAAGGCACATATCATCCTGCTCGACCTGCACGGTGAATACAGCTGGGAGGAAGATGACGGCGTGCGCAAGTGCGCGTTTGACGAAAAGACCACGCGCTATATCGATGCCCGTGACCTCGAAATTCCCTACTGGTTGATGACTTTCTCTGAACTCGTCGACCTCCTAATCGACCGTCAGGACGAATCCGCTTCTTCCCAGATCGCCTTCTTGCGCGACTGTGTACAGGACTTGCGTAACAAATCCAACAAGCATCTCGGTATCGGGCATATCTCGATTGACTCGCCCGTGTACTTTTCCCTGAAGGAGTTGTACGGCTACTTTGAAACCGCCAACAAGACCACAACGAATTTCGGCAAGGAGAAGGGGGCTCTAGCCGGGTTATTTGACCAGTTCCTGATGCGTCTGCAAAGCCGCATGAACGACATGCGCTACGACTTCCTGCTGAACCCGAGACACCGTGTTTCGTCGGATACACTAAGTGGTCTACTGCGTGATTTTGTCGGCCTGGGCGACCCCAAGGCCCAACTCACGATCATCGACATGAGCTCGGTACCTTTCGACGTGCGGCCGGTCGTGACGGCACAGATCGGACGCCTGGCCTTCGAATTCAATTACTGGAACCCGAGATACAAGGAATTCCCGTTACTGCTGGTCTGTGAAGAGGCACACGCATATATCCCGCGCGAGGGCAATGTCCAGTACCGCGGCACACTCCGCACCATGCAGCGTATTGCGAAAGAAGGTCGCAAGTACGGCGTAGGAATGGCGGTGGTTACACAACGCCCGCATGACCTGTCGGAAACAGTACTGGCACAGTGCAGTACATTTGTTTGCCTGCGCCTGACCAATCCGGATGACCAGGCTTACGTGCGTGACCTGGTACCCGAAGCGGAACGCGATCTGATCGATATCCTGTCATCGCTCGGTCAGGGCGAGGCTATGATTATGGGCCTGGCCGTACCATTACCGACGCGTGTACAACTTTTCAAGCCTGACCCGCCCCCCAATAGTTCCAGTGTGGATTTCTTCCGGCACTGGTGTACGGGGCCTACTGATCTGGATGTTGACGATATCGTCGATCGCTGGCGTCGCCAGGACCGGCAACGCAACTAACCCGCCAGCGGACTTGTTTGCAACAGGTCTAGCTGGTGAAGGCTAACCAGCGGCTTCCTCGGCACCAATAAGATTATCGTAACCGATCAGGTGCAGGATTTGTTCCCTGGCCGCCAGGCCATCGCGATATCCGAGGTCAAGCAATTCCTTGCAAAAGGGTGCATCGAACATCAGGTAGCTCATCAGCGGCCGACCTTCGCGCGTCAGCGCGCCGACTCCCTTCAGCAGAATACGTACTGAAGTCGGAAAATTATCGATATATTTAGCTACAATTTCGCGCACATCCTCACTCGGCGAGATAACCAGGTAATCGATCTGACGCAGGTGTGTTTCGCCATATACAACGCGCTTTTCCTTGGTCTCCGTAATAGTGTGATTGATGCGTCGCAGTCGCTCGATATCCGCATCCAGACTGTCCATAAACAGGCTGTCAAAGATATAGCCTGAAATCTGTCCAAACGTGGGGTTATGAACATCGCGCTCATCATCCGGAGGCAGGTCCTGTTTGGTATTTCTGACACCGATTATCAGCAGACGATTGGCTCCCAGGTGTAATGCCGGACTCAATGGTGCCGTCTGGCGCATGGAACCGTCACCGAAATATTCATTGCGTAACTTGACTGCCGGGAACAATACAGGGATTGCTGATGATGCCATCAGGTGATTCAGTGTCAGTTCTGTCGGCTGGCCGCTGCGGCGGGTGCGCTTCCATGGCACAAGGTCGCCGAGTCCCTGGAAGAAGCTGACAGACAGGCCACTGGTGTATCCCGATGCCGTAACGGAAATCGCGCGCAGCGCGCCACTGTCGATCGCCTGCTGAATTCTGGCAAACCGGATATGCCGTTCCAGTAATTCGCGCAGCGGGGTATTGTCGAGTACTGAAGCGGGCTGGTTCTTCACCAGACCACCCAGAAGAAAGGTCGTCGCCCAGCGCCATGCACTCACTAAGGCCGTCCAGCCATCGACCTTGAAAACCTTGCCGACATGGAAATTGGACCAGATGCCCCAGAGCCTGTCGACACCTTCCCGGAAACGGGTTGCACTGCTCGCCAGCAACACGGCATTAAGTGCACCGGACGAAGTACCGCAGATAACGGGAAACGGGTTCTCGACATCCTCCGGCAACATGTCGGCAATCGCCTTCAGCACCCCGGCCTGGTAGGCATTACGCGCCCCACCACCCGGCAGAATCAAGCCAGTGACCTGTTTTTCCTGCTTCTTTTTGAAGGAAAGCCAGTACATTCCGCGGACAGTTTATTCCCCTTTGACTAGTAGCATATCGGCCTGCATGGCTATATTTATAATGGAACTCGTAGCAAATAGCGATCCAGTCGACGGTGCACAGCGGTTACGGAAAATACCACGTGAGGGAGTAAATGCCACCATCAATAAACGATCCTTGCACCGCGCCAGCAGCATCAAACACTCGCTGCCAGGCAGACCCAGCCGTCTATGCTGCAATGCGCCTGTGATCGAATGGTTCAATGAATTATATTATGCGCGCCATTCCTCATGCTTATCCAAATGCCTGGCTGAGGACATGCTAGAAAAGCCGACCCCGTCAGTTGATTTGGATCAAGATGATAAAGCAGAGACAAACCGAAGAAGTAGAGGACATAAAAT